>NZ_JBQFXH010000002.1:0-530955 GCF_056540745.1 Ruegeria sp. AM1
AATCCCTCAGCGCCACCGCCCAATCTCAATCCTCAGATGCCCACCGTCTCTCCAGTGCGTCTCCGCCGTCTCCAGCGTCCCAACAACAACCTCAGTAGCGCCGGTGAAGGGGTATTTACGGATTAGGTCTGGGACCTGCAACCCCCATTTTCAAAAAACTTCACATTTCTCGGCAAAATCTCACCCATCTTAATGAAAACAACGGGTTACTTTAACAATTGCTCCATCCCCGCCACCAAAATAACCCGCGATCAACCACAGCCCCTGCGAAAAACCTCAGCTGCAACTGGAATCGCCTCGAAAAGGACGGTCCACAACACCCGGCGCAGCACAAAATAGCGCCGCCAAGGTTTCCCAGAGCGGCGCCAGGTCGTGAGTGGTCGTCAGAGGACTAATTCAGATCAAAGCGATCCGCGTTCATCACCTTGTTCCAGGCCGATACAAAGTCGTCCACGAATTTACCCGCAGTATCTGCCTGCGCATAAACTTCAGCCAGCGCGCGCAACTGCGAGTTTGATCCGAAAACCAGATCCACGCGTGTGCCTGTCCATTTGATCGCACCGCTCGTGCGGTCGTGGCCCTCATAGACGCCTTTGCCGGACGGTTTCCATTCTGTCCCCATGTCGAGAATATTGGTGAAGAAGTCTGTGCTGAGCGTTCCGACATTCTGGGTGAGGACACCATGTTGCGATCCGCCGAAATTGGCACCCAGAACCCGCAACCCGCCGATCAGAACGGTCATTTCGGGCGCAGACAGCGTCAGCAACTGCGCCTTATCGACCAACATCTCTTCGGGGGAGATATTGTAATCGGTCTTTTGGTAATTGCGGAAGCCATCCGCCTCGGGTTCAAGCACGGCCACAGATTCGACATCCGTCTGGTCCTGCGACGCATCGGTACGACCAGCAGCAAATGGCACCTCGACATCATGACCGCCTGCTTTGGCGGCCTGCTCAATCGCAGCCGCACCACCCAGAACGATCACATCCGCCAGCGAGACGCGCTTGTTGCCCGACTGCCCGGCGTTGAACGCGGCCTGAACGCCTTCTAACACGTCCAGCACTTTGGACAGCTTCAGCGGCTCATTCACTTCCCAGTCCTTTTGCGGAGCCAGACGAACACGGGCCCCATTGGCGCCGCCGCGCTTGTCCGAACCGCGGAAAGTCGAGGCCGAGGCCCATGCCGTCGAAACAAGTTCGGAAACAGACAGGCCCGTCGCCAGTATCCTGGCTTTCAGATCAGCCGCATCTGAATCGTCGATCAGATCATGATCCACGGCGGGCACGTTGTCCTGCCAGATGAGTTCCTCGGTCGGCGCGTCTTCACCGATATAGTTCGAGCGCGGCCCCATATCGCGGTGGGTCAGCTTGAACCAAGCACGGGCAAAGGCATCTGCGAACTCCTCGGGGTTTTCGTGGAACCGTTTCGAGATCGGGCCATAGATCGGATCCATGCGCATCGCCATATCGGCGGTGGTCATCATGGTCTTGACCTTCTTGGACGGATCATGTGCGGCGGGGGCCATGTCGTCTTCGGTCACGCCAATCGGCTCCCATATCCACGCGCCCGAGGGGCTTTTGGTCAGGTTCCAGTCATAGCCGAACAGCAAATCGAAATAGCCATTGTCCCATTTGATCGGGTTGGCTGTCCATGCACCCTCGATGCCAGAGGTGGTGGTGTCGTCGCCTTTGCCCGAACCAAACTTATTGATCCAGCCAAGGCCCATCTCTTCGATCGCGGCGGCCTCTGGTTCCGGGCCAACCAGATCGGGATCACCGGCACCGTGCGCTTTGCCAAAGGTGTGACCCCCGGCGACCAGCGCAACGGTTTCCTCGTCATTCATCGCCATCCGGCCAAATGTGTCGCGAATATCGCGGCCAGACGCCAGAATGTCAGGCTGACCATCGGGGCCTTCGGGGTTCACATAGATCAGCCCCATCTGTACGGCGGCCAGCGGGTTTTCCAGATCACGTGCACCGGAATAGCGACTGTGCGGGTTGTCGGTCGGTGCCAGCCAGTCGGTTTCGGCACCCCAGTAGATGTCTTCTTCGGGGGCCCAGATATCCTCGCGGCCACCGGCAAAGCCGAAGGTCTTGCCACCCATCGACTCGATGGCGCAGTTACCAGCGAGGATTATCAGATCTGCCCACGAAACCTGGTTGCCGTACTTCTGCTTGATCGGCCACAACAGGCGGCGCGCCTTGTCCAGATTGCCATTGTCCGGCCAGCTGTTCAGCGGGGCAAATCGCTGGTTACCGGTCGAGGCGCCGCCGCGTCCATCCGCCGTCCGATACGTGCCCGCACTGTGCCAGGCCATACGAATGAAGAACCCGCCATAGTGACCATAATCCGCAGGCCACCAGTCCTGCGAGTCGGTCATCAGCGCATACAAATCCTCTTTCAGCGCCTTCATATCCAGCTTCTTGAAGGCTTCGGCATAGCTAAAATCCGCATCCATCGGATTCGATGCAGGTGCGTGCTGATGCAGGATCGAAAGATTCAGCCGGTTTGGCCACCAGTCCCGGTTTGTCCGGGCTCCGGCTCCGTGCATCACCGGGCAACCGCCGTTGTTTGGGGTGTCGCTTCCGTCCATTCTATTTCTCCGATCCTGGCTGGGGGCCATATGCTAGGCACATCAAGTTAAAGGCACGAAGCAAAGCAGGACGATTCCATCGCTCTCGCAGGTCACGCTGGACTGAAACGTTTGCTAAACAAATCACGCTTGCCAGTTATCCAACGCACATACCGAGCGAGCGAAATCCCCAGTTTGCTTAGGTAATAGATAGCATGGAGAAGTCATACATATAAGTTTTCTTTACTGATAGTAATGATAACTTAAAACTATTGCTTATGCGGAGGGCGTCAAATAATATGCCCGAGCACGCGCCGCCTTACGGCACCATGATAGCACCGCCGGGAATGCAGCCCGAACTCCATCGCTATCGCTATGTCTAAGAGCGCTCGCCCAGAGTGCGCTGCAAGGCCCGCAACCCGACACGATAGTTCGGGTAAAGCAGCGACACACCAAGGTCGTCTTTGATCCTGTTGTTCTTCACGCGCTTGTTCTCATTGTAAAAACTGCGCGCCATCGGGGTCATGTCCGCGTCTTCGAACGCCACTGCGGGGGGCAGCGGGACGCCCTGCAACTCGGCAGCATACCCGATCACGTCCTGCGGTGGCACCGGTTCATCGTCGCAGACATTATAGATTGCGCCGGGATTGGGCTGCGCCATCGACGCCTCAAGAACCTGCGCGATATCCTCAACATGAATACGAGAGAAGACCTGCCCCTCTTTGATGATCCGCCGCAACCCGCCGCGTTTGAGCTTGGAGAACGGGCCGCGCCCGGGACCATAGATGCCGGCAAGGCGAAATATATGCAGGGGCAGCCCGGGAATCTCTGCCCATTGCTCTTCGGCCCGCATCCGCCAACGCCCGCGTTCAGCTGTCGGGGCCGGCGGCGTCGTTTCGTCCACCCATGCGCCTTGATGGTCACCATAGACGGCCGTTGTCGACAAATACCCGACCCATGTGAATTGCGATGCACGGGCGGCTATTTCGTCCCGTAGCGCGGCCAATACCGGATCGCCCGCTGCCGTCGGCGCAGGCGAAATCAACAGATGCGTTACCCCGTCAAAGGACGGCGTATCCCCCGGCCAGACCACCGGCTCGGCCCCTGAGTCGCGAATGACCGAGACCTGATCTGCGTTACGTGTGGTTCCGATGATGCGCCAGCCCTGCGAGGGCAGTCGGCGCGACAGGGTCCGGGCAGAATATCCATGACCAAACGAAAGAAGTGTATTTGTCATGGCTCTCTTGATGGTCCGGCAGGCCAGGGGATGCAAGCGCCGGATGGACGCACTTGATTCGAATCCCGCATTGCGCCTTGATTGGTTCATGAGCAAAAAGACACCCGGCATTCATTCGGCCTATGCGCTGAAGACACCCGAGGACAACAAACGTCTCTATGCCGAATGGGCCGGAGACTATAATGGGCCGGAGACTATGATGAGAGTTTTGCCGCGCTTGAGGATTATCAGCTGCATATCCACACCGCCCGCGCCTTTGTCGGCGCCGGCGGTCAAGGGCCGGTATTGGATGTGGGGGCCGGAACCGGCCTGTGCGGTGCCGTGCTTGCCGGCTTGGGCGTCGGCCCGATTGATGCCACCGATATCAGTGCTGAGATGCTGGATCAGGCCATGCGCAAAGATATCTATCGTGATGCGGTTGAGGCGGATTTGAACCAGGGTGTCCCAGTGCCCCGCGACAGCTACGCAGGCATTGTCTCGTCCGGCACGTTTACCCATGGGCATCTGGGGCCCGAAGCGCTGTATGCATTATTGCGGGTCGCACGAACAGGCGCGCAGTTCGCAATCTCAATCAATGCCCAGCACTTCGAGGCATTGGGGTTTGGCGAGACCTTGCGTGACCTCCGGCAGGATCAGATCGGCAACCTGACTGTGTCAAAGGTGCGCATCTACGGTGATCTGGCAGCCGGGCCGAACAAAGACGATCTGGCACAGATCGCCCTGTTCGAAAAATCCTGAAGCCCGCGGTCGGGTCGAACCCAAAGTTACCGCCCCTTCCAGACCGGATCGCGCTTTTCCGCAAAGGCGCGGGCGCCTTCAAGGTTGTCTTCTGATCCATAGAGGATATCGACGGTTTGCAGTTGTCGCTTGGTGATCCGGTTCATCGCATCCTGAAACTTGGAATCCTCGGCATCACGCACGATTTCCTTGATGGCGGCATAGACCAGCGGTGGACCGCTTGCCAGAAGGCGCCCCAGTTCCCGTGCCCGGTCCATCAACTGGTCAGGGGCAACGATTTCGTTGACCAGACCCCAGCGATGCGCCTCTTCAGCATCGAACCAACGCCCGGTCAGCAGCAGCTCCATGGCGATGTGATAGGGGATGCGTTTAGGCAATTTGACGCTGGCTGCATCCGCCACCGTGCCGGAGCGGATTTCGGGCAACGCAAAGCTGGCACGATCCGCAGCGATGATCATGTCTGCGCTCAGCGCCAGTTCCAGGCCACCACCGCAGGCGATACCATTCACGGCCGCAATAACCGGTTTGTTCATGTCGCGCAGTTCCTGCAAACCGCCAAAGCCGCCAACACCGTAATCTCCGTCAACCGCGTCGCCCTCGGCCGCCGCCTTCAGATCCCAGCCGGGGCAAAAGAACTTCTCTCCGCCACCGGTCAGGATGGCCACCCGCAGTTCAGGATCATCCCGGAAATCGCGAAATACCTCGCCCATGATCCGGCTTGTCGCCAGGTCGATCGCATTGGCCTTGGGCCGGTCCAGCGTGACTTCGAGAACGGCGCCATCGCGACGGGTCTTGATCGGATTCATGAGCTTGCCTTTCGGATCAGGGCATCAACCGCCACCGCCCTTTCGGCAGTGCAGATCAGCGGGTTTAGTTCAACTTCGTCGAGAGTTTCTGCATTGGCAATGACATAGCTTTGCACCGCCTCTATGGCGTCCAACACTGCGTCCATATCGACGGCAGGTTTCCCCCGATATCCTGTCAGTAAGGGCGCACAGGCCAATCGGCCCAACGCCTCGCGCACAGCCGTACGGGGCGACGGGATTAGCAGCGACACCGTATCGCGTAGAATTTCAGTCAGAACGCCACCAGCTCCAACCGTCAGAACATACCCATGGGCTGGATCACGTGTGACGCCAACCAGCAGTTCGGCCACGCTATCCGGGATCATTTCTTCGACCAGCACCTGAGATGTGCCAATATCCTGCGCCGTAGCGACGAGGTCTTCGGCCGCAACACCAAGATACACTGCTCCATGTTCTGACTTATGTGCAAGTCCAACGCCTTTGACCGCAAACGGGCCTGTCAACGCGCCAGCCACTTGAGCCACATCACAAGCATCCGCCAGAACGTTGCGCGGCACCGACAGGTCAAAGGCGGCCAGCGCCTCTTTTGCCTCGGCCTCGGTCAGGACCTGATCGGCCTCGACGTCTGATGGTAACAGAACCGGGTCTGCTCTCTCTTGTCTCCGGGGCGCGGCGGCCTCGGCTGCGGCCAGCGCTTCATGCAGCCCGGCAAAAGGGACGACGCCACCGTTACTCAGACGATGTGCAACCTCTTCCGGCATCAGCTCGGGCAAGGTCGCGGCTACGGCAAAAGGGCAACCGGTTTCCGCAGCACAATTCAGCGCGGCTTGCGTGGCGCAGTCCCAGTCACTTGCATCTGTGTGTGGATAGTCGACAACCGCGATAGTCATGGCGATATCATCCCCGATCAGCCCACTCCACGCGCGCGTCATCGCAGCCGTGTCGCGCCAGATATAGGTGTGATAGTCTAGTGGATTTGCCAGAGCGACCATAGGCCCCAGTGCTGCGCGCAGATCAGAACGCTGCGTATCAGAGAGCGGCGGGAAATGCAGATCTCTGTCCTCAGCCATATCAGCGGCAAGGCTAGCCTCACCCCCCGAACAACTGATCATGCCAAGTCCGTTGCCATCCAGCCCGCCCGTAATGTGCAGCAGCTTGAGCGTTTCTAGAAAGCTGGGGATGTCATTCAAGCGCGCAATCCCCAAACGATCCAGAAAGGCCTGCGCGCCGGCGTCGCCACCGGCGAGCGATGCAGTATGTGAAATCGTCGCCGCCTGTGCATGCGTTGAACGACCCATTTTCAACGCAACAATCCGTACGCCGCGATCTTGTGCCTTGGCGGCAAGCGCCTCCCATTTTCGCAGATCGCCAAAACCTTCGATATGCACACCAATTGCGGTGATTCGGTCATCATCTAACAGGGCCGAAGCGATATCCGCCTGATGGGTCTGCGCCTGATTTCCGCATGCCAGCACTACAGCAAGCGGCAGAGCCCGACGCTGCATCGTCATGTTGATCGCAATGTTCGAGCTTTGGGTCAGAATCGCAACGCCCCGGTCCACCGGTCGCATACCATGCTGATCGGGCCAGACCGCGACGTTGTCCAACGCGTTCACAAAACCATAGCAGTTCGGACCAAGGATGGGCATTTCGCCCGCTGCCGCGACCAGCTGCGCCTGCAAATCCGCACCCTGATCATCTTCGGCCAATGCTTCGGTGAACCCGGATGCAAAACAAACCGCGCCTCCGGTGCCCAGCGCCGCAAGCGCCTGAACGATTTCGATGGTTGCGTGTCGGTTGATGCCTATGAAGGCAACATCCGGGGCGCCGGGCAGATCGTTCAGAGATCTGAACGCAACCTCCCCCGCCACCTCATCTGCCTTGGGGTGAACGGGCCAGATGTCACCGGAAAACCCGAGCTTTCTGGCCTGGCGGATAACCTCTGCACCCCACGCACCGCCACCGATGACCGCGAGCGAAGCGGGGCTCAATACACGGCTTAGGGCCGTCATCATGCCCCCAAGGCGCGCAACAGATCGCGGCTGATGATGTGGCGCTGAATTTCGCTGGTGCCATCCCAGATGCGTTCGACCCGTGCGTCCCGCCAGAACCTTTCAAGCGGGTAGTCATCCATCAGCCCCATACCCCCATGGACCTGAATCGCTGCATCCGTAACCCGCCCCAACATCTCTGAAGCATAGAGCTTGGCTGACGCGATCTCGCGGTTGGCGGGCAGGCTTTTGTCCAGCCGTTCGGCAGCAGCGAGGGTCAGTAGGTCGGCCGCATCAATTTCGGTGATCATATCGGCGATCTGAAAGCTGACGCCCTGAAATTTCCCGATCTTCTGGCCAAACTGTTCGCGAGTGGCCGCGTAGTCCAGTGCATAATCAAACGCCCGGCGCGCGCGACCAACCGACATGGCCGCCACGGTGATGCGGGTGGCGTAAAGCCAGGTGTTCATCACATCAAATCCGCCATCGACTTCGCCCAACACCTGCGCATCGGGCAAGCGGCAATCGTCGAACTCGAGCACCAAGTTTTTGTAACCCCGGTGGCTGACCGATTTGTAGCCGTCGCGAATGGTGAAGCCGGGCGTTCCGCGATCCACCAGAAAGGCGGTGATCCGTTTCTTGGGGCCTTTCGGCGTCTGATCTTCACCCGTAGCGATGAAAACGATGATGAAATCGGCATGCTCTGCGCCCGAGATGAAATGCTTGGTGCCATTAACCACCCAATCCCCGCCATCCCGGACCGCGGAACATTTCATACCACGCACATCGGACCCGGCGCCGGGTTCGGTCATCGCCAGTGCATCCATCTTTTCGCCACGCACGGCGGGCATGAGATAGCGTTCGATCTGATCTCCCTCACAGGCCATCAGGATATTCTGCGGACGACCAAAGAAGTGGTTCAGCGCCATTGAACCTCGACCCAATTCACGCTCGACCAGTGCAAACTCCAGATGGTTCAGACCAGCACACCCGACGCTTTCGGGAAAGTTGCAGGCATAAAACCCAAGCTCGATGGTCTTACGCTTGATCTCATCTGCGATCTCTTGAGGTACTTCTCCTGTGCGTTCGACCAACTCTTCATGAGGGTAGATTTCATTCTCAACAAAGCTGCGAACGGTCGAGACGATCATCTCTTGTTCGTCGGACAGGCCATATTGCATTTTTCAGGGCTCCAAACACGATGTTGCGCCAACCTTGGCAAAGCTTGTAAAAATGAACATGCAGAAATAGAACTAAATCATGCACAAATGGAACAAACTCGCCCGTTCGACGCAGCAGATTAGTGTTGTCCTGTTTGACGGCTTTTCAAACCATTGCCTTGCCAACACCATCGAACCTTTGCGGGCCGCCAACACATTGTCCGGGCAAGCCCTGTACAGCTGGCAGTTTCTCTCGCTTGATCCGACGCCGGTCACCTCTTCTTCGGGGTTGCAGGTTACACCGCATGACGTGTTGCAGAATGTGGGCGGTGATATGCTGATGGTCATGCCATCTTATGGCTACCGAGATTATGGCGGGTGGCGCACTCAGGCTGGCCTGCGGGCCGCCTCGAAGAGGTTTCGTAAAATCGTTGGCTTGGACACAGGCAGCTGGCTACTGGCGCAGGCCGGGTTGCTGGACGGGTATCGCGCCACTATCCATTGGGAGGAACTGATCGGGTTTACCGAGCGCTTCCCCGAAGTCCACGCGCAGCGCGAACGGTATGTGATCGACCGCGATCGCATCACTTGTTCGGGCGCGATGGCGGCATTTGATCTGATCCTGCATCTGATCGGGCAGGATCATGGGCAGGCTCTGACATTGGAAATCGCGCAATTGTTCATGACCCGCGATTCCGCCCGTTCGCACTCCGGCGGAGCAGGCGCGGCTACCCTCTATGTCAACAAGGCGCTGGCCCTGATGCAGGAAAACCTTGAAAACCCGCTGACAATACCCGAAATCGCCCGTCGTGTCGGCCGATCGCAGAAAGCTCTGGAGTCGCGAATGCAGGCCGAGTTGGGGGCGGGGCCCGCTCGAATCTATCGCCGTCTACGCTTGAATCTTGCACGCAAACTGGTGTCCGAGACTGACCTGACCGTAGCTGAAATCGCGTTGCGTTCCGGATATGAAGACCCAAGTGCGCTCACCCGAGCATTTCGGCAGGAGTTCGGCATGCCGCCACGCCTGCTGCGCAGCACGCGCCGGGGATAAGATGGCGATGGACATGAGAGCCGGACAGGACAGCACGGCGCATCATTTGGCCCAGTTATATCTGGCAGTTTATGCCGCAGATGCTCCCGCCCGTCGTCAATTCCCTACGGGCATCTCCTCTGGTTGGGCGTGGCAGCGCTGACGCGCTGCGGCCCCGCCAGTATCGGGCCATTTTCTTCGCATACCTGCACGCAGGAGTGCGGAAAAAACGATGTGCGAGCGGCTCTGCCAAGCGGGCACCGTGACGGTTTCATGATACCTGTCGGACGGGGGTTGAACCTTTTGCCGGGTTAGGGAAAGTTGGGCCATGGAATACACACCTTTCCCAAGCTGGCCCGATGTCGCCCCCCGATTGATCGCCGTTGCCGCAGGACGTGCACCTGCGGATATGGTCATTCGTGACGGCATCTGGGTCAATGTTCACAGCCGCGAGACTCTGCCGGGTCATTCCGTTGCCATTGCCGACGGGCGCGTCGCCTTTGTGGGCCAGGATGCCTCTCATTGTGTTGGCCCCGAAACTGAAGTTATCGAGGCGCAAGGCAGATATCTGATCCCTGGCCTGTGCGATGCGCATATGCATATCGAATCGGGAATGTTGACGCCCGCCGAGTTCGCCCGCGCGGTGATCCCCCATGGCACCACATCGATGTTTACGGACCCGCATGAGATTGCGAATGTTCTGGGTCTAGACGGGGTGCGGATGATGCATGACGAGGCGATGATGCAGCCGGTCAACATCTTTACCCAGATGCCGTCCTGCGCCCCGTCGGCGCCAGGTCTTGAAACAACCGGCTATGAAATCTCACCCGAAGACGTTGCCGAAGCGATGGCGTGGCCCGGCATTGTGGGGCTGGGTGAAATGATGAACTTCCCCGGCGTGATTCAAGGCGATCCCAAGATGCTGGCGGAAATTGCCGCCACACAGCACGCCGGAAAAACCGTTGGCGGCCACTATGCGTCCCCGGATCTGGGACCGGATTTTGCCGCTTATGTCGCCGGTGGACCCGCAGACGATCATGAAGGCACCTGCGAGGCCGACGCGATCGCGCGAGTGCGACAGGGCATGCGCTCGATGATGCGGCTGGGATCAGCTTGGTATGACATCGAAAGCCAGATAACTGCCGTGACAGAGAAAGGCCTGGACCCGCGCAATTTCATCCTGTGCACCGATGATTGCCATTCCGGTACTTTGGTCAACGAAGGCCACATGAATCGGGTCGTGCGCCATGCGATTGCCTGTGGCTGCGATCCGTTGATTGCGCTGCAGATGGCCACAATCAACACCGCCACGCATTTCGGGCTGGAACGCGAGATTGGATCGATCACGCCGGGTCGTCGGGCCGATATCGTGATCAGCTCGGACCTGACTGAGCTGCCGATTGAAACCGTTATTGCCCGCGGACGGGTTGTGGCGGAAAACGGTGTTATTTCAGTGGACTGCCCGCACTATGATTGGCCGGAACGCGCGCGAAAGACCGTTCATCTAGGGCATGTTCTGACCGCTGGAGATTTTGAAATAACCCCACCCGCGGGCGCCAATCGGGTGCAGGCCAACGTGATCGGAGTGGTCGAAAATCAGGCCCCGACAAAGGCGCTGAAAGCTGAGCTGCCCATAATCGGCGGTCTGGTCGAAGGTGAAGGCAATGTGTGTCAGATCGCGCTGGTCGAACGGCATCAGGCCACCGGCGGCGTGACAAACGCGTTTGTCTCGGGGTTTGGATATCAGGGGCGCATGGCGATGGCATCAACGGTCGCGCATGACAGCCATCATATGATCGTTGTCGGCACCGACCGTACGCAGATGGCACTGGCCGCCAATCGGCTGTCGGAGGTCGGCGGCGGCATCACCATTTTCCGCGATGGTGAAGAACTGGCGCGGGTCGAGCTGCCCATTGCGGGCCTCATGTCCGACAGCCCCGTCGCAGACGTCGCGGCAAACGCACAAAAGATGGTTGAAGCGATGGAAACCTGCGGCTGCGAACTCAACAACGCGTATATGCAGCATTCGCTACTGGCGCTGGTTGTGATCCCGGAATTGCGGATCTCGGACCTTGGTCTTGTGGATGTGCGTACGTTTAAAAAGATAGATCTTCTGGAACCTCTTGCATGACAACAACAATAATAAGCCCCCAAGCCCCCAAACCCGAGCAGTTCAAAGATGCGGCCGCGGCTGTGGCGCGCCTTGAAGAACTCTATGAACAGGCGACCGAGTTCCTGTGCGAAAAGTTCTCAGAGGCTGTTGCAGATGGGGCGCCCAGAGACAGGTTCAGAGCCTATTATCCGGAAATTCGCATCAAAACCTCTTCGTACGCGCAGGTCGACAGTCGCCTGAGCTTTGGTCATGTTGCCGAACCCGGGCTCCATCAGACGACGGTGACACGGCCTGACCTGTTCCGCGCTTACCTGACCCAGCAAATCGCGCTGCTGATTAAAAATCATGGCCAGCCCGTGACAATCGGCCCGTCGGAAACGCCTATTCCGGTGCACTTTGCGGTCGCCAACAACCCCAACCTGATTGTACCACATCAGGGGGCTGCCAGTTTCACTCTGCGCGACTTTTTTGATGTCCCGGATTTGACGACGACCAATGATGATATCGTCAATGGCATACATGAGACCGAGAATGGTGACGGCCCGCTGGCGCTGTTTACCGCCCAGCGCATCGACTATTCGCTGGCGCGGCTGGCGCACTATACCGCAACGGACGCGGCCCATTTCCAGAATCACATCCTGTTCACCAACTACCAGTTCTACGTCTCGGAATTCGAAAACTATGCGCGTGAACAACTGTCTGATCCCAACAGCGGCTACACCAGCTTTGTATCGACGGGGAATGTGGAAATCAGCGACCCCAAGGCCACCATCGAGCAGCCCCTGAAGCTGCCGCAAATGCCGACCTATCATCTCAAGCGCGAAGACGGGTCGGGGATCACGCTGGTGAATATCGGTGTCGGGCCGTCCAACGCGAAAACGGCAACGGATCATATCGCTGTTCTGCGTCCGCATGCCTGGCTGATGGTCGGGCATTGCGCCGGGTTGCGCAACACGCAGGCCCTGGGCGACTTTGTCCTGGCACATGCCTATTTGCGCGAAGACAAGGTGCTGGATGATGACCTGCCGGTTTGGGTCCCGATCCCCCCATTGGCCGAGATTCAGGTGGCATTGGAAAGGGCCGTGGCCGAGGTAACCGAGCTTGAAGGATACGAGCTGAAACGCATTATGCGCACAGGTACCGTTGCGTCGGTCGACAACCGGAACTGGGAACTGCGCGACCAGTCCGGGCCCGTACAACGGCTCAGCCAATCACGTGCGATTGCGCTGGATATGGAAAGCGCCACAATCGCGGCAAACGGATATCGGTTTCGGGTGCCTTATGGCACTTTGCTCTGCGTTTCCGACAAACCCCTGCACGGGGAGCTAAAGCTTCCGGGCATGGCATCCTCGTTCTATACAACACAGGTCAGTCGCCATCTGGCGATCGGCATTCGGGCGATGGAACACTTGCGCGGCATGCCTCTCGAACGCCTGCACAGCAGGAAATTGCGTTCTTTTGACGAAACGGCCTTCCTCTGAAGCAAAAAAGCAACGAAATCCCCCTATTTTTGGGGGTTTTGACGCTACTATTCGTTGTGTTTGACTACAATATACCGTTAGAGTTACGCGGTGAGGCCCTATTTATCGGGCACGTTAAGGAGACCAAGAAATGGCAAAGCCTATGACAAAGACTCAGCTGGTTGCTGCTCTCGCTGAGGAAATGGGAACCGACAAGAAATCCGCGAATGCGGCTCTGGAAGCTGTAACCGGCCTGATCACCCGCGAAGTGTCGGCTGGCGGTGCGGTGACCCTGCCAGGCGTTGGCAAAATCTACTGCCGCGAACGCCCTGAGCGCATGGTGCGCAACCCCGCCACCGGCGAACAGTTCAAGAAAGAAGCCGACAAGGTGGTTAAGATGACCATCGCGAAGGCCCTGAAGGACAGCGTGAACGGCTGATTTTGCCTTTCCCGACAGATCTTGAGGGCCACCTCCGGGGGGCCCTTTTTCATATCAACTCTCGGAATTCCATATCTTATGTTTGTTGGGCTTGAGCCCATTGCGGGCGTCAGGGGATGGATCAGTGAGGGGCGGTTCGGCACCGGTTGTCCGAACCGCCACGCGCTTAGTTCCTGTGCGACATGACCCAGACACGACCTTTGGGTTTGGGTGCAGAGGCGATGGCCAAAAAACCGCCGTATTTCTTGGATACGACCGCTACAAATGCTAGTCCAACCCGACAGGACCGTTGGCCTGCCGATGGACGTACTTGGAGATTATTATGTGTGGATATTGCGGAAAGCCATTAAGCCCCGGACTTATCGAAGGATTGAGAACTGACCTCCCCGAGACTGATGTAACCTCTGACGACGCGGGCAATCCGGGAAACATCGCTTTGGTAAATCCGGATGGGGCCAATGCGAATGGAGGTTGGCAATTAGAGGCTGCAGGCATTTCATTCCGGTCGGCGGAAGGGGCACTGACTGGCAATGCCTGGACCGGCGACGATGCCTTTGTATTCAATGCTCGGGGCCCCGCAGCCGAAAGTGGTGGATTGACCAGTGCTCTGGATCTCCGGTTGTCCAGCTTGATGGAACAGGAAGGCTCTCGCATGTCATCGCAAGACAGCGAAATTCCCGACACAGGCTTCTGGACCTACTATACGGTCACATCGGGCGACGATTGGCATTTCTAAGTCGGAATTGAGCGGAACAGTTTATCCGAATCTCATTCGGCGACGCATAGCGGTCTTGCCCGCATATCAGACATATCTGCAATGAAAAACGGGCGCTTCAAGCGCCCGTTTTCGTCTGTCATCGAAGCTGATCAGTGAACTGTCTCAACCTTGTGGAAGTCCAGATTGCGGTCTTCCGGCATTGAGTCGATGCTCATCACCTCTTTGCGCTTAGTGATCAGGATATAGACCACGCAAGCGAGATAAAGGCCAACCACAACCGCGCCGATCCATTGAATCTGCAGCCATTGGCTCTGGAACAGCAGGGTCAGAACGAACAGCAGCACAACGTTGCCCGCCACATAAGGTGCCTTGCCAAACCGCGCGACCGTCATGTTCAGGTTATCGGTATACAGGCGGATCAGCGAATCCAGCGAGTTGATCACGAAGGTCACGCCGACAACCACCATCGCGATGTTGGTGATGCCTGCGGTGCTGATGCCGTTCAGGTGGTAGTAGTAGAGAACGGTGAACCAGATCGCCAGCGGGATCGATGGAAAGATCAGCAGCGCAGCCAGCAGCTGCCATGTGGTCAGGCCTCCGACAAAACGTGACGTGAACTGTCCGATCATGATCGACCATGCGAACCACCAGAACAGGTAGAAGGCGTGGTAATCCGTCAGCGGCAACACGAATTTGTGGATATTCGCAAAATAGGCGCCGATATTGCTGCCGGTTTCGGCAAAGCCGGTCAGCCCCATGCCTGCTGCGACCCACATCCCCAGGATGAGAGACAGGAACAGGAAGGTCGAGCCCACCGACAGGATGCGCACATATTTCAGATCGGTCGACGAATAGGCCGCAGCCAGAATGACCACAAAAACGATGACATAGAAGGTCGTAACCACGGATTCGCCATCTCCGATTTCCGGGATATAGCCCGGCAGATAGATCAGGAACAGGCTGGCGGTGAAGGCGCAGGTGCCGATGATCACCACGTTGTTGATCAGTTTGACCAGCGGGATTTCAAAGAACTTCACACGCGGCTCGATCACACAGAAATAGAAGGCCGTCAGGAAGTAGAACGCCCAGATCAGAAACCCCCAAAAGCCGAATTCAATCGCCAGCGGGTTGGCAAAACCATAGGCGGGCTCTTCTGCGTAGCCCCCAAACTCGGTCAGCGGAAACATGATCAGGCCCACATCCAGCCCGGACGTAAACAGGATCGCGATGAAGGTGAACAAATGGACGGGCGTGACGCCGACACAGCGCAGATTCCACCATTTGACGACGAAGAAAACCACCAGGCACAAGGCCAGCAAAACACCAAAAGACAGGATATATTCCAGCATCACCGACAAACCTCCCTTGATATGTCAGATCGCTCCACAATATTATTAACTGGCCAGTCAATCAACGAAAAGCACGCATAACGGCTTTGTTGTGCAGAAAATGTGTCTTTTTTGGCGCTGGCCGCCCTGTGCGCTTGCGGCTCTGTAGAAAATCGGAAACAGTCCTGGCGATTTTGCGGAGGCAAGGATGGATCTGCGCGCCATAGGCATGGGGCTGACATTTGCTCTGATCTGGTCGTCGGCCTTTACCTCGGCCCGGATCATCGTGGCGGATGCCTCTCCGCTGTTTTCGCTGGCAATCCGGTTTTTGATTTCGGGCATGCTTGGTGTCGCAATAGCGCGGGCCATGGGGCAAAGCTGGAGACTGACCCCATCCCAGTGGTATGCGACCATCCTGTTCGGGCTCTGTCAAAATGCCCTTTATTTGGGTCTGAATTTCTATGCCATGCAAACCGTCGAGGCCTCGGTCGCCGCGATTATCGCATCGACCATGCCGCTTTTGGTGGCGCTGGCCGGCTGGCTGCTGTTTGGCGAAAAGCTGCGCCCACTTGGTGTAATCGGCCTGCTCGCCGGTTTTGCCGGTGTCGCGCTCATCATGAGCAGCAGGATCAGCGCAGGCATAGATCTGTTTGGTGTCATGCTCTGCGGGATCGGTGCATTGGCGCTGACATTTGCCACTCTGGCCGTGCGGGGCGCAACATCAGGTGGCAACTTTATGATGGTCGTCGGTTTGCAGATGCTGGTGGGGTCGGCTGTTTTGTTCGTCGCAGCCCCCCTATTTGAAACCATCCATGTGCATTTCACAACGCCCCTGGTGCTGGCCTTCATCTACACGACGCTGTTCCCCGGCCTGCTGGCAACGCTGATCTGGTTCCTGCTGCTTGATCGTATCGGAGCTGTTCGGGCTGCAACCTTCCACTTTCTGAACCCTGTCTTTGGCGTCACAATCGCCGCGATTTTGCTTGGCGAACGCCTCGGGCCGATGGACGCCGTGGGCGTGCTTGTCACGACACTGGGCATTCTCGCCGTACAGCTTTCACGCCAGCCGACCGGGGGCAAAAGCACCCCGACCCAGCCAACGGACGCACATGACGCGGAACCGCACAAGCCCGCGAGCGAGATGAAATAGGGATTTGATTTCTCCCGCGATGCGCCCAAATACTGGATCACGACAACCGGAGGAGCCATGACTCGCTATACCAAAGACCCCGACGCCATCGCTGCGCTCTCTCCTGAAGAGTTTCACGTCACGCAGCGCAGCGGGACGGAACGGCCGGGCACCGGCAAGTTGCTGAACAACAAAGAGCCGGGCATCTATGTGGACATCGTCTCGGGCGAACCCTTGTTTGCCTCGACCCACAAATATGAATCCGGGTGCGGCTGGCCCAGCTTTACCAAGCCCATCGTGCATGAGCATGTCGAAGAGCTGGAAGACCGCACCCTGGGCATGATCCGAACCGAGGTCCGGTCGAAACACGCAGACAGCCATCTGGGGCATGTTTTCCCCGACGGCCCGCACGAGCATGGCGGGCTGCGCTATTGCATCAACTCAGCCGCCTTGCGGTTTATCCATCGCGATGACATGGAGGCCGAAGGCTACGCTGAATTCCTGATCCATGTGGAGGACATCCAATGACTGAACAACGCGCCGTTCTGGCCGGAGGCTGTTTCTGGGGCATGCAGGACCTGATCCGCAAACTGCCCGGCGTCACCCGCACCGTCGTTGGCTATACCGGCGGCGATGTGCCAAACGCGACCTATCGCAACCACGGCACCCATGCCGAAGGGATCGAGATTTGGTTTGACCCCGCGCAGACCACCTATCGCGACCTGCTGGAGTTCTTTTTTCAGATCCACGATCCCACCACGGTCAACCGGCAAGGCAATGACACCGGGATGAGCTATCGTTCGGCCATCTACTATGCCGACGAGGCGCAAAAACAGATCGCGCTAGATACAATTGCTGATGTCGACGCCAGTGGAATATGGCCCGGCAAGGTTGTCACCGAAGTGGAACCTGTTGGCGATTTCTGGAAGGCCGAGCCCGAGCATCAGGACTATCTGGAGCGTATCCCCAACGGCTATACCTGCCACTTCCCGCGTCAGGACTGGGTTCTGCCAAAACGTACAAACGCTGCTGAATAACGTGCTGGCCCCATTGCGGGGCTAGCCTACTGCCACTCTCGGTCGCCCACTGGCCTCGACGGTGACCAGCGCTTCCACAAAAACCTCCCTGCGTTCGACATGGGCCGTGCGAATGTCCCGATCTGTGAAAATCCGTATGTCCTGAGCGCCAGCGTCGCGCGCGGATTGCTCGGCATCGGTTCGCAAGATCGTTTCCAGCACACGCAACGCCTCATCTGAGTCCGAGAAGTCACGTGGACCATCCTCCAAATGCACGCGATACCGATCTTCTGCCGGAGATGTCACCGTCCCAAACCGACGCACCGTCAGGCGCCCAACCACCGCGCCAATTGCATTGGCCACCCCTGCATGGTCCGGCAAAACCATCCCACAGCGCAAACGCTCACCGACCGCGGGATAGTAGCTGGGCGCTGAGGCCCCCAGCCCGACAACATCGACGTTCAGTGCGGCATCCAGCGCCATCAATCCTCGGTGGCCGGACAATCCCCTTTGCGTCAAAACATGGCGTGCAAGTTTCTGCGGAGGCAGGGCGAAGCCTTCACTTTCTTCGGCAAAAGCAGTCTCTAATAAGATCAATGCCGTCTGTTCAGTCAATTGATTGACGATCATAGCTGCAAGCGTTTGAGGAGAGTTTGCAAGCAGCTCACCAGACCCAACTCGCTTACGCGCAAACAGCTCTAGCGCTTTACGCGCAGCCTCAGTATCCCAATCCGCAAGTTTGCCAAGCACATGACTGGCATCTGATGGCGTCACGCCCGAAACCTGAACGATTCCGCGATCCACTAGTCGGCTCAGCGCCCCGTTTTCCATTCGCGTCCGCAGCAGGGCGGACAGGGGCAGAACCGTATCGCCAAGACGGCTCAGCAGGGTCTCTTCGCGATTTCCGATTTCATCCGTACGCATGCCGGGGACGCGGCGGGCAAATCGGGCGTCATGCTCGCCCACCGTTGTTGCGCACAATTGCTCGTCCAATACCGCGTGGACCACTTCTGGGGCCTCAGCAGCGATCAGAGAAACCGGCAACACGCGGCGCGGCCCCAGAAACACGCCGCCGTACAAGCCTTCGGTCACGACATGCACCTGGCTGTCGCCGCCCAGCCCATGGGTACGCATGGCGACCGCCTCGACCATCGTACGGAATCCGCCCACCTGCGCACCTGCCGGATCAATGGCGGGCTTGCCATCACGGATCAGGGCAACGTCCGTTGTTGTTCCGCCAATATCGGAAACCAGCGCATTCTCAGCCCCGGTTAGCCAGCGGGCTCCAACGATCGACGCCGCAGGGCCGCTGAGTATGGTTTCAATAGGTCGCTCGCGCGCCTGTTCGGCACTCATCAGCGCCCCATCACCCCGCACGACCATCATCGGCGCATGGATGCCCAGCGCCTGCAACTGATCCTGCGCCCGGCCAATAAGCCGGTCGATCATCCCGATCAGACGCGCATTCAGCACCGCCGTCACCGCCCGTTTCGGACCGTTCAGCTTGGCCGACAACTGGTGCGAACAGGTGACAGGCGCACCGGTTCGCGCGGCTATGATCCGGGCCGCTTCCAGCTCGTGCGCGGGGTTTCGGGTTGCGAACTGCGCAGCAACCGCAAAGCCCGAGATGCCTTTATGAGAGTCTAAAAACGCCTCAAGTGCCGCGATATCCAAGGGTCTTGCTTCGGCGCCTGCATGGCTGTGCCCCCCGGACATCACCAGCGCCGGGTCGCCTTTCAGGGCATCGTTCAGCCCATGCTTTTCCAGATCACTTTCGCGAAACCCGATATAGATCAGCGCCACGCGCCCACCCTGCCCCTCGACCAGCGCATTTGTGGCCAGCGTTGTTGACAGTGAGGCCAGCGAGATCTGATCCGGCGACACCTGCGCCTGATCCAGAACGGCTGAAATCGCCTTACCCACCCCGATCGCCAAATCGGCGCGCGTGGTCAGCGATTTGGCCGAGGCGACAACCTCGCTCTCATCGCGGATCAGCACCGCATCGGTATAGGTTCCGCCCGTATCCACCCCCAAAGCCAGCGCCATCGGGTCCTCCTTGTGTTCGCTCAGATGGGTGTAGCGGTTTGAAACGACGCGTCCAGCCTGTTTGCGGCAGTTATGACAATCGTTCCACGGCCCAGCGCGCCGCGTCGGCAACTGCCGGATCGGGATCATCGGTCAGGGCCTGTGCGGTCTCCCGCAAGCCAGCATTCGCCGAATTCCCGATCGCATAGAGCACATTGCGAACAAACCGGTCGCGCCCGATCCGTTTGATCGGAGAACCCGAAAATTTCTGTCGGAATGCGGCATCGTCTAGCCGGACAAGTTCAACCAGCGCAGGCGCTTTCAGATCATCACGCGCCGCGTATCGCAGATCGCTGGCGGCCACGGCAAATTTGTTCCATGGACAGGCGGCCAGACAATCATCGCAGCCATAGATACGATTACCCAGCTTGGCGCGCAGGTCCTCATCAACCGGGCCTTTGTGTTCAATCGTCAGATAAGAGATACAGCGCCGCGCATCCAGCCTGTAGGGCGCTGGAAACGCATCTGTCGGGCAACTGTCAAGACACGCGCGGCAAGACCCGCAATGGTCAACCTCAGCCTTATCTGCTGGCACGTCCAAAGTGGTAAAAACAGACCCTATAAAGGCCCAACTTCCCCAATCCCGACTAACCAGATTGGTGTGTTTGCCCTGCCAACCCAGTCCCGCCGCATGCCCCAGCGCCTTTTCCGGGACCGGCGCGGTATCGACGAACACCTTTACCTCGCCACCCGCTTCAGCAATCAGCCAGCGGGCCAGCCGCTTGAGGCGTTTCTTGACCAGATCATGGTAGTCCTTGTTCTGCGCATAGACCGAAATCGCCCCAAGGTCGGGGTGATTCAAAACCTCGGTAGGATCATGCTCGGGCGTATAGCTTTCGGCCAGCATGATGACCGAACGCGCCTCGGGCCACAAAACGGATGGATCACCGCGCCAATGCGTCCGTTCGGCCATCCATCCCATCTGACCGTGATAGCCCGCCTGTAAAAACGCATCCAGACGCGCGGGAACTTCGGGGATGTCCCAGGGGCGGCATACGCGACAGGCCACAAACCCCTCGGACAGGGCTTGGGTGACCAATCGCTCTTTCAACTCTGATCCGCTGTTCATCCGGTCAAAAACATCCTCAGGGGTCTCGAGGGCAAACCGCCCCCAATCCTCCGCTGAATATCAGAAATCCAGATCGGCGTAATGCGCAGGAGGGCGGAAACCCGGCACCTGATCCGCTAGAATCGACCGGAACGCGGGCCGCGACTTGATCTTGGCGTACCAGTCTTTGACAACCTGACTGCGGTTCCAGTCCACATCCGAGATGTAATCCAGCGCCGACAAATGCGCAGCAGCCGCAAAATCAGCCAGCGTCATGTGATCCCCCGCCAGCCAGCGCCGATGATCCAGCAGCCAGGTCATGTAATCCAGATGATATTTGATCGCCCGCGCGCCTTCCTTGACGTTCTTACTGTCAGGATAGCCCTGCCCCATCATCTTTTTATTCACCCGCTCATAGAGCAGCTTTGAGGTGACCTCGTGATGGAATTTGTCGTCAAACCAGCCCACAAGCCGGCGCACTTCGTAGCGGGCCTCGGGTTTCTTAGGCATCAGGGGTGGTTCGGGGCGCGTTTCTTCGATGTATTCGCAAATTGCCGCGCTTTCGGCCATCACCTGACCATCCAGTCGCAGCACCGGAACCTTACCCGCAGGATTGCGGCGCAGGAAATCCGGGTCCTGTTCCCAGTATCGTTCTTCGACCAGTTCAACCTCGATCTTCTTTTCTGCCAGAGACAGACGGACCTTGCGGCAGTAGGGGGACAGGGGAACGTGAAACAGACGCGCCATGGGCTTCCAATCGAACCAATAAGTACACAGCTAGCTTTAGCCTTGGCAGGGCTGTGGTTTCAATCCTCGAAACAGTCGGCGCGACCATCTGCGCGGATGGTGGCCGCCCCGTCCAGGATCGACGCGGCCCGCCTGCGGGTCCGGACCGAGGGGTCCGTGACCGACCTGTTGCGCGGCGACGGAAGGATCGCAGCCATACGCGCCGCCTGCACCGGCGACAGTTTGGCCGCACTGACGCCATAGTAACGCTGCGCCGCTGCTTCGACACCAAAGACACCCTGCCCGGTTTCGGCGACGTTGAGATAGACCTCAAGAATGCGCTGTTTGCTCCAGACAATCTCGACCACCGGCGTCATCGACGTTTCCAGCGCCTTGCGTACCCAGCTGCGACCCTGCCAGAGGAAGACATTCTTGACCATCTGCTGCGTGATCGTCGACGCCCCGCGCGATCCGCCATCTTCCAGCGCATCGCGGATCGCCTCGACATCGAAACCCCAGTGCAGGCAGAAATTCGCATCTTCTGCGGCCACGACCGAGCGTGCCATGATGGGCGAGATCTCCTCGATCGGGACCCACTCCCGCTCAACACGACCCAGGCGGCGCCATTCCGACCAGATTGTGTGTGTCACCGGTGGGTTCACAACCGAATAAAGCAGCACAAGCGCAACGAATAAGACAGCAGCGCCCAACGCAGCACGAAGCACCCATCGCCGAATTCGGGCGATGAATGAAAGCTGTTTGCCAGACTTGGACGCCTTTTTGTTTTTACCGCGTGGCTTACGCGCTGCTTTCTTTGCCATACCCCGCTATACGATGCGCCCGGGATATTTGAAACGGTCTATCTTATGGCAAGCGGCGCGAAGGCGCGCAAATTGGTGAGCAAAGCGGGATCGCATAAGAAGTGCCCCCGCACGTTACAGAAACATGCGGGGGCAAGATTTACGTCATGAGGGCCGCTTATTCAGCGGGAACCGCAGTGGCTTCCACCGTCAGAGGATGGCTGAGTTTATTCAGCATCTCTTTCGGGCAAATCTGCAGGAAATTGCCCTTTTCAACGTCCCAATGCTGCAGAATATCCACCGCCTTGCGACTGTTGGTTTCCGCAACATGGCGTTCGATCAGAAATTTCAGCTGATCTTCCCAATGATCAACCGTCACCGCGCAGGTCACCAGCGTTTCCTTATTCATCAGCAGCTCGGCCTTGCCTTCGGGATCGTACAGATACGCCATGCCGCCGGTCATACCCGCCCCAAAGTTGGCACCGATATCACCCAGAATAACAGCCACGCCGCCGGTCATGTATTCACACCCGTTCGAACCACATCCCTCAACCACCACTTTGGCGCCCGAGTTGCGGACCGCAAACCGCTCACCCGCGCGGCCGGCCGCGAACAGGTGACCATCTGTGGCACCATACAGAACCGTGTTGCCAATGATTGTGTTATCATCAGCTTTCAGCGGGCTGACCTGTGGTGGGCGCACCACAATGGTGCCACCTGAAAGCCCCTTGCCAACATAGTCGTTGGCGTCACCCGAAACCTCCAGCTTCAGACCCGGCGCTGCAAACGCTCCCAAGGACTGACCGGCCGAGCCCTGCAGCTTGACGTGCAGATGGTCGGGCTGGAACGTGTTGCGCATGCCAAAGTTCTGCACGATATGGCTGGACACCCGCGTACCCACGGTCCGGTGGGTGTTCTGGATCGCGTAAGACAGCTGCATCTTCTCACCGTCTTTCAGGAACCGCGCCGCGTCGCGCACGATCTCAGCGTCCAGCGTGTCGGGCACCGCGTTGCGATCTTTGTCCCGGTTATAGACAATGTCATGCGCGCCATCGACAGTGATCAGCAGAGGATTCAGGTCCAGATCGTCCAGATGCGCCGAGCCACGGCTGACCTGAGCCAGCAGATCGGCCCGACCGATGATCTCATCCAGCGAGCGCGCGCCGAGGCTGGCCAGCAGCTCGCGTACCTCCTGCGCGTAGAAGGTGATCAGGTTGACGACCTTGTCCGCATTACCAGTGAACTTGGCGCGCAGGGATTCATCCTGCGTACAGACACCAACCGGGCAGGTGTTCGACTGGCACTGGCGTACCATGATACAGCCCATCGCGATCAGGGCGGCGGTTCCGATACCATACTCCTCGGCCCCCATCATCGCGGCCATGACAATGTCACGACCGGTCCGCAGGCCACCATCGGTCCGCAAGGTCACACGGTCACGCAGGTTGTTCATCGCCAGAACCTGATGCGCTTCGGTCAGGCCCATTTCCCATGGCAGGCCAGCATATTTGATACTGGTCGCAGGCGATGCGCCCGTGCCGCCATTGTGGCCCGATATCAGGATGATGTCCGCTTTCGCTTTAGCCACACCGGCAGCAATCGTACCCACTCCCGAGGACGCCACCAGTTTGACCGTCACCTTGCAGCGCGGGTTGATCTGTTTCAGGTCATAGATCAGCTGCGCCAGATCCTCGATCGAATAGATATCGTGGTGTGGCGGCGGCGAGATCAGCGTGACGCCTTTGGTCGAATGCCGCAGACGTGCAATCAGGTCGGTGACCTTCATGCCGGGCAGCTGACCACCCTCACCGGGTTTCGCGCCTTGGGCAACCTTGATCTCAAGCTCTTCGCACTGGTTCAGGTATTCGGCGGTCACACCAAACCGGCCTGAGGCCACCTGCTTGATCTTGGCCGACGGGTTGTCGCCATTCGGTTCCGGCACGAAATGTGCGGGGTCTTCGCCACCTTCGCCACTGTCAGATTTCGCACCGATCCGGTTCATCGCCACGTTCAGCGTCTTATGCGCCTCAGGGCTCAACGCCCCCAACGACATACCCGGCGTGACAAAGCGTTTGCGGATTGAGGTGATCGATTCAACCTCTTCAATCGGCACTGGCTTGCCCAATGGTTTGAAGTCCATCAGATCACGCAGGTGGATCGGTGGGTTTGACTGCATCTTGGCGGAATATTGCTTCCACAGCTCATATGAGGCGCGGTTACAAGCCATCTGCATCATATGCATCGAGGTTGCTTCCCACGCGTGGGTCTCACCCGATTTACGCGCCTTGTAGAAGCCACCGATCGGCAGCACGTCCAGACCGCTGTCCCAGCCCTTGGCATGGATTTCTTCGGCCTTGGCCTGAATACCGGTCACACCGATACCGGAAATGCGGCTGGTCATGCCGGGGAAGTATTCGGCGACCATTGCACGGCTGAGGCCGACCGCCTCAAAGTTTAGACCACCGCGATAAGAGGAAATCACCGAAATCCCCATCTTGGCCATGATCTTCAGCAGGCCCTGATCGATGGCTTCGCGATAGCGAGCGACATTCTCAGTCAGTGTGCCGTCCAGCAGGCCACGGTCGATCCGGTCTGCCAGCGAATCCTCGGCCAGATAAGCGTTCACTACAGTCGCACCGCAGCCAATCAGCACCGCAAAGTAATGCGGATCAACACATTCCGCCGACCGCACATTCAGCGAACAGAAGGTCCGCAGGCCTTGACGGGTCAGATGCGAATGCACGGCGCTGGTAGCCAGAATCATCGGCATCGCCACGCGGCCCTGACCCGAGTTCATGTCGGACAGCACCAGATGCCCCGCACCCGAGCGCACGGCCTCTTCTGCTTCGGCTCTGACACGGGCCAAAGCGGCGCTCAGCGCGCCTCGACCGGGTTCAAAACTACAGTCGATTTCGGCCAGCGGCGCGTTGAAATCCGCGACCAGTTCGTCCCATTGCGCATTACCGACAAAGGGGCTTTCCAAAACGATGATCTCGGTCTGGCTGCTATCTTCATCCAGCACGTTCTTGAGGTTCCCGAACCGCGTCTTCAGCGACATCACGCGATATTCGCGCAAACTGTCGATCGGCGGATTGGTGACCTGGCTAAAGTTCTGACGGAAGAAATGGCTGAGCGGCCGATATTGCTTGGACAGAACCGCCGACGGGGTATCGTCGCCCATCGATGCAAGCGACTCTTTCCCGTCCTCGGCCATCGGCGCAAGGATTTGCTCAAGCTCTTCAACGGTATAGCCCGCAGCGATCTGACGCTTGCGCAGCTCTTCGCCCGCAAAAATGGGGGCTTCGGTGACACCGGCCAGCGCTTCGTCCAGATCGTTGATCTTGCCGACCCACTCACCAAATGGCAGCGCACGCGCCAGCTTGTCCTTGATCTGCTTATCGCGGAACAGCTTGCCCTTTTTCATATCCACGGCCAGCATCTGACCCGGACCCAGCGCGCCTTTCTCGGTCACGGTGGCCTCATCAATCGGGACCATACCCGCCTCAGACCCCGCGATGACCAGACCGTCGCCTGTCACCACATAGCGCATGGGGCGTAGGCCGTTCCGGTCAAGGCCCGCACACACCCAGCGACCATCGGTCATGGCCAGCGCGGCGGGGCCATCCCACGGCTCCATCACGGAATTGCAGTAGGAATACATATCACGCCAGGCCTGCGGCAGCTCGACCGCCTGCTTGGACCAGCTTTCCGGCACCAGCATGGTTTTTGCCATGGGTGCCGAACGACCCGCACGCACCAGAACCTCAAAAACCGAGTCCAATGCGGCCGAATCCGACGATCCGCCTGCGATGATCGGTTTGATATCCTCGGCATAGTCGCCAAAGGTCGCGGACGCCATACGGATCTCATGGCTTTTCATCCAGTTGATGTTGCCCTTCAGCGTATTGATCTCACCGTTATGCGCCAACATGCGGAACGGCTGCGCCAGCCACCATTGCGGGAAGGTATTCGTCGAATAGCGCTGGTGATAGATCGCAAAGGCGGATTCAAAGCGTTCATCCATCAAGTCGGGATAGAAAACCGCAACCTGTTCGGCCAGCATCATGCCTTTGTAGATGATCGACCGGCAGGACAACGACGCCAGATACAGGTCCGAAATCCCCGACGCGGCGGCGGCCTTCTCAATACGACGGCGGATCACATAAAGCTCGCGCTCAAAGGTTTCTTCGTCGACACCCTTGGAGTTCGAGATCAGGATCTGTTCAATCTCGGGCCGGGTTGCGTTGGCCTTGTCACCCAGACAGGTCACATCGACCGGCACATGGCGCCAGCCATAGATGTAGTATCCCATACGCAGAACTTCGGTTTCCACGATGGTCCGGCACTGTTCCTGCGCGCCAAAATCGGTGCGCGGCAGAAAAACCTGACCAACAGCGATCAGCTCATCCATATTGGGCTCGTGCCCGGTACGGCGGATCTGGTCATAGAAGAAGGGCGCAGGAATCTGGACGTGTATGCCAGCACCATCACCGGTTTTGCCATCCGCATCCACCGCCCCACGGTGCCAGATCGCCTTGAGCGCATCGATCCCGGCATCGACCACCTTGCGCGAGGCTTTGCCATCCACGGAAACGACCAGACCCACCCCGCAAGAGGAATGCTCTTCTGCTTCGGAATAAAGACCGTTTTCCGCCATCCACTGGCGTTTGGTTTCTTCGGCCCGTACCCAATCGGCATCATATTTGGTCATTGGTTGTCTCCTTCTGCGGGCAGGGCATACATGGCTTCGACCTCAGCTTTGGTCATCTGCCGGCGTTCACCAGCGAACGCATAGCCCTCGGGCTTTTTGTCGATATAGAGTTCAAGTTTCAGCGCATTGCCTGTGTCATCAAACAGGCCCGCTGCCATTTGTGTCTGTCCGTGCATCTCACCCGGCAGGGTAATCCGGTACCAAAGCGCCGAACCGCAGTCAGAGCAAAACGCACGCTCGGCCCAGTCGGACGAGGTGAAGGTTTTCACCGGCCCCAAAGCGGCATAGCCGGGTTCGGCCTGAAACGTGACCAGCATCGAGCTGGTCCAGCGGCGGCATTGGTCACAATGGCAGGCACCCAGCGCATCCCGCGCCGGGGTGGCTGTTACCGTGACGGCACCGCACATGCATTGGCCTTGCAATTCGGTCATCTCTGACCCTCCTGATCGCTGGGCTTATTCTGCTGCGATTGCAGCTTTGGCGTTGAACCGGTTGACAATCGCATCAGCACAGTCGCGCCCATCCCGGATCGCCCAAACGACCAGAGACGCCCCGCGCACAATGTCACCAATGGCATAAACGCCATCCATTTCGGTCTCGCCGGTTTCAAAGGCCGCCTTGACGGTGCCCCAACGCGTGACCGGCAAATCGGGCTGGCCAAACAGTGTGGGCAGGTCTTCGGGCTCAAAGCCCAGCGCCTTGATGACCAGATCGGCATCTTCCACGTAATCGGCACCCTCAATCACCTCGGGGGCCTGACGTCCGGTGGCGTCGGGCTGACCCAAGCGCATCTTCTGCACCATCACGCCCGAGACCTTGTCATCGCCAGTGAACCCTTTGGGTGCGCTGAGCCATTCGAAAATCACGCCTTCTTCTTCGGCATTCTGCGTTTCGCGCTGCGAGCCGGGCATATTGGCCCGGTCCCGGCGGTACAGGCATTTGACCGAGGTTGCACCCTGACGGATCGAGGTGCGGACGCAGTCCATCGCCGTATCACCTCCGCCGATCACCACAACCTTTTTGCCTGCGGCATTCAGGCGACCGTTGTCGAAGTCGTCAACCGCGTCGCCAAAGCTTTTGCGGTTTGAAGCGGTAAGGAAATCGATCGCTTTTTCGATGCCGTTCAGACCACTGCCCGGCATGGACAGATCACGGGACTTGTAGACGCCGGTTGCGATGATAACGGCGTCATAGCTGGCGCGAATCTCCTGAAACTTGGCCGCATCCACGTTGCAGTTCAGTTCGAACTTCACCCCGCCATCGGCCAGCAGATCATTGCGCCGCTGTACGATGTCTTTTTCCAGCTTAAAGCCCGGAATGCCATACATCAGCAACCCGCCAGCGCGGTCGTAGCGATCATAGACGGTCACCTGAATGCCCGCGCGACGCAGCATGTCTGCAGCGGCCAGACCACCGGGGCCACCCCCGATGATGCCCACGCTTTCGCTACGCTCAGCTGCGGGCGCAACCGGCTGCACCCAACCTTTGTCCCATGCTGTATCGGTGATGTATTTCTCGATCGTGCCGATGGTCACAGTGCCGTGGCCGGACTGTTCGATCACGCAATTGCCCTCGCACAGGCGGTCCTGTGGGCAGATGCGACCACAGATTTCAGGAAACGTGTTGGTCGCCTGGCTTGTCTGATAAGCCTCTTCCAACCGTCCGGTCGCGGTCAGGCGCAGCCAATCGGGAATGTTGTTGTGCAAGGGGCAATGCGACTGACAGTATGGCACACCGCATTGGCTGCAGCGACTGGCCTGCTCTTCTGCCTTGGCAGATGCGAATTCGGCATAGATTTCGTCAAAGTCTTCTTTGCGGTCATCCGCGGCACGCTTGTTGGGCATGACACGGTCGATCTGCACAAATTTCAGCATCGGTTGCTTGGCCACGGGTCAGACTCCATGAATTGGCTTGGTCGGAACTCTTTACGGGATGACACGGCAGATGAAAAGTAAATTATGCTGACCTATTTTGGAAATTTTCGCGCGCAGCAGACGAATTCGATAGATTCACATAGTAAATTTAGGTCCGATACGGACTTATATGCGCTCTTTTCTTTCCGAAACCGCGAGAATACCCATTGAACACAAACAACGCGGGGCAGCAGCACGGGCGGGCAGATGGGTCTTTTTCAATTGATTCTGGTGGCAGTTATCCAAGGTATAACTGAATTTCTGCCAATTTCATCGTCGGGTCACCTGATCCTGCTGCCCAGCCTGACAGGCATGGACGACCAGGGGCTTGCCATCGATGTCGCTGTTCATGTCGGCACGCTGGGAGCGGTCATTCTGTATTTCTGGTCCGATGTGAAACAGGCGCTGGCTGGGCTGCCGCATGCCCTCATGGGGCGAACGGACACGCCGCAATCACGTCTGGCGCTGGGCCTGATCGTCGCCACCGTCCCAACGGTGATCGCCGGAGCGACCCTGCATCTCACCGGCCTGAGCAGCGCCATGCGCTCGGTCGCTGTTATCGGATGGACGATGCTGGGCTTTGGGATTCTCTTGTATTGGATGGATCAAAAGGGCGCCCAGACCAAACGTGCATCCGATTGGGGCCTGCGCGACGCGTTGATAATGGGGCTGTGGCAGGTGCTTGCGCTGATCCCCGGCACCTCGCGCTCGGGGATCACCATCACCGGTGCGCGTCAACTGGGATATAACCGCGAGGATGGCGCAAAGATCGCGATGTTGATGTCGATCCCGACAATCATCGCCTCGGGCATCCTGCTGTCTGTGGATGTGATCCAACAGGCAGATGCCCAACTGGCAAAGGACGGCGCGATTGCCGCTGCGTTCGCCTTTGTCTCGGCGCTGTTGGCGCTTAGCCTGATGATGCGCCTACTGCGCAGCATCAGCTTTACGCCCTATGTGATTTACCGGGTCATACTGGGCGTGGTTCTGCTTATCATCGCCTACAGTTGATCAGATCCGCAGGTTCTTGGCCGAGTTCTGAATGTCGTCATATTGACCTGAGGGGCGGAACTTCCACAGGTATTCGGGCAGAATCGATTCCATGGTCGCGGGCTCGATCCCCAAATCGGCGAAACCATTTGCCTGATCGGCCATAACATTGTCTCGGCGCAGGTTCTTTACCTGATCCCGCGTCAGGATATGGTTCGGGAACAGCTGAAAACTGATAAATTTCGCCATATCCAGCACACCCGCCATGATCCGCGCAGCCCAGAAGGGCATGCCCACAATGATCCGACGGCGGTGGATGACCTCGCACATCTGCTGCATCAGGGCATGAAAGGTCTTCACTTCGGGCCCACCCAGTTCGTAAACGCCAGGTGCTGCCGCTCCGCTTACGCCCAGCGCCGCTGCGTTGGCGACGTCATCGACATAAACGGGCTGAAACCGTGTCTCAGACCCGACAAGCGGCAGGAACCAAGACATGCGCGCCATGCTCGCAAACCGGTTAAAGAACTGATCTTCGGTTCCAAAAATCACGGAGGGGCGCAGAATGACCGCATCGGGCATATGCTTCAGAACACCCGCTTCTCCATGGGCCTTGGTGCGTGCATACGCACTGTCCGCTTCAGCATCCGCTCCAATCGCGGACAGATGCACCATGCGTGCAATACCCTGTTCAGCAGCCAGTCGCGCAATCCGTTCGGCCCCATCAGCCTGAACCGCATCGAAGTCATTCTTGCCAAGTTCATTCAACACGCCAACGCAGTTGACCACCGCATCAGACCCGTGCAGGGCGGCAGCAACCGAAGCGTCATCGCGGATATTACACAGAATAGGCTCGACTTGGCCAACAACGCCGTAGGTTTTGACGAACATCGCCTCATTCGGACGCCGCACCGCCACACGCACACGCCAGCCTGCGCTGGCCAGCCGCCGCGCAATATAGCGACCGACAAATCCTGACCCACCGTAAATCGTGACCATTTTCGACATGAGCTGGCTCCTATAGTGTGGCTCCTCAACCGATCTACCGCTCGCACGGCCAGCAAACAAGGCGCAATAACGCCGCGCTGAACGTAAAATCCGAGACTTAATCGATGTCCCGGAAAGAGCGCGGACGACACCGCAAAAAATCTTTCACAAAACTATTCGAATCTGGTTGACGCCCCCCCGCAGTAGGCTTAAACGCCCCCTCACGACACCTGCCCAGGTGGCGGAATTGGTAGACGCGCTAGCTTCAGGTGCTAGTGTCCGTATGGACGTGGAGGTTCGAGTCCTCTCCTGGGCACCATTTCCTCTGATAAAGATTAATATATTCAGAGACTTAGCATGATTTACAATCTCTGTTTCCACCCTGTGAACCACTTAATTAGGCGGTGATGCTCATATTGATTTTGCGTTAATTGAGTCAACCGTGCCTATGGAAGTCGCAGGTTCGAATCCTGCACGGCTCATCACTTTTTCAGTTCGGAAGCAAATGATTAGCTATTTCTTCAAGTGATATAGTCGGATGAAACTAGTGTGTTATTGCGGACCTAGGGGACAGTTGGGAGACAAGCGCGCATGCCTGCGTCGCAAATCCATGTCTTTAGCCCTACACTATAGTTAAGACTTTGATAATTTTTACTGAGATACATTGGGATACAGGGATACAAATCTTTGCCGTCGAACGAAATAGATCATTTGTCCGAGGTTCTTCAAAGAGATGACCTAACTCCTGAGCAAGAAATTCGCGTTCTTGAGATGCTTGAGGGCTGACGTAAAACACGCACATCTTTTGTGAACGAGTCACAAAAGGCGGCTTCTCAGAAGTGGTACAACAGCACTTTTGTACAGTCTGCCTTTGGAAATTTGGCAGTATTCGCTGCTGCTATCGGGACCGTGTTTGCGGCATATGTTTCAGGCATATTTGGTGTGCAAGAAGCGACTGTAACGGTGCAAACAACAATAACAGATAGGCAGTTGCAGAATGAGTTCTCGACATTTGAAAATTAGTATCCATTAACGCCGACGACTCCAGGCGAGTGGCGGCTAAATCACGGTTTAAGCGGGCAGGCTATTGCCGTGTCCGATAGGAAAGCTGGGGAACTATGAACAGCAGGCATCAAAGTTCAGATACCTTTCTACAATCCTGTTGAGAATACTGGTTGGACTGCAAAAAGGACGACCCGGGGAGGATCGGGCCGTCCTCTTCTGCCGGTGGTCTAGCCGTCGCTAGGCGGCAAGACACCCGCTTCTTGTGCAACTTGGACCTCGCCCTGATCCAGTACGCCGTCGCCGTTAGCATCCATTGCAGCAAAGGTATCGGCATCGACGGTTGGAACAACAGCCTGCACCTCTTCAAGCGTCAAAACGCCGTCTCCGTTGGCATCCATAGACTGCGCGGCGGCCAGAGTGGGTAGTCCTAGAACGATGGCCGAAATAGCGGCGACATATTTAAGTTTCATTGCATTGGCTCCTAAGCAAAGTTTGAATGTTTTGGTCCGGACGTGCACCAGAAACACCCTGACATGCTGAGCGTCACCCGTATTAGGTGTGATGGTTCAGATTGAGCCAATCTCTGCGTGTTTGATTGAGTCTTGTCTGCAAACGCCCGCTGAGCGAAATTCCCTGCTATGGCTAGGCGGTTAACACCCGAAGCGAACCATGAAAAATGGCAGAGCTTCGCGCATACATCTTTAGGCCAACTCTTCCACCTCTCATGAGCCTCGTCCCCCTAAACTGCAAACGCCGTTCGGTACGACGTTGGAACTAGAGTGCCTATTGGGCCGTCTGATATGCTTTCCGGCACTGAACGAAAGGTATGTCTCCCTCGCTACGTACACTGACCAGAGCCGGTGGTAGTATAGTGCGTTTGCCGTCGGACTGAATCCGCTCTTGCACGCGTCTCAGGTGAGGGATCGGATTGGCACGTTTGCCAACACTGCCGCGATCCGTGCCACGCCGCGAAGAGTTTAGGGCCGTGAGATATTCTTTTGCGTCTGCGTTGTAGTGCGCCGGTATAGGGGCTTTCCCAATTTTCATTCGTTTCGCGTTCTTGATGCTCGGTGCGCGCTTTTGCACCGGTTGATAGCCCACCATGCAGACGGCAGCGGTTCTTGCCGGATACGGGCGTATTCATGCAAACGCCGTCTTTGGTTTTGGCTCCGCAAATCTTGGTTTCTCCGGTCATGTTGCGCCTCCTATCTGGACTAAGCCAAGCTGATCACGCCCAATTTCTACCAAAAAATGATCGCAGCGGCCCCGGCACCGTAGTGCGACATATGCCTTACGGCCAATGGGGTTGGGGTGGTTCTAGCGAAATAGATGCAAACCGGTCTGTGTCGCGCTTCTATGACTTGCCGTGCTCCGGTGCCATCGGTTCGCGGATGTCGGAAGTGCGAACTTTGCGGTCATTCGGTTTCCAGTCGGTATTTGAGAAACGTTGATCCGTCATAATCTAACTCATCAACAAACGTCGCCCCAAGTCTGCTAAGAGCACCCAAGTGTTTACGTGACGGGGGCAGTAGAAAAGTAACGAAGGGAATCCGTTCATCGGCAATGGCGAACTTGATTGCTTTTCTTGAAATGCGGGTGCCTAGCCCAAAATAGTTTGGCTTGAGAACTAGACCGTAATCCCACTCGTCCCCCTCCTTTTGGAAACCACCCCACCCAACATATTTACTGTTCAACAATATGGCCCAATGGCCAAGCCCATCACGACTCCAGCATTCCTCTTTGGCGGCAACAAACTTGGCCACGGCAGCTTCATCCCATTCGAAAGTCAGAAGAGGCATATGCTCTGCAACGCGAGGATCAGACATGTGAGCTATAATTTCGGTTGGATCGGTTTCGGGTAGCCTGGTGAAGGTAATCTCGTGTTTCAATTGAATTTCCAACTAAACTGGTTGTGCCCTCCTAATAGGTGAACGCTTGGCTCCAGACAACTAAAGGCAGCTCACGCAGGTTCGATTGTAACCAAGTTTCGATGTCCTGAATGGGCTCAAACCGGTCGCCGAAATTCGCAACAAAGAGCCGCTGCGGCGCATCCCGTAGGTTGCTTAAGGCGATAATGCCACTCGATCGACTAAGCGAGAACGTAAACGTCATATCGGCTGAAAGCCGAATTCTTGACCTGATTCAGCGAGCGATACTTGGGATGATCGAAGACCATCCGTATTGCTTCGTCATTGGGGTATTCAATAATAGTGACGTAGTGTGGAACTTCTGAGCCGGACAAGTTTTCTATGACTTCATAGCGATTGACCAACTTCGCACCTGCGGCCTCCATAAGGGGTGTCACCACAGACACGTATTTGTCAAGCGCCTCGCTGCCATCAACCGTCAAAGATGTCATAGCTAAAACAGTTTTTGTCATGGTCGATTGCCTTATTCTTGTTTTCGATTGGACTATCGCACTATCAGTAGGCTCGCGCAGAAAGAAAACTCAAAACCGATACTGATACCTCTCACATTTCAGAGCTTGGTCAATCCGCGCAATGAGCAGTTCCGAGCCCGGTTTTTGATGGGCCTCAGCTCTGCAAATCTGCAATCCCAAAAAATCCTCAGTGTGTAACCCGCATCACTGAAGCACCGCTCACAATGAGGCATACTGAAGATAGTTTAAGAGTTAGCGCTCATGTTGAGTTTCGAGCGCGAGGTTTTTTATCTGTCTCCCCATGACTAGGGCGCGCTTCAATGGCGCGCCCATTTTCCCATAATCACAACTAGGCGGTTAACCATGCTTGAGCTGCTGCGAATTAAGGTAGCTCTGAAACAGTCTGTCCAACGTTTCGCGATATGGGATGCGTCCAGAACGCTCAAGTCCTTCAGCTTCCTCATCCTTAAGGATTGAATAGAGTAATGCTCTGATCTTTATGTCTTTTTCCATTAAAGGGTGGTCAGGTTCAGGTTTTCCCCAGATCACTGTATCGGTAAGGTTTGAGACGTAGTAGAACACGCTCCGCAGTTTACACTCCTTCATGTATGGCGACGTTTCTTTGTAAAGATCATCCACATACTGAGTATACTTGTTTTTTTTGGGCGGAGCCAAAATGTGCTTTTCGACTCGCTCTGGATGTGCATGACGTAGGCGAGCTGGAAACTCGTGTTTTTCGGTAGGGATCAAGAGAATTCGCGCGGCGAGCGGCATGTCAGAAAATTTCGAGATGACTGGACCTACCAAAACATTCGTTCCAGGTTTGAGCTCTTGCAGGGCTTGCATGCGATAGCCCGCGCTTTGCCCGTTAGGTAGTTTTGCGTGACCAAAGAGAAACAACGTCCGGTCAGCGTAGACACCGCCGCCTCTGACCACGTGCTCTTCCCCTGAGCGGATATATCTGTTGACAAACGTGACATACGCGCTGTCCTCACCACCATTGCGCTCAATGTCATAAGTAAAGCGGATTACGTCATTTCTGCGCGCGCTGCGTCGATACCCACAAAACTTGCGGATGAATGCAGACGGAACCGGATCTACCGCGTCCCGAAATGGTAGGTCAGCCGCCAACAGACTAAAAGGGTTCCGTAGTGCGGTTAGCCTTCCGTAAACTGAGCTCTTAAGTTTCAGAAGTAGATCAGGAAGGTTAGATTGATCGCTCTCGTCAATCTCGTGTTTGAGCCTTACGTAGACATCACGCTCAAAGCGTAACATCAGATAATCGACCAAGAGCGCCATGGCCAGAGTATGACGGCGTTTTGCTTCGTTGGCCCAATACTTCTCAGTTAACAGAACTGAGATTTCTCGGTCTTCCACGTCATGAATGCCTCGCGAATGCCGGTATCTGATTGCACCTTTTCGGGCTTCGGATCGCAGCGCACCGCCGCCCTTTTTGCTATGCCCTTGGAAATGCAGCTTATCCAAATTGATCATTTCTGTTACAACTTCATGAAGCGCCTCAATCTGTAGGTCTGACAATGTATGTGCAAACAGCATGCGTTCCTCCCTCACCGCCTTCTCGACAACTGCAGGATGAGGTTAAGCCCCCAATACAAAAAATTGTACAAAATTTTGCGTTACTGCTCAGACTTTGACAGAAAAACCGCCCCCTCCAAATGCGTTGACTCACTAAAGTGTACTTAGGAAAAAATCACTTGGAGACACGCAATGGACCTCAAGCGCCAAATCTCCGAAATATCGGAGGAGATCAAGAGCATAGAGTTGAAGAGACAGCATGCTCCCAATACTATTATTGACGACGAACTGGCACTGACTGTCGATAGGCTGGTTGCAGAAAAAGGGCGCCTGCAAAACGAATTGGATGACCTGCCATCTCGTCCCACTGCAGTTGTGAAATACATTGAGAAGCTCGCAGTTTGGGCGGCTTTTTTGTTTCTGCTCGCAAACATCATACTCGCAGGCACAGCGCATGGAGGTAGTTCAGCCTATACGGGCTACACATATGCCTCCAAGCTGCACCTTGCAGCTTACGGGGTTCTGGTAATGGTTGGATTGCGCCGCCTATTCGCTCGCGTCTATCGCGAGAGAGATCGGATTCTAGCACTTCTAAGGGAGATCAAAGGGTGATTTCATGTTCAGGCATATGCCAAATGCTCATGCGTTAAAAACAGCTGTTTTTTCACGTTGTTGACCGTACTTGGAAGCACGGTCGTTTGGACAATGCGGGGCGCAACTGCCGGGTGCGCCCCACGTTCTGTTTACTTTGAAGCTTCCAGAATGGCGTTGATCATGGTGTCGCCATTAGCCTCAATGAAGTTGTTCCAGACCGGCTTGGCGGCTTCCTGAAAGGCGGCTGAATCCACATCCCGGTTGACCTTGACGCCCTGCTCTTGCAACCAGGCGATGTTCTCTTCTTCGGCTGCCTGAATGGCTGTACGCTGGAACACAACAGCTTCTTCTGCCGCGGTTACAATAGCGTTCTGTTCTTCTTCAGTCAGGCTGTTGAACCGATCCAGGTTCATAACCAGAGTAAGCGCCGAATAGGCGTGCTGCGAGAGGCTGAGATACTCCTGCACTTCGTAGAACTTGAACGCACGAACAACCCAGATGGGGTGATCCTGCGCATTCACAACACCGGTTTCAAGCGCTGTATACAGTTCGGCCACGGGAATCTGCTGTGGGTTTGCATCAAGCTCCGCGAACAGGTCATTCAGGGCGCGCGAGTTGTTCACGCGCATCTGTACCCCGGCGATATCCTCGGGAACGCGCACCGGACCCTTGTTGGTCGTGATATTGCGATAACCGTTTTCGGGATAACCGAGGCCTTTAAGACCAAATCCCTCGAGATCGGTGAAAACGCTTTGGCCAACCTCTCCATCCAGAACCTTGTATGCAACTTCACGGTTCGGGAACATGAAGGGCAGGGTGAATGCGCCGGCCTCCGGCACCATTCCGGTGAAGTTGTTCAAGCCGGACAGCTCAAAGTCGATAATGCCCGACCGCACGCCATCAATCAGCTGGCTGTCGGTCCCCAACTGGCCGTTGGGAAAGACATCAATCACGACCGACCCATTGGTGCCTTCCTTGACCTTCTCGGCAAACATCAGCGCCATCTCATGAGACAGGTCCGTTTCGGGTGCCGGATGGCCGAATTTCAGCCGGGTTTCAGCGCTGAGCGTTGTGGCTGTCACCGCAAAAGCCGCGGCGGCGGCAATGGTTTTGAGAATATGGTTCATGGGTCTCCTCCCCTGTTTAACCAATGAGAATTTGCATCGGGACGATGATGATGCTCGGAAACGCTACAAACAGCGCGAGCAATACGATGTAGGCCAGGACAAAGGGTGCGACGCCTTTCACTGCATTTGACATCGGTACGCGGGACACGCCGCAGACAACGTTCAGGACATTGCCAACCGGTGGCGTTATCAGGCCGATCGAAGCGTTGATGATGAACATCAGACCAAAGTAAACCGGATCGATTCCGGCCATTTTGATGACGGGCATGAACAGCGGTGCGAGGATCAGGACCGATGGCCCGAGATCCATCACCATGCCAACCAGAAACACGATGATCATGATGGCCGCCATCAGCAGTCGGGGCGACTCGATGAGCGGCGCCAGCATGGCTGCGAGTTGCTGCGGCAGCTGTGCGATTGTGATCAGCCAAGCTGCGACGATGGCGCAGCCGACAAGAAACATGACCATGGCGGTCGACCGGGCCGCGGCGACGAAAACGTGATAGAGGCCTTTGAAAGTCAACTCGCGATAGACAACCATCGAGATGACAATGGCATAGACGGCCGCAACAACGGCCGCTTCGGTCGGTGTAAAGATGCCAAAACGGATACCGCCGATGATGATGATTGGCAGCAAAAGCGCCCAGAAACCGTCGCGCAGCGCCATCAGGCGTTCCCGACCCGAAGCTTTGGGAAGAACTTCCAGATCTTCGCCGCGCACAAGCAGGCTCCAGACAACGAACAGAGTGGCCCCCATCATCAGCCCAGGAACAATCCCGCCGACAAACAGTTTTGCGATGGAAATATTGCCGGCCACACCGATCAGAATGAGTGGAAGGGAGGGTGGAATGACCGGAGCAATGATCCCTCCCGCCGCCAAAAGCCCTGCGGATCGGCCCTTCGGGTAGCTGGCTTTTGCCATCATCGGATAGAGCATGCTCGACAGCGCCGCCGCATCAGCAACGGCCGAGCCCGAAAGACCTGCCAGCAGAACCGAGGTGAAAATCGCAACAAAGCCGAGGCCACCCCGGCGATGCCCCAACAACGCCATCGCAAGGCGGACGATGCGTTTGGCAAGGCCGCCGGCAGACATCACCTCACCCGCAACGAGGAAAAAGGGAATGGCCAGCAGCGGAAAGCTGTCGACACCATTGATCAGGGATTGCGCAAGAATATCTGCGCTGAACAGATCCAGATGCAGCATCAGCGCCATGGCGCTGAGCAGCAGGGAAAAGGCAACCGGAATACCCAGCAGAATACCGACCAGAAGAACGCCAAGGAAAATTGCCAGTGTCATTGTACGTCGTTGTCCTGCACGGGGTAGAAAAACTGGTAGAAGGCGACGAAGAACATCAACACGCCCGAAATTGCACCGGGCAGATACAGCAGCCCTTTAGGCAGACCTGTCAGCTGAGAAATGTTGTTCCAGTTGGCCAGCGTTTGTTTGGTGGCCCCCCAGAACAGCATCGCGACACTAATCATGATCACAACGCTGGACAGGCGTTTGAGATACGGCACCAGACGCGGGAACAGCGCTTCGGAAAATTCAGAGATTGCCAGATGCTCGCCCCGGCGCAAGACGGTAACGGCCCCGATCATGACGATCCATACGAATCCGAGGCGGGACAGCTCGACCGAAGGGCGCAACCCAGACGAAAACCCGTAGCGTAACACCACATTGGTGAAGACAAGAAGGATCATCATCGCCATCAGGGCGGCCATGATTACATCCACAGCATTCCAAAGCCTATCCAGAAGAGTTTTCATGTTTGACGTTTACCTGTGAGGCAAATAAGGTTATCGATAACCTTATTGATGGTATCGGCAGTTGGCAAGATGATTCCGCCTGAGTTTTCACACATTCGTTTCGCCGGAAGTTTGCTAGAGCCCGTATTCTGGGGTACCGCTCAATGCACACCGGACGTCATAGAATTCAAAAGTAAAGCCGCTTGAATGACCGCAGAAAATCAACCCAAGAAAGTCAGGTTGGCCGAAGTCGCAAAAAAGGCCGGCGTCAGCTCGATGACAGTGTCGAAAGTCCTGCGCGGGACCGGCAGCATCTCGGAGAAGACAATCGCGCGGGTCAAGAAAGTCGTCGACGAGCTGGGCTATGTTCCGAATTCTCTGGCGGGTTCGCTGAGTTCGATGAAAAGCAACTTTGTCGGGGTGATCATCCCCTCGGCCAGTGACGTGGTTTTTGCCGAAATCCTGAGCGGTATCAATGATCAACTGCGCCCGCAGGGGCTGAATACGCTGATTGGTGAAACCCTTTTTGATGGCGACATCGAAGAACAGTTGTTGCGCACCGTCCTGTCGCTGCAGCCTGCGGGTCTGATCATTAGTGGCGGGATCAACCGGTCGGACAAAGGTAAGATGCTGCTTGAACGGCGGAATTGCCCGTTGGTGCAACTTTGGGATGCAGACGACGCGAGTGGCGACGTCAATATCGGTCCATCGCATCGCGATGCAGGCCGACAGATGGCAAGACACTTCCTGAAAAGGGGATACCGCAATGTCGGGTATATTGGCACCGAACTGGATAAGGATATCTGTGCCCATAAACGCTTTGAAGGGTTTGCCGAAACCATCAGGGAAGCCGGACTCACTGTAACGTGTGAAATCGCAACCGACCTGCCGCGTCAGGCTGCAAGCGGGCCAACACTGACTCAACGTCTTCTGGCCAGGGCACCGAAAACGGATGCGATCTTTTATCTGAATGACGCGATGGCTGTTGGTGCCCTGTCCTGGCTTCACGAATGTGGTGTTGCGGTGCCGGAACAACTGGCGGTCGCCGGTTTTAACGGCACTTCGTTGGCGCATACTATTCGGACAAAAGTGTCCACTCTGGATGTTCCAAGAAGAGCGATCGGTGAAGCGGCCGGTCGCGCGCTGACAGAATTTCTGCAGGCGAGCTCGGTTTCCGCGCATCAAAGTATCGATCCCGTACTCGTCCTCGGCAACACAACCTGACACCACTCTTTCCAGAGGAGACCTCTTGTGAACTTTTCCAGACCAACCACTCAACTGACCCATACAGGCGTCATGGCCATGTTGTCCGCCGCAATCGATTGCGCCGAAACCATCGGCCAACCGCAGTGCATCGTCATCGTCGATACCAGCGGCGAAACACTGGGTGAAATTCGGATGACTGACGCCAAGTTCCTCAGCCGGAAAAGCGCACTTAGCAAGGCATTGACTGCTGCCTCGATCAATGCCGGGTCCGATAATATCCCCGATCACGTGCGCCCTCTGATTGGTCTTGCCACGCAAGGCTGCGTCACCGGCCTGAGCGGCGGCTTGCCCATCCGGCTGAACGGCGTACTGGTTGGCGGCATTGGTGTTGGGTCCGGCACCCCGCAACAGGATGTCGAAGTCGCCACAGCTGCGCTGGCCGCCATCGGAGCAGATACCGCTGATTGACTGCAGGCTTTTCAGGGGGACTGTCTGCACATTCATCTGCTTTCCAGCTAGGTAGCGTATCGTCAAAACGGGCCGTCGTCTGTGACAGCGGCGGCCCGATATGCGCCTGCGGTACCTCTACCTATTCTCCGGTGGATTCCATTGGCTCTCTCTGCTTGAATAAACGTCCCCAGATGGCGGGACCGATCAACGCCAGCGCGGTCAGGACAAAGAACAAAAGGGTCAGCGGTCGGGTGAACATCAGCCACCACTTTTCATCCAGCATCACCATGGATTGGCCCAGACGCTGCTCCAGCATACCACCCAGGATCAGGCCAATGGCCAGCGGCACAACGGAAAATCCGTAGCGGCGCATGAAAAACCCGATCACACCCGAGATCAATGCGACCCATACGTCGAACATCGACTGGTCCAGCGCGTAAGCGCCGACAATCGAAAAGACAAAAACCGAAGGCCACAGAATCTGTGTCGGAATCATAGTGACCCGGGCAAAAATTCTCGCGCCCCCCAAGCCGATGAACAGGAACAGCACGTTCACAAACATCATCGACCAGAAGATCGCGTAGGCAAAATGCGCCTGCTCTGTGAACATGGTGGGGCCGGGGCGCAGTCCGTGGACCATCAGGCCGGCCAGGATAACGGCAGCTGTTGCGCTGCCAGGGATACCCAGCGCCAGGGTCGGCACCATCGCCCCACCCGTGGCCGCGTTGTTGGCCGCTTCAGATCCGGCCACCCCCTCGAGCGCGCCTCTGCCGAATTCTTCTGGCTTGCGCGACCAGCGTTTCGCCTCGTTGTAGCCAATCATCGATGCGACGGTTGCACCTTCAGCCGGCAGAATGCCAATGAACGTGCCAATGCCGGAGGACCGCAGAATTGCCCTCCACGTTTCACGAAGATCTTCGCGCGACGGCAGCTTTACCGCCTTCATTCGGATTTGCTCGCGCACAGTGTCCAGGTTTGACGCCTGCACCAGCAGTTCCGAAATGCCGAACACCCCGATCATGACGGGAACAAAGCCGATCCCTTCATACAGCTCGTAGCTGCCGAAGGTGAACCGCTCAACCGTGGTCAGATTGTCCACCCCGACCAGTGCCAGAAAGATACCAAGACCGCCAGCGATAAGGTTCTTCAAAGCAGAACCATCCCCGATACCGGCCAGCATCGACAGGCCGAACAGGGTCAGGGCAAAATACTCCGGAGGTGAGAAGTGATAGGCCGCTCGCGCCAGCAATGGAGCGGCCAGCATCAGACAGATGACGCTCAGGATACCGCCGGTCGTCGATGAGATGACCGCCATGCCCAGGGCGCGCCCGGCCTCGCCGCGTTGCGCGAGTGGATACCCGTCAAGGCAGGTTGTTGCACTGGCCGCCGTGCCGGGGGTGTTGATGAGGATGGCGGTGATGGCACCCGCAAAGGTCGCAGCACAATAAATCGCGGTCAGAATGGCAATCGCGGGCACCGGTTCCATCGTCAGCGTAAAGGGCAGCAGCAGGGCCGCCCCCGTGGTGGCGTTGAGACCCGGCAGCGCGCCGATGATAACGCCGCCAAGGGTAGCGGCGACCAGCAGCATCAAAAGCGTTGGATCGGCAAGAGCGGTCAGGCCGCCCAACAAATCTGTCATTTCTCTTATCCGTACCAGAGGTTGGTCAAAATCCCGCGAGGGAAGCGGATTTCGAAGACCAGATCAAAAAGGAAGAAGATCACGGCCGGAACAACAACTCCGACCAGCAGAAGAACCCAGGCGCGCCGTTCCCCCCACAATGCGGAAAGAGCGGCGGCAAAAGCACCCAGCGCAAGAAACAGGTCGAGACCCGCCAACGCCGCGAAGCCGCCCATCAAAAGGATCGTCCCCCAGACCGTTCCCTTCAGCTTTTCGGTGACGCGTACCGGGTCGAACCAGACCATGGCGATGGTCAGCAGGATCAGTGCGGACAGCAGCAGTTGCGGAAAGTCAGAGGGTTGGATCCCTCTTTTGAGGATCGGCGGCATTTTCTTGAACGAAAAGCTGACGACAATGGCCGCAACGCAAAAAGCGATGATCAGGCCGGGGACCAGCCAGGATTCAAACCGGCTTTTGTGTGAGGGAGGGGTTTCAGACATGATGTTTTCCGGCAGGCTCGGCAGCGGTCAGACCCCGCTGCCGAGGGTTTTTGTTACTCGATGAAACCAAGCTCGGTCAGAGCGGCATTCATCTCGTTCACGGTAACTTCGATCTGTGGCCCCCAAACGTCAGACCCGGCAACGGATGTGCTGTCCAGACCTGCTGAGTCCAGGAAAGCCTGGTAGACTGAGTGGTTCATCGCAGCAAGAAGCGCGGCTTCGATCTTTTCGGCCACTTCCGGGGGCGTATCTGCGTGAACCGCAAATCCGCGAACGGTAGAGAAGCTGACAGGGACGCCAAGCTCTTTAGCGGTGGGAACATCTGGCAAGGCGGCCATACGGTCATCCGCAAGCACAACTGTCGGGCAAATCTCACCGGCTTCCACCTGCGCCGACGCTTCGGCCAGATTCAGAACACCGGCATCCACCGCACCAGCAACCAGTTGCGTCGCCAGTTCGGCACCGCCATCAAAGGGCAACATGTTCGGAGTCTGCATTCCACCCTTTTTGGCAAACATAAAGGCGGAAACGTCATCGATATTGCCAAGGTGGGTCACACCATAGGTGATCGGGGCCTCTTTCTGCTTGGCGACAAAATCCTCGGCGTTTTCGTAGTTGCCGCATTTGGTCATCAGAATCTGCGGATCATCGGTTCCGCGCGCAATTGGGCGGATATCCTCAAGCGTCATGCCGCCCTGCCCCTTGGCCATCACAGCCGCGTGGCCGACGGTGAAGGTTAGAATCGTGTATCCATCCGCAGGAACGGTGCTGAAGTATTCAAGGGCCGCAGCGCCGCCGCCGCCTTTCTTGTTCACGACCACCATGTCCTGGCCCAGTTCGCGACGCGCCCTCAGCATCATCATCCGGGTTGTTACATCGGTTCCCCCGCCGTTTCCGGCATGTGTCACGACTTCGATAGCTTTTGACGGATATTCATCAGCCTGCGCGGTTCCGCTCAAAAGCGCACCCATAACGCCTGCGGCACACATTGCTGTCCGGATTGAAAATCGCTTCATTTGTTCCTCCCGTTCGATATTGTAGCCGCTTCGCTCAGTTTAAGAATGAGACTTTGACTACGGGAGTGACGCTAGGACGATATGCATCATCCGTCAATGGAATACTGTATTTGGCATTCCAAATTCTAACCCAGAAATCATGAAACCATCGGATGCGGATAACCTGTTCGGGGCGGTGAGCTTTGGCATTTGGCGCGCGCGTTCAGGCGGCCTGACACCGCCTGAATGCGCTCTTGCGCCATTTCCTACACCGGAATGACCAGGGCCCCCGGCGCGACCGGGTTCTGCCTCCGGTCTATCCGCGCCGCAGCACCGGCGCGTCGTCCGGCAGGGATACCACTGCTGAGACATCCGGCTCCTCGAAAGTCTCCAGCGTGCGGGTGATCTCGAGATTGTCCAGATCGACAAAATGCAGTTTGTTGTCATCGATAGACAGGAAGGCCCGGTTCATCGGCTCATCAAAGCTGATGGCAATCGGCGGGGCGCTGACATCAACGCGCCCGATATAGGCGAGCGTCGTGGCGTCATAGACACCCACATAGCTGCCGCCGTAATTGATGGTCATCAAACGGTTGCGCCGAGTGTCGTGGAACACACGCACAGGATCGCCCGGACAGGAAACCTCGGCAATCACACCCAGTGTGTCGGTATCGATCGCCGCCAGCGTCTCGCTTGTGCGGGTTGTGATGAACAGAACTCTTTCATCTGCGCGCAACAGACGACCTTCAGGCTTCTCTCCTGTTTCGATCCTGATCGGTGTAATCGACGGATCGAACGGGTGAAACAGCGTGACGTCATTGCTGTCGAGGTTCATCGAATAGGCCTTCTGCCCATCCTTGGTCACCGCGAACAAATGCGATTTCACCCCACCGGTCGGTGCCTCGTGATCATGCGGCCCGATAGCCATTGGATTGTCCCAAACCAGCAGCCTTGCCGAACCTTCGGCCAGCACATACAATCGATCCTCAGCATCCATTCCGACACCATGAGGGCGGTTGTTTTCCTCTCCAAGATCAAGCATATGCGTGACCTCGCCCCGCGCCACATCCATCGCAAGAACCGTATGCCCGCCGCGATCGGGGCTGCCAGAATTGACAACGCCGTAATGACCGATGAAGGCCGTCGACTTGTCGGCGTTCAGCACAAACTCATGCGGAAATTCCGGCAGGGAAACCGTGTGCAGGCGCTCTCCGGTATTGGTGTCGTAATAGGACAGGCAATGCGATGATTTTTCAATCAGCAGCAGGACTTCACGCATTTGGCAGGGTCTCACAATTTGGATACTTTGGGGTCGGGCATTTGGGTGGACACCACAGGGTTCCTGAGTGGACGGCCCAACTGCGGGCAGTCGATTTCCATGACATCATTGACCTGCAGCACAACCCCGTCAGCAAAGCTGAGCGTCGCGGTGCCCATCACATGCACATGCACCTGCCCCGGACGGCGGAACAGTGGATATTTGAAGTGGTGATGCTCGAGATTCGTAATCGTGTGGGTCATGTTGTCTTCGCCCGAGACAAACGGTTTTTCCCACAGCACTTTACCGTCGCGGTAGATACGGCTGGTTCCCTGCACATCCGATGGCAAGTCATCGACCAGAAGCTCTGGGCCCAGTCCGCAAACGCGCAGTTTGGAATGCGCCAGAAAGAGGTAGTTCACCCGTTCCATCACGTGATCCGACATCTCATTGGCCAGCGCAAATCCCAGCCGGCGCGGCTGTCCCTGAGCGTCGATCAGATAGATGCCTGCGATCTCGGGCTCTTCACCCATATCATCCGCCCAATGAGGGCTTTCCATCGGCTGACCCGAGGCGCGCAGGATCGAGCCGTCGCCTTTCCAGAACCACTCGGGCTGAACACCGACCTGTCCGTCGGCGGGTTTGCCGCCCTCCAGACCCATTTTGAAAATCTTCATGGAATCCGACAGCTCGGTCTCATCTCCGGCGACCTTCGCATGCATCGCGTCACGTGTTTCGATACTGCCTGTGTGGGTCAGCCCGGTGCCGGTTACAAAGACATGGGCAGGGTCTGGCAGGTCGATGGGCGGCAACAGGCGCCCGTCAGAGACGACCTGATCATACGCGACGGTGGTCGCAACACCGGCGGCATCGACCGCTTCGGCCAGCGACTGCCCCGTGTCGATGGCGGACTGCGCCAGCGCGGCGACATGGGTCACGCCGTTGAGAACCTCAAGCAGGTCGCCACTCACTCGCGCAACAGCACGATCCCCGGTTTCGATTTTGAATTGAACAAGACGCACGGTTCGCTCCTTCTCTCAAACGGCTTCGGGAAGAAGCGATACGGGAATGTCCTGGTAACAGACCGGGCGCAGGAATCGCCGGATTGACAAGGTGCCCACCGATGTCGCCCCAAAGTTGGTCGAGGCCGGATAGGGTCCGCCATGCACCATCGAGTCGCACACCTCGACGCCGGTCGGGAAGCCGTTGGCCAGCAGACGACCCGCCTTGCGTTCGATCAACGGGATCAGTTGCCGGGCCGCGGCGGCGTCACCCTCGTCCAGGTGAATGGTGCAGGTCAGCTGACCTTCGATACCTTTGGCAATCTCGTTCATTTGCGCGGCGTCACGCGCGCGCACAACGATGCCCAGCGGGCCAAAGACCTCTTCCTGCAACGTTTCATTCGCCAGCCAGTCATCGCCAGACACCGCAAACAGATAGGGCGATGCGCCGCGCGTGTCGCAGGACATGCCCATGATCTCGGTAACGCCGGTCCCGGCAGAAATGGTGGCCGTGCCATCGCGATAAGCCTGGGCAATCCCGTCGGTCAGCATGGTCTGCTCTGCCACCTCGCTGAGCGCTGCGTGAGCGGCATCTGTGAAGGCGTCGGCGTCCGGGCCATCCACCACAACCGCAATTCCCGGATTGGTGCAGAACTGCCCTGCCCCCATGGTCAATGACCCAGCCCAGCCTGCGCCGATGGCCGCACCGCGCGCCTTCATGGCTTCGGGCAACAGGAACATGGGGTTGACCGAGCCCAGCTCACCAAAGAAAGGGATCGGTTTGGGGCGTTGTGCGCACAGGTCGAACAAAGCCCGGCCCCCGCGCAGCGACCCGGTGAACCCAACGGCATTGATCAGCGGATGCTGCACAAGGCGCGTGCCAACGTCGCGCTTGCCGCCTTGCACCATCGAAAAGACGCCTGGATGAACACCGGTGGACTGAATCGCCGCCTGAATGGCCTGCGCCACAACTTCGCCGGTGCCGGGATGCGCAGAATGGCCTTTGACCACAACGGGACACCCTGCAGCCAGAGCGGCGGCCGTATCGCCCCCCGCGACCGAAAACGCCAGCGGAAAGTTCGAGGCGCCAAAGACCGCAACCGGGCCAATCGGGCGCTGGATCATGCGCAAGTCAGGACGCGGCAGCGGCGCGCGATCCGGCATCGCCGGATCATGGCGCAGGTCCAGATACGCGCCCTTTTCGATATGATCCGCGAACAAACGCAGCTGACCGACTGTGCGCCCGCGCTCACCCTGCAGGCGCGCCTTGGGCAGGCCGGTTTCCTGGGTCCCGATCTCGGTGATCGCGTCGCCCCGCGCATCGATCTCATCCGCGATGGCGCGCAGAAAGACCGCGCGATCGGCGCGACTGCTCCAGCCGTAGGACAGGAACGCCTCTTCGACCGCTTCTACCGCTGCATCGACATCCTCGGTTGTGCCCACCGCGAAATCACGGGCGGGGCCGTGGGCGGGGCTGGATTTGAAGACAGCGTCACCGCCAACCCATTCACCTGCAATCAGGTGCTTGCCATTCAAAGTCAAAGGCATCCGCCTCTCCTATTGTTCAAATTCAGACAGTTTCTCGTTCGCTGGTCACGCCATCCGTGGCCTTGCGATTGCTGGCCATGTTGAGGCACATGGTGAACGCGTTTTGCGTGGGCACCACATTGGCCTTGTTCTGGCCCGCGATATCAAACGCCGTGCCATGCGCAGGGGTTGTGATCGGCACCGGCAGCCCCGCCAAGACCGAAACGCCACGATCAAAGCCAAGCAACTTGATCGCGATCTGGCCCTGATCGTGATACATGGTCACCACCGCGTCATATTCGCCGTCGCGCACTTTCAGCCAAAGCGTATCCGCCGGCAGCGGCCCGACACAGTTCACCTGTTTCTGTTGTGCTTTCTCAACCGCCGGACGGATGACACGGATTTCTTCATCGCCCATCAGACCGCCATCCCCGGCGTGGGGATTATAGGCCGCAACAACGATGCGGGGCCGGTCATAACCCGCCGATTTCAACGTGCGGTCGGCAAGGTGAATGCTCTCCTCGATCCGTGCGACGGACAACAGATCGGGAACATCCTTCATGGCGACGTGGCTGGTCACACGACCGTTCCACATCCCGTTGGCCACGTTGAATTCGCTTGGGCGGGCCTCAAGCTGAAAGAACTGGCGGGCATAGCCCAGCTCATCGGTAAAATCATTGCCGCCCAGATGCATGCATTCCTTGTTGAACGGCATGAAAACGATACCATCCGCCACGCCATCGCGGGACAGTTCCAAAGCCCGGTGTAGGCCTGAAATCGACGACGCACCACCTGCGGCAGAGACGGCAGACACCGCGACATCGTTGATGCCGTCCACCGGCATATCGAGATGTAGGATTTCCCCTTCTGCAATGTCGACCGGGGCATCCAGCGGGGCGTGGCGTACACCTCCAATGACCACACCAACCTGCTCTTCCCCGCGCGCGAAAATACCCGGATCTCCAATCACAACCAGTTTGGCCGCATCGCGGACACCTTCCTGGCTCAGCAGTTTAATCAGCAGTTCCGGTCCGATACCGGCTGGATCGCCCTGAATCAGAACCAGCGTCTTGCGCGCGTCGAAAGGAATGGGGTCCGTCATATCTTTGCTTTCACTCAGAGTCCGTTAAGGCCGCCGTGATATTGACAACCGTTGTTTCAAGATGCCGTCTCATCTGTCGGGCAGTTTCCGGTCCGTCACGCTTCTGCAGCGCTGCAACGATGTCGACATGTTGCCCCAGTGTACTGTTGCGTTCGCCACGCCGCTTGGACGAGATGAACCGCGCCCGCCACAGGCGCGCATTATATTGGGCGTGGGTCGCGATAAGGGGATCATTGCGCGAGGACAGGATGATTTTGCGGTGAAACTCCATGTCCCAGCGGAAGTATTTCAACTGATCTATGGTCGCACTGGCCGATGTCATCTGATCGCATAGCTTGGCAATCTCGGCGATCTCTCGATTTGTGGCCTCTGCACAGGCCAGCTCACCCGCCAGCCCTTCCAGCGCCCCGAGAACTTTCAGATTTTGCTGCAGCTCTTCGATCGAGGGGTCCGCGACCCGCGGGCGGCGGGTCGGGCCATATTCAATCAGACCTTCGGCCTCGAGCGTGCGTACGGCCTCCTTCAGGGGCGTCCGGCTGATCCCAAGCCCTTCTGCAAGGTCGCGTTCAGAAAATGCGGTGCCCGGGGCAAGCTTTTCCAACAGGATCAGCTCGCGCAGCGTATCGGCGGCCTCATCCGCCAGACTGCGTCGCGGTGCAACCCGGGCTCCTTCGGGAAGCAAAGCTGATTTTTTGGAAACATATGCGGCCATAATGCTGTCTCTCAGTTGTTGCGCGCGGCTACTCCTGAATCTCGAAATGGTTCAAATGCTTGTCCGAGATCGTGATGCCCAGCCCAGGCAGATCATCGTCCAGTTGCAGATGACCATCCGTCGCCACGGGGTCGCCTTCAAACACATAATAGAACAGCTCATTGCCGATCTCGACGTCAAAGACGGGGAAATATTCGGCGATCATGCAATTCGCGTTGGCCATCGTGAGGTGATAGTTGTGCATCTGCCCGGCATGCGGGATAACCGGCACCTGAAACGCTTCTGCAATGGCATTGATCTTCTGCGCCGCCGTAATGCCGCCGACCCGGTTGGTGTCGTATTGTAGAACGCTGACGGCCTTCTTTTCGATCAGATCCTTGCAGCCAATTACCGAGAATTCATGCTCGCCACCCGAAATGGGCACGATGTTCATCGCGTTCAGTTCGCAATAGCTTTCTACATCGTCAGCAATCACCGGCTCTTCCAGCCAGCGCGGCTCGTATTTCGCCAGCTTGGGCAACATGCGCTTGGTGTAGTCCAGGTTCCAGCCCATATAGCATTCCAGCATCAGGTCCACGTCATAGCCGATCACCTCGCGCACCGCTTCGACGCGCTTCAGATTCTCGCGCATCCCTGCCATGCCATCCTTGGGGCCAAAGCCAAAACGCATCTTGTATCCGCCATAGCCGTTCTTTTGCGCCTCGGCCGCTTCGGCCTGCATGGCATCGACATCATCGGCATACAGCTTGGAGTAATAAACCGGGATCTTCTCTTTGGTACGACCGCCCAGCAGTTTGAACACCGGTTTGCCCGCAAGCTTGCCCATCAGGTCCCAGATCGCGATATCGATGGCCGAAATTGCCGTCATCCCGATACCTTTGCGGCCCCAAGCGTGGGTTTTGCGGTACATCTTTTCCCAGATATATGCATAGTCGAACGGGTCTTCGCCGATGACCAGCGGCGCATAATACCCGTCGATGGCCTTCTTGACCAAAGTCGGCGCCAGGGCGGCGTTGCCGATCCCTATCGTACCATCAGTTGTTTCCACCTCGCACGTCATCCACTGATGAAACCGGAACGACGACATTGCGTCCCCTTTTTCCCACAGCGTGTCCGAGGCGTTGGTGCAGAAATGACCCTGCGGAGGTACCGTCGGACCGGTCCAGTTCCAAACTCGGGTTCGAATGGACTTAATCTTCGTCATCTTTGTCCTCAGTCAATTCGTATGCACGGTCCAAGCCGCGCACCCTAAGCAATCTTTTGCGCAAATGCGCCCCAGCAAACGACCCTCGGATATGTCAGATGAGGGTTCGTACAAGCTTGGTGTTCACCTAAGAGATTTGTAAGGCCTCAGTCAATGGCATTCTGTATTTGGTATTCCAAAAATTTGCAACCTGAGCGTTGCTGCCCGAGTCTCTGACAGCCACGTTTGCGGATGCAATCGCCAATGCTTTCGGTTCAGGCTCAATTAGGCCTGCATCATAGCAGGACGAACCGGAACTTGATGTGTTTGCGAGGGGAAACAGTGTCTGCCCAGCGCCCGTCGTGGGCATGGTGCAATCCGGGCCGCGGCGCAGGGCGGCGGCCCGGATCAGGGATCAGTCGCTGATCGCGCCTTCTTCGTCTTTGCGCTGGTGCATCTTGGCTTTGACGCGGGCACCAACGATCAGGGGCAGTACAAAGCCGATGATCGCAATGGACCACAAAGCGATGGACAGTGGGCTGTCGACCAGGGTCCACCAGTTCCCGTTATCGATGGTGACGGCCCGGCGCAGGTTATTCTCCATCGAGTTGCCCAGCAACGTACCCAGGATAATCGGTACCAGCGGCACGTCCAGCTTGCGCAGGACCCAGCCCATCACACCGAACCCGATCATCACCAGCAGGTCAAAGCTGGAGCCCGAAATGCCGTAGATACCTACAAAGCTGACCATGGCCACGATTGGCATAAGAATGCGCGAGGGGATCATCAGAACACGGGTAAACAGGCCCACCATCGGGATGTTCATGGCCAGAAGCATAAAGTTCGCAATGAACAGCGCCGCGATCAGGCCCCAGACCACATCCGGATTCTGCGTGAACAGCAGCGGACCCGGTGTGATGTTCAGCGCCAGCAGAACTGCCAGCAGCACGGCCGTGGTTCCGGACCCCGGAACCCCCAGCGCCAGCATCGGTACCAGCGCACCGCCAGCGGCCGCATTGTTGCCTGCCTCAGGCGCGGCCACCCCACGTGGATCACCGGTGCCAAAGGTGTTTTCTTTGTCGACCAGCCGTTTCTCCATCGAATAAGAGATGAACGAGCCCAGCGAAGCACCAGCGCCGGGCAGTACGCCCGCGATGAAGCCAAGGAAAGACGTCCGCAGCATGGTGGGTGTACATTTCTTGATCATCGACATCGGTGGATAAAGCCGCCCGATGTTCAGCTTGCGGCCCTCGGCATCCGATCCACCGTGGCGATGTTCAAGGAAAATGAACACCTCGGACAGAGCAAACAGACCCACAATCGCGACAAGGAAATCCAGCCCGTCATACAGGTGAACTTCGCCAAAAGTGAAACGCGGAACACCGGTCTGGGTATCGACCCCAATCGTCGCAAGGCCAAGGCCCAGCGCCGCCGCAAAAGCAGATTTGGCCTGATTGGTCGACGACACGCCGCCCAGTGTCATGAAGGCCAGTGCAAACAGAGCAAAATATTCCGCGGGACCAAACAGAAGCGCGATCTTGACCAGCTGCGGGGCCAGCAGGATAAGACCCCATGTCGCAAGAAACGCACCGACAAACGACGCGATACCGGACAGCGACAGCGCTTCGCCCGCAAAACCCTTCTTGGCCATCGGGTGCCCATCCAGACAGGTCATCATCGCCGGTTCATCGCCCGGGATGTTCAACAGAATAGATGAGATACGGCCGCCATACATGGCCCCGTAGTAAACGCTTGTCAGAAGGATCAGCGAAGGCGTCGCGCCCAGGCCTAGTGTAAAGGCAAGCGGAATCAGAATGGCCACGCCATTTGACGGGCCCAACCCAGGCAGTGCGCCCATGATGGTGCCCAGAAAGCAGCCCAGCAGGGCCAACATCAGGTTCTGCCATGTCAGAGCAATGGCGAAACCGTCGCCAAGGGATGTAAAAATTTCCATGACGTTCCCCTTAGAAACCCAGCGGTCCGCGAGCCAGTGACAGGCCCAGAACCAGATGGAAGATGACATAGATGCCGACGGATGTGCCGATGCCGACAAAGACGGCCTCGATCGGGCCCGAACCCAACCGCCAGGCGAGATAAGTCGCAGCAAACGCGGTTGCGATGACAAAGCCGATGACCGGCAGCATTTCGGCATAAAGGATCATAACCACCACAGAGGCGGCGACCTCGACAAAACGGCCCAAGGCAGGCCATTCCGGTTCAGCGTCGGGGCGCAATGCAATCACGGCACTCGACAGGCCAAGAATAGCGGCAATTATCAGCGGGAAGGCTTTGGGTCCAACGGCATCGGAAAGAAAGCTCTCTTCGATCGCAAGCGCGGAAAAAGCGAATCCGATGGCGAGAAGGATGCCGACGACCCCGAAGATACGGTCACTCATCGGTGTCTCCTGTTGTTCGGGTAGAAATTCAAAGCGGGTGCTGCAGCCACGCGCAGCACCCTGAGATCGGTTGAGACCGACTTACTTGATGATGCCGATCTCTTTCGAGATGGTCTGGATTTGACCAACAGACTCCGCGACGAAGTTCTGGAAGTCTGCACCTTGCAGGCTCAGCGGGGCCAGACCGTTTGCGGCCATAACCTCTTTCCACTCGTCCGATGCATACAGATCACCAATCTTACCGACCCATGCGTCATATGCCTCGTCGGTCATGCCCCCGGGGGCATAGAAACCGCGCCAGTTTGCACCGATTGCATCAACGCCCTGTTCTTTGGCAGTCGGGAAATCGGCGAACTCGCCGGGCAGGCGTTCAGGCGCCAGTACCGCGATCACGCGGATATCACCCGAATCCACAAAACCTTTGGCTTCCGAGATATCCCCGGTGAAGGCCTGAACCGAACCAGCCAGCAGTTGGGTAACCGCCTCGCCACCACCATCAAAGGCGATGTACTTAACGGACCGTACATCTTCGATACCATAGGCGTTTGCAGCGATCAGAACCTTCAGGTGGTCCCAGCCACCCACAGCCGAACCGCCAGCAACGGAAACAGCAGTCGGATCAGCCTTGATGCTATCCAGCAGCTGCGGCAGCGTTTCAACTTTGCTGTCGGCTGCGACGGCAATCACGCCATAGTCGGCACCGATCGAGGCCAGCCAGCGGACCTGATCCATGGTGTTGCCCGGGTATGCACCCTGCGCCAGACGGGTCGCGGTCGCGGCACTAGCCGCAACAATCAGGCTGTCGTCGTCGTTACGTTTGTTGACGACCTCGGCAAAGGCAACACCGCCACCGCCGCCAGCCAGGTTCACAACCTGCATGGTCTGGTCAATCAGGCTCAGGTCCTGCAGCGACTTACCGACCTGACGGCACGTGAAGTCCCAGCCACCGCCCGGGTTGGCCGGTGCGATACATTCCGGGTTCTCCTGCGCGCTGGCCGCAAAGCCGGACAGGGCAAAGACAGCCGCCGCAATGGCACCACTGGTTCCAAAAATTTTCATTCGTTTCTCCTCCAAAAGGTCTTTTTTTGGGCTGTTTGTGAACAGCCGAAACCGATCCCCGCAGCAAATGGGCCGGTTGACCCTTTCTTGCAGGTTGATTTCCTTTAGCGGATAATGCTGTCACGAACCTGTCACGCGAGGGTTGGCGGTTTCCGGGGGGATGGATGCGCGTACTGATGATCGAAGACGCCGAAGACCTGGCGGAAGGTGTGGTCGCACATCTGGCGCGCTCGGGCGTGGTCTGCGATCTGGCGACCACCGTCGATTCCGCCCGCGATTTTTGCGCAGTTCAAAGCTATGACGCCATTCTTCTGGATATCAACCTGCCAGACGGGTCCGGTCTTCATTTTCTCGCCGACATAAGATCGACCGGCGACCGGACACCGGTGCTGATGCTGACCGCACTGACGTCGGTCGAGGATCGGGTTGACGCGCTGGACAAAGGTGCCGACGACTATCTGGGAAAACCCTTTGATCAGCGCGAGCTTGAGGCCCGTCTGCGCGCGCTTGTGCGGCGCGACGCGGATCGCAAAAGCGAACAGATCGCCCTTGGTCCGCTGATCTATGCCCCCAAGGACCGCAGTGCGACGCTTGATGGCAAGCGGCTCAACCTGACAGCGCGCGAAGCTGCGGTTCTGGACGCGCTGATCCGCCACGAAGGGCAATTCCTGTCGAAAACACGCCTCTACGACTCGCTTTACGGTTTTGAGGATACCGATGTCGGCGAAAACGCGATCGAGCTTTACATAGCCCGCCTGCGCAAGAAGTTTACCGGCAGCCCTGTCGAGATCACGACCCAGCGCGGCGTAGGTTATCGGATCGGATTGAATGGCTAAAATTCATTTGCCCCACAGCCTGACGGCGCGTGTTCTCAGCGCGGTGATTTTAATCCTGTTGATTGGCGGGTTTCTGGTTGGCCTGTCGATCTGGAGCAACGGGCGTCTGGCTGCACGGCAGGCCTATGACAGGTTGTTGCTGGGGGCAGCGAGCGATATCGCCGAATCGGTCCGTATTCAGGACGGCGCTCCGGTTGTCGATCTGCCGGTATCGGCATTCGAGCTGCTCGCGCAGGCACCCGAAGATCGCATCTATTATGCGGTTCAGATCCCGGACGGACCATTCATCACTGGGCTGGACCGGGACACGGTCATAGACCGTCCTGCGAGTCCCGAAAGCACTCCGCACTATTTCACATCTGATCTTAACGGCGAACCGGCACGGTTCGTTCTGGTGGCGCGCCGGTTCGCCGAGCGGGACTTTTCCGGAGAGGTCGAAATCCTTGTCGGGCAAACCCTGCATGCGCGTCGGGCGATGACCGCCGGTCTGATGCGCGACGCGCTGTTGCCCATGGCGCTGGCGGGGGGGCTTTTGCTGATCATGTCATGGTTCGTAACACGGTCGGCGCTGCGCCCGCTCGAGGCGCTGTCGGCCGATCTGGCCCTGCGCGACCCCTATGATCTGACGCCAATGAAAAGCGATGGGCTGCCGCAGGAATTGCAGGTCATGCTGTTGGCGATGAATCGTTTTATGGGTCGGTTGGAACGGCAGGTCGCCACAATGCGCAACCTGATCGCAGATACGGCGCATCAGTTGCGGACACCGGTTGCGGCTATTCGGGTGCAGGCCGAAATTGCGCAGGAAGGATCACGCGCACCGGCCAGCAAACGGGCACTGGACCGGCTGCTGGGCCGCACACGCTCTCTCGGGACCTTGCTGGATCAGCTGTTGTCCCGGGCCATGGTCATTCATCGCATCGACAGCGCCCCACGCCTGCCGGTCGACCTGCGCGAAGTGGCGCTTGAGATCGTCGAACAACGCGATCACGAGGTGATTGCGCCAGGCATCGAAGTGCAGCTAAGGATCGGTGAGCAGCCAGTATTGGTGAATGCGGATGCCTTTTCAATCGGCGAAGCGGCAAAGAACCTTCTGGGTAATGCGTTGCGGCACGGTAAACCTCCGGTCAGTATCGGCGCCGAACGGGATGGCGACCGCGCCATCCTTTGGGTTCACGATCAGGGATGCGGGCCGGACACCGCCATTTCCAGTCAGTTGGGCGACCGGTTCAACCGCAACACCGGATCCGGCGAAGACAGCACCGGTCTGGGCCTGTCGATTGTAAAATCGACGGCCGAGGCGTTTGACGGGCAGGTGGAAATGGCGCGCAGTGAAACCGGATTTCGCGTCGCGCTGAACTTTCCGGCCTCAACGGATGGAGGACCTGCATGAGCCGTCTTCTGATTTCATGCGTGATATGCCTGGCCATGCTGGCGACGCACCCGGCACACGCACAGGAGGCAACGACGGAATTTGGCACGGGCCCCGACGCCCTGCTGGTCCGTTCGACCACGGATATCGCCATCATCGAGCCCGTTCTGGACCGGTTCACCGAGCTCAATCCCAACCTGACGATCACCTACGAGCAATGGGGATCGAACGCCCTGTTTCAACTGAGCAAAGAGGCCTGCAAATCGGGCGAAAACAATGCGGATGTGGTCTTTTCTTCGGCAATTCAGCAGATGGTCTGGCTGGTCAACTCGGCCTGCGCCTACAGCTATACCTCACCGCTGACCGAGGCGCTGCCCCCGGCCCGCCGCTGGCGCGACGAGCTCTGGGGTGTCACCACCGAACCCGCCGTTATCGCCTATAACAAAGACCGCTTGCAGGATGCGGATGTGCCGCGCGATCGGTTTGCCCTGCTGGATGCGATGCGGACGCAGCCGGAATTGCTGCGCGGACGTGTAGCGACCTATGACATTGCTGCTTCGGGTCTGGGTTATCTGTTCGCCTATGGAGACAGCCTCGAGGCCACGACATTCGGCTCGTTGATCGAAGGGTTTGCGCGCATCGATGCTGTTGCGACCTGTTGCTCGGCCGAAATCATTCAAGACGTGGCCGACGGCAGGTTTCTGATTGCGTATAACGTGCTGGGCTCTTACGTCGCCAATGCCAACGCACCCGGTGTGGGTATCATCTTGCCCGAAGACTACACACTGGTCCTGTCGCGTGCATTCATGATCTCGCGCCAGTCTCAGAACAGCAGCGGAGCGACCCGGCTGCTCGATTTTCTGCTGTCTCGCGAGGCTCAGGACCTGTTGGCGGACTCAGGGCTGGTCGCCCGTATGGACGCAACAGAAACCGGGCTTGCCCCCAGCGCGCGCCGCTTCATCCCGCTCTCGCCGGCCTTACTGGTGGCACGGGATCAGAACCGGCGCGCCGAGCTGTTCAAACTCTGGAACGATGCCTTTCAGGTAGAGACCGCGCGCTAGGCCGATTTCGCCTCCTCAGCCGGTGCCGGTTCGGCATCCATTTCGATCACGTCGTCTTGGTCCGGTTCTTCGCCCTCATCGGCATCATGAATGTCATCGGCCTTGTCCTCAAGCGCGCCGACGATCAGCGGCAGCATATGCACCCCGATCACGCTGGCCATTTCGGGCGTCTGCGGGGTTTGCCAGCTGAGCGTGTCGAAGCTGTTGCAATTCTGACAAACCGGTCCCCATTCGGGCTGGATGTCGTGACAATTGTCGCAAACCCATTGCGGACCGCGCGGCGCGTTCAACGCTTTGGCGAGCCAGCCTTGGACAACGGCATCTGATGCCCCCTCGCCCCGTTCAATCGCAGCCATAAGGGTATAACCGCGCGCATCGGCCTGCTGTTCGACCACATCGCCCAGCGCGCGCCGTGCCTCGGGGAAGTCTTCGGCAACGATGTTCAGTTCAGCCAGAATAAGCCGGGTTTCCATATTCTCAGGATGCACACGGGTCAGCATGGCAAAACGCTTGATCCGCTCGGCAGGGGTTTCATCCGGTGCGATCTCAGCAAAGACATGCGCCAGATCGGGATGCGGCTGAACTTCCCACGCCTTCTTGATGATCTTGGTCGCAGCCCGGGCCTTGCCCTTGGAAATATAGGCGCGTGCGGCCATTGCCGCAGCCGGAACCAGATCAGGAGACAGACGGTTCGCCTCGATTGCATGCTCCTGTTGAGCGAGGCTGGCGGTATCGTCCAGAATCTCCTTAGCCTCGGACAAAGCCAGCACCGCATCGCGGCGTTTGAACACATCGCGCGGCAAATGGCCGGATTTCAGCTTGGCACTGAGCGTGGACCGCGCTCCGGCCCAATCCTGCGCCTTGGTCTGCAGGTTCAGCAGCACATCCTGCGTTTCCTGATGGCGCGGTTTCAGCGCCAGCGCTTTTTCCGCCAGCTTACGCGCTGTTTCGTCATCCCCCTCGGCCAGCTTTTGTTTCATAATGCCACGCACACCCACAAACCGCGTGGCGTTGTTCGTCACCAGCTTCTTGTAAGTATCCGATGCTTTCTTGGTGTCGCCGGTCATCTCAGCGGCTTGCGCGACCAGAAGACTGGTCAATTCGGGCTTGTTCAGCAGCTTTTCAGCCTTGTTGGCCTTCATCAGCGCGACCCGCCCTTCGCCCGATGCCAGCGCCATCAGCCCATCGGCCAGTGCCTGATAGCCGCGCTGCTCGCGGCTGCGATCAAAGTAACGCGACAGGGCGGTTTCATCGCCATTGAGGAATTTCAGTGTCGCGACCAACAGGCTGAGCAGTTTGAAAAACAGCCAGACGGCAAAAACCAGAACGCCCAGCGCGATGACGGATTGAAGCGGGCTGAGCGTATATTCGGTGCCTGCAACCGTGATCTGCACACCGCCACTTGTCTCCATAAGATATCCGGCGCCCATCGCCAGCAGGCCGATAATCGCTACAAAAACGAGGATCTTAAACAATGACCACAGCATGGCAGGTCCTTCAGTTCGAGTTTACGCTTGCAGCAAGCGCTTGTGCGGCTTCGACAGCAGACAACCGTGTTTGTGCGGTCTGTTCCCAACCTGCCATCGCCGATTGTGCCGCGTCGGGCAGCGATTTAAGCTCGGTCAGCGCCTTGGACAAATCCCCGTCTGCCAGAGCGGCCTGAGCCCGCGACAGGACCGCATCCGGGTCGTCGCCGTCCTGCGGCGTTACCGAGCGTGCCCCGGTCTGACGTTGCAAAAACGCCACCAGACCTGTGCCTTTGTCGGCGCTCCGGGCATCCGCCAGTGCGGTACGGGCGGCAGGGGCGAACGAGGCGCTCAGCGCCGCCAATGTTGCCACCCCCTTGCTTGCAGGGGCAGACAGCGTATCCGGCACCGTCAAACCGCCCGCCTGCAGCTCTGTCACGAGGTCCTCATAGGGCAGACCCGCATCCAGCTGGCCGTGCAACCGCGTCAGAATGGCCGTATTCGTCGCTGCGCGGGCCTCAGCCGCAGCTTTGGCTTCAAGCGCCTGCGCATCAGAAACCATTTTCTCAACTTCCGCACGCTGCGCCGCAAGCGAGTCTTGCAGCTTTTTCAACTCGGCCTCAAAAGCAGCCGATGCTTCCGGCGAAGCACCTTGCGTCAGCCCGCCGCTTTCCAGATCGCTCAGGCGGCTGGCCAGCGGATCAATCTTGCCGGTCAGCCCATCAAGGTCGGCCTTCACCGCATCCAGATCCGATGTGATCGGCGTGACCTGATCGGTCAGCGCAGTGATCTTTTTGTCCAACTCCGCCGCGTCAGACAGAGATTTGGTCAGAGCGTCAATCTGCTTGGATTGATCGCTGATCTGAGTCTGCAGGTCAGCAATGGCATTTGCGTCGCCCGAACTGAACATCCCCGCGCTGCCGGCGGCAAATCCGATCGCCGCAGCAATTGCGCCCCCGATCAGGGCCGGAACAAAACCGCCGCGTTTTTGCACAACCGGGTCGGTGATCTCTTGATTGACAGGCGTTGGAATGGCTTCGGCTTCGGCTTCGGCTTCGGCTTCGGCTTCGGCTTCGGCTTCGGCTTCGGCTTCGGCTTCGGCTTCGGCTTCGGCTTCGGCTTCGGCTTCGGCTTCGGCTTCGGCTTCGGAAACGACCTCTTCGCTGGACTCTACTTCGTCAAGCCGCGTGTCCTGAGTTTCAGTGCTGGCTTCTGCGGCAATGTCTTCGATCTTCTGTTCCGATTTGGGGTCTTCTACGGGTTCCTGATCGGTTTTCTTCTTACCAGCCACCGGCGTATTCCCCCTATCGAATCTAAAATCACCTGAACAACAGACTGGTCCAAGTTAATCCGCGCCCGGCTCACCCTCAACCCGCATCGCATGTTTCACAAGCTTTTTAACGGCTTTCCTCATTTTCTCGGGCGTCGGCTCTCGGGCGATCCTGAGGCGCTCGTAGGTCAAGGATTTAAGGGGCTCAGCGGTCGCTTCGCTTATTGCTGCAATCCATAAAGGGGCGGAACCGGTCCAGATATCGGCAAATTGTCGCGCGGTGCGCGGTGAGAACACGGGTGCAATCACCGGCACTGCGGTATCGGCTGCGGCGCGCGCCTCAGCCGTCAAGGGCAGCAAACGCTGCTGATAGACCGGCTGTTCCCGTGTCGTCAGACCTGCCTCAGTCAAGCGTTCAGCGACATTGCCGCGACTGTGTTCGCCGCGCAGGTGCAGCAGCGGGCTGGCGGGCCGGATATGCAACAGCGCAGCCACCAACTCTTCGGCAGTGCCACCTACCATCCGCGCATCCCAGCCCGCGCCCTCGGCGGTCCCGGTTGTCGCCGGCCCCACGCAATAGGCAGGCAAATCGGTGCGCACATTCAGCGATGCGGCGGCATTCACCGCATTTGCGGACGTGAAAATCAGCCCCTTCGCATCCGCCACATCAATCTGAGCGGCCATTGGCCGAATATCCAGCAATGGGGAATGGATGACCTTCACGTGCAACCTGATGCGGGTCGGCAGTTGCGCGACAAACCTTTCAGAGGCGGCGCGAGGACGGGTCATCAACAAATACAACGGGCAGCGCCTCGGCCTTGAGGATTGTTTGCATCCGCGCAGGGTGATACCCCGCGTGGCAGTCATGATGCAACGGATCACGCCAATGGTGCAAACACTTACCGTCCTTGGATTGGAAAGCAGCTGTGACGACACAGCCGCCGCCGTTATACGACACAGCCACGGGGCACAGGCCGAGATCCTGTCATCCATCGTGCATGGCCAGACCGAACTGCACAGCGCCTTTGGCGGTGTTGTCCCGGAAATTGCAGCGCGCGCGCATGCCGAAAAGCTGGATATCTGCGTGCGTCAGGCGTTAGACGCCGCCGGTCTGGCCCTCAGAGACATGGACGCCATTGCCGTCACTGCGGGGCCGGGATTGATCGGCGGGGTGATGTCCGGTGTCATGTGCGCCAAGGGCCTGAGCGCCGCAACTGGCCTGCCCCTGATCGGCGTAAACCATCTGGCGGGTCACGCACTGACACCAAGACTGACGGATGGGATCGGTTTTCCCTATCTGATGCTTCTGGTGTCGGGCGGACATTGTCAGTACCTGATCGCCCATGGCCCCGAACACTTCACCCGACTGGGAGGCACCATCGATGACGCCCCGGGCGAGGCCTTTGACAAAACCGCGCGTCTTTTGGGCCTGCCGCAACCGGGCGGCCCCTCGGTCGAGGCTGAGGCGCGCTCTGGTGATCCGAACCGGTTCCGGTTTCCACGCCCCTTGCTGGATCGCCCCGGGTGCGATCTGTCATTCTCGGGTCTGAAGACGGCCTTAATGCGCATGCGGGACCAGATTGTCGCAGAAAAAGGCGGCCTGACGCGGCAGGACCGCGCCGACCTCTGCGCAGGGTTTCAGCAGGCCGTGGTCGACACGCTGGCAGAGAAAACCCGACGTGCAATCGCACTGTACCTTGAAGAAAACCCCTCTAAACCCGTGGTGGCTGTAGCAGGTGGCGTAGCTGCAAATACGGCCATTAGATCAGTGTTAGAGACTGTTTGCGCCGATTTTGACGCCCGCTTTTCCGCCCCACCCCTAAGCCTTTGTACGGATAACGCCGCCATGATCGCCTATGCGGGGATCGAGCGGTTTCGCGCAGGGGCGCGCGACGGGCTCGATCTGACGGCGCGACCCCGATGGCCGCTGGATAAGACAAGCCCAGCAATGCTGGGCAGTGGCAAGAAAGGCGCCAAGGCATGAGCGTTTCGGTTCTGGGGTCCGGCGCATTTGGTACTGCTCTGGCGATTTCGCTGGCGGGGAACGGTCCGGTAACGCTGTGGGCGCGGGATGCCGAGCAGGCGCGGCGCATGCAGGATCAGCGTGAGAACAAGGCCCGCTTGCCGGGCGTTACACTACCCACGGGGCTGAACGTCACCGCCGATATTGAAACCGCGATACAGGCCGATGCGCTGTTGATGGCTGTTCCGATGCAGAAACTTCGCGCAGCGCTGACCGAACACGCCGTCGCTCTCAAGGGCAAAACGCTGATTGCTTGCTGCAAGGGGATAGAGCTGTCCACCGGGCTGGGTCCGCTTTCGGTGATCGCGCAAACATTCCCAGATGCGCGCGCTGCCCTGCTGACCGGGCCCAGCTTTGCCGATGACATCGCGCGGGGATTGCCCACGGCGCTGACACTTGCATGCGCAGACGCGCATCTGGGGCAGGTTCTGCAGGCTGAGCTGACAACCGCCAACCTGCGGCTCTATCGCACCACGGACACGGTCGGGGCCGAACTGGGCGGAGCCCTTAAGAATGTGATGGCCATCGGCTGCGGTGCCTGCATTGGCGAAGGCATGGGCGACAGCGCCCGCGCGGCGCTGATGACCCGGGGCTTTGCCGAGATGCAGCGCTTTGCCGCCCATCGCGGCGCGCGCCCTGACACGTTGATGGGGCTGTCGGGCCTTGGCGATCTGGTGCTGACCTGCTCGTCCAAGCTGTCGCGAAACTATCGGTTTGGCCTGTCGCTGGGCCGCCAGGAACGCTTTGATACCGCAACCACCGTCGAAGGCGTGGCCACCGCGCGCGCGGTGGCAGATATCGCCCAATCCGAAGGATTAGAGATGCCCATCAGTACAACGGTGGCAGAACTGAGCCACGGCGCCTACAGTGTGGTCGAGGCGATTCAATCCCTGCTAAATCGCCCACTTAAGGAGGAATAACATGCTGATCGCCCTGATCGCCCGTGACAAGGACGGTGCCCTGCAAACCCGACTGGACAACCGCGCCGCCCATCTGGCCTATATCGAAGAAACCGGCGTTGTGGCGCAGGCCGGGCCGCTGCTGAACGGCGAAGACATGATCGGATCGCTGATCATTCTGGAAGTCGAGGATATGACCGTCGCACAGGAATGGGCCGCAAGCGATCCTTATGCGCTGGCCGGTCTGTTCGCATCGGTTGAATTGATCCCCTGGAAACGGGTGGTGGGCTGATGGCGTATTGGCTGTTCAAATCCGAACCTTCGACCTGGAGCTGGGATCAACAGGTCGCCAAGGGTAATGCTGGCGAGGAATGGGACGGTGTGCGGAACTATCAGGCCCGAAACTTCATGCGTCAGATGAAACTGGGCGACAGAGGGTTCTTCTACCATTCCCAAAAAGACAAGGCGATTGTCGGCATTGTCGAGGTCTGCGCAGAGGCGCATCCCGACAGCACAACCGACGATGAACGTTGGGAATGCGTGGACATCAAGGCCATTCGCCCCTTTACCACCGCCGTGACTCTGGATCAGATCAAAGCGGACGAGCGTTTGGCCGAGATGGTTCTGGTCAGAAACTCACGCTTGTCCGTCCAACCGGTGTCCGAAGCCGAGTGGCAAGTGATCTGTGCGATGGGTGAAACATAGGCCGATTGAGGAAAAAGGGAAGGCCCTGACGATGCAGAACCTTCCCTACCCCGCGTGCTCCCTACTCACCACACACGTATAGAATCTTTGGCTCTGACCGTCCTGGTCACATCCTGACGCTATCCGGTTTCCACCGGTCAGATCAAACACCAAGTCCTTAAATTACAATTCAAATACAAAACGCCCGCAGGGATCGCTGCGGGCGCTGCAAGACATTCTGAATTGGGTCAGCTATAGACTGCTTCTTTGCCAAACTGCTTGGTCAGCATGTAATAGACAACCGCGCGGTATTTGTTGCGCTCGGACATGCCATAGGTTTCCATGGCCTTGTTGATCGCTTCCATCAACTCTGGGCCATCGGACAGACCCAGCTTTTTGATGAGGAAGTTGTTTTTGACTGTCTCCAGCTCACCCTCTTGGCTGGCGGCCACGGTGGCTGCGTCTGCGTCATAGATGGCCGGACCGCAGCCGATTGTCACTTTGGTCAGCAGGTCCATATCAGGATCCATGCCGCATTTGCCCTTCAGGTCTTCAGCATATTTGGCGATCAGCTCGTCGCGTTTTCCCATTGTCGTCTCCCGGTTGATTTTAGTTTGGCCTTTCCAGCGCAATAGTAACGTAAAGTACGAGAAAATTTACACAAAGGGAAAAATCAACGGCATTCCCCGTAAGCAAAACCCGGCTAGTCCCCAGGCTTGATTTGTCTCATTTCTTTATTTAACATGTAAGTTAAATTATAGATCAGGAGGCTATGATGACCGTTTCCCTACCCAATGAAAGCCCCGAATACAGAACGGCCCGCAACAAGTTGCTGTCTGCCGAAGCCGCACTGAGAGAACAAACCGAAGAGGTCGCCCGCTTGCGGCGCACCCTGCCCAAAGGGGGGAAAGTGCCGCAGGACTATGCGTTCCGATCGCTTGACGATCAGCCCGCCCCGCTGTCTTCGTTGTTCGGAACACACGACAGCCTTAGCGTATATTCACTGATGTATGGCCCCAATGCCGAACAGCCTTGCCCGATGTGTTCGGCCTTTCTGGATGGCATCAACGGACAGATCAGTCATATCTCTCACAGCTCTGCATTTGCCGTAGTTGCGCAGAACACCCCTGAGAAACTGTCTGACCTCAAGACGCGGATGAGATGGGATGATCTTCCTCTCTACTCCGCACTTGGGACGGATTATCAGAGCAGTTATCTGGCCGAGGCTGACGACGGAAGCCAATTGCCGATCCTCAACGTGTTCAAACGCGATCAGGATTGCATCCATCACTTCTGGAGTTCCGAGTTGTTCTTTGAACCCAGCGACTGGCACCCGCGCCATGTGGATACGGCATGGCCGCTGTGGAACATTCTGGATTTCACGCCCCAGGGGCGCGGAGATTTCTTTCCTTCCCTGCGCTAGAGTCCCCCGGCGCAGCGCTATCGGCAATACCCCCAACCGGGACCTTGCAGATGGAAGTGATCTGCATGAAGCCGGTTGAAGTTCGGTCCCAAAACGACGCGAAACCAGTCACAGGCCCCCTGCCCGATCTGACGCAGGAAGACCCCTTCGGGCCCACCTGAATCCCAGTCAGACAGCAACGTCAAACTGCGCCCATCGGCAAGCTGTACGCCAATGATATCGATGGCATCAGCCGTCGCATGGCTGCTCCAACGGCTGGTCGGGCCTTGCGCGTTGCGCATTCGGCGGCAATTATAGCTGCCCACATGCCTCAGACGGCGCACCGACGTTCCCAAAAGGTCCTGGGCGGCGGGCTGAACCACGTGATGGTCCCACATGGCCAGTCGCAGAGCCGTGGCGCAGCTGGTTTCGACACCCGCCACATCCGACGACACGAGCCCCGACAAAAGGCCCCGGTCACGGATGCCACAGTTTTCATCCACGATCAGATCGTCCATCGTCTCAAAATCCGCGCCCGCCTGAACCAGGGCTGATCGGCACTGCGCTTCATCCGCCAGCGCGCGGTTGAGCTGATATCGCGTGACCGGGGTGACCGGTGCGGTCACCTTGAGCGCGCGCAGCGGATTCCAATGCGACGGCACCGGCGTGTCAGGATGCGCCAATATCCACCAACCGCCGCCGCCCAACAGAATGGTCACAACCGCTATTCTGAAAATGAAAAACGCCGCCGATAGCAAAAATCGGCGGCGTTTGGGTTCGTCACTCATGCGTAAGTCGCACTTAGTAGCGGTAATGTTCCGGCTTGTACGGGCCTTCCGGCTTAACGCCGATATAGGCAGCCTGCTCGCTGTCCATCTGGGTCAGCTTCACGCCGATGCGGTCCAGATGAAGGCGGGCCACTTTCTCGTCCAGATGCTTGGGCAGAATGTAAACTTCGTTTTTGTATTGATCACCTTTGGTGAAAAGCTCGATCTGCGCCAGAACCTGATTGGTGAAGGATGCCGACATCACAAACGAGGGGTGGCCGGTGGCGTTGCCAAGGTTCAGCAGACGGCCTTCGGACAGCAGGATGATGCGGTTGCCCGAGGGCATCTCGATCATGTCCACCTGTTCCTTGATGTTGGTCCATTTGTGGTTCTTCAGGCTGGCCACCTGAATTTCGTTGTCGAAGTGACCTATGTTGCCGACGATGGCCATGTCCTTCATCTCGCGCATATGCTCGATGCGGATCACGTCCTTGTTGCCCGTGGTGGTGATGAACACATCAGCCTTGGCAACTTCGTCTTCCAGCAAAGTAACCTCGAACCCGTCCATCGCGGCCTGCAGGGCGCAGATCGGGTCAACTTCCGTTACTTTCACACGGGCACCCGCGCCCGCCAGCGAAGCAGCCGAGCCTTTGCCCACATCACCATAGCCGCAGACCACAGCAACCTTACCGGCCAGCATCGTGTCAGTGGCGCGACGGATGCCGTCAACCAGCGATTCCTTACAGCCATATTTGTTGTCGAATTTCGATTTGGTGACAGAGTCATTCACGTTGATCGCCGGGAAGGGCAGATGGCCCTCTTTCACCAGCTGATACAGACGGTTCACACCGGTGGTGGTTTCCTCGGACACACCCTTGATCTGGTCGCGCATCTTGGTGAACCAGCCGGGGGAGGCCGCCATACGCTTGGCGATCTGTTTTTTGATCACCTCTTCCTCTTCCGAACCAGGAACGGGGATGATGTCCTCACCCGCTTCAGCGCGCGCACCCAGCAAGATATACAGCGTTGCGTCACCACCATCGTCCAGAATCATGTTGGGACCGTCATCGAACAGGAAGGATTTGTCGAGATAATCCCAATGCTCCTCCAGAGATTGCCCTTTGATCGCAAAAACAGGGATGCCCGCTTCGGCAATCGCCGCCGCCGCATGGTCCTGGGTCGAGAAGATGTTGCACGAAGCCCAACGCACATCTGCGCCCAGCGCCACCAGCGTTTCGATCAGAACGGCTGTTTGGATTGTCATATGCAGCGAACCGACGATGCGGGCGCCGCTCAGCGGTTTGCTGTCGCCATATTCGGCACGCAGGGCCATCAGGCCCGGCATTTCGGTCTCGGCGATATCCAATTCCTTGCGGCCGAACCCGGCCAGCGAAATGTCCTTAACGATATAGTCCCCGGCCATCAAAAGCTCCATTCCGGTAAATCATAGTCCGGGCAGCCACTAGCATCCCTTTGAACCAGTGGCAACGGAGATGGCCGGAAACGGGATCAGCGCTGCAAAATTCAGCTTGGCGTGCCTTCAACCTTGATCTTGGGCACGGCTTCAAAAAAATCGGTGCCGGCGGCAACAATACAGCTCGTGCCGTTGGCGTGGGTCATCAAAACGGTATAGGTCCCGGTCTCTTTCGAGGACCATACCTCCATGACCGACTGCGCGCCGCGAGTCTTTTGCAGACCACCAAAAGTCAGCTCTTCGGAATAGCTGTCCTGCAGTTTAGCAATGACATCATCACGCATCGCGCAACTTTGGGCAAAGGCAGGCGGAGCCGTAGCAGCCATTCCAAAGGTCAGAGTAAGGGCAAACAAACGCTTGAACATAGCAAGTTCCTTTCGATACGAGTTTCGTTTCGAGAGGGCGCAACTGGGAGGAGTCAGCACCCCCCTCAGTCCTGTATGTCGGGATCGTATCGCCGCGGTTCAAAGCACGAGTGCTCAAGAAAACGTTGGCAGCTGGTGATCCTGACAGATACATCATAGCAGAAAAATAAGATTATAATGTGTCCAACTTCACAAGGCATTGCAAAATGGCAACACAACCCCGCGCATGGCAGAGGATGCTGTCGGGCCGCAGACTTGATCTGCTGGATCCGACACCTGTCGATATCGAGATTGAGGATATCGCCCACGGGCTGGCCTTTGTGGCGCGTTGGAACGGCCAGACCAAGGGTGATTTCGCCTATTCCGTAGCCGAGCATTCGCTGCTGGTCGAAGAGCTGTTTGGCCGGATTGCCCCCAAAGCGCCTGTGAAATGGCGTCTGGCGGCTTTGTTACATGATGCCCCCGAATATGTGATCGGCGACATGATCTCGCCGGTTAAATCCGCTGTCGGCCCCGACTATGGCGCGTTGGATGACCGTCTGGCTGCAGCGATACATATCCGCTTTGGTCTGCCCGCTGCGGTGCCAAAAACCGTGAAGCGGCAGATCAAGAAAGCCGACAAGATCAGCGCTTGGATGGAGGCGACACAGATTGCCGGGTTTTCCGAGACGGAGGCCACCAAGTTTTTTGGCCGCCCGGATCGGGCGATGATGGAAAGCTTGACGATTACACTAAGACCCCCGGTTGATGTGCGGGAGGCATATTTGGCGCGGCATGAGGCGTTGTTAAGAGAAACATAGTTCAAACTCAAATCCTGTTGGGCGCCAAACTTCCGTCAAAATTGCCGGATAGAGACAATTGTTGAGAATTCCATCTCAAACAGACAGGCGAAATCTTGCCGCGTGTCGGCAGCCCTCTTTTCACACCTCATCAGATCACCCTAAAACTCACATGACTTCGAACGGGCAGTACAGCTTCTTGAACAACGGCATACGCAAAACCAACACGAATGGACCGCGCTTGTCCCGCACAGCCCGAACCGCAATTGCGGTGGGGCTCTTTAGTTTGATCTCTGCCTGCTCTCATGGCCCAACCAAGACGACGCTCGACCCGGAACGTCAGTCAATGGCGCTGCGCGAGGTCTCCCAAAAGCAGACTCGGGGGCAAAGGGTGTGGTGTGTGCCTTACGCACGTAACCTCAGCGGCATTCAAATTCGCGGCAACGCCAAGGACTGGTGGGGTAAGGCGCGCAGTGCTTTCAAGCGGGGTGATGAGCCGGTTGTGGGTTCGGTCATGTCGTTTCGAGCAACCCGCGGCATGCCGCTGGGCCATGTGGCTGTTGTGTCCGAGGTTGTCACCGACCGGCAGGTCATCGTGAACCACGCCAATTGGCACCGCAACAAGGTATCCCTGAAAATGGGCGTCATGGACGTATCGAAAAACAATGACTGGACGCTGGTTCGGGTCGAAAGCCGTCCGGGCCAGTATGGCAGCTTGTACCCGGTGAACGGGTTTATCTATCCGAATTCCGGCGAATAGATCTTAAAAGATCTGTCTCTGAAACCAAGCTCCGAACGAACCCGGATTGCTGTTCCCTACCGCGGGCTGCGCTTTGCCAAAATCCGCTGCAACGTCCGGCGATGCATGTTCAGGCGACGTGCCGTCTCAGACACATTCCGATCGCACAGCTCATAGACCCGCTGAATATGCTCCCAACGGACACGGTCCGCGCTCATGGGGTTTTCCGGCGGGGGGGGCAGTTCATCGCCCTTGGCCAGCAGCGCATTTGTAATGTCGGTGGCGTCGGCGGGTTTGGACAGGTAATCCGTCGCGCCGATCTTGACCGCAGCCACAGCAGTCGCAATCGCACCGTACCCCGTCAGAACCACAACCCGGCTGTCCGGGCGTTTCTCGCGTAGCACTTCGACTACATCCAATCCGTTGCCATCCTCAAGCCGCAGATCAACGACCGCATACGCAGGTGGACGGGCAGTGGAAATGGCGCGACCTGCGGCAACAGAACCGGCGGTCTCAACCTCGAACCCGCGTTTTTCCATGGCCTTGGCCAGACGTCTCAGAAACGGCTCATCATCATCGACCAAAAGCAATGATTTATCTGGACCGATTTCAAGCTGAGGGGTGTCTGCCATATGAGGATCTTTCTATTCATTCATGCCATTGGCCTGCTAGTGAGTATTAGCAGCGCCGCGACAAAGGTCAAACGACCAGTTTCAGCTACATCTTTTCCAGAAAACATCCAACCTTGTCCGCCATCTGTTCGGCGGTGGCGTTGCGATCAAAGAACTCGATGAATCCATCCTGAGGTGTCACCAGATAGGTGAAGGTCGAGTGATCCACCAGATAGTACTCATCGCTTTTGTCCTGCGCCTTGTAATAGGTTTTATAGGCGCGGCTGGCCGCTTTGACCTGCTCGGGCGACCCTGTCAGGGCGATCATCCGTTCATGAAGGTTGAACGCGTAATCACCAACAACTTCGGGCGTATCCCGGTCAGGGTCGATCGAGATAAAGAGCGGCGTAACCGACTGTCCGCGATCTGCCATGATATCAATTGCTTCGGCATTGCGCGACATATCAAAGGGGCAGACATCCGGGCAGAATGTATAGCCGAAATAGACCAATGTCGGCTCGGTGATCACATCCTTGTCTGTCACCATCTCGCCTTTGGCATTCACCAGCTCAAACGGCCCGCCGATCGCCGCCGTACCACCTGCAATCTGGCTGGACCGGCATTGCGCAAACTTATCGTCTGAACCCGTGCCGCTTGCCAACAGCCAGATGGCGCCGATCCCGACGGCCAGAACCAAGGTTGCGAGAATGGCATAGAGGCGGATCATGTCGGATATCCTGATACAGGGTTGTTGATCGTTTCGGCGCGGACACCTATCAAGTTGGTCAGCCGACGCAATAGGACATAATTGACCGATGACGGATTCCAAGATCAGCCTTTGGCGAGGGCAGGAACGCAGCAGTTCTATCCGTCTGCGCACTCTGATCCTGTTGCGCTGGGTCGCTATCATCGGCCAGTTCACAGCAATCACCGTGGCGCAGCAGACCTATCACATTCAGCTCGAACTTAGCCTATGCTATCTGGCCATTGGCGTCTCGGTTCTGGGCAACCTCACGGCAATAGTACTGTTTCCGCGAAACAAGCGACTTTCCGAATTCGAGAACTTTCTCATGGTGCTGTTCGATCTGTTGCAACTGGCGTTTCTGCTGTATCTGACAGGTGGGCTGAACAATCCGTTTGCGCTACTTCTGGTGGGCCCGGTGACGATCTCAGCCAATGTCATGAGCACGCGGTCCACAGTGATCGTCGGAAGCGTCGCGGTGGTTCTGACCACATTGCTGGCGCAGTTTCACCAACCGCTCCACACTGAGGTCGGTCTGGTTCTGGACATTCCCGACACATTGCTGTTCGGAAACTGGGCAGCCATTGTCATCGCAATCGTCTTTATCGGCGCTTATTCGCACCGCATCAGTTCCGAGGTGCAATCTATGTCCGAAGCGCTGGCCGCCACGCATATGGCCTTGGCGCGTGAGCAGAAGCTGACGGATCTGGGCGGCGTTGTTGCCGCCGCCGCACATGAGCTGGGCACGCCTCTTGCTACAATCAAGCTGACCAGCGCGGAACTGATAGAAGAGCTTGATGATCGGCCTGACCTTAAAGAGGATGCTGCATTGATCCGCGAACAGGCCAATCGCTGCCGCGACATTCTGCGGGATATGGGGCGCGCGGGGAAAGATGACCTGCATCTGCGACAGGCACCGCTAACGGCCGTGATCCACGAAGCCGCCGAGCCGCATCTTGATCGTGGCAAACATGTCCATTTCGACGAGGGGCCGGGTGACGGGGGGGATGTGCAGCAGCCCTCTATCCTGCGCAAACCCGAGATCATTCACGGGCTGCGCAACCTGATCCAGAACGGCGTCGATTTTGCCCGCGCCAATGTCTGGGTCGAGGCCGAATGGACCGATGGCTGGATCACCGTCAACATCATGGATGACGGGCGCGGATACCCGTCTCAGATGATCGGTCGTATTGGCGATCCCTTCATGCGTCGACGCCGCACCGAAAAGGATCAGCGCGCGCGCCCCGAATACGAAGGCATGGGGCTGGGCCTGTTCATCGCCAAAACGCTGCTCGAACGGAGCGGTGCCGAGCTCAAATTCGCCAACGGCTCGGACCCCTATCAGACGCTGACCGATCAGGCCGATCGGCGCGGCGCTATCGTGAAGGTGATCTGGCCGCGGAAACTGATTGATGCTCAGACCGGTGATACACCGGTTCCTTCAGGAGCAAATCAGCAATTCCAGATATGAGTTAAGACCCCATTAACCATTTCAGCCGATAGTCAAACCCGATTTTTGCAAGGGCAGGAAAACATATGATCGACTGGATCATTCTGGCTGCCATAAGTCTGGCCTCTTCTGCTCTTGCGGTTCAATGGCTTCTGCCAGGGCGACCCAAGCGCGGCGACAACTTTGGCCTTTCATCGCCACAATCTCTGTATGACGCTGTGTTCCTGTTCGATGGCAATCGGTTGATCAGCCACTCTGACATCGCTCTGGCAGGGTATGAAACTGTCAACAACTGGGACGATCTGCGGCGTCTGCTGCAACGCGACTTTCCCGCCTTTCCCGAAACGCCGGACTTTGTCCGCGACCAGGGCAATCTGGTTGTCACGGCAATTGACTGCACGGTGGAACGAGAGGTTCTGTGCGAATGGATCGACGGGATCATCCGGGTTCAGCTGCACAGCTATGTCGGCGCGCCAAACCCGACCAGGCGCGATCTGAATGACCCTGTGCGCCTGGCAATGGACGAGGCTCCTTACCCCGTCTGGCTGCTGGATCACGAGAACAAAGTCAGGTGGTGCAACGCCGCCTATGTATCACTTGTCCGCAAGGTCCGCGGACCCGACGCTGATCTGACCGATCCTTTGTTCCCGCTGCGCAGCGAGGAAGGCACGCTGACGAAACGGAACCGGATGTCGATCACAGTCGACGGGAGCGACAGTAAACTGTGGTATGACCTGACCTATGCCGACCGGGATGAGGGCACGCTGTGCTACGCCGTGGATATCAACGCAATTGTCGAAGCTGAAACCGCGCAGCGCAAATTCGTACAGACCATGACCAAGACCTTTGCGCAGCTGTCAATCGGTCTGGCTATTTTCGACCGGAATCGTCAGCTTGCCCTGTTCAATCCAGCACTGATCGACCTGACCACTCTGCCGCCTGATTTTCTAAGCTGTCGGCCCAGCCTCTCCAGCTTTTTTGACCGGTTGCGCGATCAGCATATGATGCCGGAACCCAAGAATTATCGCAGCTGGCGGCGACAGATGAACGACTTGCTGGAGGCGGCAGAAGACGGGAATTATCAGGAAACCTGGTCACTGCCCTCGGGCTCGGTCTATTCGGTAAGCGGGCGTCCGCATCCCGACGGGGCCGTTGCGTTCCTGTTCGAAGATATCACGGCGGAAATCACGCTGACGCGCCGTTTCAGATCCGAGATGGATTTGATGCAGTCTATTCTGGACAAGCTTGCAGATGCCATTGCCGTCTTTTCGGATGACGGTACGCTCGCCTGTACAAACTATGCCTATGAGCTGCTTTGGGGCGACACCCATGAAACCGGGTTCGAACCGCCCTCGGCGCTGGATGTTACCCGGCACTGGCAGGATCAATGCACGGCTACGCCGGTCCTGGGTGAAATCAGAGACTTCATCAAAATGCGGGAAAACCGGGCTGAATGGTCGGCAGACCTGTCGATGCGAAACGGCACCGGCATTACCTGCACCGTCAGCCCCATGCAAAACGGCGCAACCATTGTCCGCTTTGCGGTGGACCAGCAAACAATCAAGACCTCAGGATTGCAGAAAATCCCGGCCTGAACCGGGTTGCAGCGGGCAGGGCGCGAGTCCATTGTGGCGCCATGAATGCGCCGCTCACGATCGCCCTGAAATCGCCCGAAGAAACAACAGACCTGGCCGTCCGGCTGGGTGTACATCTTGTGCCCGGCGATATCCTGTTGCTGGACGGTCCGATTGGCAGCGGCAAGACTCATTTCGCGCGCAGCCTGATCCAGTCTGCAATGGCCGAGCCAGAAGACGTCCCCTCGCCCACCTTTACGCTGGTTCAGGTCTATGACGCGAATATTGGCGAAATCTGGCATTCCGACCTGTATCGTCTGACCGCCGTCGACGAGATCGAAGAGCTGGGCCTGACCGAAGCTTTCGGTTCGGCAATATGCCTCATCGAATGGCCTGAGAAACTTGGCTCTCTCAGCCCGGATTCCGCCCTTCGGATACAGTTTCAGGTGGATGGCAGCAGCGAGAACACGCGCACCATGACCCTCACGTGGTCAGACCCGAAATGGGCTGCAAAACTGGAGAGTATTGAATGACCAACCGGGCAATCCTGGCAGAAGCACTGATTGCACAATCGCCTTGGGCAAAAGCCACGCGCGCACCGCTGGCCGGCGACGCATCAAATCGGCGATACGAGCGTTTGACCTTGCCGGACACGGGGCAAACCGCCGTTTTGATGGACGCCCCGCCCGACAAGGGTGAAGATGTGCAACCCTTTGTCCGCGTTGCGGAATACCTGCGCTCCATTGGTCTCAGCGCGCCGGAAATCTATGCGGAAGATGCGCAATACGGTTTTTTGTTGCTGGAAGATCTGGGCGACGACCTGTTCGCTCGCGTTCTGGAGCGCGAACCTCAACTTGAGCGCCCGCTTTATGAGGCCGCAACGGATGTTCTGGTGCATCTTCATGCCAAACCGGTGCTGTCACTGGACAGCTACGACCCGGCGCTGATGACCGAATATGCCGCGTTGGCCTTCACCAAATATGCGCAAGGAATTCAGGGCTGCTATGACACCGGTGCCTGCAGTCGTTTCGAGGATCGCTTTGCCGATATTCTGCATCAGGAGACCGCGGGCACGCGGGTTGTGGTCCAGCGCGACTATCATGCCGAGAACTTGATCTGGCTGCCCGATCGCGAGGGCGTTCAGCGTGTCGGCCTGCTGGACTTTCAAGCTGCCATGCTATGCCACCCGGCCTATGATCTGGTGTCGTTGTTACAGGATGTCCGCCGCACCGTGCCTGCAGGCATCGAAATGCGCATGATCGACCGCTATATCGCTGCGACCGGCGTCGATCAGCATGATTTCCGAACAGCTTACAGCGTATTGGGCGCGCAGCGTAACCTGCGCATTCTGGGCGTGTTCGCGCGTCTGGCAATGGATTATGGCAAGCCGCATTATGTCGATCTGATCCCCATCACATGGTCACATCTCATGCGGGATTTGGAACACCCGGCGCTGATTTCTGTGGCAGAGCTGCTGCGCGAGGCGCTGCCCAAGCCGACCCCGGAAAATTTGGCACAGCTGAGGGCGGCCTAGTGGCGGCCCCGCACGCCATCATGCTGTTTGCGGCCGGGTTCGGCACCCGTATGGGCGCATTGACCAAGGACCGTCCCAAACCGCTGATCGAGGTTGCGGGCCAGCCCCTGATTGATCACGCGCTGGACCTTGCAGATGACCTGCAACCGATCAGGATGGTGGCCAATGCCCATTATCACGCCGATCAGATCATCGCGCATCTTGCGCCGCGGGACGTGCGAGTCTCGCAGGAAATGCCTGATATTCTGGAAACAGGCGGCGGCCTGCGCGCCGCTTTGCCTCTGTTGGGGTCTGCGCCGGTTTTTACATTGAACACCGATGCCATCTGGAGGGGCCCGAACCCCCTGAAACTGCTGCAAGAGGCCTGGGATCCGCAGCACATGGATGCGCTGTTGATGTGCATTCCGGTCGATCAGGCCGTTGGGCATTCAAGACCGGGCGATTTCACGCTGGATCAATCCGGTCGGATCACACGCGGTCCCGGTCTGATCTATGGCGGCGCACAGATACTCAAAACCGAAGCCCTGGGCGCATTCCCGCAAAAGGCATTCTCGCTTAACCTGCTGTGGGATCAAGTGCACACCCAGGACCGCCTCTTTGCGCTCAGCTATCCCGGCCGTTGGTGCGATGTCGGTCACCCCGAAGGAATCGCGCTGGCCGAAGAGCTGCTGGCAGATGTTTGAGCCCGGCACCCTGCCCCGTGTTTTTGCGGTACCTCCGGGCACTGATTTTCCCAAGGCGCTGGTACGTGGCCTGCACGACCGCACAGCACATCTGCCCCCCGAGGCACTGGCGCAGGCGCAGTTGGTGGTAAACACACGCCGGATGGCGCGCCGGGTGCGCGATCTGTTTGATCAGGGCCCGCCTTGTCTGCTGCCGCGCATCTCGTTGATCACCGATCTGGGGGAAACGGCTGGTTTGGCCGATATCCCGCCGGCCATCCCACCGCTCAGACGGCGATTGGAGCTGACACAGCTGATCGCCAAACTGCTGGACCAGCAACCCGATCTGGCGGCGCGGTCGTCCTTGTTTGATCTGTCCGACAGCCTTGCTGCGCTGATTGATGAAATGCAGGGCGAAGGGGTATCGACCGACGCGATCCGCCAGTTGGATGTCAGTGATATGTCGGGGCATTGGGCGCGGGCACAAGCCTTTATCGGGATCGCCGACCATTTTGTCGGCGCAGGCGCAGGGGCGCTGGATGCGCAGGCCCGTCAGCGATTGGTGGTGGAACATTTGATCGCGCGCTGGCAGGCTGAACCGCCCGAACACCCGGTCATTCTGGCAGGGTCCACCGGATCGCGTGGAACAACGTTGATGCTGATGCAGGCGGTCGCGCAACTGCCGCAAGGGGCGCTGGTGCTGCCGGGGTATGACTTTGACCAACCCGATCATGTGTGGCAGCGGCTGGATGATGCGCTGACATCCGAGGATCACCCGCAATACCGGTTTTGCAAAATGATGACGGGATTGGGTCTGCAGCCCGGACAAGTTGAACCGTGGACGGATGATCCGGCCCCCTCACCTGCCCGTAACAAACTGATTTCACTTGCTTTACGCCCCGCACCGATCACCGATGCCTGGATGACCGAAGGCCCACATCTGGCCGACCTTCATGAGGCGACCAAAGATGTGAGTCTGGTCGAGGCATCCTCTCCACGGGCCGAAGCGCTGGCGATTGCGCTGCGGCTGCGCCAAGCGGCAGAAACGGCCCAAACCGCGGCGCTGATCACGCCTGACCGGATGCTGACCCGTCAGGTCAGCGCCGCGCTGGACCGCTGGAACATCCTGCCGGATGACAGCGCGGGTCTGCCGCTGCAACTGTCCCCGCCCGGTCGGTTCCTGCGCCATGTGGCCAATCTGATGACCCGCCGTCTGGACGGTGAGGCATTGCTGACGCTGCTCAAACATCCCCTGTGCCACGATGGCGACGAACGGGGATCGCACCTGCTGCATACCCGCGATCTTGAGCTTGATCTGCGCCGTCACGGCCCGCCGTTCCCGGATGCGTCTTCACTACGCGCGGCAGCGCTACGCAAGGACCTGCCTGAACGCTGGATAAACTGGGTTGAGCAGCACTTCTGCAATCAGCAGGTCATGGATGAGCAACCTCTGGCCGCCTGGGTCGACCGCCTGCGCACACTGGCCGAGGCAATTTCGGCAGGCGCGACCGAGTCGCAGGGCACTGTTTGGGACAAGAATTCCGGGCAAAAAGCGCTGTCGATCCTAGCTCAACTTGCGTCAGAGGCCCAGCATGGCGGCCCCATGATGGCCCATGATTTCGCCGATCTGCTAGGGGCTTTGCTGGCCGGAGAAGAGGTGCGCGATCGGGACGCGCCGCATCCTGACATCATGATCTGGGGAACGCTTGAAGCGCGCGTGCAAGGGGCCGATCTGGTGATCCTTGGCGGGCTGAACGAAGGCAGCTGGCCCGAGGCACCATCGCCGGACCCTTGGCTGAACCGCCAGATGCGCGACAAGGCTGGTCTGTTGCTGCCTGAACGCCGGATTGGTCTGTCAGCACATGATTTCCAGCAAGCAGTGGCAGCCCCCGAAGTCTGGCTGACCCGCGCGACTCGGTCGGACGATGCAGAAACCGTGCCCTCGCGCTGGCTGAACCGGATGACCAATCTGCTGCAGGGCCTGCCGGGGCAGCGTGGCCCTGAGGCGCTTGGGGATATGCGCCGCCGGGGACAGCAATGGATCAACTGGTCTGAAACACTTGAAGAGGCGCCCGCGATTCCATCGGCACAACGCCCGTCACCGCGTCCACCGGTCTCGGCACGCCCGCGCCGCCTGACGGTGACCGAAATCAAGCGGCTAATCCGCGATCCTTATGCGATCTACGCCAAACATGTCCTGCGCCTAAGGCCGCTCGACCCGCTTGTGCAAGCGCCCGACGCCTTGCTGCGCGGGATTGTCATTCACGAGATTCTCGAACATTTCATCAAAGACAGCGTTGTCGACGGCGCCTTGCTGACCCGCGAAAACTTCCTCAAACGCGCCGAGGGCCTGCTGGCCGAGCATGTGGCTTGGCCCACCGCACGCAAGCTCTGGCGCGCGCGTCTGGATCGTATCGCAGATGATTTCATGCGGGCTGAAGCCAAACGCCGGGCGGATGGCGGGCCGGTGGCTTTTGAAGCCCGGATGAATTTCGATCTGACGCCGCTGGATTTCACCATTGCCGGACGCGCCGACCGGATTGATCGAAACAGCCGGGGCACGTTGCGCATCATCGACTATAAAACCGGGGCACCCCCATCCGAAAGCCAGCAGGCCAAGTTCGACAAGCAATTGCTGATCGAAGCAGCCATTGCCGAGCAGGGCGGCATAGACGGGTTCGATCCCATCTCAGTTGCCGAGGCCGTGTTCATCGGCATGGGCGGCACCTACAAAGAAGTGCCCGCGCCCTTGATCAAAGAACCGACCGACAAGGTTCTCGCCGAGCTGAAACAGCTTATTTCCGCCTATTTAGAGCCTGATCAGGGATTTTCGTCCCGCCGAATGCTGCACAAAGATACTGATATTGGCGAGTATGATCACCTTGCGCGCTTTGGCGAATGGGATCGCACCACCGAAACCCAGCCCGAGGATTTGACATGACCGCGCGCAATGATGCGACTGAGCGTCAGGTTCAGGCGGCACGGCCTGATGCCTCGACCTGGCTGGCGGCCAATGCCGGGTCCGGCAAGACACGCGTTTTGACCGATCGCGTGGCCAGATTGCTGCTGGACGGGGTGCAGCCGCAACACATCCTGTGCCTGACCTATACCAAGGCGGCGGCCAGTGAGATGCAGAACCGCCTGTTCAAACGTCTGGGCGAATGGGCGATGCTGGATGATGCACCCCTGTCGGGGCAATTGACCGATCTGGGGGTCGATGGCGCGCTGGGGACAGAGCGTCTGGCGCAAGCCCGCACGTTGTTTGCCCGCGCGATTGAGACGCCCGGCGGCCTGAAAATCCAGACAATCCATTCATTCTGCGCGTCGCTGCTGCGTCGTTTCCCGTTAGAGGCCGGCGTAAGCCCCCAATTCACCGAGATGGAGGACCGCGCCGCCGCCCTGTTGCGCGAAGAGATCGTCGAGGATTTTGCCGAAGGGCCGCAAGCGGGTCTGATCGACGACATTGCCCGCTATGTCACCGATACCGGGTTTGACGCTTTGACCGCCGCGGTCACGCACAAGCATAACCTGTTTGCGCAGGAGCAGAGCTGGACCGATCTGCTGCAACATTTTGGGTTACCGCAGGGGTTCGATGATCAGAGCCTGCTGTCACAGGTGTTTCTGGGTGGCGAAGTCGCGCTTGTCCAATCCGTTCTGCCAGCGCTTGTCGAAAGTGGCGGCAATAACGCAAAGGCCGCCGCCAAACTGGCTGGGTTCACCCAACCGCAGCTCAGCAGCCTTCCCCTGCTGGAAAGCGTCTTTCTGACGGGGAAATCTGCCAAAGAGCCCTTTACCGCAAAGATAAACAGCTTTCCGACCAAGGCGCTGCGCGAAGGGGCCTTGGTCGGTCAGATGCCTCAGCTTGAGGCGCTGATGCTGCGGGTCGAGGCCGCGCGCGCGCAGCGTCTTGCGCTGTCGGCGGCGCAGAAAACGGCGGCGCTGCACCGCTTTGCCGCGGCCTTCCTGCCAGAATACGAACGGCGCAAACAGCTGCGCGGGTGGTTGGATTTCGACGACCTGATTTTGCGCGCGCGGCAAGTGCTGAACGATCCTTCGGTGGCCGAATGGGTGCTTTACCGTCTGGATGGCGGCATCGATCATATCCTTGTTGACGAGGCACAGGACACCAGCCCCGATCAATGGGACGTGGTCGAAAAACTGGCGCAGGAATTCACCAGCGGGGAAGGGGCCCGATCCGGGATCGAGCGGACGATCTTTGTGGTCGGCGACAAGAAACAGTCGATCTATTCCTTTCAAGGCGCAGACCCGCAGGCCTTTGACCAGATGCAAGAGGAATTTGGCCGAAAGCTGCAGGAATCAGGCTCTAAACTGTGGAATTCGACGCTCGAATATTCGTTCCGCTCATCCAGTGCGATCCTGTCGCTGGTGGATATCCTGTTCGAAAACCGAACTGAGGCAGGGTTTCACAAAGACGCCCAACACCGTGCGTTCAAGGGCGATCTGCCGGGCCGCGTTGATCTGTGGCCGGTGATCGAAAAGGTTGCGGATGATGAGGATGGCGATTGGACCGATCCGGTCGACCGACCCGGCGCGCGCCATCACACCGTCATTCTGGCCGAAAAAGTGGCCGCGTCGATCAAGCACATGATCGAGAACGGCGAGACGATCCCCGAAGATGGTGCTGCGCCCGGAACATTCGTGCGGCGCAAGGTGCAGCCCGGCGACTTTCTGATCCTGGTTCAGCGCCGCTCGGATCTGTTTGCCGAAATCATCCGCGCCTGCAAGGCCCACGGGCTGCCAATTGCGGGCGCAGACCGGCTGAAGGTCGGGGCAGAGTTGGCGGTAAAGGACCTGGCGGCTTTGCTGAGCTTTCTGGCAACGCCCGAAGACAGCTTGTCACTTGCGACGACCCTAAAATCGCCGCTGTTTGGCTGGTCAGAACAGCAGCTCTTCGATCTGGCCCATCGCCGTCAGGAAACTTACCTATGGGCCGCATTGCGCGCCCGCGCGGATGAGTTTCCCGAAACCCTTGCTGTGTTGAACGATTTGCGGGGCCAAATCGACTTTCTGCGCCCATATGACCTGATCGAACGCATTTTGACGCGTCATGATGGCCGCCGAAAGCTGCTGGGCCGTCTTGGGGCCGAGGCCGAGGACGGCATCAATGCGCTGCTGTCTCAGGCGTTGGCCTATGAGCGCACGGATATTCCCAGCCTGACCGGCTTTCTGGTCTGGATGCAAACCGATGATCTGGAAATCAAACGACAGATGAGCGGTGTGGGCAACATGATCCGGGTGATGACGGTCCATGGCTCAAAGGGTCTGGAGGCCCCGATCGTAATTCTACCCGACACCGGCAAGCGACAACCGCCGCGCGATGCTGAGATAATGGTCGCGGATGGGGTGCCGCTGTGGAAAGTGGCGGCAGACGTCTCTCCGTCGCTGATTTCGCAAGCGCGCGAGACGACCCGTGCGCGTGAGGAAAACGAACGCCTCAGGCTGCTGTATGTGGCTCTAACACGAGCAGAAAAGTGGTTGATTGTCGCCGCTGCGGGGGATGTCGGCAAAGGTGGTTCCAGCTGGTATCAAATGGTCGATGCCGCGATGGAGCGGGCAGGGGCCACGCAGCTGGCAGACCTCGATATCCGCAGGTTATCGCACGGCGATTGGGAGGCTCCGCCTTTGATCGCGCAAGCGGACAAACCGGTATCAACGCAAAGCCTGCTCCCGTTTTTCCATCATCCGTCAGCCAAACCGGCGGCGCTAGCGGAAACGCTCAGCCCGTCCGATCTGGGCGGTGCCAAGGCCCTGCCTGGTGACGCGGGATTGGATGAAGAAGCCGCCAAACTGCGCGGAACGCGGTTGCATCGCCTGCTCGAACATTTGCCGGACCTCCCCCGGGACCGTTGGGCCGAACTGACCGATCGACTCTTATCTGATGCTCAGGAAACTGAGCGGCGAGATATTCTGGACGAAGCAACACGTGTTCTGACCGCGCCGCATCTGCAATCCATCTTTGCTGGCGATGCACTGGCCGAGGTTCCGGTCTCGGCGCAGATGGGCGACCGTCGATTGCATGGCGTGATTGACCGCCTGATCGTCAGCGAGACCGAAGTGCAAGCGATTGATTTCAAATCAAACGCAACGGTGCCCGCAGCGGCTGAGGCCTGCCCCGAGGGGGTGTTGCGGCAGATGGGCGCCTATTCCAACGCTCTGGCGCAGATCTATCCGGGGCGGCAAATCCGAACCGGTATCCTCTGGACCCGTTCCGCCGCTCTGATGTGGCTGCCACACGATCTTGTGACCGATGCGGTGGCGCGCTACCGGATATCTTGACCTCCCACTAGACCGCACCTACGTTCGACTCCCAAGCGCATCCCATTCAGGAGACAGAATATGTCGACCGTAGCCGTAACTGACGACACCTTTGACGCCGAAGTCAAAAACTCGGACATCCCCGTTGTGGTGGATTTCTGGGCCGAATGGTGCGGACCCTGCAAGCAGATTGGTCCCGCACTGGAAGAACTGGCCGCCGAGTATGGTGGTAAAGTCAAAATCGCCAAGGTCGATGTCGACAACAACCCCAACGCCGCCGCCGCGATGGGCGTTCGCGGCATCCCGGCCCTGTTTATCTTTAAGGACGGTCAGGTTGTTTCGAACCGCGCAGGCGCAGCCCCCAAGGCCGCGCTGCAAAGCTGGATCGACGAATCGATCTGAGCCACGGCACATCCGTGACAGTTTCAAGCGCTCCGGACCACTTCGGGGCGCTTCTTTATTTGGTGAACACCCTCCTGCGGTACGATCCGTCGCGGTTGCAGATGGTGTCACCCAATCCGTTCAGGCCGAAAGCTTGCGCGGGCGACCGCTTGTCACTACGGTCGCGCGGGATCGGCAGAAGAGGTCACAACACAATGGCAAAGACACGGGTTCTTGTTGAATTCGGGATGGGCACGTCGCTGCGGCGCGAAGACTATACCGAAGCTGCGCTGAGGGCGATCAAAGACGCGTTGTGGCACAATTCGGTGAATATGGCCGAGCTGTTCGACTTTCCCAAAGAGGCGATGATCATCGATGCGGAAATCGCGGTGCAGAACCCCGATCAGGTGGATGTTGAGACGCTCAAATCCGTCTTCCCATATGGCCAGCCCAATATCATCGTGAAACAGGGCGGGCTGGACATCGACAAGCCGCACGCCGAGGGCCGCACTGTCATCGCCAATGCCGCCATTGTTGTGTCCTTTGACATGGAGCCCGCCCAATGACTAAAAAACGCATCATTCTGGAGATGGGAACCGGCAATGACCTCTATGGTCAGGACTATACCAAGGCGGCGCGCCGCGCGGTTCAGGATGCCTTGCACCATTCTTCGATCACCTTGTTCAGCAAACTGGGTATTGATCATTCCGAAATGCGGGTTTCAGTCACAATCGGCGTTCAAATGCCCGAAGAGGTGGACTGTGATCTGGTCGCCGCCGATTTGCCGCGAGGCCGCATAGAAGTGCGTGCCGTATCCGGCGGCCTGGATGTCGAAGATACCGAAACGGGGACCCGTCACGTTGTGGCAACCGCCGCTATCGAGGCGTTTCTACCCGATCTGGCAGGTAAATTTGTTCAAAGCTGACAAATGAAAAAGCCGTCCGAAATCGGACGGCCTCATCGCCGGGTGATCCTGTCGACCGGATCAGATCTTTGAGATTTCAGCCCGTGTCAGGCCGATATCATCCAACTGAGCATCGGTCAGCTCATTCAACAGAGCGCGGGTTTTGCGCGCCGCATACCAATCGGCAGCGATGTTGAAAACATTGGTGAACGCGCCCACTACGTGCAGGTTGCTAGCTGCTCCGTGCGGCGCATGGTTTGTTGCGGTGATAGCCATGTGCGCAGTCCTTTTAACTGAAACAGCCGACCCGTTGTCGGTTGTACTCTTCACATAGACCTAATGCTGCACTGCAACAATTGATCGTTTGGTAACCCCGAATTGCGCCTTGTGCATATCTTTTGGGCGGTTTGTGAATGGTTGCACCCACCGCAGACCCGGCCCATATATATCGCCGGTGATAACGGAGGCTTTGATGGCAGACAGCGATTTTCCCGGATGGCACGGAACGACGATCATTGGCGTCAAAAAGGGCGGGCAGGTGGTCATTGCCGGTGACGGGCAGGTCAGCCTTGGCCAGACGGTGATCAAGGGAACCGCTCGTAAGGTCCGTCGCCTGTCGCCAGGCGGGTTCGAAGTGGTCGCAGGATTTGCCGGATCAACCGCAGATGCGTTCACCCTGCTGGAACGGCTTGAGGCCAAGCTTGAGGCAACGCCCGGCCAGCTGGCTCGCGCCTCGGTCGAGCTGGCCAAGGACTGGCGCACCGACAAGTATCTGCAAAAGCTCGAGGCGATGTTGATCGTCACCGACGGCAAAGACCTGTTGGTGATCACCGGCGCCGGCGATGTATTGGAGCCTGAACATAACGTGGCGGCCATCGGCTCGGGCGGGAATTTCGCCCTTGCTGCAGCCCGTGCCATGATGGACAGCGACAAATCCGCCGAAGACGTCGCCCGCGAGGCAATGGCGATTGCCGCCGATATCTGCGTCTATACCAACGGCAAGCTGACGGTCGAGACGATCTAGGACGCACTGCGTTTCATCTGAAAAAATCTATCGCAACACGTGTTCGACCGAAGGGAGAGGCAACGTGTTGCGATTCAAATCGAACGCAAAGCTGTCTCAGGCCAGCAGGGCCGAGATCTCTTTGCCTTTCCAGCGGCGGTGCATCCCGATCAGGCCCAGCACCGCCGTCAGGATGACAATGTAGTAAGGCACGCGGATATCGATGCTCATCAGGCCGCCGCCGATCAGGGACATGATCCCTCCGGCCAGACAGAATACTGCCGTTGTCACCCCCATGACCCAGCCCTGATCCGCCTCACTAACCGCTGAGGAAAACAGACCCAGCAGCGTTGGATAAGAGACCCCAAAGAAGAAGTAAAAGAAGAAGACCGGGATATAGCTCAGCACCCCACTGGGGCTGAAGGCAAAGCCAAAGCCGCAGATCACCATGACCACCAGCGAGGTATAGATGATCTTGTGCTTGCTGAACCGTTCCTGCGCGGGCTTCACAAGGAACGTGCTGGAAAAAGCCAACGCGAAACCGATGACCACCATCGCCATACTGCCACCAATCACGCCATAGCCCCAGGCGCTGGTCAGGAAATTGTCAACGAACACATAAAAGGTCACGTTGGCGACCATGAACAGCGCATAGACGGGCATGATTTTCAGAACCATCGGATGCTCGCGCACCGCGATCAGGCTGTCAGTGATATCGCGGGGACGAAAGACAAATGGTGCACGCTCGGTCCGTGTGTCTTTGAAATAGGTGAGCACCAGGAATATAGCGATCAGAACCAGCACGAAGGCTCCGTAAAATGGGGTCTTCAGCGTCGCGAAACTGCCCAGCAGCGCGGCATCCGATAGAACGGCACCAATGATCGGCCCGCCCACAAGACCAAAGCTGACACCAGTCACGATATACCCCATGTTCCGATCCCGGTCGGCGGCATCGGTGCTGCCATCAATCATCGCGGCCTGCGCAATAGGCTGATTACCCGCAGTAAACCCGGTGATCGAGCGGCCAATGATCAGCAACAACAAGCTGTTCATGTACAGCGCCGCGATTGTAATCGCATACCCCGCGAGCGCGCCGCTGAGGCAGACCAGCAAAGCATTCTTGCGTCCAATCGAATCCGATACCTTGGACACGTAGACAACGCCAAGAAACCACGACAGGAAAAAGCATCCGATTACCAGCCCATAGTAGAAATGCCGCCGCCCATCCGGTGTGCTTTCGGGCAAGAACCCAGATTTCGTTTCCATGATCAAAGAGTTGATGATCGGAAAGACCAGCCCTTGCCCGATCAGGTCCACAAACACCACAAACAGCAGGGTGATCTTGGCAATTTTTGTCATCGCGCGCGCTCCTGACCCTCAACACCTTGAAATCACTGTATCAGAGAGGGCGCGTTTCACCTATGGAAAGCAATTGCAAACCGGGTGGGGCGTTGCTAACCAACGCGCCCAAGGAGATCGGCTTGGTTGTTTTCGCCAGACCGGTGACTACGTAACCCGGATGACGGAACTGCCGACCGAAAGGATTGCCCTTTGACCGATCTGACCCCGCGCGAGATTGTCTCGGAACTGGACCGTTTTATCATCGGTCAGAAAGATGCCAAGCGCGCGGTCGCCGTGGCCCTGCGCAACCGTTGGCGGCGAAAGCAATTGCCCGACGACATCCGGGATGAGGTTTATCCCAAAAACATCCTGATGATCGGCCCCACCGGCGTCGGCAAAACCGAGATCAGCCGCCGTCTGGCAAAACTGGCCCGCGCACCTTTTATCAAGGTCGAGGCCACCAAGTTCACCGAAGTTGGCTATGTTGGTCGTGACGTTGAGCAGATCGTGCGCGATCTGGCGGATGCGGCGATCCTGCAGACCCGCGAATACATGCGCGAAGACGTGAAGACCAAGGCCCATCAGGCCGCCGAAGATCGCGTGATCGCCGCCATCGCCGGCGAGGATGCCCGCGAAGGCACCCGTGAGATGTTCCGCAAAAAGCTGAAAGCCGGAGAACTAGATGACACCGTCATCGAACTGGAATTGTCCGATAGCTCCAACCCGATGCCGATGTTCGACATTCCCGGCCAACCCGGCAGCCAGATGGGCATGATGAATCTGGGCGATATCTTTGGCAAAGCCTTGGGCGGGCGCACCGTCAAACGCAAAATGACCGTCGCCGAAAGCTATGACGCGCTGATCGGGGAAGAGGCTGACAAGCTGCTGGATGATGAAACCGTGACACGCGCCGCGCTGGAATCGGTCGAACAGAACGGCATCGTGTTTCTGGATGAGATCGACAAGGTCTGCGCCCGTTCTGATGCGCGCGGCGGCGATGTCAGCCGCGAGGGCGTGCAACGTGACCTGCTGCCCCTGATCGAAGGCACCACCGTGTCGACCAAGCACGGGCCGGTCAAAACCGACCATATCCTGTTCATCGCCAGCGGTGCATTCCACATCGCCAAGCCGTCGGACCTGCTGCCGGAACTGCAAGGTCGGTTGCCGATCCGAGTGGAACTGCGTGCCTTGACCGAAGAGGATTTCGTCCGCATCCTGACCGAAACTGACAATGCGCTGACGCTGCAATATACCGCGCTGATGGGCACCGAAGACGTCACGGTCAGCTTTAGCGAAGATGGCATTGCAGCACTGGCGCGCATTGCAGCCGACGTGAATCAGAGCGTCGAGAATATCGGGGCGCGGCGGCTCTACACGGTGATGGAACGCGTCTTTGAGGAGCTTTCCTTTGCCGCCCCCGACAAGGCAGGAACCGAGATCACGGTGGATGCGCAGTTTGTCAGCGACAATCTGGGTGAGCTGACAAAATCCGCCGACCTGAGCCGTTACGTTTTGTAACAACACCGGCTGGTTATTGCTGCAAAGATGAATCTGGCCCGCCCGGTATCTCTGGACGCGGGGCCAGAATTCGATAGCGTGGTCGCAAAGCATTTCGAGGGTCCGCTGTGCCGCGCTATTTAGTAATATTTCTGGCCGCACTCACACTCAGCGCCTGTGTCGACAGGTCTGTTTCTGTCACCTTGCCCTCTGCGCTTGAGGTTGGAACACCCGAGACGGTCTTTGCCACAACAACACGCGCCCGCGAGGCAAACGGAACCTATGGGTATAGGCGCGCGGACGGGTTGAGCTTTCTGGAAATGACCGTATCGATTCCGCCCAGCCACACACCCGGCACGCTGGACTTTTCTTATGCGGACCCCGACCCCGACAAGCAATTTGTACTGGCCGGCGTTTCAGAGCTGTCTGGGCCAAAGGATCTGAAAACAAGGTTGCAGGGTGCAAAGGAGGTCTCGATCTTTGTGCATGGGTACAACTCGACCCATACAGAGACGGCTTTCCGTGCCGCGCAGCTGTCGCACGATATTGGAATTCCCGGATCCATCCTGATCTATTCCTGGCCCAGCCGCGCCACCGGATTTGGCTATGCCTATGATCTGGACAGCATGTTGTTTGCCCGCGACGGCCTGGAAAGAACCGTCACGGAACTCAAATCCATGGGCGTGAAACATGTCAATCTGATCGCCCATTCCATGGGCAGCGCACTGTCCATGGAGATGATGCGCCAGGCAGAGTTGCGGGAACCGGGCTGGGCAAAACGCAATCTTGAAGGGGTTATTCTGATTTCACCAGATCTGGATGTGGATCTGTTCCGTTCGCAGATGAACAGCATCAAGACCCCGCCCGATCCATTTGTGGTTATGGTGTCGCAAAAGGACAAAGTCCTCAACATCTCTGCCCGCCTGCGCGGAACAGCCGAGGGTGAAAGGCTGGGCAATATCAGTTCAATCGACGCGCTTGCCGAATACCCGATCAATGTCATTGATACCACGGCCTTCAACAGCGATGCCGGTTCATCTCATTTCGTGGCTGCCACATCGCCCGCGCTGTTGTCCATTCTCAGCTCGGTTCGGCGCGTCAGCAACACATTCGGGCCGGACCGACCTGGCATTGATGTGCTGGTACCCCCCAATGAGCGCAACGATGCAGGCGCAACCGAGATTGTCCTGTCCGAGACCGGCGAAACCGAAGTGGTCACTCCGTGACGCAGTTCAATCTGCGGCGCTATCTGCACGAAAACGCAACATGGCTTGGCGCCGGGATTCTACTGACCTTTCTGTCCAGCTTTGGCCAGACCTTCTTCATCTCGATCTTCGCCGGAGAGATTCGCGCAGAATTCGGACTTAGCCACGGAGGCTGGGGTGGCCTGTATTCACTGGGAACAACCGTTGCGGCCGCCGTGATGATCTGGGCGGGCGGTATGACCGATATTTTCCGCGTCCGCGTTTTGGGGCCGGTTGTGCTGGTTGGACTGGCGCTTGCCGCGCTTGCGATGACATTCAATACATGGCTGATCCTGCTGCCGGTTGTGATCTTTCTGTTGCGCCTGTTTGGTCAGGGTATGTGCAGTCACATCGCATTGGTGGCCATGGCCCGGTGGTTTACCACCACACGGGGCAGGGCGCTGTCCATTGCAACGGTTGGATACGCGCTGGGCGAGGCGATTCTGCCGCTGGTCTTTGTCGCTGCGATGGCTTTTGTTGACTGGCGTTTGCTCTGGGTGATAGCGGCAGGGATTGCCGCACTGGGTATTCCGGTTCTAATCCGTATGTTGCGCCACGAACGGACGCCGCAAAGCCTGTCGGATGCCTATTCTGCTACGGGCATGCAAGAACGCCACTGGACGCGGCGCGACGCGGTGTTTCATCCCCTTTTCTGGCTGATGACGCCTGCTTTGTTGGGCCCATCCGCCTTTATCACTGCGTTTTTCTTTCACCAGGTTCACCTGGCACAGGTAAAAGGCTGGCAACATATCGAACTTGTAGCCTTGTTCCCGGTCTTTACCGCAATATCCATGCTGTCGATGTTTGCATCTGGCTGGGCGCTCGATAGATGGGGCACAGCAAAAATGATGCCGTTTTATCAACTGCCAATGGCCGTGGGTTTCGCAGTGATTGCGGCCACAACGTCCATCGGCGGCGCATTGGCCGGGATGGCGTTTCTGGCACTGACCGTGGGCGCAAACAACACATTGCCCAGCGCCTTTTGGGCCGAATTCTATGGCACCCGGCACATCGGAGCCATCAAGGCGATGGCAGCAGCAGTCATGGTTCTGGGATCGGCGATTGGACCGGGCCTTACGGGTATCCTGATTGACTACGGCATGCCGCTCAGCACCCAGTTCTTATGGATTGCCGCTTTCTTTTTGGTGGCGAGCGCCATGGCATGGGCCGGTATCCGCGATGCTCTGGACAGGGCCTAACGGGATCGGCGCAGATAGACGTAATAGGCGCCGTCGCCGCCATGACTGATGTGGGCGGGCGCTACCTGCATTACAGCCTGCGCCAGTGGCGGGATCGACAGCCAGTGCGGCACCTGATTGCGCAATACACCACGCGGGGTTGGAATTGGCCCTGGCTCGTCACGATCCTTGCCCTTGCCGGTGATGACAAGAACCAGCCGCTTCCCCGAGGCCTGCGCCGTCAGGATGAACCGAACCAGCGCCGAATGCGCAGTCTCGACACGCATACCATGCAGATCGATACGACCTTCGGGCTTAAGTTTGCCGCGTTTCATTCGCCCGAACGCCTTGGTATCCATCTGAACGGGAGTGCCGCGCAGCTGTTCAGCAACCGATGGCTTCAACAGGTTTCGCGAGGATTTGGTTGGCACCTTCTGACCCAGCTCGAACGTATCAATCCGCGCTTTCGGGGTCTTGTTCGGCTTGGGTTTGGGCAAAGTGACCGGGTGAACGGATTGCGGAATTTCAGGGTGCAACCGCTCTGCCTGCCGCGCAACCTTGCGCCACAGGTCGACTTCTTCCGCCGTCAGCTTGCGCCGGGTCATCAGAACTCATCCGGCAGCAGGGCATAGGCCCGCTGAATCGGCAGCAAGACAACCATGCGTCCGGGGTCCTTCAACCGTCCGGCCGCCTGACCTGCCGCATCACCAGTGCCGAAGAAAATATCAGCCCGCTGCGCACCCTTGATGGCCGATCCGGTATCCTGCGCAATCATCAGACGCCGTATTGGATCTTTCCCGTCCTTCTCAACCCAGACCGGAGAACCCAGCGGCGTATAGGCTGGATCAGCCGCAATGCTGCGCATCGTCGTAACCGACCGGTTCATTGCCCCCAGTGGGCCACGTTCCGGGGCCACCCGCGAGACTTCGCGAAAGAACACGTAGGACGGGTTGTGAAACAGCAGCTCAACACCGGCCTCAGGGTTCTTGCGCACCCAGGCCCGGATCATCTGGGCGCTGACCTCATGCGCGCCCAGCGCACCGCGTCGCACCAGTTCCGACCCGACTGAACGATAGGGATGACCGTTGGCGCCGCCATATCCAACCCGCAGCGCCGATCCATCCGGCAGGCGAATGCGGCCCGAGCCCTGTATCTGCAGAAAAAACAGCTCGACCGGATCATCAACCCATGCGATCTCAAGCCCGCGCCCCTGCATGGCCTCTCCGGTCAGCAACTCACGCCGGCTGAGCCATTGCCCTGCCTCGCGCGCCTCGGGTGGCATTTTATACACTGGATAGCGATAAGGACCGGTCTGCGTACGCGAGCCATCCAGCTCGGGCTCGAAATAGCCGGTGAACAGGGCATCTTTGCCGTCTTCGACAAGGATTGGGCGAAAAAACAGTTCAAAAAAAGCGCGCGCGGCCTCAGCCTCATAGGTTTGGGCCACCGCACACAACGCCTGCCAATCGGGATCTTTCAGATCGCCGCAGGTGTTCAGAAACACGGTCAAGGCTGCGCCGTGGTCGTCCTCAGCCCAGCCATCCAGATCGTCAAATGACAGGATAGAGCGCGTTGCCTCGGCTCCGGCAGCACCTGCGGTGGTCACAAAGACCACCAGAAACAGCGACCGGAGCGCGGCAATCATGCGTCCGTGGCAACAAGCAGCCAGTTCGGATCATCCGTGCCCATAACGCGGGCAAAGGTCCAGCTGTCCTTTTGGCGTTTGACGGTATTTGGATTGCCTTCAATGATGTCACCGCCACGATCCCGCACGACCGATGTCAGTTCACCCACAAAGCGCATGGTAATCTCGGCTTCGTTCGTGTCCTTGTCAAATTTCGCATCCGCCAGCGCCGTCTCTCGCACACCGATGAATTCGGCCTCGATGGTCAGGCCCTGATCTTCGCGGGCAGCAACGACAGACACAAAGGTTTCAAACACCTCTTCGGACAGAAACGGCTGAATCTCATCCAGATTGCCCTTTTCGAACCCCATCACGATCATCTCATACGCACCGCGTGCGCCCTGAACGAATTCGCTGACCGAAAAGCTAGGCTCGATCCGTTTCATCGCCGCAAGGGTTTGTGCCTGCTCGCTATCCTCAGCAACATGATCGGTGATATCGTGATCCGGGCCACCTTCGATCACCTCGAAATCGCGGCGCGACTTGTTGGCCTCGGGCTGTTGCGGAACCGGCGGTTTTTCAAAACCCTCACGCGTTCCCAGCACGCTTTTCAGGCGCAGGATCAGAAAAATGGCAATGCCAGCCAGCACAAGAAGCTGGATCAGGGGTGAATTCATTTCGTCCTCTTTTCAGAACCGAGACTTTGTCTATACGGCCTCATGCCACTATGTAGGTGACACCGGGGGGCAAGTCCACCGTCCGGCACACCGTAAAGGATAACGCAAATGTATCTGTTCTTGGCATTTTTGTTGGTACCGATCATCGAGATCGCCCTGTTCATTCAGGTTGGCGGTCTGATCGGGCTGTGGCCGACGCTTGCGATTGTGGTCCTGACGGCCTTTCTGGGCACTGTTTTGGTGCGGACACAAGGTCGCATGGCTTTGGGACAGCTGCAGAAATCCTTTGCTCAACTGGACGACCCAACTGAACCGCTGGCCCATGGTGCGATGATCCTGCTGTCAGGTGCCTTACTGCTGACACCTGGTTTTTTTACCGATGCCGTTGGTTTCGCGCTGTTAATTCCCGCCGTCCGGGTCGTCGTGTTTCGGTATCTGAAATCCAAGGTGACCGTGTCGCATTTCCAAATGGGGCCGGGCGCGCAGTTCCGAAACGGCCCCGCATCCTTTGATCAGGATGATGTGATCGACGGCGAATACTCGGAAGTTCAGCCCCGGCGCGACCCGTCAAAGCCATCGAAATGGGTGGAAGGCCCGTACCAGCATTGAGGTGCCGCGCCCAAGTTGCTAAGCAGTGGCGAATTTTATTTTCGGAGTAGATCCATGGCTGAAGAAAACGCCACAGAAAACACAGCGGCAGAAGCCGCCCCGCAAGCCGCCCCTCAAATTCAGATGCGTGTGCTGGGACAGTTCGTCCGGGACATGTCCTTTGAAAATGTGATGGCACAAAAAGGTGTGTCCGGCGATGTGCAGCCCGAGATTTCGGTTCAGGTGAACCTGGATGCCAAGAAGCGCCCGACAGATCACCAATTTGAAATTTCGATCAAACTGAACCTGAAATCCAAGGCCAAGGGCATGGAAGACATCCTCTTCCTGTTCGAAATCGACTATTGCGGCCTGTTCCATGTCGAAGGCGTGCCCGAAGATCAGATGCATCCCTTCCTAATGATCGAATGCCCTCGGATGCTGTTCCCGTTCCTGCGCCGTATCGTCAGCGATGTCACCCGCGATGGCGGCTATCCGCCAGTCAATCTGGACAATATCGACTTTGTTGCGCTGTACCGGAACGAACTGATGCGTCGTCAGGCCGAACAGGCGCAAAAGACCGAAGCCTGAGTATTCGACCCGCGCCGGGCAGGTCTCAGGCGCGGGTCCACAGGGCGTTGCCGCCCAGCTTTTCCACAAATTCCTGATGGGCAGCCTGTTCCTGTTCAGTGATCCGGCTGGGCAAGGCCGTGGCACGCGGTGACGGACGCCAGTCATCCGCAGCACCGGATGTGCCAGATGCATTTGTGGACAGACCAAAATCCGGCTGTCTGCCTCCGATCAGCTCCAGATACACCTCGGCCAGAATCTCGGAATCGAGCAAGGCCCCGTGCAGCACGCGGTTCGAGTTATCTATGCCAAACCGGCGACACAGCGCATCCAACGAGGCCGGAGAGCCCGGGAACCGCTTGCGCGCAATGGCAAGCGTATCGATGGCCTGATCCATCGGGATCAGCGGAACCCCCATCCAGCCCAGTTCCGCATTAAGAAACTTCATATCGAACGAGGCATTGTGGATGACCAGTTTCGCGTCACCAACAAAGTCACGAAATCCCTGACCGACCTTGGCAAAGACCGGTTTGTCCTTCAGCGTGACCTCTCCGTTTTCGGCGGGACGCGGGGTGTCCAACAGGTCAGGGCCAATACCATGCACGCCAAAAGCCTCTTCGGGCATCGAGCGTTCGGGGTTGATATAGACGTGATAGGTCTCGCCCGTGGCCACGTGGTTCCACAGCTCGACCGCGCCGATTTCAACAATCCTGTCACCGCTTTCCGGGTCAAAGCCTGTCGTCTCGGTATCGAGTACAATTTCACGCATCGTTAAGCCCTGATCTGATTTGCCTCACCACATCCTGCACCTGCGCGCGCGCATGGTCCAGCGTGTCGGTGACAATCACAAAATCCGAGCGCGCGCATTTCTCTTCGTTCGGCATTTGTTTGGCGCGGATCTGCTTGAACTGTGCCTCGGTCATGGTGCCACGTGCCATAACGCGCTGTTGTTGATCTGCAGCAGGGATCGATACGCAAGCGACCGCATCCATCGTGACTTCGGCGCCGGTCTCAAAAAGCAGCGGGATATCGAAGACAACAATGTCTGCCACCGCTGATCGACGGAACGCAGCGCGATCTTCCGCGACCAGCGGATGTACAATATTCTCTATTACTTTCAAAGTACTAGGTTCGTTCGAGATTACCTGTTTCAGGGCATCCCGGCTGACCGCGCCATCTATGATCGCATCCGGAAAGGTGTCTTTCATCGGTCCGACCGCTGCTCCGCCTGTGGCATAAAGCCGATGCACTGCGGCATCCGCATCCCAAAGCGCACAGCCTTCATCCACGAACATCTGTGCCGTTGTGCTTTTACCCATCCCGATCGAACCGGTCAGGCCCAGCGCAAAGCTCATGCCAAAACTGCCGCGCGCGTTTCAGCGTCAACCTCAGGCCGGATGCCAAACCAGCGTTCAAAACCGGGAACCGCCTGATACAACAGCATACCCAACCCATCGACGATAGTGCATCCGACTTGTTCCGCGGTATTCAGTAGTTGGGTTTTCAGCGGTGCATAGACCAGATCCGTTACTACCGTTCCGGGCTGCAGACCGTCCATCGGAACCCGCAATTCGGGCTGGCCCTGCATCCCCAATGAGGTCGTGTTCACCACCAGTTCGGCACTTTCGATAACATTGCCGGCCTGAACCCAATCGACCACCTTAATTCTCTGACCAAACTCCTCTTTCAGATGGTCAGCACGGGTCCGGGTGCGATTGGTCAGCAAAATCTCGGGCACACCGGCATCGGCCAGCGCACATAATACGGCCCGCGCAGCCCCACCTGCGCCAAGAACAACCGCAGGCCCATCTTTTGGGTTCCAGTCGGGTGCCCCGTTGTGCAGGTTTTCCGTGAACCCGTACCCATCAGTGTTGTCCGCGTGAATCGATCCATCGTCGCGAAACACTAATGTATTCGCCGCGCCAATAACCGATGCACGATCTGACACATGATCAGCCAGCCGCAACGCAGCCTCTTTGTGCGGCACGGTCACATTCGCGCCCACAAACCCCGCCTTGGGCAGGGTGCGCAGAACGGTTTCCAAATTCGCCGAGGTCACATCCATAGGGACATAGTGCCCGGCAATGCCATAGGTCTTAAGCCAGTGACCGTGCAGTTTGGGAGATTTCGAATGCGCGATCGGGTGGCCGATGACGCCCGCCAATGGAATGCGCTTGTCTGTCATTGTTCGATCACCCTTTGCAACGCCAGAAAATTGAGCAATTCCAACAAGGGCATACCCAAAACGTTAAAATAGTCGCCGTCAATGGCGCTGAACAGGCGGACGCCTTCTTCCTCAAGCTTATACGCACCCACGGCATGACGAATACCGTCCCAGTTTCGCGCAACGTAGGATTCCAGATACGCATCCGAACTGACGCGCATCCGCAAGCGCACCTGACCAACATGACGCCAGAGCGGCTCGCCATCCTGATAAATCACCGCAGCTGACAGCAACATATGCCGCTTGCCCCGCATGGCTTTGAGCTGAGCAAACGCCTGCTCGGGCGTCTCGGGCTTTGACAAGGGCTGACCGTCAAAATCCAGCACCTGATCACATCCCAAAACCATCGCGCCCGGCATCTTGTCACTGACCTTGCGCGCCTTAAGCTCGGCCAGGGTATCGGCAATATCGCGGGGGGAGGCCCCGTCCGCCAACAACGCGCGCTTGGCTGTGTCCTCGTCAACGCGCGCCACCTGAACCGTAAAAGGCACGCCGGCCCGTTCCAGCATTTCGGCGCGGATCGATGAACCAGAGGCAAGAATAAAGGGGACAGACATGTGGAAAACCCCGTGGGAAACTGTTTGAGCGTTCTCGGACGGTTTGTATGGTTTTCCGGTTGACACGCAACCCCGGTATTTTTGCGTGAAACATCCGCGAGTCGTTCGAGGACTGTCCAATCGGTAGAAGGATAACTTTGCTGCACTGGATAACCATGAATTCCCGATTTATTCAGCGGGATATCCACAGTTCCTAAAATTCCTAAGGTTATTATCTATCTGTAAAATAATAATATTTCCCGATATCAACACAGGTGACAGATCGGACATCTTGTTCTGTCCACCTGGGGAAAACCGATGAGTAAAAAAGTAATCCACGGATTTTGCTAACCCTACAAAACCATCTTCCTTTTTCTTTTCTTATTTTTTTATTAGGGAGAGTTCCGAACAACCTTCGGAGCCGAGATGACCGATCTTCTTTTCACGCTGTACCCGTGGGTGAAGTCTCTGCACATCATGGCCGTCATCTCGTGGATGGCGGGGCTGTTCTATCTGCCCAGACTGTTTGTCTATCATGTTGAACAAGCGCAGTCTGTCGAGGGAGCGCCCGGAATTTTCTTAGAAATGGAAGACAAACTGCTGCGTGTCATCATGCGTCCTGCAATGATTGTAACATGGGTTTGTGGGCTGATCATGGTCTTTATTCCCGGCGTTGTCGGATGGGACTGGGCCTGGCCCTGGGTCAAGGGCGCGGCCGTATTGGGTATGACATGGTTTCATCACTGGCTGCTCGCTCGGCGTAAAGACTTCGCAGCGGGGCGAAATAAGCTCACTGGGCGCCAGTTTCGCATGATGAATGAGGTCCCCACCGTTTTGATGGTTTTCATCGTTCTGGCGGTCGTTCTGAAGTTCTAGGTACTTTGTGTTTTCTGAACACTTACGAGGTGCTTTGACAGCCTGTTTGACTCTTCATCAGTAAGCGCATATTTGTCCCTCAACACGCCCGTCCGGGCGACGTATCTTCCGTATTGAAATTTCACCCGTGCCGCACGCTATGCGGACAAGGTTTGTATCATCATGACAACTGAATCCCTGAATCTGGCCGATCTGAAGGCCAAAAGCCCCAAAGACCTTCTGGCGATGGCCGAAGAGCTGGAGATCGAAAACGCCTCGACCATGCGCAAGGGCGAAATGATGTTCCAAATCCTGCGCGAACGCGCGGATGAGGGTTGGACTATCGGTGGTGATGGCGTGCTGGAGGTGCTGCAGGACGGGTTCGGCTTCCTGCGCTCGCCCGAGGCGAACTATTTGCCGGGTCCGGATGACATCTATGTCTCGCCCGACATGATCCGCAAACATTCGCTGCGCACTGGGGACACGGTTGAGGGTGAGATCAAAGCACCTGACGAAAACGAGCGCTATTTTGCTCTGACAAATGTCACCAAAATCAACTTTGAGGATCCGGATAAGGCCAAGCACAAGATCCTTTTTGACAACCTGACGCCGCTTTATCCGGATGAGCGCCTGAAAATGGAGATCGAGGATCCGACTATCAAGGATAAATCGGCTCGTGTGATCGATCTGGTAGCCCCCATCGGTAAGGGACAGCGTTCACTTATCGTAGCTCCGCCACGGACCGGTAAGACGGTCATTTTGCAGAACATCGCGCACTCGATCGAACAGAACCATCCAGAGTGTTATCTGATTGTCCTTCTGATTGACGAACGTCCGGAAGAGGTGACCGACATGCAACGCTCGGTGAAGGGCGAAGTTGTGTCTTCGACTTTTGACGAACCCGCCACCCGCCACGTGGCTGTGTCCGAGATGGTGATCGAAAAAGCCAAGCGTCTGGTCGAGCATAAACGAGATGTTGTTATTCTCCTCGATTCGATCACAAGACTTGGTAGGGCTTTTAACACCGTGGTGCCATCTTCGGGTAAAGTTCTGACCGGTGGTGTGGACGCAAACGCGTTGCAGCGGCCCAAGCGGTTCTTCGGGGCTGCGCGGAATATCGAAGAGGGCGGTTCGCTGACCATCATCGCCACCGCTCTGATCGACACCGGTAGCCGTATGGATGAGGTCATCTTTGAAGAATTCAAAGGCACCGGTAACTCTGAAATTGTTCTGGATCGCAAGATTGCAGACAAGCGTGTGTTCCCGGCGATTGACATCCTAAAATCCGGCACCCGGAAAGAGGATCTTCTGGTCGACAAGGGTGATCTCGCCAAGACCTTCGTACTGCGCCGCATCCTCAACCCGATGGGGACCACCGACGCAATCGAGTTCCTGCTGTCCAAGTTGAAACAGACGAAGACAAATGGCGAGTTCTTCGATTCGATGAACACCTGACACAGGTCTTAACGCACGCGAGGCCTTCGAATGGATACGATATTCGCCTTGGCCAGCGCACAGGGGAAAGCAGGGGTGGCGGTGATCCGCCTCTCTGGTCCGCAGGCGCATGAGGCAGCCGCTGGTCTGACCGATGGGGATCTTCCAGCGCGTGGAATGCGGCTGCGCACGTTGCGCGACAGCACCGGTGCGCGGCTGGATGACGGGCTCGTTCTGACTTTCCAGGCTCCGGCCAGTTTTACCGGTGAAGATGTGGCCGAACTGCAGATTCATGGCAGTACAGCATCGGTCAATGCTGTGCTGCGCTGCCTGTCCGACATGCCCGAACTGCGTCTGGCTGAGCCGGGTGAGTTCACGCGCCGCGCCCTGGAAAACGGTAAAATGGATTTGACGCAGGTCGAAGGTCTGGCTGACCTCATCGACGCTGAAACCGAAGCACAGCGCAAGCAGGCGCAGATTATACTTGCCGGAGACCTGGGCACGCTGGCAGAACGCTGGCGGCGTGATCTGATCCGTGCTGCGTCGCTGCTTGAGGCCGTTATCGACTTTGCCGATGAAGAGGTTCCAACCGATGTATCGCCCGAAGTTCGTGAGTTGATCACAGGCGTGATGGGTGATCTCGAGCGAGAAGCCTGCGGTGTGCAGATCGCTGAACGTATTCGTACCGGATTTGAAGTGGCTATTGTTGGCTTGCCGAATGCGGGAAAGTCGACGCTGCTCAACGCTTTGGCCGGGCGAAAGGCTGCGATCACTTCAGAATATGCGGGTACAACCCGAGATGTCATCGAAGTGCGTATGGATCTCGCCGGGCTCCCGGTGACCCTTCTGGATACAGCCGGTCTGCGCGAGACAGATGATCATGTCGAAGGCCTGGGAATCGCTCTTGCCCGAAAACGCGCAGAAAGCGCCGACCTGCGCGTGTTTCTGACCGACAATGCAGATGGGCTGGGCATTGCAAAACAAGCAGACGATATTCAGGTCCTGCCAAAATCGGATCTGCGCGCCAACTCGGAAAATGGAATATCCGGGAAGACAGGGCAGGGAATCGACCAGTTAATATCCCAGATTTCGTTGGTCTTGAGTAGTAGGACTACTAGCTATGGTATTGCAACGCGCGAACGCCATCGGGTTGCGATGACTAAAGCCATTACGTCTCTCGCTGATGCGTTGAGGTTTCTGGAGTCAGGTCCCGATCTGTATGATATAGCAGCGGAGGAGTTGCGTTTTGCGATCCGAGCCCTTGAATCTCTGGTCGGAAGAATAGATGTCGAGAAGCTTTTGGATGAAATTTTCTCGAGCTTTTGCCTTGGTAAGTAAGGAGTGTTTCACGTGAAACATTCACAATTTGATGTCATCGTAATTGGCGCTGGGCACGCCGGAACCGAAGCAGCCCACGCTGCGGCACGGTTGGGCGCGGAAACGGCGCTGGTAACGCTGTCGGCTCAGGACATTGGCGTGATGTCTTGCAATCCTGCTATTGGGGGTTTGGGTAAAGGTCACCTTGTCCGGGAAATCGACGCGCTTGATGGCGTTATGGGGCGTGTGGCTGATCAGGCGGGCATCCAGTTTCGTCTACTGAATCGCAGAAAGGGGCCCGCAGTTCAGGGCCCCCGCGCGCAGGCAGACCGCGCCTTGTATCGCGCGGCGATGCAGAAAGAGACCTCGGAACGCGAACACTTGTCAGTGATTACCGGAGAAGTTGTCGACTTTCGTATGGATGCGAATCGGGTTGCAGGGGTGATCCTGGCCGATGGATCGGAAATTCCGGGGAAAGCCGTTATACTGACCTCTGGCACCTTTTTGCGGGGTGTTATTCATATCGGCGACGTTTCGCGCCCGGGCGGGCGGATGGGGGATCGTCCTTCGATTAAATTGGCAGAGCGTCTGGACAGCTATTCCCTTCCTATGGCGCGGCTCAAGACAGGCACGCCGCCGCGCCTGGACGGGCGGACAATCGACTGGTCCGATCTTGAAATACAGAATGGCGATGATGCGCCGACATTGTTTTCATTCCTGTCATCCGAGGTGACCGCACCGCAGATCTCTTGTGGAATCACGCATACTAATGCCCGGACACATGAGATTATTGAGCGTAATCTATCCCGGTCGGCCATGTATGGGGGGCATATTGATGGAATCGGCCCCAGATACTGCCCGTCTATCGAAGATAAGATTGTGCGGTTTGCCGAAAAGGACTCGCATCAGATTTTTCTTGAGCCCGAGGGCGTGAACGATAACACGATCTACCCCAACGGGATTTCAACATCTTTGCCGCGGGATGTGCAGGTCGACTATGTTCAATCCATCAAAGGGTTGGAAAAGGCTGAAATTCTGCAACCGGGGTATGCGATTGAATATGACTATATCGACCCTCGGGTGCTGACATCGTCATTGGCCTTACCAGATGTCCCCGGTCTATATCTTGCGGGGCAAATCAACGGAACCACAGGATATGAGGAAGCCGCTGCGCAGGGCCTTGTTGCTGGCCTGAATGCCGCGCTGGCGGTGCAGGGACGGGATCCTGTGCATTTTACCCGCGCAGATAGCTATATCGGTGTGATGATCGATGATCTCACAACGCGCGGCGTGGCTGAACCCTATCGCATGTTTACGTCTCGCGCTGAGTTTCGTCTGTCACTCAGAGCGGACAACGCAGATCAGCGCCTGACCCTGGTTGGTCTTGATCTGGGGTGTGTGGGTGCCCAGCGGCAAGCTGCGTTCAACGCTAAGCAAGAGCAGTTAGAGCAAGTAAAAGCCAGGTTGAGCGATCAGACCTATACTCCAAAAGAAATTCGGGCCGCGGGGATTGAGGTGAACCAGGATGGCAATCGCCGCACCGGCATGGCGATCCTAGCATTTCCTGATGTGCAATTTGACGACTTGCTGCCCTTGATTGATGGCATCGATGATGTGCAGGACAATATCAGGCGCCAAATTGAGCGCGACGCGCTCTATGCGAGCTATATCGCGCGGCAGCAACGGGATGTTGAGGCGATGAAGCGCGATGAATCATATGAAATCCCGCGAGATTTCGACTTTTTTGCGCTTGATGGTCTCTCGAATGAAATGAAGCAAAAGCTGTCACGCGCCAAGCCAGAAAACATTGCCCAAGCGGCGCGGATCGAAGGGGTGACCCCTGCCGCTTTGACCCTTGTTCTGGCAAAACTGCGACGAGATAAGAAAGTATACCGGGTATGACGGCGCTGTACGGCCCAGACTTCGAAACCATAGGTGTTTCACGTGAAACATTCGACCGGCTGTCGTTGTTTGTTGATCTGGTCAGACGCTGGAACCCAAAGATCAATCTCGTTTCGCGCAAAAGCCTTGGAGAGATCTGGACGCGGCATATTCTGGATTCCGTTCAGGTGTTCAACTGTGCTGAGACGTTCGAGCATTGGGCCGATTTGGGCAGCGGTGGAGGGTTCCCCGGTATGGTTTGTGCCATCATGGCGATTGAGGCCGCACCTGACGCCGGGTTCACTTTTGTTGAAAGTGATCAGAGAAAGTCAGCATTCCTGCGAACCGCGTCGCGGGAATGTGGTGCCAATTGTTCGATTATTTCCAGGCGAATCGAGTCGGTCGACCCTTTGAACGCGGATATCCTATCGGCACGCGCCCTTTCTGATTTGACGCAGCTATTATCCTTTTGTGACAGGCATTTATCAAAAAATGGAACTGCGCTGTTTCCGAAAGGTGCCACATGGAAAAAAGAACTGTCTGATGCCTCAGAACAATGGAAATTCAACGCTGAGCCAATTAGAAGTATAACAGAGCCCCAAGCAGTTATCCTGAAGGTTAAAGGAGTCTCACGTGGTTGATCTGTCTCGCCCTGAGGGCCCCCGGATTATCGCGGTAGCCAATCAGAAGGGTGGGGTGGGGAAAACAACAACAACGATCAACCTGGCGGCGGGTCTGGCTGAGGTCGGGTGCAACGTTCTTGTGGTCGACCTTGATCCACAGGGCAATGCGTCGACCGGATTGGGCGTAGAAGACCGCGATTGGACGACCTATGATCTGATTCTGGACGAAGCCCCCTTGCGTGCCGTCGTGCAGGAGACCGAGATCGGCAATCTGCACGTGATCCCCGCGACCGTGGATCTGAGCTCTGCTGATATCGAGCTGATTTCAAACGAAAAACGCAGCTATTTGTTGCATGATGCGCTTCGTCAGACCGCGATAGATGAGTTTGCGTTCGATTTTGTACTGATCGATTGCCCGCCGTCCCTGAATTTGCTGACAGTCAATGCGATGGTTGCCGCGCATTCTGTACTGGTTCCGTTGCAAAGCGAATTTTTTGCTCTGGAGGGTTTGTCGCAACTGATGCTGACCATTCGCGAGGTGCGCCAAACCGCGAACCCGGACCTTCGAATCGAAGGTGTTGTGTTGACGATGTTCGACAACCGCAACAACTTGTCCCGGCAAGTTGAAAAAGACGCGCGTGACAACCTGGGTGAGATGGTATTTAAAACCAAGATACCCAGAAATGTGCGGGTAAGCGAAGCGCCATCATACGCGCTGCCAGTCCTGCAATATGATTCCGGGTCGCTTGGTGCGATGGCCTATCGGCATCTTGCGCGTGAAATTATGTATAAAAACAAGAAAGTAGCTGCCTGAGCAGCTGTCAGGAGGGCTAGTTGAGCGCCAAAAAAGGAAAACCCCGAGGATTGGGGCGCGGTTTGTCCGCTTTGATGGCGGATGTGACACAAGATGTAGAGGGTCGCATCACGGCTGAACCTCGCCGCCCAGATATGAAAGTTCCGATTGAAAAGATTCACGCCAATCCCAACCAGCCGCGCCGGACGTTCTCGGCGGATCAATTGGATGAGCTGTCGGCATCGATTAAGGAAAAGGGCATCATTCAGCCCCTGATCGTGCGCCCCCTGAATGCAGGGGAGTATGAGATTGTCGCCGGTGAACGCCGCTGGCGCGCGGCACAGATGGCGCAATTGCACGAAATTCCCGTGATCGTGCGCGAATTCGATGATACCGAGGTTCTCGAAGTTGCGATCATCGAGAACATTCAGCGGGCTGATCTGAATGCGGTGGAAGAAGCAGCCGGCTACAAGCAGCTGATGGACCGTTTTGGCCACACCCAGGAAAAGATGGCGGAGGCTTTGGGCAAAAGCCGCAGCCACATCGCCAATCTACTGCGTCTGTTATCACTGCCGATTGAGGTGCAGACACTGGTGATTGAGGGAAAACTGTCGGCAGGTCATGCGCGGGCGTTGATCATGGCCGAGAACCCTTCGGAGCTGGCAAAAACCGTTGTGCGCGAGGGCTTGTCCGTACGCGCCACTGAGGCTTTGGTCAAAAAGCAGCAGCAAGGCGATAATGACCGGCCTGCACCGCGATCACGGAACCTGAATGCCGGAAAGGATGCGGACACACGGGCGCTGGAAAAAGATCTGTCGGCGATTTTGGCCATGAAAGTTGCGATCAATCATAAGGCCGGGACAGAGACGGGGCAGGTGGTTCTGACCTATGAAAACCTTGACCAATTGGATGATCTTTGTGCCAAGCTCAGCCGCTAGGCCGGGTCCAGATAAAGATCATCACACAGCTTAGAACAACGGCTTGAATGATTAGGACATGGCTGGGCAGCGCCAGGATGAGCGACAGGCCAAACACGGCGGCGACCGATACGGTGGCCGCCTTTTTTGCAGCTGGTCGGATAGCGCCGGATTGCTGCCAGTCCAGGATCATCGGCCCAAAGGTGCGGTGAGACAAAAGCCAGTTGTGCAACCGCGATGACGAGCGTGCAAAGAAAAACGCGGCCAGCAGCAGGAAGGGAACGGTGGGCAGCAGGGGTAGGGCAACCCCAATCATCGCCAGTGCGACGCAAATCAATCCAAGTGTTGCCCAGACAAATTGCATGCTTACCCTAATATCTCGCGGATCACGGCGTTGAGAACGGCGCGCCCATCCTTGGTTGCTCTGATCCGGCTTTCTTGCTGTTCTACCATGCCGATCTCAATCAAATTATCCAGCCTGTCTTGCGCAAGGTTTGCGCCGGAAAGCGCACGATATCTATCAATATCTAGACCTTCTGCCACCCGCATTCCCATCATAAGGTATTCAACGGATTGTTCTTGCGGCGTCAGCACAGCGCGTTCTGCTTCACCACGGCCCTTGGCGACCGCATTCAGCCATTTGCCCGGGGATAAATGGGTTTCGGTGGCATATTTTTGACCGTCCAAGGTGATACGACCATGCGCCCCGGGGCCGATGCCGACATAGTCGCCATAGCGCCAGTAGATCAGGTTATGGCGCGACTCTGCCTCAGCGCGGGCGTGGTTTGACACCTCATAGGCGGGCATGCCATGGGCCTCGCAGATGTCTTGCGTGGCCAGATACATGTCGGCTGCATGATCGTCTTCAGGTAGTCCGCGCAGCTTGCCAACAGCATAGCGATCCCCGAACGCGGTGCCGTCTTCGATTGTCAGCTGATAGAGCGACAGGTGGTCCACTGCCATGGACAGGGCGTCGGTCAATTCCGCCCGCCAGTCATCCAGCGTCTGATGCTGGCGCGCGTAGATCAAGTCAAAGCTGACGCGGTCAAAACAATTGCGCGCAATGTCAAAGGCAGCGCGGGCCTCGGCGACGGTGTGGATGCGTCCCAGCCGCCGCAGGTCATCATCGTTCAGCGCCTGCACGCCCATCGAAATACGGTTGACCCCGGCGTCACGATAGCCGTTGAACCGGCCCGCCTCGACGGAACTGGGATTGGCCTCAAGCGTGATTTCCATATCGTTGGCGGGACGCCACAGGCTGCGAGCGGCATCGACTACGGCTGCAACGGTTTCGGGGGCCATCAGGGACGGCGTGCCGCCGCCAAAGAAAATGGTGTTCAATATACGATCTGGTGTTTCCGTCGCCGCGCGTTGAAGCTCGATCAGATACGCGTTAAGCCATTGTTTTTGATCAATATTACGTGAAACATGGCTGTTGAAATCGCAATAGGGGCACTTGGCCTCGCAAAAGGGCCAATGCACATACAGGCCAAAGCCCCCGTTGCGCCAATCATCCGCCAAAGCAGCCCTTCACGAACATCTCCACCGCGCGGCCGCGATGGCTGATCTTGTTCTTTTCCCACCGATCCATCTCGGCAAAGGTAATGTCGTGGCCGTCGGGGACAAACATCGGGTCATAGCCGAACCCATCCGTGCCACGAATAGGCCAGACCAAATGACCGGGGGCGACGCCTTCGAACACCTCGTCATGCCCGTCGGGCCAAGCCAGAACCAGCGTGCTGCGGAACTGAGCGGTCCGGGGGTGCGGGGTATCTTTCGCCTCTAGCTCAGTATGCGCGCGGGTCATTGCCATCAGGAAATCGCGGCCATTGCCGGTTTCTGCCCAATCGGCGGTGTAGACGCCGGGCGCGCCGTCCAGCGCGTCGATGGTGATGCCGGAATCGTCCGACAACGCGGGCAAGCCGGTGGCCTTGGCGGCTGCATGCGCCTTGATCCGGGCGTTGCCGACAAATGTATCTTCGGTTTCTTCGGGCTCGGGCAGGTTCATCTCTGCCGCGCCCACCACAGTCACGCCAAACGGTTCGAGGAGATGGATCATCTCCTCAAGCTTGCCTTTGTTATGGGTGGCCACCAGCAGCCGGTCGCCCTGAAACCTGCGGGTCATGCGGTGGCGGCCTTTTGGGCTGCGGCCAGCTCTGCCACGCCTTTTTCGGCCAAATCCATTAGCTGATCCATTTGCGCGCGGCTGAAGACTGAGCCTTCGGCGCTCATCTGTACTTCGATCAGTTTGCCCGAGCCGGTCATGATGAAGTTACCGTCCACGCCCGCCTCGCTGTCTTCAGGATAGTCCAGATCCAGAACCGGCTGACCTGCGTAAATCCCGCAAGAGACGGCGGCAACCGGATCAACCAACGGGTCCGAGATCACATCGCCTGCTTTCATCAGCTTGTTCACCGCCAGCCGCAGCGCCACCCAGCCCCCAGTGATCGACGCGCAGCGGGTGCCGCCATCGGCCTGGATCACATCACAGTCCACGGTGATCTGGCGTTCACCCAGCGCAACCCGGTCGACGCCGGCGCGCAGCGCGCGACCGATCAGGCGCTGGATTTCCACGGTGCGACCGCCTTGTTTGCCCGAGGCCGCCTCACGCCGCATCCGCGTGTTGGTGGCGCGGGGCAGCATGCCGTATTCGGCCGTGACCCAGCCCAGACCCGAGCCTTTAATGAACGGCGGCACGCGATCTTCAATCGTGGCGGTACACAGCACATGGGTATCGCCCATCTTGATCAGGCAGGAACCTTCGGCATGTTTGGTAAAGCCGGTTTCGATTGAAACGGCGCGCATTTCGTTTAGATCACGTCCTGAGGGTCGCATGGAAAATCCTTTGTTTGCTGGGTTGGGGATAACTCTCCATCGGCTTACGATGCAACCCCGATTGACCTTTCTTGTGCCTGCTATTTAATGACAGTCCAGCAAGGGATTGCCGATGAGCGAAGCGAGCAAAATTCTGGATGAGATGAACGACCGGTCACGTGAGGTCTTCCGGTTGATTGTCGAAAGTTATCTAGACAGCGGCGAGCCCGTCGGCAGCCGCACATTGACCCGTACGTTGTCGGAAAAAGTCAGCGCCGCAACCGTGCGCAATGTGATGCAGGATCTCGAGTTTCTCGGCCTGCTCGACAGCCCCCATGTCAGCGCAGGTCGGATTCCGACGCAGCAAGGGCTGCGTATGTTTGTGGATGGTCTGTTGGAGATGGGTGATCTGGGCGCGGATGATCGACAGAAGCTGGATGAGACATTAGGTTCTAACGCCGGCGATGTGGGTGGAATGCTGGATCGTGTTGGCTCGGCCTTGTCACACGTGACACAAGGCGCGTCACTGGTCCTGACGCCCAAGCAAGAATCCGAGATCAAGCATATTGAGTTTGTCTCATTGGGCCATGACCGGGCCTTGGTCGTGTTGGTCTTCTCGGACGGCCATGTCGAAAACCGTCTGTTCACGCCTCCGCCCGGTCAGACGCCCAGTTCGATGCGTGAGGCGGCGAATTTCCTGAACGCATTGATCGAAGGGCGCACGCTCAGCGAAGTGCGTCGCCAGATGCAAAACCAGATCGACGCGCGCAAGCAAGAGATCGATGTTTTGGCCCGCGCAATGGTGGAAAGCGGCATTGCGGCCTGGGACGGTGACGGAACCGACTCAGCTCGTCTGATCGTGCGCGGTCGGGCGAATCTGTTGAATGAACCAGGTCAGGTGGAGGAACTGGATCGCATCCGAACGCTGTTTGACGATCTGGAACGCAAACGTGATATCGCCGAATTCCTTGAATTGACCGAAGATGGCGAAGGTGTGCGCATTTTTATCGGCTCTGAGAACAAACTTTTCTCACTTTCGGGTTCCTCTTTGGTGGTGTCTCCATATATGAACGCTGATCGTAAGATAATCGGTGCGGTCGGGGTTATTGGGCCCACACGTCTGAATTATGGACGGATCGTGCCGATCGTAGATTATACAGCGCAACTGGTCGGCAAGCTGATATCCGACCGGAGCTAGAGGGTAAGAGATGGCAGAGCCCAAGAACGAAGAATTTCTGGACGATATCATGTCCGCAGAAGCTGAAGAGCTGGCCGAAGAATTTGCTGAGATCAGCGATGAAGCGCTGGAGCTGGATGAGCTGCGCGCAGAGCGGGATGATTACAAAGACAAATTCATGCGCGCGCTGGCGGATGCCGAAAACGCGCGCAAGCGTGGTGACAAGGCCCGTCGGGATGCTGAGCAATATGGCGGGTCAAAGCTGGCCCGCGACATGTTGCCGGTCTACGACAACATGAAACGCGCGCTTGAGGCCGCGACAGATGAGCAGAAAGAAATGGCTGCTGGTCTGATCGAAGGCGTCGAGCTGACCATGCGCGCCCTGAAGGATGTATTCCAAAAGCACGGCATCGAGGTGATAACGCCTGAGGTTGGCGACCGGTTCGACCCCAATGTGCATGAGGCAATGTTTGAGGCCCCCGTGCCCGGCACCAAGGCGGGCGACATCATTCAGGTGTCAGCCGAAGGCTTCATGCTCCATGATCGTTTACTGCGACCGGCGCAGGTTGGCGTGTCGTCGACACCAGCCAGCTGAGCGGCCACGAACACAACAGTTGCTGAGGCGGTCAGGTTCTGGCCGCCTCTTTCAGTTTATAGATCAGGTCGAGCGCATCGCGCGGGGTCAGCTCATCCGGCAACACATCAGCCAGCATCTCCGCCACAGGAGAGGTTTTGGGTGTTGGCGGCGGCGGGGGCGGCGCTGCGGAAAACAGGGGCAGATCATCAATCAGAGCCTTCTGTTTGCCCCCTTCACGTTCGGTCTTCTCCAGCTGGTCCAGAACAACACGGGCACGTTCCACCACAGATGCGGGCAGGCCAGCAAGCTGCGCCACCTGCACACCATAAGATCGGTCCGCCGCGCCCTTGTGTACCTCATGTAAGAAGATGACCTCGCCTTCCCATTCCTTGACGGCAACGGTGGCGTTTTCCACGCCGTCCAGCGTTCCGGCTAACGCGGTCAGTTCGTGGTAGTGGGTGGCAAACAGGGCGCGGCAGCTATTGGCCGCGTGCAGATGTTCGAGCGTCGCCCAGGCAATCGACAAACCATCATAGGTGGCGGTGCCGCGCCCGATTTCATCCAGAATAACCAGCGCATGATCGTCCGCTTGGTTGAGGATTGCAGCGGTTTCGACCATTTCAACCATAAAGGTCGAGCGCCCCCGGGCCAGATCGTCTGAGGCTCCGACGCGGCTGAACAGCTGGCTGACGACACCGATATGCGCTTGCTCCGCAGGGACATAGCTTCCCATCTGCGCCAGCAGCGCGATCAGCGCATTCTGGCGCAAGAAGGTCGATTTACCGGCCATGTTAGGACCGGTCAGTAACCAGATTGCGGCTCCGTCGCTGGCGGTCAGGTCGCAATCATTGGCGATAAAGGTATCGCCGCTTTGCTGGCGCAGTGCGTGTTCTACGACCGGGTGGCGGCCGCCTTGAATGTCGAACGCGCGCGAGGCATCGACCTTTGGACGGCACCAGTTTTCTCCGCGTGCGAGATCAGCGAGTGCGGTGGTCAGGTCAAGTTCGGCCAGTCCGCGGGCGGCTTGGTTGAGGCGGGCGGCGAGGGTCAAAATTTCATCAGAAAGCCTTTGATAGAGCCGCTTCTCAATCTCAAGCGCCAGATTACCAGCGTTCAGGATGCGGGTTTCGATCTCGGACAGCTCCACGGTGGTGAACCGCACCTGATTGGCGGTTGTCTGGCGGTGAATATAGGTTTCCGAAAATGGCGGGTTCAGCATTTTCTCGGCATGAGTAGCCGTAGTTTCGATGAAATAGCCTAGAACGTTGTTGTGCTTGATCTTCAGTGAGGTGATGCCGGTATGTTCTGCGTATTTCTGCTGGAGCCCGGCGATAACAGACCGGCCCTCGTCCCGCAGAGTACGCGCCTCGTCCAGTTCGGTGTCGAACCCCGGCGCGATAAACCCGCCGTCGCGCGCCAGAAGCGGGGGTTCGGCAACCAAAGCCTCATCCAGCAAGGTCAGCAGACCATCGAACCCGATAAGGTTTTGCACCGCGGCGTTCAGCAAGACAGGCAGATCCTGCCCGTTGCAGATTTCCGCGATGGCGACGGCCTGTGTCAGCCCGTTGCGGATCGCGGCCAGATCGCGAGGGCCGCCCCGGTCCAGCGATAGGCGAGACAGGGCGCGGTCCAGATCAGGGGTTTTGCGCAGCGCCTCGCGCAGGTCCGAGGCGGTCAGGCTGTCCTCAGCAGCAAAGCTTACCGCGTCCAGCCGCGCATGGATGATATCCAGATTGCGGGACGGGCTGGACAAGCGTTGTTCCAACAGGCGCGCCCCGCCCGGTGTCACCGTACGGTCGACCACCGACAGAAGCGATCCGGCACGGCCTCCGGACAGCGACCGGGTCAGTTCCAGATTGCGGCGCGTGGCGGCGTCGATCTGCACGACGCGGTCCTCGGACTCCTTCAAGGGCGTTTGCAGAAGGGGCAGTTTGCCTTTTTGGGTGATCTCAAGATAGTCGATCAGCGCGCCCATGGCCGCGACCTCGGCACGTCCGAAATTCCCAAACGCGTCCAGCGCCCCCACATTGAACAGGCCGCAGATACGCTTTTCCGCCGCTGTGCTGTCGAAACTGGCGCGGCCTATCGGCGTCAGCGAGATACCCAGATCAAGCACCGGTTCCTGCAGCTTGTCTTGCGTTCCATCGGCCACAATCAGCTCGGATGGGGCAAGGCGTGCCAGTTCCGGGCTCAGCCGCACTGAGGTCAAAGGCATCACGTGAAACGCGCCGGTCGAGATATCGGCCCAGGCCAGGGCGGCCTCGTCCCGCACCTCGGCATAGGTGGCCAGAAAGTTGTGGCGACGCGCCTCAAGCAGGGCATCTTCGGTCAGCGTGCCGGGCGTCACCAGACGCACAACATCGCGCTTTACCACCGATTTTGAGCCTCTTTTTTTGGCCTCAGCCGGGCTTTCCATCTGCTCGCAAACTGCAACGCGAAACCCTTTGCGGATCAGGGTCAGCAGATAACCTTCGGCGGAATGCACCGGTACGCCGCACATCGGGATATCCGTCCCATTATGCTTGCCGCGCTTTGTCAGCGCGATATCCAGCGCTTCGGCGGCGCTCACCGCGTCTTCGAAAAACATCTCATAGAAATCACCCATGCGATAAAACAGCAGGGCGTCTGAATGGGCCTCTTTGATCTCAAGATATTGCGCCATCATCGGCGTGACTGTGGACAAAAGCGGCCCCCTTCTGGCGTCTTCCGGGCGCGACCTTACAAATCCCCAACGTGCGACGAAAGGTGAAAACGCATTGTCGTTGAGGCGCGCGCCTGCCTGCGCTATGACGCATCAGCCCCGAAGTCATGGAAACGACCCCGACAATGCGCAAATCCAAGATCACCAAAGAAGAGGCGCTGGCCTTTCACCTGGAACCCACCCCCGGCAAATGGGAGGTGCAGGCCACCGTTCCCATGACCACGCAGCGCGATCTGTCGCTGGCTTACAGCCCCGGTGTGGCTGTTCCATGTGAAGCCATCGCTGAGGCGCCCGAGACCGCGTATGACTATACCAACAAGGGCAATCTGGTGGCCGTGATCTCGAACGGTACCGCCGTGCTGGGTCTTGGAAATCTGGGCGCGTTGGGCTCCAAACCGGTGATGGAGGGGAAATCCGTCCTTTTCAAACGCTTTGCCGATGTGAATTCGATCGATATCGAACTGGACACCGAAGACCCGGATGAGTTCTGCCGCGCGGTGCGCCTGATGGGACCAACCTTTGGGGGCATCAACCTCGAAGACATCAAGGCGCCGGAATGTTTCATCATCGAACAGCGCCTGAAGGAAGAGATGGACATCCCTGTCTTCCACGATGACCAGCACGGTACGGCGGTGATTTGCGCGGCGGGTTTGATCAATGCGCTGCATATTTCGGGCAAGAAGATCGAAGATGTGAAAATCGTCCTGAACGGCGCGGGGGCGGCGGGGATTGCATGCATCGAACTGCTCAAGGCGATGGGCGCGCGGCATGAAAACTGCATCGTTTGCGACACCAAGGGCGTGATCTATCAGGGCCGGACCGAGGGGATGAACCAGTGGAAATCGGCCCACGCCATCACCACCGACCTGCGTACTCTGGAAGAGGCCATGAACGGCGCGGATGTGTTCCTTGGCGTGTCGGTCAAGGGCGCGGTGACGCAGGATATGGTCGCCAGCATGGCCGACAATCCGGTGATTTTCGCGATGGCGAACCCCGATCCCGAGATCACGCCCGAAGAGGCGCATGAGGTCCGCGTGGATGCCATCGTTGCCACCGGTCGCAGTGATTATCCCAATCAGGTCAACAACGTGCTGGGCTTCCCCTACCTGTTCCGCGGAGCGTTGGACATCCACGCCCGTGCAATCAATGACGAGATGAAGATTGCCTGCGCCCATGCGCTGGCTCGTCTGGCGCGCGAGGATGTGCCGGATGAGGTCGCCATGGCCTATGGCAAATCGCTGACCTTTGGCCGCGACTACATCATTCCAACCCCGTTTGATCCGCGATTGATCCACCGCATTCCGCCTGCTGTGGCCAAGGCCGGGATGGATACAGGCGCGGCGCGGCGTCCGATCATCGATATGGACGCTTATGAACTGAGCTTGAAATCCCGCATGGATCCAACGGCCAGCATCCTGCGTGGCCTCAACGCCCGCGCGCGTCAGGCGCAAAGCCGAATGATCTTTGCCGAGGGCGACGATCCCCGCGTCTTGCGTGCTGCGGTCATGTATCAACGCTCGGGCTTTGGCAAAGCGCTGGTTGTTGGCCGCCCTGATGACGTCAAAGAAAAGCTGGAAGCGGCTGGTTTGGGTGACGCCGTGCGCGAGCTTGAGGTCGTGAATGCGGCCAATACGACGCATCTCGATACGTATAAGAATTTCCTATACCAGCGCCTGCAACGCAAAGGCTTTGATACCAAGGATATCCACCGGTTGGCCGCGCGAGACCGGCATGTGTTCTCATCCCTGATGCTGGCGCATGGGCACGGCGATGGTCTGGTGACCGGCGCGACACGCAAATCGGCGCATGTTCTGGACCGGATCAATCACGTCTTTGATGCGGATGCGGCCCATGGGGCGGCGGGGGTGACTGCGCTGCTGCATAAGGGGCGGATCGTGCTGATTGGCGATACGCTGGTGCATGAATGGCCGGACGAAAACGATCTGGCCAATATCGCTGAACGCTCTGCCGCCGTGGCCCGGCATATGGGACTTGAGCCGCGCGTGGCCTTTGTCAGCTTTTCGACCTTTGGCTATCCCGTCTCGGAACGGGCCGAGAAAATGCATGTCGCGCCCGAGGTCTTGGATGGTCGGGGCGTTGACTTTGAATACGAAGGCGAGATGACCGTCGACGTGGCCCTGAACCTTGATCAGCAAGAGGCCTATCCGTTCTCGCGCCTGACCGGTCCTGCCAACATCCTGATCGTTCCGGCGCGGCACTCGGCGAGTATCTCAACCAAGCTGATGCAGGAAATGGGTGGGGCGACAGTGATTGGCCCGATCTTATCCGGCGTCGACAAACCGATCCAGATCTGTTCGACCGTCTCGACCGCCAATGACATTCTGAACATGGCTATTCTGGCCTCTTGCGACGTTGGCTGACCTATGACGATCTGGAACCTTGGCTCGATCAATGCGGATATGGTCTATGGCCTGCCGCATCTGCCGGCCCCCGGTGAAACCCTTGCGGCCAGCGGGTTGGAACGGTTTCTGGGCGGCAAAGGCGCAAATATGTCGGTTGCTGCTGCGCGGGCGGGTTCGCGTGTCAGCCATATCGGCGCGGTGGGGTCAGATGGGCGCTGGGCGCGGGATCGTTTGACCGAATATGGCGTGGACACGCGTCATATCACCGAGGCTGACGTGCCCACAGGCCACGCAATCATTGCGGTGGATGCTGAAGGTGAAAACCTTATTATCCTCTATCCGGGTGCCAATCACACGCTTGAGGTGTCGCAGCTGGAACAGGCGCTGGCGACGTCCGAGGCCGTTGATCTGCTGGTGATGCAGAACGAAACCAACGCTCAGGTTGAAGCCGCTCGACTGGGACGAGATCGCGGCCTGACCGTGTGTTACGCCGCCGCCCCCTTTGCCGCGGACGCGGTCGAGGCGCTGTTGCCCTATCTGGATTTCCTGATCCTCAACCAAATCGAGGCCGAGCAGTTGCAGCAGGCGACGGGGCTCAAAGCCTCAGATTTGCCGGTGGAGCATGTGATTGTCACACTGGGTTCTGACGGCGCGCGCTATCATCAGCGCGGCCACGATGCGGTAGAGTTTGCGGCGCACAAGGTACAGGCCGTCGATACCACCGGCGCGGGTGACACGTTCACCGGTTATGTTCTTGCCGGTATGGACCGGGGAATGCCTCTGGCTCAGGCCATTACACAGGCGAACCGTGCCGCAGCCCTGATGGTGACGCGGCACGGCACAGCAGATGTCATTCCCGATCTGAAAGAGGTGCGCGCAGCGCGTTTTGACTAAGATCCGGCAAAGGGTGCATCACCACCCCACAGCTGCTTGACGCGGGCATCCCGGCCGCACGCATTGCGATAGGCTTTGTACGCATTTTTCTGCCGTTTGGGGCCAAAGCGGGTAAAGACCAGTTTCTCGCCCTTATAATAATCCTGATGATAAGCGTCTGCCGGATAGAAGGCCGATTGCTGTAGGATGGGTGTAACTACAGTCTGGCCCAATGCACTCTGGGCGTCCGCTTTGGCCTTTTGCGCCAACGCTTTTTCCCCAGCGTTAGAGACGAAGATGGCCGTGCGATAGCTGTCGCCCCGGTCGCAGAACTGGCCGCCGGCATCGGTTGGATCAACCGAGCGGAAGAACATGTTCAGCAACGTTTCACGGGAAACGCGGGCGGGGTCAAAGGTGATCTGAACCGCCTCATAATGGCCGGTTCCGCCTTTTGAGACCTGATCATAGGTTGGGTTGGCCGCTTTACCGCCAGTAAAACCCGACACGGCGCCAATCACACCGGGCACCGATTCAAAATCGGATTCAACGCACCAGAAACAGCCACCCGCAACTGTCAGGGTCTCTGTGCCTGCGGCCGGGGCCGGCAGGGCACGGAACAGTGCAACGAGGGCGATCAGAACAAACAGAAGCGTGGTTTTGATTTGGTCGAAACAGTAGGTCCGGGTCATGGCGGGTCTCCTTTGATGAAGTCAGGCTGCCCTGAGACCCGGGGCTTGGCAATCCGATGACATCATATGTCACGTGCTGGTGAGACGAGTTTATCAGTCAGCCAAGCAACTGCCCCAGCTTCATCGCAACCCCCATATCACCGGAAACCTTGAGCTTGCCCATCATCACCCCGGTCATTGGGTTCAGCTTTCCGGACAGCAGTTTTCCCAGATTTTCACGTGAAATACGGATGGTGCAGTCGGTGTCACGATCCTGAGTCGTGGCTGAATTGTCGGCAAGTACGATGACCCCATCTTCGCCGCAATCGAATTTCAGCGATCCGTTGAAGGTTCTATCGTCCAGACCGGTCTGGATACGGTCTGCAATGTCCTGAAGCATGAGATTCCCTTTTCGCAGTTTCATTCTGCGTAAAGAGAAGCCCCAACATCAGGCAAGCATGACGCAACTGGAACCTGTTAGAGACCGCTTAGCGCCTCTAGCGTCCGCTCGCAGGGCTGGTTGTCATAAAAGGCGGCTAGTACGTCCCTGAATTCCGTTGGAGCATCCGCAACAGCCGCAAACAAGGTCATGGACGAGCGCAGCTTTTTGGCGTCAACCTTTCCCAGAATGGTGATCGGGTCGGTGCCTGTGTGGGACAAGATCAATTGCGACACCTGCACCAGACGGCTGCGTAGCACCGGATTGGTCAGATAGGCTGCAGCTTCATCCAGATCCTCGATTCCATAGAGCTGCGCCATATGTGATTGGCCAAGCTCTGCTAGTTGCGGAAAGACGAACCACATCCAGTGGCTGGTTTTCTGCCCCTGTTCCAACTCACGCAGGACATCGGGCCAAACCGTGTCCTGCGCCTCGATGAACATATCGAGTTCGTCGTCGGTATCGTCTTCGTCGATCACTTGGACAAACGCTTGTCGCGTGCCGCCAGCAGTTTCAGGCGTAGCGCGTTCAATTGGATAAAGCCCGCCGCATCGGTCTGGTCATAAGCACCGGCGTCTTCCTCGAAGGTCACATGCGCCTCTGAATAGAGCGAGTGATCCGACCAGCGACCCACGGTCGAGGCCAGACCCTTGTAAAGTTTCACGCGGACGGTGCCGGTGACATGTTCTTGGCTCTTGTCGATCGCAGCTTGCAGCATTTCGCGTTCGGGTGAGTACCAGAAGCCGTTATAGATCAGCTCGGCATATTGCGGCATCAGCTGGTCTTTCAGGTGCATCGCGCCGCGGTCCATGGTGATGGACTCGATCCCACGATGCGCTTCCAGCAGGATGGTGCCGCCGGGCGTCTCATAGATGCCGCGCGATTTCATGCCCACGAACCGGCCTTCGACCAGGTCGAGACGGCCGATGCCGTGCTTGCCGCCATATTCGTTTAGTTTGGTCAGGATGGTCGCGGGGCTCATCGCCTCGCCATTGATGCTGACCGCGTCGCCTTTTTCAAAACCGATCTCGATGAATTCGGGCTGGTCGGGCGCGTCTTCGGGGTGAACGGTGCGTTGATAGACATAGTCGGGCGCCATATCTGCCGGGTCTTCCAGAACCTTGCCCTCGGACGAGGTGTGCAGCAGGTTGGCATCAACCGAGAACGGGGCCTCGCCACGTTTGTCCTTGGCAATCGGGATCTGGTTCGCTTCGGCAAATTCCAGCAGCTTGGTGCGGCTGGTGAGGTTCCATTCGCGCCAGGGTGCGATCACCTTGATATCGGGGTTCAGCGCATAGGCCGCCAGTTCGAACCGCACCTGATCGTTGCCCTTGCCGGTCGCACCATGGGCGACGGCATCAGCACCGGTTGCCTCGGCAATCTCTACCAGACGTTTCGAGATCAGCGGCCGCGCAATCGAGGTGCCCAGCAGGTACAGCCCTTCATACTGTGCATTGGCGCGGAACATGGGGAAGACGAAGTCGCGGACGAACTCTTCGCGGATATCCTCGATATAGATGTTCTCGGGTTTAATCCCCAGCAGCTCGGCCTTTTGGCGGGCGGGCTCCAGCTCTTCGCCCTGACCCAGATCGGCGGTGAAGGTCACGACCTCACAGCCATACTCGGTCTGCAGCCATTTCAGGATGATCGAGGTATCGAGGCCACCGGAATAGGCCAGAACAACTTTCTTGGGCGCGGACATCTGACTTCCCTTTATACGTAGAACGATTGGCCCCTAGCGGGTTTTGAACGCGGGGGCAAGTTCGCCGGATTGACGCGGGCCACGAATTGGGGTGAAAGAGGTGAAATAGAGAACAAGAATTGGTTGAAAGGGCGGTTTCAAATGCTGGGTTGGAAGATTTTTGCACATTCGGTGCGTATGGTTTTTGGGAATCTGAAACAGGTTTTGCAAATTACTTTTGGTCCGGCGCTCGTCGCAACTTTGATCATTGTCGGATTGGTTCTCGCATTGGGCGTGCCGCTCGAGGTGCTTGATGATTCATCAAGCACTTTGCCTGAAGGCTTCTCAGTTGGCGCGTTCATGATTTTTATTCTGCTTGTGGCGATTGTGATGCTGGCCGTTGCCTTTTGGATCGCCGTGTCGTGGCATCGCTTCATACTGTTAGAGGAATATCCTAGCGGTATTTTTCCGACATTTCGATTTGACCGCATACTTGCATATTTTGGCCGGGTTCTCTTGCTGGGCTTGGTTATGATAGCCGGCTATCTTCCACTAGTTTTGGTTCTTGGGCTGCTCGGGAAAAGTTATGCACCTGGCTTTCTGCCGATCGTGATCGTGTATGCAATTTTTCTTATGATCTGTTTCTATCGGCTTTCCATCATTTTGCCCTCAGCAGCGATTGGAGAACCGATTGGCTTAGCGCAAGCATGGAACAGCACAACCGGGACGACAGGTCATATCGTCATTCTACTTATCGTCGCCATGATTTTTCAGATTTTGGTTCAACTTGTATTTGCGGCCATAGCAATAATTCCCATCTTTGGTGTGCTGCTGTCGCTATTCTTCGGCGTATTGATACTGCCGCTCATCAATGTCAGCATTCTGACGACCATGTATGGCGTGTTTATCGAAAAACGCGAACTCTCCTAACCCGCGTACACATATGTATTCCTTGCTCTTTTAATTGGGATCGGCCAGTGAAGCGGGCATGACTGATTTCATGACCCGCGCCCGCGCTGCCGAACAGGCGATGCGCTCTGTGTTCCCGGCCACGCCGTTGCAGCGGAATGCCCATTTGTCCGACCGGTATGGCGCGGATATCTGGTTGAAACGCGAAGACCTCAGCCCGGTGCGATCCTACAAGATCCGCGGTGCGTTCAACGCGATGCGTAAACAGCAGGGTCAGAAGCTGTTCGTCTGCGCCAGCGCCGGGAATCACGCGCAGGGGGTTGCCTATATGTGCAAGCATCTGGGCGTTCGGGGTGTGATCTTTATGCCGGTAACGACCCCCCAACAGAAAATCCAGAAAACCCGGATGTTTGGCGGTGACACTGTCGAAGTGCATCTGACGGGCGATTATTTCGACGACACGTTGGCGTCGGCACAGGACTGGTGCGCACAGCAAGGCGGGCATTTCCTCTCACCTTTTGACGATGCGGATGTGATCGAAGGGCAAGCGTCACTGGCGGTTGAGATCGAGGAACAGCTGGGTCGCGTGCCAGATCACGTTGTGCTGCCGGTGGGCGGCGGCGGAATGTCGGCGGGTGTGGCCACCTGGTTCGGGGATCGCACGCATTGCCTGTTTGTCGAACCGGCGGGCGGTGCTTGCTTGCGGGCTGCACTGGCGGCGGGGCATCCGGTGGCGCTGGATCACGTCGATACCTTTGTCGATGGCGCCGCCGTTGGCCGCATTGGCGCGAAACCTTTTGAACTGCTGCGCAGCCGTCATCTGTCGGATGTGCTGGTTCTGTCCGAGGATCGAATTTGCGCCACGATGATCGAAATGCTGAATGTCGAGGGCATCGTTCTGGAACCGGCCGGAGCACTTGCGGTTGAGGCAGTGGGTGACGTCCAGAGCTTTGTGCGTGGAAAAACCGTTGTCTGCGTCACATCGGGCGGCAATTTCGATTTTGAACGTCTGCCCGAGGTCAAGGAGCGCGCGCAGCGCTATTCTGGGGTTAAGAAGTACTTTATCCTGCGCCTGCCTCAGCGTCCCGGCGCATTGAAGGAGTTTCTGGGCATGCTGGGCCCCGAGGATGATATCGCCCGGTTCGAATATATGAAGAAATCGGCGCGCAATTTTGGCTCGGTCCTTATTGGCATCGAAACGCGTAAGCCCGAAAACTTCATGCGTCTGTTTGCGCATCTGGACGAGGCCGGGTTTACCTATACCGACATTACCGAGGATGAGACGCTGGCGCAGTTCGTGATCTGAGGTCAGGTCAGATTGTCGGCAAGGCCCTCTACAAACAGCGTTCGGGACTGGTCGAAATCTCGAAAGATCTGCTGCAAGTCCACCTCATTGCCCGCCCCTGCCGCGGCCTGCCGCTCACCATCCTGGCAGAGCTTTGAGAAGCTGTCGAACCCCAGGCTCAGTGCGCTGCCTTTCAGAAAATGCAGGTTCTGTTCGAGGTTGGTCCGGGCCGTGTCCCGGCGCAACTTTTCGATCACTTCCTGCACTTCGTCCATGAATATCTCGACAACTTCTTCAAACTCATCGGCGCCAACCTCATCCCGAAGCTGATTGACCCGGGGCCAGTGTATCATCGCGCCCTCCGTCCGGCTTTTGCGTCTGCCAATGGTAACGCTCTGCCCGTAAAGACCGGGTTAAGCCGCGCTGGCTGTGACCCCGGTTTCTTTTCATTCAATTTTAAGTCGGGGATCATAGCTTGGCCGCATCTCGGTCAATGAGAAGGTGCGGGGTAAGCGGTGCCAGCAACCAAGCAGACAGAGGCTAAGGCCAAGCTGAATTTTGGAGGAATCCAAAAGGTGCTGGTTGTCGATGACAGCCGGTTGCAGCGTCGGATTCTTGTCGCATCCCTCAAGAAGTGGGGTTTCGACGTGATCGAGGTGGATTGCGGTGAGGACGCGCTGGACTGGTGCCGGACAGACTCGCCCGACCTTGTGCTCAGCGATTGGGTGATGCCGGGTATGGGCGGGCTGGAGTTCTGCCGTGCCTTCAGAGCGCTGGAAACCGATCAATATACCTATTTCATCCTTCTCACCTCCAAAAGTGAAAAGCAGGAGGTTGCGCGCGGGCTGGATGCTGGTGCGGATGATTTCCTCATCAAACCGCTCGAAGCGGATGAACTGCGCGCGCGCATATCCGCAGGCGCCCGCATATTGGATATGCAGCGCGAATTGTCCGACAAAAACCGCCTGATCGAAAATGCATTCGAAGAGCTTAGATTGGCGCATGACGCGATCGACAAAGATCTGATGCAGGCCCGCAAAATTCAGGAGTCACTTGTCCCTGAAATGATGCGCGAGTTTGGGCAGTCGCGGGTCAGTTTGCTGCTGAAACCCAGTGGCCATATCGGTGGTGATCTGGTGGGGATGTTTTCGCCGGGCCCTAACCGGCTGGGATTCTACAGTATAGATGTATCCGGCCATGGCATAACGTCGGCCATGATGACGGCACGGCTTGGCAGTTACCTATCCAGCAAGCATTTCGACCAGAATGTTGCGATGGAGCAGCGATTTGACAAGTTCTATGCGCTGTTGCCCCCGGCCGAAGTGGCGGCGCGGCTGAATTCGCGCCTTATGGCAGATGCGGGCGTCGAAGAGTATTTTACGATGGTCTACGCGATCATTGATCTGCGCAACGGGCATCTGAAAATGGTTCAGGCAGGCCATCCTCACCCACTGTTGATGCGCGCGGACGGTGATGTCGCGTTTCTAGGCAGCGGAGGTCTGCCCATCGGGTTGTTGGACGACGCACGATTCGAAGAGATCGACGTCTATCTGAAACCTGGCGACAAGTTGCTGCTTTGTTCAGACGGGTTCACAGAATGTCGCCTTTCGACAGGCGAACTGTTGGATGAAGACGGGTTGCAGAAGCTCACGCGGGATTGCCTGTCCGATCCCAGCGGGGCCGAGTTTCTGGATGATATGTTCTGGCGGCTGACACAGCAGATGACTCCGGGGGACGGGATGGAGGATGATGTGTCAGCGGTCTATTTTGAATATGACGGGTCTTAAAGCCGCCGCAGGTGGCGGTTGGCAAAATAACGGTCACCTGCATTGCCCAACATCTCGGCGGCCTCCCAGGCATCCATCCAGAGGGCTTCGTGACAGGCCTCGGTGGGGGGACCCATCTGGCGCACCGGTTGGGCGGAATAGATCAGGCAGACCTTCTCGGCCCAAAGGTCATATTCCGGCATATAGGTAAAACGGCGAAACGCCCCGACGCGGCGCGGGGCCGCGATCCGCCAACCGGTTTCCTCGAACACTTCGCGATGCAGGGCGGTGATGGGCGATTCTCCGGGATCAATGCCACCACCGGGCAGTTGCAGATCGGGGCCCGGCTCGGTCTGGCAAGTCAGCAGCAGGTGGCTGTTGCGGGGCAAGAGCGCGTATACACCCACGCGCCGCGTATATTTGCGCCCCGGTTCGGGGGTTTCGCCAAACCTTCGGATCATGTATGGCCCCTTTCAACCAAGTCTCTTCGACCTATATGGTGGCGGTATGCCAACCTGTGGCGCTTAAGGAAACCCCATGTCTCTTGGAACGAAAATCGCGTGGGACGACACCGTCCTGCCCTTTCAACTTGATGTATCGGATATGCGCGGCCGTGTGGCGCGGCTGGATGGTGTGTTGGATGGCATCCTGAAACAGCATGATTACCCCGAACAGGTTGAGGCCTTGGTTGCTGAAATGGCGCTGCTGACCGCGTTGATCGGCCAGACCGTTGCGCTGCGCTGGAAGCTGTCGCTGCAAGTGCAGTCGAAAGGGCCGGTGCGCATGATCGCGACCGATTACTATGCGCCGCAGGAAGAGGGTGAACCGGCCCAAATCCGCGCCTATGCCAGTTTCGACCGGGAACGGCTGAACGACAGCGCGCCGTTTGATCAGGTGGGCGAGGGCTATTTTGCCATCATGATCGATCAGGGTGAGGGCACGCAGCCCTATCAGGGCATCACACCGCTGTCCGGAGGTTCGCTACGCGCCTGCGCCGAGGCCTATTTTGCGCAATCCGAGCAATTGCCAACGCGCTTCTCGCTGAGCTTCGGTAAATCCACCGAACCGGGTGTGGGCGAACATTGGCGTGCTGGCGGCGTGATGTTGCAGCACATGCCCAAGGCCTCGCCGTTTGTGGCCTCGGGTGAAGGGAACGGAGATATCCTTAACGCCTCCGATCTGGTGGATGGGGATGAAAGCGAGAACTGGGGCCGGGTAAACATCCTGCTGGATACGGTGGACGATCTGGAACTGATCGGCCCATCCGTCGCGCCAACTGACCTGTTGATCCGCCTGTTCCACGAGGAACAGCCCCGCGTCTATGACGCACAGATGGTCAAATTTGGCTGCACCTGCTCAGAGGATCGCGTGCGGCAAAGCCTGTCGATCTATTCAGCACAGGACATTGCCAAGATGACCACGGATGAGGGTACTGTAACGGCCGATTGTCAGTTCTGCGGTGCGCATTATGTGTTGGATCCGCGCACTGTTGGCTTTGACGCCCAAGATGCGGATCGTGAATGATCCTGTCTCACAGCTGACTATGGCGCTGAACCGCCCCGGTGCCGGGTCGAGCGACTTTGACCTCAATCCTGAAACCGTTCTGCCAGCGGGGCGCAAGCTGCGCCCTGCCGGTGTTCTGGTGCCGGTGGTACTGAACGGCGACGCACCGCGACTTATCCTGACAAAACGGTCCTCGGCCCTGAAACACCACCCCGGTCAGATCGCCTTTCCCGGAGGTAAGCAGGACGAAGGGGATGCGGATGTCACAGCAACCGCCTTGCGCGAGGCGCAGGAGGAAATCGGCCTGTCCCCTGATATCCCCCGCATTCTGGGCCATCTGCCCATCCACGAAACCGTGACGTCCTTTTCCGTGACACCGGTGGTTGCGGTTTTGGACCGCGATTTCAAACCCGCGCCCGAACCCGGAGAAGTGGACGAAGTTTTCTCAGTTCCACTTGCGCATGTGCTGAACCCGGCGAATTATGTCATTGAGTCGCGCCGTTGGCGCGGTCAGAGGCGGTATTATTTCGCTGTGCCCTATGGCCCTTATTATATCTGGGGCGCAACGGCACGTATGCTTCGGGGTTTGGCGGCGCGAGTGAGTGAATGACGCGGATTAGCGAAGACTGGATCAAGGCTGAGGCCACACAAAAAGTCTGCGCGGCTTTCACCAACGCCGGGATGCAGGCGTTGTTTGTGGGGGGGTGTGTGCGCAATGCGCTGCTGCAGGCCCCGGTGTCCGACATCGACATCGCAACAGATGCGCGCCCCGATCAGGTGATCGAGCTTGCAACCGCGGCGGGCCTGAAGGTGATACCCACCGGGATCGATCACGGAACCGTCACGATCGTCAGTACGGGCATTCCGCATGAAGTCACCACCTTTCGCCGCGATGTGGAAACCGATGGGCGCCGCGCGGTTGTGGCCTATTCTGACCAGGTCGAAGAAGATGCCGCCCGGCGCGATTTCACGATGAACGCGCTTTATGCGCGCCCGGACGGTACGATTCTGGACCCGCTTGGCGGTCTGCCCGATCTGCAGGCACGCCGGGTGCGTTTCATCGGAGAGGCCGCCGACCGGATCAAAGAGGATTACCTCAGATCGCTGCGCTATTTTCGCTTTCATGCCTGGTATGGCGACGCCGAGGCCGGGTTTGATCCGGATGCTCTGGCTGCAATAGCCTCTCATCTGGACGGGCTTGAAACACTGTCGCGCGAACGGGTTGGGGCCGAGATGCTCAAGCTGCTTGGCGCGCCAGATCCGGCCCCGTCGGTCGCCGCGATGCGGAGCACGGGGGTGTTGCCGCGATTGCTGCCGGGAGCGGATGACACCGCGCTGCCGGTTCTGGTGAAGCTGGAACAGGATGCCCATATCCCGCCCGATCCGATTCGCCGTCTCTCTGCCATCATGCCGCGAGATGTGGCGCAGACGCTGCGCCTCAGCCGGGCGCAATTGCAGCGCCTGACCCGGATGCGGGACGAGGCGATGGGAACCGGAGGCATCGCCGAGCTGGGTTTTCGCTATGGTGTCGAGGAAGGGGTCCACGAAACGCTGCTGCGCTGCGCCTTACTGGAACAGCCCTGGTCGGATGATCTGGTGAAAGCCCTTGAAAGCGGGGCCGCCGCCTGTTTCCCTATCCATGCCAAGGACCTTATTCCGCGCTATTCCGGCCCCGCACTGGGCCAGAAATTGGCTGAGCTTGAGGCGCGCTGGATCGCCTCAGATTTCGCGTTGAGCCGCGAAGATTTGCTGACCGATTAAATTGAAGTCTCAAAAGGGGATGACAAACCCCACAAGTTTTGGCAGGGTGCGCCTGACTTACATGGAGGGAGGAATGCGAATGTATTACGGGATCTGGTTCGGCTAAAGCCCGGAACACGTGACCCGTTGGGGTGGTGTTCTGGCGCCATCTGACTTCGCATGACCTTTTTTGACTCGCTCGATTGGAGCACTCTCCATGTTTCGCTATTTCGAAAACCTTGTAGACCCTTTTGCTGCTTATAAAGAAAACGACACACCGCCGACGCGGCTGTGGCCGTTCATGCTGGACTATTCGCGCCCGTTTTATGGTGTGTTTGTCTGGGCCGGGCTGATCTCGATCATCGTAGCCGCGGTCGAGGTCGGGTTGATTTATTATATGGGTCGGGTCGTCGACCTGTTGGGCAGCTCTCCGGCCGAGATGTGGCAGGCGCACGGCACCGAACTGATGCTGATGGCTGCGTTTATTCTGGTGCTGCGGCCCTTATTGCATGTGTTCGACGTTTTGCTTCTGAACAATACGATCCTGCCGAACTTTGGCACGCTGATTCGCTGGCGGGCGCATAAGCATGTTCTGCGTCAGTCGGTTGGCTGGTTTGAAAATGATTTCGCTGGACGGATCGCCAACCGCATCATGCAGACCCCGCCTGCCGCGGGTGAGGTGGTGTTTCAGGTCTTTGACGCGATTTCGTTCTCGCTGGCCTATCTGATCGGTGCGGCCATTCTGTTGATGGCGGCAGATGTGCGTCTGTTGTTACCGCTGCTGATCTGGTTTGCCCTCTATGCCTGCCTTGTGCGCTGGACAGTCCGGCGGGTTGGCCCGGCGTCACAGGCAGCCTCGGACGCGCGCTCGACCGTGACGGGCCGGGTAGTGGACAGCTATACCAACATCCATTCGGTCAAGATGTTCGCCCATGCTGAACAGGAACTGGACTATGCGCGCGAAGCAATTCAGGAAACGCGCCGTACCTTCCAGATTGAGATGCGCATTTTCACCATCATGGATGCGGTTCTGGTCACACTGAACGGGTTGCTGATCATCGGCGTGGTTGGTTGGGCGATTGCCCTGTGGATGCAAGGCAGCGCCTCGGTTGGTGTGGTCGCGGCGGCTACCGCTCTGACCCTGCGGCTGAATGCAATGACCGGATGGATCATGTGGGCGCTGACCAGTTTCTTCCGCCAATTGGGCGTTGTGGCCGAAGGGATGGAAACCATCGCGCAGCCTATTGACCTGCTGGACGCGCAACGTGCCGAACCGCTGCTACTGAGCAAGGGTGAGATCGAAATTCGCGATCTCTCGCATCACTATGGCCGCAAAACCGGTGGTCTGGATCATGTCAGCCTGACCATCCAGCCGGGTGAGAAAGTGGGCCTGATCGGACGGTCGGGGGCTGGTAAATCGACCCTGGTAAAGCTGCTTTTGCGGTTCTATGACGTCGAAAGCGGTGCGATCCTGATCGACGATCAGGACATCAGCATCGTCACGCAGGACAGCTTGCGCAGCAATATCGGCATGGTCCAGCAGGACAGCGCGCTGCTGCACCGTTCGGTACGCGACAATATCCTCTATGGCCGTCCCGACGCGACCGAGGATCAGATGATTGCTGCCGCCAAGCAGGCCGAGGCGCATGAGTTCATCCTCGATCTGCAAGACCCGCAGGGACGCACCGGTTATGACGCGCATGTGGGCGAACGGGGCGTGAAACTTAGCGGTGGTCAGCGGCAACGCGTGACGCTTGCGCGGGTGATCCTGAAAGACGCGCCGATTTTGCTGTTGGACGAGGCGACATCCGCCCTAGATTCCGAGGTCGAAGCGTCGATTCAGGAAACCCTCTACGGCATGATGCAAGGTAAAACCGTGATCGCCATTGCCCACCGGCTGAGCACCATCGCCCAGATGGACCGCATTCTGGTGATGGATGGCGGCCGGATCGTCGAAGAAGGCGCCCATGCCGAACTGTTGTCGCAGGGTGGTCTTTACGCGCAGTTCTGGGCGCGGCAATCTGGCGGATTCATGAACCCCGAGGCCGCTGAATGAGACTTGCCGACCTGATCTATCCGTTCACGGACACCGAAACGCCCCCACCACAAACGCTGGGGGCGTTTATTCGCTGGTGCCTGTCCGGGGCGTGGCCGATGCTGTTTGTGGCCGCGTTCTTTTCCGCGTTGGCGGGCACGATGGAGGCCGGAACCGCCTGGATTCTTGGGCGCGTGATTGATGTGGCCACTGCCAACGGTCCGGATCAGTTTCTGACGGCGCAAAACCTCTGGATGATCCTTGGCGCCATTGCCTTCTTTATGTTGCTGCGCCCGATCCTGTTCGGGCTGTCGTCCGTCTCGAACAACTATATCGTGATGCCCAATATCGCGCCGCTGGTTCTGGCCAAGCTCAACCGTTGGACGCTGGGCCAGTCGGTGACCTATTTCGACGATGATTTTGCGGGCCGGATCGCTCAAAAGCAGATGCAGACCTCAAACGCGATGACGTCGGTGGTGTCCGAAACCATCAGTGCGATTGTCTTTGCGATGGCGTCTTTGGTGGGCTCTTTGCTTTTGTTAGGGTCTATTCATCCACTGGTGATGATTCCGTTTGTTGCCTGGTTGGCGGTCTATTTCTGGTTGATCCGCTGGTATCTGCCACGCATCCGTCAACGCTCGGCCGCGCGGGCGGGGGCGCGGGCCATGGTATCGGGGCAGGTCGTGGATACGATCACCAATATCAAAACCGTCAAGCTGTTCGCGCATTCCGAATTCGAGGATCAGGCTGCGTGCAACTCGATGGTGGACCTGCGCGACAAGTCGCTGGCCTTTGGTAAACTGTCGGCCAGCTTTCGGTTTATCCTGATGGTTCTGGCGGGCATTCTGCCGGTATTGCTGTTGGGCGCCACGCTCTGGCTGTGGCAGGGTGGCAGCGCAACAACCGGCGATGTTGTGGCCGCAGGGGCGGTGTCCATTCGTATCTCGCAGATGACTGGATGGGTCAGTTTCACGCTGATGGGTCTTTATGCCAATGTCGGTGAGATCGAAAACGGCATGAACACTCTAGCCAAACGTGACCGGGTCGAAGATGCGGCTGCAGCGACTGATCTGACCGTTTCAAAAGGGCGGATCGCCTTCGACAATGTCAGCTTTGCCTATGGACGCAATATCGGCGGTGTTGCTGACCTCGATCTGACCATTCAGCCCGGCGAGAAGCTGGGCATTGTTGGTGCCTCGGGTGCGGGCAAATCGACCTTGGTTTCGCTGCTATTGCGGCTCTATGACAGGGAAAATGGCGCTATTTTGATCGATGATCAGGACATCGCACAGGTCACGCAGGACAGCCTGCGCCGCCATATCGGCATGGTCACGCAGGAAACCGCGATGTTCAATCGCTCGGCCCGCGACAATATCCTGTATGGCCGCCCCGATGCCACCGAAGACGATATGATCGCCGCCGCCCATAAGGCTGAGGCGCATGAGTTCATTCTGGGTCTGCAAGACGGGCAGGGGCGCATTGGTTATGATGCCCATCTGGGCGAACGCGGCGTCAAGTTGAGCGGCGGTCAGCGCCAACGGATTGCGCTGGCCCGCGCCATCCTCAAGGACGCGCCCATTCTGGTGCTGGACGAGGCGACCTCGGCACTGGATTCCGAGGTTGAGGCGTCGATCCAGGCAGCTCTGCACCGGGTGATGGAGGGCAAAACCGTTCTGGCCATCGCGCATCGGCTGTCGACGCTTAGCGAAATGGATCGGATCATCGTTCTGGATCAGGGGCGCATCGTCGAGGATGGCCCCCATGAGGTGTTGTTGTCTCAGGGCGGTCTGTATGCGCGGTTCTGGCACCGCCAGTCGGGTGGCTTCATTCAGACCGAAGCTGCGGAATAGGGGTTCTTTTAACGCCGCAGCCCGGTTATCAGGCCAGCCATGACGCAGGATTACACCATTCTCCGCCTTGGCCACCAGGGCGACGGCATCGCTGATGGTCCCGTTTATGCGCCCCGCACCCTTCCGGGCGAGGTCGTCAGCGGTACGCTGGATGGATCGGTGTTGACCGATATCCGCGTCAACACCCCGTCAGAGGATCGGGTCAAAGCGCCGTGCCGCCACTATAGATCCTGCGGTGGCTGCCAGCTGCAACATGCATCCGACGCCTTTGTGGCGGATTGGAAGGTTGAAGTCGTCCGCACTGCATTGGCCGCGCAGGGGCTTGAGGCGCCGATGCGTCCGATCCACACCTCGCCCGAACGATCCCGTCGCCGCGCCACTATTGCAGTCCGGCGCACCAAAAAGGGAACGCTGGCCGGGTTTCATGGGCGGGCCTCGGACACGATCACTGAAATCCCCGATTGCCACCTGCTGGACCCGGCCCTGATCGCCGCGATCCCCGTTGCCGAGGCGCTGGCGCTTCTGGGCGGCAGCCGCAAGGCGGTTCTGGCGGTGACGCTGACGCTGTCTGATGCCGGTCTGGATGTCTCGGTCAAAGGGGGCAAGCCGCTGGATGGTCCGCTGGAACTGGCGCTGGCGCAGGCGACCGAACAGCACGGGCTTGCCCGGCTCAGCTGGGAGGGTGAGGTGATCGCGATGCGGCACGCTCCGGTTCAGCGTTTTGGCAAAGCCGCGGTGGTCCCGCCCCCCGGCGCATTCCTGCAGGCCACCACGGATGGAGAACAGGCTCTAACACAGGCAGTTCTGGATATTGTCGGCCCTGCCAAGCAGGTTGCAGACCTCTTCGCCGGCAGCGGGACATTTTCCCTGCCGCTGGCCGAACAGGCCGAGGTGCATGCCACTGAAGGTGAGCGCGAGATGACGCGCGCACTGGATCAAGGATGGCGCAAGGCGGAAGGTTTGAAAAAGGTCACAACCGAGGCGCGCGACCTGTTCCGCCGCCCGCTGATGCCGGATGAGCTGAAACGCTTCGAAGCCGTTGTGCTGGACCCGCCCCGCGCCGGGGCGGAGGCGCAGGTGGCCGAACTGGCGCAGGCACATATTCCGGTGATCGCCTATGTCTCGTGCAACCCGGTCAGCTTTGCGCGGGATGCAAAAACGCTCACCCAAGCGGGATACACCCTTGAATGGGTGCAGGTTGTTGACCAATTTCGATGGTCATCTCACACCGAACTTGTAGGCAGTTTCAGAAGGTCAGCAAAATCATGACTCAACAGGAGAGCGCCGAAATGGGGATCAGGCAGCGGTTGCAGACCTTTGTGGAAAGCACAAAGTTTTCGCGATTCATCACAATTATCATCCTGATCAATGCGGTTCTGCTGGGGATGGAGACATCGCCCACAATCATGGGCAAAGCCGGACATCTGATCGAGTTTCTGGACAGCGTTTGCCTTGCCATCTTTGTGGCTGAAATCGCGATGAAGCTGACCGTAACCGGGCGGCGTTATTTCACCAATGGCTGGAACATCTTTGATTTCACGATTGTTGGTATCGCCCTGGTGCCAGGCGCGGGCGGCCTGTCGGTCTTGCGGGCGTTGCGGATTTTGCGGGTGCTGCGTGTCATTTCGGTGGCGCCCAGCCTGCGCCGCGTGGTCGAAGGCTTTATCTCGGCGCTGCCGGGCATGGCCAGCGTGTTCATGTTGATGGCGATCCTGTTCTACATCGGCGCTGTGATCTCGACGAAGCTATTCTCGCAATCCTTCCCCGATTGGTTCGGCGATCTGGGCCTGTCGGCCTATACGTTGTTCCAGATCATGACGCTGGAAAGCTGGTCCATGGGTATCGTCCGTCCGGTGATGGAGGTTTATCCATACGCCTGGATGTTCTTTGTTCCCTTCATTATGGTGACCACCTTTGCGGTGGTGAACTTGCTGGTCGGCCTCATCGTCAACTCAATGCAGGACGCGCATCACGCGGAAGATGGCGAAAAAACCGACGCCTATCGCGATGAGGTGCTGGAACGCCTCGAAGCCATCGAAAAACACCTGTTGGCGCAGTCGAACAGCAAAAAGTGATTTCAGTTTTCAGCTTTTTTGGCATAATAGCCGAAAAAAAGCAGCAGGCAGTGAACACATGGATCGTCGAGCATTTGGTTTGGGGGCAATGGCAACGCTGAGTCTTTCGGCATGTGCCTCAGCAGGACCCAAATTTCTTTCTTATAATGGACCCGAAGTGACCTCTCTGGTCGTTAACAAGGGTGCGCGCAAAATGTACCTTTTGCACAATGAACAGATCTTGCGGGAATATGACGTGGATCTGGGCTTTGCGCCGAACGGCACCAAGACGCAGCGCGGCGATGGCCGGACGCCCGAGGGGTCGTATCTGATCGATCGCCGCAACCCGCGCAGCCGCTATCATCTGTCGCTGGGGATTTCTTATCCTGATTCCAAGGACATCGCGCAGGCCAAGGCCGCGGGCGTCGATCCCGGCGGTGATATCTTCATCCACGGACAGCCCAATCTGCGGTCCGAGTTCAAGCGCGCGAAAAAGACCCCGGATTGGACGGCGGGTTGCATCGCGGTCAAGAATGAAGAGATGGAAGAGATCTATGCCATGGTGAACGAAGGCACCTTGATCACGCTGCGGCCCTGAACCGGTTCACAGCGGTTTCCAGTTCCCAAACCCATAGAGCAGATAGTCCCGCTGGTAGGCGTCCGCCGCCAGCTCTTCTAGGCGCGTGTCGTAAATCTCGGCCAGTGCAAACGGAGCATCCGGCGCTGCCGCTTGTGGTTTGGGCGGATTTTCGTGTCCAAGCTTGCGCGCTAGATCGGGCAGCGCCACCCCGATTTCGTCCTCGCGCAGGATCAAGTCAGGCATGGCAAAGACCGACATGCCCTCCAGCGCGCTGCACTGACTGCACCACAGCCCGTCCACGCGGATTGGGGTCTGGCCTGACAGGTTTTGCCGCAGAAAGCCCAGATAGGCGGCAAAGGCCTCGTAATGCTGGTCTTTCGAATAGTTCTGTTTCCGCACCTGCCCCGGGATCGGCAGCTTGAACCGTTTGCGCAACTGGTTGCGGATATTGATATACGCGTCGGGTCCGGTGCTCAGGATATGGCTGCAGAACACGCTGTGCGCCCGCGCTAAAGGGTGCCTTAGCACGGTGAACTTGCGATGATCGAGGTTCGATTGCATCCAACGACGCATTTGCCTTTGATTTCGATTGGTGGCCAGATCGTCAGGCTGCGCCCCGTCCAAATCAACCATCCATTGCGCAACCACATCCTCAGGTCCACCGCGCACCGGTAGATACATCAGCGGCGATTTCGGCGCGAGGACATAGCGCGAGACGGTTGGCCCCCGACGCGGCTCAAAACTTGGGGTGCTGTGCAGGTTGAAACTGTCAATCCGGGACAGTGCCTGTTCCATCTCATCCGGATTGGTGACTTTTTGCAGTGCTGGCGCCGGGTTCTGCGGTTTCAGCCGGTCATCAAGACCATCCAGCCGTGCGGTCACACCCAGCCATGCGGCCAGGCCGTTCAGCACCTCAAGCTGGTTCAAATCATCATAGTTGATATAAAATGCCGTCTGACCGGTTTTTTGCAAGTGATTCAACAGAGTCAGCTGAAACCCCTGCTGGCGATCCAAATATTCGGCAAAACCATCCGGATCAAAGGCCACGTGCGCCGCTTTGCGCCGTTTCACATTGGTCAGCTGCCACTGGTTGGTTTCGCGGGCAATTTGCAGGGACACATAACTGTCCAGCGGATTGCGGGTCAGGATGATCTTGGCACAGCGCGGGTCGTCCAGCGCTGGTTCCAGCACCCGCGGATCGTGGCCCTGAAAGTAACGGAATCCGTTCAGCTCTCCGGAGGCGCTGCGGATAGCGTCGATCAGCTGATCGGGGTTTTTGTCGCGTTCCTCAAGCGTCAGGCCCAACAACACCTCGTGTTTTGGACCGCCGATGAAGTGCGGGTTAAACGCCTCACCATGGCAGGCCACGCCCTCCAGCGCGTTTAGATTGGCCTCAAGCAGATTGGAGCCGGTCCGCATCGCAGCAAGAACGATGAAATAGTCGAACTTACGGTCCATGCTGGATCACTGTACCAGATATGGTTTGCGAAATGGTTTGGTCTGGGTGCCAAACACATCGTCTGCAGGAAAATCGCCAACCAGATAGGGGTGCATCCCCTGATTCTTGAGGTTTTGCAGGAATTTCCCAAACCCTGTCAGATCAACCATTTTGGGTGCTTCGATCAGATGACCGGGCTGCTGGGTTCCGATCTCATCAATCACGGTATGCAGGGCATCCATAGGGGCCTCGACAAAATCTGCAAACGACCAGATGCGAACCTTAGCCTTTGTCCATACCGCATCAAGCTCATCTAGCTGAGCGGCCTCGATGCGCTGCAGGCATGCAGCCTTGTTCCGGATATCGGCAAAATTCATATTTGACCGGAACAGCGGCACCGCCCAGGCACCGGTAATGATCGATATCTGCGCATTCTCGTCTCGCGCAAGGAATGTGTTGATCTGTTGCGTATCAGTCGGGCCGAATTGAAAACACTGCCGTTCTCCGCGGGTGTTCCAGACAAGGTTCGACATAAAGGCTGTTGGGTTATAGTCGCGCAGTGTGGCGCAATCGCTCAGCCCGCCATTGATGATATCTGCATCATCGGAAAATTCGGCCCGTTCAGGCGCAAAAAGATGGCCGTGTACCCGCGCGCCGGTTGCATGGGCCAACCAGGGTTCGAACTCCTCAAACAGCTCGGCAAAGCCCTGGAACACAGAATAGGGAAATGCTGTCAAACCGTTTTCGCTGCCCTGACGGGGAAAGCGGCTTTGCATATACAGGCCTGGACGCCCGCGGGTGCGCCGTTCAACCGCTTTGGAAAAGACGCGATCGATTTTGCCAGGATTTGGTTCTGCTGGCTTCATCGCGCCGGCTCGGTCGGTCAATAGGGCTTGATAAAGCCGATCCGCCTGTGGCCAGATCTTGCGTGCGACAAAGCAGTCCGACCGGCGCAGCAACTGCAGATGGTCGTCATAGAAAATATGTGGACGACCTTGATAGTCGAATTTCGACAGTGTCAGCGAGCGGCTTTCGATATGGGTCGAATACAGTCGGGCCAGGGTTTGGAAATAGCTTTCATCCGGTATCCAAACACGACTGAAATAGCGATCATAGGTTTTGCGTTTCGGATCCTGAAGAATAGCCGAGAGCGTTTGTCGTGTCAGGCACCACCACTGGCTGCCCATATGCGGCACCAGGTCCTCGGGCATCCGGCGGCGAAAGCCCAATTTGCGTTGCAGTTTCACGTAGGAATCAAACAGCTTGCGGTGTTTGCGCCAGGAAAATGGGAAATGCAGCGTGAATCGTTCGGAATCCAGGCCCCCTATGGTCCAGCTCACATCTGCCGTCGTAGCGCTTTCGATGAAATCAACCCGTGGCCGGTCGGCCAAGTAATCGATCAGCTGCTCAACCGGCCTCAGTGGAAGGCAGGCCCCTGAGGACAGATAGACATGGCGGACATCAGGAAACCGCTCAAGCATCAGGGTTGCGGCGGATTGCGAGGCCGCAACGATACCCCATCCGCCCCATTCGCAAGTGTGCCGGTCGCTAAACAGGATCAGCGGATTGTCAGCGCAGGATGTGATAAAGTCATCGCAAGCTTTGCCCCGCACCTTGCGATCTATGTGAACGACCACCGGACAGCCGGATGCGGTCCAGTGCCGGGCCACCTGTTCGGCTCGGTCCAGCGCCGTATGTACCAGCATGACCACACCCAGGGTGCTCATGCCCAGTTTCCTTTTGACATCAAACCGAGGATCTCAAGCTGCCGCCAGTTTATGTATTTCTCGGACCATTCGCACCAGAACACGGGCTTATCTTCTAGCTGCTCGACATAGGCCTGATACTCGCTCGATCCACCATAATGCTGGCCACGGACCAGTTCCTCGCGCGCTTTCTGGCCCAGTGTGTCGATGAGCTTGGCATGCAGTAGCGCGCCACTGACCTTCTCTCCACCGCCAGCATCATAGACTTGATTCAGCCCGCGCGGCAGCAATGAATGGGTCGAGCTGACATAGACATAGCGCCGATCCCATTTCACTAGTGGAATTTTGTTCAATGCGGGTGCTTTCTCGGGCTTGTCCTGAAAAAACACTCGGCTGCGCGGTCCGCCTTGAATCCAAAGATTTCCATAGGTTGGATTCTTAGTGATCATGTAGTTGCCGGAATCGAACCAAGGAGCGAGTTCGAACGGATCCTGACCTTCGTGATAAACGGCGTCCTGAACCGGCCCATCGGGATACATGTCGATCAGCATCGTGCCAAAGCTGCGCACCCCGGTACCTTCAAGCCAGTCGGTCAGGGCCCGGATCGGGCGTGTATCGCAAAAAGGGTAGATAAAGAACTCATCTGGATCAACCGTCAGAACCCAATGTCCATGCGCGTATTTGCGCAACAGGTGGTTCGACCAGTCCAATCCGTAAGAGGCCCTTTTGTAGCTGGCCTCAGCGCACCAGAGCGAGACATCAGGCTGTTCCTTAAGATAGGCGCCCGTGCCGTCGTCGCTGTTGTTGTCGATAAACAGAAAGTGCTCGATGCCCAATTTTCGGTAATAGGACAAGAAATAGGGCAGACGAATCTTTTCGTTACGTACAACGCTCAGCAACAAAATGCTGTCGGGCCGAATATCTGCCGTATTGTCGCTGACAGGCTTCAATTCCCGTCGTCTGCGCAGGCACCGCAATAGACGACGCTTGCGCCGCAATCTCATCCGATATGAATCCAATAGGCTCACGCGACTGCCCAACCTTTGTTATACGCGAGCATGCCCGGTGTGGTGCAGCGTGCCGGGCAACTACCGTGTTATGACATTTTAGCAGCCTGAGAAGCAATGTATTTAAAAGGCGTTAGCTTGTGCCGGGTTTCTTGATTCATGTAGCTGGACCTCAGGCCCAGCCAGCGGCATTCATCAGCCTAAGCTCCTGCAACTGCGCCCAGCCTGAATAGCGCACGGAATGTGGCTGCCACAGATCGGGCTCGGCGATAATGCTATCATAGTATGGCTCGAATTGGTCAGGATCATGGAAATGCTGTCGCCGTTCCTTTTCGATTTTTGCGCAGGCGACGATCTGTGGCAGGAATTTCGTATGCAGCAGAACGCCGGATGGCGCATTGCTACCGGGGCCGTCATAGGCAAAGTTTAGGACGCGCGGCAGCGCGGAATGGCAAGAGTTTACATAGGCATAGCGCCGCGACCAGTGCATCAGTGGTATCTTGTTCAGCGTAGGCGAACGATCTGGGCGATCCGCAAAGAACACACGCTCACGCACGCCGCCCTGAACCCATAGATTGCCCAAGGGCTGTTGACGGCGTGCACGATATGGGGCGATGTCAAACCAGCTCAGCACTTTGGTTGGGTCGCTGTTCGGATCATAGCTCTGCTGCCCCAGCGGGCCTTTGGGGTAAAGGTCCAGCATCAGCGCACCAAACACCGACCGGCCCTGGCCCTGCAGCCAGTTGGTCAGATCATGCAGTGATCTTGTGTCGTGATGGGCATAGACCAGCAACTCGTCCGCATCTGCCATCAGTGTCCAATGACTATGCCCGTATCGCATCTGCAGCCAGGTCAGCCAGTCAAGGCCAAACCGCGACGTGCGATAGCTGGCCTCGGTCTGCCACAGCGACACATCTGGTTGATCGCGTAGGTATTCGACCGTGCCGTCATCGCTGCCATTGTCGACCATCAGAAAGTGATCGACCCCGAGGTTGCGATAGTGCTGAAAGAACCACGGCAGGCGGATCATCTCGTTCCGCAAGGTGGTGAAGGCAAGAATATCGCCCTTGGCAATCCGCCCGGTCCGGTCTGTCAGACAAGACAGCTGATGGCGGCTGCGAAAGGAGCGCCACAAAAGCCGCCGCCGTTTCAGGCGCAGGCGGTATTGCTGCACCCAGCTAGGGACAGGCTGTGACTGCCCCTCAGAGCGGTTCATTTCTGGTAGTTTCCGTTCTGATGCCAGCGCCACGCATCCGCGATCATCGTTTCTAACGTTGATCTTTTTGGGGTCCAGCCCAGATCGTTTTCAGCCCGGACGGATCCGGAAACCAGTTTTGTGCAATCCCCGGCCCGGCGTGGCCCGATGTCATACGGCACCGCGCGGTTTGTGACAGCTTTGGAATGGTCAATCACTTGCATCACCGAAAAGCCCGAGCCGGTACCCAGATTGAACACCTGACTGTCCTTGCCCTGCTCCAGCCAGTTCAGCCCCAGCACATGCGCATCGACCAGATCGCAGACATGCACATAGTCGCGGATACAGGTCCCGTCGGGCGTATCATAATCGGTGCCAAACACGGTCAGCGCATCACGCTTGCCGTCGATGGCATCCAGCATCAGCGGCACCAGATGCGTCTCGGGGCGGTGGAATTCGCCCACCTCGCCGTCGGGGTCCGCGCCCGCGACGTTAAAATAGCGAAAGATCACGTGGTTCAGCCCGTCAGAGGCCTGAAAATCGCGCAGAATGTCCTCGATCGCCCGTTTCGACGCGCCGTAGGCGTTCAGCGGATGCTGGGGTGTTTGTTCGTCCAGCACCACATTGTCATGTTCGCCATAGGTGGCGCAGGTCGAGGAAAAGACGAAATTCTTGCACACGGCCGCAACCGCCGCCTCGATCAGGTTCAGCGATCCAGTGACGTTGTTGGACCAGTATTTCCCTGGTTCCGACATTGCCTCACCCACCTGGCTGAGGGCCGCGAAATGCATCACGGCGGCGGGCTGGTATTTGGCAAACACCTCATCCAGTCGGGCGCGGTCCAGCAAATCGCCCTGTTCAAACGGGCCAAATTTCACAGCGTCCTGCCAGCCGGTGATCAGATTGTCGAAGGTCACGGGCACATAGCCCGCCTGTTTCAGCGCCTTGCACGCATGCGATCCGATATATCCGGCGCCGCCGGTCACAAGTATATTTGTCATCTATGGTCCTGCCATATGCCCATGTGTAAAAGGGTGGTTTTGCTATTTCTGTGCAGCGACGGAGGGTTATTCCAAACCCATCGCGGCCATCATCTCTTCGATCTTTGCGACATCCTGCGGGTTGTTCAGCTCCCAGAACTGACGGCCTTTGGCTTCGACCTCAACGCACAGAACCTTGCGCCCGTTTTCCATGAAACGCAGCTGCTCAAGCCCCTCAAGGGTTTCCAGTGGCCCTGTCGGCCAGCCGGGGTAAGCCGCCAGCGCATCCGGGCGATAGGCATAGACGCCCACATGGTGAAACACCGGCGTCGGCTGCGCTCCGTCATAGGTTTCTGAGGTAAAAGGGATTACCTCTTTCGAGAAATACAACGCGCTGTGATCTGCGCCAAACACGGCTGTGGTGCCGCCGACCCGGTCGTGCTTGCGATCGTTCAGCAACCCGTTCAGCGCATCGCCATCGCAGCGCAGAACAGGGGTGGCCACACCAGCCTCAGGCGCGCCGCGCAGACCGGCGATCAGGTCTTCGACGAACCAATGCGGCGTTAGCGGGGCGTCACCCTGTAGGTTCACAACGATCTCATAGCCATCGCCCAGAGCCTCATGCGCCTCTGCGCAGCGCTCGGTTCCATTGGCGCAGGTCTCGGACGTCATGACAACGTCGGCCCCAAATGCCTCGGACACCTCGCGAATGCGGTCATCATCGGTGGCCACAACCACACGGTCGACACCCGCCACGGATTTCGCAGCGCGCCAGGATCGTTCGATCAGGGTCATTGCGTTGCCGGTTGCACCCGTCAGCGGCACCAGCGGCTTGCCCGGATACCGGGACGAGGCATAGCGGGCCGGGATTGCGATCAGAACAGACATCAGGCCTCCTTCAGGTCAACACCTGGAGCGTAGGCGATGAAAAACGGGTTGGCATAGCCGTCCTTGCCGTAGCTCAGCGGTGAATGGTCGTCAAAGCGCACCACTTTGCCGCCTGCGCCCGCCAGAACTGCATGCCCGGCGGCAGTGTCCCATTCCATCGTGCGGCCTACGCGAGGGTAGATATCTGCCTCGCCGGTGGCCACCAGACAGAATTTCAGGGATGAGCCGGCACTCTTGCTGTCTTTGACCTGATATTTGTTGATGTAATCATCCGTGGCCTGATCCCGATGCGATTTGGAGGCTACAACTAAAAGCGCCGAATTGTCCGGCTTAGAGACTGATATAGGTGACAGATCGCCGGGCTGCTCCTTGTCCAGCGCTCCAGTTTCTTCGACCGTTTGACCATCGGCCAGCGTATAGAATATGCGTTCCCGCGCCGGGGCATAGACGACGCCACGTGTTGGCACGCCGTTTTCGACCAGCGCGATATTGACGGTGAAATCACCTCGGCGATTGATGAATTCCTTGGTCCCGTCCAGCGGATCGACAATCAGGAACGTATCACCCTTTTCCGAATGAGAGGCAGCCTGCTCTTCGGTCACCAGCAAAATATCGGGGAAGGCCGCCCGCAATCCGGCTGAGATCAGTGCATCTGCGGCCTCATCCGCTTCGGTCACAGGGCTGGCATCTGATTTGACTTTTACCTCAAAATCATCGGCCTGATAAATCTCCATGATCTTGTCGCCCGCTTCCAGGGCCAGACGTCGGATGACGGGAATGAGGGCGTCGTAGGTCACAAAAAAGCTCCGTTCCTGTGATTTGTTGATAAAAAACCTGACGGACTTATGCTGTGCCGGATACGGAACGGCAAGAATTTCGTGCCAGATTGCAGGTAATAAAGCGGAAAAGAGCGCGCGCGTGTTTTATTATAAGCGAAATCAATCGCTGCTGGGCGGCGCATTCACGATGGCGGAGATCATCTACCATGCTGTCGTGCGCAATGTGCGTTCTCAGCATTCGAATGCTGTCATCGCCATTCTGGTCAATATTCTGCAGGTTCTGGTGCTGGTCGCGGTGTTCTATACGATCATGTCATTCATGGGCACGCGCGTTGCCAAGGTCAGGGGTGAATTCATACTGTACCTGCTTTCAGGTGTTTTCCTGTTCATGACGCATATCAAATCGGTCGGGGCCATCGCTGGTGTTGGTGCCGGTAACAACCCGATGATGCTGCATTCGCCGATGAATCTGATGGTTGTGCTGTTGGCGACGGCTTTTGGTACGCTCTATACGCAGTTGGTCTCGTTGATGGTAATCCTGTTTCTCTACAGCGTTCTGGTTGCTCCGCTTGAGATTCAGCACCCGGGCGGCGCTTTTGCGATGCTGATCCTTGCCTGGTATGTCGGATGTACGGTTGGCATGATTTTTATGGCGCTCAAGCCGTGGTTTCCCAAGACTGTGGAGATTATGACCAATATCTATCGCCGTATGAACATGATCTTTTCAGGAAAAATGTTCGTGGCCAATGCGCTGGGCGGCGGGTTGCTGCTGATGTTCACCTGGAACCCGCTGTTTCACGCGATTGACCAGTGCCGGGGGTTTGTGTTCCGCAATTATTTTCCGCGCAACACCAGCTGGGAATACGCCCTTTGGGTCGGGGTTGCACTTATGACGATTGGTCTTTTGGGCATCTTCTACACCCGCAAACACGTCTCGCAGAGCTGGAATGCCCGTCGCTAGGTTGCAACCCGCAAGGTCAGGTTGATACGTCCGCCCTTGGGCAGCAGGCGGGATGAACCAAAGCGTATCCTGTCTATCCCGTGATAGGCCAGCCGGGCCGGGCCGCCCATGATGACAACATCGCCCGAGTTCAGCCACAGCGACTCGGTCTTGCCGCCGCGCGTGGTATTACCGATGCGAAACAGCGCATCATCCCCCAGCGAGACCGACAGGACCGGCCATGAGAAATCCGCCTCATCCTTGTCCTGATGCATCCCCATACGCGCGTCTTCGCCGTAGTAGTTGATCAGACAACAATCCGGATCGCGGTCTGTTGTGCAAACCGTGTGCCAGATTTGCAGGATGCTGTCGGGAATGGCAGGCCAGACCGCGCCCTTTGGGTGGCTGTCCTGATACCGGTATCCGGCTTTGTCCGAAACCCATCCCAGCGCCCCGGCTGAGGTCATGCGCACCGACATTTGTTTTCCCGAAGGCGTCGTGGGGCGAAACAGCGGTGCGGTTTTTAGAATCGGCCGCAGCGCTTCGACAATCTCAGCTTGTGCCGCGCCATCCAGATAGCCTTTTCTGATGTCAAACCCGCGCAAAAGCAGCTGTGCCATCCAAGAATCCCCAATCCTTGCCGAAACCTTGCCAAAAAAGGCCACAAAATCCCGAAAACCTGCCTTTCTGAACGCTTGCAGGCCCCTTATCCCGCCCTTATATACGCCTCGACGCGCGATGGTGTAGTGCTGTCGCGCACATCAGATCGGGGATGGGATGCCATAACGGGTCCAGCCCTCGGGACATCGCCTTGAAGAGAAAGGGATTGAAAAATGGGAAAAGTAATCGGGATTGACCTCGGTACCACAAACTCTTGTGTGGCCATCATGGACGGCTCGCAGCCGAAGGTCATCGAAAATGCCGAAGGGGCGCGGACCACGCCCTCGATCGTCGCCTTCACCGAAGATGAGCGTCTGGTCGGTCAGCCTGCTAAACGTCAGGCGGTCACCAACCCCGACAACACGATCTTTGGCGTCAAGCGTCTGATCGGTCGTCGTGTGGATGATGCGGAAGTCGAAAAAGACAAGAAAATGGTGCCGTACGCCATCGTCGATGGCGGCAACGGTGACGCGTGGGTTGAAGCGCGCGGTGAAAAGTACTCCCCAAGCCAAATCTCGGCCTTCACTCTGGGTAAGATGAAGGAAACCGCCGAGAGCTATCTGGGTGAGGAAGTCACGCAGGCGGTTATCACCGTTCCGGCATATTTCAACGACGCACAGCGTCAGGCCACCAAAGACGCCGGTAAAATCGCCGGTCTGGAAGTGCTGCGGATCATCAACGAACCGACGGCCGCCGCTCTGGCCTATGGTCTGGACAAGGAAGAAACCCAAACCATCGCGGTTTATGACCTTGGTGGTGGTACCTTCGACGTGACCATCCTGGAAATCGACGACGGCCTGTTCGAGGTTAAATCGACCAACGGTGACACCTTCCTGGGTGGTGAAGACTTTGACATGCGCATCGTCAACTACCTGGCGGATGAGTTCAAAAAAGAACACGGTGTCGACCTGAGCCAGGACAAGATGGCGCTGCAGCGTCTGAAAGAAGCCGCTGAGAAAGCCAAGATCGAACTGTCCTCGACCTCGCAGACCGAAATCAACCAGCCGTTCATCTCGATGGGCTCGAACGGCCAGCCGCTGCACATGGTCATGAAACTGACCCGTGCCAAGTTGGAATCGCTGGTCTCGGACCTGATCAAGAAGTCGATGAAGCCTTGTGCCGCTGCTCTGAAAGACGCCGGTCTGTCGGCAAGCGACGTAGACGAGGTCGTACTGGTCGGTGGTATGACCCGGATGCCGAAAGTCATCGAAGAGGTCACCAAGTTCTTCGGTAAAGAGCCGCACAAGGGTGTGAACCCAGACGAAGTGGTTGCAATGGGTGCCGCCATTCAGGCCGGTGTTCTGCAAGGTGACGTCAAAGACGTGGTTCTGCTGGACGTGACCCCGCTGTCGCTGGGCATTGAGACGCTGGGTGGCGTGTTCACCCGTCTGATCGACCGCAACACTACAATCCCGACCAAAAAGTCTCAGGTTTTCTCGACCGCTGAAGACAACCAGAACGCCGTGACCATCCGCGTGTTCCAGGGTGAGCGTGAAATGGCTGCGGACAACAAGATCCTGGGTCAATTCAACCTCGAAGATATCCCGCCGGCACCGCGTGGCATGCCTCAGATCGAGGTGACTTTTGACATCGACGCCAACGGCATTGTCTCGGTTTCGGCCAAGGACAAAGGCACCGGCAAAGAGCAGAAGATCACTATCCAGGCCTCGGGCGGTCTGTCCGATGAGGACATCGACAAGATGGTTAAGGACGCCGAAGAGAACGCGGAAGCCGACAAGGAACGCCGTGAGCTGGTCGACGCCAAGAACCAGGCGGAAAGCCTCATCCACTCGACCGAAAAGTCGATGGAAGAGCATGCCGACAAGGTCGACCCGACCACCATCGAAGCCATCGAGCTGGCGATTGCCGCGCTCAAGGACGAGCTGGAAACTGAAAATGCCGACAAGATCAAGTCGGGCATTCAGAACGTCACCGAAGCGGCCATGAAGCTGGGTGAAGCCATCTATAAGGCGCAAGCGGAAGAAGGCGAAGAAGAGCCTGCAGCAGCAGATGCCGCACCGGGTGATGATGACATTGTCGACGCCGAGTTCGAAGATCTGGACGACGACAAGCGTAACTAACGGGTAACCGGGCCAATGCGGGCCGGTCCGGTTGCCGGGCCGGCCCAAATACGTTGAGGCAGAAGGAAACACTGATGTCCAAACGCGACTATTACGAAGTGCTCGGCGTGTCCAAGGGCGCTTCGGCGGATGAGATAAAAAAGGGTTTTCGCAAGAAAGCCAAAGAACTGCATCCGGATCGCAACAAGGACAACCCGGACTCTGAGGCTCAGTTCAAAGAGGCCAACGAGGCCTACGATGTTCTGAAAGATGCAGAACGCAAAGCAGCATATGACCGCTTTGGCCATGCCGCGTTTGAAAACGGCATGGGGGGCGGTGGCCGCCCCGGTGGCGGTTTTGGTCAGGGCGATTTCTCCAGCGCATTTTCGGATGTGTTCGACGACCTGTTTGGCGATTTCATGGGTGGCCAGCGGGGTGGCGGCGGCGGACGACGCGCTGCGCGCGGGTCGGACCTGCGTTATAACCTGCGGGTGACTCTGGAAGAAGCCTATGCAGGCCTACAAAAGACGATCAATGTGCCTACTGCAGTGGCCTGTTCGTCGTGCGAGGGTACCGGTGCCGAAGGTGGTGTCGAACCCACAACCTGCCCAACCTGCTCTGGCATGGGCAAGGTCCGCGCGCAGCAGGGTTTCTTTACCGTTGAACGCACTTGCCCGACCTGTTCGGGTCTGGGTCAGATCATCAAGAACCCCTGTAAAGCCTGTGGTGGCGCGGGCCGGGTTGAAAAAGACCGCGCCCTGTCGGTGAATATCCCGGCAGGCGTCGAAACCGGCACCCGAATCCGTTTGGCTGGCGAGGGTGAGGCCGGAATGCGCGGTGGCCCTCCGGGGGATCTTTATATCTTTGTCGAGGTGTCTCAGCACAAGCTGTTCGAACGCGACAGCGTGAACCTTTATTGCCGTGTTCCTGTCAGCATGGCCAAAGCTGCGCTGGGTGGATCGATCGAGGTTCCGACCATTGATGGCGGGCGCGGTCGCGTTCAGATTCCCGCAGGCAGTCAATCCGGTCGCCAGATGCGCCTGCGCAGCAAGGGTATGCCTGCCCTGCGCGGCAGCGGCGTTGGCGATATGTTCATCGAGCTGGCCGTGGAAACACCCGTCAATCTGACCAGCCGCCAAAACGAGCTGCTGCGCGAGTTTGAAGAGTTGGGCGAAGATAACCACCCGGAATCAAAAAGCTTTTTCTCATCCGTGAAATCCTTTTGGGATGGCATGAAGAGCTGATTGGAACGCATGCTCTTATTAAGGGCCGCTCAGTTTGCGCGGCCTTTTTTCTGTTCATAAAGGGCTACGTTCGGGCTTAAAGCAGGGCGTCGCAAAATTCCCTTGATTATTGGCCGCGCTCCTGAGATGTTCCGCATCAACCGTTGGGGTGCCTCGTTTGGGGCTGAGAGGCGCGGCTGCGCTAACCCATCGAACCTGATCCGGGCAATACCGGCGTAGGGAACGGTCTTACGATGCACAGACGTTTTCCATGCCCCGTTGCCCTTTGAAGATGGAGCAACGACGTGGCAGATATTGCGCTGACAATTGCAGGATCGGACAGCGGAGGCGGCGCCGGGATTCAGGCCGACCTCAAAGCGATGTCAGCGCTGGGCGTGTATGGGGCCAGCGTGCTGACGGCAGTGACGGCGCAGAACACGCAGGCCGTCACCGCAGTTCACAGTGTTCCCCCCGAGATCATCGCGGCACAGATCGATGCGGTCCTCAGCGATCTGAACGTTGGCGCGATCAAGATCGGGATGCTGGCCACGCCCCAGATCATTCGGACGGTGGCCGGGGGATTGTCGGGCTTTGACGGGCCGGTTGTGCTCGATCCCGTGATGGTCGCCAAATCGGGCGACGCGCTTTTGGCCGCAGAGGCGGTGCAGACCCTGTGCGACGTTCTGCTGCCGCGCGCAACGCTGCTGACCCCTAATCTGCCCGAAGCGGCCTGCCTGCTGGATCAGGATGCGGCGCGGACACCGAACCAGATGATTTCGCAGGGCCGCGCGCTGTGCGAGATGGGCGCCCGGGCCGTGTTGATGAAAGGCGGGCATGGCGACGGTAATATTTGCCATGATCTTCTGATCGACGCATCGGGCGTATTGGCCGAGTTCACAGCGCCCCGCAAAGCCACCCGGAATACCCATGGCACAGGATGCACCTTGTCGTCTGCCATTGCTGCCGGTCTGGCACAGGGGCAGGGTTTGGCAGACGCCACCCATCGCGCCCATGGATATGTTCAGGGCGCGATTGCGCGGGCGGATGAGTTGAATGTCGGCCGGGGGCACGGACCGGTGCACCATTTTCATCAGGTCTGGTCCGCATGACGGTCTGGTCTGTCATAGGGGCAGGCGTCGCCGGTCTGGCGGTCGCCAGCGAGCTGTCGGCCCGTGGCGCGCGGGTGCAGGTTTTTGACCCCGCAGGGCCGCCGGGACCGCATGGATGTTCCTGGTGGGCCGGCGGTATGCTCGCGCCTTGGTGCGAATATGAAAACGCCGAAGAACCGGTTTTGCGCCTCGGCCAGACCTCTATCGACTGGTGGGCCGCGCGGACGCAGGTGCATCACCGGGGAACGCTGGTGGTGGCCAATGCCCGAGACTTGCCGGACCTGCGCCGCTTCGCGCGCCGGACCGAAGGGTTTGAGGATGTCGATCAGACAGAAATCTCCGCATTAGAGCCTGATCTGCACGGGTTCAGCAAGGGATTGCTTTTCGCCGCCGAGGCACATCTGGATCCTCGCACCGCGCTGCGCGATCTCTATCGACACCTGTGGCAGGACGGGGTGGTGTTTCACAAAACGCTGGCGCCTGCGCGTCTTGACAACGCCATTGATTGCCGGGGCCTGCACGCGCGCGAATATCTGCATGATCTGCGCGGCGTAAAGGGTGAGATGCTGGTGATCCGCTGCCCCGATGTGACGCTGACGCGCCCGGTGCGCCTGCTGCACCCACGGATGCCGCTCTATATCGTGCCGCGTGGCGACGGCATCTATATGCTGGGCGCAACGATGATCGAATCTGAGGATAGCGGTCGGATCACAGCGCGCTCGATGCTGGAACTGCTCAGCGCCGCTTATGCCTTGAACCCCGCCTTTGGCGAGGCCGAAGTTCTAGAGATCGGGGTCGATCTGCGCCCCGCCTTTCCCGACAATCTTCCACGCATCCGGCGGCTGGGGCGGACGATTTATGCAAACGGGCTGTATCGCCACGGCTATCTGCTGGCCCCCGCACTGGCGCAGGGGGTGGCCGATCTGGCGCTTGAGAACAAACATTCGGAGATGGTTGATGAAGATCGTGCTTAATGGCGAGCCGCGTGATGTCCACGCGCAAACCCTGTCGGACCTGCTGGCGGAATGCGGATTCTCAGGCCGGGTTGCCACCGCAGTGAACGAGGATTTCGTGCCCTCCAGCCTGCGCATCGCCCGCCAATTGACCGATGGCGACCGGATCGAAGTTGTTGCACCGATGCAAGGGGGCTGAAGATGAACACCTTCTATGGAACCGAACTCTCGAACCCGCTGATGCTGGGTACTGCGCAGTATCCCAGCCCGGCAATCCTTGAACAGGCGTTTCGGGACAGCGGTGCAGGCGTGGCCACTGTCTCTCTGCGCCGCGAAGGGGCCGGAGGGGCAGGCCAGACATTCTGGACCATGATCCGAGAGCTGGGCGTGCATGTCCTGCCCAACACCGCCGGATGCCACACGGTGAAAGAGGCCGTAACCACCGCTCATATGGCGCGGGAGGTGTTTGATACGCGCTGGATCAAGCTGGAGCTGATCGGGCACACTGACAGTTTGCAGCCAGATGTGTTTCAACTGGTCGAGGCGGCGCGCATCCTGACCGACGAAGGGTTTCAGGTGTTTCCCTATACAACCGACGATCTGATCGTGGGTGAACGCCTGCTGGCGGCCGGATGCGAGGTTCTGATGCCCTGGGGTGCGCCGATTGGGTCGGGCCGGGGGCTGAATAATGAATATGCTCTGCGCGCGATGCGGGCGGAATTTCCCGATGTCCCCTTGGTGATCGATGCCGGTATCGGCCTGCCCAGCCACGCGGCCCGCGCGATGGAGCTGGGGTTTGATGCGGTGCTGCTGAACACCGCTGTGGCCCGCGCCGGGGACCCGGCACAGATGGCGCAGGCCATGGCGCTGGCGGTGCAAGCCGGGCGATTGGCGTATCTCGCCGACCCGATTGAGGCGCGCGATATGGCGGAACCTTCAACCCCGGTTATCGGAAAGGCCTTTCTGTCATGACGCTCGACCGGTTTTACCCGATTTTCGACCATTCCGACTGGCTGCACCGGATGCTGCCGCTTGGCATTCGGCTGGTACAGCTGCGGGTCAAGGATCAGTCTGATGTGGTTGTGCGTGACCAGATCGCCCAATCCCGTGACCTCTGCCGCCAATATGGGACGGTTCTGGTGGTGAACGACTATTGGCAGGCCGCCATCGATGCCGGATGCGACTGGGTTCATCTGGGGCAAGAGGATCTGGACGAGGCCGACCTGAAAGCCATCCGAAAAGCGGGTCTAAAGCTAGGTGTTTCCACCCATGACGATGACGAATTGGAGCGGGTCCTCAGCATGGCCCCCGACTATGTCGCGCTGGGTCCGGTTTATCCAACGATCCTGAAAAAGATGAAATGGGAGCAGCAGGGCCTGCCCCGCGTGACCGAATGGAAGGCGCGCGTTGGCGATATCCCTCTGGTCGGGATCGGCGGGATGAGCGTCGAGCGCGCACAGGGCGTTTTGCAGGCCGGGGCAGACATCGTCTCTGTCGTCACCGACATCACCCTGAACGCGGCCCCTGAAACCCGTGTGCGTGAATGGATCGAGGCCACACGATGAGCCGATATGCCCGTCAGATGACCTTGCCCGAGGTCGGGGCAGACGGGCAGAAACGCCTGTCCGGTGCGCGTGTTCTGGTGGTGGGCGCGGGTGGTCTGGCTGCGCCGGTGCTGCCTTTGTTGGCGGGGGCGGGGATCGGTCATCTGACCCTTATGGATCGCGATACGGTGGCCCTGTCGAACCTGCATCGCCAGACCTTGTTTGGGGAAAACGACTGTGGCCGGCCCAAGGCCGAAGTTGCGGCCGAGCGATGCCGTGCGCTGAACAGTGAGATCACGGTTGAGGAAAAAAAACAAGCTCTAACAAGTACGAATGCGCAGCGTTTTGTCTCGCAAGCGGATGTGGTTCTGGATTGCGCGGACAGTTACGCGGCCAGCTATATCTTGTCCGATACCTGTCTTGCGCTGGGAAAACCGCTGATCAGCGCGTCGGTTCTGGGTTTAGCGGGATATGTCGGTGGCTTTTGTGGTGGCGCGCCCTCGCTGCGGGCGGTGTTTCCCGATGCCCCGGATAGCGGGGCAAGCTGCGCCACGGCGGGAGTGCTTGGGCCGGTTGTTGCCATGATCGGGGCGATGCAGGCGCAAATGGCGATCAGCGTGATTCTGGGCCTGACCCCCTCGCCGCTGGGTCAGATGGTTCAGTTTGACGCCTTGGGTTTTCGCAGCACCAGCTTCAGATTCGATGGAGCGCCCGAACCGGCACATCCCTTTAGGTTTGTATCGGCCGCGCAACTTTCTGGCGACGAACTAATCGTCGAGTTGCGCGGTTTGGATGAGGCACCAACCCCGCTTCATCCTTCGGCCCTGCGCAGCGTGCCGGATGATCTGGCCACAAAGGGTGGGCAAACGCTGGCCCTCTGCTGCGCCAGCGGATTGCGTGCGTGGCGCGTGGCGGAGCGTCTTGCCCCGGATTGGCGCGGGGAAATTGTGCTGGTTGCCGCCTCCGCCTCCTGAGCGGTTAACCATTCAGAAACCGAATCTGCGCCACTCTGAGCGCATGACACAGGATGCCTTTGCCGAAGCCCCCATGCTGTTTGATACGGACGAAGCGCCGCCGCAGCCGCTGCCGTCGGGTCGGTTACCCTCCTACATCAAAGACCACCGGCGGCGGCTGCGCGAAAGGTTCATGTCGGGCGGATCGGCTGCGATGCCGGATTATGAATTGCTGGAACTGGTTCTCTTCCGCTCGATCCCCCGTCAGGATGTGAAACCGCTCGCGCGACGGCTGATGGATACGTTTGGCGATTTCAACCGTGTCCTGACCGCGCCTGAAGAGCGGCTGCGTCAGATCAAGGGCGTGGGCGATACAGTGATCACCGATCTGAAAATCCTTGAGGCCTGCGCCCACCGCATGGCCCGCGCGCGGGTGATGCAGCGGCAGGTCATATCAGGTTGGGACGCACTGCTGGATTATTGCCACACCACCATGGCCCATCGTGAGATCGAACAATTCCGGGTGTTTTATCTGGATCGCAAAAACGTGCTGATTGCTGACGAGGAACAGGCCAAGGGCACGGTGGATCACGTCCCCGTCTATCCGCGCGAGGTGGCCAAGCGCGCACTGGAATTGAATGCCTCAGCGTTGATTCTGGTGCATAATCACCCGTCAGGCGATCCCACGCCGTCACAATCCGATATCGACATGACCAATCGCATTCAGGATGCCTGTACCGCGCTGGGCCTGACACTGCATGATCATCTCATTATCGGCAAATCGACCGAGCTGAGTTTTCGGTCCGAAGGCTATCTCTAGCCGCTATTGCACCCAAATCTCGACGCGGCGATTGACCTTGCGTCCCCACTTGGTGTCGTCACAGGCCATAGGCATCGCCTCGCCAAACCCTTCGACACTGATCTCGACATTGTCTGGCACGGTGGTTTCCACTGCACTCAGCACCGCATTGCGCACGGTCTGCGCGCGGCGCAGGGCGATGTTTGCATTGGCCGAGGCTGCGCCGTCCCCATCGCTGAAGCCAACGAAGATTAGCTTGCGGGCATCAAAGGCACCGCTTTCCAACGCTTGGGCAAGCTGCAGGATGTTGGAGCGCGACTGTGCGTCCGGGCGGGAAGAGCCGGCCTCGAACCGAACAGACAGCGACAGGCGCGACAGTGGGCGCAGCGTTTCGAGCATCCGTTGCAATTCGTCCAGGCCGACCTCGACCCCACCGGCGGTGATAGCATTGGCCAGCCGGTCCCCCTGCAGTCCGATCCGGATTGTTTCGGGCGCCTGGTCGACGAACCCGGCCTGCCGGATCACCATCTGCGCTTCGGCACTTTGGGTATAGGCCAGAAACTGGCGGATGATCCGGGGCAGCCGCCTTTGCGGCAGGTACAGGAACATGGGCGAGGTCAGCGGATAATCCTCGGTCTTGATCGACTGGCGCGTGGCCGTCAGCGCATATCCGCAGCCCCCGGCCAGCGGCAGCGCTTGTGCTGTGCCGCGTTCCGCATGACTGGCGATTCCGATACCAAATGGATCCCGGGCGACTGCGGTAACCAGATCGCTGTTGCGGGCAAAGCTCTCTACGGTCGCATCAGCAGGCGTGTCGGCAGGGATCAGCAGCAAATCCTCAGCCGCCTGTGCCAGCCCGCCCCCGGCCTGCGGCAGATACAGCGCAATTGGCGCGTCTGCGCCGCCTAAGTCGGACCAGTTGGTGACCTCGCCCGAGAAAACCCGCGCCAGATCGCTGGGCAGAATCTGCCGGATCGGATTGTCCTGCGACACCACCGGCACGACCGCATCCAGCGCCAGCACGCGCGAACGCCTTGGTCGTGTCAGATCGCCCAGACCCGCCTCTTGCGCGGCTGCGGCTTCGGCCGGGCGGATCTCGCGCAGGGCCAGGGCCATATCCGCCTGATCGCTGATGAAATCGGCAAAACCCTGCGCGGTATTGCCCGCATGAAGGGTCAACCGGCCCAACGGCGCCTGACGGCCCGGCTGATGCAGGGCATAGACAAAGCGGTCCCCGTCAAGATCGCTCCGTTTGACCTCCAGCCCTTCTTGTTGGGCAAAGCCATCGATCAGCGCAGGCAGCAGGGTTTCCGCCATCACCGACGCGCCCGACAGGCTGACTTCCGCCACAAAATCGATCAGGTTGGGGCAGGCCGGACCATCGCAGGTCACGCCGGAGCCATCCACAGTCAGCTCTCCAAACTGGGTGTCGACGCGGTAGAACTCGCCATCGAAGCTCAGCAAATTGCCGGTGACTTCGACCTTGCCATCATGAGAGGTCAGTGTGATGTCCTGCGCCGCAGCGCCTGTAACACCTGCCAAAAGCGACACCACGGCAAATGCCGCGCGAAAAAAATTCATAGGGGACCGTTTGACTGCCTGCGGTTACTTTGCTGCGATTGTCAGGTCTTCGAACAGATTATTCAACACTAGAAAATCATTCCCGGCTCCACAGGCGGGCAGTGCCAGCGTCAGATCACGCGACCGCAGGCGCCTATCCGCGCGCAATTCCAGCGACTGAACGCTTATGTCGTGGCCGCAATTGGCCTCGGTCACTTCGGCTTCGACGGTCAGTGCAATTGATCCGCTTTGCTCTGCGGTCTGCGCCGGAAAGGTATAGATTTCGACGTTCTGAACCGCGTCCGAACCCGCGACGCCCAGATGGACAACGCTGCCGGTGCCCTGTGCCTGCGCGTCGGCCCAGACATGACCGGTGCCGCCATAGCTGGCGCCAAATTCCAGCGCATGCAGCTGCAGGTCGGTGGCGCCGCGCCATTGCAGCGCCACGCGCTCATACTGTGCAAGATCGGGGATATGCGTGGTGGCAACCGTCCCTTCATCGCCATCGAAAGAGATCAGAAAGATCGCATATTCGGTCAGGGCCGGGATCGCCAGATCGACCCGTCCGTTGCGATCCGTCAGCGCGGTAAAGCGCATGCCGCTGTGGTGAATTTCGACATGTTGACCGGCTTTGCAGGGGGCCTTGATACTCAGCCGGGCATTTGCTTGGGGGATGGCCCGAGCGCGGGCGCTCAGGCTGCAATCTGTCTGCTTCGCGGGGAGGGTGCGCTTGGCTGTTTGTGTGCTGTGAGTAGTGGTCGCAGTTGGATTTTGAATATCCGCCGGCGAAGAGGATGTCAGAACAATACCTTCCAGACCGGCAATGACCGAACTTTCGCCCGCCATCGAGGCGTGCTGGATCGGCGCATCATCCGACTGCGCTTTGGAACCGCTCTGCATCAAGTAACCAATCGCAAGGGCACAGGCCACTGTGCCACACGTGGTCACGTAGTTCTTAATAACAAACAAGACACCCTCCCCAGTTGAAGGAGCGAGTCGCACTCTCGTTAACAATCGCGGCCAATATGTGGCCGCGACGCGGTGTCATTGTGTTCAGGGGTGGGTGACGTCAGGTCAACCGGCCGTGGCAGTGTTTGAACTTTTTGCCAGATCCACAGGGGCATTTGTCGTTGCGTGATGGGTTGCCCCAGGTTGAGGGATCATCCTCGACGAAACCGGGGCGCGGGTCGCCCGATGCATCGGCTTCGGCCACTGCTTCGGCCTGCTCGGTGGCGGCCTCAACGGTCTTTTGCGTGGCAGCCTGTTGTGCCGCCATCTGCGCCAGCATCTCTTTCTGCTCTTCTTCGGTTAGCGGGCGTACGCGGGCCAGTTGCTGCGTCACGGTCTCGCGCAGGCTTTCCAGCATGGTCTCGAACAGCTGGAAGCTTTCGGTTTTGTATTCGTTCAGCGGATCGCGCTGGGCATAGCCACGGAAGCTAACCACCGAGCGCAGGTGCTCCAGCGTCAGCAGATGCTCGCGCCACTTGCCGTCAATGGTCTGCAACAGCACCTGTTTTTCGATGTTGCGCATGTTCTCGGGGCCGAAGGCCACGGCCTTTTGCGCCATCATGTCATCCATAGCCTTGACCAGCCGCTCGCGAATGTCTTCGTCATCCACGCCTTCTTCGCCGGCCCAGTCCTGAACCGGAACCTCCATGTTCAGCTTGTCTTTGATCGCCTCATGCAGACCATCTGTATCCCATTGATCCGCATAAGATTTGGGCGGCATATATTCATCGACCAGATCGTCGATTACCTGTTCGCGCATATCCGATGCGATATCCGACAGATCATCTGCCGACATAATCTCGCGCCGCTGGTTAAAGATGACCTTGCGCTGATCGTTCATCACATCGTCGAATTTCAGAACGTTCTTGCGCATGTCAAAGTTGCGGCCCTCGACCTTGGATTGCGCGCGTTCCAGCGATTTGTTCACCCAGGGGTGGATAATCGCTTCGCCTTCTTTCATGCCCAATGTGGTCAGAACCTTGTCCAGGCGTTCCGAGCCGAAGATGCGCATCAGGTCATCTTCGAGACTCAGGTAAAATACGGTCCGGCCCGGGTCCCCCTGACGGCCAGAACGACCGCGCAGCTGGTTGTCGATGCGGCGGCTTTCGTGACGTTCCGAGGCCATCACATAGAGACCGCCCGCCTCAAGCACCTTTTGCTTTTCTTCCGCGTGTTTGGCTTCTTCAGCAGCTCGCAGGTCGGCGGGATCTGCGTCGGGATGTTCGGCCAGCGCCTGCAGCACCTTCATCTCGACATTGCCGCCCAACTGAATGTCGGTGCCGCGACCGGCCATGTTGGTGGCGATGGTCACCGCGCCCAGACGGCCCGCATCGGCAACAATCTGCGCCTCTTGTTCATGCTGGCGGGCGTTCAGAACGTTGTGCTCGATGCCTTCTTTGGTCAGCAACTGGCTCAGCAATTCCGATTTTTCAATGGAGGTTGTGCCCAGCAGAACCGGCTGACCCTTCTCAGCGGCTTCCTTCGCCTGCTGGATCATCGCGTTGTATTTCTCGGGCGCGGTGCGATAGACTTGATCGTCCTTATCTTCGCGCGCAATGGGGCGGTTGGTTGGGACCTCAACCACACCGAGGCCGTAAATTTCCATGAATTCTTCGGCTTCGGTCAGCGCGGTACCGGTCATGCCGCCCAGCTTGTCATAGAGGCGGAAGTAGTTCTGGAACGTCACGCTGGCCAAAGTGACGTTTTCCGGCTGGATCGGCGCGCCTTCTTTGGCCTCGATGGCCTGGTGCAGACCCTCGGACAGGCGGCGACCCGGCATCATGCGACCGGTGAATTCGTCGATCAGAACCACGTTGCCGTCGCGGACGATGTAATCCTTGTCGCGGGTGAACAGTTTATGCGCGCGCAGGCCCTGATTGACATGGTGTACAACCGTGGTGCTTTCGGGATCATACAGCGAATGGCCTTCGGGGATCAGACCCGCGGCCAGCAGCTGCTCTTCCAGGAACTCGTTGCCTTCATCGGTGAAGGTCACGTTGCGCGACTTTTCATCCAGGGTAAAGTGATCGTCCTGCAGCGACGGAATCAGCGCATCGATTGCTGTATACAGGTCCGAACGGTCTTGCGACGGACCCGAGATGATCAGCGGCGTTCTTGCTTCGTCGATCAGGATCGAATCCACTTCGTCCACAATCGCGAAGTTATGGTACTTTTGATAGACCTCGTTCAGATCGGCCTTCATGTTGTCGCGCAGATAATCAAAGCCCAGCTCGTTATTGGTGGCATAGGTGATATCGCAGGCATAGGCGGCCTTTTTCTCGGCATCCGGCTGGCCTGACCAGATCACACCGGTGGTCATACCCAGCGCGCCAAACACCTTGCCCATCCATTCCGCATCGCGCTTGGCCAAATATTCGTTCACCGTGACCACATGCACGCCTTTGCCGGTCAGTGCGTTCAGGTAGGCCGGGAAGGTCGCGACAAGGGTTTTACCCTCGCCGGTTTTCATCTCGGAAATATTGCCCTGATGCAGGAAGGCACCGCCCATCAGCTGCACGTCAAAGGCGCGCAGGCCCAGCGCGCGTTTGGCCCCTTCGCGGACATTGGCAAAGGCTTCGGGCAGCAGATCGTCCAGGTTCTCGCCATCCAGCGCGCGTTTGCGCAGCTCTTCGGTCTTCTCAACCAGACCGTCATCCGACAGTTTTTCGAACTCGGGCTCCAGCGCGTTGATCTTTTCGATCAGCGGGCGGGTCGCCTTGATCTTGCGGTCGTTCGGTGTTCCGAACACCTTTTTGGCGAGCGTTCCGAGTCCCAGCATGTTCACTCCAGCGGATCTGTTCTTATCGTGGTTGCGACAGGCTTGCCCACCTTGCGCGCAACCCATAGATACGGGGGGAGAAAGGCGGCCCTGTCCAAGGCTTCAAGGCGATGTAAGCGGCAGGTACCAGAGTGTCAACGCCGTGCCCCGTCGCGGCAAGAAAATAGGATGATTCAATGCCCAAAGGCCTCACTTTTTTGCCATCGCTGGCAATTGCTGCCCTGATGGCGCTGCCGTTGGCTGCCGAAACCAAGCCCGATGCGGACACCGTGGTGGCGCGCGTTAACGGCGATGAGATAACATTGGGTCACGTCATTGCCACCGCCGCAAACCTGCCGCCACAGTACCAGCAGCTGGAAGATGATGTCCTCTATGACTTCATTCTCGAACAGCTGGTTCAGCAGCAATTGCTGGGGCAGCAGCAGGATGGCCTGTCTACGCTGAACCAGCTGACATTAGAAAACGAAACCCGGTCGTTGCAGGCGGTGCAGACCGTCAGCACCCTGACCGAGGCTGAGGTGACAGATGAAGCCATCCAAACCGCCTATGATGCCGAATATGCCGAGTTCGAAGGCGAGGATGAGTTCAACGCCAGCCACATTCTGGTCGAAACTGAAGAAGAGGCCAATGACCTGAAAACCCAGCTGGATGACGGCGCCGATTTTGCCGAGCTTGCGAAAGAGAAATCCACCGGCCCATCCGGCCCCAATGGCGGTGCGCTGGGTTGGTTCGGCAAAGGGCAGATGGTGCCCGAGTTCGAAAACGCCGTTCTTGCGCTGGAAAAAGAGCAAGTCTCTGATCCGGTTCAGACCCAGTTTGGCTGGCATGTGGTCAAGCTGAATGACAAGCGCAAATCCGAGGCCCCTGAACTGGCCGCCGTGCGCGATCAACTTGCCCAGACAATCAGGCAAGAGGCGATTCAGGCCCGGATTGAAGAACTGACCGAGCAGGCTCAGATCGAACGCCCTGCGCTAGAGGGCTCTGGACCTGAAATCATCCGTCAGCTGGACCTGATTCAGGAGTAAGCCCCGTGGCCACGATCACCAAGGTTTCGCCGCTTGCCCCGGCGGGTTTTCCGCAATTGCCCGCCATCGATGGCGTCCGTTTCGCCACGGTTGAGGCGTGCGTGCGTTATCAGGGCCGCACCGATGTGATGCTGGCCGTGCTGGATCCCGGCACGTCCGTGGCTGGGGTTTTCACCCGCTCGGCCACCCGCGCCGCGCCGGTGCTGGATTGTCAGGACAAGATCGGCGGCCCCAATGACGGCCCTGCGGCGATCCTGGTGAATTCGGGCAACGCCAATGCTTTCACCGGCCACTATGGCCAAACCTCGGTGGCCGAGGTGACGCAGGCCGTCGCCAAAGCCACCGGCGTGGCCGAGGAGCGGGTCTTTACGTCGTCAACCGGCGTGATCGGTGAGCCTCTGGCGCATGACCGCATCGTGGCCAGGCTGGAAGACCTGAAATCTACTCTCAGCCGCCACGCCATCGAAGACGCCGCGCGCGCCATCATGACCACGGATACCTTCCCCAAAGGGGCTTCGGCGCAGGTCGAGATTGACGGGAAAACAGTCTCTATTGCAGGGATTGCAAAGGGGTCTGGCATGATCGCGCCTGATATGGCGACGATGTTGGTCTACATCTTCACCGACGCGCAGGTCGACCAATCCGCGCTGCAAGCCATGCTGGGCGCGCAGACAGACCGGACCTTCAATTGCATCACCGTGGACAGTGACACCTCGACCTCGGACAGCCTGCTGCTCTGCGCAACCGGCGCATCAGGCGTTGATGCCACCGGCAATGCCGCCTTTGGCGAGGCGTTGGAAGCCGTGATGCGTGACCTTGCCCATCAGGTGGTCCGCGATGGCGAAGGGGCCACAAAGTTCGTCGAAATCCGAGTGACCGGAGCAGCCACGGACGCCGACGCCAAGACCCATGGACTTGCCATCGCCAACTCACCTCTGGTCAAAACCGCCATCGCGGGCGAAGATCCGAATTGGGGCCGTATTGTCATGGCGATTGGTAAATCCGGCGCTGCGGCCGACCGCGACCGCCTGAGCATCTCTTTCGGTGACATCCTCGTGGCCGAAAAAGGCTGGGTTAGTCCCGATTATCGCGAAGAAGACGCCGCCGTTTATATGAAAGGCCAGAACCTCGTGATCGCTGTCGATCTGGGGCTGGGCGAGGGCGCATCCACCGTCTGGACCTGCGATCTGACCCACGGCTATATCGAGATCAACGCGGATTATCGTTCATGAAAACAGTTCTGGTATCTGCCGTCGCCCTGATCGACATCGAGGGCCGCGTCCTGCTGGCCCAACGCCCCAAGGGCAAATCCATGGCGGGCCTTTGGGAATTCCCCGGCGGTAAAATTGAACCCGGAGAAACCCCCGAAGCCGCCCTAGTCCGCGAATTGCAGGAGGAGCTGGGTATCAACACCTGGACCTCCTGCCTCGCGCCTTTGACCTTCGCCAGCCACAGCTACGACGATTTCCACCTGCTCATGCCGCTCTTTGCCTGCCGCAAATGGGACGGCATCCCGCAGTCGAAAGAAGGTCAGGCCCTGAAATGGGTGCGCGCGAATGACCTGCGGAACTACCCAATGCCCGCGGCGGATGTACCGCTGATCCCGATTTTGCGGGATTGGCTGTAGCGCGAAACACAAAAGTCATTCGAGTTGATAAGTCTAGAAGTCGTGTATGCGGACAAAACTGCCGTAAGACTTCAACGCCTATAGCAGACCGAGACCATGTGTCGCCGAGGTTAGAACTCTGGTCTTTTTGCCACCGATGAATCTCTCAGACTTGTGCGAATCTTTAGGTCCGAATAGCTTGACGTTCGGACCAGAAAGGAGGGGTGTCACTCCGTCTTCGCCTTAGTTATGCGTGTTCCGGTTAGCCGCATGTTGGGAGATTTTAGACGAGCCTCTGGGCCGGTCCAAGCGTAGGCCAACAAGCATGGATCGAGATCTCCAGTCGTAATTCTGTGCTCATCACCTGATCGGTTGAGTATCAGAGATCCCGGCGCAAACACGGCTGTATGGTTTTCTGACCACGCACCAGCAACAGAAATATAGCTTTCTTCGATATCTTGATGACTGTGCTGAGGATAGGTTGTGCTCGGCGCAAACAAAACAAATCCTAATATCAGGTTTTCACATTGAACAGGCCCCTTAGGTCCGAGGAATTCGCAATAGGCGTATTTCTGGCTGAGGGCTTTTGGAATGCGCTCGTAGCCATACTCCCAAGTAAGCTCATCCCGGACCTCACGAAGGGCTCTGGCCATACCCTGCATGGCCGCTCTCTCTCCTAAATCCAGCGCACGAGGCAGATGTGCCGTTACTGGTTTTGCTTCACTGGTCCTCTGAAGGATTTCCGGGTTGCGCGCCATCGTAGCTGATAGTCGATCGCGTACAGCTTTGCGATGCGCCCGAATGGCACTGCTGCCTCCTGCGGAACCATGTCGATATAACGTATCGAACTCCCTCAGAAGGTAGAGCCAGTTCGGTCTATCCTTAAGGCGCGGAACTGTCGGAATTGTCATCTAAAACCCTTGCCTAGTCGCTGTGATCTACACGTCGCAGTAACGCTAAAAACCTGTGCCGCCAAGCACCCTGCTCCCGTTGGTCGAGAATGATTGATGTTTGGTTCAAACTTGTATGACCCGATCCGCCGGTTAAGCCGAAAGCTGATATCTGTGTGCAGCTCGGTATCGGGCGCTATGGGCTCCAAGCTGCTTTTTATGCGCTACTTACCCATGGCCGTTGTCAAATCCTCAGCAGCGTATTGGCGAAGAAGTGGAATACAAAACAATGCGGCTCTTTCTTGCGCGCACTAATTGGCGATTTGTACATTTTGTACAAATGGAAACATCCCCCCTTCACCCCTGTTACAATTCGTAAGAATTGAGAAAACATCAGGCAAAACTTGACGCTGATCCTTTGCCCGTCCCTAATCGGGGCGTTGGCGTTCGGGCAATGACTCGGACCCGCCATTTCCGGCCCGGGGAGGGGTCGGGTGGGGAGGAGAAAAAGATTTGGCTCAGACGCAGTCGGACGCCGAAGGGATGCAGTCCCTTCCGGCGCTGTTACACCGCAATGCGACCCAGTTCGGGGATGCCCCGGCCTATCGGGAAAAGGAATTCGGGATCTGGCAATGCTGGACCTGGGCAGAAGCGGCCACGGAAATCCGCGCCATTGCGCTGGGGTTTCTGGAGCTGGGCGTTGAGAAAGGCGACCACATCGCCGTCATAGGCCGCAACCGTCCAGCGCATTACTGGTCGATGGTTGCCGCTCAGATGGTGGGCGCTGTTCCGGTGCCTTTGTATCAGGATTCGGTCGCCGAAGAGATGGCCTATGTGCTGGAGCATTGCGGCGCAAAATACGTTGTCTGCGGCGATCAGGAGCAGGTCGACAAGGTTGTCGAGATTCAGGAAAACCTGCATCAGGTCAAACACATCCTCTACACTGACAAGCGCGGGATGCGGAAATACGACCACTCCCAGATGAATGCGCTTGAGGATATCATGGCCGAGGGTAGCGCAGGTCACGCGCGGTTTGATGCGGAACTGGACAAGCGCATTGCGGCGATCACCTATGACGATACCTGCGTGATGCTGTACACCTCGGGCACCACCGGCAAGCCCAAGGGCGTAGTGCTCTCGAATCGTAATGTCATTGAAACGGCCAAGAATTCTGCTGAGTTCGACGACCTGAAGCAGAACGAAGATATCTTGTCTTATTTGCCGATGGCGTGGGTGGGCGATTTCATCTTTTCCATCGGTCAGGCCTATTGGTGCGGGTTCTGTGTGAACTGCCCCGAAAGTGCTGATACGATGATGACGGACCTACGCGAGATCGGGCCGACCTATTTCTTTGCCCCGCCGCGCGTGTTCGAGACGCAGCTGACCAATGTGATGATCCGGATGGAGGATGCTGGCAAGTTTAAGCAGCGCATGTTCCACCACTTCATGGCGCATGCCAAGAAAGTCGGCGGTCAGTTGCTCGACGGCAAACCCGTAGGCCTTGGTGACAAGCTGAAATACGCGCTGGGCAATCTGCTGGTTTATGGGCCGCTCAAGGATACTTTGGGGTATGGCCGGTTTCGCGTCGGCTATACGGCGGGCGAGGCGATCGGGCCGGAAATATTTGATTTCTATCGCTCTTTGGGGATCAACCTGAAGCAGCTTTATGGCCAGACCGAAGCGACTGTGTTCATCACTCAGCAGCCTGATGGCGAAGTGCGGGCCGATACCGTGGGCGTACCCGCACCTGCGGTTGAGCTGAAAATTGATGACAGTGGCGAGATTCACTACCGCTCGCCCGGCGTGTTCGTGGAGTATTACAACAACCCGGACTCTACGGCCTCGACCAAAGATGCCGAGGGCTGGGTGGCGACCGGGGATGCAGGGTTCATCGAGGAAAGCTCGGGCCATTTACGGATTATCGACCGGGCCAAGGACGTGGGCAAAATGGCCAATGGGTCGATGTTTGCGCCGAAATATGTCGAGAACAAGCTGAAGTTCTATCCCGATATTCTTGAGGTCGTGCTGTTCGGCAATGGCAAGGATCGCTGTGTGGCCTTCATCAATATTGACCTAACGGCAGTGGGAAACTGGGCGGAGCGCAACAATGTGGCCTATGCGTCCTATCAGGAATTAACAGCAAATCCACGCGTGTTAGAGACCATTCGAGGCCATGTCGAAGAGGTGAACAAGTCGGTTGCGGCGGATGAGATGCTGTCGGGCTGTCAGGTGCATCGTTTTGTGGTTCTGCACAAGGAACTGGATGCCGATGATGGCGAGATGACCCGGACCCGAAAGGTGCGGCGCGGGTTTGTTGAGGAGAAGTTCCACGACATCATTTCAGCGCTTTATGACGGGTCGTCGAGTGTGTCTACGACCACCGAGGTGACTTATGAGGATGGTCGCAAGGGCTCGATCTCTGCGACGCTGGAGATTGTCGATGCGCCGGTTGTGCCGGTCGTACTGCATAAGGTGGCGGCGGAATGAGGAGCCTGTCGCGCGCCGCTCGACCTGCGGTCATCGCCCCGCCCGCCATCCCGTTTTTGCGTAAGTCTGGGAGAGGCTGATGCTGGATAATTCCGAAGGATATGTCACCGAAGACGGTCGCAAGATTGGCGGTGTGGTGATGGAGATGAAGAACATCACCCTGCGGTTCGGCGGTGTGGTGGCGATCAAGGATATCTCGTTTGATATTCGCGAGGGAGAGATCCGGGCTATTATCGGGCCGAACGGGGCGGGCAAATCCTCGATGCTCAACGTGATCTCAGGCTTTTATGTCCCGCAAGAGGGTGAGGTCTGGTTTCACGGGTCCAAACGCCCGCCGATGCGACCCTTTGAGGTGGCGCAGCAGGGCATTGCGCGGACCTTCCAGAATATCGCTCTGTTCGAGGGGATGAGTGTTCTGGATAATGTCATGACCGGGCGGTTGAGCTTTATGAAGACCAACATTCTGCAGCAGGCGATCTGGAAGGGGAAGGCTGAGGCGGAAGAGACCGAGAACCGTGAAGCTGTTGAGAAAATTATCGATTTTCTTGAAATCCAGCATATCCGCAAGACGCCGGTATCGCGTTTGCCCTATGGCCTGAAGAAACGTGTCGAACTTGCCCGTGCGCTGGCGGCAGAGCCCAAACTGCTGCTGCTGGATGAACCTATGGCCGGTATGAATGTCGAAGAAAAAGAGGACATGAGCCGCTTTATCCTCGATGTGAATGATGAGTTCGGCACCACCATTGCGCTGATCGAACACGATATGGGCGTGGTGATGGACCTGAGCGACCGGGTGGTTGTGATGGATTACGGCAAGAAGATCGGTGACGGCACGCCGGACGAGGTGCGCAGCAATCAGGAGGTCATCGACGCCTATCTGGGGGTGAGTCATGACTGACATCCGGGCAGATAATTGGGGAGGCGAGCATGCCTGAACAACTCGTTTTTGCGATGGAAGTCATCCTCAACGGTCTGATGGCCGGGGTGCTGTATGCTTTGGTCGCGCTGGGCTTTGTGCTGATATACAAGGCATCGGGGATTTTCAATTATGCGCAAGGGGTTATGGCCCTGTTTGCGGCGATGACGCTGGTAGGGATCATGAACGGGCAGGTGCCGTTTTCGCACCTGATCAACGCGATCTTTGGCACTCATGTGCATTATTTCGGCTGGAACGTTCCGGCGCTGCTGGCGATCATTCTGACCATGGCGGTGATGGTATTGCTGGCTTGGGCCGTTCAGCGTTTTGTCATGCGCCATCTGGTGGGGCAGGAGCCGATTATCCTGTTCATGGCCACCATTGGCCTGGCCTATTTCCTGGAAGGCGTGGCCGATCTGATGTGGGGGTCCGAGATCAAGACACTGGATGTGGGTCTGCCGCAGGGCATCAATCTGTGGATCGATGAGACAACGTTCCAGATTTTTGACTACGGGTTCTTCATCGACAATCTGGATATCGTGGCGACGATCATCGCGGCGCTGCTGGTGGCGGCTCTGGTCGCGTTCAGCCAGTATACCAAGCAGGGCCGGGCCATGCGTGCGGTGGCGGACGACCACCAGGCGGCGCTGTCGGTGGGGATTTCGCTTAACTTCATCTGGATCATGGTCTGGTCGGTCGCGGGGTTCGTGGCTTTGGTTGCTGGGATCATGTGGGGCACCAAGTCGGGCGTTCAGTTCTCGCTGTCGCTAATCGCGCTCAAGGCGCTGCCGGTGCTGATGCTGGGCGGCTTTACCTCGATCCCCGGAGCTATCGTGGGCGGATTGATCATCGGCGTGGGCGAGAAGCTGTTCGAATTTGCCCTTGGCCCCGCGCTGGGGGGTGCGACCGAGAACTGGTTTGCTTATGTTTTGGCGCTGATTTTCCTCGTGTTCCGACCGCAGGGCCTGTTTGGCGAGAAGATCATCGAGAGGGTGTAGGCATGACCAAGCTGATTGCCATCATCAACGTGATCGCATGGGCGGGGTTCTGGGCCTTTGGCTATATCGCGATCACCTCGGATGATCTGACCGACAGTCAATTGACCATCGCGGCGATCCTGGCCTTTGCCGGGCTGATCATGGGGGTTCTGGCCTATCTGAAACTGGTCCGCGCCTCGGAGGCGAGCGGATATGCCAAAGGGTCCAATCAACTGGACGCCGCAGCCCGGGACCGGGCGCAGGAAGAATGGGGAAAGTAACAGATGTTCTATCGTGAGGCCGGAGATTTCAAAACCTCCTACGTGGATGACAGCCAGACTTTCCCGATCAAGTTTGACCGGTATCGGTACTATGTGGTGCTGGCGGTGGCGTTTGGGATCATTCCGTTCATCATCAACGATTACTGGGCCAATGCGCTGCTGCTGCCCTTCCTGATCTATGCGATTGCGGCCATTGGGTTGAACATTCTGGTGGGCTATTGCGGGCAGGTCTCGTTGGGGACCGGCGGGTTCATGGCTGTGGGGGCCTATGCCTGTTACAAGCTGATGACGGCCTTTCCGGATGTCAGCATGTTCATCCACGTGCTGCTAGCTGGGGGGGTCACGGCCATTGTTGGCGTGCTGTTTGGGCTGCCATCGCTGAGGATCAAAGGGTTCTATCTGGCGGTGGCCACGCTTGCGGCTCAGTTCTTTCTGGTCTGGCTGTTTAACCGGGTGCCGTGGTTTTATAACTATTCGGCTTCGGGTCAGATCAATGCGCCCGAGCGCGATGTGTTTGGCATCATCATTACCGGGCCAAATGCACCGGCCTGGGCGACCTATCTGTTCTGTCTGATCTTCCTGACCGTCTGCGCCATCATTGCCCGCAATTTGACGCGCGGAACAACTGGACGCACATGGATGGCGATCCGCGATATGGACATCGCGGCCGAAATCATCGGGGTGAACCCGCTCAAGGCCAAGCTCACGGCTTTTGCTGTCAGCTCGTTCTTTGTTGGCATCGCAGGCGCATTGTTCTTTGCGGTCTATTTGGGCGCGGTTGAGGTGGGCGAAGTGTTCGGCATTCAGAAGTCATTCCTGGTGCTGTTCATGGTAATTATCGGCGGTTTAGGATCGATTTTTGGCTCTTTCGCGGGGGCAGCGTTTCTGGTGCTGCTGCCGGTTGTGCTGAAAGTTGTCGGCGTTGATGTGCTGGGCTGGCCCACGGATATTGTGGCGCATCTGCAGCTGGTTATCGTCGGCGCGCTGATCGTGATGTTCCTGATCCTGGAACCGCACGGGCTGGCGCAGCTTTGGCGCGTGGCGAAAGAGAAACTCAGACTCTGGCCCTTCCCGCACTAAGGGAGGGGCCCAAGAAAGACGGGTGGCAAGCCCGAAACCAACATCGGATCAACCAAGGGAGGAGACACCCGATGAACAAGACACTGGCAACCATGGCGCTGGGCGCCCTGATGGCCGCAGGGCCCGCGGCGGCGGATCTGGTCATCCCTGACCTGAGCTATCGCACCGGTCCATACGCAGCGGGCGGCATTCCGTTCTCGGACGGCTATAACGACTATTTCACCCTGCTGAACGAACGCGATGGCGGCATCGGCGGCGTACCGGTCCGGGTGATCGAGTGCGAGACCGGCTATAACACCGAAAAAGGTGTGGAATGCTATGAATCCACCAAAGGCGAAGGCGCTCTGGTCTATCAGCCGCTGTCGACCGGGATCACCTATCAGCTGATCCCCAAAGTGACCGCAGATGGAATCCCGCTGCACACGATGGGTTATGGCCGCACCTCGGCGGCGAATGGCAAAGTGTTCAGCAACGTGTTCAACTATCCGGCCAACTACTGGAACGGTGCGTCTGGCGCGATCAACTATCTGCTGGGCGAGAATGGCGGAGACCTGAGTGGTAAGAAAATCGCGCTGGTCTATCACAACTCGGCCTATGGCAAGGAACCGATCCGCACGCTGGAAATGCTGGCTGAAAAGCATGGGTATGAGCTGACTTTGCTGCCTGTTGACCACCCTGGTCAGGAGCAGAAATCGCAATGGCTGCAAATCCGCCGGGAAAAGCCCGACTATGTGGTCATGTGGGGCTGGGGCGTGATGAACCAAGTCGCCGTGCAAGAGGCCGCCAATATTCGCTTTCCTATGGAGAACTTCATTGGCGTTTGGTGGTCGGGCGCTGAATTTGATGTCGAACCCGCAGGCGACAAAGCCACGGGGTATAAGGCGCTGACCTTTACCGGTCTGGGCGACGACTATCCGGTCTATGACGATCTGAAGAAATACGTCGCAGATGCGGGCAAAGCTGCCGGCGCTGGCGATCAGATGGGTGCGGTTCAGTATAACCGGGGTCTCTATGCGGCGATGCTGGCTTCTGAAGCGATCAAAACTGCGCAAGAGATGCACGGCGTGGCCGAGATCACCCCAGCGATGATGCGCGACGGCATGGAGGCGCTGGAAATCACCAACGCCAAGATGGAAGGGCTCGGCATGGCCGGGTTCGGACCGGAATTCTCGGTCAGCTGTGAAAACCACGGCGGTCCGGGTCTTGTGGGTGTTGTCCAGTGGGATGCGTCGGCCGGAACCTGGAACCAGATTCAGGAGTTCAAGCCGACGGATGCCGAAGTGATTGGCCAGCTGATCGCGGAAGATTCCGCAGCTTATGCGGCTGAGAACAACATCTCGCAACGCTGCGAATAAGCAAGAAAACCGGAGCGGCGGGTTGCTGCCGCTCCTCTCCAACAGCCCCACAGGGGCAGGCATGAGGACACGCGCTGATGCTGGATGCGGCACAAACCACTGACGTGCAGGCGGAAACCCTGCTTGAGGTCAACAATATCGAGGTGATCTATAACCACGTGATCCTTGTGCTGAAAGGTGTCAGCCTGACTGTGCCCAAAGGCGGCATTACCGCTCTGCTCGGCGGTAATGGCGCGGGCAAGACGACAACGCTCAAGGCCGTGTCGAACCTGCTGCATTCGGAACGGGGCGAGGTCACCAAGGGCTCGATCAAATATCGTGGGACCAGCGTGCATGAAAGCGACCCTGCTGATCTGGTAGAGAAAGGCGTCATTCAGGTGATGGAAGGCCGCCATTGTTTCGAACACCTGACCGTTGAAGAAAACCTGCTGACCGGTGCCTATACCCGCAAGGATGGGTCGGCGGCGATCCAGAAGGATCTGGAACTGGTTTACAACTATTTCCCACGCCTGAAGGAACGCCGCAAAAGCCAGGCGGGTTATACCTCGGGTGGGGAACAGCAGATGGTTGCGATGGGCCGGGCGCTGATGTCGCGGCCTGAAACGATCCTGCTCGATGAGCCGTCGATGGGTTTAGCCCCGCAACTGGTCGAAGAGATTTTCGGCATTGTGAAAGACCTGAACGAAAAGGAAGGCGTGTCCTTCCTGCTGGCGGAACAGAACACCAATGTGGCGCTTAGATTCGCGCATTATGGATATATCCTTGAATCGGGCCGCGTGGTGATGGACGGGCCCGCCGCCGAACTGCGCGAAAATCCCGACGTTAAGGAATTCTACCTCGGCATGTCTGACGAAGGCCGCAAAAGCTTTCGCGACGTGCGCTCATACCGCCGCCGCAAGAGATGGCTGTAAGCGGACAGAGGATATTTCGATGAGCTATTTTGATAAACTTGAAACCCGATCCGCCGATGAACGCGCAGCCGACCACGCACGCGCCCTGCCCGAGCAGATTGCCCGTGCGCAATCTGCTCCGGGATATGCCGACATTCTGTCCGATGTGCAGGCCAGTGCAGTGACGGATATGCAGGCGCTGGCGCAACTGCCGGTTTTGCGTAAATCCGACCTGACCAAAGCGCAAGGCACGCGCCCTCCATTTGGCGGCTTTACCGTCAAACCAGCGCGGAACTTCCAGCATGTGTTTCAATCTCCGGGCCCGATCTATGAACCCGGCAGTACCGATCATGACTGGTGGCGGATGGGCCGGTTCCTGCATGCCGCCGGGGTTGGTCCGGGTGACATCGTGCAGAACTGCTTTGGCTATCACCTGACCCCTGCGGGCATGATCTTTGAAAGCGGAGCGCAGGCCGTTGGTGCCTCGGTCCTGCCCGCCGGTACAGGGCAGACTGAATTGCAGGTGACTGCTGCGCGCGATGTGGGCTGCACCACTTATGCAGGGACGCCGGATTACCTGAAGATCATCCTCGACAAGGGCGATGAGATGGGCGTGGCGCTGAACTTCTCAAAGGCTGTTGTGGGCGGCGGCGCGCTGTTCCCCTCGCTGCGTCAGGACTATGCGGATCGCGGGATTTCCTGTCTGCAGTGTTATGCCACCGCCGATCTCGGCAACATCGCCTATGAAAGCCCCGCGATGGAAGGCATGATCATCGACGAACACGTGATCGTCGAAATCGTGACCCCCGGCACCGGCACGCCTGTTGCGCCGGGTGAGGTGGGTGAGGTCGTCGTGACCACCCTCAACCCCGACTATCCGCTGATCCGGTTTGCCACCGGCGATCTGTCGGCGCTTTTGCCCGGCGACTCTCCCTGTGGCCGCACCAATATGCGGATCAAGGGTTGGATGGGTCGCGCCGATCAGACCACTAAGATCAAGGGCATGTTTGTCAGGCCCGAACAGGTGGCCGCGCTGGTCAACAAACATGATGAGATCGTCAAGGCGCGGGTGATCGCTGCGCGGCAGGGTGAGATGGACACCATGACGGTGAAAATCGAAAGCTCTGCAGGTGATGACATGGCCTATGCGAAATCCGTGATCGAAGTGCTGAAACTGAAAGGCGCGATCGAGGTTGTGGCCCCCGGTTCGTTGCCCAAGGATGGTCTGGTGATCGAGGATCAGCGCGTTTACGACTGATGTTTTGCAACGGTTCGGGCAGGTCCTGAGACGTATTGGCGCTGGCAATTCCGATGAATTTAGTCGAATAAGGCATCCGTGCCTTAATAAACCGGACCAATGGCCCAGATCGACTATTCAGAACATGGCTCGCACAATCGCGGCGCCCGGGGGACCCGGTTGGTGGGGATGCTTGCCTATCTGGTGGCTGCGGCGTGCCTCTTGCCGATGCTGGCGGTGGTTCTGGCGGCAGTGACGGGCGGCACCGAGACGGTTTCACATCTGATCGCGACGGTTATGCCGCGTTATGCCCTGACCACGGTTATTCTGGTGGTGCTGGTGGCAGCGGGGACATTTGCGATTGGCGTGGGGGCTGCGTGGCTGGTCACCATGACCCGTTTTCCCGGTGTGCGGTTTCTTGAGATCGCACTGGTGCTGCCGCTGGCTTTTCCTGCCTATGTGCTGGCCTATGCTTATACGTTTATTCTGGACCATCCCGGTATTGTTCAAACCACGCTGCGGCAGGTCACGGGCTGGGGTCCGCGCGACTACTGGTTTCCCGAGATTCGCTCGACCGAAGGTGCGGCGGTGATGCTGATCCTTGTGCTGTATCCTTACGTCTATCTGCTGGCCCGCGCCGCGTTTCTGCAGCAAAGTGCCACCGCCTTTCTGGCCGCCCGCGCGCTGGGCAACAATCCGTGGCAAGCCTTTCGCCGCGTTTCCCTGCCGATGGCGCGCCCGGCCATTGCCGGTGGGGTCCTGCTGGCGGTGATGGAAACCATCGCTGACTTTGGCACCGTGTCTTATTTTGGCGTCCAGACCTTTGCCACCGGTATCTACACCAGTTGGTTTTCGATGAGCGACCGCGCCGCCGCGGCGCAGCTGGCCCTGTGTCTGCTGGGCTTTGCGCTGCTGATGGCGATGGCCGAACGCATACAGCGCGGCCGGGCAAAATACTATCAGGCAGGTAAACAGCACGTGGCGCAACCTGCCGCAAACCTGACCGGGTGGAAAGCGGCCGGGGCCGTCACCCTCTGCGCCATTCCGGTGCTGCTTGGGTTCCTTTTGCCCGTTGTTATTCTGGTCGAGATGGGACTGGAGTCCGAGCAAAACCTGCTGTCGAAACGGTATGTCGGGTTCATCAAGAATTCGTTGACGCTGGCGGGAACCGCCGCCGTGATCACAGTGCTGGCCGCGATTTGTGTCGGGTTCTTTCAGCGCCTCAGACCGGGGCGGAGGTCAGCGACGGCTGCGTATATTGCCCGTCTGGGCTATGCGGTGCCCGGAGGTGTCATCGCGGTGGGTCTGATCGTGCCGTTCGCCAGTTTCGACAACGCGCTGGACGGCTGGATGCGGGCGACTTTTGGAATTTCAACCGGCCTGCTGGTGACGGGTTCAATCTGGCTGCTGGTGGCGGCGTATATGGTACGCTTTCTTGCCGCCGCGCTCAGCGCTTATGAGGGCGGTCAAAGCACGGTACATGCCAATATGGATGCGGCGGCGCGCTCTTTGGGTCAGACCCCGCTTGGTACGCTGCGCCGGATTCACCTGCCGATCCTGACGCCTTCGCTGCTGACCGCGTTGCTGATCGTTTTTGTCGACGTGATGAAAGAGCTGCCCGCGACGCTGATCATGCGCCCGTTCAACTTTGATACGCTGGCGGTGCAGGCCTATCGGCTTGCGTCAGACGAACGGCTTGAAGGTGCAGCGGTTCCGTCGCTGGTCATTCTGGCCGTCGGGCTATTGCCGGTGATCCTGATCTGCCGTCAAGTGGGCCGCCGCTGACCCTTCTCAACCTTTGATTGGTGTTTGAGATGTGAAATTGGGAATGACATTGGTCGAGGCCGGGTCGTTTTCAATTCCGGGCCAGTTCTTGTCTGCCAACTTGATATTGCCCGGAATATCTTCTTCCCAGAACCCCACAACGACTTTGGTGATGTTCAGATGCAACTTATCATCCACGATCCGCCACAGGTTCGGATTTCCGGGTACCTTGCCGCCTTTTGACACGCCATAAGCGCAATGCCCGTCGAACTGCGGCGCGTAATAGGTCGGGTTTTCTACGAACTTGTCGCGGTTTTCGGTCGTGGAGAACGCCCAGGTTGCGTTATTGTATTCAGCGGTGATCGAGGCTTTGCTCTCAACACCCTCGGGCTGTGGCGTGCCAACTGGCGATTGCTCGAGATCGCGATAGGCAACCACATCATAGCCTGAAAGCGCATATCCGGTGCCGTCGATATATTGGGGGCCAGAAAAGGCCGGGGCGGCAATAGCTATGGCACAGGCCGTTAATATCGCTGAGAGTTTCATAGTCGAAGCCTCTGTTTAAATGCCTGTTATGTCAGAGTTTATATAGGCATCATCGACCGCCAGTTAAACCTTATCTGACGACGGACAAAAATCAAACATCGGAGCGGATTTTAGCGCTCGTGATCGCGGCAGGCTTGATTTGCCGGGGTTTTCCGGCAAGGCTGAAGGTATGAATATGCAGCCTCCCAGCCGGTTTTCTGCAAGCCCGGCACAGATGCCCGTCGCGTTTGATCGACGCGAGATGTCCCAAATCCTGTCTGTCTATGGCCGAATGGTCGCCGCTGGCGAATGGCGCGACTATGGCATTTCCAACCTGCGCGACATGGCCGTGTTTTCCATTTTTCGCCGGACAGCAGAGCACCCGATCTACCGGGTCGAGAAACACCCGCACCTGCGGTTGCGGCAGGGAATGTATTCGGTCGTCGGGATGGATGGGCGCATTCTCAAGCGTGGTCATGATCTGCGCGCGGTGCTACGGGTGCTGGAACGCAAGCTGATCCGCGCGGTTGATCTGGACTAGAGCCTTTTGTGAGAGGTCACCGGCCCGTCGCCCTGTGCTATAATCCGAGCGATTGCCTTGTCCATCGGCTCAAATGCTACTGCCATATCATGGGCGTTGGCGTGCAGCAGCAGATTATCTCCAGCGACCCAGGCGACATGGCCCTTCCAGAACAGCAGATCACCGCGTTGTGCCGCCGCGCCATCGGGCAAGGGCGCGCCCAGTGCCTGTTCCTGATCGCCGCTGTCGCCGGGGCAGGCTATGCTGCAGGCCAGCAGAGCAGCCTGCACCAGACCCGAACAATCCAACCCAAAGCGGCTGTTGCCGCCCCACAGATAGGGTGTGCCCAGAAACAGCTCGGCCACCGCCACCGGGTCATCCATTGCGGTTCCGACCGGGCTCAGATGTTGTTCGGGGATATATCCAAGTTCCGTTTCCGCAAATCTGTCAGCCGTGGATAGGACCTGTATCTGGCTGCCAAAGCTCAGCGAGGTCTGGTCCGGGCTTTTCATATCCGCTTGCAAATAGGCATGCGTGGCGGGGGCGGTAACGATATGCGTCGGCTCCGTGACGGGTCCAAGCTGATCGGTTGCAACCCAGCCTGCGTATCCATCCTTGTCAGCGGTGATCCGGCTCCAACCCTCGGACTGTTCGAAGACCACTGCTGTATTACCATACAGCAATTGCCGGTCTCTCGGCCCGTCTGGGCTGCGCAACAGGTCGACGACCGGCCCGATGACGCGCCGTTTCGTCATAGGCCCAGCATCTCGGGCAACGCCGCCAGCAGGGCGCGCGGGCCTTGTGCCAGTCCGCCTTTGCTGCGGCCCGGTTCCTTGCTGCGTTGCCAGGAATAGATGTCGAAATGCACATAGCGGCTGTCACCGACAAACCGGCGCAAAAACAACGCAGCCGTGATCGACCCGGCGAACCCGCCTGATGGCGCATTGTCCAGATCGGCAATACCGGGTTCGATCAGCGCCTCGTAAGGTTCGTGAAACGGCATCCGCCAGACCGGGTCCGCCGCCTGTAGCGCGGCCCGCGCCAACACGTCGGCGACCTGATCGTCATCGGTGTAAAAGGGCGCAAGATCAGCCCCAACCGCCACCCGCGCCGCGCCGGTCAGCGTCGCCATCGAGATCACCAGATCCGGCGCGCCTTCATCGGCCAAGGTCAGCGCGTCGGCCAGAACAAGCCGCCCTTCGGCATCGGTGTTGTTGATCTCGACCGTTAGCCCCTTGCGCGAGGTGAGGATGTCGCCGGGGCGAAACGCATTGCCGGACACAGCGTTTTCCACCGCTGGGATCAGCACCCGCAGTTGCAGGGGCAGTTCCAACGCCATGATCATTCGCGCGAGGCCCAAAACGTTTGCGGCCCCGCCCATATCCTTTTTCATCAGGCCCATGGCGGCGGCCGGTTTCAAGTCCAGCCCGCCGGTGTCGAAACACACGCCTTTGCCAACCAGCGTCAGCTTTGGTCCGGATGTGCCCCAGATCATCTCAATCAGCCGGGGGTCCCGATCCGCAGCCCGGCCAACCGCGTGAATCATGGGCAAATTCTGGTCCAGCAACGCGTCACCGCGGGTCACCTCGCAGCGCGCGCCGAATTCCTGCGCTAGTGCTTCTGCTGCAGCCTGGAGTTGATCTGGGCCCATGTCGGCTGCGGGCGTGTTGACCAGATCTCGGGTCAGCGCCTCGGCGTTTGCGATGGCCTCGATCCGCGCAGCGTCCACGCCATCGGGCGCAACCAGCGCCGCCCGCGCCGGAGATTGCGCGGTATAGCGGTCAAACGCATAACCGGTCATCAGCCAACCCAGACATTCGGTTTCGATCACATCTGCGGGCACCCCTGAAACGATCTGATAAGTGCCTTTGGGCAGCGCCTCGGCCGCCGCCGCAAGCGGAAACCGTTTGCGGGCGCGTTTGGCTGCGGTGCCGTATCCCGCAACAGCGCATTCGGGTGCGCCATCCGGTCCGGGCACCAGCAGGGTCTGACCCAACCCGGCGGAAAACCCGCTGGCGGCCGCCCAGGATTGAACAGGAACGGGCTGATCCTGCAGCCATGCCTCCAGATCATCTTTTGCGATGACATACAGGGGCAAGGCAGGGTCTGAGGGCGGGGCGAAAGATAGGGTCATGGACATCTCAACCGTTTGATCTGGGGCCCAGATTAGCGGCCTGCGATATGCCCGCAACCCCCGTCAGACGGAAAGGTCCTGCTGATCCCATACGGCGGTCAGAGACCGCTCCCCCACCCGGATCAGACGGCTGAGCGTCGCGCCGGTTGCGACCGCGTCGCCCGCATCCACTGCGGTTGCCACATCCCCGGCCACGCGGGCCAGTGCCGTCATACCCACCTGTTCAGCAATCGCGATCAGCGATCTGGCGCATTTGCGCAAACCGTCCCAGTCCCGCTGCCGCCAGAAGCGTTCGCAATTTGACAGGCGTACGGCAAGTTCCTCGACCGTGCGGCACAGCACATCGACTGCGTTGGTATCGCCCAGCTGACCGTACAACCCTGCCAGAAGGTCCGGGTCCAGGCGCACTGATTCCTTTTGTTCAAGCGTGATAATCTTATCCACCACATTCACCCTAATTTCTACGCCCCCACGGCGTGGAATGACACTGCCCCAAAATACCTTTGCAAATCCTTGCGGGGGTATTGGATAATGTCTCGAATTTTTTGAGAATCCGGGTTACAGAGCTCGGCAGGACGAATTTACGGAGCGCGCGAATGAACCTGGCCAAACCTCTGCCGAACTATCTGGTTAAACGGTATCATGGCTGGAAGGCCACGACCTATGCCGAAAATCAGGTCTGGTATCGCCGGTTGGCGACCGAAGGACAGCGGCCTCGTGCAATGGTCATTTCGTGCTGCGACAGCCGGGTTCACGTCACCTCGATCTTTGGGGCTGATCAGGGCGAATTCTTCATTCACCGCAACATCGCCAATCTCGTGCCGCCCTATGCGCCCGATGGCGATCATCATGGCACCAGCGCCGCAATCGAATATGCCGTGACTGCGCTAAAGGTCGCGCATCTGATCGTGCTGGGCCACTCCCAATGCGGCGGTGTTCAGGGTTGCATTGACATGTGCAAGGGCAAGGCGCCGCAACTGGAAGCCAAAGAAAGCTTTGTTGGCCGTTGGATGGACATCCTCAAGCCGAAATACGATCTGGTGGCCGATGTCGAAGACAGCAACGATCAGGCGCGTCAGTTCGAACGACAGGCGGTTGTTGCATCGCTTGAAAACCTGATGACCTTCCCGTTTGTATCCTCGGCGGTTCAGGATGGCTCGCTCAGCCTGCATGGGCTTTGGACTGATATCGGTGAGGGCGGGCTGCAATGCTATGACCCAGAAAAGAACGAGTTCGCGGTGGTCTGATCCGCGACATCATAAGGTTCCAAAAAGGCGCAGATCAGCTCTCTGATTTTGCGTCTTTTTTCGGTATGCTGCCCTCATTCTTACTTTGGATTCGGAGCGCGACATGAAATTGATTAAACGACTTATTCTGGGGCTGATCCTTATCGTTGTGGTCTTGATCGGCGTAGCCTTCCTGCTGCCGGAAAAGGCTGAAGTTTCCCGCAGCATCACCATCAACGCACCTGCGGCGGCGGTGTTTCCTTATGTGAATTCGATGCAGGAGACCGAAAAATGGTCTCCGTGGCTGGCGCATGACCCGAAAACCAAGCTGACCTATACCGGGCCAGAGGCTGGCGTCGGCAACAGCATGAGCTGGAGCTCGGACCATCCGCAGGTCGGCAGTGGTACGCAGGAAATCATTGACAGCGTTGCGGATCAGGCGGTGAAAACCGCGCTGGATTTCGGCGATATGGGCACCGCCTCGGCCTCGTTTACGCTGCAGCCCGAAGGGGACCAGACCAAGGTGACCTGGGGGTTCGAATCCGATCTGGGCATGAACCCGATGATGCGGTGGATGGGTCTGATGATGGATAGCTGGGTGGGGACCGATTACGAGACGGGTCTGTCCAACCTCAAAAATGTGGTCGAAGGGCAGGGCTAACCCCCGCCACTGACCCCTGACTGGTGCCGAGGCCCAACGGCCTCGGTCGCCGCATGGTGGGCAGCGGCCCGCACCTCTTCGGCAAGCTCGGAATTCGGCAGCGTTCGCGCCAAAACCATGCCGCCCACACATAGGGCGGCGGCAGCTAGCGCATCCTGCCTGCTTGTGCTCTCGTCTGCCGTTTCCAGCAGCCAGACCATCGCCGTCAGCAGGCTTTGAAACGCCTCCTGCGTGTCCGTATCTGCGCGCGCAATGTCCGAGGGCAGGGCAATCATCGGGCATTGCCCGTCGATATCGCCCAGATGCTCGGGCGACAGATAGGCATCGACCATCTGCCGGGCCATCTCGGGCTTCAGCTTGCTGGGGTCGATCCCGGCATTGGTGCGCCATTCAGCCCCGCGTCCCATGAGAAAGCTCGACACCGCCTCGCTGAACAGCGCGTTCTTGTTCTTGAAGTGGTTATAGAATCCGCCACGGGTCAGTCCGGCTTCATGCATCACCATATCAATGGTGACGTTCTGAAACCCATACTGGTTGAACAGGATACGAGCGGTTTCAACGATTTTGGCGCGGGTCCGTTCGCGATGCGCGGCACTATAGGGCATATCGACTCCTTCTGTCGCCAGTCATAGCAGACCTCTAAATATGTTCTTTAACATAAATAGATACCGCGTATCGATGGCTCTGCACGTATTGATACAGGAGAGATCCGATGCCCAAATTCCTTCTCATCTATCATGGTAAACCCGACATTCAGGGCCCCGAGGACGGCGCAAAACACATGGCCGCATGGAAGGCTTGGAGCACCGGTCTTGGCGACGCGGTCGTTGATCCCGGCTTGCCCGTCGGCATGTCGAAAACCATCACACCCACTGGTGTGCGCGATGACGGCGGCCCGAACCCGGTTTCCGGCATGACCGTCATTCAGGCTGAAACGATGGAAGCCGCCATCGCAATGGCGCAGGGTTGCCCGCATCTCAACGGCACTGGCACGATTGAAATCGCCGAGGCGATGGATATGGAAATGTAGGCCCGGAGGAAGGAGAATCCCATGTCTTCTCTGTTTGATGCGGTGCCTTATTTGTCGGCTTATCAGCCTTCGTTTCTGGTCTTGGCCGCGTTGTCGCTGACCGTTCTGATCCAGAACTTTGCCACCGCCCCGCTGGCCTTTGTTACTGAACAGCAAGTGCCTGGCCTACCATTGCGCTTCGACCATTCGAACCTCAGCTTTCGGGTGCTCAGAACATACGCCAATTCCGCCGAATGCCTGCCAGCGTTTGGCTGGGCGTTACTGGCCGCCGTCGTTGCCGGGGCTGCGCCGTTCTGGGTGAATATGCTGGCCGGCCTCCACTTTGCCTTTCGGATGCTGTTCTGGATGATCTACTACGCAGGCATTGGCAGACCTGCCGGCGGGCCGCGCACGCTGGCCTTTGTGGGTGGGTTGCTGGCCAATATCGGTCTCGCGGGTCTCGCGATCTGGGGGCTTCTGTTCTGACACCACTGCTGTTGAAACGGCACCCGAGGCTGCGATTTCAAGAATTACCTTGATCCAAATCGCGGCCTCGGTTAGCAAAACCTCACGCAGGGGAGTCCCGCTTAGGGGACTGAGAGGCTGACAGGGCATTGCCCGGTGATGCGACCCTTAGAACCTGACCCAGTTGATACTGGCGTAGGAAGCTAGGGCGCATTGGCTGCTGATCCCGGCAGGCACCGTCTGAACAAAGGGCTCAAACCCTTTCGTTTCCCCAAGCCAAAACTCATCTGGTGTCTTTTTGAGTTGAACCGCTTGAGGAGCACCAAAATGAACGTCCCCAATCCCAAGATCACAACGGGCGAACTGCCTGCATCGCGCAAGATTTACGTCAATGGCACGATGCATCCCGATATCCGCGTACCCATGCGCGAAATCTCGGTCCATCCGACTGCGGGTGAGGCTCCGCTGCCGGTTTATGATAGTTCCGGTCCCTATACCGACCCCGAAGTGATCACCGACATTCGCCAAGGTCTGGCCCCGCTGCGCCGCAAATGGATCGAGGCCCGCGGAGATGTCGAAGACTATGAAGGTCGCGAAGTAAAGCCAGAGGATAATGGTTTCGTCGAAGGTGACCGTCTTACCCCCGAGTTCCCGGTGCGTCCACGCCCCCTGCGCGCCAAGGATGGTAAGGCGGTCACCCAGTTGGCCTATGCCCGCGCGGGAATCGTCACGCCCGAGATGGAGTTCATTGCCATCCGCGAGAACCAACTGCGCGAGGCCGTGGCCGAGGCGCGCGACGGCAATGATTTTGGCGCAAACATCCCCGACTATGTGACGCCCGAATTTGTCCGCGATGAGGTTGCCGCAGGCCGCGCCATCATCCCCGCCAATATCAACCACCCGGAAAGCGAGCCGATGATCATCGGGCGCAATTTCCTGGTCAAGATCAACGCCAATATGGGCACCTCAGCCGTCACCTCGTCGATGGAGGAAGAGGTGGACAAGCTGGTCTGGGCAATCCGCTGGGGTGCGGACACGGTGATGGACCTGTCGACCGGTCGCAACATCCACAACACCCGCGAATGGATCATTCGGAACTCGCCGGTACCCATCGGGACTGTGCCGCTCTATCAGGCGCTGGAAAAGGTCAACGGCATCGCCGAAGATCTGACATGGGAGGTGTTCCGCGACACGCTGATCGAACAGGCCGAACAGGGCGTGGATTATTTCACCATCCATGCGGGCGTGCGTCTGCACATGGTCCCGATGACAGTAAACCGCGTCACCGGCATTGTCTCACGCGGCGGCTCGATCATGGCCAAATGGTGCCTGCATCACCACAAGGAAAGCTTCCTCTACGAGCATTTCGATGAAATCTGCGACATCTGCCGCGCCTATGACGTGTCGTTCAGCCTTGGCGACGGTCTGCGCCCCGGTTCCATCGCGGATGCCAATGATGACGCACAATTTGCCGAGCTGGAAACACTGGGCGAGCTGACCAAGATCGCATGGGCCAAAGACTGTCAGGTGATGATCGAAGGGCCGGGCCATGTCGCCATGCACAAGATCAAAGAGAATATGGACAAACAGCTGGAATGCTGCCACGAGGCGCCGTTCTACACGCTTGGCCCCCTTACCACCGATATTGCCCCCGGCTACGACCACATCACCAGTGGCATCGGGGCTGCGATGATCGGTTGGTTCGGCTGCGCGATGCTGTGTTATGTGACACCGAAGGAGCATCTGGGCCTGCCGGATCGCGATGACGTGAAAACTGGCGTGATTACCTATAAGATCGCCGCCCACGCCGCCGATCTGGCCAAGGGTCTGCCCGGTGCCCAGCGCCGCGACGACGCCCTGTCCCGCGCCCGGTTCGAGTTCCGCTGGGAGGATCAGTTCAACCTGTCTCTCGACCCCGACACGGCCCGCGAATTCCACGACCAGACACTGCCGAAACAGGCCCATAAGGTGGCGCATTTCTGTTCCATGTGCGGGCCCAAATTCTGCTCGATGCGGATCAGCCACGACATCCGCGCCGAGGCCCAGAAAGAGGGCATGGAGGCCATGGCCGCCAAATTCCGCGAAGGCGGCGAATTGTACATGCCGGTCGAAGAGACAGAAAAAGAGGCCTGATACATCAGGTGAGGGGCCGGGGTTCCGGCCTCTCACCGAAACCTGACGCAGCGGTGAAACTGGCCCTAGCGGCGCAGCGGGCAAACCGTTTCCAGCGCCTCTGACAAGGCGGCTTTCATCTCTGTGATCGCGGCAATTTTTGCATCAAGCTCGGCGATTTTAGCCTGCAACAACGCTGCCGTTTCGGCGGCACTTACCTCGCGCGATGACAGCATTTCGACTATCTTCTGCATTTCGCGCAGGCTGAACCCAAGGTCCTTGCCCCGGCGCAACAGGCCCACCAGCCGCACCATTCCGGGGTCAAAATCGCGATAGCCGTTGCCTCTGCGGTCGGACCGGATCAGGCCGACTTTTTCATAGTAGCGCAACGTATCCGTACTCACCCCGGTGCGGTGCGCAAGCTCTCCGATCTTCATCGCGTAAACACCTCTTGACCCTGGAGTATACTCAAAGGTTTATACCTGCCCCGACATCATAAGATAAGGGAATTCTGATGCTTTCACCTGCGCGCTACGCGAAGATTTTTCGCATCTCAGCCTGGTATGATTTGATCGTGACATGGCCTTTTGCACTGGCTTTTACGTTCTCTTTCATGTGGCATTCGGTTTTGGCACCGCTCAACGCCTATTTCGGCTTTCCTCCGCTGCACCCCCTTGGCCCGCATGCGGTGCTTTTTGCCAATTTCTTTGGCAGTGTTGTTGTGGTGTGGGCTGTTGCCCGGCTTTATCTGAACGATCCGGTTCTGGGGCTTTTCGACGGTTTTGGGCGGTTGCTCTTTTCCGCCGCGATGATTCATGCCCTCGCAAACGGAGCGTCGCCGCTGATCTGGTGTTTCCTTGTGCCAGAGATCGGGTTTTGCGCGCTACAGCTTGTTGGACGGCCGAACACGCTCTTTGCGATCGGGTCGAAGGCGCAGGAACCAACGGGTCCAAACCTTTGATACCCCGGATCAGTCCAGAACCATCTCTTCGGGCCAATTGAGCGTTGTTCTGATTTCGATGGTTTCGCTTTCGCCCGGCTCCAGCTCTATGTCCCAGGCCAGAACGCCGCGTCGATTGTCTGCATCTTCAACGTCGGGCCGGGGGTCGGCTGACCAGTCGACCTCAAGATCGTCCTGTTCGGAATAGGGAACACGGTCCACGATCCGCAGCGGCCATGTCTTACGCGTCAGATTGCTGACAACGATCTGCACCTGCTCCTGACTTTGGTTCGACCGGGAAATCAACCCCGTATCTCCGGTGCTGCGCTTGCGTATTATTCGCTCTGCGGTCAATCCGTAGAGCGGGCCAAACCCCATTTCTACATCTGCCCTGGGGCCCATTTCAGGCGAAGCCCCCGCCGCGACCAGCACCCCGTCAACCAGCCATTGTGCGCTGACCGATGACATCAGGTTTTGGTCAAAGGGATTTTTAAACCGCGCGGTGCGATAGGCGACATCGTCATGGAGCGGCGCAGCAGCGGCAAAGATATCGGCCGGGCCGGTTGCGCTGTCCAGATCGAATTCGGCGATTTCATATCCTGACGAGATGGAAACCGGTTCCGACAGGGTAAATGTCAGGCCGGTGCCCTCGACGGCCGAGGCGTCGGGTGCCCACCGCTCTGTCATTTCAAAGACCACGGGCGCCTCGGCAACGGGTTTTTCAAGATCTTTGGGGTCCGGGACACTGATTGACTGCCGCTTTGGCCTGACTTCGGTGGCGGCATTCTCGCCAATTGGCTGAAGCGTCGAGACATTCAATGTGATGTTCTGCCAGTTTTCGCCGGTGTCCTGCCCGACCATGATATGCCGGTCAATTGTCACTTCGGGGGATTCGCCGGTGGTCAGGTTGAACGCGTATCCCGGCATCCATTCAGCGCTGTCAAAGTCCAGGTACGAGACGGTGACATCCCCCTTGATATCTGCGTCTGCAACAACCTCGACCGCGACAAACATACGTTCGTCGGTTTCGGGCGTCAGGGCGCGCAGATCAGCGTTTGCCGCCTCCAGCTCATTCTCCAGCGTCTCAAGCTGTTCTTCTATCTGACGCCCTGCAATCTCGGCCTGTTGGGCGGTCTCTTCCGCCTCAAGAGTCTCAGCCCCGACCATCTGCGCGATCGCGCGCAGGTTTTCGGCATCTGATGCGGCAAGCCCTTCATTCTTGCCTAAATTGGCGAGAAAACTGATTTTGTGGTCAGCCGCCAGCGCCCTCAGGCGCGCGGATTGCGCCTGGTCCTGAACCGCAAGGATGCGTTGTTCGATATCCGCGATACGGTCTTCTGCGGCCCGAACCTCATCGCTTTGATAATCATGCCAGGGCACATCTTCGGCACGCATTATAACGGCGGTCTGGCTCAGGCCTTGGGCGTCCACCCGCATGGTGGCAAGCTGCGTGTCAAAATCCGTCGCGGGAATGCCCTGCAATACCAGCCGATGATGCCCCGCCGGAAGATCGAAACGGCCGGCGCGGATAATCTCGGCCCCTTCGGGATAGACGGTCACTTCGCTGACCTTGGTATCGATGGAATAGGTCTCTGCGTATAAAACGGCCGGCGCCAGGGCGAGATAGGCGATCAGAGCTCTCATAATGTCTCACTTAAATGCTGTTCTGAATTCCCGAAAAGGTTGCAGGTTGCCGCGAAGATGGCAAGAGCGTCTAGGCGCCGGGGCGGGATGCGCCTGTATCGGTTCGGGGTGAACGAACCCGCAGGACCGGGGTGTTGGGGGACACATCCGCCCGCGTTTCCCGCCAGACCACAAATACGCCTGATGCAATGATAATGCCTGCGCCCAGCGCGACCCAGATGTCCGGGCGTTCGCCAAAGAAGGCGACGCCAAAGATCGTCGCCCAGATGATCTGGCTGTATTGGCTGGGCGCGATTACGGCGGCGGGCGCTGCGCGATAAGCGCGGATGATCAGTTGCTGGGCGATCACCGACAACACCCCAATCAGCGCCATCATTCCAAGATCGGGCAGAGAGGGTGGCCGATAGACATAAGGTTGCGCAGCGCTCATGACGGCGATGGCCAGCAGCATCGGATAAAGGATCAAAACGGCTGAGCGTTCGTCATTGCCGATCTTGCGCACCAGAACCGACCCGAAGGCGCTGCAGAATGCGGCCATCAAGGCGGCAAGATGGCCCAGTGTTATGTCCGTTGCACCGGGCCGCAGAACCACTAGAACGCCGATCAAACCCGCACCGACGGCAGCCCACCGCTGTGCGCGCACGACCTCACCCAGGATTGGAATCGACAGAACCGTCACGATCAGGGGGAACGAAAACAACAGGGAATAAACCTCGGCCAGAGGCAGGACCGAAAAGGCATAAAAGGCACAGGACATGGCCGTGACCATCGAGAGGGATCGCAGCAAAACCAGCCCGGGGTGGTGGGGCCTGAAATTGCCCGTCGTGCGATCAGCCATAATCGTCACCGCCATCGGCACAAACGAGAACAGGGTGGCGAAAAAGATGATCTGCAGCACCGAATAGGTTCCGCCAAGATACTTGATCAGCACGTCATGGGTGGCAAATACAGCAAAGCCCAAAAACGCGTATCCAAGCCCTCGGATGGTAAGGTTTTGGTGGCTCATATTACTGTCCTCGGGTATCAGTTGCCACGTGCCGGTCTCAGGCTGACACATGTTCTTGCAACGCTGCATAACGCCAATTTCTGCAGGTTGATAGCCCCGCATTTACCGCTAACATCTAACGTATGGGTCCTGACCCTAGCGCAAGATAGGCGGCGCATCGGCGGGTTGCCGGGCCGCCATAACCCCGGCTTTCATGCCCGCACCGATACGGCGGGCCAAAGCCGTCCAGGGGATTGCAGTTTCCGGCGGCAGGGTGCGTTTGGCAACATCTTCGAACAGGTCGAGCCAGCGTTCAAACAGATCGGGCATCACATCGGGCCGTTCGACGTGAACACGCTGTGGATTGCCGCTATAGCCGCGCTCGAACAGGATGGCGTTGCGCCAGAACGCGGCGATCTTGTCCTCGTGCTCGGGCCAGTTGCCGACATGGGTGTTGAAAATCGGCCCAAGCACCTCATCCCTGCGGATTTCGGCATAAAAGGATCTGACCTGTAACGCGATCTGTTCGGGCGTTGCGGGAAAGCGGGGCGGTTGGACTGGGGTGTTCATCGGGTATCGTGACCTGAATATCGGCGGTGTATCTCCGATATCCGGCACCGACATCTGTTCCTATTGGCAGGATTGTCGCGCCTGCCTGCGATTGCGCAGGAAGCGGGTCGCCGGACCCTGGCGGCGTGTGATCCTCTGGGACAACAACAAGGAGTTCCAGATGTTCAAGGTCACCGCACTATCCACCGAAGATGTCCGCGCCCTGCAGGCCGGCGCGCCTGATGCGTATGGCACGCCACCCGAACGGGCTGTTTCGACAGGCAAGGGCAATCCCTGCCGTCATTGCCTGAAAAACATTCCCGAGGGGGAAGAGATGCTGATTCTGGCCCACAGGCCTTTTGCGGATGCACAGCCCTATGCGGAAACCGGGCCGATTTTTCTGTGCGCGGCGCCCTGTCAGCGTCACGAAGGGGATGCGGAATGGCCCGAAATCCTGACCGCCGCCCCAGATTATCTGATCAAAGGGTACGGGCAGGACGACCGGATCGTCTATGGAACCGGCGTTGTCACGCCGACCGATCAGATGGAACGCGCGATCAGTCAGATTTTCGCCCGTCCGGACATCGCCTATATCCATATACGGTCTGCGCGGAACAATTGCTATCAGGCGCGTATCGACCGGGCATGAGTCAGAGCTTGACCCGGTGCATCCCCCGGCGTGGCTGATCCTGCGCCGGGGCGTCATCCGCTCGATCAGAGGTAAGCGCGAGGAACACGTCCTCAAGGTCAGCCTCTTCGGTGCGGACGTCGCGGATGCGGATATCGGCCTGACGGACGGCTTCCAGCACCTGTTCGGCGCTGGTCTGGCAGCCCTGATAGTGCAGGGCGAGGCTGCCATCGTCCCGCAGCGCCGCCTCGACACCGTCGGCGGTGGGGAGGTGCGCAGGCGGGGTATCGGGCATGATCACGATTGTGCGGCGATCCATGCGGCCCAGCAGGTTGGCAGTACTATCCTGCGCAACCTTCTCGCCGTGGTTAATGATCGCGATCTCGTCACACATCTCCTGCGCTTCTTCCAGATAATGCGTGGTCAGGATGATGGTCATACCCTGCTCATTCAGCTTGCGGACATTGGCCCAGAGCATCTGCCGCAGTTCGATGTCGACACCGGCTGTGGGTTCGTCCAGCACAAGCACTTTGGGATGATGCACCAACGCCTTGGCCAGCAACAGCCGCCGCCGCATCCCGCCCGACAGGGTGCGGGCATAGGCCTCGGCCTTGTCGCTGAGCCCGACAAGTTCCAGAATCTCGTCGCTGCGTCGCTCTGATTTGGGAACACCATACAGGCCCGCCTGAACCTCCAGCGCGCCACGGGGCGTGAAAAAGGGATCAAGGTTCAGCTCTTGTGGCATCACACCGATGGCCGCGCGCGATTGACGCGGGTTGCGATCCTGATCAAAGCCCCAAATCGACACCTGACCCGCTGATTTGACGACCAGACCGGCCAATATGTTGATAAGCGTCGATTTCCCCGCGCCATTCGGGCCCAGCAAGCCAAAGACAGAGCCCCGTGGCACGGTCAGGTCGATTCCTTTCAGCGCGTGTTTTTCGGGTTGCCCCCGGCCCGCGCGATAGGTTTTGCGCAACCCATTGATCTTGATCGCCGCGTCGGTCATCTGTGGCTCTTGCCCCCGGTTTGCTCATCGCTCATAAACGCACCTAATGCATGCCCGCGAGGCCGACAACTCTAGAAGGATCGCCAGCGATGACAATCGAAGCGCCGGAAACCAAAATTGTCCAGAACAGTCGCGTCGCCTGTGATGGTGGCGAAGGGGCTTTGGGTCATCCGCGCGTGTGGCTGCAAATCCCTGAAGACACGGGTTGGGTCGAGTGCCCCTATTGCGATTGCAAATATGTCCTGAAAGGCACAGAGCAAGGCTGATTGCCCACCCAAACGGGGGCAGCCCCAATCTCGCCGCGTTTTTCATGGTAACTCTTTGCTGAAACCAATGCAGGTGAGTGTAATGACCGACATGACTGCAACAGAGAATGCCAACCCTGTATTCGGTTGGATCGGGTTTTGCCTTGCAGAGATGGCCTTGTTCGCCGCGCTGTTCGTGTTCTGGGCCGGGCCTTTTGCGCCCCAGCAATCTACCGGCGTGTCATTGGGTGAACTGGCGGCCGAGCTTGGGAAATCCACCCTGCGCGCCGCTGCAGGGCTAGAGCAGCCCGAACCTGTCGCCCAAACCCGCGATCTGGACGATTTCCTACAAATCGGCGTCGCCATGCTGGGAGGTTTGGCCATTGTCGTTTCGGTTATTGGCTTATTGCGCCATGAACGGATGCGGCCTGCCATCGCCGGGGTAGCCATTGGCATCGGTGCAATCCTGTTTCAGTTTTTCGCGATGGCGTTCTTCGCCCTCCTCGGCGCGCTGGTGATCATGGCGCTGCTTCACAGTTTCTCGGATGTGTTCGGCGGCCTCTTTGGCGGTTAACTGACGTTCCTCACTGGTCAGTCGCGCGGCCCTGTGGCAGAACCGTCCCTGACCCACAGGGAGCGCGCGCATGAGCAATTTCGGAAAAGGATGTCACCTGCATCTGATCGACGGATCGGCCTTTATTTTTCGAGCCTATCACGCGCTGCCTCCGCTGACGCGCAAGTCGGATGGTCTACCGATTGGGGCTGTGTCAGGCTTCTGCAACATGCTTCAGAAATATGTCGAGGACAACAATGGCCCGGATGCGCCGACCCATGTAGCGGTGATTTTCGACAAGGGGTCGCACACGTTCCGCAACGACCTCTATGATCTCTACAAAGCCAATCGCGAGGCCATGCCCGAGGATTTGCGCCCGCAGATGCCTTTGACCCGTGAGGCGACAAAGGCCTTCAACATCGCCTGCAAGGAGCTTGAGGGCTATGAGGCTGACGACATCATCGCCACGCTGGCCGTGCAGGCGCGCGAGGCTGGTGGACGCGTGACCATCGTCAGCTCGGACAAGGACCTGATGCAGTTGGTCGGCGGCGGCGTTGAGATGCTGGATGCGATGAAGAACAAACGCATCGACACGGATGGTGTGTTTGAGAAGTTCGGCGTTGGGCCAGATCGCGTGGTCGATGTGCAGGCTCTGGCTGGGGATAGCGTTGATAACGTGCCGGGGGCTCCGGGAATTGGCGTCAAGACGGCGGCTCTGTTGATCAACGAATATGGCGATCTGGAAACCCTGCTGGACCGTGCGGAAGAGATCAAGCAGCCCAAGCGCCGTCAGACGCTGATCGAAAAGCGCGACCAGATTGAGCTGTCGAAGAGGTTGGTGCAGTTGGATGAGAACACGCCGCTGGATTTCACTCTGGACGATCTTGAGGTGAAAGACCCCGAGCCGGACACGTTGATGGGTTTTCTGGCCGAGATGGAGTTTCGCACTCTAACAAAGCGGATCGCTGACAAGCTGGGAGTCGAGGCTCCGGTCATTGCGGATGCGCCCGCTACGACAGAAGAGCCTGAGGCCGAGGCCATCCCGTTTGACGCAGCCAAATATGAATGCGTTCGGGATGCTGCAGCCCTCCAGACATGGATTGATCAGGCCTATGAGCGCGGCTGGGTTGCGGTGGACACCGAAACCACCGGCCTGAACGAGATGATCGCCGATCTGGTCGGCATATCGCTCAGCGTTGAGCCCGGAGAGGCCTGCTATGTCCCGCTGATCCATCGCGAAGGCGCCAGCGATGATTTGTTCGGGTCAGATGCGCTGGCCGAAGGGCAGATGCCTCTGGACGAGGCGCTGGCGTTGCTGAAGCCGATGTTCGAGGACCCGTCGATCCTGAAGATCGGGCAGAACATGAAGTATGACGCCAAGATCTTTGCCCGTTATGGCGTAAATATCGCGCCGGTGGATGACACGATGCTGATGTCTTATGCGATGCATGGTGGCAAGCATGGGCACGGTATGGACATGCTGTCCGAGCGATATCTGACCCATACGCCGATCCCGATCAAGCCGCTGTTGGGCAGCGGCAAATCGGCAATCACCTTCGATAAGGTACCGATTGACGAAGCCACGGCTTATGCTGCCGAGGATGCGGATATCACGCTGCGCTTGTGGAAACTGTTCAAACCGCAATTGCATCAGGTTCAGGTGACAACCGTTTACGAAACGCTGGAACGCCCGCTGATCCCGGTTCTGGCCCAGATGGAGCGGTATGGCATCAAGGTCGACCGCGATGTGCTGAGTCGCATGTCCAATGCGTTTGCCCAGAAAATGGCCGGTTTAGAGGCTGATATCCACGAACTGGCCGGAGAGAATTTCAACGTCGGCTCACCTGCGCAGCTGGGTGAGATCCTGTTCGACAAGATGGGTCTGGAAGGTGGCAAGAAGGGCAAGACCGGCAAGTATTCGACTGGCGCCGATATTCTTGAGGATCTTGCGACCGAACATGAACTGCCCCGCCGGGTGCTGGACTGGCGGCAGCTGAGCAAGCTGAAATCGACCTATACGGACGCGCTGCAGACCCATATCAACCCTGATAGCGGTCGGGTGCATACGTCTTATTCGATCACCGGGGCCAACACGGGTCGCCTGGCTTCGACCGATCCGAACCTGCAGAATATTCCCGTGCGCACCGAAGAGGGCCGCCGCATCCGCGAGGCTTTCATTGCTGAACCCGGAAACGTCTTGCTGAGCCTCGATTACAGCCAGATCGAGCTGCGCATTTTGGCGCATATTGCGGACATTCCCGCTCTGAAACAGGCCTTTGCGGACGGGCTGGATATTCACGCGATGACCGCGTCGGAAATGTTTGATGTGCCGCTGGACGAGATGACGCCGGATATCCGGCGTCAGGCCAAGGCGATTAACTTTGGTGTGATCTATGGGATTTCGGGTTTTGGTCTGGCGCGCAACCTGCGCATTCCGCGGGCCGAGGCGCAGGGGTTTATCGACCGTTATTTCGAACGGTTCCCCGGTATTCGCCGTTATATGGACGATACGATCTCATTCGCCAAAGAAAACGGGTATGTCCAGACGCTGTTCGGGCGCAAGATTCACACGCCCGAGATCAACGCCAAGGGGCCGCATGCCGGGTTCTCGCGCCGGGCGGCGATCAACGCACCGATTCAGGGGACAGCCGCGGATGTCATCCGGCGCGCCATGGTGCGGATGCCCGACGCCATCGACGGGCTGCCTGCTAAGATGCTGCTGCAGGTCCACGATGAATTGCTGTTTGAGGTTTCGGAAGAGGCGGTGGATCAGACCATCGCTATCGCCAAACAGGTGATGGAGGGGGCGGCAGACCCGGCCGTTGATCTGGACGTCAAGCTGGTTGTGGACGCGGGGCAGGGCGCGAACTGGGCCGAAGCGCACTAGGGGTGCGCCGCGCATCAGGCCCAATGGGCCCTCTTTGCGTCGGGTCAGGCCTTGGGCCTGACCATGTGGTCGACCATGCGTTTGATGGACGGCCCAAGGACCAGAATCACGGTGAAGGCGATGGGCCAGCAAAACAGCCATGACGCCATCCAGTCGCCCAACGTCGTTGGACCCAAGCCAATAGCCTTGAGTGTTGCGATGCCGGTGACGATGCAAGACATTATGCCCGACATGATCAGACCATAAACAGCATGGGCAAAACGCGGAGAAATCATTTGTAGGTCCCTTGCTTTTCAGCGCGCTGGAAACTGCCCTTCGAAATCCAAAAAAGCCAGTGCGCTGACGCACAGCAGCGCTGCAGCTACTGCAGAGTACCGGGCGTATTGCCTGCGGGTTGAGGGCAGGGTTTGCCACGGCTTGAAAACGACACAGTGTCGAAAACCGGCCAGAACCTGAAAGTCACATCAACGATATTCGGGATATCGCCGCGAATCATTTGATCGTGCCGTATCAGTGAAAGGTCTGGAACAATGGCCATGAGCCCAGAACCCGTTCGCGGGAACACTCTTGCTGTATCTGATGCTCCGCATTCCGCGATGCCGGGCAATATGCTGGCCGTTATGTCCATGCTGGCTTGGGCTGCGGGTTTCCCGGCGGCTGAAATACTGCTGCAAAGCTGGCCGCCGGTCGCGTTGCTGACTGCACGCATTGCTTTGGCGGCCATCTGTCTGATCCCGGTCTGGGTGCTGGTTGATGGCCCTGCCCGCGTTGTGCGCGCCCGTTGGCGCCGCGCGATGATTTTGGGCGGGTGCGGTCTGGGGCCGGGCATGTTCCTGATCATTCTGGCACAGAAGCTGACGGATCCAGTTACCGTCGCCATCATTGCTTCCTGCGCGCCGCTGGTGGCGACCCTGCTGGAGCTCGCGGCCGGAACCCGGCGCTTATCGTGGCGTTTCGCGGTTGGTGTTCTGGTGTCTATTGTTGGTGGTTTGATCGCAACCAGCGCTCTGGCCCCTGCTCAATTGGGATTGGGGGCTGTTTGTGCCGTTCTTTCGACCGGGTTGTTTTGCTGGGCCAGTCAGGCCATGGCGCGGGACTTCCCTGAACTGAGCCATACCGGTCGCACGGCGATCACACTGGTTGGCGGGTTGGTCATGGCAACGCTGCTGATCTTCGCTTGTCACCATCTGGGTCTGGATGTCATGCCAGCCAGCCCGGTGAATACCGAACAGGTCGAAATGCTGGTCATCTACGCGCTGATTTCATTGGGGATCAGCCAGATTCTCTTTGTCAGTTCGGTGGCAAAGCTAGGCGTCGCGCTTGCGTCCTTTCACATCAACGTCGCACCGTTTTACGTGATGGTCATCATGCTGATGCTGGGCGAGGATTGGAACTGGACCCGTGCGATTGGGGCCGGAGTGGTGGCGCTGGCGGTGGTCTTGGCGCAGGATCGCAAGATATCCTGACGCTAATTCTCGTCCAGCGCCTCAGCGGCGATCAGCGGAAAGAACCTTCCCCCGGACCAGACCCCAAACCAGCCATCATGCTGGGTTCCGATCTCGACCAGCCGGTAAAAGCTTTTGCGATCTATGCGCGCCTCAAGGTGAGAGCGAACCAGTATATAAGGCGACGGCTCGTCTGTTTCTGGGTCGATAACAATGCGGATGGGATGTTCGGACCCAGCCACAGCCTGATCGCCGACATGGGTTTCAAATGTCAGAACCTGCGTCTCGCCGCTGCCTGCGACGTCGAAGTCCACGGCCACAAAGGGGGCGTCCTCGACAGTGATTCCCACCTTCTCGACCGGCGTAACCAGATAAAACTTCCCGTCTTCTTTCTTAAGAATTGAAGAAAATAGCTTAACCAGCTCGAACCGATTGATCGGCGACCCCATGTAAGTCCAACTGCCATCTTTTTTGATCTTTATGTCCAGATCGCCACAAAACGGAGGATTCCACAGGTGAATAGGGGGTAAACCCTTGGTTTTGGCCGCTTTGACCGATGCCGCCAGACCATCCGGCGACGGTTTCACAGGTTTTTGTCCGCTCATTGCTTTTGCCATTTCCTATTCGCGCGATACACTTCAAACATATTCGTCCACGGAAGGGAAAACCATGTCCGAACCTGCCGACCTCGTAGCCGAGATCGAAGCGCTGGAAAACAAGCTACAAGAGGCCAAGTCCTCGATCACCCGACGCTTTATCGGGCAGGAACAGGTCGTGGACCTGACCCTGACCGCGCTTTTGTGCGGCGGACATGCGCTGTTGATTGGTTTGCCGGGGCTGGGCAAGACGCGTCTGGTTGAGACGCTGTCGACCGTGATGGGCCTGCATGGCAATCGCATTCAGTTCACGCCCGACCTGATGCCTGCGGATATCCTTGGGTCCGAGGTTCTGGATACCGCCGACGATGGCAGCCGCCATTTCCGCTTTATCTCGGGGCCGATTTTTTGCGAACTGCTGATGGCGGATGAGATCAACCGCGCCAGCCCGCGGACCCAATCGGCGCTGTTGCAGGCGATGCAGGAACGCACTGTAACCGTTGCGGGCGAAGATCGCGCGCTGGGCGTACCCTTCCATGTGCTCGCGACGCAGAACCCGATCGAGCAAGAGGGAACCTATCCTCTGCCCGAGGCGCAGCTTGACCGCTTTCTGGTGCAGATCGACGTCGAATACCCTGATCGCCAGACCGAGCGGGACATTTTGCTGGCCACAACCGGTATCGAAGAAGACGAAGCGAATCAGATTTTCAGCAAAGAGGAACTGCTGGCTGCGCAGGTTCTGCTGCGCCGGATGCCGGTCGGGGAATCGGTGGTCGAACTGATCCTTGATCTGGTGCGCGCCTTCCGCCCGGATGAGGCAGGCGTGTCCGAACGTGTCGCCGAAACCGTGGCCTGGGGTCCCGGTCCACGTGCGGCACAGGCGTTGATGATGACTGTCCGGGCGCGGGCGATGCTGCAGGGCCGTCTGGCCCCGAACACCCAGGATGTGCTGGACATGGCGCGCCCGGTTCTCAGCCACCGGATGGCGCTGAACTTTGCGGCGCGCGCGCGCGGTGACAGTCTGGCAGAGCTGATCGAAACCACAGCAACCGGGTTGATCCGCACCGAGGCCGCAGCGTGAACGCCGCGCTCACCCTTCGTGAACGATCCGAGGCCGAAGCGTCCCGGCTGCCGCCCCTTCTGGCGCGGGCCGAGCATCTGGCTGGAACCGTTCTGTTGGGTGATCACGGTCGGCGGCGTGCGGGTCTGGGCGATGATTTCTGGCAATACCGCCCTGCGCAGATTGGCGACAGCCGCCGTCTGATTGATCATCGTCGGTCGGCGCGCGGGGATCAGCAATTCGTGCGGGAACGGGAATGGCAGATTGCTCAATCCATCATGCTGTGGGTCGATCAGGGGGCTTCGATGCGCTTTGCCTCGGGCAAGACCCTGCCAACCAAGATGGATCGCGCGCGTCTGCTGGGTCTGTCGACCGCGATCCTGTTGGTGCGCGGGGGTGAGCGGGTGGGCCTGACCGGCACAACGCTGCCGCCCCGGCGCGGCAATGCGCAAATTATCCGATTGGCGCAAGCCTGGTCGGAAGAGGCCGAGCGCGATTATCAACCCCCGGAACACCGCGCGATGATCCCACATGCGCGGGCGGTTTTCATTTCAGATTTTCTCGGGCCGCTGGATGAGGTCGAACTGGCACTCACCAAAGCTGCGGATCGTGGTGTGCGTGGTGCGCTGCTGCAAGTGCTGGACCCGGGCGAAGAGACGTTTCCCTATCGCGGGCGGACCATCTTTGAAAGCGTCGGCGGAACCGTCAATCATGAGACCCTGAAGGCAGGCGACCTACGCGACCGCTATCTGGATCGTCTTGCCGAACGCAAGGATGCGCTGACGCAGCTGTGCCGCGCAACCGGCTGGCAACTGGGCCAGCACCATACGGGTGACAGTGCGCAAGCAGCCCTGTTGTGGCTCTATCGCGCACTGGACGGGGGTGCCCGATGACGGTTCTTGGGGGTATCGGATTTACCGCACCATGGGTTTTGCTGGGCCTGCTGACCCTGCCGATCCTGTGGCTTATCCTGCGCGCGGTTCCACCTGCGCCGATCCGGCGTCTTTTCCCGGCGGTGACCCTTTTGCTTGGCCTCAAGGATGATGAGGCCGTATCAGATCGCACCCCATGGTGGTTGCTGTTGCTGCGGATGCTTGCGGCTGCGGCCATTATCATCGGTCTTGCGGGCCCGGTGCTGAACCCATCGCGGGATGACACGGGATCGGGGCCATTGCTTTTGGTTCTGGATGGCAGCTGGGCCGGAGCGTCGCGCTGGTCCGCCACCGTGGATCAGATCGATGCGCAATTGACCGAGGCAGGGCGCGCGGGCCGTCCCGTCTCGATCCTGCGTTTGACCGAACCCGAGGCCCCGGTGTTTCAGGCGGCCGAGGCGTGGCGTGGACGTTTGCCCGGACTGATCCCCATGCCGTGGCAGCCGACCGAGGCGCAGATCGGGCAGATCATCGCCCTGCTGGAGCAGGTTGACGGCGCGTTCGACACGCATTGGTTTACCGACGGGCTGGCCTATGAGGGGCATGATCTGGCGCTAACAGCGCTTCGGGCGCGGGGGGATGTCACGGTTTATCGGTCATCGGCCCCGGTGATGGCCATTCTGCCTGCGGCCTATCAGGATGGGGCTATCCAACTGACTGTCCAAAGGGCCGAGCCCGGTCCGCCAACCAGCGCAACGCTGCTGGCGCAGGGCCCGGACCCGGCGGGTGTCATGCGGGTTCTGCAATCGGTTGACGTTCAGTTTGACGGAGGCGCAACGCAGGCACAGGTCGATCTGGCCCTGCCTTCCGAGCTGCGCGCGCGGATCACCCGGTTTGAGATACAGGGCCAGCGCTCTGCCGGTGCCGTCACCCTGACCGATGACAGCCTGCGCCGGCGCGAAGTGGCCCTGATTGCTGGTGCGCTGAACCGCGAGGGGCTCGAGCTGCTGTCGCCGCTGCATTATCTGACGCAGGTGTTGATCCCAACAGCCGACTTTGTCGAGGGCGGGTTGCATGAGGTGCTGCCCGCGAACCCGGATGTAATCGTTCTGGCTGATGTGGCTAAACTGTCGGAAGCAGAACAGGCGGGTCTGATCGAGTGGGTTGAACAGGGCGGTCTTTTGCTGCGCTTTGCCGGTCCGCGTATGGCCGCCAGCGATCTTGGCCGTGATCAGGAAGACGCGCTGCTGCCGGTCCGCCTGCGCAGCGGAGGCCGTTCAGTGGGTGGCGCCATGAGTTGGGGCGAGGCCAAAGGTCTGGCACCGTTCACCGAAGCGTCCCCCTTTTACGGCTTGCAGATTCCGGATGATGTGACGGTTGGCACACAGGTCATGGCGCAACCAGACCCTAATCTTGCTGACCGCGTCATCGCCTCGTTGTCGGACGGCACGCCTTTGGTGACGCGAAAGGCGCTTGGTCTGGGTCAGGTGGTTCTGTTTCATGTGACGGCTGATGCAGAATGGTCCAGTCTGCCGCTGTCGGGCTTGTTCGTCGAAATGCTGGATCGTCTGGCCGTGGCCTCAGCCGCGAAATCGCGGCAAGAGGCTCAGCTGCAGGGCACCACATGGGAGCCGATTCAGGTTCTGGATGGCTTTGGCAGCCTGTCTGACGCGGGCAATCTGGCGGGTGTAGAGGGGACCCAGCTGATCTCGGGCACAATCGGGCCGGATCTGCGGCCCGGCCTTTATGAAAGCGGCAAGCAGAAGCTGGCGCTGAATGTCCTGTCCGAAGATGATGTTCTGACCCCTGTGTTTTGGCCTGCGGATATCCCGATCCGAGGACAGGAGGTCAGCAGCGAAACGCCGATTGGCGGGCTGTTGCTGAGCCTTGCGCTGATCTTGCTGACGGTGGATGTGATTGCCTCGCTCGCGCTGTCGGGCCGGCTGGGGCTGGCGCGGGCTGCAGCCATGGCGCTGGGCGCGGTTCTGCTGGTGCCCGATGCGCAGGCGCAGAGTGCGGATGAGACCGATTTTGCACTCGCTTCGACGCAAGAGCTGGTCCTGGCGCATGTGCTGACCGGAAACCGCGAGGTGGATGATATTGCACAGGCCGGGATGCGTGGGCTGGCGCAGACGCTGTTTTTCCGTACCTCCGTCGAACCCGCAGATCCTGTTGGTGTTGACCTGGAGCGTGATGAGCTTGCATTCTTTCCTTTGCTCTACTGGCCCATCTCGCCGGATCAACCGCAGCCCTCGGTCGAAGCCTATGGCAAGCTGAATGCCTATCTGCGGTCTGGCGGTATGATCCTGTTCGACACGCGTGATGCGGATGTGGCGGGTTTTGGTGTCTCCAGCCCCAATGGGCGCAAGCTGCAGCTGCTGGCCGAACCCCTGAACATCCCCGCATTAGAGCCTGTTCCTGGCGATCACGTGCTGACCCGTGCGTTCTATCTGTTGCAGGACTTTCCAGGCCGATATTCAGGCACCGAGGTCTGGGTCGAGGCCGCGCCACCGGATGCGGAACAGATCGAGGGGATGCCCTTTCGCAATCTCAATGACAACGTCACCCCGGTGGTGATCGGTGGCAATGACTGGGCCGGGGCCTGGGCTGTTGACCGAAATGGGCAGGCTTTGCTGCCGGTAGGGCGGGGATATGCCGGTGAGCGTCAGCGCGAGCTGGCAAACCGTTTTGGTGTCAATCTGGTGATGCATGTGCTGACCGGGAACTACAAATCCGATCAGGTCCACGTGCCCGCCCTTCTGGACAGGCTGGGACAATGACCGGAACCGTCATATTTGATCCGCTGATCCCGTGGCCCGTCTTGATGGTGGTTGCAGCCATTGCTGTGGTCGGGATCGGCTTGGCTCTTTGGCGCGGCTTGTCGGGCTGGGCTCTGCGCGGGCTGGCAGCCGTTGTTGTTCTGGCAGCACTGGCCGGCCCCGTTTATCAAGTCGAGGATCGCGCGCCCCTGACAGATATCGTGCTGATGCTTGAGGATGAGAGCGCGAGCCAAACCCTGTCAGATCGGGCCGATCAGACCGCGCGCGCCGCCGAAGAACTGGCGACGGAGATCGAATCCCGCGAAAACACAGAGCTGCGCCGTATCAAGGTTGGCGATGGGGATGGTGACGAAGGTACTCAGATCATGGCGGCCCTGAATGCAGCGCTTGCCGAAGAGCCTCGGGCGCGCATTGCCGGGATCATCGCCGTGTCAGACGGGATCGTCCACGACGTGGATCAGGCCCCTGATTTGCCCGCTCCCATGCACCTTATCCAGACCGGCCGCGCCGAGGATTGGGATCGCCGCCTGATTGTGCAAAACGCCCCCGCTTTTGCGATTATCGGGGAACCCGTAACCCTGACCCTGCGGGTCGAAGATAGTGGAGCAGCCCCGGCAGGTGCATCAACCGCGCCGCTTGAGATTTCAGTGGATGGGGGCGACCCGGAACAATTCAGCATCCCCATCGGCGCGGATGTCGAGCTGCCGATCACACTGCCCCATGGGGGCCGCAATGTCATTCAGTTCTCGGTGCCGCAGGCCGAGGGTGAGCTGACCGACCGCAACAACACCGCCCTGATCCAGATGAACGGCGTGCGTGACCGGCTGCGCGTGTTGTTGGTATCGGGAGAACCGCATCCCGGGGGCAGGACCTGGCGGAACCTGTTGAAATCCGACAGCTCGGTTGATTTGGTGCATTTCACCATTCTGCGCCCGCCTGAGAAGCAGGATGGTGTTCCGGTGGATGAGCTTTCGCTGATCGCCTTCCCGACCCGAGAGCTGTTTCTGGAAAAGATCAACGATTTCGATCTGATCATCTTTGATCGCTACAAACGGCGCGGCATCCTGCCGGCGATCTATCTAGACAACGTCACCAGCTATATCAACGAAGGTGGTGCTGTTTTGGTCGCGGCAGGTCCCGACTTTGCGACAGCCGACAGTATCTTCCGCTCACCCCTTGCGCCGGTTCTGCCTGCCCAGCCCACCGCACGGGTGATCGAGGAACGTTATGTCCCCATGGTCACCGATCTGGGTGAGCGGCATCCTGTGACCACCGATCTCGGCGACTCAGGGGAATGGGGGGCATGGCTGCGGCAGGTTGATGTCAAACACCGCTCGGGCGAGTTGTTGATGACAGGGTTGGACGACCGCCCGCTTCTGGTTCTGGATCGCGTGGGCGAGGGTCGCGTGGCTTTGCTGGCGTCGGATCATGCGTGGTTGTGGAGCCGGGGCTTTGAAGGCGGCGGGCCGCAGCTGGAATTGCTGCGCCGTCTGGCGCATTGGATGATGAAAGAGCCCGAGCTTGAGGAAGAGGCGCTGTGGGCCGAGGCCAACGGCCAGTCCATGCGCATCATCCGCCAGACGCTTGAGGAAGAGGTTGGGCCCGTGACCATAACACGGCCCAATGGCGAAACGCTGGACGTGACGCTGGAAGAGCTGTCTCCGGGCCGTTTTGAGGCACAGTATTTCGGGCCCGAGATTGGTCTTTATCGCCTGCAGGAGGGGGATCACAGCGCGGTCATTGGCCTTGGTCCTGCGGCACCCAAAGAGTTCGAGCGCACGATTGCAACCGCCGACATTCTGGAACCGGCCCTTGATCAGATGCGCGGCGGTGTGATCCGGGCCGAGGATGGGATGCCGTCGATCCGCAATGTTCGTGCGGGCCGTCCGGCGGTTGGGCGCGGCTGGATCGGTCTGACACCCCGCAACGCCTATGAAACCCGCGATGTCACACAGGCAGGACTGTTGCCGCCATGGCTGGTATTGCTGTTGGCTGGCGGCTTCCTGTTGGCGGGTTGGCTGCGAGAGGGGCGACGCTAGCGCCTGATCCAAGGGCTATTTGATCTGGATTGAGACCCGGTCGGATTGTCCTTGTGCATCCACCACCACCAGCGAAGCAAAGCCCCGACCCGGGTTGGGTATCTCAAACTCTCGCTTGCGTTGATCCGTTGCAACCGGAACCCCGTCGGCGAGGATCGAGAACGGATAAGCCCCGCCGCGCAGTTTAACCGTCAGCGGATCGCCTTCGGTCACTAACACGGCGCCATCCGGCGGAAACAGCAGTTGCGGGGCCGCCGGATCATCGGCAAAGGCCGCCGATCGGGGGCGGAACCGTTGCAGCGGAGGCGGCAGTTCTGCGCCGCTGACGATAAGTGTTTCAGGTGGCGGCGGGCGCAGCGGTGTAAAACCGGGTTTCAGGCGGCCAAAGGCGTCAAACAGAACCGGCGCAGCCAAATCGCCGCCGAAGGCCCCCGGGACGGGCGTTCCATCCGCTCGACCCAGCCAAACGCCAATCACATGCGCGCCGTCATAACCGATGGCCCAGGCATCGCGATGCCCATAAGACGTGCCGGTTTTATACGCCAGCACGCCGGATGGGGCCCCCGGCGGTGGCGTCAGCCCGGACAGGATACTGCTGATCTGCCACGCAGCAGGTTTCGACAAAACGCGCCGTGCTAGAGCCTGATCCGCAAGTTCCAGATGGTACAGCTCGGGGCCCTGACCCCCTGCCGCAAGCGTTGTGTAAAGCTGAACCAGATCATGCAGGCTGAGCCCGACGCCCCCAAGCGAAATTGCGAGCCCGGGTGCGCCGCCGGGCAGGGTGGGCTCACCACCCGCTGCCCTGAGGGCGCTCATCACCCGCGCTGGGCCTAGTTCATGGGTCAGGCGGACAACCGGGATATTCAGCGAAAGTTGCAGCGCCTCGCGCACCCGGATGTCGCCGCGAAACACACCGTCGAAATTGCGCGGTGCATAGCGGCCAAACATGACCGGGCTGTCGCTGATCTGCGTCTCAGGATGGGCCAGCCCCTGATCAAACGCCAAGCCATAGATGAGCGGTTTCAAGGTCGATCCCGGCGAGCGGATCGCCGTGGTCATATCCACAAATCCCTGACGCTGATCGGCATAGCCCGCCGATCCGACCGAGGCGAGGATTTCCCCGCTGCGATGGTCCGCGACGATCAGCGCGCCCGAGACCCGCGGACCTGCCGCCGCTGCGGCCTGTGCGACCAGAGGCTCAAGCTGGGCCTGCAACATCGCATTCAAGGTCAGATCATGGGTCTCTAGCTGTGGGTGCTGGTAGCGGGTTCTGTCGGTCAGATGGGCGGCCAGACGGGGAAAGGGGCGCATATCGGCGGGTATGGCTTCGGTCAGCGCGGCATCCGCCTGGGCCCCGCTGAGGATACCCTGAGACTGCATGCGCCGCAGAACACGGTCGCGGGCACGCCGCGCAGCTTGCGGGTTGCGATCCGGTCGCCGCACCTCGGGCGACTGAGGCAGTGCCACCAGCAGCGCCGCCTGTGCCGGGGTCAGGCGAATGGGGTCTTTCCCGAACCAGGCGCGGGTGCCTGCGCGAATACCCTCCAGATTTCCGCCATAGGGCGCGTGGGTCAGATAGAGCGTCAGAATCTCGGTCTTGCTCAGACGTTGTTCCAGTGCCAAAGCGACTCTAATCTGGCGAATTTTACCATTCCAGCGCCCGGTTGAGCCGTTTTCCAGCAGCCGCGCGACCTGCATGGTCAGCGTCGAGCCGCCCGAAACAGCGCCCCCGTTCCAGATCGCCTGCCCTGTTGCCCGCACCAGTGCCATCGGGTCAATGCCGGAATGCGACCAAAAGCGTTTATCTTCATAGCGCACCAGCATATCGACAAAATCTCGGTCCACCGGACCGGGCCGCAACCGCCAGATGCCGTCCTCGACCGGAAAGGCGCGCAACAGCACGCCGTTTCTGTCCCGCATCTCAACCGAGCTTTCGGCAAGGATCGGCGGCAGCTCGGTTCTGTCAACCCATCGCTGCAACTGATCGCGGGTGACCGCTGTCAGATACAGAAGTGCCGCAAGGCACAGAAGCAGACGGGTGGCCCTAGGCATCTACCCAGCCCTCCCAAAGGTCAGGATAGTGGGTAACAAAGTCTGACGGGTGAACCTCCAGCATGACTGCACAATTGGACGAGCGATAGTGAACCCGATCGGGCGTTGGGCTGGAATATGTCTGATCCAGCCTTTTGAGCGTGGCCAGATCCGGTGTCAGCCAAGCCGCGTGAATCTCAGCGGTCCCGCCAGTGTTCAGCCGGACACGGCGCAGCGGGATCAGGTTGGTTGCAGGGGTAAAACTCAGGTCCAGGTCGATGCATGCAGCCGTGCCCGGTTGCACCCTGTCGTTCAGATGCCAGCCATCGTCAGCGCGGTTCAGGCGCAGGGCGATGTCGCGGCCGCCTACCTCTCCTCCGACATTTGCCGATAGGCTGCGCCACTCGGTGTCGCACCGGATGTCATAGGTCAGCGCGTTGTCTGATCCCGCGTCGTGCCAGATCGCCTGACCCACCAGTATCCAGCCCTGTTCCAGTTTCGACAGTGTGCAGCGGTCGGTGCCCTGCATATCCAGCCGTCGCCAATGGGCGGTGGCGACGGCGGTGCGCCCTGTCATTCTACCGCGACCCGCCCGGTCTCGGTTCGGGCGCGGTTTTGCGGGCGATACATATCCTCGACCGAGGCGGCGGGGTGATGGAACACACCCGGCGTCACGGCGCGGGCCACATAGGCCAGCGTGACAGGTTGGCGGCCAAAGGCGTCAACCGCCGCCAAAAACCGGTCCGAGCGAAATTCGGTATGGGTGGCCTCAGACAGGGTCAGCCAGTCCATGGCCCGCACATCGCCCGAGCGCAGCAGGTTCGGATTGTCGATCTCGATACCTGCGGCCAACGGATCATCGATCATCAGGCGCGCGCCGCCATCTTCGAAGGGTGTAACCGTCAGGACGGTGACAAAGCGGTCCCCGACCCCAAAGCTTGAGGCATCCAGTTCCTCGCCTTCCATCGAGAAGTACTGGCGGGTGATCGCATAGCCCGTACCACCCGCCTCGGGCGCAACCTCTGGAATGCCCGAAACGGTGAGGGTGATATCGGTGCTTTGACCATCGGATGCGGTGATGTTCAGTGCGTCATCTGTGCCGGTCTCCAGCACCTGTACAAACGGGCCGTCGACCGGTGCGCCATTGACCCGCAGCCCCGATTGTTCCGGGGTCGAAGTCAACGCATGGGCGGCCAGCAGGGACCACGTGGCCTCTTGCGTGGACAGGTTGGTGCGCCCGGCGCTGACCCGCTGGATCAGAGAGGGTTGATCAATCACCTCGCTGCCAGCGTTGACCGCGAGGGTCAGCAATCCGGCTGCATCGCGTAAGGATGTGCCATAATCGGCGCGCCAGATGCTTTGATCCTGCGACGTATTGCGCGCCAGCAGCTGGGCGGCACGGTTGAACATCGCATCTGCGCGGGTCTGATCGCCATAAGCCGCAAGCGCGGCACCCAACTGGGCGGCTGCCATCGGCGTATCAAAGGCATCGCCTTTGACATCGGCATAATACCGCAAATCACCCATCGATGCGGCCCCTTCACGGGCCAGAACCATCAGGGCATAGGCGATATCTTCACCCCCCCTGTCGAAATCGGGGGCATAGTTGATGCGGTTGCGCAGGTTGTCCATGGCCTGTGCAAAGGCCCGGTTTGGAACCCCATGCCCCTGCGCCTTTGCGCGTGAAAGGAAGTCGGTGACATAGGCATCCAGCCAGAAATCACCACTTTCGGCGCGCCACAGACCAAAGGCACCGTTCGAGGCCTGACGCGTCAGCACACCCCGGATCGAGTCCGCAATGCGTTGATCGACAGCCGGGCCGTTGCCCAGCCCCGAGGCCTGTGCAACCGAGGACAAATACAGCAAAGGCAGCGCCCGGCTGGTGATCTGTTCCGTGCAGCCGTAGGGATAGCGGTCAAGCTGATCCAGCAGGCCCGGCGTATTGAACTTGGCCAGCGCTCCGGCGGTCAAGATCGCCTTGACCGAGCCCGGCCGGAACCCGTCGAACACATCCTGCGAGAACAGGAAACTGTCACCCGAACCCAGCGAAAACCTCCGTGTCAGAGCCACAATAGGATCGTTGGAGCGGACCGGCATGCGCAAGGTCTGTGACAGGTCGCGCCCGTCCGGGGTGGTGATGGAGACGCTGATTTCGGGGTCGCCAGCCACATTGGCCTTGATCGGCACCTCAAAGACGGTCTTGCCGCCGGGTTGCAGTGTGAACCTGCCCGGAACCGCGCCAAGCTCAAGATCGGCTGAGGCGGTCACGCCCAGAGCCATATCACCTGCGGGGCCATCGGCATGGACGATCTCAAGCAACATCCTGCTTTGATCCCCTGGCGCCAGGAAACGCGGCAGGCTGGCCGTGACAACAACCGGATCACGCACGATCATCTCGGCTTCGGCCTGGCCAACGGCCTGTTTGGACCACGCAACCGCCATCAGGCGCACCGTGCCGTTGAATGCAGGCAGCGGGATATCGATCTCGGCCTCGCCGTTGGCATCGACTTGAACCGGGCCGCTGAACACAGCCATCAGATCCTGCGTGGGCGGCGGAGACTGCCGCCGCATCCCGGAATCAGCGTCGCCGCCGGACCGCACAGTGCCCATCGCGCCGTTCATGCCGTCAATCAGGCGGCCATAGACATCGCGCAGTTCCACACCCAGCCGGCGTTGCCCGAAATAGTAGCCCTGCGGGTCGGGGCTCTGGAAACCGGTGAGGTTCAGAATGCCCACATCCACCGCTGCCAGCGTCAGCCAGACCGGATCGCCTGCGCCAGTATTCTCGACCCTAATACGGGCTTTTTGCGTTTGTCTGGGCGCGGTAACCTCGGGCACGTCGATAGCAACGGCCAGCTTGCGGTCTGCCGGGTCAACTGTGGCATGGGCAACACCCATCGCGCGCGCCGGGTTCTGCCCTGCTGCGACATCCATCGGCCGGATCACGGTTGCAGTCACATAAGCGCCCGCCCCCCATTCTTCGGTCACGTCGAGCGAGATGAGGCTTTCACCTTCGGGAACCTCGACCATCTTCCGTTCGATCAGCCGATTTGACAGCACATCGATCTGGGCAACGCCCGCCATGCGCGGAACGATCCGCAGCTGCGCCGTGTCACCCGCGCGATAGCTGTCGCGATCCAGCGACATCTCCAACCGGTCGGGCGAGCTTGAGGCGTCAGAAGTCTGATACCAACCGGCGTAAAAGTCGATGGCAGTTTCGGTATAGGTCCCGTCTATGCTCTGCACGACCAGCTCATACCGGCCCCAGTCGACGGGCTGCTCCAGCGTCAGAGGTTCTGAGGTGAAACTGACCTCACCCGTTGCAATACGGGTGCGGCGTGTTGTGGGTTCCCAATTCCAGTTACCATAAAGCTGGTACCACTGATACCGCGTCTCGACCCGGTTCAAGGTCCAACGCAACTGCATCGGTTCGGGCTGAAGATCGGGGGACAGACCAACAATCTGAAATCCGGCTTCGCTGCCTTCGGGGATGACATCATCAAACAGCGGCTTGATCCCGATGACGGGCTGCGGCGGCAGGACGGGTGCGGTCACGCGGCGCTCGACCGGGCGGCCTGATCCATCGGCCAGACGGGCAATTACCGTGGCCTCGATGGGTTTGCCTTCGGTCTCCAGCACCGGGATTTCGATGGGAAGGGTCGCAAGACCTGATGCATCCGTGCGGGCATTGCCGAAATAGGTGGTTTTGGTCGACACTTCGGCGTCATAGCGGCCAAAGCGGTATCCGTCATATCCCGGCACATTCTCAGCCGGGCGCGCGATGACCTGCCCGTCAATGCTCAGGTCCGACCCCGGTGCGCCAAACAGATACCGCGCCTCAATCGTCAGCGGAGGGCTGTCGCCCGGTCGCAGCCGAGCGTTGGGTAGCGTCAGATCAAAATCGATGCGTTCGGGCAGAAAATCTTCGACCAGAACGGTTGTCCGGGCCAGTGCATCGCCTTTGGGGTCGGACTTGACCTCAACCCGCCACGCGCCGCGTGGTACATCGGCGGCAACCGGCAGGGCAAAAACATGCCCACCTGCCACGCCGCCATCAGAGGTGATGCGGCGATATTCCACCCCGTCGGGGCGGTACAGGATTGCGATCAGCGGCAGACCCTCAATTGCGTCGGCAGTTCCATCGCGCGACAGGGCGGTCAGGTGGATCGTTTCACCCGCGCGATATGCACCACGGTCACTGGTTAGGAATACGTCGACCGGTCCGGCAGGGGCCCGGCCTTCGACACCCCGGTCAGACAGGTCAAAGGCAGGATCGGTGAGCGACAGAAAGCTTAGATCAGCCTCTCCGTCCGTGGCCATCACTAACGCAGGCGCGCTGGCCCCCTTGCCACGGGTCAGACCGGGATCGAACCGGGCATATCCGGTTGCGTCGGTCTGTGCGGTGGCAACAACCGCGTTGGCCTGCGAGATCAGCGAGACCTCGACCCCGGCGCGCGGCTCGGCATCGTGCAGGCCCTGAACGGTTACATGCAAACCATCAGTGCCCTGCGCGGTGCTGATCCCCAGATCGGACAGGACAAACCACTGCGTCGCTCCCGGATCGTCATAGGGGTCTGCCCCCGGCACGCGCGCGGTCAGCGCATAGATGCCCGCAGGCTGGTCTGCGATGGCCTCAGCCATCGGCAGGCGGGCGGTCATATCCTGGTTCAGTTCCGACGCGACCTCGGCCGTTCCGGTCCAGATATCTTCGGCGATCTCGTCCGAGAACTCCTGTTCCTGCCACTGGCTGAGGGGGCGGCCAAAGAAATCCTGCTGTACCGCGCGCAGCAGGTTGCGGTCGCTGATCCGGCGCAAGGTCAGGTCCAGCGCGGTGACATTGACGGTTTCCACCGGCAGCGCCGCATCCGCAGATTTGGGCAGCACATAGCTGCGGCCCGGAAAACGGACCGAAGGCACGCGGTCGCGCACGTAATGGGTCAGTTCGACATCCCTGTGCAACAGCTCGCCAGAGGTCGAAGGCAGGCCCTGCCGCACGGTCATGCGATAGCGTTTGCCATGTTCAACCCCATCCACGCACAGTTGCGATCCATCCGCCTGCACCACCAGCCCTGTGTCGTCGCGCTGCACAAACGGGTCATAGTCGATCCCAGCCTTGACCAGCTTTTCAGAAAACTCGATGCAGATACGCGGCGCGGCGGCGTTGCTTTCGACGCTGCTGTCGACAACGCGGAACCCGTATTTCGCGATGGCCTGATCCAGCGCGGTTTGCACATCCTCGCGCGGTTGCACCTGCTGGGCCAACCGCAATGTGGGCACCATATCCCGCCCGCGTTCGACCTCTTCCAGCGCATCGGCCAGAACCATCAGGGCGGCCACCTGCATACCGGGGTTTTCCGCCCGCAGATACCCGTTGATCGCCGCACTCAGCGCGCGATTTCGCATCTCTCTTTTTTCGTTCCAGCCCGAGGGCGAGACCTCGAGCAGTAACCGGGCATATTCAACCCATAGATCGGGCGCATCGCTGAGCGAGACGGCGATGCCCGTCCACTGCATGGCCTGTGTGATGTTGTTGGTCGCCCGCGCGGCGCTCAGCACGGCGTCAAGGTCCTGTCCACCCGCGCTGTGGGTAAAGCCAAGCTCGCGCGCTTGGATTTGGGCGCGCTCAAGATCGGCATTGCCCAAAAACGCAAGCGCCTGGGCCCGTGTTCCCGACAGGCTCAGCACCTGTTGCGGGGTCGTGATTTTTTGCGCCGACAACGCCCCGGCATAGGGCTCCTGCCGGTTCACACCGCTTTTGGGAAAGCAGGCGTTGGAGCGGGTGTTATAGGTAAAGGCCGTGCAGCTTTGATTAGCCGAACAGGCCTGAATGCACGATTTCAAATCAGTGTCGAACAACGCATCAAGGTCTGCGCCATAAAAATCGGAATCGCGCGTCGTGATATAGCGAAACTCCGGTGCCGCCGATTGGGCAAGAGCCCCGGAAATCTGAAGAAAAATTGAAATAAAAGAAGCAGTTAAAGTCAAAACAAAGCGGTGCATAGCAACCTCCTATTTGCGCGGAGCGTTGCATGGAGCACATTGGGATTGCAACGCTTAAACACTTCTTCACGCTCTGCCGGAATGCTGTCAGCGCACTGACCCGGGATGACAATGATGAGTCTTGCTGAAAAACTTGCAATGGAACGGCGCGCCCGACTGGCTGCGGAGCGGATGCTGGACCTCAAACAGGCCGAGCTGTCGGCGGCCAATCGCAAGCTGGGACGCCATGCAATCGCTCTGACGCGTCAGATTGACGAGACCCAGGCCGAGGTGGCGACAGTTCGCGACGAGAACGAAAAGGTGAAATCTGACCTGACCGTCGCAAATGCCAAGATCGAGGTGGCGGAACGCCGCCTATGGCACTCGATCCAGACTATTCAGGACGGTTTTGCGTTTTTTGACGGGGACAGCCGTCTGATCGGGGCGAACACGGCCTATCTGAGTGTCTTTGAAGGGTTGGATGAGGTCGCGCCCGGTATCCCCTATGACCGTCTGCTGGAGATTATGACCAGTGAGGGTATCGTCGATATCGACCCTGAACCGGCCGAGGACTGGCTGCAACGCATGCAGGCGCGCTGGGCACGAACGCAGCCTCAGCCCGTGGTGATCCAGCTGTGGAATGGCCACTATATCAAGCTGATCGACCAGCGTGGGCAGGGCGGGGATGTTGTCAGCCTTGCACTGAATATTACGTCATCTGTTCGGCACGAAACCGAACTGCGCGCGGCGCGCGAACGGGCTGAGGCCGCCAGCCGCGCGAAATCGGCCTTTCTGGCGAATATGAGCCACGAGATCCGCACGCCGATGAACGGAATTGTCGGCATGACCGAATTGCTGACCGAAACTCCGCTTACCGAAGAACAAAGGCTGTATGTCAACACGATCCGCAACTCGGGTGAGGCGTTGCTGGTCATCATCAACGACGTGCTCGACTATTCCAAGATCGAGGCGGACAAGCTGACGCTGCACCCCGAACAGTTCGATCTTGAGCGTTGCATCCTTGAGGTGGCCATGCTGTTGCAACCCAGTGTGCGCGACAAGGGGCTGACCCTGCTGGTCGATTATGACCTGTTCCTGCCGACGCTTTTTGTAGGCGATCCGGGGCGGGTTCGGCAAATCCTTACAAATCTTGTGGGCAACGCTGTGAAGTTCACATCGCAGGGTCACGTCCTGGTCCGCGTGACGGGGGTGCCGAACATCGATGCGCAAAGCTGCGATATTCATATCGCGATCGAGGATACAGGCATCGGGATCGCGCCGGACAAGATTGCGCATATTTTTGGTGAGTTTAATCAGGTCGAAGACGCGCAAAACCGCGAGTTCGAAGGCACCGGTCTGGGTCTGGCCATCACCAAAAGGCTGATTACCATGATGGGCGGCACTGTCTGGGTCGAAAGTGATCCGGGTGCCGGGGCGTGTTTCGGATTTCGGATGACATTGCCCACAGCAGAGGGCCCGCAACCTGCGCCGCCTGATCTGGCGGGCCGGTTGCAGCATGTTCTGGTGGTCGAAGACATGGCCGTCAATCGTGCAATCCTGACCAAACAATTGCGGCGGCTGGGATCCAGGGTGACGGTCTGCGCCTCCGGGTCCGAGGCGGTCTCTGCAATGGAGGGATCGGTTGATCTGATCCTGTGCGATCACGATCTGCCGGATATGGACGGGCTGGAACTGGCCGCGACCCTTTGCGACCGGGGCTGGGGCGACGTTCCCATCGTCGTGATGTCGGCTAATCCGGGAGTGATCCATGCCGATCCGGCGCATCGTCTGATCGAAGGTGTGCTGCAAAAGCCCATTCCGCGGGCCGAGCTATATTCGCGCCTTCTGGCCCTTGGCGCCCCGGGATTTTCGGCACCCGATGAGACTAAGGATAAGGCCAGTGCGCCTGCGCCGCCGCTCAAAGATCAGGAAAAGCGCATCATGCGCGTTTTAGCGGCTGAGGATAACCGCACCAATCAGCTGATCCTAAGCAAGATGACCAGGGCCCTGCACATTGATCTGCGTTTTGTGGGCAATGGGCTGGAGGCCGTCGAAACCTATCAGAGCTTTGATCCCGATCTGATCCTGATGGACATCTCAATGCCCAAGCTGGATGGCAAACAGGCCACCGGCGAAATCCGCAGGCTTGAGATCGGGACCGGTCGGCATGTCCCGATTGTTGCGCTCACAGCCCATGCGCTCAGCGGTGATGACGAAGGTATTCTGGCCGCCGGGTTGGATCACTATCTGACCAAGCCACTGCATAAAAAGCTAATTTGTGAGGTGATCGTGGACCATTGCCCCACGGATGCGCGCCCCGTGCTTGCTGAGCCCGAGGGGGATGGCTAATATTGCCTTATGACCGCAGACAAAGGTTTCCGGCCCCGCGCATTGGGTGAGATCGCCATCCGCTGCTCTGATATGGCGGCTATGGTCGACTTCTACGAAACGGTTATCGGGCTGGAGCGTCTGCGCGGAGACCATCGCAGCACCATCACCTTTTTTCGTATCGCCGAAGGGTTTGGCGGCCATACGCAGGTTCTGGCCCTGTTTCAGCACGACGCCACCGCGCGACCTGCACCCTTAGGTGGCGACGGGTCCACGCTGCACCATATTGCTCTGTCATTGCCGTTTTCTGAGCAGGATGCCGTGATGCGCTGGTACGATGAAATCGATCAACCCTATCGTGTCGAGGAATTCGGCTGGATTGGCTGGCGCGGTGTCTTCACTCAGGACCCCGAAGGGAACACCGTTGAGCTGGTCGCTTATGACGACTCGCTGCTGGATCAGGCCTGATAGGGGCGGACAAAGACCGGCTTGTCGGGTTCGGACAGGTCGGGCCGATAGGCGTAACCGCCGGTGTCGAAATCTCGCAACCCGTCCGGATCGGTTAGCCTGTGCTGAATGACATAGCGCGCCATGGCACCGCGCGCCCGTTTGGCAAAAAAGCTGACAATCTTCGGTGTGCCGGCTTTGTCTTCCATAAACACCGGCGTGATCACGCGCAGCTTTAGAGCATCCAGATCCACCGCACCGAAATATTCCTGACTGGCGCAGTTCACCAGAACATCTGTGCTGGTCTCATCCGCCTGCGCGTTCAATGCCTTGCTCAGCTGATCGCGCCAGTATTCATACAGGTTCTTTCCGCGCCGGGTTTTCAATTTGCTGCCCATCTCAAGGCGATAGGCCTGAATGGCATCCATCGGGCGCAAAACGCCATAGAGACCAGACAGGATACGCAGATGATCCTGCGCCCAGCCCATTTCCTCAGCGTCCAAAGATGCCGCCTCAAGGCCCAGATAGGTATCGCCCGCAAAGGCAAGCGCAGCCGGCCGGGTCAGGTCCGCTGTGGGTGCATCTGAAAAATCGCGATAGCGGTCGCGGTTCAGCCGGGCCAGATCATCGCTCAGGCTCATCAGTTTTTTCAAATCACGCAGGGTCAGGTTGCGGGCGGTTTTCGACAGCCGGTTGGCGTCTTCGAGAAAGGCAGGTTCGGTTGTTGCAACCTCCCGTTCTGCCCAATCCAGCCGTTTGGCCGGGGAAATCACTACCAGCATATCTGCCCTCACTCTCGCCCGCTCCGGCGTATCTAGCCCGCCATCTGCAGGACGTCCAGAAACGCGGCCCCAAATCGTTCGGCGCGGCGTTCGCCCAGCAGCTGTTCCAGCGCGCGCGCATCGCCTCTGCGCATCTGCGCCACCTTGGCCAGTTGCGAGGCAGAGCAGGTCAGCGGCTTGTCGATCCCATCCGGGCCGCGGGACAGTTGCGATTGCACCTCAAGCAGCCGGTCATAAATTTCGCCCTGATCCCGCCCGGCCAGCTTGCGCCGGGCCGGGTGGAGGGCCGCGGCCTCTCCGGCGATCACCTCAAGGAAGGTATCGCCGTAGCGTTCTAGTTTCTTGGCCCCAACGCCGCCGATCCGCGCCATATCGTCCAGTGTCGCGGGGCGTTTTTCGGCCATCTCGATCAGGGTGCGATCAGGAAAGATGACATAGGCGGGAACGCGGGCAGATTCCGCCAGCGCCCGGCGTTTGGCCTTGAGCGCGGACAGCAAGGGCGCGTCTTCTTCGGCAACCATCGCCTTGACCGCTGGTCGCCTTGTGGCCTTGCGGATCGTATCCTTGCGCAGGTCGATCTGAGCCTCACCCTTAAGGATGGGTTTGGCGGCTTCGGTCATGCGCAGCGCGCCGTGGCGTTCAGGATCGGGGCGCACCAGATCATGGCCCATCATCTGGCGGAATATGGCCTGCCATTGCGGGCGCGACCACTCTTTGCCGATCCCATAAGTGGATAGCGCATCATGGCGGCGTGCGCGGATTTTGTCGGTCTCATTGCCAAGCAGAATGTCGATCAAATGACCCGCGCCGAACCATTCTTCGGTGCGCAGAATGGCCGACAGGGCCATGCGCACCGGTGTCGTGCCGTCAAAAACCTCGGGCGGGGTGTCGCACAGATCGCATTTGCCGCAGGGCTCGGCCTGCTCACCGAAGTAACCCAGCAGGGTCTGGCGACGGCATTTCAGAGCTTCGGCCAGCCCCAGCAACGCATTCAGCCGCGTGTGATCAGCCATGCGCCGCTCGGGCGGGGCCAGCCCTTCGTCGATCTGCGACCGGCGCAGGCGGATGTCGTCAGGGCCAAACAGGGTCAGCGTTTCTGCGGGGCCACCATCGCGCCCGGCACGCCCGATTTCCTGATAGTAAGCTTCGATAGACTTGGGCAAATCCGCATGGGCGACCCAGCGGATGTCAGGTTTGTCGATCCCCATGCCAAAGGCGACCGTGGCGACGACGATCAGCCCGTCTTCGCGGGCAAAGCGGGTCTCGACGATGCGACGATCCTCGGCCTCCATCCCGCCGTGGTAATGGCAGGCCGAATGCCCCTCGGCGCGCAGGGCCTGGGCCAGCACCTCGGTCTTGTTGCGGGTGCCGCAATAGACGATGCCGGATTGGGTTTTGCGGGCTGCGGCAAAATCGAGGATTTGCTTGCGCGGCCCATCCTTGGCACCAAAGGCCAGATGAATGTTGGGACGGTCGAACCCGCGCAGGAACTTGCGCGGTTGGATGCCATCGAACAGCTTTTCGACGATCTCATCCTGGGTTTCAGCGTCTGCGGTAGCCGTAAAGGCCGCCAGGGGGACGTTCAGGGCGCGCCGCAGCTCTCCGATGCGCAGATAATCGGGGCGGAAATCATGGCCCCACTGGCTGACGCAATGCGCCTCATCCACGGCAATCAGGTTGACATTGATCCTGCGCAGCATGCCCAGCGCCGACCCGGCAGCCAGACGTTCGGGCGCCATATAGAGCAGTTTCAGCCGCCCGGCCTCGAGCGCGTCCCAAACCGCATCGGTTTCTTCGGGCGTGTTGCCCGAGGTCAGCGCACCGGCTTCAACCCCAGCCTCTTGTAGCCCACGCACCTGATCACGCATCAGGGCGATCAGCGGCGAGATCACCACCGTCACCCCGTCGCGTAGCAGTGCAGGGATCTGAAAACAAAGGGATTTACCACCGCCCGTCGGCATGATGGCCAGCACGTTTTCACCCGCGGTTACAGCGTCGACAATCTCCTCCTGCCCGGGGCGGAAGGCGTCGAATCCAAAGACATCTCGCAGCAAAGGCGCGGAGTCGAACATCTGCGGGGTGGCCCTGTTTTATGGTTTAACTGCTCTTAAGGCAGGACCATCACATACTAAGATTCGGTGAACAAGAGGTCAGACGAAATAGACCGCGTTGTTGATCAGGATAATCCGCAGCGCATAGACCCCGATCAGCACCACCAGAGGTGTGAGATCGAGACCACCCATATTGGGCAGGATGCGTCGAATGGGACCATAAATAGGTTCCAGAATGCGATTCAGACCATACCAGATTTGCGCGACCAGCTGTTGATGCAGGTTCAGAACCTGAAAGTTGATCAACCAGCTCATGATCACATGGGCCAGAATGATGAACCAGACAATGTCCAGGATCAGCAACAGGATTTGGATCAGCGACAGCATGGGGCCTCCGTATTCACATCACACGAGACCTAAGCGCCCCTGTGCCAAAGAGCAAGGCTACACCAACTGAAAGCTTGCGAATTGCCCCAAAGCCACGTCTTATGACGAAAAAGAAAAACAGGGGCAGAAATGGCTGAAATATCCAAGCGCAAGCGCATTTGGGGATGGTGGTTTTTTGACTGGGCCAGCCAGCCTTATCATTCGCTGCTGGTGACCTTTGTCTTTGGCCCTTATTTCGCGGGCGTCGCGGCAGGTTACTTCTCGGGGACCGGGCTGGATGCGCAGGCCGCAGCGGCGCGCGCGCAAACGGTTTGGGCCAACTGCCTGACCATCACCGGGCTGATCATCGCGTTTGGTGCGCCTCTGCTGGGCGCGCTGGCGGATGTGTCGGGTCGGCGCATTCCATGGATTTTTGCGTTCTCGGTAATGTACGCGGTGGGGTCAGCCGCGCTTTGGTACACGATGCCGGATGGCTCGAACATGTGGCTGATGCTGTCAGCCTTTGGCCTTGGCTTTGTGGGGGCGGAATACGCGCTGATCTTTATTAACTCTCAGTTGCCCGATCTGGGCGACGACGAAGAAGTGGGTGAGATTTCGGGGTCGGGCTTTGCCTTCGGCTATTTCGGGGGGCTGATCTCTCTGGCGATTATGCTGCTGTTGTTTGTTGAACAACCCAACGGCAAGACTCTGATCGGGATGGACCCGATATTTGGTCTGGACGCTGCTGCGCAAGAGGGGACCCGCTTTGTCGGACCGTTCACTGCTGGATGGTTCATTCTGTTCATGGTGCCCTATTTCCTTTGGGTGCGTGACGACCCCGACAGTAGCAAACATGGCGGCCTGGGCGAGGCGCTGCGCCTGCTGGGGAAATCCGTTTCCGATCTGCGCCATCGGGTCAGCCTAGCGACCTATCTTGGGTCATCCATGTTTTATCGCGACGCGCTGAACGGGCTTTACAGTTTTGGTGGTGTCTATGCGCGGCTGGTGCTGGAATGGGACCTGATCAAGATCGGCGTGTTTGGAATTGTCAGCGTTCTGGCCTCGGCCATCTTCGCCTGGATCGGGGGCAAGCTGGATCGCAAATACGGCCCTAAACCGGTTATTTTGGTCGCAATCTGGGTGTTGATCTTTGTCTGCGTCACCGTGGTCTCGATGGATCGGACGCAGATTTACGGGATCAGCCTGCCCGAAGGGTCGGGCCTGCCGGATATGGTTTTCTTTGGCTGCGGCATCCTGATTGGCGGCATGGGGGGCGTTCTGCAGTCGGCCAGCCGGTCGATGATGGTGCGCCATACCGATTCGGCGGCCCCGGTCGAGAGCTTTGGCCTCTATGGCCTATCGGGTCGGGCGACGGCATTTGTTGCACCGCTGTTGATCGGGATTGTCACGACCGCCACCGGAAATGCGCGGTTGGGGGTGTCTCCGATCATTCTGTTGTTTATTCTGGGGCTGATCCTGATGCGCTGGGTGAAGCCGGAAGGAGATCAGAGCAAATGAATTTGATACGTTTTATCGCAATTCTTGCCGCCTTGACGCTGACCGGCACTGCCGGGGCAGAGCCGCTGGCAAAGCAGCTGTTCGGGGCGCAAAAGCAGAGTTCGCAGCAGAAACCTGCGGCCTTCGGCAGCTATTCGCGCGGATGCGCGGCCGGTTCGGTGCAACTGCCGGAAACAGGGGCGACATGGCAGGCCATGCGCCTGTCGCGTAATCGCAACTGGGGGCATCCCGAGGCGATCGATTATGTGCAGGATCTGAGCAAATTCGCGGCGCGGCAGCCGGGATGGAATGGCCTCTATATTGGGGATATCAGCCAACCGCGGGGCGGTCCGATGACGTCAGGGCATCGCAGTCATCAGCTGGGGCTGGATATCGATATCTGGATGCTGCCGGGCGACAATATGCGTCTCAGCCGTAAGGCGCGCGAGAATATTTCGTCCATATCACTGCGCCGTGCGAATGGGGCCTATGTGAATGGAAACTGGACCAAGCAGCACCACGCCGTGTTGCGCGAAGCCGCCAAGGACAAACGCGTCGCGCGGATTTTTGTGTTTCCGGGGGCCAAGGTGCAGATGTGCAATGACGAAAAAGGCAACCGCGCCTATCTGCGCAAGATCAGGCCCTGGTGGGGGCATCATTATCATTTTCATGTTCGTCTGAAATGCCCCAAGGGCTCGAAAGGTTGCGTCAATCAGGATGCGCCGCCCAAAGGGGATGGCTGCGCCGAGGCGCAACAATGGGTGCGCAACATTCTGAACCCGCCGCCACCTGATCCAAACGCGCCGCCGCCCAAGAAACGCCGCGAATACCGCCTGTCAGATTTGCCTCAGCAATGCACCTCGGTTTTGCAGTCCAACTGATCGCCGCGCTGCTGGCCACATCTGTCTGGGCGGTCGAAGTTCGCACCGCGACGCATCTCGGCAGCTATGCCTGGCGTGGGGATGATGACTGGTTCGGCGGGTTTTCGGCGCTTCATATGTTGGAAGACGGCCAACAGGTGATTGCGCTGAGCGATCGGTCGATGCTTGTGACAGCGCGTATCCACCGCGACGGGGGTGAGATCACAGGGACAGACATCACCGGCCATTGGCCGGTTCTGTCCAGCAAAGGGCGTACTCTGACAGGGCGCGCGGGGGATTCCGAAGGCATCGCCGTGGCCCCTGACGGGTCGCTTTATATCTCATTCGAAGGCGTGCACCGTGTGGCGCAGTATACGGCGCCAGGGGCCAAGGCGCGCGTCTTGCCGCGCCCCAGTGCGTTTGAGGCGCTGGACATCAACGGCTCATTCGAAGGGCTGGCGATAGATGATCAGGGCCGTCTTTATACCCTGACCGAAAAAAGCCGGACCGCGCAGGGTGATATTCCGGTTTATCGATGGGACGGCCAGCGCTGGTCGACCCCCTTTGTACTGCCTCCACAGGACGGGTTTCTTCCGGTTGCCGCGGATTTCGGGCCGGATGGCCGGTTCTATGTGCTCGAACGATCTGTATCGCTGTTGGGGTTCCGCTCGCGCCTGCGTCGCTGGCAGATCACGGATGACATGCCCCATGCCGAAGAGATCCTGTTTGAAACCGGCACCGGGACCCATGACAACCTCGAAGGTCTGTCCGTCTGGCGCGATCCACAGGGGCGTTTGCGCGCCACGATGATCTCGGATGACAACTTTCTGGCGATTTTGCGCACCGAGCTGGTTGAGTATCTGCTGCCGGAATGACTTGCCAAACATAAAACAAGCGTCTAGAAGCGCGGCTTGCCTTGGGATGAGCCTGGGGCCAAGTCGCCGCTACCTTGTCAAAACGGGCATCAAAACATGCAACGCGCTTACATTCCCGGCATTATTGCCATGGCCGCCATTGTTGTGGCTTCAAACATTCTGGTCCAGTTCCTGATCTTTGACGGGCTGTTGACCTGGGGTGCTTTCACCTATCCGCTGGCCTTTCTGGTCACTGACATCATGAACCGCGTCTACGGCGTGGCCACCGCCCGCAAGGTTGTGTTTGCAGGGTTCATCACCGGCATCATCTGCTCGCTGATCGGCAGCCAGATCATGCTGCAAGGTGACGGTTTCACCTATGCCGCCGTTCCGCTGCGCATTGCCGTTGCGTCGGGCACCGCCTTCCTGATCGCCCAGCTGACAGACGTTACAGTGTTTAACTCGCTACGTGGCGGGCGCTGGTGGCGTGCGCCGCTGGTGTCCACTCTGGTTGGCTCTGCACTGGACACGGCGCTGTTCTTCACGATTGCCTTCTCAGCCTCGGTTGCGTTCTTCGGAGCAAACGCTGATGCGGCAATCAGCTGGGCGTGGGAGCCCGTGCCCTTTATGCTGTCCGGTCCGATGGCCCCACTATGGGTGACGCTGGCCTTTGCTGACTGGCTGGTGAAACTGTCGCTGGCGCTGATCGCCCTGATCCCGTTCAAAGTGATCGTCGCCCGCCTGACCCCTGCGCAGCCTGCGTAAAAAAATGCTTTGAGATTGGCACAACTTGTGTCACGCTCCTTGTTAACCGCAACAGTTAGAAAAGGAGGTGATCCAGTGTCGAGAAAGAGATTGGAGAGAGGTGTCGGAACAACCGGGGGGATCGCCTGTTAGGGCAGCCCTTGGCGGAGCGCTCGCTCCGGCTGGTCGATTGATCTAACCGACCCGACCTCCTGAACTTTCGAAGGGCCGTCCCACCGGGGCGGCCCTTTCTGTTTCCGCCCGTGCCTTGTAAGGTCGCGCCCATGTTGCGCATCACCGACGATATCACCCTGCAGGACTGGGAACTGACCGAGAGCTTTGTGCGCTCGTCCGGTCCCGGCGGGCAGAATGTCAACAAGGTCTCGACTGCGGTTGAACTGCGGTTCGAAGCTGCGCGCTCGCCCTCGTTGCCCGATCCGGTAAAGACCCGGCTGCGCCGTTTGGCCGGGCGGCGTTGGACCAAAGAGGGTGCGATCATCATTCAGTGCGAGGAAACCCGCAGCCAGGCGCGCAACCGCGAGATCGCCCGCACCCGGCTGGCCGAGCTTATCGCGCGGGCGCTGGTCAAGCCCAAGCGGCGCATTCCGACAAAGCCCACCCGCGGGTCCGTCAAACGGCGGCTGGCTGCCAAAAAGGCGCGGTCGGATGTCAAAACGCTGCGCGGAAAGGTCTCGGAAGATTAATCTGGTATCTTTCCAAGGCGTTGCTACTCTGCGCTCTATAGGCGGCAGGGGGTATAGCCATGCGGTTGGCGGGAAAAACGGCACTTGTGACCGGCGGAGCGTCCGGGTTCGGCGCAGGGATCGCGCAGAAATTCCTGACGCAGGGCGCGCGCGTTATGATTGCCGATATCAACGATGATGCCGCCCGCAAGATGGCCGCTGCACTTGGCCCGAATGCCATTCCCCAACAGGTCGACGTCTCAAATGCAAGCTCCGTTCAGGCCATGGCAGCGGCTGTTACTGAGGCGTTCGGATCGCTCGACATTCTTGTGAATAATGCGGGTACGACCCATATGCCCACGCCGTTGGACGAGGTCAGCGAAGACGATTTTGACCGGGTGTGTGCCGTGAACATGAAGTCCGTCTATCTGACTGCGCGCGCCTTTGTTCCCGATATGAAAACGCGCGGCACAGGTGCGATCCTGAATGTCGCCTCAACGGCGGGGTTGTCTCCGCGTCCGAACCTCAACTGGTACAATGCCTCTAAGGGCTGGATGATCACCGCCACCAAGGCGATGGCGGTGGAATTGGCCCCGATGGGCGTGCGCGTGAACGCGATTTGTCCTGTCGCGGGCGAAACGCCCATGCTGAAATCCTTCATGGGTGAGGATACGCCCGAAATGCGGGCCAAGTTTCTGTCCACCATCCCGCTGGGCCGCTTCTCAACCCCCGAGGATATGGCCAACGCGGCCCTCTTTCTGTGTTCGGATGAGGCCAGCATGATCACCGGCGTCGCGATGGAGGTGGACGGTGGCCGCTGTATCTGATCCGCTCAATCTCTGGCCCAAAAAATCCCAGCGGGAGGTACCGCGTAAGCGCGCTCTGACCCCACAGCATCTGAGCTTGCAATGACGCCCGGACCACAGAACCTGATCACCGATATCCCCGGCCTGAAGGTTGGCAATGCACAGGACGAAGCGCTGAAATCAGGCGCGACCGTGCTGACGGGGGACGCCCCTTTTACGGCATCGGTGCATGTTATGGGCGGGGCCCCCGGCAGCCGCGAGACGGACCTGCTGGCCCCCGACAAAACAGTCGACCGCGTGGATGCGATTGCCCTGTCGGGCGGATCAGCCTTTGGGCTGGATGCCTGTTCGGGGGTTTCGGATGCATTGCACGGGCAGGGTCGCGGTGTCGCGGTCGGCAGCGCCCGGGTGCCCATTGTTCCAGGGGCAATCGTCTTTGATTTGCTGAACGGTGGCGACAAGGCGTGGGTCGAAAACCCCTATCGCGCTTTGGGTCGCGCCGCTTTTGAGGCCGCGTCAGGTACATTTGCGCTGGGCACCGCAGGCGCGGGTACAGGGGCCCTGACGGCCATGCACAAAGGCGGGCTGGGCTCGACCTCGTTTCAACTGGACAACGGGGCCCTGGTGGGTGCGCTGGTTGTGGTGAATGCGCTGGGCAGTGTGACAACGCCGGGGGATCATCACTTTTGGGCGGCCCCGTTTGAGCAACGCGGCGAATTTGGCGGTTTGGGCGCGGATAGGGCGTCGGGGCTGGGGTTCAGCGCCGACAGCCGCAAAGCGGCGGCGATGCGGCCTGCCTCTGTCGATCAGACCAACACGACCATCGCTGTGGTGGCCACCGATGCCGCGCTGTCCAAGGCGCAATGCCAGCGTATGGCGGTTGCGGCCCATGACGGGATCGCTCGGGCGATCGTGCCGGCGCATACGCCTGGTGATGGCGATCTGGTCTTTGGTGTCAGCACAGGCACCGGGCCTTCGGCGCCTGAGGTGGATCTGGCGCTGCTGGGCCATGCCGCATCGCTGTGTCTGGCCCGTGCGATTGCCCGCGCCGTCTATCTGGCAAGACCGGCAGCAGGCGATCTTTTGCCATGCTGGTCGGACTTCCATGACATAGGTTAAGTCACGCACGCTTATTGCCGCGACACAATGCCATCGCGCGGCAATCTGCGCGTTGACTCTCTATCCCCGCAGCGCTCCTTTCTGATCAGCTATTTCTATCGGAGCAGAGAACAATGAAACGCATCCTTGCCACAGCAATTGTCGGCCTTCTGGCCGTTCCCGCTTATGCCGAAGGTGATGCCGAAGCCGGGAAGAAAGCCTTTGGAAAATGCAAAGCCTGCCACGGGATTGTCGACGCCTCGGGCGAAGCGATCGTCAAGGGCGGCAAAACCGGGCCCAACCTCTATGCGATCGCTGGTCGCACCGCGGGGACTGTCGAAGGGTTCAAGTATGGCGACAGCCTTGTAGCGGCGGGTGAAAACGGGCTGGTCTGGGACGAAGAGACCTTTGTTGCTTATACGCAGGACCCCAAGGGTTTCCTGAAAGACTATCTGGACGAAACAGCTGCCAAGTCCAAAATGACCTTTAAGCTGAAGAAGGGCGGCGAAGACGTCTATGCTTATATCGTTAGCGTTTCGGGCGAATAAAGCCTGACACCCGATCTAAATTGACCATTCTCGAAAGGCCGCAGCCCCTGCGGCCTTTCGTGCGCTTGATCCAGAGATGGATCGGGGCCACCTTGGAGACTATTCCAGGCTCAGCCATCCCAGGTGACCGCTCGAGCCAATCGCAACGCCAAGCCGACCTGGCCACAGCCCATACCGCCGATGCCGATGACATGTCGGCGGGCAACAGGAGATATAAAATGGGGATTATGATCCCAGCCTGGGTTGAGGGTAAGCTGACGCCCGTCGACAAGCTGGAGGCGCATGAAAAGGGCCTCAAGCATAAGGCGGTGTCGGTATTTGCGGTGCGGGGCACCGAGATTCTGATGCAGCGTCGGGCGCTGTGCAAATACCATACGCCGGGTCTTTGGGCTAATACATGCTGCACCCACCCGGACTGGAACGAAAGCGCGCCCGTTTGTGCCGTGCGGCGCCTGCGCGAAGAGCTGGGCATTACCGGGCTTTACCCGGAATACCGTCATCGACTGGAATATCACGCGGATGTCGGCAATGGTCTGGTTGAGAACGAGGTGGTCGACGTGTTTCTGGCGCATGTGCGCGGGTCGTTGAAAATCGAACCCAACCCGGATGAGGTCGCCAAGACGCGCTGGATCGACTACCACGATCTGCTGGCCGAAGTGCGCCGCCACCCGGAACGGTTCACCCCATGGCTAAAGATTTATCTGCACAATCATGCGGACACGATTTTTGGCCCCGACCTGATCATGTCGGCGCATTCCTGAACCCTGAATTGAAACCGCCGCTTGCAAGGCGCGCGTAAGCCGCCTAAATCAACGCGTCATGGCCAAGCAAAAGACAGACCCGAATTACAAGGTGATCGCCGAAAACCGGCGCGCGCGCTTCGATTATGCAATCGAAGACGATATCGAATGCGGTGTTGTTCTGCAGGGGTCCGAGGTCAAATCGCTGCGCGCGGGCGGTTCGAACATCGCCGACAGCTATGCGACGGTCGATGACGGAGAGCTGTGGCTGGTCAACAGCTATATCGCGCCCTACGAACAGGCCAAGGTCTTCAAACATGAAGAGCGCCGCCGCCGCAAACTGCTGGTCTCGCGGAAAGAGATGTCCAATCTCTGGAACGCGACACAGCGTAAGGGCATGACGCTGGTGCCGCTGGTTCTGTATTTCAACCACAAAGGTCTGGCCAAGATTAAGATCGGGATCGCTAAGGGTAAGAAAACCCACGACAAACGCGAAACCCAGGCCAAGCGCGACTGGTCACGTCAGAAACAGCGGCTGATGAAGGATCACAGCTAACCGCTGACCGCGTCAAAAGCTCATCGCGGCATCCACGGCCCGTTTCCAGCGGGCATAGCCGGCTTCTCTGTCGGCCTCGGGCAGCTTGGGCTCAAAACGCTGGTCCAGCGCCCATGTCTGCGCGAATCCAGCCTGATCGGGGTAGACGCCCGCGCGCATCCCGGCCAGCCAAGCGGCCCCAAGTGCCGTTGTTTCCTGCATCACGGGGCGGTCGACCGGCGCGCCAAGAATGTCTGAAAGCCCTTGCATGGCCCAGTCAGATGCGCTTGCGCCTCCGTCGACGCGCAGGGTGACATTGGCGTCAGCGCCCCAATCGCCCTGCATCGCATGCCAGAGGTCGCGGGTCTGAAAGGCGATGCTCTCCAGCGTGGCGCGCGCAAACTCGGCCCGGCCCGAATTGCGGGTTAGTCCGAACACCGCGCCGCGGCAATCAGGCTTCCAATAGGGCGCTCCAAGGCCGGTAAAGGCAGGGACCAGAACCACATGCTGGGTCGGGTCGGCCTGGGCGGCCAGCTCGCCACTTTGCGGGGCCGAATCGATGATCTGCAACGCATCACGCAGCCATTGCACGGCCGCGCCTGCGACAAAGATCGAACCCTCAATCGCATAGGTGCGTTGGCCATCCAGCTGATATCCGATTGTTGTCAGCAGGCGGTTTTTGGATTCTACCGGTTGGGTGCCCGTATTCAGCAAGGCAAAACATCCGGTGCCATAGGTCGATTTCAACATTCCCGGTTCAAAACAGGCCTGACCGATGGTTGCAGCCTGTTGATCGCCCGCAACGCCCAGAACCGGAATCTCGCCACCAAATAGCGTTGTTACGCCGAAGTCCGCGGCGCAATCCCGCACCTCAGGCAGCATGGCCATGGGCACGTCCAGCAGATCACAAATCTCAGTGCTCCATTCGCCCTTATGGATATCGAACAACAGCGTACGCGCGGCATTTGTGGCATCGGTGACATGGCTGCGGCCTTCGGTCAGACGCCAGATCAGGAAGCTGTCGATCGTGCCAAAGAGCAACTCGCCCGCCGCCGCGCGTTCGCGCGTACCCGGGACTGTATCCAGCAACCATTTGACTTTGGTGCCCGAGAAGTAAGGATCCAGCAGCAACCCGGTCTGCGTGGTGACGTCATCTTCGCATCCGGCCTGCCGGAAGCGGTCGCAGATATCGGCGGTGCGCCGGTCTTGCCAGACGATGGCGTTGTGGATGGCTTTGCCCGTGGTCCGATCCCAGATGACCGTGGTTTCACGCTGGTTGGTGATGCCGATCCCGGCAATCTGTTGGGCCGTGACATCGTGGTTTTTCATCACGTCGCGGCAGACGGTCAGGACGCTGTCCCAGATCTCCTCAACGTCGTGCTCAACCCAGCTCTCTTGCGGGAAGTGCTGGGTGAATTCGCGCTGCGCCGTTGCAACGCGCTGCATTTGCGCGTCAAACAGAATTGCTCGTGTGGATGTCGTGCCCTGATCAATGGCCAGAATATAGGTCACGCCTGCGCCCCCCTCCCGTTTGGTTTTGCGGGACTTTAGCGCAAACATTGGCGCACTTGCCAGAGTGTTCAGACAGGAATGTTGTCGATCAGACGCACCCCATCCGCCCAGGCTGCAACAAACAGCCGCGCCGGGCGGTTGGCTTGTGGCAGCGCCTCAAGTGTGTCGGCACAGCGCAGGTCGATGTATTCGACCTCAGTAAAGCCAGCCTCCAGCAGCGCCGTCTTGGATTGCTCGGCCAATGCCTCGAATTGATCACCTGCTGCCAATTGGCTTGCCAACTCGCGCATGATCACATTCTTCCGGGCTGCGACAACCAAACCCTCAGGTGACAGGCGCAGGTTTCGCGATGACATCGCCAGACCCGACGGCTCGCGCACGGTCGGGCAGCCGATAACATCAGTAGGCAGGTCCAGATCACGGGCCATGCGGCGGACAATCATCAATTGCTGATAGTCCTTTTCACCAAAATAAGCCCGATCTGCTCGTGTCTGGAGAAACAATTTCGCCACAACGGTCGCGACCCCGTCGAAATGGCCGGGCCGGAACGGGCCTTCCATTACGTCGGTTAGACCTGCGACCGATACATTGGTGGCAAAGCCATCGGGATAAATCTGGTCGGGCTCGGGCACATAGATCGCATCGACCTCGTATGGGGCCAGTTTTTCGGCATCCTCATGCTCGGTGCGCGGGTATTTGGCCAGATCTTCGGGGTTGTTGAACTGTTTGGGGTTCACAAAGATCGTCACGATCACCCGGTCGCAATCGGCCTTGGCGGCCTCGACCAGCGACAGATGCCCCTGATGCAGCGCGCCCATGGTGGGCACAATGCCGATAACCTCGCGGCTGTTCTGCCAGTGATTGGTTTTGGTGCGCAGATCGGGCAGGTGGCGCAGAATTGGCGCGGTCATGTCTTGTGTCCTTTGGTCGGGGCCTGATCGGCAAAGACGTGTTCATCAGCCGGGAATGCGCGCGCGCGCACCTCGGCGGCATATTCTGCAATCGCAGCTTCGGCCTGCGGCCCCAGATCGGCATAGCGTTTGACGAATTTGGGTTTGAACGCGGTGAAAAAGCCCAGCATATCATCGACCACCAGAATTTGCCCGTCACAGCCCGCTGACGCCCCGATGCCGATGGTGGGGATCGAAATCTCGGCCGTGATCCGGTTGGCCAATCCTTGCGGAACCTTCTCTAACACCACGGAAAACGCGCCAGCCTCGGCCACGGCTTGGGCATCAGCCAGGACAGTCTGGGCCTGAGCATCGCGCCCCTGCACTTTGTAGCCGCCCAACGTGTTGATCGATTGCGGAGTCAGGCCGATATGCGCCATGACCGGGATGCCGCGCTTGACCAGAAAGTGGATGGTTTCGGCCATCTCAACGCCACCTTCCAGCTTAATCGCACCTGCGCCGGTTTCTGACATCAGGCGGGCCGCGTTGGCAAAAGCCTGTGCCGGGTCATGTTCATAGCTGGCAAAGGGCATGTCGATGACCATCATCGCCTTGTCCAGACCGCGCGCGACGGCCTGTCCGTGCATCACCATCATGTCCATTGTCACACCCAGCGTGGAATCGAGCCCATGCAGCACCATGCCAACGCTGTCGCCGACCAGCACGAAATCGCAATGGGCATCCATCAGCCGGGCCATCGGCGTTGTATAGGCCGTCAGGCTGACCAGGGGCGCGCCTCCTTTGCGGGTGCGAATATCCTCGGCATTCGGGGCTGTTTTGCGGGCGGTGGCGCTCATGCTCGCTCCTCGCGATGTTCATGTTGCAGTGCGGCATAGCAGATCGATAACGGTCAGAGAAACCCCGGTTGCGCGAACATTCCCTTGATTGACCTGAGGTTTACGGGGACATTATAGCCCGCAGAGCCCTGTTCACACATGGGCGGGTCATAACTTGTGGGGAGAGATTTTCATGATACAGCAGATGCTTCGACCATTTGCATCAGCGCTGGCGCTTGGTGCTGGCCTGCTTGCAACGCAGGTCTATGCGAAATCGGACATTACCATCGCGATGCAGCTGGAGCCGCCGCATCTGGACCCGACCAGTGCCGCCGCGCAAGCCATCGATTCGGTTGTCTACACCAATATCTTCGAAGGTCTGACCCGTTTCATGGGGGACGGATCGGTTGTGCCCGGGCTGGCCGAAAGCTGGGAAATCTCGGATGATGGCAAGGTCTATACGTTCAAGCTGCGCGAGGGGGTCACCTTTCACGATGGCACCGCGATGGATGCCGAGGACGTCAAGTTCAGCCTCGACCGTGCACTGGCTGAGGACAGCGCCAATGCGCAAAAAGCCCTGTTTGCCGGGATCGCAAGCGTTGAGGTCATCGACCCGCTGACGGTTCAGGTCACCTTGTCCGAGCCAAATGGCAATCTGCTGTTCAACCTGGCCTGGGGTGACGCGGTTATCGTTGCACCGGAAAGCATTGAGACCATCAAGACCAACCCGGTTGGCACAGGCGCCTTTACCTTTGGCGAATGGGTTCAGGGCGACAGCATCACGCTGAATCGCAACCCCGACTATTGGGGAGATACACCCGCGTTAGAAACAGCCACTTTCAAATTCATCTCGGACCCGACGGCCGCTTTTGCCGCCATGATGGCCGAGGATATCGACGCCTTTGACAACTTCCCTGCGCCCGAAAACCTGCCGCAATTCGAAGCGGACCCGCGCTTTCAGGTTCTGGTTGGCTCGACCGAGGGGGAAACCATTCTGTCGACCAACAACAAGCAACCGCCATTTGACGATATTCGCGTGCGACAGGCGCTGGCCCATGCCATCGACCGGCAGGCCATCATCGACGGGGCGATGTTTGGCTATGGCACCCCCATCGGTACCCATTTTGCGCCACACAGCCCGGCCTATGTCGATCTGACCGGAAACTCGGCCTATGACCCGGAAAAAGCTGCCAAGCTGCTTGCGGATGCCGGATATGCCGAAGGGTTCGAGACCACGTTGCACCTGCCGCCGCCCTCCTATGCGCGCCGGGGGGGCGAGATCATCGCCGCACAGCTGGCCGAAGTTGGCATCAAGGCAGAAATCATCAATGTCGAATGGGCGCAGTGGTTGGAATCCGTGTTCAAAGGCAAGGATTTTGGTCTGACCATCGTCAGCCATACCGAACCGATGGATATCGGAATCTACGCGCGCCCCGAATATTACTTTCAATATGACAGCGTTGATTTCCAGACCCTGATGGACACGCTGAATTCGACCACCGACCCGGATGAACGCGCGCGTTTGCTGGGTGAGGCGCAGCGTCTGATCGCCAACGACTATGTCAACGGCTACCTGTTCCAGCTGGCCAAGCTGGGCGTGGCCAAGGCGGGCGTACAGGGGCTGTGGGAAAACGCCCCAACAGCCGCCATCGATCTGACGGCTATCAGTTGGGATGAATAAAAAGACCCATAACAAAAACACCCCGAGCATCGGCGCGCTGATGCTCGGGGTTGGTATTTTCTTTCTGGCATTTTCTTTCTTTGCCCCTGCGGTTGCTGCGGATGAGCGTTTGGATACTGCAGTGGAACTGTGGCTTGAGGGCGATGATGCGCAAAGCCTGCCAATGCTGGCGGAGCTGGCCGCCGAGGGGAATGCACAGGCGCGTTTGCTGCTTGGCCGGATCGAAACGTCCGATCTTGGACCGTCGCCTTTCCGGTTGTCTCTGACGGCGAAAGAGGCGCGGGCGTTGTTCCGGCAACCGGACATTAATGCGGTTGGCCGGTCCTGGCTGGCGGTTGAGGCGCGGGCCGGAAATGAGCTTGCGCTGGCGCTGCAACGCTCCAGACGTCCCGAGCCCGATCTGGACCTGATTGCCCGGCTGAATCAGCTTGGCGAACATCAGGCAACCGACTATCCGACCCGTATCGCAGCCCTGTACGGAGGCTCGGATATGCGCCGGGCTTTGCTGTCTGACGCGCAGGTGATGCAGGATCTGAAACCTTACCTCCGCTATCTGTCGGGCCCTGCGGAACCGCGCGGAGACGGGTTGGCCGCGCTGCGGCATATTCAGCCGGCAGAGGTAAGCGCCGAGGCTGCGGACGCGCTGGAGATGGCAGAGTTTCTGGCCCTCGGGCTGGGCTTCGGTGACAGTTCCCCGTCGAATCCCTGGCGCCCGGCGGTCGAGCGCTGGCTTGGTTCCGCGCCATCGGCTGCCCCGATTGCCAACCTGTGCGAAACCAGCTGTGCCGGGGATGTTGCGGCCTGTTCTTTTGCATTTCTGGCCCTGTCAGGGGGCTATTACGAAATCATCCGCATCGACAGCCCGCTGGAGGCCGCGATCCCGCAAGAGACGTTTCTGAACAGCCCGCGCGCACGGCTGATGGTGCTGCGTCGTGCGGTTCTGGCGCGGACCGAAACCAACCTGAGCTGGCTGTCGGAAACCAAGGAGGCCGCCAAACTGTCGGCCTGCGCCATCGATCTGGTGCGACAGGAGCGGCAGAAATATCCCTGACCAGACAGTTCACGCCTCTGGACCCGCGCGCCACTCCTACCTAACGTGTTGGCAATGCTGCGCTATGCCATCAAACGTCTGATCTCGCTGATCCTCAGCCTTGCTGTTGCCTCGGTGGTGATTTTTGCCGTGATCGAGGTCGCGCCGGGCGATCCGGCGTCGTTCATGCTTGGGGTGAATGCCCAGCCGGACACGCTGGCGGCGCTTCGGGCCGAGCTTGGCCTGGATATGACCAAACCGCAGCGATACCTGAACTGGGTTGGGGGGATGCTGACCGGCGATTTTGGAACCTCTTATACCTATCGCACGCCGGTTTCTGAGATGATCGCGGATCGCTTGTGGGTGTCACTGCCTCTGGCCCTTTATGCGCTGGCGCTGTCGACCCTGATTGCCTTTCCCGCCGGCATCTATGCCGCTGCGCGCCGGGGCAGGCCGGGGGACCTGACGGTGATGGGGGCCACGCAGCTGGGGATCGCGGTGCCCAATTTCTGGTTCGCCATGATGCTGGTGCTGATCTTCGCCATCAATCTGCGCTGGTTCAACGCCGGAGGGTTCGCCGGTTGGGATAGCGGGCTGTGGACCGGCCTGCATTCTCTGACCTTGCCCGCGATCGCACTTGCGCTGCCGCAGGCGGCCATCCTGGCGCGGGTCATGCGCTCGGCCCTCTTGGATATTCTGGGTGAGGATTTCATGCGCACCGCCCGCGCCAAGGGCCTGAGCCGCCGTCAGGCTCTGTGGCGGCACGGGGTGCGGAATGCGCTGATCCCGGTGCTGACTATCATCGGGCTTCAATTCTCTTTCCTGCTGGCCGGGTCGATCATCATCGAGCAGGTATTTTACCTGCCCGGCCTTGGGCGGCTGGTGTTTCAGGCCATTTCCGCGCGCGATCTGATCGTGGTGGAATCCGTGGTCATGTTGTTGGTCTTTGCAGTGATCACCGTGAACTTTCTGGTCGATCTGGCCTATGCCGCCGTTGATCCCCGTCTCAGGAGCCGGACATGAGCCGCAATCTGATCCTCGGGTCGCTCCTGTCTTCGCTGGTATTGCTGGCGGCGCTGATCTCATTTGTCTGGACGCCCTATGACTATTCGGCGCTGGATATCCCGAACAAGCTGCAACCGCCCAACGCGCAGCATTGGTTCGGGACCGATCACTTTGGCCGCGACATCTTTTCGATGATCATGGTGGGTGCGCGCACCTCGATTGCGGTGGCGCTGGTCGCGGTTGGTATCGGAATGGCGTTGGGCGTGCCGCTTGGTCTTGCTGCCGCCGCCCGCAAAGGGTCGTGGCTGGATGAGCTGATCATGCGCGGTAACGATCTGGTCTTTGCCTTTCCGTCGCTGGTCATTGCCATTCTGATCACCGCCGTCTTTGGTGCCGGTGCGGTCAACGCGATCATCGCCATCGGGATTTTCAACATCCCCGTCTTCGCCCGCATCACCCGAGGCGCGGCCCTGTCCCTGTGGGAACGCGAGTTCATCCTTGCCGCTCGTGTGTCGGGAAAGGGTGCTGCGCGCATCTCGGTCGAACATATCCTGCCCAATGTCGCCAACTTGCTGATTGTGCAGGGCACCATCCAATTCTCGCTTGGTATTCTGGCCGAGGCGGGCCTGTCTTACGTCGGTCTTGGGGCTCAACCGCCCACGCCCAGCTGGGGACGGATGCTGGCTGATGCGCAGACAATGGTCAGCTTTGCCCCGCATTTGGCTCTGATTCCGGGGCTGGCGATCATCGTGACGGTGCTGGGCCTGAACCTGCTGGGGGATGGGTTGCGTGACTGGCTGGACCCGCGGATCAGGGTGGCCCGCGCATGAGCTTGCTGGACATCCAAAACCTCTCGCTAGCGATCCACGGGACACCGGTCCTGAAACAGGTCAGCCTGTCGGTCGCGTCCGGCCAGATCGTCGCGGTGACCGGCGAAAGCGGATCGGGCAAATCCATGACGGCGCTGGCCGTCATGCAATTGCTGCCAAACGGGGCCAGTACCCAAGGTGCGATCACCTTGAGCGGTCAGGATCTGCTGGACCGGCCCGAGCCCGAGATGTGCGCCCGGCGCGGAGCCTCCATCGGGATGGTGTTTCAGGAACCGATGACCGCGCTGAACCCGGTGAAAACCATCGGCGATCAGGTGGCCGAGACCATTCTGATCCACAAAGCCATGCCCCCCGCGCAGGCCAAAGCCCGTGCGCAAGAGGTTCTGATCCGCGTCGGCCTGCCGCCCGATCGCTTTCCCATGACTCGCTATCCGCATGAGCTGTCCGGCGGCCAACGTCAGCGTGTGGTCATCGCCATGGCCATCGCGCTGCGCCCGAAGCTGCTGATCGCGGATGAGCCGACCACAGCGCTGGACGTCACCACTCAGGCGCAGATTCTGAAGTTGCTACAGGGGCTGGTGGCCGAATACGGGATGGGTCTGCTGATGATAACCCATGACCTGGCGGTTGTTTCCCAGATGGCTGACCAGATCGTGGTGATGCGCCACGGTGAGGTGGTTGAGACCGGCCCGACCGCGCAGCTGCTGGGTAACATGCAACATCCCTATACGCGGATGCTGTTCGAGGCCTCGGGCCATCAGGTCGATCTGCCCGCAGCCCCCGCGCCGCGCCCTCTGTTGCACGTGACAGGCGTGGTCCGCGATTATCGTTTGCCACGCAAGCGCCTGTTTGATCCGCCCGGTCACCACCGCGCCGTTGACGATGTCAGTTTCACCCTGCACCGGGGGGAACGTCTGGGGCTGGTCGGCGAATCCGGGTGCGGAAAATCGACCCTAACACGGGCAATTTTGGGGCTTGAGCAGGTGCAGGGCGGTGAAATTCTGCTGGAGGGCCAGCCGGTTTTCACCGGGCATAGACCCAATCCAGACGTGCGGCGAAAGATGCAGGTGGTGTTTCAGGACCCCTATGGCAGCTTCAATCCCCGTCATCGTGTCTCGCGCCTGATTGCCGAGCCGCTGCATGTGCTGGACGCGCCGCCCACCGGGGCAGAACGCCGGGATCGCATCGCCGAAATGCTAATGGCCGTTGGCCTGCGCCCCGACGACGCGGGCAAATATATACACGAGTTCTCGGGCGGTCAGCGCCAGCGCATCGCCATCGCGCGCGCGCTGATCATCCGGCCCGAACTGATCCTGTTTGACGAGGCTGTCTCGGCCCTCGATGTGTCTGTCCGGGCGCAGATTCTGGATTTGCTGGCCGAGCTGTGCGCGGCCTATAACCTGACCTATCTGTTCATCAGCCACGATCTCAGCGTGGTGCGAACTATTACGGATCGGGTCATGGTGATGCGGGCGGGCAAGATCGTCGAACAGGGCGAGACGGAGGCGGTGTTTGCAAACCCACAGCACCCTTACACGCAGGATTTGATCGCAGCTGCCCCCCGCCTGCCGGACCTGAGGCAGCACGCGATATGAAAACGCCTTGTTAGAGCCTAAATGGAGGCCAGAATCATGCAAAACCCGCTTTGGTTTGATCCCAGCCGTTGCCTGATTGGCGGTGCTTGGCACCCCACCACAGGTGGCACCCTGCCTCTGATCAATCCGTCTGACGGCACCGAAATCTGTCAGATTGCCAAAGGGGGTGCGTCAGATATCGACGCCGCAGTTCGGGCCGCCCGCGCAGCGGTTCAGGGTGATTGGGGCCGCATGACCGCGCTGGAGAGAGGGCGCATTCTGACGCGGCTTGGCCAGCTTGTACTGGACCGTGTCGACGATCTTGCCCTGCTTGAGGCGATGGATGTGGGCAAACCGCTGACACAGGCGCGCGCCGATGCCGTGGCCCTTGCGCGGTATTGCGAATTCTATGGCGGCGCTGCCGATAAGGTGATGGGTGAGACCATTCCCTATCTCGATGGCTATACGGTCTATACCCTGCGCGAACCGCATGGCGTGACCGGCCATATCGTGCCGTGGAACTATCCGATGCAGATCATCGGACGTTCGGTTGGGGCGGCGCTGGCGATGGGCAATGCCTGCGTGTTGAAACCAGCGGAAGAGGCCTGTCTGACCGCGCTGGCCTTTGCCCATCTTGCCGTCGACGCTGGGCTGCCCGCCGGCGCGCTCAACGTGGTCCCCGGTCTAGGGGCCGAGGCCGGAGCGGCACTGTCAGGTCATCCGGATGTCGACCACATCTCTTTCACCGGCTCTGTCGCCACTGGCGCGCTGGTGCAGCAGGCCGCAGGCCGCAACGTGGTGCCCGTGACGCTGGAATTGGGCGGAAAATCCCCACAGCTGGTGTTTGACGATGCCGATCTGGACGCGGCGCTGCCGTTTCTGGTCAATGCTGGTATTCAAAACGCAGGTCAAACCTGCTCGGCCTCGTCCCGCATTCTGGTGCAACGGGGCGTTTACGAGCAAGTGAAATCCCGAATGGCCGACGCTTATGAGCAGCTAACGGTTGGTCCTGCGCAAGAGGATCTGCGGCTCGGTCCGCTGATCTCGGCGCGTCAGCAAGAGATAGTAACTGGATTTCTCGAGAAAGGAGCTGATCTGAACGTCGCTGCTGAGGGCGAGATCGTTGGCCACGCCCCGGAAACCGGCGCGTATGTGCGCCCCACGCTGTTCTCAGACGTTCCCGCCAATCACCCGCTGGCCCGCGACGAAATCTTTGGGCCGGTGCAGGTTTTGATACCGTTTGAGACCGAAGAACAGGCTCTAACCATAGCCAACAGTACCGAGTACGGGCTGGTCGCCAGCATCTGGACACGCGACGGCGCGCGACAGATGCGGTTGGCAAAGGCGCTGCGCTCGGGTCAGGTGTTCATCAATAACTATGGCGCAGGCGGCGGGGTGGAGCTGCCCTTTGGCGGCGTCGGAAAATCAGGCCATGGCCGTGAAAAGGGGTTTGAGGCGCTCTATGGTTTCTCACAACTCAAGACGGTTGCGGCCTATCACGGCTAAACGATCACCTCGATCGCTTCCTGAGCGCCGACGCCAAAGACGCGCTTGTAGCGTTCGATCTGATCTGCGGGTCCCATGGCCTTTTCCGGGTTGTCCGACAGTTTGACCGTGGGGCGCCCATTGGCTGAAACCGCCTTGCAAACCAGCGAGAACGGCGCCAGCGCGTCATCTGGTACAAGCCCCCGGAAATCATTGGTCAGCAAGGTCCCCCAGCCGAAGGACACGTTGGTTCGCCCGGCGAACTGTGTGTGCAGTTCCTGGATTTTGTCCACATCCAGCCCATCTGAGAAGATGATCCGTTTCTGTGTCGGGTCCTCGCCGCGTGATTGCCACCAGTTAATGGCAATCTCAGCCCCGGTCGCAGGATCGCCGCTGTCGACACGGATGCCGGTCCAGCCTGCCAGCCAATCCGGGGCGCGATCCAGAAAGCCTTTGGTGCCATAGGTGTCGGGCAGAATAATGCGCAGATTGCCGTCATGTTCCTCATGCCAGTCGCTGAGCACGTCATAAGGCGCGCGCGCCAACGCCCCGTCATTGTCAGCCAACGCAGAATAGACCATGGGCAACTCATGCGCGTTGGTTCCGATCGCCTCAACCTCGCGCCGCATGGCGATCAGGCAGTTCGAGGTGCCGGTAAAGGCCTGTCCCAACCCTTCGATCATCGCCTGCACGCACCAATCTTGCCACAAGAAGGAATGCCGCCGTCGGGTGCCGAAATCGGCTATCCCGAGCCCTTTGATGGGCCGCAGCTGAGCGATCTTCTCCCACACGCGGGTCATCGCACGGGCATAGAGCACCTGCAGTTCGAACCGCCGCATGTCGTTCAGCACAGCGCGCGAGCGCAGCTCCATCAGCACCGCCAGCGCGGGGATTTCCCACAGCATGACCTCGTGCCATTTACCCTCAAAGGTCAGCTCATACTGATCGCCCTTGCGTTCCAGATGGTAAGGTGACAGGCGCAGATTCTCGAACCATTCCATGAAATCGGGACGGAACATTTGCCGTTTGCCGTAGAACGTATTGCCGCGCAGCCAGGTGCTTTCCCCCCGGCTAAGGCTGAGCGAGCGGATATGATCCAACTGCTCACGCAGCTCACCCTCATCAATCAAACGGGCCAGCGGAACGTGATTCGACCGGTTGATCAGCGAAAAAACCACATCGGTTTGGGGCTTATTGCGAAACACTGACTGGCACATCAGCAGTTTGTAGAAGTCCGTGTCGATCAACGACCGCACAATAGGGTCGATCTTCCATTTGTGATTGTAGACGCGCGTCGCAATGTCGACCATGGAGAACTCCTGCGATTTCCGTTGTTAGATCAATCAGCACGGTGAATGGCAAGAGTCCCTGATTTGGTGACAATGACAAGGTCAAGTCACATTGCTGGCTTAATATGCTGTCTTTTCAGCGATTAGTCGGGGGTGGGATTGAACGATGAGAATGAAATAGTGCATGAGCCTCAACTACGATTTTGACATCGTTACAACTGTGCCGGACGATCTCGAGTCCGGTCAGGCGGAAGGTGTGCGTTCGGAAGACATCCGAGTTCGCGCAGCTTTTCGGGATGTCAAAACGGCAGATGCATTGCGCGAGGCCTCGCCCGAGATCCGCGAGATTTTCATAGATGCGGGCTTTGACCTAAGCGCACGCGGGGGCACCTCCCCCAGTGGGTATTATCCTTCCGGTGATGCGGATGACCGTGCCCGAATTCTACGTCGTTTGTTTGCGAATATCAGGCGCATCGGTCTCGAAGGGGCATATTTCGGCGATTTCGATTTTCAAAAGTTTCTCGAACATCTCAAGACCGCCCAGCCCGAGGTAGAGATTGTGCGCCAGGAAACTCCGGCCCGGACGGCGCAACCGGCGCCGTCGCCGGGTAAACCGGAACGACGCACCGTTCAGGGGCGCATTGGTTTCGCCCTCGGTCTGGCGGTGCTTCTGTTTGTCTTGCTGAAGTATCTTGCCGCAGCGGGGGCGTCGCCCTAAGGGTCAGGCAAGGGTCACGCCGACATCTTGCATGGCTTGCCGCGCCGCATTCAGCGAGCCGTCCATATCAATTGCCCGGCATGTGTCCAGCCTTACCGAGACATCAAAACCCAGCCGGGCCGCATCCACGGCCGAATAGTGGACGCAGAAATCCGTCGCCAGTCCGACCAGGGTCAGTTGCCTGATCCTGCGCGTCTCAAGATACCCTTTCAGCCCGGTCGGGGTTTCGCGATCATTCTCAAAAAAGGCTGAATAGCTGTCGATGGCGCTGCGAAACCCTTTGCGCAGGATCAGATCTGCATCCGTGCGCAGATCGGCGTGAAACGCGGCCCCATCCGAGCCCTGAACGCAATGATCGGGCCACAATACCTGCGGACCATAGGGCATGTCTGTCACGTCGAACGGAGCCTTGCCCGGATGGCTGCTTGCAAATGAAGAATGCCCCGCCGGATGCCAGTCCTGTGTCAGGACAACCACATCAAACTCATCCATCATCGCATTGATCGGCGCGACGATCTCGTCCCCGCCGGCAACGGCCAGCGCGCCGCCCGGGCAAAAGTCATTCTGGACATCGATTACGATCAGGGCATGGGTCATCAGGCTCTCCTCTGGTTGTCATATCGGTAGGGTCCGCAGGGGAAGCCGTCAATGCGATGTCTTGCGTGTTTCAGGCAAGGGCATTAGATCGCCCCCATGTACACCATTGCCGCCCTCTATCATTTCACCCGGTTTGATGACCCGGATGCCCAGCGTCCCGCGCTGCTGGACTTGTGCCGTGTTCAATCGGTCAAAGGGACATTGCTGCTGGCGCAAGAGGGGATCAACGGTACGATCGCGGGTCCGCGAGCCGGGATCGATGCGGTTCTGGCGCATATCCGTGCGCTGCCGGGATGTGACGGTCTGGAGTGGAAAGAGGCGACCTCGGATCACCCTCCCTTCGGTAAGATGAAGGTACGGCTGAAGAAAGAGATCGTGACCATGGGCCAGCCTGATGTCGATCCGCGTGCCAGCGTCGGCAATTATGTCGATCCGCAAGACTGGAACGATCTGATCCGGTCCGATGATGTGGTGGTGATAGACACCCGCAACGATTATGAAGTCTCGATCGGAACATTTGAGGGCGCAATAGACCCCGAAACAGCCAGTTTCCGCGATTTTCCCGCCTGGTGGGAGGTGAACAAAGACCGCTTTCACAACAAACGCGTCGCGATGTTCTGCACCGGCGGCATCCGCTGCGAGAAATCGACCAACTATCTGCTGGGGCAGGGGGTCGAGGATGTGTACCACCTGAAGGGCGGCATTCTGCGCTATCTCGAAGAGATGCCAGAAGAGGACAGCACCTGGCAGGGTGAGTGCTTTGTGTTCGATAATCGCGTCTCGGTTGGACACGGGCTGGTCGAAGGGCCGCATAAACTGTGTCATGGGTGCCGTCGCCCGATCCTGCCCGAGGATGTGAAGCGGCCGGAATACGAGCATGGTGTGTCGTGCCATCGATGCATCAACGAGACGTCCGAGCACGACAAGATGCGGTTCCGTGAGCGGCAAAAGCAGATCACCCTATCCCGCGCGCGCGGACAAGAGCATCTGGGCAGCCAATAATCCCACATCTCTAAGGGGTTGCGGCATCTGCCCCGACACGGGATGATTGCGCATATCGATCAAACCGCTGGGGAATCTATGTCGCAGGACCCAAAAACGCTGCAAGAGTGGAAATCGACCCTGCTGGCTGCGTCCGGCCTGATGGTTGTCAGTATCCTCGCCTACTATGCGCTGTCGCATCTCAGCGAAGCGGCGGCTGGAGACACGGTTGGAACGCTCGCGACCGTTGGATTGCTGATCTGGCTGTTCTCGCAAACTTGGTATCACCTGACGCGGGTGAAATCGCCGCGCAGGCAATTGCTGCTGATGGGGATTTCGTTCATTCAGGTCGTGCCGTTCCTGTTTGCGGCGGTCTATAGTTCGTTCGGGTATGATGATCGCTGCGTTATCGGGGCAAATGGCCCAGGGGATGTGCTGTATTTCTCGTACGTGACATTCACCACGGTCGGGTTTGGTGACCTGACACCCGCCGGTATGTGCCGGGCCTTGGCGGTGGCCGAGGCGATCACCGGATATATCCTTCTTGGTCTTTTCGTCGCCGCAGCGGTGGGTCTTTATGGGCGCACGCATCGCCGCAACGGGCTGTGAGCTGCGAATAGACCCTAATCAGGGTCTATTTGTTCTGATCGATCCACCGCGACATCAACTGTTTATCGCGAAAGCACTCGGCCGGGATCGGGCGTTTTTTGCCGCGCGATATCCGCTCGGCAAAAGCCACCTGCTTTCCGGTTGGATAATTCGCAAATGGCGATGGATCTTCGGGCTTATGCGCCGAAATCCAGTTCGACATAGAGCGCCGGTCCCGTTGCGCCTCAACAGGGATTTCCAGCGCCGATTGTTCAGCGATGGCACGCGCATAGCGCATCTGGCGGTCCGTGACCGGCAACAGATGATAGTCGTTTGTGGGCCCGTCCTGGGCCAGCCTACGCGGTGTCTGGACCATCGGTTTATCCTCCGCTCATGTAGAACATAAGTAGAACATTAACCGTTTCTTTCAAGGGCAGGCCCTTATTTCCTGCAATTTCCCGCGCATCGCAGTGTTTGATTGACTGGCCAGTCAATTACGATTACCTGCCAATTGACTACATCTACTTGCCCAGCGGATGGGCCCCTGCGCAGAAAAGGACCCGGCATGAAGTTTCAGCCCAAGGCCAGCCATTTCATCAACGGCGAGTATGTCGAGGACACCACCGGCGCGCCGATCGACGTTGTTTACCCAGCCACTGGCGAAGTGATTGCGCGGCTGCATTCCGCGACGCCTGACATCGTGGATCAGGCTCTAAACAGCGCAAAAGCCGCCCGGGCCGACTGGGCCGCCATGTCTGGAACCGAACGCGGGCGTGTTCTGCGCCGGGCGGCTGACATCATGCGCGACCGCAATCGCGAGTTGTCGATTTTAGAAACGCATGACACGGGCAAACCGTTGCAGGAAACGCTGGTCGCGGATGCAACCTCGGGAGCGGACGCGCTGGAGTATTTCGGTGGGCTGGCCGCCTCGCTGACAGGGGAACATATCCCGCTGGGTGGCGGCGACTTTGTCTATACCATCCGCGAGGCGCTGGGCGTTTGCGTCGGTATCGGGGCGTGGAACTATCCCACCCAGATCGCCTGCTGGAAAGGCGCACCCGCGCTGGCCTGCGGCAATACAATGGTCTTTAAACCCTCCGAGACCACGCCTTTGTCGGCATTGCAGGTCGCTGAAATCCTGATTGAGGCCGGCGCGCCCAAGGGCGTCTACAACGTGGTGCAGGGCTATGGCGATGTCGGCGCGTCGCTGGTGACGGATGCGCGCGTCGCCAAGGTGTCGCTGACCGGATCCGTGCCGACAGGTCGTAAGGTCTATGCCGCGGCGGCGGACGGCATGAAACATGTCACCATGGAACTGGGCGGCAAATCACCGATGATCGTCTTTGACGATGCGGATATCGAAAACGCGGTATCTGGTGCCATTCTGGGCAATTTCTATTCCTCGGGTCAGGTCTGTTCCAACGGGACGCGCGTGTTCGTGCAGAAAGGTATCAAAGAGACCTTCCTCAAGCGCCTTGCGGAACGGCTAGCGACCGCAAAGATCGGCGATCCGCTGGATGAAGAAGTGAATTTCGGCCCCATGGTCAGCGAGAACCAGATGAACATCGCGCTGGGCTATGTCAAAAAGGGTAAGGCCGAAGGCGCGCGGCTGATCTATGGCGGCGAACGGATCGACGGCGACGGCTTCTACATGCAACCAACCGTCTTTGCAGATGTAACCGACGATATGACCATCGCCCGCGAAGAGATCTTTGGTCCGGTCATGTCTGTGCTGGACTTCGACACCGAAGAAGAGGTCATGGCCCGTGCCAACGATACCGAATTCGGCCTAGCCGCCGGTGTGTTCACCAACGATTTGACCCGAGCGCATCGCATCGTCGCCGGGTTCGAGGCGGGCACCTGTTACATCAACACCTACAACCTCGCGCCGGTCGAGGCCCCGTTTGGCGGCTCGAAAATGTCCGGCGTGGGCCGCGAGAACTCGAAACTGGCGATCAACCACTTCAGCGAGATGAAAACGGTTTACGTCTCGATGAATGACGTTGAAGCGCCCTATTGAGCCGATCAGAATGAGGCCGGATCCCTGAAAATCCGGCGAGCAGCGCTCTGTTCCCGACATTTCGCGTCGGGAACAGAGCATAAGCCTTCCCCAACATATGGCTGACTTTTTGGCAGGGGCGCGTCTGCGCCCGTGATCAGGAGGGACGCCCGATGAGAACTCACGCGCAGGCCGTTGTGATCGGAGGCGGCGTGGTTGGCTGCTCGATCCTCTACCACCTGGCCAAGCTGGGTTGGCGCGATGTGATCCTGCTGGAACGCGATGAACTGACCAGCGGTTCGACCTGGCATGCCGCCGCCAACATCCACGGGCTGCACGACAACACCAACATCACCCGCATCCAGCATTATACGATGAACCTGTACAAAGAGCTGGAGCGCGAAACCGGGCAGGGATGCGGCGTGTTTCAGCCGGGCTCGCTGTATCTGGCGCAAACCGAAGCACGCGAGCATCAACTGCGCCTGCAGGAAGCCAAGGCCAGATTCTATGGCCTGAATTTCTATGAAATCGGTCGGGACCAAGCGCTGGATCTGCATCCGCTGGCGCAATTCGATGACATTCGTTGCATCATGTATGAACCCGATGGGGGAAATGTTGATCCTTCAGGGGTCACAATGGCCTATGCGGCGGGTGCTCGGGCGCTGGGGGCTTCAATCGAACGGTTTTGCCCCGTATTAGAGACTGAACATCAGCCAGACGGCTCTTGGATTGTACGCACGGAAAAGGGCGACGTTAACACACAATGGGTGGTCAACGCCGCTGGCCTTTGGGCGCGCGAGGTTGCGGCGCTGGCCGGGATCAACCTGCCCCTGCAACCTACCGAGCATCAGTACTTTGTCACCGAAGCGATTGACGAGGTTGCCAATTTGGGACGCCGCCTGCCCTCTATCGCGGATCGGGATGGCGAATACTACTTCCGCCAGGAAGGCAACGGCCTGCTGATCGGGGCCTATGAGAAAGACATGCGGTTCTGGGCCGAAAACGGCACTCCGCTGGATTTTGCCCATGACCTGTTTCCCGACGATCTGGACCGGATCATGGAAAATGTGATCCGCGCCACGGAACGTGTGCCCGTCGCAGCAGCTGCCGGGGTCAAGCGGGTCATCAATGGACCAATGATCTGGTCCCCCGACAGCAACGCGATCTGGGGGCCGGTGCCCGAACTGAAAAACTATTTCTGCTGCACCGGCATTATCCCTGGCTTTTCGCAATCCGGCGGTCTTGGTCAGCTGTCTGCGCAGTGGATGATTGAAGGTGAGCCGCAATACGATATGTTTGCCTGGGATCTTGCTCGGTTCGGCGATTGGGCCGACAAGAAATTCACCAAAGCCCGGGTGCAGGACGCCTATACCCATCGTTTTGCAATCCACTTCCCGAACGAAGAGCGTGCTGCCGGACGGCCGGCGCGCACCCGTCCCGCCTATGACATGCAGCACGAAATGGGCGCTGTTTTTGGCCTCAATTGCGGCTGGGAGCATCCTTTGTGGTTCGCGGATCAGCCCGGCACCATAGAAACCAACGGCTATACCCGCCAAAACTGGTGGGAACCCGTCGGGCGAGAGGTCGAGATGCTGCGCACGCATGTGGGTATCATCGATATCTCGAACTTCGCCAACTACGTGATCAAGGGCCCCAACGCCCATCGCTGGCTGGATCAGCTGGTGGCCAATCACGTCCCAACCGAGAGCGGGCGGTCATGCCTGACGCCGATGATCTCGGCCCGGGGTGGCGTGGCCGGGGATTTCACGATCACCAAACTTGCGGATGATGAATACATGATGATCGGCTCCGGCATGGCCGAACGTTATCATCAGCGGTTTTTTAACATGATCGATTTGCCCAAAGGCACAACGTTTGAAATCGCCACCAATCGCATCGCCGGTTTCAACATCGCTGGGCCCAAATCACGCGCGCTGTTGCAATGCCTGACGAACGCTGAGCTCACGAATGACGGGTTCCGCTTTCTGCGGTCGCGGGTGATAGAGGTCGCGGGTGTCACCTGTCTGGCCCTCCGCGTCAGTTTTACCGGCGATCTGGGGTGGGAGCTTCATTGTGCCGAAAGTGATCAACTCAGACTCTATTCATCGCTTTTACAGGCCGCAAAACAGTTTTCAGGCGGCCCGGTTGGCAGCCGGGCGCTTGGGTCGTTGCGGATTGAAAAAGGATATGGATCGTGGGGCAGAGAGTATTCGCAGGAGATCTGGCCGCAAGAGGTTGGTCTTGCCGGGCTGGTCAAACTGGACAAAGATTTCCTGCACAAAGAGGCCTATATGCGGATCAGGGACAAAGCGCCGCGTGAGGTATTGTCCATCTTTGATATCGAAGTGACCCGAGACGCCGATGCGGCAGGCGGCGAGCCGGTCTTTACCCTGGATGGCCGAGCTGCGGGACGTGTCACGTCGGGTGCGTATGGGTACTCGGTCGGGCGGTCTCTTGCCCTTGGTTTCGTCGACCCGCATGTGGCCCAACCGGGTGATGAGGTCGAGATTTTTATCCTCGGTCAGCCGCACCGCGCCAGACTCTGCGCAGAGCCTCCATTTGATCCCAAAGGTCTGCGTTTGCGTGACGTTCAGTCGGCCGCGCTGACGGCTGCAAAGTGAGCCCTAGATTCGATTCCGTTGCTGACTTTGTGCTGAACGGCAGCACGGCTGAAGCATAGCAGCACGGCTCGGCACATGTTTTGCTGGTAGTAAGGACAAACTCGACGCATGCTGCCTCATCCCGCAATAGCGTTCAGAGGATATTCAGCCAAACACTCATAGCGCGCACGCTGCGAATGCAATTCAGAGGAAAACAATCCAAAGGTTGTGATCGGGACATCCGCAAGCAGTTCAGGCTGGAGGTCTATGAAACAGTGCGGGGCGTTGCCCGCCTGCAAGCCGCGCGCAAAAGTAATATGCGGGCGAAACCGGCGGCGTTTCATAACAATGCCAGCCTGATGCGTGCAGCCGGAAACCGCGCGCTGCAAGCGGGTCAACGCGGCGCAAGGCCGGACGACCAGATGCAGGGAAGTGCCGAATTGGCCGATATGCCCAACGCTCAGATCAAAAGCGCCTTGCCGGATACAACTGAGGTCATGATGTAGGTGTTCCAACGTCTCAGATGGTTGATCGCCTAGGAATGCAAGTGTCAGATGCAGAGCATCTTCTGGCATCGGGCGCGCGCCTTTGATCCGCCGGTTCAGGCGTGCGCAATGCGCGGCGATTGTGTCCGGCACGGATATAGCGACGAAGGAGCGGATCATCATTTCGCTCTGTTAACACATCATCAGGGGCGTTTTCTTGGAAAATACCCTTAATAGACCCTACTTTTTTGCCCACCTGAAAGCCCCGAACGGGAACCAGAACCATTCTCCGTCTTCACTCAAGCTGCACCAGATCCAGCATTTCGATGATTTGTGCGCGCGCGTTGACGCTGTCTTCCAACAGCGCGGCCGCCCGGGCTAGAGGTTTGTCAGCCGGGGTGTCGGCCTGCACCAAAAGCGTTCTGGTCAGTTCGGACAAAGCACCGAATTTCATCGCGGCATCTGCACCTGTGTCTTCTGCTCCGGCCAGCCAATAGTATCGGTCGGCCATCTCGTTATCGCCAAGGTCGCGCAGCAGATCAGCGGTTTGGATGAACTCACGGGTTTCCGCCAAAGCCCGCGCCCGCAATCGCTGTGCCGCATCTGAGTCGTCGTCCGACAGTTCCAGCAGCGCCTTGTAGGGTTGTTCACTCATCAATGCAGCGCGCGCGCGGAGTTTGGCACGGTCCCGGCGTCGGGTCTGATCCTGTGGCCGGGTTGCCAGCGCAAGGGCCTGCGGGGCAAACCCCAGATCGTTCAGCCGCCCGGACAGATCGATGGCCGCATCGGTCGTGAGCTGCCCGATCGTTTCCTCTTCTAGGGTCAACGCATAGCGCAGAAAGGTCAGATCATCGGCGCGTTCTGACAGGATATGCAGCACCCGGTTCGATGTGCCATCCCAGACCTCATCGTCCATATAGGCGCGCAACAGCACAAAGGCGGCATCAAATTCCTGGTTCAGGCTCAGCGCGACGGCGTGGCTGCGCGCCATGACAGCGCCCATTTCGGATTTCCGAAGCTCAACGGCATAACCGGCCACCAGTTCAAGCTCGCGCCCGGAAACAGCCCCCCGATCCCACCAGCGTTTTTCGATCAGCCGCGCCAGTGCAAGCGGGGCTTCAAGCTCTGCGTCGGAATCAGAAATGACCTCGGAAAGCAGTTCCTCGGTTTTGATCTCGTCCCCTGCGGCGCCGGCAATTCCGGCTTCGGCAAGCGTCACCTCGGGGCGTCGCTCACTTTCGATCCGGTCTACGGCACGCAATATGCGCCGCGCCGCTTCCAGCTGTCCGGCCTGAACCATAATATCCGAAAGAATCGGACCAAAGCTAAGGCGGAGATGGTTGGGCAAAGCGGAGAAAGATTTTTCAATCGCGGGCACATTTGCATCGGCGTGCAGCTGGCCTTCGGTCAGAGCAGCCCAAAGGGCGACGTGGCCAGCGCATCTCTGCTGCTCGGAAAACAGATTGGGGCCGCGTATGACCTGCCCGTCTGCGATACCAGCGATCGCGCGAATCCGGGCGCTGTCCGCTGGCGGGGTATCGAGCAGATCCAGCGTTCGCGCGGTCTCGGCGCCAAAACCGTGATACGCATATAGCCTGGCCAGCGCAGTCGCCCGCTCGGCATCGATCCGGTCGAACTCCTGATAGAGGCCCGCACGCAGATCGGCGACCTGCTCGGCGAATGGACGTCCGTCAGTCCAGGTGTCAAAGCCGATGTCGATGTCCGATATACATGGGGCGCGGGTCTCAAGCTGAGGCAATGTGAGGCTTTCCAGTCCGCGCAATTCGTCCAGCACGGACGAGACCTTTACGTTGGCGGGCAGGTCCAGCAACAGGTCGGCCGGTACCGTCTCGTCAGACGGTCGGGGGCCGATTTCGGTCAGTTTCAGACCCAAAACATGGCGATCAGCGCCCAAAAGCACGCGCGACATCAGCTGGTTTTCGAGGTCGGGGACATTCAACTGCGGCAGCGCAGCCACCACCTTGGGCGGGGGTGGGTTCGGAACGGCCTGCGGGATTGGGGGCTCGGGCCAGGGCTGCAATTGTTCAACCAGTGGAGGTTTATATTCGCCGGGCGCGATATCCACGACGACCATATTGTCTCTGAACAGAAAGGCCGAGGCGACACAATCGCATCCGAATTCCAGCTCAAGCGGCGCGCCGGGCTGTGCCTGCACCGCAGACAGCAGGCGGTTTTCGGAGAGACGCGAAAAGACCGAGCCGATATCGTACGTCGCCTCGTCCAGCGCGATCGCGATGCTGGCGCCGTTCTTTTTGCCGGTCAGAGACCAGCGCGTTTCAGGCGGAATTTGCAGGACCAGACGGGTAAACCCCCTGTGCTCACCCGAGCGGACCTTGACCTCCTGCGCGTGCAGGCAGCTTGCCGCGGCCACCAGCGCGGATGCCAAAAACGTCGTCCGGATCATGCCGCTGCCTTTTTGAGTTCTTTCAGCGCGTCCTCAAGCTCGGTGAATCCGGGGCGATTGTGGGTCGGGGTGTTTTGTCGCCCGACCTCGATGCACATGGCGGTATTGTGATTGTGCAGATTGGCAACCAGAACCTCTTTGATCAGCTGATAGAAGTGGTTGTCCTCTTCGACCACGGCTTTGACCTTGCCGGCAAACGGGCCAACCAGACCATAGGCGAGGAAAACCCCAAGAAAGGTCCCGACAAGGGCGCCGCCGATCAGTTTCCCCAGAACTTCGGGCGGCTGATCGATGGATCCCATGGTTTTGATCACCCCAAGAACGGCGGCCACGATCCCCAGCGCGGGCAGGCCGTCGGCGACCGTCTGCAACGCATGGCTGGAATGCATCGCATGATGAAAATTGGCCTCCATCCGTTTTTCCAGCACCTCTTCGACCTGATGCGGGTCGTCATAGTTCATCGAGGCAGACCGCATGGTGTCGCAGATCAGATCTACCGCTTCGCGATCGGCCTGAATCTTTGGGTATTCGGAAAACAGGCTCGAACTGTCGGGGTCTTCGATATGTAGCTCTAACTCAACCGGATTGGCGCGTGAAACACGAATAAGCGAGAACAGCAGACACAGCAGATCGCGATAATCTTCGGGTTTCCACTTTGGTCCTTTGAACACTTTGCCAATATCTTTGGCCGTGTGTTTGACGCCCCCAAAATCGTTGCTGATCATGAAAGCACCGACCGCTGCGCCACCGATCATCATCATCTCAAAGGGTAGCGATTTCATAATGATGGTCATTTTGCCGCCGGCAGCCAGATAGCCGCCGAAGACCATGACGAAAATGACGACAATTCCTACGATTCCAATCATCGGCTCTCTCCAGCGGCATGAAATAGAGGTTCCCTGAACACGGTGCTCACTCCTGCGGGGCCAGCGCGTTGCGACCCGCCATCACAACAGAGATCGTATAGGCGACTTCGGGGTCGAGCCCGGCCATAACGCCTGCGGCGGCCTCGGGTGGCATGCGAGACAGGAATCCCGCAGCAAAAATCGGGTCCATCGTTTCGAACAGGGCTGCGGCATCCTTGGGTTTCATTGTTTGGTAGACATCCGTCAGGCGCGTCAGGTCGGCTTCAGCCGCTTTGTCGGCCACGGCCAGAGTGGCCCGAAGCGATTCTTCGGCCTCCTGCAGTGCGCCAAGGCGGCTTTCGATCGCCTGATCTGCAATCTCCAGCGCCTTTTCCCGATCCTGCATCGCGTTCTCGCGCTTGATCAGGGCGGCCTCACGCTGTTTCAATGCGTCCCAGAGCACCTGCATGTCTTGCGTGCCGGTCTCGGCCCGCGCGGGTTTCATCGTAGGCAGGGCTTCGCCGCGCGCCAGCGCAGGCCCTGCCTCGAATCCCAGACGTATGACCGCCGATCCGATCATCAGAGCCGAGATCAGCGTCAGCACGCCGCCGCGGCGCTGGGTCGGACGCTCTGTTTTCTTGCGACGTTTCATTGACGGGCTCCGCCCGACGGCTGGGCATGCCGAAAGAACATCACGCCTTCGGGGGCTTTCAGCGGCTTTTCATCCGCGATGGGCTGATCGGATGCATCTGCCTCAGCCTTGGGTTCATCTGATGCGGGCGGGTGGGTTTCGTCCTCTTCCTCCGCTGCGTCATCCGCAGCCAGGCCTGAGACATCTGTGACGTCCTGCTCCTGCGGGATCACGTCATGCATCGAGGCCATCATCAGCTCGAGGCGCTGCGCGACAGCTTCCGCGCGATCGGTCAGGGCCTGCAGGGTTGCGCCCGACTGGTCCGAGGCTTGCCGCGCCGATTCCAGCGATGTTTTCAGTTCTTCCGCCTGCGTTGACAGAACGCTGACCGCCCCACCGACCCCTTGTTCGAGATCGGTAAAGCGTTTGAGGCGCCGGGCCAGAACAAAACAATACAGACCCGCGCCCAGCGCGCCTGCAACCAGCAGAATATCCGCAATAAGGTCCACCTTCGTCTCCTAGTTCAGCACAAATTCCATAATCAGAACGTCGCGTACCCGACCCTCGCCTGCGACAATCGCGATGCGCCGCAGCAGATGTCCGCGGATGCGAATCAGGGCCATCGAGTCCTCGAGATCCGAGACCTCGACCGCGCGCAGATATCCGTTCAGGACATCCATGATTCGGGGGCGCATTTTCTCGACATCCGCCACATAGGGCGCGTTGACCTCAAGTTGCGCGTGAAACTTCAGATGTCGCGATTCGCCTGTGTTGACCGAGACAACAATGGGCGGAAGGTCCACGAAACCCACAGCGGGCAAAGCTTTGACCGGCACCTCTTTTTCTTCTTTTGCTGCGGTTTTTTGACCGATTGGCAACAGCCCCGATGTGGTCGCAAAATACCCTCCGGCACAGCCGATCAGTGCCAGAATCATCCCCAGCATCAGCCCTTTTTTTCCCGACTTTTCCGTCACTTCCGCCTGATCTGCAGTCGCGTCAGCCATGATGTCCTCATCAATCTGTTCGGCAACCGTCATAACCCCGCAGGGACTAACCGATTGTTAAGGGCAATCGTCCAAACAGAGGCTGAGCCGCGCAGAATGTCGGCGAGTCGGAGGTGAGCGTGCAGCAGATCGGAACTGTCTGGGCAAGTTTGGACAGGCGCAAACAAATCGTCGTTGCCGGCGCTGTGGCGTTGGTGTTTCTAGGGGTTCTCGGCATGTCGCGTCTGGTGACGATGCCATCCATGACCCTGTTATATGCCGGGCTGGAAAGTGGTGCCGCTGGCGATATCGTGCGGGCTCTGGATCAGCGCGGCGTGGCCTATGAGATCAGGGGCGGCTCGATCTATGTGCCGGGTGCGCAGCGGGATGAACTGCGCATGACGCTGGCCAGCGAAGGCCTGCCGGCCAACGGGAATCGCGGTTACGAGCTGCTTGATACGCTCAGCGGCTTTGGAACCACGTCGCAGATGTTCGATGCTGCCTATTGGCGCGCCAAAGAAGGCGAGCTGGCGCGGACGATTGTGGGAAGCCCACATGTCAGCCAGGCCCGCGTCCATATCGCAAATGGCTCTGCCAATCCGTTTCAACGCAGCGTTTCTCCGACGGCATCGGTCTATCTTGTCGCCTCCGGCGGGCAGATCACGGGTGATCAGGCCAAAGCGATCCGGTTTCTGGTCTCCTCAGCGGTCAGCGGGCTGGCGCCTGAAAATGTCGCGGTGATCGATTCGAACGGCGCCGTCATAGGCGCGCAGGAAACTGTTGCTGCAGCGGATACGGCCGATGACAAGGCGCGCCAGCTGCGCGAGCGGGTCATGCGCCTGGTCGAGGCGCGTGTCGGCCAAGGGAATGCGGTTGTCGAGGTGAGTGTGGATACGGTGACCGAGACCGAATCGATCCGCGAAAGACGCATTGACCCCAAGGGTCGTGTCGCGATCAGCACTGATGTAGAGGAACGGTCGGACAGCGCCCAAAACCAGTCCTCGGACGTCACAGTGGCGTCAAACCTGCCGGATGGGGATGGCGCGGGCGGCGACGAATCGAATTCAACAGCGACGCAAACCCGTGAGCGCGTGAACTATGAAATCTCGGAGACCGAGCTTGAGGTTCATCGCGCGCCTGGTGCGATCCGACGGCTGACCGTGGCAGTGCTGGTCAATGGCACCCGCAGCGTCGATGCGGCAGGGGCCGAGAGTTTTGTTCCCATGCCGCAGGCAGAGCTGGATGCACTGGAAGAGCTGGTCGCCTCGGCGGTAGGGTTCGATCCCGAACGGGGTGATGTGATCACGCTGAAATCTCTTGATCTTCCGGCGGTCGAGCCGCAGGGCACCGCAGCATCTTCCTCGTTTCTGCAACGCTTCCCGCTGGATTTGATGTCGTTGATCCAGATGGCCGTTCTGGCATTGGTCACGCTTGTCCTTGGCCTGTTTGTCATTCGTCCGATCCTGTCTGGACAGGTTGCGGCACCGGCATTGCTGCCGGCGGGCGCTGCTGCTGATCGGGACACCGCGCCGCCGCTTACCGGTGAGATTGCCGCGGATGACAGGTCGGAATTTGCCGCGCTGCCGGGGCAGGCGGTGTCAGCATCTGGCGTGCCGGCTTTGCCTGCGGCGCAGGGTGAAGATGCGGTTGACCGCCTGCGCGCGATGATCGGCGACAAGCAGGAGGAAACCGTGGAAATCCTGCGCAGCTGGCTTGAGGAAAGCGAGGAGAAGGTGTGATGTCGATTTCTCACCTTCTTGAAGACTTCACCACGCAGTCCCAGGGCGGCGCACTTCATCTGCTGGATGAGGACGCGTTGGAAGAACAACGGCTTGCTGCCTTTGAAAAGGGATATGGGGCCGGATGGGAAGACGGGCTGAAGGCGCAAGAGCAGCAGCGCGGCGAGATGACCGAGGGGCTGTCCAGATCGCTCGAAGATGTCTCGTTCACCTATCACGAGGCCCTGACGCGCATGACCCTGTCGCTGGAGCCGATGTTCCAAAGCCTGACCGACACCGTTCTGCCCGAGATGTTCGATCGTGGCTTCGCCGCCCGCATTGTCGCGCAGCTGTGCGAGATGGCGCGGGATCAGATTGACCAGCCGCTGCAGCTTGTGGTGCCCACAGGCGCATCCGATGCGGTGCAGGGGATCCTGCCTGCTGATCTTACCCCTCCGCCCCGCGTGATTGAAGACCCGGCCCTGCAGCCGGGCCACGCGCGACTGCAGGTGGGTACCGCCCGCGCTGAGGTGGATTGCAACGCGTTGCTGGCGACCATCTCGCAGGCATTCGACGCCTATGTTTTCGAAGCAAAAGAGGCTTTATCCAATGAGTGACCAACAGCCCCCCAAACCCGAAAAAAGCAACCCGTTTGAAGCGGTTCCGATCGAAGTGACCGTATCGGTTGGCCGTGCGCGGCCCCTGATCCGGGACTTGCTGAACATGGGCGAGAACGCGGTGCTGACGCTGGACAAGCGCATTGAAGACCCGGTCGACCTCTATGTCGGCGATCAGCTTGTGGCGCGCGGTCTTCTGGAAGAGGTCGAGGGCGATCAGCCGGGGCAATTGGCCGTCCGCCTGACCGAGATATCCGATCTGCAAAACGGGATCGGCTGATGCATCGCCTGATCTGGCTGGCTGCGGTTCTGATCGCGCTGACGCCCTCGCTGGCGGCGGCGCAAGAGCTGTCGGTCTCATTGGGTGAGGGTGGCTCGATCTCAGCCCGCACCATTCAGCTGATTCTGCTGATCACCGTACTCAGCCTGGCGCCGGGTCTGGCCATCATGATCACGTGTTTCCCGTTTCTGATCACGGTCCTTGCCATCCTCAGACAGGGGGTTGGGTTGCAGCAATCGCCGCCCAACATGCTGATCGTCAGCCTGGCAATGTTTCTGACCTATTTCATCATGGAGCCTGTCTTTACCGAAGCCTGGACCACCGGCATACGCCCGATGGTCGAAGAAACCATGGAGGTCGAACCGGCGCTGGAACGCGCGCTTGTGCCGTTTCGTGAGTTCATGTCCGCCCGGCTGGATGCGGATACTTTTCAGGCGATGGCCAACCTGCGACCCGATGGCGCGGATATGCAGCTGTCGCCCGACGCCCCGCTGTCGGTATTGATGCCCTCCTTCATGCTGTCCGAGATCGCGCGTGCCTTTCAGATCGGGTTCCTGATTTTTCTGCCCTTTCTGATCATCGACCTGGTTGTGGCTGCTGTACTGATGTCGATGGGTATGATGATGGTGCCACCAGCAACCGTCTCTTTGCCCTTCAAGCTGGCGTTTTTTGTCATTGCCGATGGCTGGACTCTGATCGCAAGCGCGCTGGTTCGCAGCTATGTGCCCTGACCCTATTGGCGCGTGATTTGCAAGCGTGCGCGCAGACCTTGTTCTCCGGCCTCGAAGCGCAAGCTGCCGCCGTGCTGCTCTGCCACGGTTGCCACGATCGTCAGACCCAACCCAAAGCCGTCTGATGAGCCGGTGTTCGCGCCGCGCCGGAACGGGGCCATCAAGGCCTCGACATCGGCAACCGACAGATCGGTGCCCTTGTCTTCGACGATGATCGTGGCGGTCTGCGCATCGGTTTCCAGCGTCACATCCGCATGGCGCCCATATTTCAGCGCGTTATCGATCATATTGGACAGCGCCCGTCGCAGAGAGATAGGCCGCCCCATCACCAGAATACGCCGCGTTTCCGGCAAGGACCCGTGCCCGCGCCGCGACATAAAAACCGAGGCCGCCCCGTCGACCGCCACCGGCGCGGCCTGATGCAACGAGACGGGCAGGTCCATATCCTGATAGTCGGCCACCAGTGACTCGACCAGCGAGGTTAGCGAAATCTGACGCGGTTGCTCGATGTCCAGCTCGGACCGCGTGTAGGTCAGCACGCTTTCGATCATGCCGGTCATCTGATCCACATCTGCTTCAAGTTTTTCGCGCAGTTCGATGTCCGGGATCAGCGCCGCGCGCAGGCGCACGCGCGCGGCAGGTGTCCCGAGATCATGGCTGACCCCCGACAAAACGGTCGCGCGTTTTTCCAACTGTGCGCGCTCATCATTCAGGTGATCGTTCACCGCTGACACGATATCGCGCAATTCGTCAGGACCGTCTGTGTCATAGCTGTCCGGCCCGCCGCGACGCCTGCGTTGACGCAGAGCCAGAGCAAAGCGGGCAAAACTGTCAGTGACATTTCCAACCGAAGTCAGGGTCGCCACCAGTGCAACCACCGCCAGCAGGATGGCGGGTAGGCGCATGTCGGTAGGCGCAGCGGTGCAGCCCCAGATGGCGGTGCCATCCACGCGCTGCCAGCTGTCGTTACCGAATTTCGCAATCAGGATTGGCTCGCTGCAATAGGTGCCCAGCAGACGGGTCAGGTTGCCCATCTTCTGCGGGCCGGTCTGATTTGATCCCGAAACGATGTCGGACACCGGATAGACCAGCCGATCCGACATCACCGCAAGCGTTAGCTCACTTGTTGTCAATGGCACAGAACTGTCGGTCAGGATCGACAGATTGGTCACAAAGCGGCGGTCGGACAGGCCGGGGATTTGTTCGAACTTGCCCGCATCCGCAAGCACTGAGGCCTCGGACGGCAAGGGGGTGATCACCATGTTCTGCGCCGGTTTGATCCCGGTGCGCAAATCCTCGTAGAGGGCAAAACCTGCCACAAAAGACTGCGTCAGATATCGATCCCAGGCACGGGTGGATGAGAACCAAATCCAGGCCGAAAGCAGCCCCGCGCCAAAAGCAGTCAGCGTCCAAACCCAGCCAAGGCGACGCAGAGACGTTTTCATGTCTCTTCTTCCACCGACACCTCGGCAGCGAAGACATAGCCGATACCACGTTCGGTGCGCAGCATTTTGGGTTCTTTTGGGTTGGCTTCAATCTTCGACCGCAAACGGCCCACCAGCATGTCAATGGCGCGGCCCTGCGCCTCGGGCCGGTCATCGCTGCCGGTCACGTCCAGCGCGGCTGCGATCTCGTCCCGTTTCAGCGGGATATGCGGATTGGCCAGCAATACCTTGAGCAACGCAGTTTCGCGCTGTGACAGAGACACCAGATAGCCATCAGGGGAATGCACCTCATCCCGTTTGCCGTCAAAGACCCAGCCGTCAAAGCGAAAGGTTCGGGTGCGCCTGCGATAGGCCAGCGAAGGTGTCCGCCGCGCCCGTTGCATCACCGCCCGCACCCGTGCCAGCAGCAACTGCGGATTAAAGGGCTTGGCGATATAGTCATCGGCCCCGACCTCATAGCCCGCCATGCGCTGATGATCCGCAGACAGGGCCGATACAAAGATGATCGGTACGTCCTGTTCATTGCGCAGCCTTGCACAGATTTCCACGCCGTTTTCGTCGCCAAGCATGACGTCCAGCAAGATCAGATCGATCCGGCCCGCGCGCAGATGTTTCAGGACGTCCTGCTCTGACGCGGCAGGCAGCGCGATGAAACCGTTCTGTTGAAAGAACTGGGTCATCATCGACCGTATATCCGGGTCGTCATCCACCACCAATAGACGCGGAATGGTCACCTTTTCCTCCCCGGTTCCTCCGCAAGTGTTGTCGTCAATTGTAACGAATGGCAACAGATTCAAGGTCAACGTAACACGTTGTAACAAAAGGACCGGATATTTCGGTGTTGCCGCCGGTTTCACGTAGAATAAGCGTTGTCAGACAGCGGTGTGCGTCCCGTAATAGCGCATCGCTGCCAATTCGGCGGCACCGAAATATCTGGGAGGATAGCAATATGAAGCGTTTCGCATTTTCTGCGGTTTCGACCGTGGCCCTGCTGGCGGGCAACTCCGTTTTAGCCGAGCCGCAGGCCGAGGTTCTGCATTGGTGGACATCGGGGGGCGAGGCCAAATCGGTTGCCGTTCTACAGGAAGAGTTTGCATCCAACGGTGGCACCTGGACCGACATGCCGGTTGCGGGCGGTGGCGGCGATGCAGCGATGACCGCGCTGCGCGCCCGGGTTCTCGCCGGAAACGCCCCGACAGCGGTTCAGCTGAAAGGTCCGGCCATTCAGGAATGGTATGAAGAGGGCGTTCTGGCAGATATCTCGTCAGTTGCCGAAGCCGAAGGCTGGGCCGATGTTCTGCCTGCGTCAATCGCGGGTCACATGAAATGCGAAGGCGCCTGGTGCGCGGCGCCGGTCAATGTACACCGTGTTGATTGGATTTGGGCCAACGCGGACGTTCTGGCGGCAAACGGTATCGAAATGCCCACTACCTGGGACGAATTCAACGCCGCAGCGGACAAGCTGCAGGCTGCCGGGGTGATCCCGCTGGCGCATGGCGGTCAGGCCTGGCAGGACGCCACCGTGTTTGAGGCGGTTGTTCTGGGTGTCGGTGGACCGGAATTCTACCAGAAAGCGTTGGTTGATCTCGATCCCGAAGCGCTGACCTCGGACACCATGGTGCAGGCCTTTGACCAGATGCGCACGATGCGTGGTTATGTGGACGAGAACTTCTCGGGCCGTGACTGGAACCTGGCGACGGCGATGGTCATGAATGGTGAGGCCGCGTTTCAGATCATGGGCGACTGGGCCAAAGGGGAATTCCTGGCGGCAGGCAAGAAACCGGGTGAGGATTTCCTGTGCGCCTCGACCCCCGGTGATGGCTATCTGTATAACGTAGACAGCTTTGCCATGTTCGATGTGGAAGGTGACGATAAGAAAGCCGGTCAGGACCTGCTGGCCAAGCTCATCGTAGCGCCTAACTTCCAGAAGGTGTTCAACCTGAACAAGGGCTCGATCCCCGCACGCACCGATGTGGCGCTGGATGAGTTTGACATCTGCGCCAATCTGTCAGCCGAAGACATGGGTTCGACTTCGGCTGCGGGGTCGCTGTTGCCGTCTTATGCCCATGGTATGGCGCTGCGCGGGTCGCAGTCTGGCGCGATTACGGATGTCGTGACCGCGCATTTCAACTCGGATATGTCCTCGGCTGATGCAGTTCAGCAATTGGCGGACGCGGTGGCAAACAGCTACTGATCCAACAGGCTCTGCCCCCTATACTGAGGGGCAGAGCATCTTTCCCCGGAGGAAAAAATGTCCGAATGGCTGGAAAACCACCTGCCCAAGGTGGTGCTGGCACCGTCGTTCATCGCCGTATTGATTTTCGTCTACGGCTTTATTGGATGGACTGCGTGGGTGTCACTGACCCGATCGAAATTGCTGCCGAAATACGAGATCAAGGGCTTTATCCAATATGAACGCCTGTTCGACTCGCCCCGTTGGGATACGGCGATCAACAACCTCTATCTGTTTGGTGCCCTGTTCATCGCAATTGCGATGGTGCTGGGATTGTTGCTGGCCATCCTTCTGGATCAGAAGATCCGGGTCGAAGGGGCCATTCGCACGATCTTTCTCTACCCGATGGCTTTGTCGATGATCGTGACTGGCACGGCGTGGAAGTGGATTTTGAATCCGGGTCTGGGCATCGAGGCCATGGTGCAGGGCTGGGGATTCCCGAATTTCGAATTCGACTGGCTGGTAAACCCGGATTACGCCATCTACACCATCCTGATCGCTGCGATCTGGCAGAGCTCGGGCTTTGTGATGGCACTCTTTCTGGCCGGCCTGCGCTCGGTCGACGGAGAAATCATCAAAGCCGCGCAAGTCGACGGCATCCCCACTTGGCGCATCTATACGGCGATCATCATCCCGTCGATGGCCCCGATTTTCCTGTCCGCCTTCATCGTGTTGGCGCACCTTGCGATCAAGAGCTTTGATCTGGTCATCGCCCTGACAGGGGGCGGTCCGGGATACGCGACCGATCTGCCCGCGACCTACATGTATGCCATGGCGTTTTCGCGCGGTGATATCGGTCAGGCGGCTTCTTCCGCGATGATCATGATGCTGGTCGTCTTTGCCATCGTGGTTCCCTATCTCTACTCAGAATTGAGGGCGAAAAATGACTGATCTGTCGATGCCCCAAACCGAAACCCGCAGGCAAAGCGCCACTGGCAAGATTGCCCTGCGCTGGCTGCTTTATGTCCTGCTGGGCGTGTTCGCGCTGTATTACCTGATGCCGCTTTTCGTGATGTTGACCACATCGTTAAAAAGCCTCGAGGAAATACGCACCGGTAGCCTGATTTCCCTGCCGCGCGAGGTCAGCTTTGACGCGTGGAAAACCGCATGGTCCGGGGCCTGTACTGGTATCCAGTGCGAAGGCCTGCGGCCCTACTTCTGGAACTCGGTTCTGATCGCTGTGCCAGCGGTGACCATCTCGACTCTGCTGGGCGCGCTGAACGGCTATGTCGTGGCACAGTGGCGATTCAAAGGGGCCAATATCATCTTCTCGCTTATGCTGTTTGGTTGCTTCATCCCGTTTCAGGTGGTGCTGCTGCCGATGGCGCGTCTGCTGGGCATGATGGGCATCGCCGGAACCATTCCGGGCCTGATCTTTGTCCACGTGATCTATGGGCTGGGCTTTACCACGCTGTTTTTCCGCAACTACTATGTCACCATTCCGGCCGAGCTGACCAAGGCTGCTCGCGTCGACGGGGCCGGGTTCCTGCGGATCTTCTGGTCGATTTTCCTGCCTCTGTCGCTGCCCATCATTGTGGTGACAGTCATCTGGCAGTTCACGCAGATCTGGAATGACTTCCTGTTCGGCGTGTCTTTCAGTCAGGCGGGCACGCAGCCTGTGACCGTAGCGCTCAACAACATCGTAAACTCCACCACCGGCGTTAAAGAATACAACGTCGACATGGCCGCCGCGATTATTGCGGGGCTGCCGACGCTGCTCGTCTATGTCGTTGCCGGTAAGTATTTCATCCGCGGTCTGACCGCCGGTTCCGTGAAGGGATAACCCATGGCTCCCATCCTTGATATCAACACGCTCTATAAGAATTACGGCACGGTCGAAATTCTCAAAGACATCAACATCTCAATCGATCCGGGGGATTTTCTGGTGCTCGTCGGCCCCTCGGGCTGCGGCAAGTCCACGCTGCTGAACTGCATCGCAGGGCTTGAACCGATCACCGGCGGTACGTTGTCGATCGGGGGTAAGGACATGACCCATGTCAGCCCCAAGGATCGCGATATTGCCATGGTGTTTCAGTCTTATGCCCTGTACCCGACCATGTCGGTGGCCAAGAATATCACCTTTGGCATGAAGGTGCGCGGGGTTGATACCGCCACGCAAGAGGCCAAGCTGAAAGAGGTCGCGGCGCTCTTGCAGATCGAGCCGCTGCTGAACCGCCGTCCCAGCCAGCTGTCCGGTGGGCAGCGTCAGCGGGTGGCCATGGGCCGGGCGTTGGTACGCGATCCCAAGCTGTTCCTGTTTGACGAGCCGCTGTCGAATCTCGACGCCAAATTACGGGTCGAGATGCGGACCGAGATCAAGAAGCTGCACCAGACGCTGGATGCCTCTATCGTCTATGTGACCCATGATCAGATTGAGGCGATGACGTTGGCCACCAAAATCGTGGTCCTGAAAGGCGGCATCGTGCAGCAGATCGGCAGCCCGGCTGAGATCTACAACAACCCGGCGAATCTGTTTGTAGCCGATTTCATGGGTTCTCCCGCGATGAACCTGATCCCAGCTACGGCAACAAAAAATGGCAACGGCACCCAAATCGCCATTGCTCGCCCATCAGGCGAGACGCTTGTCTTGAACGACGCACGCGATCTATCGCTGCCGCAGGATGTCATCCTGGGCCTGCGTCCCGAAGATATCGCCGAGGCCGGGTTTCGCGCAGGGGCGGGGGTGCAAGAGGCCGAGTGCTTGGTTGATATGGTCGAGCCCGCCGGGGCCGATACATATGTGGTCTCTGAACTGGGCGGTAAGCAGGTTACTGCCCGTTTGCATGCAGAGACCAGCGCGCAGGCGGGCAAGGTGCTGAACTTTGCGTTTGATATGAGCAAGGTTTCATATTTTGCTAAAGAAACCGGAGAGCGACTCAATTAAGGCCCGATCTGGCGTTATTTATGAGCACGACGGGCGGTGACTTTCTGTCAAAAAACCGCCCGTTCTGCCTCAATCATGCCGCAATGCAGCAAGAATGGTGAGCGCTACGCAAAAGTGACGTAACGTTCTGTTTTTATGATATTTTTTGCATGTGAACTTTATCTGTCTAAAAACAATGACTTAGATTCCGAGGCTCAAAAGCCGCTTCCCAGAACTGACATGGATCAACGACTTTCCCGGTTGTAGTGCTGTTAACTTGGCCAATATCAGCCTTCTGTTCCTGCGCCACCGCGGGGTAGAAGGCACAGTTTTCACCCCCGCCTGTCATGGGAATAAAACGAGACACTTTAGGAATTAAAGCCAAATGAGTAAGATATCATTGATCACAGCGCTGACTTTAGCGGCGGGCATGGCGTCGGCCGAAGGGCAGCAGGCATTTAAATGCATATCGGAAAAAGACGGTCGCGAATTTGTGGCGGAACATCCGGCCGACAGCGACAAGGGCACAGTTAAATTCGCTGACAGCGAAGGCGAAGCGACGGTTGTCCACGGGCTCGACGGAATCACCTTTATCCATATTGCAGAAAATGACGTGTGGACGCTTGCGCTTCATCTCGAAAAGATGACTTACGAGTTGTCTGTCCATGGTGCGCAAAACTTCGAAGACCATGGGACATGTGAACAGGTATAATCCTGACACGGAAGCGATCAAAGTTGACCCGCGGTTTTTACCACCGCTCAGAAGGCCACCACTCACAAATCGCTTCCTCTTCAGCCTGTTACCGTCTCCCCTAAATGAAAAGACGCGGATTCATTCTATCCCCTCGGGTTTGAATCGCGTGTCGGCGGTAACAGGCTAACCATACTGCCAGATTTGATCTTGCGAGCACCACTGCGCATGCAGCCAGAGTTCAACCCGTCCGGTTCAGATCCTTGATCAACTGGTTCAGGTTACCCTTGCGGGCATCCAGCATCGCTCCGATCTCGGTGCGTTCGGTCAGCAGCAGGTTCACGCCTTCGATGAACATGTTGAAAAACTTCTCGCGCCCAGATTTGTCTGACACCAGGAACGTCACCTCAAACGGGGCCGAGCCGCGCAGTTTGACTGAGGTTCTGACCTCATACCCTGCCTTGATCTTGCGGGCGTTTCTGACATTGACCTCGCCGCCGATGAATTCGCGAAAGCGGCGGCCGTATTTGCGCGAGATATAGCCCTGAAACGCCTTGGTGAACTGGCGCAGCTGGGCCGAACTTGCGGTACGCGCATCAGCGCCAAGCGCATAGCGGGCCATGATCGGCACATCCGCGTATTGCACAAAAATCTTCTCGAAATCACGCAGCATCGCGTTTTCCGATTTGCCCGAGGCGATCACGCGGTTGATTTCGGCCACTACGCTGTTGACCAGCGCCTTGGCGCTTGCCTCGGTCTGCGCAAGGGCGGGCAAGGGCAGAGTGGTCAGCGCCAGACCCGACAGACCGGTTGCGATAAAATAACGTCGGTTCAAAATGTTACTCGGCATATGGGTCCTCATAAGGGTCTAGGAAAGGGTCCCTGACCGGGTCGGTCCCGGTTTCGGCATAAGGGTCATCATACAGACCCAGATAGGCGTCCTCATCATCCCGTGCCAGCTCAAAGCGACGATTTTGCAGATATATAGTCCGTGCCTGCGCATAGCTGTCAGCGCTTTCATACAGGATCGAATCCACCGTGTCCGAGAACCGACCCCTATCGCCCATCCGGCGCACGACCTCGGCATAGACGCCCAGATTGTCCGCCGGGCGCGTCGGGGTAAAGTTGATAGGATTCGAGAACAGGTTGACCACAACCCCAACCGCATCACGGGTGGTTGAGGGACCATATAGCGGCAGCTCGATATAGGCCCCTTCGCCCACACCCCAGACATGCAGCGTTTCGCCAAAGTCAGTATCAACAGGCGGCAGGTTCAGCTCATCCGCGGGCGAGGACAGCCCCGCGCCGCCAACAGTCATGTTGATCACAAACCGCAGCAGCGCATTGCCAGATTGCTTCAGATTGCCCTGCAGCAGATAGTCCACCGCCTGTCCGGGCAGCGAGATATTCTCGGCAAAATTGCTAAAGCTTGTGACCATCGGGTCCGGCACGATTTTCACATAGCCCTTTGAGGCGGGCCGGAACAGGAACCGGTCGACGCCCAGATTGAACTTGTGAACGCCGCGATTGGCGTTTTCGTAGGGGTCAAAAATCTCGCCGCGCGCGGCCTGATCCGCCGGTTGCGAGGCGCAGGCGCTCAGCGCCGTCAGGACGGCTAGAACAAGAAGATGTTTCAGACGTATTCTGCTCGACACGGTCTTTAATACTCCAAGCTGCCAGATGGGGACTGGCTGTCAATCAATACTGGTATGGCCGCACGTCACGGATTCAAGTGCCGTCACATAGTGGGTTCGGGCTCGAATTGAAACATCTAGCGTTTAACCCGTCTGCTTGGCCGAGGTAAAGTGACACAGGTTCAACACTTCGCAATCGGAGAAGTTATGCCCACAGCGCGGCTGCGGATGAAAATGCCGGTTTGCGTCTTTCCGAGGGGCCGCTTCCCGGTTAGCGTCCCGGAGGAATCATAAACTAAGCTGAGGACCAACACATGAGCATCGCAGCAAAGCTGGACAGCCTGGGCGTCACACTGCCGGACGCGCCCGCGCCGGCGGCCAACTATGTGCCTTTTGTCCGCATGGGCAATATCGTCTATATATCTGGGCAGATTTCCAAAGATGACAATCTGATCACCGGTAAACTGGGCGACAATATGGATGTCGACGCCGGGGCCGCAGCCGCAAAGGTCTGCGCCATCAACCTGTTGGCGCAGGTCAAGGCCGCCTGCGGTGGTGACATCGACAAACTGGTGCGTGTGGTCAAGCTGACCGGTTTTGTGAATTCAACCGCTGATTTCACTGCGCAGCCACAAGTCATTAACGGCGCGTCGGATTTTCTGGTCGAGGCGCTGGGCGATGCAGGCCGTCACTCGCGTTCCGCGGTCAGCGCGGCGTCGTTGCCTCTTGGGGTCGCGGTTGAGATCGAAGGGATTTTTGAGGTTCAATGACACCCAGCCTGCCGCAGGCGTTTTTGCAGCGTCCGATCGCACATCGGGCGTTGCATGACAAAACGCAAAAACGCCCGGAAAACAGCCTGTCCGCGATCCGCGCCGCCATCGATGCAGGGTACGGGATTGAAATTGATCTGCAGCTGACCGCCGATCACCGGGCGATGGTGTTTCATGACTATGATATGGCTCGCCTGACCGGACAATCCGGTCCGATCCAGCAGCAGTCTTTGAGCGAGGCGTCGGCTGTGACGCTGTTGCATTCCGAGGATGAGGGCATCCCCTCCCTGCAGGAGGTGCTTGATCTGGTGCGGGGTCAGGTGCCGTTGCTGATCGAATTCAAGGATCAGGACGGGGCGATGGGCACGGATATCGGCCCGCTTGAACAGGATGCGATTCGCGCGCTAGACGGTTATGACGGTCCACTGGCGTTGATGTCGTTCAATCCCCACAGCGTGGCCGAACTGGCCCGTCTGGCACCGCATGTGCCGCGCGGTATCGTGACCAGCGCCTATGACCCGGACAACTGGCCACTGCCCGCCAAGGTTCGCGCGCATCTGCGCGACATACCCGATTTTGACCGGGTCGGCGCCAGCTTTATCAGCCACGAGGTGCATGACCTGCACCGACCCCGCGTGGCCGAGCTTAAGGCACAGGGCGTGCCCATCCTCTGCTGGACCGTGCGGTCGCCCGAACAAGAGGCAGAAGCCCGCAGGATTGCCGACAATGTGACCTTCGAGGGGTATTTGGCCCTGCATTCGGGTTGAACACACACCGCGCTGTCACAGATAATGATCAGGCGCGGAGGGCATATGGATCAGGCACAAATCGAAGTTCAGGTTCTGGGATCGCTCTCGCAGATTTCTGCGTTGGATTGGGACGGGTGCGCCTGCCCCGAGGCCGCCGATGGCGGTCGACCCCTTGATCCCTTCACCACGCACCGGTTCCTGCTGGCGCTTGAGGACAGCGGCTCGGTCGGTCCCGGAACCGGCTGGCAGCCGCAATATCTGACCGCCTATCTGGACGGGATATTGATCGGCGCAGCCCCGCTCTACGCCAAATCGCATAGCCAGGGGGAGTATATCTTCGACCACAGCTGGGCGCATGCCTACGAAAGCGCAGGCGGCCGGTATTATCCCAAGCTGCAGATCGCCGTGCCCTTTACGCCCGCGACGGGTCGACGCTTTCTGGTGCGGCCCGGCTATGAGGCGATTGGCCTATCCGCGCTGGTCCAGGGCGCGGTGCAACTGGCGGCTGACAATCAGGTCTCGTCGCTGCACGCCACATTCTGCACCGAAGCCGAGGCGCAGGCGGGCGCGGAAATGGGCCTGCTGGCGCGCAGCTCACAACAGTTTCACTGGTTGAATGATGGGTACCGGGATTTCGACGGCTTTCTGTCTGCGCTCTCGTCGCGCAAGCGCAAGAACATCCGCAAGGAACGCCTGCAGGCCAATGGTTTTGGCGGAGAGATTCGCACGCTGACAGGGTCCGAGATTCAGCCCGAGCACTGGGATACGTTCTGGCGTTTTTATCAGGACACCGGATCGCGCAAATGGGGGTCACCCTATCTGACGCGCCAATTCTTTGATATTGCGCATGAAACCATGGCAGATGACATGGCGCTGGTGCTGGCCGAACGCGATGGATATGCGGTTGCCGGGGCGCTGAACTTCATCGGGCGCGAGACGCTCTTTGGCCGCTATTGGGGCTGCATCGAACATCACCCCTGTCTGCATTTCGAACTATGCTACTATAGGGCGATTGACTTTGCCATTGCTCAGGGTCTGGTGCGGGTCGAAGCTGGAGCGCAGGGCGAACACAAGCTGGCGCGCGGCTATCTTCCGGTGCGCACGCATAGCTTGCATTGGATCGGAGATCGAGGTTTTGCAGAGGCGGTTCGAAAATATCTGGACGCCGAGGCCCAAGCAGTGGGAGAAGAGATCGAGATTCTGACGGATTACGGCCCGTTCAGAAAATCGAACCCGGAGGAACAGCAATGACCGAACTATTGTCGACCGAGACGCGCGGCCCGCTGCTGGACCCGCTGTTCAATAACGGCTGGACCATGGTCGAAGGCCGCGACGCGATCACCAAGACCTTTATTTTCGAAGATTTTGTACATGCTTTTGGATGGATGACGCAGGTCGCCATTTTTGCCGAGAAATGGAACCATCACCCCGAATGGTCGAATGTCTACCGCACCGTCGAGGTCGTGCTGTCCACCCATGACGTGGGCGGCTTGTCCGCGCTGGATGCCAAGCTGGCGCGCAAGATGGATAGCCTCTGCCAAGGTCAGGACTAACGCGTCCTGGTCCTAGCGGTTGCCTGACCCGATGCCGCCTGCCAGCGATGCCGCCACGCCCATCTGTTTGAATTCTTCAGGGGTAACAGTGCCACTGCTGACATCTATGCCGCTTGGGATCCGGGTCGTTCTGTTGCCGATAGATCGCACGCTGCGCGCCGCCGGATTGATATCCAGACATCGTCTGTCGTAACAGGTCAACCCGCTGGTGTTGATCTCGATCCGGGCCTGCCCATCCTCCCCGGTCACCACCGGAGCTTGCGGCACATCACATGCTGCCAGTGCGCCCAGTACACCCAGATACACCCATTTGGTCATGGCACGCTCCTGTTCGTGGCGTTCGGCCCCGTTGTGATATCGGGACCGGACTTTCATCAGGGAATTGTCGGCCGCCGGTCAGTCCAGCAGGCCATTCCCGTCCTTGTCGGCAGACAGGAAATCCTCGTTCATCTGCCTATCGTATTCTGCGCGGGATATGGCGTTATCCTCGTCGCGATCGACCTTTTGAAACTGCTTGATGTCCAGAAACGGTTTGGCCTCGTCCAGACCCAATGTGCCGTTCTTGTCTTCGTCCATGGCCTGAAAGGCATAGTCCGAAAAAGCGTTGAACTCGTCTTTGGAAAGAAAGCCATCATTGTTTGCATCAATGGCGTTCAGCTCTTTTTCGTTCAGCTCGGCAACGCTCTCGGCCCAGGCGGGGCCTGCGATCAGAACGGCTGCAAGTGCGATCATGCCTGGTTTCATTGCGGCTCTCCTCAGCATGAAAATCTCTGACCTTCAAAGCCGCCCGCGGCGGCTCCGGCAGCGGTCAGGATGGCTTTGCCAGATCCGCCGCCAAACTGATTGCCAATCGCACCGCCGATCAATGCACCCCCCAGCGTGCCGCCAAGACAGGCGATCTCATGCTGCCGGGCAGCTTGTTGCTGCGGTGTCGGCGCAGGACCGCAGGCCGTCAAAACGCCCGCCGCGCCAAGGGCAAGAATACCAAACTGTAGCTTCATCAAAGAACTCCCGGTTGTATGTGCGAATACTGACACACCGGGGCGTTGCGGGCCAAGTTAATTAGGGTCAGGCCCCCTTAATCCTGCGCCGCTGGCGCGTGAACGGCAAAAAGCAGAGGATTTGATCGCGCAGGGACTGGCGGGGTCAGTTCCAAGCGGTCAAAGCCGCTGCTGTGCAGCGGTTCTCGCGTCCGAAGGATTAAGGGGGTCTGTGACCCTAGAGTTCAGAAGGCCCCGGCACAGCCGGGGCCGCCCTCGTTTAGATGGAGCCAAGCAAACCTTCGCCGGCCGAAACCTCGCAGGCGCCAGGGTTTTCTTCGAGGTTCAGAGCCGTGACTTTGCCATCCTCGACCAGCATGGCATAGCGTTTGGACCGTGCGATCAGGCCCACGGGGGGTGCGTCGAAATCCATGCCGACGGCTTTGGTGAATTCCGATGCGGGATCGGCCAGCATCGTCAGCCCCGCGCCAGTTGCGCCGGTGGATTCGCCCCAGGCGCTCATCACAAACGGATCGTTGACCGAAATGCAGATGATCTCATCCACGCCCTTGGCGTCGAACTGATCCTTGGTGCGCATAAAGCTTGGAACATGTGCGGTTGTGCAGGTGCCGGTATACGCGCCCGGGACGGCAAAAATCACCACCTTGCGACCATTGAGCTTGCTTGAGATGCGAACCTCTTCGGGCCCGTCTGCACCCAGTGTCATCAGCGTTGCATCGGGCAGAGTGTCACCGGCTGAAATCATGTTCATACTCCTGTCGATTGAATTTGCAGAGTCGGTCTCTAGCGCAATATAGATTGGCGGGTGGATGAAACCACCAGAATTCGACAGGGTGTGAGGAACATGAGCCATATTGTCGTGATTGGGGCCGGGCAGGCGGGGGCGTCGCTAGTAGCCCGCCTGCGCAAAGACGGGTTCGACGGTGAACTCACCCTTATCGGGGCCGAGCCGCATCTGCCCTATCAGCGCCCGCCGCTGTCCAAGGCCTATCTGCTGGGCGAGATGGAGCTGGAGCGTTTGTTCCTGCGGCCTGAAAGCTTCTATGCCGAGAACAACATCACCCTGCGGCTGGGCCAGCCTGTCACCGCGATTGATCCGCAGGCCAAAACCGTAACCGTCGGGGGCGAAGATATCGCGTATGATGAACTGGCGCTGACGACAGGATCTGATCCGCGCCATTTGCCCGCCGCCATCGGGGGCGATCTGCATGGCGTCCATGTGGTGCGCGATCTGGCGCATATCGATGAGATGGAGCCCCGCGTGACCGACGGCGCGCGCGCCTTGATCGTGGGAGGTGGCTATATCGGGCTTGAGGCCGCCGCCGTCTGTGCCAAGCGCGGTGTCAAGGTCACGCTGGTCGAGATGGCCGACCGTATCCTGCAACGGGTCGCGGCGCCCGAGACCAGTGATTATTTCCGTACTCTGCACACCCGATATGGCGCCGACATTCGCGAGGGGGTCGGGCTGGACCGCCTTGTCGGTGAAGACGGCAAAGTCACTGGCGCTGTTCTGACCGACGGTACCGCGCTTGAGGTGGATTTTGTGGTTGTGGGCGTTGGCATTGTCCCCGCGACTAAACTGGCCGAGATGGCCGGGCTCGAGCTCGACAACGGCATCAAGACCGACGCGCATGGCCGTACCTCTGATCCGTCGATCTGGGCGGCGGGCGATTGTGCCTCGTTCCCTCATGGCGAAGGGCGCATTCGTTTGGAAAGTGTCCCCAACGCAATCGATCAGGCCGAGATCGTGGCGCAGAACATGCTGGGCGCGGCTAAGGACTATACCGCAACCCCATGGTTCTGGTCGGATCAATATGACGTCAAACTGCAGATTGCAGGCCTGAACACCGGCTATGATCGCGTCGTGACCCGCAAGGGTGCGGGCGCAACCGTGTCCTTCTGGTATTACAAGGGCGATCAGCTGATCGCGGTCGACGCCATGAACGACCCGCGCGCCTATATGGTTGGCAAGCGCCTGATTGATGCGGGTAAAACTGCCGATCCCGCCATTGTGGCCGACCCGGATGCGGACCTCAAACCGCTGCTTAAAGCGTGAGGATCATTGCTGGAGACTTCCGTGGCCGCGCCCTGACCTCGGTCGGCAAGGGCGACGCGGGCGCGCATCTGCGCCCCACCACCGACCGGGTGCGCGAAAGCCTGTTCAATGTGTTGAACCATCTGATCGACTTTGACGGTCTGCGCGTTATGGACCTGTTTGCGGGCACCGGTGCGCTGGGGCTTGAGGCGCTGTCTCGTGGGGCGTCCCATGTCACCTTTGTCGATGACGGGCGCGTGGCGCAGGGTCTGATCCGCAAGAATATCGACCTGACCCGCAGCGCCGATCGTACCGATCTGATCCGCCGCGATGCGACCCGGCTGAGTGACAATCCTGGCGCGCCGTATGATCTGATCTTTCTGGACCCGCCCTATGGCAAGGCGTTGGGGCAAAAGGCGCTGGGCGCGGCTGAGCAGGGCGGTTGGATCGCTGATGAGGCGCTGATCGTCTGGGAAGAAAACGCACCCATGGCGGCGCCCGAAGGTTTCGACCCGCACGATACCCGCAAATATGGCGACACCCATATCTCATTGATGTGGCGAAATGTTTCAGGCTGAAACAGGCGTTGCAAGAACCCGCCAGCGTCGCATTTGCCGTCCTGCGCCACATGGGATAGTCCGGTGCCAAACCAAATGGAGCCTCTGATGCACGATCTGGTCATTTTCGACTGCGACGGAGTTCTGGTCGACAGCGAACCGCTGTCCAATCAGGTGCTGGTCAACAACCTCGCCGGATATGGCCTGACCCTGACGATCGAAGAGAGCCTTGGTCTGTTTGTGGGCGGCACCATGGCCGGTGTTCATGTCAGCGCGCGAAAGATGGGCGCGGATTTGCCGGATGACTGGGTCGACCAGATCTATGCGGAAATGTACGAAGGCTTGCGAGGCGGCGTTTCTTTGATGCCGGGTGTCACCGACCTTTTGTCGGTGCTGGATGCGCGCAATGTCCCGTTCTGCGTGGCATCCAACGGCAGCCCGGAAAAGATGAGCATCACGCTGGGCCAGAACGGTCTGTGGGACAGGTTCAAGGACGTGATGTTCTCGGCCCATGTGCTGGGCACGGCCAAGCCCGAACCGGTGATGTTCCAGACCGCGGCGAAGCAGTTCGGGGCCGCCCGTCCCGTTGTTATTGAGGACAGCGCAAGCGGCGTGACCGCAGCGATGCGGGCTAATATGCGCTGTCTCGCTTATGCCCCCCATGGGAGTGGTGAAAAACTGGCCGATCTAGGGGCCGAAGTTTTCAGCGATATGGCTGAGGTGCCTGCCCTTTTGGGACTCTGAGCCACCTGTGTTAACATGCGGGCATGGATCGCGCGCTGACAGCTCCGCTCTGGACATTCGTTCCGGAGACTGACACTGCCACAAACCCAGATTCGACACCGATGCGCGCGCCGGTCTTTATCCATGATGCGGTCACGCCATGGGGATCGGAAACGCTGTTGTTAAAGCTCTGGCGCGATCAGGCTGCGGATCAGGAGGAATAGGTCGGGTGATACATGTCGCCCGGTGAGAGCGTAAAGATATCAACCCCGTCCGCCGTAACACCCACTGAATGCTCGAACTGCGCCGACAGCGACTTGTCGCGGGTCACGGCGGTCCAGTCATCGGCCAGCGTTTTGGTCTCGGGGCGGCCCAGATTGACCATCGGTTCGATGGTAAAGAACATACCCTCTTCCAGAACCGCACCGGTGCCCGGACGGCCATAGTGCAGCACGTTGGGCGGCGCGTGGAAAACCCGACCCAGCCCGTGGCCGCAGAAATCGCGCACAACGCTCATCCGGTGTGCCTCGACATAGGCCTGTATCGCATGGCCAATATCCCCGAAGGTATTGCCGGGCTTGACCATCTCGATGCCTTTGAACAGCGCATCATGGGTCACCTGGATCAGACGCTCTGCTTTTCGGGGCAGTTTGCCAGCCACATACATGCGCGAAGTATCGCCAAACCATCCATCCACGATGACGGTAACGTCGATATTCAGGATATCGCCATCCTTCAGTTTCTTCTCGCCAGGAATGCCATGGCATACCACGTGATTTACGCTGATACAGCTGGCATGTTGATAGCCTTTGTAACCGATGGTGGCCGATGTCGCGCCCGCATCTTCGACCATCTGCGTGATGAGCCCGTCAATCGCGCCGGTGGTCTGGCCGGGGAAAACATGCTCGGCAATGTCGTCGAGTATCCGCGCCGAAAGTGCCCCTGCCGCGTGCATGCCGGCAAAGTCACCCTGTTCATAGATGCGGATACCGTCCTTGGTCAGGCGGCCACGATGGTCTTTCATCGGTGCGGAGCTCCAAATGTTTCGCGCAGCACCCCTTTTACGCTGCTTGTGCAGAAAGCACCAGAGGGCGCAGGGTCGCGCTGCGTTTCCAGTATTGAAATGGCGGTCAAGCGCATTTGTTCAAGGTTTGTTTGACCTAAAGCCATCTCGGGCACGCATCAGTCAGACGAAAAAGGTCAGGACTCATCCTGACCCTCTTCCTCGGTCTCATAGATCATCACACCTTTGCCCGACGCATAGTTGGAGGGTATCTTGGGCAACTCCTGAACCATTGATGCCAGATCGAGCCCGGACAACACCGCCGCAAGCTCCTCATTCGGGGCATCGGACATGATCGTAATCTCGACCTGTCCGTCCATGTAGATCGAAAGGTGCTGATACGCGACCGGGGTATACTTCCGTGTTTCAGATGACCGCGAATATTGCGGGTGTTTGTGGATCAACACGCCTTCGATTTCGGCAAAGGGTTCCACGACTTCTTTGATCCGAAACTTTTCGCCGTCCATGACGGCATGCAGCCCGTCCCGGTAAATCTTGATCCCAATTGCAATGGTTTTGTCATCCTTGCGGTAAATCCTGACTTCGCCGGACTTTGGCTCTTTTGTGATCCGTTGCAGATCGGATAGCAGGCTTTGTTCGGTCGTCGTGCGGAAGATCGCTTTTTCGACCGGCTGGCCCAGCATCGGCTCAAGGGCGTCGTAGCTGAAGGCGGTCACTGTCCAGCCCGGCTGCGCCGCCGGAAAGACTTCGGACGGTTTAAACGGCAAGGATAGGAAAATACCGTCCCGCAGATTGACGATGAAATGCGCAAGCACGCCCTGACGACGACAGCGGAATACACATCCATCCTCATGCCGCCGTTCATATTGTTCTGCACCCGCATCCAGCCGAGCGTTTATTGCCGCGCGGCTGTCCGCCCGGCGTTCATCTGTCATGTAGGTGTTGAACGCCATGAATGCGGCGCCAATCATCAGGAAGGCACCAATAGCGAATACAGCCCTTGCCAGTACTCTCAAAATTTGCCTCATCCTTTGGTTGCGCCTGCCTGAGACGATATCACCGGGAATGAGGCGATTTTATGATTTTTCGCAACGGTATAGCGATGATTGCAAACATTTGGCGTTCGGCAGCTAGGATGAGAAGGGTGCCGGATTTACCCAAACCCCCTCAGGCGAAATCCGTGTGCCATAAACCAGCCGCTCGACACCCTTTGCCTGTTTAAACGCCGCCGCATAGGCCGGATCGATATCCGCCGCCAGCGCAAAGCGGTCGCAATCGGTGCGTTGCACCAGATACAGCATGATCGCCCGATGCCCCTGCGCCGCCATGGCTGCCAATTCGCCCAGATGTTTGGTGCCACGCGCGGTGACGCTGTCGGGAAATTCGGCCAGGCCCTTTTGCCGCGACAGGGTCACGCTTTTGACCTCGACATAAGCATCGGGCAGGCCGGGCTGCGTCAGCAGGAAATCGATGCGGCTGTTTTCGCCGTATTTCACTTCGGCGCGGACGGTTTCATAGGCGGTTAGCTCTGGCACTGCGCGCGCCTCAAGCGCCGTGCGAAGCGCCTTGTTTGGCACCGAGGTATCTACGCCCGTGAAATGCCCGTTTTCATGATCCACCAGCCGCCAGCCGAATTTCAGCTTTTTCTTCGGATCATCGTTGGGCTCCAGCCAGATTTTTTCGCCCGGCTCTGCCAGCCCCATCATCGAGCCCGGATTGGCGCAATGGGCCGTCACTTCGCGCCCGTCATCCAGCGTGCAGTCGGCCAGAAAGCGTTTGTAGCGGCGGATCAGGCGGGCGGGGACAAGGGGGGTTTCAAATCGCATGGCCAAGGGCCTATACCTGCGCAAAGGGTCGATCAAGAGGAACAGCGCCATGGCCAATCCAACCGCAGCTATGCTGGTGATCGGGGATGAGATTCTGTCCGGCCGCACTCGCGACGCCAATATGCATTTTCTGGCGCAAGAACTGACCAAACAGGGGATCGACTTGAAAGAGGTCCGTATTGTCAGCGACGAGGCCGAAGACATCGAAACCGCCGTCAGGGCCTTGTCGGACCGTTTTGCGCATGTCTTTACCAGCGGTGGTATTGGCCCGACCCATGATGACATCACCGCCGACTGTATTGCCCGCGCCTTTGGTGCGCATATTGACGTGCGCGCCGATGCCCGCGCGCTGCTTGAGGCGCATTATGAGAAGTCTGGACTGGAACTGAATGAGGCCCGTCTGCGCATGGCGCGCATTCCTGATGGCGCTACGCTGATTGACAATCCGGTGTCCACAGCGCCCGGCTTTACGCTCGGGAACGTGCATGTCATGGCGGGTGTGCCCTCGGTCTTTCAGGCGATGGTGGCCAGCGTTCTGCCGACGCTGACCGGCGGGCAGCCGTTGCTGTCTCAGACCCTGCGCGTGGATCGGGGCGAAGGTGATATCGCCGCAACTCTGGCCGCGCTGGCCGACGCGTTCAGCGACCTGACGATCGGGTGCTATCCGTTTCAGATCAACGGCGTCTTTGGCGCAAATGTGGTGGTGCGCGGCACCGAGGGCGGGCGTATCGACGCTGCCATAACCCGCCTTGCGCGGGAGCTTGAGCTTTGAACGTGGATTGGGCCGATATTGTCGACGGCACCTGGCCTGCGGCGCGGTATGAAACCCTTGGGCCGTTTCGGTTGCGTCAGGGGCAGGGCGGTGGCTCGCGCGTGTCGGCTGCCAATCGCATTGGCGACGTGAACACCGGCGATCTGGACGCGGCTGAACAGGCGATGCTGGCCATGGGGCAAAAGCGTGTCTTCTGTCTGCGCCCCGGAGATGAGGCGCTGGATGCCGCGCTGGCCGAGCGCGGCTATAACCTGTTTGACCCGGTCAATATCTATGCCTGCCCCGCCGCGCAGCTGACCGATATCCCGATCCCCCGTGTCACCGCGTTTGAAATCTGGGAGCCTCTGGCCATCATGCGTGAGATCTGGGCACAGGGTGGTATCGGGCCGCAGCGACTGGCGGTGATGGACCGTGCGCCCGGTCCCAAGACCGGTTTCTTGATGCGTCACAGCGATCAGCCCGCAGGCACCGCTTTTGTCGCCATCCATGACGGTATCGCCATGATGCACGCGCTTGAAATCCTGCCCGATCACCGCCGACAGGGTCTGGGCCAATGGGCCATGCGCGCCGCGGCCTTTTGGGCGCTGGACAATGGCGCGCAGACCCTTAGCGTGATCTGTACCAAGGCGAATGCGGGGGCGAACGGCCTCTACCACGCTCTCGGGATGCAGATCGTGGGAGAGTATCACTATCGCCAGCTTGTCTGATGAGGAAAGGGACAGCTTTGACCGATCAGAACTCACCCACTGCGCTGGATTTGCCAATGGTCGATCCGCTGCCGCCCGAGACGCAAAAATACTTTGATATTTGCGTCGAGAAACTGGGCATGGTGCCAAATGTTCTCAGGGCCAATGCCTTTGATATCGACAAGCTGAATGCCTTCACCGGGATGTATAACGATCTGATGCTGGCCGAGAGCGGGCTGTCCAAGCTGGAGCGTGAGATGATCGCCGTCGTCGTGTCCTCGATCAACAAGTGCTTTTACTGTCTGGTAGCCCATGGCGCGGCTGTTCGGCAGCTCTCGGGCAATCCGCAACTGGGTGAGATGCTGGTGATGAATTACCGCGTTGCCCCGCTTGAGGATCGCCAGCGCGCAATGCTGGACTTCGCTGCCAAGATGACCACCGCCAGCGCCGAGATTGAAGAGCCTGACCGCCAGCGCCTGCGCGATGTGGGCTTCTCGGATCGCGATATCTGGGACATTGCCAATGTGGCCGGGTTTTTTAACATGTCCAACCGGGTGGCCAGTGCCACCGCGATGGTTCCCAACGACGAATACCACGCTCAGTTCAGATGATCCGATTCTTTCTCTTTTGGGCCTGCCTGTTGGCCGTGCCTGCGGCAGCGCAGGATTTGACGCTGCCATCCAGCGCCCGTCAGATCAGCGAACGCGTCAGTGCGCTGGACAGCTATCAGCTGCCCACAGGAGTGTTTGACGGGCAAAAAGTGCCCGCGCGCACGGTTGAGGGCCAGGTCGAACGATACACATGGCGCCTGCAGGCGGGGTCCAGCACGACGCTGCAGATTCTGGCCCCGCTGCGCGATCAGATCGCAGCGCAGGGGTATGACATTTTGTTCGAATGTGAGGCCCGCACCTGCGGCGGCTTTGATTTCCGCTTTGGGACCGAGGTTGTGCCAACACCGGATATGTATGTGGCCATCAATGACTATCGCTTTCTGGCTGCATCCCGTGGCGGTGAAGTGCTGACCCTGCTCATCAGCCGCAACCCGCCCGATGGCTATGTGCAACTGATCCGGGTGACGCCGCAGGGCGCGGCCCCTCTGCCGCCTTTGGTCATTGAAGAAACCGTCGCTGGCTTGGGCGACCTGCTGGAAACGCTCCAACAAGATGGGCATGTCATTCTGGATGACTTGCATTTCCGCACCGGAGAGGTCGCGCTGGGCGATGGCCCTTTTGTATCGCTGACCTTGCTGGCTGGATATCTTGCGGACAATCCCGGCACGCGGCTGGCGCTAGTGGGACATACGGACGACACCGGAACCCTGCAGGCCAACACCACGGTCAGCACCGGGCGCGCGCAGGCCGTGCGTCAGCGGCTGATTGATGCCCATGGTGTGGCCGCAGACCGGATCGAAGCGCAGGGCGTTGGCTATCTGGCGCCGATCACCTCGAACGCAACGCCCGAGGGCCGTGATCTGAACCGCCGGGTCGAGGCGGTTCTGCTGGCCAACTAACCTACATCACCCACCACAGATACAGCGGCAGACCGATAGTGATGTTGAACGGAAAAGACACGCCCAGCGACAGGGTCAGGTAAATACCAGCCTCAGCCTGCGGCAGCGCGATCCGCATCGCCGCAGGGACGGCGATGTAAGAGGCCGAGGCCGCCAGTACCATCAACAGGAACAGGCTGCCATCAGGCAGACCGATCAGCATGCCCACAGACCAAGCCATCAGTGCCCCGATCAGCGGCATCAGCACGCCAAAGGCAAACAGGCCCAGCGACAGCTTGTCCCGGTTCTTGATCAGGCTGCGCCCCGCCGACAGACCCATATCCAGCAGGAATAGACACAGAATCCCGGTAAACGGGGTGACGATAAAGGGCGCAATCATCTGCATGCCTTTGCCGCCGGTGATCGCTCCGATCAGGAAAGACCCGGTCAGCAGCACAATTGACCCATTGGCCAGCAGATCCCGCCACAGGCCCGGGTTGTGACTGCTGTCGCCGTTGTTCTTATGCGCCAGCCACAGGGCGGACAGGATCGCAGGCACCTCCATCGCGGCAGCCACCGCCACCATGAACCCGTCATGCGTCAGCCCCATCAGGTCCAGCAGGCTGGTTGCCGTCACAAACGTCACAATTGAAATCGACCCGTAATGTCCGGCCACAGCGGCGGCGTTCAGCGCGTCCAGCCGGGTCATCGTGCGCAGCAGGCCAAAGGCCACAAATGGGATGGCGAAAGACAGCGCCACCCCACCCAGAAGGGTCAGAAACAGGTCGAGATGAATGCCGTGTTCCGCCAGCGAGCTACCACCTTTGAACCCGATGGCCAGCAGCAGATACAATGACATGAACTTGGCCGCGCCGCCGGGGATCGACAGATCGCTTCGCGCAAATGCCGCCAGCAGACCCAGTGCAAAGAACAGAATAGTTGGAACCAACAGATTGCTGGACAAGGTCTCGATCACATTGGGCATTTTCGGCTCCTGTTTCGCAGTGCCCGACTGATGCCTTGCTTATTTGAATCAGGGAAATATTATCTTTCTAACTTTTACATAGTTACAGGCTATGAAAATGCGCCCAACCCTGCGCCAGCTTGAATACATCGTTACCGTCAGCCGTCTGGGTCGTTTTGGTCTTGCGGCTGAGGTGCTGAATGTCAGCCAACCCAGCCTGTCCGCTCAGATCGCCACGGTGGAAGAAGAACTGGGCCTGCGCATTTTCGACCGCAATCGCGGCGGCGTGCAGGTCACGGCCAAGGGCGAAGAGTTCATCACCCGCGCTCAGAAAATCCTCGCCGACGTGCAGGATCTGCGCCACGCGATGCACAGCGACACCCCTGTCAGCGGGCGTTTGCGGCTTGGAGTATTGCCCTCAATCGGGCCCTATCTGCTGCCGCAAGTCATCAAAGATGTGCACCGTGAACGGCCCGGATTGCGCTTTGTCGTGCGCGAGGAAAATACCCGGGACCTTGAACAGGGTCTGAAAACCGGCCGTTTTGATCTGATTATCTCAACCCCCGAGGATCATCCGAACACGATACAGCAACGCTTGTTCAATGAAACGCTGTGGGTGGCTGTGGCTGTTGACGATCCGCTGGCGGGCGACTTGCACGGCGTGACTGCGAATGACCTGCAAAACCGGCTGTTCCTGACGCTGGATCAAAGCCATCGCTTAGCCCGCATCGTTTATGCGCTGGCGGCTGAATGCGGCGGTGTCGTCTCAGATGAATACGAGGGCACAACGCTCGATTCGATTGTCCTGATGGCGGCCTCAGGCGTGGGCGTCGCAATCCTGCCCGACCTCTTTGCCCGCCGTCAGGGCATCCATCGCGATGAGGTGCGGTTGCGCCCGCTGACCATCCCCAACGCCAATCGCGACATCGCCCTGCTGGCCAGACGCGGCGAAGCGGCGCTGCCGGGGCAGAACATCCTGACGAATTCGTTGCGCCAGGTTGCCCGCCGGATGGGGTTGATGGTGCTTTCAGGATAAAAAAAGCCCGCGCAAAGTGGCGCGGGCATAAGTTCACCGGGAGAAATTACCAGTCCATCGGACCCTTCTCAGCGAAAGATTCGACGAGAAAATCAATGAAAGCCCGCACCTTAGGCTGTGTGAACCGTCCGGGAGGATAAACGGCGTAGACACCCTGAACCTCATCAGGCAGCGATGGCATCGCATCCACGACCTCACCGCTTTTTAGTGCGTCGGCATATAGATAGCTGGGCAGATACGCGATCCCCAGCCCCGAAATCGCAGCATTCAGCAGCGATTGGCCGTCATTGACGCTCAGCCATCCTGCGGTCCGCACCTGGCGTTTTTCGCCGGACGGGGCAGTCAGTTTCCAGACATTGCCCGAGGATTGGCTGGAATAGTGCAGCAGCTTGTGCTCGTTCAATTCGTCAATCTTTTGCGGACGTCCAAAGCGCTCGATATAGCTGGGCGCCGCAACCATGCGTTTGACCGTTTCAGTCAGCTTGCGTGCGCGCAGGGTGCTGTCTTCCAGCTCACCAATGCGCACGGCCACGTCGAAACCTTCGGAAATCAGTTCGACATAGCGGTTGTTCAGAACCATATTAACGGTGATATCGGGATAGGCCGACAGGAACCCGGACAGAACCGGCGACAGGTGATTCACACCAAAATCCGTAGCCACGCTGATCCGCAGCAGGCCCGAGGGCGCTGATTGCATGGATGTTACCAGCGCATCCGCTTCGCCCGCGTCATTCAGAACGCGGCGCGCGCGATCATAATAAGCCAGGCCGATCTCGGTGGGCGAGACGCGACGTGTGGTCCGGTTCAGCAGGCGCGCACCCAGTCGCGCCTCAAGGCTCGACACGTGCTTTGACACCGCCGATTTGGAAATGCCCATTTTTTTGGCCGCATCGGTGAAGCCACCCTGGTCCACCACATTGGCAAAGGCCTCCATTTCGGTCAGTCGATCCATTACTCGTTCCCCAGGTCTTGCATGTGTTGACCAACTCTCGCGTCAAATCTGGGCAAGAACGCGGCAGACATGGGATAATATCAGGGATTTGAATCGGATCGTTTGCACTTCGGAAACGCCGAAACAATGGTTTCCAATCGCACTGCAGACCCTTTCAGGGCCGTTTTTTCAGAATTTCCCCTGTCATGTTATCGTGAGAATGGCATTTCTGTGACGAGGGAGAAGATCATGAGAGCCATTATTGCAGCCGTATTTTGCTTGGCGGCGTCCGTTGCCTACGCCGGAGGTGAGACAGCCGCGAATCCCGACGCGAAGGTCTATTTTGTAAACATCGCTGACGGCGAGACTGTTCAGTCCCCGTTTACCGTGGTGTTCGGCCTCAGCGGTATGGGGGTTGCCCCGTCGGGGGTCGAAAAGGAAAACACCGGCCATCACCACCTGCTGATCGACCGCCCGCCCTTTGGTGAGGGCGAGGATGGCGCGGACGAGCTGTCCTATGGTCTGCCCGCCGATGACAACCACATCCATTTCGGCGGAGGTCAGACCGAGGTGACACTGGACCTGCCGCCGGGCCCGCATACGTTGCAACTGGTGCTGGGGGATGCCGGTCATGTCCCCCACGCAACACCGATCATGTCCGAGGTGATCACGATCACCGTGGAATAGCCCCGCATTCGCGGGGTTAGACCCTGTTTACATTTTCAGAGATGTCGGAAACTCTGCGGGCATAGAGCGGAGCTGTTTATGTCCTTAGAGTTTTTTCTGACATCTTTGATTGTTGTCCTGCTGCCGGGCACCGGTGTGATCTATACGTTGGCCATCGGGCTGGGCCGCGGATTTCGCGCCAGTCTGGCTGCTGCTGCGGGCTGTACGGTGGGAATCGTACCTGCTGCACTCGCCAGCATTATCGGGCTGGCGGCGGTTTTGCATACCAGCGCGCTGGCCTTTCAGATCATCAAATATCTGGGCGTGCTCTATCTGTTCTACATGGCTTGGGGGATGATCAAGGATGGCGGCGCGATGGAGCTCAACGCAGAGAAAACCACCAAGAGCTATTTCAAAATCGCTTTGACCGGTACTCTGATCAATGTTTTGAACCCCAAACTGTCCCTGTTCTTTCTGGCTTTCCTGCCGCAATTCCTGCCCGCTGATACATCCCATGCCGGGACGGCGCTGGTCACGCTTGCCCTTGCCTTCATGGCGATGACCTTTGTGGTGTTCGTTGGCTATGGCGCCTGCGCATCGCTGGCGCGCGACTATGTGATCCGTCGCCCGTCGGTGATGGCGTGGATCAAGCGCAGCTTTGCCACCATCTTTGGCGCGCTGGGGGTCAAGCTGGCCCTGTCGGACTAGCCCGTATCACAGTGCGGCGGCCAGCCGCGTGCCCTGATTGATCGCACGTTTTGCATCCAGCTCGGCCGCAACATCTGCGCCGCCGATCACATGGCAGGATATCCCGCGCGCGGTCAGATCGTCGGCCAGACTGCGCTCGGGCAGTTGCCCGGCGCATAACACCACCGTATCTGCGGCAATCACGGTCGGGTCAGCGCGGTCTTCGCCAAAGCTGACATGCAAACCGTCATCGTCGATACGCTCGTAATTCACACCGCCGACAAAGTTGACGTTCTTCATCTTCAACGTCGCGCGGTGAATCCAGCCCGTGGTTTTGCCCAAGTCCTTGCCGTGCCGCTGCGCCTTGCGTTGCAGCAGCGTGACCTGACGCGCCGGTGCGGAAGGCTGCGGGCCCTCTGGCGCGAGGCCCGAGCGGTGTTCAGCAGGGTCGGTGACGCCCCATTCCTTCATCCACAGAGGCAGGTCGGTGGTGGTGCTATGGCCGTCTTCCAGCAGGAATTCCGACACATCAAAGCCGATCCCTCCGGCCCCGATCACGGCAACGAATTTGCCGATCTCGGCCTTATCACGCAGCACGTCGATATAGTTCAGGACATTCTCACGATCCTGCCCCGGTATCTGCGGGTCGCGCGGGGTGACGCCTGTGGCAATCACCACCTCGTCAAAGCCCACCAGATCATCAGCGGCAATCTCTCGACCCAGTTCCACCTTCACACCCAGATCATCCATCATGGTGCGGTACCAATCGACCAGTCCCCAGAACTCCTCTTTGCCCGGCACCTGTTTGGCCATGTTCAGCTGACCGCCAATCTCACTTGCGCGGTCAAACAGGGTGACGTCGTGGCCGCGCTGGGCGGCGGTCATCGCGGTGGACAGGCCGGCAGGCCCCGCGCCGACAATGGCAACGGTCTTGGGCGTCGTGGCTGTTTCGATCACCAGTTCCGTCTCGTGACAGGCGCGCGGGTTCACCAGACACGAGGTCAACTGGCCACTGAACGTGTGGTCCAGACAGGCTTGATTGCATGCGATACAGGGCGCGATCTTTGCGCTGTGCCCGGCTACTGCTTTGTTCACAAAATCCGCATCCGCCAACATTGGGCGCGCCATAGACACCATATCCGCGCAACCTGTGGCCAGAACGTCTTCGGCCACCTCAGGCGTGTTGATTCGGTTCGAGGTGATGATCGGAATGGACACTTTGCCCATCAGTTTCTTTGTTACCCAGGCAAAGGCCGCGCGGGGAACGCTGGTGGCAATGGTGGGAATCCGTGCCTCATGCCAGCCGATGCCGGTGTTGATGATCGTCGCCCCTGCCGCTTCGATCCGCTGCGCCAGCTCCACAACCTCTTCGTGGGTCGATCCATTGGGCACCAGGTCAATCATCGACAGGCGATAGATGAGAATGAACTCCGGCCCCACGGCCTCACGCGTGCGCCGCACCACCTCGATCGGCAGGCGCATCCGGTTCTCATAAGACCCGCCCCAACGATCCTCGCGCTTGTTGGTGTGGGTCACGAGGAATTGGTTCAGGAAATATCCTTCGGAGCCCATAATCTCGACCCCGTCATAGCCCGCCTTCTGGGCTAAACGGGCTGCATTCACGATGTCGCCGATCTGCTTCTCGATCCCGTCCTCGTCCAGCTCATGCGGTGGGAAAGGAGAGATAGGGGATTTCACCGGGCTCGGCGCTACACATTTTGGCCCATAGGCATAGCGTCCGGCATGCAGGATCTGCATTGCGATCTTGCCGCCTGCCTGATGCACCCGATCCGTCACTATGGAATGGTTCGCCACATCCTTGTCAGTGGTCATCATCGCCGCCCCCGGCAGGACCGAACCCTCAAGGTTCGGACCAATCCCACCCGTCACCATCAGTGCCACGCCACCCCGGGCCCGATCCGCGTAAAACTCGGCCACCCGGTTCCAGTCGCCGGTCTCTTCCAGCCCCGTATGCATCGATCCCATCAGCACGCGGTTTTTTAGCTTGGTAAAGCCCAGATTCAGCGGGGCCAGCATGTTTGGGTACGCAGTCATGGCGGAACTCTCCCTCCCGGTATTGCGCTTAAAATTGACGTGCACGTAAACTTTGTCACGCGAAACCTAACGTCACCCTCTTTGCTGCTGCAACGCGGCTTGCTAGAGGTGGGCCGAACAACCCATGAGGCCGCCCATGACCCCGGAAGACATCGCCAAACTGCCCTATCGCCCCTGCGTTGGGCTGATGTTGATGAACGCTGAAGGCAAGATTTTCGTGGGTATGCGTAACGATGGTCCCATGGACGCCTGGCAAATGCCGCAGGGCGGTGTGGACAAGGGCGAAGATCCGCGCGATGCTGCCCTGCGCGAGCTGTGGGAAGAAACCGGCGTGACTTCGGACTTGGTTGAGATCGTGGCCGAGACCGAAGGGTGGCTGCCTTATGATCTGCCGCATGACATCGTGCCGAAAATCTGGAAAGGCCGCTATCGTGGGCAGGAACAGAAATGGTTCCTGATGCGCTTTATGGGACGTGACAATCAGATCGATATCCAGACGGAACACCCTGAATTCAACCAATGGAAGTGGCAACAGCCAGACAGGCTGATCGAAGAGATCGTTCCGTTCAAAAAGGATGTCTACAGCCAGGTGCTGATCGCATTCGAGCCCTATCTGGAATAATCAACGCGCCCCAACACGTATCGCCCTTCAAGGGTTAACTGCTGCGATCACAGCCTTGGCCAACGGCAACGGCGAATATCCTGTGTCCGAGGGTGTCAGTCCCAGCCGCACGATGACAAGGTCGCGGGACGGAAAAATACCGACCGATTGCCCGTCATGCCCGGCCAGCCAGACTGCATCCTCGAACGGGGCTTGTGTGCCCGGCACGTCGCGCCACAGATGACCTTTGGCATAAGACCCATCAGAAACGGCGACCGGCTCGAACATCCAGTCGGTGAACCCTTCGGGTAGAATCTGCTGGTCCTCCCAAAGTCCACCCTGCAGAAGAAATTGCCCAAACCGGGCCCAGTCCCGCGCAGTTGCATACATATAGCTTGAGCCAATAAGCGTGTTGGAAACATCCGCCTCAAGGACGGTCGACGTCATGCCTAACGGTTCGAACAGCACTTTCTGCGGGTAAGACAGGCTATCTGCCCCAACCTTGTCCTGCCAAACGCGTGACAGGATTGTCGATGTACCCGAAGAGTAGAGGAATTCGGTGTCGGGCTCTGCCTCTGCCTTAAGCGAGGCAACAAATCCTGCCATGTCATCTGTCAGATACAGCATCCGGGTCACGTCCGAGACGTCGCCATATCCCTCATTCCAGCGCAGGCCGCTGGACATGGCCAGCATATCCTCAACGGTGATGTGCTGCCTGTCGTCATTCGACCAGTCCGGAAACGAGTCTACCAGTGTATCGGCCAGACTCATCTGTCCCGTGTTGATCAGTGCTCCGATCAAACCCGACGTCACAGTTTTGGTCATCGACCAGCCCAGCAGAGGGGTGTCTTTATCAAACCCTTCTGCATAGGCCTCTCCGACGATGCGCCCGTTCTGAACAACAACTGAGGCACGATAGCCGTCGCCCAATAGGGCCGGGTCAGTCAGAACCGCATTAAGTTCCGTGTTCTGTGGGCGCGCCACGGTATTGCCTTGCGGCCATATCGCGTCTGAAAGCGGGGGCAGGGCGGCCAGTTTCGCGTTGTCGGGTTCGGCCTGATGCGTATTGGCACAGCCCAGACCTTCGCGATATTGACTGGTTGCAGGGGCAAAGAACTGGAACAGCCGGGCAGTCACGGTCTTTGCCTCAGGGTCGACGGACACGGAAACATGCTTCAGCAGGGGATGCCCCGGTGCCTGCACGTCAACGGCAAGAACCTCCTGCGCATCACGCCCGGCAATAAAGACATTCGAGCAAACCATCTTGGCCGAATAGTTCGTCCCGACCCGCAACAGGTCAGGCGGCGCGATCAGCAGATATCCAACGCCAGCGACCAGCCCCAGCGCCAGTGTTCCTGCGGTAAGTCTGAGTGCGTTGCCCAACATTGAATGCCCTGTCTTTCGAGGTCCCACAAAACCTAGATAGCTATTGCGGGCTGCGCAGTGCCATCGTTACGTTGCGTGCCGCCGATTCAGATCAACCCCTCGGATCGCAGCAGTGCCACCATGTTTGCTTCGGGGCGCGGCCCGATATGACTGATAACTTCGCGGGCGCAGACATTGCCCATGCGGGCGCAGGTTTCATAGTCGCGGCCCGTGGCCATGCCAAACAGGAAGCCCGCGGCAAACTGATCGCCCGCGCCGGTTGCGTCCACTGGGACGATCTTCTCGACCGGAATGTCGATGCGGACGCCTTTGTTCAGAATCGTCACGCCATCGCCCGACCGGGTGCAGACGACCAGAGGGCAAATATCGCCGGTCTTGGCCAGCGCCTCTTCCAGATCGTCGGTTTCAAACAGCGATTTGATTTCGGCCTCATTGCCGATGACGAAATCCAGCTCGTTCTCGATCAGAAGTAGGAAATCCACCCGGTGCCGTTCCACGCAGAACGGATCGGAAATGGCGATGCCCGCCTTGCCGCCGCCCGCGTGACAGCTGCGCGCGGCCTCAAGAAACGCTGCCTTGCCCTTTTCCTTGTCGAACAGATACCCCTCAAGGAACATGATCTGGCTTTTACCAGCGACCTCGTCCGAAACGTCCTGCGACGACAGTTCCGAGGAAATCCCCAGATAGGTGTTCATCGACCGTTCGCCATCGGGCGAGACAAAGATCATCGAGCGTGAGGTCGGCAGCTCTCCACCCGGCACTGGCGGGTTCACGAAATCCACACCGTCCTCGTTCATCGCGTCCGCATAGAACCGTCCCAGCGCATCGTCGTGCACGCGCCCGATAAAGGCTGTCTCCAGCCCCAGCGCGCCCGCGCCCGCAATTGTGTTGGCAACCGACCCGCCCGGCGTCTGTACCCGGCCCTCCATCGCGGCATACAGGACTTCGCCGCGCTCTTGCTCGATCAGCTGCATGATGCCTTTTTCAATGCCCATCAATTCCAGAAAGCTGTCATCGGCCTGGGAAATCACGTCCACAACGGCGTTGCCGATGCCGGTAAGCTGGTAAGTTTTCATAGAGTCTTGTCCTCAAATTCGCAGAGATCGCGGATAATACAGGTTGGGCATTGCGGCTTGCGCGCTTTGCAGTGATAGCGGCCATGCAGGATCATCCAGTGATGCGCATGCAGCTGAAAGTCCGCCGGGATATTGTCTTCGATGGCGCGTTCGACCGCTTCAACAGTCTTGCCGGGGCAGATACCGGTGCGGTTGCCGAGACGGAAGATATGCGTATCCACCGCCTGCGCCGGATAGTGCCACCACATATTCAGCACCACATTGGCTGTCTTGCGCCCGACACCAGGCAGCGATTGCAGCGCCGCACGGGAATTGGGTACCTCACCACCATAGTCTTCGACCAGAATACGGCTCAGCTTGATGACGTTTTTTGCCTTCTGGCGGAACAGACCGATGGTTTTGATATGTTCGATCAGACCTTCTTCGCCCAGATCCAGCATTTTTTGCGGTGTATCGGCGATCTTGAACAGCTCACGCGTGGCTTTGTTGACGCCTGCATCGGTCGCCTGCGCCGACAGCGCTACTGCCACAACCAGAGTGTAGACGTTCACGTGATCCAGCTCGCCCTTGGGTTCCGGGTCGGCTGCCTGAAAACGCGTAAAGATCTCTCGGATCGTGTGGTAATCGAGTTGCTTTGCCATCCGCGCCTTAATGCCCTGCCAGACAGTTGCTCGCAATTGAAAAGGCACATCGGAATGCTGTGAATACAGCGTTCTGACGCTCACAGCGCCGCAGCTTCACTGTCAGTCTTGAATTTCTGCGCCCCCAGCAGCCAATTCGGTTTTGATTTTGGTCCACCGCGCCGGATCAGCCGCCAGTATCGCGGCGGTATCGATTCTCACCCGATATCCGCGGTTCAACGCACCCAGCGCCGTTTTGTGGACGCAGTGACAGCCGTCGAGGCCGCTCAGGATCACCGTTCCGATCTGGTTCTGTGCCAAAAAAGCCTCAAAGTCAGAGGATGAAAAGGCGTCACCCACGGATTTCACAAACTCCGCGTTTGGGTTCAGTTCCAAACGTGGATCCAGCCCACTCCCGTCCGAGCCCTCGTTTCCGCGCCCCTGATTGAACCAGCCGTTCAGCAGCGTTGCCAATCTGCCGCGAAACACCTGCCGGATAGCAACTACCGGAAAACCGACGTCGCGGGCCGCTTTGCTGGCCGCGCCGATCCGCGCCATCGCATTATCCAGATCGTCCTGATCCCAAGCGGGGACCGAGGTGAAATCGCTCTGCATGTCAATCACGATCAAGGCTGTCCCCGGACGCGCGGCAAGATCAATTTGGGCCCCGGTCGTGGGTGTGCCGACCTTGCGAATTTCGTTAAGGATATAAAGAAGAAACAGCCCCAGCCCGGCGGAAATGACCCAGATGAAAGTCATCTCATCCCTCCTTGGCGATATCAGCAAAGAACTGGTTCAGGGCAAGTTGCACCTTGTGATAGGCGCTCAACTCCTGTGGCGAAAACCCCTTGGCAAATCTAGACAGGTTTGACATCTCTTCTGCCCGGATCATTTCGATAGCCCGCTGACCCGCTGGCGTCAGCTTATAGCAGCAAGATCGCGCCCGTTTGGGGTTCGCACTGCTGTTGACCAGCTGCGCCGCGATCACTTCGTGCAGGATGCGCGAGACATATTGTCGTTTCAGCTGCAATTCCCTGCATAGAAGCGGGGCAGTTGCGCCCGGAAACAGAGACAACCCCTCCAGAATTGCGCGCTGCCCGACGGTCACACCTTGGCGGATACTGCCACGTTCGACGGCAGCGGTGATATTGCGCAACAAAGGCCGCGTGGTCTGAACGGCCTGATAGAGCTGATCTAATCTGTGTTCCATATCATCAGTGTAAAAATAGGATTCTTGATTCGTCAACTCAGTTGACAAACAAACCGCAGGTTCCGGGTCGCAGGTTCTGCCCCATCGCGATATTGTTCATGTCAGCAAAGAGGTGAGTCATGAACGTCCAGAACCCAGAGACCGGATATCACTACAACGTCATGCGGCGTGCGATTGAACTGATCGATCAGGGCGGCGAAACCCTCAGCCTTGAGGAACTGGCCCGCCAGATGGATATGAGCCCGGCGCATTTCCAGCGCCTCTTCTCGCGCTGGACCGGTGTGTCGCCGAAACGGTATCAGCAATATCTGACGCTGGGCCATGCAAAGGCCCTGCTGCGTGAACGCTTCACGACGCTGGAAACCGCCCATAATGTCGGGCTATCGGGCAGCGGTCGCCTGCACGATCTCTTTCTGAAATGGGAGTCGATGAGCCCCGGCGAATACGCCCGCAAGGGCGAGGGCTTGACCGTCTATTGGGGCTGGTTCGAAAGCCCCTTTGGCCCGGCGCTGGTCATGGGCACCGACAAAGGCATCTGCGGCATCGCCTTTGGGGCCGAAACCACCGAAGAGGCCGCGATGGAAGATATGCTCTCGCGCTGGCCGCAGGCCTATTTTGTCGAAGACCCAATGCATCTGCGGCCTTGGGTGCTCAGTGCCTTTGGTTCGGTCAGTGAGCGGTTGCAGCCCACGCCGCTCTACCTGATCGGCTCGCCCTTGCAGATCAAAGTGTGGGAGGCGCTGATGCATATCCCCTCGGGTCAGGTCACCACCTATTCTGAGATTGCACAGCGCGTTGGCGCGCCACAGGCCGTGCGTGCAGTGGGCACCGCCGTCGGCCGCAACCCGGTCAGTTGGCTGATCCCGTGCCACCGCGCGCTGCGCAAATCCGGCGGGCTGGGGGGTTATCACTGGGGTCTGCCGGTCAAACGTGCCATGCTGGCCTATGAGGCGGCGCAGGCGGATGCCTGATCTGTGCTGAAAAAATCGTCGGCAATCCTGCGCCATGTGATACACGGTATGGGACAACGCAAGAATTTAGACTGATGTCTCAGAAGTTTGCCGCCTGGTCCATCCCGGTTTCAATTGCAGTCTTACTGCTCAAGCTGTTGGCCTGGTGGCTGACCGGTTCAGTTGCGCTGCTGTCGGATGCGCTGGAATCTATCGTCAATGTTGCCGCGGCCCTGCTGGCCTATGTCGCGGTGCTGATCTCGGGGCGGCCCCCAGACAAGAAACATCCGTTCGGACATAAAAAGGCCGAGTATCTCTCTGCCGTTGCCGAAGGCGCCCTGATCGTACTGGCGGCACTGCTGATCATCCGCGAGGCCGCATTTGCGCTGCCGTCGCCGCAGCTGAATCAGGCCCCTATGGCTGGGATTATGGTCAATGCGGCGGCAACCTGCCTCAACTGCACATGGGCGGTTATCCTGCTCAGGATCGGGCGGCGCGAGAAATCTCCGGCGTTGCAGGCCAGCGCGAAGCATATCTTTACCGATGTCATGACCTCGGTCGGGGTCGTTGTTGGGCTGGTATTTGCGCTGGCAACCGGCTGGCTGATCCTGGACCCGATCATCGCCATTCTGGTGGCGCTGAACATCCTTTGGGAGGGGTGGAAGGTCATCCAATCCTCGGTCGATGGCCTGATGGACGCGTCCCTGTCCGAGGACGATCTGCGCACGGTGCGCACCGAAATCGAGGCCAATCTTGGCCCCGCACTCGAATATCACGATCTACGCGGGCGCCGGTCTGCCAGCATCATCTTTGTTGAATTCCACCTTGTGGTGGCCGGTGAGATGTCGGTCGCTGCCGCACATGAGATTTGTGACGACATCGAAGAGGCGCTGTTGCGCAAATATCCCGGTTCGGTCTTTGTCATCCACCTGGAGCCGGACAGCGAACGCAAAACCCCTGCGCCAGATTGACAGCGCGTCCCGCTGATGTCAGGAAGCAGCCAGGTTCGGGCCCCCTGCCGTTCGCGGCCATTTGGCTATGGTGAAACCCGGTTAAGATCACATCTGTTGCCCTTTCCAGGCGCGCGGATGGCAATGCGAACCCCGTCCAGATTTCGCGCCCGTTTTAGGAAACGAGGCACAATATGAACTTGTCACAAGACATCGCTCCGATTTCGGAGCTGAAAGAGCAGGCAAAACGCTTGCGACAAAAGCTGCGCGACACCGGCGTACAGCTCTCGCACAGCGATGCGCTGGAATTGCTGGCCCATCAATATGGGGTGCGCGACTGGAACACCTTGCATGCGATGGCGGGCAACCGCACCCGTCTGCGCGTGGGGGATCGCGTCCGTGGTCGCTATCTCGGTCAGGCCTTCAGCGGGGAAATCCGCGGCCTCACGATGCTGGGCGACGGTGCGCACCGTCGCATCACGCTGCAGTTTGACACGCCCGTCGATGTGGTCCGCTTCGACAGCTTCTCGGCCTTCCGCCAGCGCGTTACGGGAGAGATCGGCTGGGACGGTCGGTCCACCCGCCACACTTCGGACGGAGAACCGCAGCTTGTGGTCCGACCGGTTTGAACCCCATGGGCAGGGTGCGGTTCGCGCCCTGCCAAACTGACCCGTTTCTTGCGTAAACACTTGTACTGCTCCGCTTCGCACAGTTTCCGGGTCGCTGTCACGCTGTGCGATTTCCTATCGCTTCTTCTGTCAATAACACAGGAGAATTGGCATGAACCTTTCAGATCAAACATTTATCGTCACCGGCGCAAACAGCGGTATTGGCGAAGCGGCAGCGGTGCTGCTGGCCAGCCAGGGCGCGCGCCTTGTTCTTGGGGCCCGCCGGGCCGAGCCGCTGGACCGCGTTGCAGATCAGATCAACCGCGCAGGTGGTCAGGCCATTGCGATTGCCGGGGATGTTGGGAACGCGGACTACGCGGAACAGCTTGTCGCGACGGCTATGCAACATTTCGGATCGCTTGACGGGGCCTTTAACAACGCCGGCACCGTTGGAGAAATGGCCGAGGTTGAGGCAATGCCCCTGTCCACATGGGAGGACGTCTTGCGCGTCAACCTGACCGGGGCCTTTCTGGCGGCACGGGCACAAATACCGGCGCTGAAGAAATCCGGCGGCGGGGCGCTGGTCTTCACCTCGTCCTTTGTCGGATATTCCAACGCCGGACTGCCTGGTATGGGGGCATATGCCGCCTCCAAGGCGGGTATGATCGGTCTGGTTAAATCGCTGGCCTCGGACCATGGCAAAGACGGCATCCGGGTCAACGCGTTGTTGCCCGGCGGTACTTTGACGCCGATGGCAGGCGACGATCCTCAGGCTCACAGCTATATCTCGGGCAAACACGCGCTGGGCCGGTTAGCCGAGCCATCGGAAATAGCTCAGGCCGCCGCCTTCCTCTTGTCGCCCGGTGCCAGCTTTGTCACCGGCAGCGCGATGCTGGTCGATGGAGGTGTTTCCGTTCGCTTCGACTGATCACCTTGGCCGCCTGTTACAGGCGGCCAATTCAATCCGAGATTATTCAGCAGCCCAACCGCCCACGGCTTTGACCTCCAGAAAATCCTCCAGTCCGAACACGCCACCTTCGCGGCCATTGCCGGACTGCTTCATCCCCCCAAACGGGGACCCGGCACTGCGTGATTGACCGTTCATCTCGACCATGCCGGATCGCAGCGCCCGTGCCATGCGGTTGGCGCGGGCATCGTCCTGCGTCTGCACATAATTGGTCAGCCCGTAAGGCGTGTCATTGGCGATCTCGATGGCTTCTTCTTCGGTGTCAAACGGGATCATCGTCAGCACCGGGCCAAAGATTTCCTCGCGTGCGATGGTCATCTGGTTGTTGGCATCGGCAAAGACCGTCGGGCGCACATAATAACCTTTATTCAGCCCCTCGGGACGGCCCGTGCCACCCGCCACCAACCGCGCACCTTCGTCGATCCCTTTCTGGATCAAGTCCTGAATTTTGGTCCATTGAACCTCATTCACCACCGGGCCGATATGGCGACCTTCATCAGCGGCGCTGCCAACAGTCACCTTGCCCGCCACCTCGGCTGCCGTCTCCACCGCCTGATCATAGATCGGGCGCTGCACCAGCATCCGGCTGGGGGCGTTACAGCTTTGACCGGTGTTGTTCATCATATGCAGCACGCCGCGCTTGACGGCTTTTTCATCTGCATCGGCAAAGACCACATTCGCGCCCTTGCCACCCAGTTCCAGATGCACCTTCTTCAGTGTGTCAGCCGCATTCTTGGAAATCGCGGTTCCGGCGCGGGTCGATCCGGTAAAGCTGACCATATCAACATCCGGATGCGTCGACAGCTGCGAGCCTACACCCACACCATCCCCGTTCACCAGATTGAACACACCGGGCGGGAAACCGGCCTCGTCCATCATCTCGGCAAAGATCATCGCGTTTAGCGGGCTCTGTTCCGACGGTTTCAGAACCATCGTGCACCCCGCAATCGCCGCTGCGCCGACCTTGAGCGTCACCTGATTCATCGGCCAGTTCCAAGGCGTGATCAGGGCCGCCACACCAACCGCTTCGTAGATGATACGGTCATTTGGGGCGTGATCGCCCAACGGACGTTCAAACGGGAACGCCTTGGCGGCACGGATGAAGTTCTTGAGGTGATAGGTGCCCGCGCCCGATTGCTGCGTGCGTGACATATCGATCGGCGCCCCCATCTCCACCGACATGGCCTGTGCCAAATCCTCGGAACGGGTCTTGTACACATCGACCAGCTTTTCAACCAGCGCAATGCGGTCCTCGACGGGGGTTGCCATCCAGCCGGGCAGGGCGGCTTTGGCTGCAGCCACCGCGGCGTCTGTATCCGCCTGCGCCCCCAGCGAGATCACCGCGCAGGGCTCTTCGGTCGATGGATTGATGACCTCAAAATCATGCGTGGCAGCGGGCGCAACCCAGTTGCCGTTGATATAGAAATTGCGTTTTTCGATCATGGCTGTCCTCCGGCGCAGAGATCAATCGACCGGTTGGTCGGTTTATGGCACTCTGTCACCCAACCGGTCGCAGGGCAAGCGGGAATCGATCAGCTCGCCGGGGGATGCGGCCGGCTCGCGGAAACTTGGGTGGTTTCACCCAAGGGCAAAGTGGTTAGGGTGGCCATAGCCGACTCGGACTATTTGCAAAAGAAGGAGATGCCTTATGGGTTTGCGTATCAACGACACGGTTCCGAATTTCACTGCGGAAACGGATCAGGGCACCATTCAATTTCATGACTGGATTGGTGACAGCTGGGCCATTCTGTTCTCGCATCCCAAGGATTTCACCCCGGTCTGCACCACCGAGTTCTCGGCCGTCGCGCAGCTGAACGACGAATGGGCGGCCCGCGGCACCAAGGTGATCGGCGTGTCGGTGGACGGGGTCGAAGACCATAAGAAATGGAAAAAAGACATCGAAGCCTACGGCAACGCCAATCCCGGCTTCCCGATCATTGCTGATGATGGTCTGGCTGTCTCGAAAGCCTTCGACATGCTGCCTGCTGAGGCCTACTTGCCCGACGGCCGCACTCCTGCCGACAGCGCCACGGTGCGCTCGGTCTTTATCATCGGGCCGGACAAGCAGCTGAAACTGTCGATGACCTACCCAATGACTGTGGGCCGCAACTTTGCCGAGATTTTGCGCGCGCTGGACGGACTGCAGATGAGCGCCAAGGGTGTTGCGACACCTGCAAACTGGGTTCCGGGCGAAGATGTGATCATCCCGCCCACTGTGTCGAACGAGGACGCAAAGGCCAAGTTTGGCGAGTTCGAGACAATCTTTCCCTATCTGCGCAAGACCAAGGCCCCGTCTTAAAGGGTGGGTCCGGGGGTACTGACTCCTCCCCGGCTCGCGCCTCTGGCACGGCTCTGTCCAAGGACATTCTAGCCAGCCAAAGCAGGCGCGCGCTGAGGGTGCAGTTGCAGCAGCGACCGGTATGTCGCGCGTTTGAAAGCGCGGGTCAATTTGTCGGACAGCGGCGGGCTGGACTGGATCGTCGAGCCGCCGATTTTTGCGGCAACTTCCTGATTCAGGCTGCCTTGCAGCGAGTGGATCGGCTGCCCGGTGATCCAGTGCATTTGCAGGAATGTGTCGATTGGGCGATCGATCTGGTCTGTTGCAGCCAGCAGGCGTTTGGCGGCGCGCTGGCCCACCACCTGACAGACACATTGCAGACCAATGACCCGCGGCAGGATCAGGCGCAGATCACCACACTGGACCAAGGTCTGTACCGCGATTTCGCGCTGTTTGACTGGGATGCGGATATAGTGGTCAGGTGTCGCGAAGGGCTGCAGTAGCTTGAGCGCTGCGGTCATTCTGTCAGGCTCAACCTGCAGATCATCTTCGCAGATAAGGGCAAGGTCGATGTCTTCCTCGACCATTTTGCGCCAGATTTTGCGGTGGCTTTCGAACACCCCGATTTCGGCAGCGCGCAGCGCAAAGGGGTAATGCGGGCGGTGCAATGTCCCCGGATGCAACCTGACTGCAGCAATTTGCTGCGGATCGCGCCCGTTTACCGCGTCGAACAGTTCGGCATTGGGCAGGTTCGCACATAGGCGGTCCGCATTGGCGCGGCGCGCCGTGCTCGAAGGCATATGGATAACGAAAGATCGCATGTCCCCGTGCATAGAACACGAGGACATGGTGGGGAAGTGAAACTGCGCTGAATCTGCACGCAATTTCGGTTCAGAAGCTATAGCGCAAACCGAAGTTGACGCTGAACGTGTCCAGATCATCTTCGACGGTACCGGTAGAGGCTCCATTGGGGGCCAGCCGCTGTGAGGACACGTCAAAGGCGCGGGAATAACGGGCGTCGACTGTGAGCGCGGTTGACGTGTTGATTTCATACGCCGCACCGGCGATCAGCTGGGCCGCGAAATTGGTATCGCTGTCATCCAGTGCCACACCAGGGCCGTAGGCGAAATCAAGATCGGAATAGGTGGCACCGATGCCGAAACCGGCGAAAGGTGTGATCGGACCGCTCTGCTTGAAGTCAAACAGTACATTGGCAAACAGCGAGGTCTGGCTGACATCGCCCGAGACATTGCCCTCGGCCGCAGGTCCGTTGCCGGTGAAATTCACACCGTCCACATCATTGTCCCGATAAGACAGCTCCAGTTCGACGCGTGTCCCGATCCGGTCGTTCGACCACTGGGGGATCTCGGTACCGATGGTCACACCTAGGCCGAACCCGGTATCGAAATCGGTATCGACCGACTGGTTGCTGCCGCCAATTGAGCCGGAAAAATCGCTGTCCTGAAGTTGGCTGAAACCAGCAAATCCCTGAACATAAAGACCGTCCTGCAGGCTTTGTGCGGCCAGCGCCGAGGCGCAGAGGGTCAGGGTTGCTGAGACAAATATGAGACGGGGTAGCATGATCATGTCCTTTGTTGCGCAATGTGCGTGAACAGGATTTGGAGCGGACACAGCAGAACGAAAAGTCTGTGGGGCCTCACTTTGGATCACATCAGTTTCGATGGACGTGAATGAATAAACCGCGCATGGGATGGTTGGCGACCGCGACACTTAGGACCTTGGTCTGCGCGCATCCGACGGATAGCGTCGCGCCCGGGATGCGTGCGAAACAGGGAGGCCCCGATGCAAAGCGTTAATCTTTCACAGAAACTCAGCCAGTTCTCTAGCCACTGGGATCCGCATGTGATCGCGGATTACAACAATAATGACGTCATGGTGGTGAAATTTGTCGGTGAATATCCCTTTCACAAACATGACACCACCGACGATTTCTTTTTCGTGCTCGAAGGCGAGATGCAGATGGATATCGAGGGCGAGCCGTCCCGCACCGTCAAGGCGGGCGAGCTGTTTGTCGTGCCCAAAGGAGTCGTACACCGCCCGCGTGCAGAAAGAGAGGTCAAGGTGCTGCTGATCGAGCCCAAAGGAGAGCCAAATTCCGGGGATTCCGATCGCACACCGGCACCAAAGCCCCGCATCTGACGTTTAGGGCTGTGCCGGATCCAGCAGAGGCTCTGACAGCAGTTCCTCGACAAAGAAACTCAGCAACTGCAGGCGACCGGTGACACCGGCTTTGCGATAGACGGCGGCGCTTTGGGCTTTGATCGTGCCCTCCTTGGTCTGTCGCAGTTGGGCGATCTCGGCAATGGACAGCCCCTTGAGCGACAGCATCGCCACGTCGCGCTCAGCATCGCTGAGTTTCCATTCGGTGAACTGGGTGTCGATGATCTCGGCAAACGCGCCCTGGGCGATGCCCAGCTGGCGCTGCATGTCACGGACGCGCTGGCTCTGCGCACGGATCAGTGCGATAGTTGCAACCAACCCACCCAGCAGGGCCAGCGACAGGAACAGTTCGAACCCGTGCAGATGCCGAAAACCGGGGCTTTCGCCACCGGTCCAGTCCATAACGGCATCGGTCAGGAAAAAGGTGGCGCAGAGGGCCTGCACCACCAACAGGAGCCACAGCAAAGAGGTCTGTGATATCTTCATGAGGCTCCTTCGGGTATGTGCCGTCAGTCGTCGTCCTTCTCGATTTCGATGGCGGTCACGGTGCCATCGGTTTTGGTCAGGACCAGCTCAGTTTCCACGCCATCCTTGCTGAGTTCAACCTCGATCTCGCCATCTTCGACCTCGATCTCTTCGATCACATAACCCTGCGCTTCTAACGACGCGCGAATATTAGCCTCATCGGTGCCCAGCTTGTCCCCCAGCCCGACATTGGCCAGAGCCAGAGCAGGTGCAGCAGCGATCAGTCCGGCCAGTGTCAGCATTTTCAGGTTTTCCATGTCGCATCTCCTTTTGTGCGTGTTGATGCGATTGAGTTGGGAATAGGGTGGGGCGGCATCGATTGGATTTTGGTTGAAACGGGCCCGATTGAACTAAGGTTTATGCCGGTTTTACCATTTCAGCGCGGCCCGGGAATGCACGCTGAAAGCCGCGGGCTTTTAACGCGATACAGTGATACTTCTGAACCCTGTCAGCGGAGCGCGTCAGGCAGTGCTGACTCTACCGTCAAGCGTTTCTGACCTAAAGTTGTTATGCGGACAAAGTAAACTTTCGCCGCGGCTGCGCGAATAACGGCTTCTGGAAAGCTCCCGCCCCAAGAAATTTGATCCACTACTGAGCGATGAGATTTGTACCGGTCTATTTGAAGGATGCCCCCACACCGACAACATCTTAATTCGATTGTAACTTCGCTTGAACTCATTTAATGAGTAACTGCTCATTAAATGCGAGTTTGAGGTTGCAAAGGCGGAACTGACCATGGTGAAGCCACAAATCAACCTTAGCGTAAAGGATTCAAGCAATGATATCGGAAGCTGCATCCGGCTCCACGAAACCCAGATTTGAGAAGGTTCTGGAAGTCTTTAACGCAGGTTACGAGCGCGATGACATCTATCAGGAGATTGGGTCCGCGATTTCCGTATTCCACGAAGGCGAGAATGTTGTTGATCTGTGGCGTGGTCATACAAATGAGGACAAGACCGCGTTGTGGGCACAAGACACTACGATCTGTGTCTATTCCACCACTAAAGCAATGACCGCATTATGCGTGGCATTGCTCGTGGATCGGGGTCAATTGGCCTATGATGATCCTGTTACCAAGTATTGGCCCGAATTTGCTGCAGGCGGCAAAGAGAGTACAACAGTTTCCCAGATCATGTCGCACCAATCGGGTAACCCGGCACTGCGGGAAGATACCGCCCACGATGATCTGATGAATTGGGGCCTGATTTGCGAACGTTTGGCAGCCCAAGAACCGTTTTGGGCGCCGGGTTCCAACACCGCGTATCATGGTTGGACTGTGGGGTTCCTCGCGGGGGAGATTGTACGGCGCGTCTCTGGACAGAGCATCGGGCAGTTCTTCCAGAACGAGATTGCAGGGCGCTTCGGCGCAGAGGTCTTTATTGGAGTACCTGCAGAAAAGGATGCCAGTACCGCTCACCTTGTGGCACCAAAAGAAAACCATCAACCAGCGGGAGACGCCTTTCCTGATTGGGTTATCCGCGCCATGACGAATCCTTTTTTGGACCCGCTCGCTCCTAATCGACGTGAGTGGCGCGCGGCAGAACTGCCCGCGCTCGGCGGGTTTGCTTCAGCCCAAGGGCTTGCGAAGATTTTCGTGGCACTGGCCGAAGGCGGCAGTCACGAAGGTGTTGATCTAATTTCTCAAGAAGGCATTGAGAGAATGACAGAGGTGGTCAGCACCCGTGTTGACGGTATTCTCGGGGTTCCCGTGCATTGGGCACAAGGGTTCGCGATCAACGACTTTGCTCTCTACGGTCCTAACAAGAAAGCATTTGGTCACAGCGGCTGGGGTGGCTCATTTGTCTCTGCTGATCCTGAAAACCGTGTTGCCATTGGTTATGTCTGTAACCAGATGGGCCCTGACCTTGTGGGCGATCCGCGCGCAAAAGCCCTCGTATCTGCGATCTACGACTGCATTGGTTGAAGATCAGGATGGAGTGGGGTGTAATTAAGTTCTTGCACTCTCTTGGTCCCAGTCCACTCAGGAGCTTTTTCTGTCAGCTAGCCTCTTCGGGCTTTGTTTGCGATAAGCCTCGCCAAATCAAGGCGAAGATGCGTTCTACTTCGCCTTGATCGACGCGCCTTCCGCTCAAACCTGCGCGTCGAACAAGGGTTATCGCAGGTGAAGCAAGAACTGTTTCAATGGTGGTTGCCTCTGCTGGAACCAAAACACCTTGGTCAATCCCAAGCTGGATTTCTCTCAGCACCTCCTGAGAGAAAACTTTCAATTGAGCATTCGATTCAATTAATGCGTTGGATTCCGCGCTCATGATCTCGACAAGCTGGAAATCCTTTGGAGCGTCAAAGCCGTAGTCCACAAGAGCAAACCACATCGCCTTTAGTCGATCACTGGGGCTAGAGAACTCGCTTGCAGCTGTCATCATAGTATGATGGATACGCCGCTTTGCATCCAGGTAGGTATCGAACAACAATTCCTCTTTGCTTCGATGAAGCCGGTAAAGTGTACCAACACTTAGCCCTGCCCTTTTGGCGATCTTGTTCACCGATACAGCGGTGGAACCAACATGAGCGACCTCGGCAATTGTGGCTCTTCGAATGTCTCCGGGTTTGTCCCCGGTGGTCTGCCGTGCCAAAGCAACTTCTCCGTCGTCAGCAGTATGTCTATAGCACCTTGGTGGCTCATACTACGAACCAGCCAGTTTACCCCAATTGGTTATGCATTCAGCTTCAACTGTGTCTAGCCTGATTTTCGCATGTCAGTTTTGAGCAAGTTTGACTCGCGCCAGATACAATCCATTTTTGAACCCGTTCATCTTCTTGACCGAGGCTGCCACACTCAATAGTGAGTAGTTACTCATAAATTGACGCGGGCCAGGAGGACGCAATGCCAGACCACAATCCGCTAAAACTCTTTGCCGTCTTCGCAACTGCATGCATGCTCAGCCTGCCTACTTCCGCGGAGGAGATAACAACCCAGGACGTCTATGAAGGCTACCAGAAGAACGCTGCACTTGCCCAATATCATCGTTGGTTTCTCCTGTACGAAGAACCTCGCTATGGCATCGAAAATCAACTCGACATCCTCGATGTTGATGTCGCGTTAAAGTCGTCTTTGGGTGAGGCAAAGGGGCACAATCAATACATTGAGCGCGTTCAAAGAATCCCGAAAGAGTGGCAGAATGCACATAGCGTCAAAGACGTTTCAATTGACGTGGAGTCTGACGGCTCAATATCACTGAGCGCAAACATCACTTACCTCAACAAAGGTGCCTTGCCGGATGTTGGCGTCAGACTAGCGGACTTAACTTACACAACGACCCTCCGCCCGGATGACTCGGTGTTGCCTAAGTTCACGTCAATCGAGATCAGCCCGAATAGCGATGGAACCACAGACCAATTCGTATCCGCATATGGAAACAACCGGATGCTATCCTTGGTTTACTATTGGCTGGCCCTGATCGAAGATCCGTCACGTGATCCCGAACCCGCTCGCGAAATCCTTGCCGAAGAGTTCGTTCTGAACTTTTCGAGCGGACCGATCGCAGATTTTGATGCATTCAGAGCCTGGCTCGCAGGGCCGGCCTCGTCGGTAAAAGCCAGCACTCACAAGATTCTAGAATTCAGCCAGACACAAACAATTGACGGCACTTATGAGGTTACTTTGGTGTTCAGCTGGGCCGGAATTCTGCCGGATGATCAAGAATTGAAAGCAAAGACACGGCATACTTGGGTTGTCGTAGACGATCCCACCCATCGCTTTGCGAAAATCAAATCCATGGATGTTCAGGTCTTGGAGCCGTTTGCCCCAAAACCTTAGATCCGTAGTGCTAGCAGTTCGACAGAAAGGTAGAGAACACGCCTGATCAAGTTGCTGACGCAATAAGACCAATTCAGATCATCTCCGACACCAAACGGAAGTCGTACCCACGTGCACGAGCAGTGTTTAGTCTGCATTCTTCAAAAGGCCGACCGCCGCAAGTTTAGGGAGACGTAAGCCGACCTTCGTGCTTAATGCAGCATCCGGAACTATGGGCTTTGTGCCAACATTCGCTGCGCCCAAAATTCGACAACAAAAAAGGCCCCGATGTTTCCACCGGGGCCTTGGTCACGTGAAAAAGGAACAGATTACTCTGCGCTTTCCTCTTTCTTCTCTTTCTTCTCGGGAACGATCTCTTCGCCGGTTTCCTGATCGACCACTTTCATCGACAGGCGGACCTTGCCGCGGTCGTCAAAGCCCAACAGCTTGACCTTTACTTCCTGACCTTCCTTCAGAACATCCGACGGATGGTTCAGGCGGCGGTTTTCGATCTGGGACACGTGGACCAGACCGTCGCGCTTGCCAAAGAAGTTCACAAAGGCACCGAAGTCGACGATCTTGACCACTTTACCGGTGTAGACCTGACCCTCTTCCGGCTCGGCGACGATCGAGTGGATCATCTCATACGCCTTCTTGATCGATTCACCATCGGGCGAGGCGATCTTGATGACGCCGTCGTCATTGATGTCGACCTTGGCACCCGAAACCTCAACGATCTCGCGGATGACCTTGCCGCCAGAGCCGATCACTTCGCGGATCTTGTCGGTCGGGATGTTCATGGTCTCGATGCGCGGGGCGTGGACCGAGAATTCGTTGGTCTCGGACAGGGCTTTGCCCATCTCACCCAGAATGTGCATCCGGCCGTCCTTGGCTTGCGCCAGAGCTTTCTCCATGATCTCAGGCGTGATGCCTGCAACCTTGATGTCCATCTGCAGCGAGGTGATGCCGTTTTCGGTACCAGCCACTTTGAAGTCCATGTCGCCCAGGTGGTCTTCGTCACCCAGAATGTCCGACAGGATGGCATAATCGCCGTCATCTTCCAGGATCAGACCCATGGCCACACCGGCAACCGGTGCTTTCAGCGGAACGCCCGCATCCATCATCGACAGCGAACCGCCGCAGACCGACGCCATCGAGGACGAGCCGTTGGATTCAGTGATCTCCGACACGATGCGGATCGTGTAGGGGAAGTCGGTCGCCGCAGGCAGAACCGCCTGCAGGGCGCGCCATGCCAGCTTGCCGTGGCCGATCTCACGACGGCCGGGGCCTCCGACGCGGCCAACTTCACCAACCGAATAGGGGGGGAAGTTGTAGTGTAGCAGGAAGTTCGATTTGAAGTTGCCGTGCAGCGCGTCGATGAATTGCTCATCGTCACCGGTGCCCAGCGTGGTCACGGCCAGCGCCTGTGTTTCACCACGGGTGAACAGGGCAGAACCGTGGGTCCGCGGCAGCATCGAGGTTTCTGCAACGATCGAGCGGATATCGGTGGTCGACCGACCGTCGATCCGCTTGCCGCCTTTGACAACGTCGCCGCGCAGAATGCCGGCTTCCAGCTTTTTCATCGCGGAACCGAGGTTGCCGTCTTCCAGCTGTTCTTCGGTCAGTGCTTCTTTGATCGCTTCACGGGCAGCGGCAACAGCGGCGGTGCGCTCTTGCTTGTCGGTGATCGCGAACGCGGCGCGCATCTGCTCTTCACCGGCGGCCTTAACGGCTGCGGACAGCTCGGAATAATCCGGCGCCTGGAAGTCGAACGGCTCTTTCGCGGCTTCTTCAGCCAGCGAGATGATCAGGTCGATAACCGGCTGGATCTGCTCATGCGCAAAGTTCACCGCGCCCAGCATTTCCGCTTCGGACAGTTCGTAGGCTTCCGATTCAACCATCATCACGGCGTCTTTGGTGCCCGCAACAACCAGGTCCAGACGCTGTTCAGGGTTCAGGCGCAGGTCCTGCATGTCATCGACGGTCGGGTTCAGAACGTATTCACCATCCTCAAACCCAACGCGGGCACCGGCGATCGGGCCGCGGAACGGCGCGCCGGAAATGGTCAGCGCAGCAGAGGCGGCGATCATCGCCACGATATCGGGGTCGTTGACCAGATCGTGGGACAGCACGGTGCACATCACCAGCACTTCGTTTTTGAAACCGTCAACGAACAGCGGGCGGATCGGACGGTCGATCAGACGCGCAGTCAGCGTCTCTTTCTCAGTCGGGCGCGCCTCGCGCTTGAAGAAGCCACCCGGAACCTTACCGGCGGCATAGTATTTCTCTTGGTAATGAACGGTCAGCGGGAAAAAGTCCTGACCTGGTTTTTGCGCCCGTGCAAAGGTCACGTTTGCCATGACGCTGGTCTCACCCAGCGTGGCAATCACGCTGCCGTCAGCCTGACGGGCAACCTTGCCGGTTTCCAGTGTGAGCGTCTCTTCGCCCCACTGCATTGATTTCTTCGTTACATCAAACATATGCGTATCCTAGAAGGGAGCACTCCCGGCCCTCCGGGTCTCCCGTTTTGCATGGCGGCCCCATTGCCGCCGACCCCACTTTATCTTCCGTCTGAGTGCCGGGGTCAGGGCACAACGTCTCAGATACCGCGCGCATACATGAGAATGTCATAGAAGGAAAGGGATAAGGCGGGCAGCGTGCAGACTAACAACCGCCGTAATTTTTGTTACCGCTTGCTGTGATCGTATAGGTTCCGCCGCGCGGACCTGTATAGCATCTGGGATAAGACCGCCTGATGGTAGGCATGGGCCGACGATAGGTCGAAATCTTTCGTATCTGCACACTCCACTCGCATGCCAGACCATCGCCATCCCGATCGAGATTATGAGTATCTGAGGCTGGCCCGCCCGAGGCCAGAAAGAACTTCTGCGCCGCTGCACCATTTGGAAAGTCATTGCAATCGTAGTTGTCCGCACCCGCCGCCAACCCGGCGGCAGCGGGCCGTTCGTATACGTGTTGTCCCAGGGTCGACAGGCTGAGCTGACCATAATTACCCAAAACGCATTGGTTCATTCCGCGACCAGCCAGCTCTGCTTCGATCATTAGCTTGCCGCGGTTAGTAGTTCGTGGCTGGAAATAGGCAGCGCATAATTCTGATGTCGATGCCTGGGCGACTTTGGACGACAGCGCTTGAGGTGACATAAGGTCAGCAGAGCAGGCCGTTAACAAGATCGTCGCAAAACAGACTAAGTTACGCATCGAATGGCTCAATTTGATAAAGTACAAGAACACGTTGTTCAGGATCGAATGGTTGAAACAGCTGGTCCGAATTCAGAATAGGATTATGAACCACCTGAGAGCTCCGTTGAATGAGACGTGCTGGCGCAGCGTGATACTTTTTCGAGCCTTTTTACAATCTCAACCCTCCCAGAGCAGGTGCGTGTCAGATAGTTTGTCTGTTGTTTTGACAGATGTTGCCGCTGGCCGAGCATCGCAATGGCGCGGTTCAAACGCCCGACATGACTGCAAAAGAATGCGTTTTGCGAAAAAGTGATTGCGATGTAAGCTGTTACCACTGAACCCGCGGTCGAGACGACGGAAACGCGCCAAGGGGGTAAGTCACTCATAGCCGTCAGCCGACCGAATACCTTGGCGTTTGCACCTAGCGGACAGAGGGGCAGTCGAATGGCTCAGACCAAAAAAATGCTGGATCCGGATCCACGGATCTATGACTTTGAAACGGAATATGAACTCGGACAGGACAATGTCAGACCCTTTGGTCTGGACATTCACAATCCGGTGTTCCTGATCTCAAGTATCCTGATCTTTGCGTTCGTGCTGATCGCATTGGCCAATCAAGAGGCAGCGGCCACGTTCTTTGGCTGGCTCCGGCCCTGGCTGACCAGTACCTTTGACTGGTTCCTGGTTCTGTCGGTCGATGCCATCACCCTGTTTTGCCTAGCCCTCATCATCCTGCCAGTGGGCAAGGTGAGGATCGGTGGCAAAGACGCCAAACCTGACTATTCCTATGCCGGATGGATCGCGATGATGTTCGCCGCCGGCATTGGTATCGGTCTGCTGTTTTTCGGCGTGATGGAGCCGGTCTATTACAACTTCGCCGAAGAAGGCGCGGCCCGCCCGCTGGGCATTGATATCGCAGTGCCGGGCAATGAATATATCGGCGTGGTGGGCACCATCCACCATTGGGGCCTCGAAGGTTGGGCGGTCTACGCGGCCGTGGGTCTGGCGCTTGCGATCTTTAGCTATAATCTCGGGCTGCCGCTGACCCTGCGTTCGGCCTTTTATCCGATTCTCGGCGAACGTGTCTGGGGCTGGTGGGGCCATATCATCGACACGCTGGCCGTGTTTGCCACGCTCTTCGGCCTGACCACTTCGCTGGGTCTGGGGGCGCAGCAGGTGGCCGCCGGGTTGAACGAGGTCTTTGGCATCGAACCCAGTTCGACCGTTGTTGTCCTCCTGATCATCGGCATCACGCTGATCGCGCTGGGCTCGGTCCTGATGGGCATGGATGCGGGCGTCAAACGGCTGAGCGAGATCAACATGATCATGGCCGTGGGCCTGTTCATCTTTGTGATCGTCGTCACCGGTGTTGGCACCGCAATCTCGCGCTATTTCAACGTCATGGTCGACTATGTGACCATGCTACCAGCGCTTTCCAACCCGTTCGGACGTGAGGACACCAGCTACTTCCACGGTTGGACAACCTTCTACTGGGCGTGGTGGATCGCATGGTCGCCCTTTGTCGGCATGTTCATCGCCCGCATCTCCAAGGGCCGCACCGTGCGCGAGTTCGTGATCTGCGCGCTGCTGGCCCCCACGGCGGTCTGCGCCCTGTGGATGTCGACCTTTGGCGGCGCCGCCATCGACATGCTGAACGAGGGTGGGGCCGAAGGTGTCCACGCCACCGTGATCGCCAGCTACGCCCCCGAAGGCGCGCTGTTTGGCTTCCTGAAAGAGCTTCCGCTCTATGGCCTCATCGCACCGATAGCCCTCATCCTGATCGTGGTGTTCTTTGTCACCTCATCTGACTCGGGCTCGCTGGTGATCGACACGATCACCGCAGGCGGCAAAATGGACGCCCCCGTGGTGCAGCGCGTATTCTGGTGCACGCTCGAAGGTCTGGTGGCCATCGCCCTCCTGCTCGGAGGCGGCCTTGCAGCCCTGCAAGGCGCAGCGGTCTCTACCGGCATCCCCTTTACCTTGGTGGTTCTGATGATGTGCTACTGCCTGTGGCTGGCGCTGAAATCGGAGAAGGCCAAGATGTAAGCTCTGGTTTCCTGAGATCAAAACGCCCGCCATCTGGCGGGCGTTTGTTTTTTGGCGATAGATAGCCATGAGTTCATTGATGCAATTGGTTAAGCTTCGACATTTTTCGCCTATTTTCGACCGTCGAACCTATCCTTCATAAATTGCACAAGTAAGATTACGACAGTTACAGCCCAAGCCAACCACACCCAACTAAAGATGTTCCCAAACAGCTCCTTATCATCTGCAAAAAGATCGAGTCCAAAACGCCAAGTCACCATAAAGCCAAACTGCATGGCAATGATCAGCAAGCATATGAGCAACAAGTAAAAAATTGGCCACCTATTGAGTACAGCTGGAATCTTTTTCATGGCCATCGCTCCTTATTGTGAACTTCGAATATCGGCAGTGAGCCCTTAGCACTGGTTGCCAAACCGCGCGCGCGAATATAGCTCCTTAGTATGGAATTCACTCTGGATACTCCGAATAGAGCACAGGCCAAACTGATTTGTGCGATTTGGGAAGCCGGATGGCACGAAGCTCACGCCAATATCGTACCGGCCAGCCTGCGAGAGCTGCGCACATACAGCAGCTTTTTTGATCGCACCGTAGCAAACCTTGCGAACACACGGATAGCGAGTGACGGCGCCGAAGTGCTTGGGTTTTGCATGGTTAAAGAAAACGAACTTTATCAGATGTATGTATCGAGGCTAGCGCGGGGAGCTGGCGTAGCGCAGGCACTGATAGCAGACGCTGAAGAGCGTATCTGCCTAGCTGGACACAGGACAGCTTGGCTTGCTTGCGCAATGGGAAACGACCGAGCCGGCCGGTTCTATGAAAAGTCCGGGTGGAAAAACACGGGTCCTCGGATTGTGGATCTCGACACCTCGAACGGAACGTTTCCATTGGAGGTATCTAGATTTGAAAAAGTTCTGGACAGCAGCAAGGTCGGCTAAGTCCGCATAGCCGCCATCCGCTCCCTATTGTTATCTACTGTTTTGGCCTGTGTCGCAGCTCAAGATATGTCGCCAATTTGTTTCTGACCTCTTCCAAAGTCGCGGTCAGTCTGTTCAGCTCTGTGTGCTGCGACGTGAGTTCCGGCGCGTAACGAGAAATCAGATACTCTCGTTTTTCTGTCATAGCAGTCAGATGAACGGCTGTTTTTTTCCTCAGCTTGAGCTTGGTGGTGAATGTTTCATCAGCGAGATTATGAAGGCGGCCCCGCACTTGCTCAGGGGAGCTACCTTCAAACCGAAGAAAGGCATTCAAATACAATTCTATGGCGTGAATAGAGCACAATCGCGCTGGCGCATAAGAAACAGGTCCACTCTTGCGTGCATTATCAAACAAAACCTTGGCCGCATCGTAGTAGGCTTCGGCCAAGTCCATAATTTCATCCGAGCCAGCATTACTGCCGGGGTAAGTGGTGTTTCCCAAGAGTGAAATTCCTCAACTTCCTATTTGTCGTCTACAGACTTCCAGTTGTCACCGTAGAGAACGACGTTTTCTGGCAATGCATCGATCCCTTGTCCTGCAATCTTGGGAACAGCTAGCACACCCTCATCTCCCATGACCTCTGTGACTTTTTGGATAGCCTCATCAAACGTCCTAGATTTAATCGCGACCCTCTTCACAAGCACCTCTTCATTACCATCCGCAAAGACATCTATCACCCAAATTTCCATTGCAAATCTCCTAGTCAACTACATCTGAGATACCGGACCAGTGGTCAGGCTTATCGCGCTGACCCGTCCCAACGTACTTTATCACTAGATCACGTACCCATGACGTCTTCATTTCGTGATCGTCGGGCAAGCCCAGAATTTTCTTGGCTAACTCGACAATCTCAGAGGGCTTGCGCTTAGGCTTTTCGTGCCACAGACGAATGATCGCGTCCGCCTGTTCTTCGGTATAGGTGGCGACTGTGCGCGGCCTTCCGGTCAACTGGACGGCCTCGGTCTCTACCCCGCGTGCCTTGATCTTTCGGAACTCGCCAAAGTGCTGCTTTGAATTGAGCGGGAATGGATCATGCCCAACCACCTGAAACAGCAGCTTGCCGTCGCAAGCGTCGTAAAGCTCTTTGTACTCCGCAGCCTTCAGTAGCGACGGCTGCATCATCAGAAGAGTGTCCTCGGGGCGCAGAGCCATTCCAGCCATATTCATCAACGCAATTAGGTCGCGGGGGTACTGCAGCACCCTCTCTGCCCCCGCCGTGCGGAGCATGGCCTCTTGGCCAACGGTTCCGAATCCAATGATCACAAAGGGTTTTGTGTCTGGGTTTTCTACGGTTTTCAAGTTTTCTACACTTTCTGCTTGTTTCCGTAGAAAACTATTAGTAGATTGTAGAAAGGCAAAGTGTAGACAACACAAGGGAGCCTTTGGCGTCCTTGAATGTGAGTATATGGAACTTCTGGATGTTGTTGACTGACCGAGAAGTCATAGGCGCATTTAGCTCACGCTATCGACTTCACGTGTGTAGCGAATGGCGACTTAGTGATTCTAAAAAGAAAAACGCCCGCCAAAATGACGAGCGTTTGAGATGTACAAATCATACAAACCGGGGTCCAAACCCTGTACAAAACGTAAGAAATACGTTTAGCGGCGGATGCCCAGCTTTTTGATCAGGTCCTGGTAACGGGCCTCTTCTTTGCCCTTCAGATAGTCCAGCAGCTTGCGGCGCTGAGCAACCATCTTCAGCAGACCACGACGACCGTGGTTGTCTTTCTTGTGGGTCTTGAAGTGCTCGGTCAGGGTGTTGATGCGCGAGGTCAGGATGGCAACCTGGACTTCAGGCGAACCGGTGTCGCCGTCCTTGGTTGCGAACTCTTTCATAACGCGTGCTTTTTCAGCGGCAGTGATCGACATCGGGGTCTCCTTTAAGGTTAGAGTTGATGGCGCAGGCCGGGATGTCGTCCAGCACAGGCCCATGGAGAAAACCACACCGATTCCGATGCGGATGGGCGCGTATAGGCGCATTTTGACTGAATGGCAAAGGGATTCTGCGGGTTCAGCCCATCTGCCCCAGCTGAGCCATATCAGAACCCGAGATCAACTGAATGTCGTCGGATGTAATGCCGTCAGCGCCAAACAGATGGGCCACTTCCTGCCCATCGATCAAGACACGGGTCAGGTTCTGGTTTTCGGTGTCAGGCTCTATCTCGACCTCTGGATCATCCTGACCTTCCCATGAGATCAATAGCTTATCATGTCCTGCCTCAAAATCCATGACGGTGACTTCGTCGTCACCCTCCTCGATATCCACGACAATATCATCAGACCCGCTCCCGCCCGTCACGATATCCCTGCTTTGGGCCAGAATCGTATCATCGCCGCCCCCGCCATTCAGGAAATCGACCGAGGGCGCGCCCTCACCATCGGCCCCGTTCAGCACGTCATCTCCGTCGCCGCCGAACAGCAAATCCTCTCCCTCACCGCCATGCAGAAGGTCATCGCCAAACCCGCCATGCAGCGCGTCGTCACCCTCGTCCCCGAACAGCTCATCATCATCCTGACCGCCATAGAGCGCGTCGTCACCCTCTCCGCCTTCCAACTGGTCATCGCCTGCATGGCCATAGAGTGCATCATCGCCCTGATCCCCCGCCAACAGATCGTCTCCGTCCTCGCCATGCAAGAGGTCATCGCCCTCTCCGCCCGTAAGGCTATCAGACCCCTCACCCCCGTGCAGACTGTCGTCTCCGTCCCCTCCGGATATGGCGTCAGACCCCTCATACCCGTTGATCTGATCGTCCCCGTCCTGCCCTGTCAGACTGTCAGGATTCTCAGTCCCAGCGATCACCAGATTGCCGTTCTCGTCGGAAAGAATAGTCCCTGTTGAGGGGGCATCGGTGTCCGGTTCTTCGACGTCATAGGTCTTTGGCTCGTCGATGTTTTCATCGTCATCCAGCAGGTTGCCAGTGGGCAGATCTTCGGGCTGATCACTGATCGCATCGTCGTCTTCCGGATCGTCTTCGATGGTAAACACATCGCTCACTGCATAGGCTGCGCCGCCTATGGCTGCCAGGCTCAGCAATCCGACCAGAAACATGGGAACCTCCCTGAACACACTGCTCCGAGTGTGAAATATCCCATATTCGCAAAGGGTTGGTCAAAACCTGATTGGGTTTGTGGTTAACCCTCTGTCACCAGACTTCGGGCTGTTGAGTATAAGAAATGTAGAGCGGATGTTTCGGATGCCCGTCTTTTGTAAGCCCCAGATGGAACAAGGGTTCACCGGTGCCCCGTAACAGGGTTTCAACCGATGGTCCGCGATCCAGATGTGCGCCATGGGTGCCCCAGGCGGCGATGACCTGATCCGCCCATGCGACGCCGTCCAGAATGGCAGCATCGTTTTCCGGCCCAACCGGATCGGCCGCCGCGCGCATCTTGCGTGGATCGGTATCGCGCCAGGCAAAGATGTTGGTCACCTGAAACGCCCCAAACCCAAGTGCGCGCGCGCGGCGTTCGCAGCGTTCAACGGTGGGATCGTTCTGGACCTCGGTTGCCGTCGATGGATTCAGCATCACGAACAATGCTTTGCGTCCCGCCGGCTCCCAGATGCGGGTCAAGCTATAGCGATAGCTTTCGCAGTCGGAATAAACAGCGGTCGAGGGCGCGTCGCCCTTTGTATGAGAGCGGGTGATCATCCGCCGGGTGTGGCGAATTTCGCCGCGTTTTACAAGAGGTCGCGCGTGATGCGCCCGGCTGTGTTATGCTGCCCGCATTTGATCGCTGTATTTAAAGGGGGCGGAATGATGCAGTACGAGACTTTGGACCCGGCCGATTGGGAGAAGACGCGCAGGCTGGCGCATGAAATGCTGGATATGGCGCTGGATCATACACGGGACGTACGGGACCGGCCGATCTGGCAGGATATGCCCCAGCATATACGCGACGGTTTCGAAACGCCCGCACCGCAGCAGGGGATGCCCTTGGATGCGCTGCTGCAGGATGTGGGCGCGCGGGTCATGGAATACCCGATGGGCAACATTCATCCCCGGTTCTGGGCCTGGTATATGGGCGCAAGCAATTTCACCGGCGCAATGGCCGACTTTCTGGCAGCCGTGCAGGGATCTAATCTGGGGGGCGGCAATCATGCGGCGGCTTTGATCGACTGTCAGGTGGTCGACTGGCTGCGCGAGATGATCGGCCTGCCGCAAGGGGCCAGCGGCACATTGGTCAGTGGCGGCAGCGTGGCGAACATGATCGGGTTGACCGTGGCGCGCAACGTGAAGTCGGGGATCGACATGCGCAAGCTCGGCGTTGCCGCGATGGAGCGACCGATGCGCTATTACGGGTCCGACCAGATACACAGCTGCCATCAAAAATCGCTTGAGACGATTGGTCTGGGCGATACGGCGTTGCGCCGTGTTCCCACCCATGCCGACCTGATCATGGATATCGACCAACTGCGTCAGATGGTGGCCGCGGATCGTGCCGAGGGCCTGAACCCAGCTTGTGTGATCGCAACCGCGGGAACCGTGAATACCGGGGCCATCGATGATCTGAATGCGATTGCTGATTTCTGTGAACGCGAGGGGCTCTGGTTCCATGTCGATGGCTGCATCGGGGCGTTGCTTGCAATAGCGCCGGACAACCGCTGGCGCGTGGCGGGGATTGAACGTGCAGATTCCGTGGCGCTTGATCCGCATAAATGGCTGCATGCCCCGTTTGAGGTGGGTTGTGCGCTAGTCCGGGATCACGACGCGCATCATGGTGCATTCACCCTGACGCCGGAATACCTGAAGCCGCAGACGCGCGGCGTTGCCGGGGCGGCGTTTCTGCATGACTACGGGTTGCAGACCTCACGCGGGTTTCGGGCGCTTAAGGTCTGGATGTCATTGCGCGAACAGGGTGTGCAGAAATTTGGACGGCTGATTGATCAGGATATCGAAAAGGCGCGCTATTTGACCGCGCTGATCGAAGGGCAGGACAGTCTTGAGCTGCTGTTTCCGACCAACATCAACATTGTCTGCTTCCGTTACAATCCGGGCGGGCTCGATCCGGATACACTGCGCGAGCTAAATGTCGAGATCATGCTGCATCTGCAGGAGGAAGGCACCGCCATTCTGTCCGATACCACAGTCAACGGTGCGCATTGTCTGCGCGTTGCCATCAACAATCACCGGACCCAGTCCGAAGATCTGGATTTGCTGGTCGCTGAGATAATCAGGCTGGGGCGCAAGCTACAGGCAGCCTGAGGGGCACATTACGGCGTGACAAAGACGCGGCTTGGGTGCAATTCGCCGGATTTGTAGATGCCGACGGCAACCGCCTGACCGTCGAGTGAGGCCCAGGCCTCGTCGCCATAGTCCACGTTCGAGGCCAGCACCATGCCCGGATTGCCGTTGCGCAAACGGGTGGCGCCTTCGGGGGTGCATTTCAGCTCAGGCAGGTCCGACAGACCGATTTCCAGCGGTTGCAGATAGTCGTCCAGCGCGGTGGTTTTGGCCATCTCGTCGATCTGTTCGATGGACAGGCCATCTTGGGCCTCAAACGGACCGGACCAGATGCGGCGCAGTTCCTTGACGTGGCCGTGACAGCCCAGCGCGGCCCCCAGATCGCGCGCAATCGAGCGGACATAGCCGCCCTTGCCACATGTCATTTCAAGCACGACGTGATCCTGGTCGGGGCGGTCGGCCAGAACCAGCTCCTCAACCCACAGAGGGCGGGCGGACAGTTCCACCTCTTCGCCGTCGCGGGCCAGCTTATAGGCGCGTTGCCCGTCGATCTTCACGGCCGAGAATTTGGGCGGGACCTGCATGATCTCGCCCAGAAACGGGCCAAGCGCCTGTTTGATCTCGTCATCCGACGGGCGCGCATCGCTGGTCGCAATCACTTCGCCTTCGGCATCGTCGGTGTTGGTTGCCTGACCCAGACGCAAGGTAAAGGTATAGGCTTTGAGCGCGTCGGTGATATAGGGAACAGTCTTGGTCGCTTCGCCCAGAGCCACCGCCAGAACGCCGGTGGCCTCGGGGTCCAACGTGCCCGCATGGCCCGCCTTTTTCGCGTCCATCGCCCAACGCACCTTGTTGACCACAGCGGTCGAGGTCATGCCCGCAGGCTTATCCACCACCAGCCAACCGGAAATGTCGCGGCCCTTGCGTTTGCGTCCCATATTTCACCTAGAATCTTGCTAAGGCGCGCGACCTAGCGGATCGTTTGGGTGCTGTCAATTTGCAGGTGTCTGTTCGACCACGCCAACAATCGGCCCCAGAGAAAACCCCAAATCCGACCGATTGCTCGCGCGTTCATACATGCGAGAGATATTGCCGTCGAAAAACAGCGCATTGGGGGTTTGCAAAACGTCCCGAAACAGGCTGCCGAATTCATGAAAAGTGACAGAATCCTCTGAGATGGCAAAGACCGCGCGCGTGCCGTCCGCGCTTGTCCCCACCCCGTTGCGGATATACCGCGAGGTCGAGTCGATCAGGAACCGGGGGTGCAACTCTCCGTCGATGACCAGCATCGGGCCGGATTGCGTGGCGAACCGGCATTCGGGCGCCTGATCGACAAAGGCCAGCGTTTCGAACACGTCGGCGCGCCCGTCGCGAATGCAGAACACGCCATTGGGCAGCAGCCCGAAATTGCCCGGTCCGGCGTTTGGGATCACGCGCATCTGTTCGTGACCGTCTTCGACATAATGCCCAACGGGTGAGCGGTCGTCGTGATACATGCCGGCATTCATGGCAAAAGCCAGACGTTCGCCATCGGGGGCCAGTGCCTCGTTCACGGTGGAAAAGTGGCCCAGCACGTCGCCGTCATCACCCTTCAGGAACAGGCGCAGGTCTTCTGTGTCTGCCTCCACTTCGCAAATGGTATAGCGATTCTCAGCATGCGTGATCTTTTCACAGGTGACCGCAGCGGCCTGCGCGGCCCACAGAACCGCGCCCAGCGTGGCAAATACGCGGATCACTCGTCCAGATCGCGGCGCACCGCGTCCTGACTGAACATGCGGCGGGTGTCGTCCAGACGGTCAAACGTGTCATCCAGACGGAACCGCAGATCGGGTGAGAATTTCAGGTTGAGCTTTTTGCCGATCACGCGCCGCAGCTCGCCTTTGTTGCGGGCCAGCAGCTCGATCACATCCTCCTGACCTTTGCCGCCCAAAGGCAGCACATAGGCGGTGGCTATTTTCAGATCGGGTGAGGTGCGCACCTCACCCACGGTGATCGACATGCGGTTCAGGTCGGGGTCGTGGACATCTCCGCGCGCCAGAACCTCGGACAGGGTGCGACGGATCAGTTCGCCGACGCGCAGCTGTCGTTGGGACGGGCCGGGGCCATCATGGAATTTGTTCTTTGCCATAAACCCCGATCTAAGCGCAAAGCGGGGCTTTGCCAAGCGGGCGCGAACCGGGTAGGAGGCTTTGAGCCGACTTAGCGAAAAGGACCAGCGCAATGACCCATATTCCGGGGATCGTCATCACAGGGGCTTCGGGCCGTATGGGGCAGATGCTGCTCAAGACCGTGTCTGAGAGCGACCAAGCGCGTCTGGTCGGCGTGGTCGAGCGCACAGGGCATGACTGGATCGGTCAGGATGTGGGCGAAGCCATAGGTGGACAGGCGCTGGGCGTTCAGGTCACCGATGACCCGCTCGAGGCGTTTGCGCAGGCGCAGGCGGTGATCGATTTCACTGCACCTGAGGCTACTCTGGAATTTGCGGCGCTGGCTGCGCAGGCGCGTTGCGTGCACGTGATCGGCACGACCGGCATGAGCGAGGACCAGATCGCAGCGCTGGAACCGGCCGCGCGCCATGCGGTCATCGTGCGCGCCGGTAACATGAGCCTGGGTGTGAACCTGCTGGTGCAACTGACCAAAAAGGTCGCCGCTGCGTTGGACGAGGATTTCGATATCGAGGTCATCGAAGGCCATCACCACCACAAGGTCGATGCGCCCTCGGGCACTGCGCTGATGCTGGGCGAGGCCGCCGCCGAAGGGCGCGGCGTCAAGTTGTCAGATGTGGCCGACCGAGGCCGCGACGGCATCACCGGCGCGCGTCAGCGGGGCAATATCGGTTTTCACGCCATTCGCGGCGGCGACATCGTGGGCGAACATGACGTCCTGTTTGCCGCGCCCGGAGAACGCATCGTCCTGCGCCATCTGGCCACGGACCGTGCCATCTTTGCCCGCGGCGCTCTGAAGGCGGCGCTGTGGGGGCAGGGTAAGGCTCCCGGTCAGTACGATATGGTGGATGTGCTAGGGCTGTAGGCGCCCCTATCGGAACGCGGCCAGACCAGAGGGTTCCGCACCCTCCTGTTCAACCTGCGCAAACAGTGCGGGCAAGCGTTGGTCCCAGGTCGGGAACAGCCCGCTTGCCGCATAGGTCAATCGTTCCAGCCCAAGTGAAATCCCCAAGGGCGCCGCATCACCGCCAATGATGATCTCACCGATCTCTGTCCAGTCGGAAGTCGGGGGATAGCTGGCGGGTGCTGGCGCGTCGGATGCGCCGACCCGGTAATACACACCCATAGTCACCAGAAAGTCGTCGCCAAACGGATCGGGAAAGAAAAAGCCCGAGGCATCGCGCGCGGCCAGCGCCTCGGCCTCATCCCGGAGCAGGACTTTCTGCGCAAAGGGCAGGCCCATTTCGTCCAGAACCGAGCGCATGTCTTGGGCCTGTGGCACGCTGACAAAGGCGATGCGCGCGGGTTCAAGGCCCAAATCCTGAACCAGCAGGCGCAGCATCAGCCGAGTTGTAGACAGACCATCAGAGGCATCGGACGGGTGGCAGCCGATCTCATGAAAAATGGGCAGGATGTCGTGACGCGACTTTTCGCCGACATCCGCCACGCGGGCCAGAGGTTGGACGACATAGCTGCCAACGGGCAGCGCAGATTGGTCGAAATCATGTCGCAGCCCTCCGTTATAGGCCACATCGCCGGTGACGATGGGCAGGGCCGGGGACTGAGAAAAACCCAGCTGCGCAAAGGTCTGATCGACCTGATGCAATGTGTCGTTCAGCGCGGTTTCATAGTCATTGTCCGGTTCGCCTGCACCGCTTGCGACCTGAGGCAGCATTGCCCCAAGCGTCGCTGCGCTGCCCAGTTTGACGAGTCTCCGCCGGTTCAGTGTCATGGCACACCTCCGCTGCTCTTTGTTGGCGACAGCCTCAGTATGACAGAGAATTCGGCTTGCAGTGAAGGGAAATGAAGACGGCTCTGCCGGGTCAGAAATCGATGGCGATTCCCTTTTTCTCCCAATCTCCGTAACGGGCGGGGTCGGGGCCGTCGCGACCACCCAGCTCTTTGGGCTGCGCTTTGGCATCAGCTTCGGCCTTGCGGCGGCGCTCTTCCGCTTCGGCAAGGGCGCGTTGTGCGGCAGGCGGTAGGTCTGTTCGGTCGTCACTCATGACATCGGGTTCCTTTCCGTGCAGGGCCTTGATATACGCCCCCGTCCGCCCAAGGCAATGCGGGCGCAGGTCAGATAAGGCAGGTATATGTCCAATAATGCAACGGCAGCACGGCGCAGCGCAGTATATCTGCTGGATCAGATATTGGGCGAGGGGCGGCTGTTGTCCGAATGCCTGACCGCAGGCGCGCTGGATCGGCTAACACCTGAAGACCGCGCGCGGGCACAGCGGCTGACCATCGAAACGCTGCGCGGGTTGGAACGGGCTGACCGATTGCTGGACGGACACCTGAAACGCACCCCCGCGCTGACCGTTCACAATGCCCTGCGCCTTGGCACGGTCGAGCTGTGCCACGGAGAGGCCGCCCATGGCGTCGTGAACGCGATGGTCGAAATCATTGGTCGGTCGCGCAAACACGGGCGGCTAAAGGGGCTGGTCAATGCGGTCCTGCGCAAGATCGCTGCCGAAGGCCCTGATGCATGGCCGAAAATGCGCGTGCCACGCTTGCCGGAATGGCTGCGCGATCCGTTGATTGCCGCCTGGGGGCAGGAGGCTGTCAAAGGCATGGAGCAGGCGCATTTTGCAGGCGCTCCTCTGGATGTGACCGTGAAACCGGATGCACAGGCGCCGGGTGGCGCGCTTTTGCCGACGGGATCGATGCGTTTGCAGGATGCAGGTCAGGTTTCGGCCCTGCCGGGGTTCAAGGCGGGGGACTGGTGGGTTCAGGATGCGGCGGCCGCTTTGCCGGTTCGGATTCTTGCGCCGCAGCCGGATGAGACGATTCTGGATTTGTGCGCGGCGCCAGGTGGCAAAACGCTGCAAATGGCAGCTGCGGGTGCGGATGTCACGGCTCTGGACATCTCAGAGGCCCGGCTTGCACGGGTGCAGGAGAATCTGCAACGCACCGGGTTGCGGGCGCAGATTGTTGCAGGTGATGCGTTGGCGCATCAGGGCCAGTATGACGCGATCCTTCTGGATGCGCCCTGTTCGGCAACCGGTACCATCCGCCGCCACCCTGATCTGCCATTTGCCAAGGACGGATCGGAATTCGGGGGCCTGATCGAGCTGCAGGCCCAGATGCTGGCACATGCCTGGACCTTGCTGAAACCCGGCGGGCGTTTGGTCTATTGCACCTGTTCCCTGCTGCCGGACGAAGGCGAAGTACAGGTCGAAGAGGCGTTGGCGCAATTTCCCGATATGCAGATCGACCAACAGGCTCTGAACGCCCCGGGGATCGAAAATGACTGGATCAGCGAGGAAGGCGGCCTGCGTCTGCGACCGGATTACTGGCCTGATCGTGGCGGAATGGACGGGTTTTATATCGCCTGCCTGCGCAAATCAGCCTGAACTGTCGCTTTTCGATGACTTGACCTTCAACGCTCGGTATCGTTGGTTCAGGCGCCAGCAGAGCGTTAGAGGCAGAAGTAACGAGCGTCATGTCGAAATCGAACACCATGGCCAGCCGATGGATGCGGTTTCAGAACCGTCTTTACGCGCGGCTTAGCCAGCGACGGAAGACGGTAAAGGGATTCGTGGGTCAGCCCGAACCGCGAACCGTGGGCGCGTATGCGCGTGGGCGACAGCTGGTTGCGGGGAACTTGCTGTTTGCCGGCTATCTGGTTGAGGCGCAGGATACCGATCTGTGGGACGTCGCCTCGCCCAGTGCGGCCTTTGACGAGGAACGGCATGGATTTGCCTGGCTGGATGATCTGGCCGCTGTTGGTGATGCGCGTGCGCGCGAAAAGGCGCAGCGGTGGGTTTGGGGCTGGATCGAAACGCATGGGCAAAGTCACGGCCCCGGCTGGGTGCCTGATCTGACCGGCCGTCGGGTGATCCGCTGGATCAATCACGCGTTGTTCTTGTTGCGCGGTGTCGATGAGGCACAGAGCAAGCTGTTCTTTCGCTCACTCGCGCAGCAAACTTGGTTTTTGTCGAAACGCTGGCGCGCGGCAACACCCGGCCTGCCGCGTTTCGAGGCGCTGGCCGGCTTGATACAGGCCGGGCTTGCGCTTGAAGGGCTCGAGTCCCTTTCGGACCCTGCCCTGCGTGCGCTGGCGCGGGAATGTGAACGGCAGATTGACGCGCAAGGCGGCATCCCCACCCGCAACCCCGAGGAGTTGTTAGAGGTCTTTACGCTGCTGACCTGGACTTCTGCTGCGTTGCATGAGGTCGGTCGGGGCACGCCGGCTGCACAGGTGAACGCGATTAAGCGCATTGCGCCCACATTGCGCAGGCTGCGTCATGCCGATGGCGGGCTGGCCCGGTTCCACGGTGGGGGACGCGGGGTTGAAGGGCGCCTGGATCAGGCGTTGTCGCAAAGCGGCGTGAAACCCCAACCCGCAAGCGGGCTGTTCATGGGCTATGCAAGACTGTCGGCGGCACGGACCAGCGTGATCGTAGATGCAAGCCCACCGCCGACAGGGGCGGCCTCGTACAACGCCCATGCCTCGACGCTGGCATTCGAGCTGACATCGGGGCGGCGTCCGCTGATCGTCAATTGCGGGTCGGGCAACAGTTTCGGTCCTGATTGGCGCCGGGCCGGACGCGCGACACCTTCACATTCAACACTGTGCCTAAATGGCTATTCCAGCGCCCGCCTGAGCGAACCGGTGCATGACGATATACAAGAGGCGCTGGTCGACGCGCCTCGTGACGTGCCGCACAAATTCGAAGACGCGACCGAAGCCGCGCGGTTTATGGTCGGGCATGACGGGTATCTTGCGGTGTTCGGTCTGACCCAAGCGCGCACCTTCGAGCTGCGCTTTGATGGGCGCGAACTGACGGGCGAGGATATTCTGCTGACCACGACCGACAAGGCCAAGCGGCAATTTGATCAGGCCATGGATGCGTCGGGGTTGTCGGGTATCCCCTTCGATATCCGGTTTCATCTGCATCCCGATGTCGACGCGGCGCTCGATTTGGGCGGGGCGGCGGTGTCCATGGCGCTCAAAAGTGGCGAGATCTGGGTGTTCCGCCACGATGGGATGGGAAAATTGTCTGTTGAACCAAGTGTTTATCTTGAAAAAGGGCGTCTGAAGCCGCGCGCGACAAAACAGATCGTTCTATCCGGGCGCGCAATGGAGTATGCGACGCACATCCGGTGGACGCTGAGCAAGGCACAGGATACAGCCTATGCCGTGCGCGACCTGCACCGGGACGAGCCACAATTCGACTGACGCCAAAAGGACCTTTGGACCCATGACCGATCTTCACCCCGTGCGCCGCGCGTTGCTTTCCGTTTCCGACAAGACCGGACTGATCGAACTGGGCAAGGCGCTGGCCGAGCGCGGGGTTGAGCTGCTGTCGACCGGCGGTTCGGCCAAGACGCTGCGTGATGCGGGGCTTGAGGTGCGGGACGTGAGTGAGGTCACTGGATTCCCCGAAATGATGGATGGCCGCGTCAAAACCCTGCACCCGATGGTGCATGGCGCGCTGTTGGCGCTGCGTGACAATGACACCCATGTGGCTGCGATGACCGAACACGGCATCGGCGCGATCGACCTGCTGGTGGTGAACCTCTATCCGTTTGAGGCAACCGTGGCCAAAGGCGCGGCCTATGACGACTGTATCGAGAATATCGACATCGGTGGCCCTGCAATGATCCGCGCGGCCTCGAAAAACCATGTTTTCGTCAACGTGGTGGTGGATGTTCAGGATTACGATGCGTTGCTGGCCGAACTGGCGGCGCATGACGGCCAGACCACCTATGCGTTCCGCCAGAAACTGGCGCAGACGGCCTATGCCCGGACGGCGGCCTATGACAGTGCGGTCTCGAACTGGATGGCCGATGCGTTGGCCGCCGAGGCCCCGCGCCGCTGCGCCTTTGCCGGTGAGCTCAAACAGACCCTACGCTATGGAGAAAACAGCCATCAGCAGGCGGCATTCTATACGGATGGCACGAACCGTCCGGGCGTGGCGACGGCTGTGCAGCATCAGGGCAAGGAACTCAGCTATAACAACATCAACGACACGGATGCCGCGTTTGAACTGGTGGCCGAGCTTGATCCGGCGCAGGGCGCGGCCTGTGCGATCATAAAACACGCCAACCCCTGTGGCGTGGCCACGGGCGCGACCCTGCTGGAGGCGTATAAGTCGGCTTTCGATTGCGACCGCACTTCGGCCTTTGGGGGCATTGTTGCGCTGAACCAGTCGTTGGATGCGGAGACCGCGCAAGAGATCACCGGGATCTTCACCGAGGTCGTGATCGCACCCGGAGCCTCGGACGAGGCCAAGGCGATCTTTGCCGCCAAGAAAAACCTGCGCCTGCTGACCACCGAAGGGCTGCCAGACGTGACCACGGGTGGCAAAACCGTCCGTCAGGTGGCCGGTGGCCTGCTGGTGCAGGACAAGGATAACGGCTTTGTCGGGATGGACGACCTGAAGGTTGTCACCAAAAAGGCCCCGACAGACGAGCAGATGCGCGATCTTCTGTTTGCCTGGAAGGTTGCCAAGCACGTCAAATCCAACGCCATCGTCTATGTCAAAGACGGCGCGACCGTAGGCGTCGGTGCCGGGCAGATGAGCCGCGTGGATTCGGCCCTGATCGCCGCCAAAAAGGCCGAGCGTATGGCCGACGTACTGGGCCTGCCGCAGCCGCTGACCATTGGATCAGCTGTCGCATCGGACGCGTTCTTCCCCTTTCCTGACGGTCTGATGGAGGCTGCCGAGGCAGGTGCGACCTGCGTCATTCAACCCGGCGGGTCGATGCGCGATGATGAAGTGATTGCAGCTGCGGATGAGGCCGGTCTTGCCATGGTCTTTACTGGCATGCGGCATTTCCGTCACTGATGCGGTATCGTCTGCTTTTCTGGGCGGCGCTGGTTGCCTTTGCGATCGATCAGATCAGCAAATATCTGGTCGTGCATGTCATGCGCGTGGCCGAGGGTAATATTGACGTTCTTCCGCCCCTGCTGGTGTTCAAATACGGCGAGAATCGCGGCATCAATTTCGGTCTGTTTCACGATCTGCTGGTGCGGTTGTTACAAGGCAATACCGATGCGGTGCGCTGGGTGCTGATCGGTATTTCACTGGCGATCAGTCTCGGCGTGCTCGTCTGGCTCAAACGGAATGCACCAACCCGGTTCATGCTGTTGTGCGGCGGTTTGCTGATCGGTGGCGCGTTGGGCAATGTGGTGGACCGGGTTTTGTACGGCTATGTTCTGGATTTCCTGAACATGTCCTGCTGCGGCATCAACAACCCATTTGTGTTCAATCTTGCGGATGTGTTCATTTTTGCAGGCGCTATCGGGCTTGTGCTGTTTGACAGCAAAAAGCCCTCGTGACCTGCAAGGAGATATGCGATAAAAGCGCCTGAAACAGGCTGGAGACAAGAATGCGGATGCCGCGTGCCATAGTTGCCCTGACGCTCGCCCTGACGATTGCGGGATGTTCCGACGTTGGCCTGCGGGATTTGCAACCGCCGGGCCAGGGCCCGGATGAGTTTTCGGTTCTGCCCGTCAAACCTCTGACGCAACCTAAGGATTATGCGTTCCTGCCGGCCCCCACGCCCGGTGGGGCCAACCTGACGGATCCCACGCCAAAGGCGGATGCGGTGGTTGCGTTGGGCGGCAATGCGGCGGCTCTGACACCGGGGACGCAGATTCCGTCGAGCGATGCAGCGCTGGTCACAGCCTCAAGCCGTTATGGTGTGGCCGCCAATACGCGGCAGGTGCTCAACGAAGAAGATGCGGCCTTCCGCAAGCGCCAGGCGCGCTGGACTCGCCTGCGTTTGTTCCCGGTTGATCGGTATTCCGAGGTTTATAAGCGTCAGGCGCTGGACCCGAATGACAATCTTGAAGCTGCTCGTCGCGCCGGGATCGAGACGCCCTCGGCGCCTCCAGAGAATGAATAATTCTTAACCTTTCCGTCATCGGCCTTGAACCCGCGCGACACCACCGTAGGTTGGACACTGTAACGAAACGGAGGATGCCCCATGGTTCGGGCTCTGGCGCTGTCGGCCGCCCTGATGGCCGCGACCCCGCTTCTGGCCGAAGACGGGCATGAGGCAGTAACAACATTCACTCTCGACAACGGAATGGATGTCGTTGTGGTCGAAGATCACCGGGCACCGGTGGTGCAACATATGGTTTGGTACCGGGCGGGCTCTGCCGACGAACCGGTTGGATCATCCGGTGTCGCGCATTTTCTGGAACATCTTCTGTTCAAAGCAACGGATACGATGGAGGCGGGTGAGCTGTCGGCCACCGTTGCGGCCAACGGCGGCAATGACAATGCCTTCACCTCCTATGACTACACCGCGTATTTCCAGCGCGTTGCGGCCGACCGGCTGGAGCTGATGATGCGGATGGAGGCGGATCGGATGCGCAACATCCGTCTGACCGAAAATGATATTGCAACCGAGCGCGACGTGATTTTGGAAGAGCGCAACCAGCGCACCGAGAACAACCCACGTGCCTTGTTCGGCGAACAGATGAGCGCTGCGCAGTATCTCAACCACCGCTACGGTGTGCCGATCATTGGCTGGCGGCACGAGATGGAAACCTTGGATATGGAGGATGCGCTGTCCTTCTATCAGACTCATTACGCGCCCAATAACGCTATTTTGGTGGTGACCGGTGATGTGGACCCCGACGAGGTGCGCACGCTGGCAGATCAGTACTACGGCGTGATCCCCGCAAATCCCGATTTGCCCGAGCGCATCCGCTCGCAGGAACCGCCGCAAACCGCAGAACGTCGCTTGACCTACAAGGACCCCCGCGTTGCGCAGCCTTATGTCCAGCGCAGCTATCTTGCGCCGGAACGCGATGCCGGGGCACAGGAAAAGGCAGCGGCCTTGTTCCTGCTTGCTGAGTTGCTGGGTGGTAGCACGACCTCGTATCTGAACGAGAAGCTGCAGTTCGAGCAACAGAAGGTCGTTTATACAGGTGCATTCTACCGGGGCGTTTCACTGGATGATACGACGTTTGATTTGATTGTTGTGCCTGCCGAGGGCGTATCGTTGCAAGAGGCCGAGGATGCCATGGATCAGGTCGTGGCTGAATTTGTCGCCGAAGGTGTGAACGAAGAAGATCTTGATCGCATCAAGATGCAGTTGCGCGCCGCGCAGACCTATGCGCGCGACAATGTGGATGGGATCGGCAACCGGTATGGCCGGGCGCTGACCAGTGGGCTGACAATCGAAGATGTGCAGGCCTGGCCCGAGATTCTGCAAGCCGTAACCGGGGATGAGATCATCGCTGCAGCCCGTGAAGTTCTGCAGCCGGAAACATCGGTCACGGGCTGGCTCATGCGCGACGATGAGGTGACGCAATGAAACGGATATTCGCAACCCTGATCGCCTTTGTCATCGCATTGCCGGCGTGGGCTGAGATCGAGATCCAAGAAGTGACCTCGCCGGGCGGTATCACCGCGTGGCTGGTCGAAGATCAATCGATTCCCTTCACCGCGCTTGAGCTGCGCTTTCGCGGGGGTACATCGCTGGACGATCCTGACAAACGCGGGGCGGTTTACCTGATGAGCGGTCTGATCGAAGAGGGCGCAGGTGATCTGGATGCGCGCACCTATGCGCGCGAGTTGGAAGCGCTGGCGGCGTCGTTTGGGTACAATGCAACCGATGACACCGTCTCGATCTCTGCCAGGTTTCTGAGCGAGAACCGCGATGCGGTGATCGATCTTCTGCGCACAACCCTGCACGAGCCACGCTTTGATCAGGATGCAGTCGATCGTGTGCGGGCGCAGGTCCTGTCCGGGCTCAGATCAGACCAGACCGATCCCAATGACATTGCAAGCAAGAGCTTTGCCGAAATGGCCTATGGCAGCCATCCTTATGCATCTGAGGGCAAGGGCACGATCGAAAGCGTTTCTGCGCTGACCCGTGATGACGTGGTCGCAGCCTATGAGGGGGTGTTTGCCAAGGATCGGCTCTATGTCGGGGCGGTTGGGGATATCACCGCCGAGCAACTGGGCGTACTGCTGGATGAATTGCTGGCCGATTTGCCCGAAACCGGCAAGCCGATCCCCGGCAAGGCACAGGTTGATATCCCTGCCGGTGTCAGCGTGGTCGAGTTCGATACGCCGCAATCTGTGGCCCTGTTCGGACAGGCGGGCATAGACCGGGATGATCCCGATTTCTTCGCGGCCTATATACTGAACCACATCCTCGGCGGTGGCGGGTTCGAAAGCCGCCTGATGCATGAGGTGCGTGAAAAGCGTGGTTTGACCTATGGTGTTGCAACCTATCTGGTGCCCAAGGATCTGGCCTCGGTCTATCTGGGCTCGGTGTCCTCGGCCAATGACCGCATTGCCGAGGCGGTAGATGTGATCCGCGATGAATGGGCACGCGCCGCGACCGAAGGCTTTACGCAGAAAGAGCTGGATGATGCCAAGACCTATCTGACGGGGGCCTATCCGCTGCGCTTTGACGGCAATGGTCAGATTGCGGGGATCATGGTGGGGATGCAGATGCAGGGTCTGCCCATCGATTATATCGCCACCCGCAATGACAAGGTGAACGCGGTAACGCTGGACGATGTGAACCGTGTCGCAGCTGAACTGCTGGACCCAGAGGGCCTACATTTTACCGTGGTGGGCAAACCTGTGGGTCTGGAAACCACCAATTGATCACAAGGGGGTGGGCTGGCTCACCCCTTTTTCATGCTGCGCAGCATATCCCCCATCATCTGCCCGAACTTGCCCGATCCGCGTTGATACAGCGCGCCGTCCACGGCCAGAACCGTGCCGCTGATATAGCTGGCCATGTCCGAGCTGAGAAATAGGCAGGCATTGGCCACATCCTGCGGCTGGCCCCAACGGCCCAAAGGCACATCGCGGCGCAGGGCTTCGCCGGCATCGGGTGTCGGCGCCAGTCGTTTCGCCCCTTCAGTGCCCTCGATAAAACCGGGCACGACCGAGTTCACGCGGATACCCTCGATCCCCCATTCCATCGACAGGGTGCGGGTGATCTGATCCACGCCCGCCTTTGCGGCACAGACATGGGACTGACCCTCATAAGGCAGATAAGATTGCGGGGCTGAGATATTGATGATGCTGGCGCCGGGGCGTTTTAGGTAAGGATAGGCGCCTTTCATCACGTGGATCGTGCCCATCAGGTCGATATCAATCACGGTCTTGAAGGCATTGACCGACATCTCTGCCGCTAGCGCCGGAAAGTTACCCGCCGCACCGGAGATCAGCACATCGAAATCGCCATAGGCTTTGTGAAATTGCTTTAACCCGGCCGCCACGGCCTCGGGATCGCGCACATCAAAGGCGGCCCCCATGGCGTCAGCAGCCCCTGCCGCCTTTAGCGCCGTAACCGTCTCCTCCACTTTGTCCTGCGACCGGCTCGCCACTGCTAGTTTGGCGCCAGAGGCCGCAAAAGCCTCGGCAATGCCTCTGTTGATACCACTTGTACCGCCGATAACGACAACGGTTTTATCTGCAAAATCCATGCGGGCCTCCCTCAAGCGGAGCCCTACTCGCCGTAGGGCACCCAGATGTTTTTCACTTCGGTTGCAGCCTGCAGGAAGCGGCGCGAATGGTCCACGCTCCAGTCAAATGCCGTTGCGTTATTGACCCATGTGCGTTTCAGATTCCCGGCCGAGGCGGCTTCGATCTCTGCCGATAGATCGGTGGACGAAAAAGACCAGACCGCATCTACATTCAGGTGCGCGGCCAGAGGTTTGGCCAGCTCGGCATGGCTGCCGGTCAGGATGTTGACCACGCCCGCAGGCACGTCCGAGGTTTCCAGGATCTGGTAGAAATCAGTAGCCGCCAGCGGGAAGGGTTCCGACGCCGCCAGAACCACCCGATTGCCCATCGCGATCGCCGGGGCCATGGCCGAGACCAGGCCCAAAAGCGGTGCGTCATCCGCGCAGAGCGCACCGATGACGCCGACCGATTCCTTCATCGCGATGGCCACGCCCCGGATCGGAACACCATGCACCTGACCGTCATATTTGTCGGCCCAGGCGGCAGCTGTGAACAGGCGCTGGATCGAGGCCTCAACCTCTTTCGCTCCGTCTTTCTTGCCGGTCATGGCATCGATACGGGCTGCGAGTTCACTGGCACGGGCCGAGAGGTTTTCGCCGATATAGTACAGAATCTGCGCCCGCAGATGGCCGGTGGTTTTGGACCAGCCTTTGGCGCCCGCAGCAGCCTCAACCGCATTGCGAACATCCTTGCGGTTGGCAAGGCCCACATGGCCCAGCAGGCCGGACTTGCCCCAGACGGGTTTGGAATAGCCGCCATCGGGGCGGGCCTGCTTGCCGCCGACATACATTTTCGCCGTGCGGTCGATGGGGTCGACCGGGGCACCTTCGCCCATGGTTGCCTCGACCTTTGTCAGCGGCTTGGGTTTGCCTTTGGGCTTGGTATAGGCCGCCAGACCTTCCCAGCCGCCCTCGCGGCCAAAGCCGCTTTCGCGCACACCGCCGAACCCGGCGGCAGCGTCGAACAGGTTGGTGGCATTGACCCAGACTACGCCTGCAACCAGCTTGGGCGCGATATCCAGCGCGAGGTTCACATTCTCGGTCCAGACTGTCGCGGCCAGCCCGTAACGGGTGTTGTTGGCCAACTCGACCGCCTCAGCCGGGGTGCGGAAGGTCGACGATACCAGAACCGGGCCAAAGATCTCCTCCTGCATCAGCGGGTCCGAGGTCTCGAGCCCCGAGATCAGCGTCGGCGGGTAATAGCAGCCATTCGCAGGCAACTCACAGGCTGCCTGATGCACATGGCCAACTGTGTTGCTTTCGACCATGCCTTTGATGGTCTGCAACTGAACCGGGTCCACGACCGCGCCCACGTCGATGCATTTGTCCAGCGGATCGCCGATGCGCAAGCCGTCCATCCGGACGCGCAGCTTGTCATGGAACCGATCCGCGATGCCTTCCTGCACCAGCAGGCGCGAGCCCGCGCAGCAGACCTGACCCTGATTGAACCAGATCGCGTCGACCAGACCTTCGATGGCTGAATCCATATCGGCGTCGTCAAAGACGATATACGCCGACTTACCGCCCAGCTCTAACGTCAGCTCCTTGCCCGACCCGGCGGTCGCTTCGCGAATGCGCCGCCCGACCGAGGTCGAACCGGTAAAGGCGATCTTGTCCACGTCTGCATTCACGATCATCTCGCCCACCGCGCCATCGCCGGTGACGATGTTGACCACGCCTTTCGGCAACCCGGCCTGCGTGCAGATGTCAGCAAACAGCAGCGCCGTCAGCGAGGTGTACTCGGCCGGTTTCAGAACCACCGTGTTGCCCATCGCCAGTGCGGGCGCGATTTTCCACGCCAGCATCAGCAGCGGGAAGTTCCACGGGATGATCTGACCGCAGACGCCCAAAGCCTGCGCGTCGGGCAACTCGGTTTCCATCAGCTGCGCCATGCCTGCGTGATAATAGAAATGCCGCTGCGCCAGCGGGATATCGATATCGCGCGATTCCCGGATCGGCTTGCCGTTGTCGAGGCTTTCCAGCACCGCAAACAGGCGCGCATGTTTCTGCAGCAGCCGCGCAATCGCGTAGAGGTAGCGTGCACGACCGGCACCGCCCAGCTTTTCCCATTTCGGTTGCGCCTTGCGGGCGGCGGCAACAGCGGCGTGCACATCACCCTGTTTGGCTTGCGTGAGCGTGGCCAGCACTTCTCCGGTCGCCGGGTTGCGGCTGTCGAAGCCTTTACCGGGTTTGGTGAAGGTCCCGTCGATGTAGTGCCCGAACTTGCCACCCTGATCGACCAGCCAGGCCAGCGCCTCGGCAGCGCTTTCAGGGGCGGGGCCGTATTCCATGGTCTCAAAAATCTCTTTGACTGTCATTGTTCTTTTCCTCAGCCCATGGCGTGACGGTAGCCAGCCGAGTAGGACCCGGTGACATAATGTTCCAGCTGCCGTTCGATATCGCCCAGCAGAGACGACGCGCCAAAGCGGAACAGGTCGGGTTGCAGCCAGCGGTCGCCCAGCTCATCCTTGATCAGCGACAGATACACCAGCGCGTCTTTCGCCTTGGAAATTCCGCCCGCAGGTTTGTAGCCAACCCGATACCCAGTACGGTCATAATAGTCGCGGATCGCGCGGATCATGACCAGCGATACGGGCAGGGTGGCGTTGATGCTTTCCTTGCCGGTCGAGGTCTTGATGAAATCCGCTCCGGCCATCATGCAGACCAGCGAAGCGCGCGCGACGTTGCGCAGGCTGCCCAGTTCTCCGGTGGCAAGGATGGCTTTGACATGGGCATCACCGCAGGCAACGCGGAAGGACTTCATCTCATCATACAGCGCCTGCCAGTCACCCGACAGCACATGGCGCCGCGAGATCACGATGTCGATCTCTTCGGCACCCGCTTTCACGCTTTCTTCGATCTCGGCCACACGCAGGTGGAACGGAGACAGCCCGGCCGGAAAGCCGGTTGAGACGGCGGCCACCGGGATACCCGTGCCGGTCAGCGCGTCAACGGCCGTTTCGATCATGTCGTGATAGACACAGACGGCTCCGGTGGTGATCGCAGGCATGTCCAGGGCGTGCAGCACGGTTGATGAAACGGGCTGGCGCGCCTTGGCGCACAGGCGGCGCACGCGGCCCACTGTGTCGTCACCCGAGAGTGTGGTCAGGTCGATCATCGTGACCGCCTTCAGCAGCCACGCGGCCTGATAGTCCTTTTTCACCGACCGTCGGCCCGGCAGGGTGGCGGCACGGCGTTCGATGGCCGAGGTATTGGCCTGCACCGCGCGGACCCAGTCCAAATCCAATTCCGTTCCCGGATTGCGGGGCTCGGTCACTTGCGGCAGATGCGCGGTGCGCACGGGGCTTTCGGTGCTCTGCGTTTCCATCATCGCGTCCTTTGGGAGATTTGCGCCAAACTCGCACGAGATGCCGTTAAATGGAAGTCATCCGGGCGCTCAGGGCTGCAGTTTTTGACCATTTGGAAAAATATTACACCTTTCTTGCGAATAATTCGCATTAGCGTTGACTTAGTTGCGAATGGTTCTCATATTTGGACTCAACCGGAAATCAAACCTGAGGTCTTTCATGATTCGCCGCCGTTTTCTGACTGCACTGGCACTTGTCGTATCGCTGCCGGTTATGGCCTGGGCCGATGAGCCTCTGAAGGTGGTTGCCACGACAGGCATGATCGCGGACGCTGCCCGTCAGGTTGGCGGCGATCAGGTCGAGGTGAAAGGTCTGATGGGGCCAGGCGTTGATCCGCATGCCTATCGTCAGACCCGCAGCGACATTGTGGCTATGACGCGGGCAGATCTGGTGCTGTGGCATGGTTTGTATCTTGAGGCGCAGATGGAGGATTTCTTTCATGATCTTGCGCGCAAACGGACCGTTATTGCCGTGGCCGAAGGCATCGACACCGAAAAGCTGCGGGGCCATGACGACTATGCCGACAAATATGACCCTCATGTCTGGATGACTCCGGAGTTGTGGCGGGACGTTGTGCAATCGGTGCAGGCGGCTCTGACCGAGGCGCGCCCTGAGGCGGCAGAGGTCTTCGCTGCAAACGCCGCGGCGCATCTTGCCGATATCGACCGTCTGGCCGACTATGCACAAGACGCGCTGTCAGGCATTCCCGAAAACAGCCGTGTGCTGGTGACGGCCCATGATGCGTTCGGCTATTTCGGTCAGAGCTTCGGTTTTGAGGTGCTGGGTATTCAGGGCATCTCGACCCAGTCCGAGGCAGGCTTGAGCCGGATCAGCGCGCTGGTCGATCTGCTGGTTGACCGTCAGATCACCGCTGTTTTTGTGGAAAGCTCGGTGTCTGACCGCTCGATGCGTGCGCTGATTGAAGGGGCCGCAGCCAAAGGTCATGAGGTCAGCATCGGTGGCGAGCTGTTCTCGGACGCGATGGGCGAGCCGGGCTCGTATGAAGGAACCTATGTTGGTATGCTGGATCACAACATCACAGTCATTGCCGGTGCGCTGGGCGCGGATGTTCCTGCGCGGGGCATGGATGGCAAGCTTTCGGCGGGTTTCTAAAAGTGCTCAATCTGGCAACCGATCAAGGCAAGGCAATTGAGGGGCAGGGGGTTGAGAACAGCCCTCTGGCCATTCGGGGGCTGACGGTGTCTTACGGCCAGAAGCCCGCTGTTTTCTCGGTGGATATGACGGTGCAGCCCGGCGCGATGACCGCGATCATCGGGCCAAACGGGGCGGGTAAGTCGACCCTGCTCAAGGCCGCATTGGGTATTGTCTCTCCTTTGTCGGGTCAGGTGACAGTGTATGGCCGATCGCTCGAGGATCAGCGTGCGCGTATCGCCTATGTGCCACAGCGCGCCAGCGTAGATTGGGATTTCCCAACACGGGTTGTCGACGTGGTTCTGATGGGCCTGACACGCGAGTTGGGTTTGCTGGGGCGCGTTCGCGCCCGTCATATGTCGCGGGTGATGGATTGCCTGCACCGGGTCGGGATGCGGGACTTTGCGGATCGCCAGATCGGTCAGCTGTCAGGTGGCCAGCAGCAGCGCGTGTTTCTGGCCCGTGCTCTAGCGCAGGACGCCGATCTCTATCTTCTGGACGAGCCTTTCGCCGGCGTCGATGCGGCAACGGAAAAGGCCATCATCGCTGTTTTGCAATCGCTGAAAGAGGCCGGAAAAACCGTGGTTGCGGTGCATCATGATCTGGCGACTGTCACCGACTATTTCGACCACGTCTTCCTGATCAACACACACAAAGTAGCCGAAGGACCGGTTGCCGAAGCGTTCACCGCAACCACGTTGCAATCTGCCTATGGCGGTCGGCTCGCAACAGCGCAGATCGACCAGATTTCGGGCGCGCTGGGCTGATCATGCTCTGGGAGGCGCTGACTTTGCAGCTGGGCTATAACGCCACGCTGGTTGCGATTGGCGCAACCCTGCTGGGTCTTTCCGCCGGGGTGACGGGCACATTTCTGTTTTTGCGCAAAAGGGCGCTGGTCAGCGATGCGATCAGCCATGCAACACTGCCGGGCATCTGCCTCGCGTTCATGGTGCTGGTCGCGCTGGGAGGGGACGGGCGCAACCTGCTGGGCTTGTTGGCGGGATCCGCGCTTTCGGCCTGGATCGGTTTGCTGGCGATGAACTGGCTGACCCGTCGGACCCGTCTGGCCGAGGACGCCGCGATTGGCGCGGTCCTGTCGGTCTTCTTTGGGTTTGGTATCGTATTGCTGACGATGATCCAGACCATGGGTGTCGGTCGGCAGGCGGGGCTCGAAGGGTTCCTGCTGGGATCAACCGCCGGGATGCTGTGGGCCGATGCGCTGATCATTGCAGTGGGCGGCGCGGTCACGTTACTGCTGGTGCTGATCGTCCGGCGTCCGATGCTGATGGTGGCTTTTGACGCGGAATATGCCGCCGCGCGCGGCCTGCCGGTGCATCGGATTGATCTGGCGATGATGGGGTTGGTCATGGCCGTCACGGTCGTGGGTCTGAAAATCGTAGGTCTTATCCTTATTGTGGCGCTGCTGATCATCGCGCCGGTGACAGCCCGGTTCTGGTCAGAGCGCGCAGATCGCGTCGTGCTGCTGTCAGGTCTCGCAGGCGGTCTGTCAGGCTATCTTGGTGCAGCGCTGTCGGCGTCGGCACCCAACCTGCCCACGGGTCCGATCATCGTTCTGGTCAGCTTTGCTCTTTTTGCGCTGTCATTGTTCCTCGCCCCGGTGCGGGGCGTGCTGGCTGCTGTTCTGCGTCACCTGCGGTTTCAGCGGCGCGTCCACATTCGTCAGGGGTTGCTCGCTCTGGCCCAGGGCCAGCCAATCTATGAGCCTTTGACCTTGCGTCTTTTGCGCCGCGCGGGGGATGTGCGTGCAGACGGTGTGATGACCGACAGCGGAAAAGCCCGCGCAGCCAAGGCCCTGCGGGATGAAAAACGCTGGCAGGAGCTGCGGGCAGATCGCGCGCACGAGGCCGCAGCTGCACTCTATGATGGCCTCCGGGATATCGAGACTGTGTTGACCGGTGATCAGATTGCAGAGATCGACCGCCGCATTGGCGGCCCGCAGGAGGTCCGGTCATGAGCGGAGAAGAGTTTGTTCCGCTGTCTCTGACGCCGATGCTGATCGGAACGTTTTCAGCAATTGCCTGTGCATTGCCGGGCAATTTCCTTGTGCTGCGCAAACAGGCCCTGATCGGTGACGCGATCAGCCATGTGGTGTTGCCCGGTATTGTCGTTGCCTTCCTGCTGACCGGGGCGATCTCAACTTGGCCTATGATGTTGGGCGCGGCGGGGGCCGCAGTGGTTGCCGTGATCCTGATCGAGGCGGTCCGCAGGCTTGGGCAGATCGAACCCGGTGCCGCGATGGGGGTGGTCTTTACCACAATGTTTGCTGCGGGCGTGCTGCTGCTTGAACAGACCGATACATCGACCGTTCATCTGGACGTGGAGCACGCGCTGTATGGCAATCTGGAAAGCCTGATCTGGCTGGATGCCACTGGCTGGTCCTCGGTGCTGGACCTGCAGGCGCTGGCGGGTTTGCCGCCAGAGTTGCCGCGCATTGCCTTCACTTTGATTGGTGTCATCGCCTTTATCTGGCTGTTATGGCGACCGTTGAAAATCTCAACGTTTGATGAAGGGTTTGCCCGGACCATCGGCATCCGGACCGGTGCGTTGGGTCTGGCATTGGTGATCGTCGCGGCCATTGCGGCGGTGGCTGCGTTTGATGCGGTTGGGTCGATTATCGTGATTGCAATGTTCATATGCCCCCCCGCAGCCGCCCGCATGATGACCAACCGATTGGAAACACAAGTTGCTTGGAGCGTCGCCTTTGCCGTCGCCTCGGCTGTGTCCGGCTATGTTCTGGCTGGTTACGGGCCATTGTGGCTGGGGGGCACGGACGCTGTCAGCGCGGCAGGTATGATCGCCACGGTGTCGGGGTTTCTTCTGGCGCTGGCCGCCCTGTTCGGCCCCTGCCGCAAGCGGTCCGGGACGCCAAATTTAACTTGATGCGGCGTATTCCTGCCACCGATGGCTTGCGGATATAGGCTGTTCTTTGCCCAGATAGAACAACCTTCGAAGCTTAGTGGGATTCGCAAGGCTGCTCGTGTTATAAATATTTTAATTACTAAATTAATGACCACCACTCACCTTGGATCATCCGGGCAGTTGCGAAATGGGGTGCCACTATTGTATGGCCCGTCGCAATTGTCCGGATGCCCCTCCCAAATCGTTATTATTGCCCCTTACCCGGTAGCAGAATCGCGCCCGCCTATGCTAGGTCTAGCGGTATGGAGCAGGCGACCCCCAATATCAGCGATGGCCGACCGGTGATACGGCAACTCGACGATGCCGCGATAAATCGGATCGCTGCAGGCGAGGTGGTCGAACGTCCCGCGTCTGCGGTCAAGGAACTCGTCGAGAACGCCATTGATGCAGGTGCCACACGAATCGCCATCGATATTGCGGATGGGGGCAAGACGCTGATCCGGGTCACAGATGACGGATGCGGCATTTCGGCGGATGATCTGCCGCTTGCCCTGTCGCGTCATGCCACCTCGAAGATTGATGGGTCAGATCTGCTGAACATTCACACATTTGGGTTTCGGGGTGAGGCGCTGCCGTCGTTGGGTGCCGTTGGGCGGCTGACAATCACCAGCCGGGTTCCCGGGGCTGATGCGGCGTCGATACAGGTTGCGGGCGGCAAGATGGAGCCGGTCAGGCCCGCCGCGCTGCGTACGGGCACTGTGGTCGAGCTGCGCGACCTGTTTTTTGCCACGCCGGCGCGGCTGAAATTCATGCGCACCGATCGGGCCGAGGCACAGGCGATCTCGGACACGGTCAAGCGGCTGGCGATGGCTGAGCCTGCGGTCACCTTCACGCTGCGCGATGTCTCCGGCGGGGGCGAGGGTCGGGTGACTTTTCGGGCCGACCGCGAGAACGGTGATCTGTTTGATGCGCTGCACGCGCGTCTGGCCCGCGTGATCGGGCGTGAGTTTGCCGAGAATGCGCTGCGGATCGATGCCACGCGAGAGGGTATCAGGCTGTATGGCTATGCCGCGCTGCCGACCTATTCTCGCGGTGCGGCGGTGGCCCAGTACCTTTTCGTGAACGGCCGCCCGGTGCGCGACAAGATGCTGACCGGTGCATTGCGCGCAGCCTATTTCGACTTTCTCAGCCGGGACCGTCACCCGGCGGCGGCGTTGTTCATCGATTGTGATCCGACATTGGTTGATGTGAATGTGCATCCCGCGAAATCCGAGGTGCGGTTCCGTGATCCCGGCGTTGCGCGTGGCTTGATCGTTTCAAGCCTGCGTCATGCGTTAGCCGAAGCCGGGCACCGGGCGTCGTCAACGGTTGCCAACGCAACCCTCGGCGCAATGCGGCTTGAACCGGCGCAGCCAGCCCCGGCACGCGTATATCAGATGGACCGACCTTCGCCTGCGGCGCGGCAGGCCTCTTATCGGGCGCAATCTCCGGGGTTTGCGGAACTGGTGAACGACTATAGCGGCAGCATCGTCGAACCGACGCCAGCCGCATCCCCTGCGCCGGTTGAAGAAGCTCCGGCGCAGGATCTGCCCTTGGGGGCCGCCCGCGGGCAGGTACACGAGAATTACATCATCGCTCAGACCACTGATGGCATGATCATCGTCGACCAGCACGCTGCGCATGAACGGCTGGTATACGAAAAGCTCAAGACCCAGATGGCCGAGAGCGGTGTCGCCGCGCAGGCGCTGCTGATCCCCGAGATTGTCGAGCTTTCGGAAGGTGACTGCGCACGTCTCATGGCGGTTGCGGATGACCTGTCGCGCCTCGGGCTGACGTTGGAACCTTTTGGCGGCGGAGCCATCGCCGTGCGTGAAACCCCGGCCATTCTGGGTGAGGTCAATGCCCGCGCGATGATCTTGGATATTCTGGACGAACTGGCCGATCAGGGCGAAAGCCAGATGGTGCAGGCGCGGATTGAGGCGATCCTCAGCCGGGTGGCCTGTCATGGTTCGGTCCGGTCGGGACGCCGCATGCGGGCCGAAGAAATGAACGCTCTGCTGCGCGAGATGGAGGCGACGCCCCATTCTGGCCAATGCAACCATGGGCGGCCCACATATGTGGAACTGAAGCTGAGCGATATCGAACGTCTGTTCGGGCGCAGTTGATCCCGCTGATTGCAAAGGCTAGTAAGAATAAAACAAGAACATCCGAGGCGACATGGTCGAGATTTCTGGAACACAATACGCTCTGAACGACCCCGTGATCCTGATCGTGGGTGGCATTGTTGCGTTGATCTTGTTGCTGTTGTTTCTGTCGCTGCGGGCGGCCAATCGATCGGCGCGGATGGCAGAACCTCTGGCCCGCCAAATGGCGCATCTGGGCCAGCACGTGCAGCAGTTGGGTCAGGGGCAAGAGCAACTACGCGGCGGTTTGCAGCATGTCTCGGACACGCAGGCCAATGCGCAGGTGCAGGTGATCCAGACGGTTGAGGCGCGCCTGTCCTCGGTACAACAGCAGATGAATGACCGGCTGGCCGACAATGCGATGAAATCCGCGCGCGCGTTGGCCGAGATGCAGGAACGTATGAAAGAGACGCTGCATGGGTCCTCGAAACAGACCGCAACCTCGCTGACCCAATTGCAGGAGCGTCTGACCGCCATCGACAAGGCGCAGGACAATATCACCAAGCTGTCGGGGGATGTGCTGTCCTTGCAGGACATCCTGTCGAACAAGCAGACGCGCGGTGCGTTTGGTGAGATTCAGCTGAATGACATCGTCTCTAAAGCGCTGCCATCTGACAGTTTTCAGTTGCAGGCCACCCTGTCGAACGGGCGGCGCGCAGATTGCCTGATCAACTTGCCGAACCCTCCCGGGCCGATCGTGATCGACAGCAAGTTCCCGTTGGAGGCTTATGAGGCGCTCATCGGATCGACTAATGATGCCGAACTGAAGGCGGCGGTGCAGATGTTCCGCAGCACGGTCCGTAAACACATCAACGATATCGCTGAGAAGTACATTCTGGATGGCGAAACCGCCGATGGCGCGCTGATGTTCCTGCCGTCCGAAGCGGTTTATGCGGAACTCCACGCCAAATTTCCCGAACTGGTGCAGGAGAGCTTTGGTAAACGCGTCTGGATCGTGTCTCCGACCACCTGCATGGCGACCTTGAACACGATGCGGGCCATCCTCAAGGATGCGCGTATGCGCGAGCAGGCGGGCGCGATCCGTAAAGAGCTGGGAATGCTGCACAAGGATGTTGAACGTCTGGGGGATCGTGTGACCAATCTCGACCGTCATTTTGGTCAGGCTGCAAAGGATATTTCAGATATAAAGATCAGTGCCGAAAAGGCGGGTCGCCGGGCGCAGCGGCTGGACAATTTCGACTTTGAAGAGGTGGTGCCTGATGAACATCCGAACGTGGTCCCGCTGGGTAAGACCGAGAGCTGACATTCTCGGCAGCTACGGGGTATCCTACGGCATATGACTGACAGCTCTTATTCGCCGGAAGTCGCCGATCTGCTCAGTCAGGCCGAGCAGGATGCTGAACGTATCGTCGGGCTTTTGCGGGTCTTTGTCGGCTTCGGTCTGGGTGTTTTCTTTCTCTTGACCGTTCAGCCTGTCGCGAACAGCGGCCATGCGGTGTTGGAACGGCAATGGGCCTTTGCGCTGGGTACCATGTTTGCCTATTTCGTTCTGGGTCTTCTGACATGGAGCGTCGCGCGGCGCGGTCGGTTCTCGAGCTGGATGGCCTGGCCGGTCTCAGCGGCTGATTCCCTGTTTCTGATCGCCTCTGTCTGGCTGGGAATGCTCAATACCGGCCTGTCCGGCGATGCCGTTTTTGTCTTGCCAGCCGTTTGGCTGGTGCCTGTTGTGCTGGCCTTTGGGGTATTACGCGGGCATCCGAAAGTGATGGCCATGCAGGTGCTGCTGCTGGTTGTCGGGCTGACGGTGTTGATCAGCATCGATGCGGGGTCAACGCGGGACCAGGCGCAGAACCCGATCTGGTTGTTTCTGGCCCCGCCGCCCAACCTTATCAGGATTTTCATGATTGCCCTGGGCGGCGTCGTTCTGATTGTGGCGGCACGGCGGGTGCGCGCCTTACTGTTCCGCTCGATCACCGAAGCGCAACGGCATGCAAATCTGACACGCTACCTGCCCTCGCAGGTGGTGCAGGGGTTGAGCGACAGTGGTCTTGCCGCACTCAAGCAAGGGCGGCGGCAGATGGCTGGCTTGATCTTTATCGACCTGCGCGGGTTCACGACATTGTCGCAACAGTTGCAACCGGACGAGGTGTCCGAACTGGTCTCGGACTACCGCCGTCGTGTTTCAGCCATTGTGCGCAGGGAAAACGGGATCATCGACAAATTCATCGGCGATGCGGTTATGATCGTGTTCGAGGGCGATCAGGCCGCAAACCGATGCATAAATTGCGGATTGGCGCTGTCGGAGGACATGCGCCGCTGGCGGGCCGAGCGAGATCAGGCGGGTCTGCCCGCCGCCGGGACAGGGATCGGGTTGCATTGGGGCGAGGTTTTTGTTGGCGTGATAGGTGATCAGGAACGGCTGGAGTTCTCGGTCTTTGGTGATGCGGTAAACATCGCGGCGCGTCTGGAGGGCCTGACGCGCAACCTGGAGATGGACCTGATCACCTCCGCCGACCTGCTTGAGGCTGCGGATGCGACCGAACACTTTGGTGATCTGGTCGACATACCGCCCATCGAAGTCAGAGGGCGTTCTGGCGCCCTGCAGTTGCTGGGTATCCCGCACAAGGCAGAGCGATAAGACACGCCTCAGATGCGCAAGAAAGGCTGGAACAGTCTTGGCATCAGCTTGTTGAACTTGAGCGGCGCATCAGTCACCGCCAGGCAGATGCAATCCTCAGCAATATCTGCAACCGGCATATGCTCAAGATCCTGATCGGCGATTTCGACATCTCCGCGGGCAAACTGATCAACCTCATCGGAAAAAGCACCCTGCAACACCATGGTCAGTTCCATTCCGTTATGGCCATGATCCGGGACGGCGGCCCCGGCGGGAATATACAGAAGACGTGCGGTCGCATCGCGGGTTGTGGGCAGAATGGCCTGCCTGACACCCATGCCAACGGGGCGCCAGCGAATATCACTTACATCGCCGCCAACGTAATCCTGTAACGGTGCAGGCAGAACCGAGCATTTCTTTGCGATGGGTTTTGCAACGGGGGGGCCTTGCGAAATCAAGGCCATGGTCGCCGCCAGTGACTCGTCGCTCATCTCAACAGTTCGTGTGTGGTCATCAAGAATCTCACCGCCGACAGCGTCAAAACTCGCCGCGCGCGCCCGGCAATGGTCGCAAAGCGACAGATGTGTGGCAACCATCAGGTCAAAAGCCTCGGGCAGAGCGCCTGCTGAATAGGACATCAGCAGCTCATCGGTGAGGTGGTGTTTTATACTCTTGCTCATCTTCGTCATCTCAGTTCATCGCGTGGCGCAAGCGGTCCAGCGCCAGCCGTATGCGTGATTTGATTGTTCCCAAGGGCAATCCGGTCTGCGCCGCGATTTCGCGGTGGCTCAGATCACCAAAATATGCCTTCTCAACCAGTTCGCGCTGTGCCTCGGGCAAATCACGAATGGCCACGCGCAGCTGTTCAGTTTCCTGCTGCAGCACGATTATGTCCTCTTGTTCCGGCTCGGCTTCTGGCCCCCAACCCAAATCTTCGGGCTCGGGGCGGCGCTGTTTGCGCAACACGTCGATCCTTTTGTTCCGCGCGATGGTGAACACCCAGGTGGCCACAGTCGCGCGGGATGGATCGAACAGATGCGCCTTGTGCCACAGCGTCGCCATGACCTCTTGCGCGCATTCTTCCGCCGTTGTGGCGTCAGAGCCGGAGCGGATCAAGAACGCTTTGACCCGTGGGGCGAAGTGTTGGAACAGCTCGGCAAAGGCGGCCTGATCCTGCGCGTCACGAATGCGCCTGACGTGGTTCACCCACTCGGCCTTGGGCGCGCAATTTTTTGGTTTTCCGTTCAAGTGTTTACCCTTGATCCGTTTCTGACCATGGGACGGTTTGAACCGTCCAGCATCCGCTACGGTCTCGTCCAGGGTCGCAATATCAGTTTCGGTAAACATAACCTCAATACGCGACCCCGCCCAAGTCGGATCACAATCGGAGCGAATTTTAATCCGAATTGCTGCTAATCTCGTAATACACCTTAGAGTGCTGCGGAGAAAACAATGCCGTTTGAACAGTTTACCAGCGAGGAGTGGAGCCAGAATGCGCCCGAGAAATCCGGGACCGCACGCTTGACGCATGTCGACCACATTGCCGCCCATACGTATCACGGGCGCAAGGGAGCGATTGAGAACGCCTTTCGCTATTCGATCGACTATATCCTGCTGGATCCCGAGGTTATCCCCAAGACGCCGTTTCTGTTTTCAACAAACCGCGCAAATGCGGTGAACTGGCGCGCGCGTGATCATGGCGGTCAGCCCGGTCAGGGTTGTGGGGCAAGCTGGCTGCGTGCAAGCTTTGAGGATCATGGACTTCCGCAGCCACAACGCATTGAACTGCTGACGCAGCCGCGTGTCCTGGGGTATGTCTTCAACCCGGTCAGTTTCTGGTTCTGTTTCGATGCCAGCGCGCAGCTCTACGCCGTTCTGGCCGAGGTGACGAACACCTATGGTACGCGGCACAGTTATCTCTGCGCCAAGCCGGGTTTGTCACCCATCCTGCCGACGGATCGTATTGTAGCTGACAAGCTGATGCATGTGTCGCCGTTTCAGAAGATCGAAGGAAGTTATACCTTTCGGTTCGACTACCGCGCGGACCGGGTTGGGATTTGGATCGATTATGGTCGCGCCGCAGGCGGATTGATCGCGACGCTGACAGGCCCCCGCGCGCCCATGACGAACCGATCTGTTCTTTGGTCGCTGCTCCGCCGCCCATTCGGGGCACGCCGGACCTTTGGCCTGATCCTCTGGCAGGGGCTTAAGCTTTGGCTCAAAAAGGCGATGTTCCGCCCGTTCAGAACTGCACCGGTTCCGCGTGATCCGGTTTCCCGCGCGCGGAAGTAACGCCTTTTGAGGCGTCCGCTTGGTTTGCGTGAGATCAAAGACGGGCGGGTGCAAAGCGGTATGTCATAGGCCGAGACTGCGGACAGAGGAGTTTGAGTTCATGCTGGAAATCTCGGCAAGAAAAGTCGCCCAGGTCGCCATGATGGGGCGCGAACTGAACCGGGCAGAAGGCGAATTGCGGGCCTTTGTCGACCGGATGAGCGTGGATGAGCAGGCCGAGCTGGTCGCAATCATGTGGATCGGCCGCGAAAGCTTTTTTGCGGAAGATCTGGCCGAGGCCATTGCAACCGCAAAGACCGAAGCATCGACCCCCTGCGCAGATTACCTGATCGGCACGCCGCATCTGTCTGATCATCTTGAAAACGGTCTGGATGCGCTGGGGATATCGGCTGAGGATGTCGAGAACGACCTTATGTAGCCAGACAACACAACTTGGCAACAAACAGGGTTTAGCTAAGGGCCATGCCCTGCGCGGATATGGCCGTCTTCGACGTGTAACAAAAGTTAATGTTCTGCTCCGGCATCTTTAATGTCGACTACTTTTATCAGGTTCATTGGAAATACCGATGACCAGATACGGAGGAAAACGACATGGCTTACTCTTACGCAGCAGATGCCCACAAGAGTCTCTTTTTCGGCCAATTTGCAGAGCATGCGGAATCGCAGCCAAGGCAGTCTCGTTACAGGATCTACAAAAGGACGATCCGGGCGCTCGAGCGGCTTAGCGACCGCCAACTTCGCGATATCGGAATTCCACGCAGCGAGATCAGACAGCACGCTTATCAATGCACTTACGGCAACTGATCTCATCGGGCGTAGCCGTAGCCTTTCGGGCAGATACCCGAAAGGCTGACAGTGACAATTATTGAAAGGTGAAGAGTATGTTGGATGCGAACCCAAACCCGGGCAATGGTCCCACTGCGAGCGCGTTGTTGTTATTCGATCGGGCGATGAAGATGCGTGCAATCCGCAACGATGTGATCTGTGCCGCTCAGGAACTGAACCGTCTTTCAGATCATGAGCTTTCCGAACTGGGTATCAACCGTTGCGATGTAGAAGCAGTGATTGCGCAATACATTTGAGAGAGCTTAGCTCGCACGTGATCATCGCAGCCGCTTCAGACTTCCTGGAGCGGCTGTTTATATGATTCCAAATTGGCCATTGCTGTGTCGGTCAGGCTGTCTGCAAACACTCTGGCAGCACCGGAGCTTTCGTTTGAGGGCATTGAAAAGGACCCGATGTGAGGGTGCTGATGAAATGCGCTGGTTTGGACCTGTGGACAAACTGGCTTTTCGCGGAATAGGGTCCGGCCAGATATATCTCTGGTTGTATTTATGACGCATGATCTTCCACCTCAAACCCCAAAACGCCGCCTGCCTTTGGTTCGGATAGCGGCTGTTCTTGTTATCCTTGGGACCGCTGGTTTTTTGATGTTCCAGCAGAAACAAAGAGCGCTGGTTGCCGTGTGCGAGCACCATGCAGGCGACCCGCAAGAAGTCCTCAGCGCCTGTGACACGCTATTGGCTGGAATGGTGCGTCTGCCCGAGACCGTCTCGTTAATTCATCGCCACAAAATGCGTGTCTATATGCGTCAGCAAGACTGGGAGGCGGCGGAGACAGAAGCCGATCTGGCTATTGCTGCGGATCCGGGCAGCGAGGTTCCCTGGCAGTGGAAGTCTAGAATTCTATACGGTGTTGACAACTACGAGGGGGCGCTCGTGGCGATCCGAGAGGCGCTGAAACGCGATCCGACAAATATGCTGTCCCTCGAGCGCAGGTATAAGCTGCTGTCCAAACTTGAGAGGTATGATGAAATTGATGAGCTTGTCAGTCAGCAGTGGGTCAAAGGCGAAAGTGTGAGTTGGTTACCAGCAGCTTCAGTCCCGGAAGTAACTTGGAACCCGGTGCAATTTCCCAAGAGCCAAGCAGCGCTTTTAAAGCACACTGAAGAACTGAGGGATGATTTTGCCAGCGATTTGCACAACGGAAAGCTTCGCTCAAAGTTTATACTTCGCTGTCGGTTATTGGCCGGGAACTGTCCGCCTTTGCTACCCGAACTACGGCCATCTTATCCGACTCCCTCATGCGAACAAGTTTCGCAGGATTTCGAGCAGCAATACCTAGATTTTGTCAAAGAGATATTGAATGACAGTGGGTACCAGACTTGGCATGAGTTGGTTCTAAAAGATCCCCTGGCAGCAACTATCGAAGTTCAGATCAAGTATATTTTTATAGCTCCATACTTTGAAAAAAACCCTTCGCAGGAAACATCCCGGAGGCTGATTTTGAACCACAGAATGTTCGAGTGCACTTCTGGCGGTGAGATTATGGTTCCCGATGGTTTCGATGAGGGTGCAGCCGCACAGCTTAAGCAAGAGGGGGATACATATTTCAACAGGGCACTTCGATTGAACCTGCTGGATTTGGCATACGCTTACGTGGATTGACGGGGCCACCCCGACAGGCCGGGGCGGTGTATTACCCTCAGGCAATATGATCCACGATCTGTAAGTGCTGTGCCAGCCGGTCGATCTCACCCATCCAGCTCTGCACCAGTTTTGGATCGCTGGGGGCTGCGTGAACGCCTGCTGGGATGGCGCGGTTCAGGACGGCCTCGACGGCCAGTGAGACCGGGATCGACACCAGACGTGCCATGGCGGTGCCGCGCGCGTCGCCCCAGGCGTCCATGACATAGGTTTTGTGCCAGACCGGGAGGCCATCCTTTTCCGCCTTCAGGCCGACGCACAGCACCACGCGATCGGGCTCGCCCTCGTCATAGGCGTTTTCCGCCCAGAACTGATCCGACATCTGTTTCAGTCGGGCATCGCCTTCGGGGCCGGACAGCGTTTCGATTTCGGTGAATACATCCGCCCACGCATCGGCCCAGCCGTTCAGGCGCAAGGTGCCGCGGACAAACTCTTTGACCGGCCAGTGATCCTCGAACTCGTACTGCGCCATAAAGGGGATCGAGTCGCGGTTGGGATAGACCTCAAAGCTCTCGGGTGTGGGCAGCGGCGCGATATAGCTGGTGATTGCATCCCACGGGCGCGCGACGTCCAGCGGAGCATAGTCGCGGATCGACCGCGAGGGCGAGCGCAGTGCCTTGAGCACGCCCAGCGGCGACCAGCTGAACTTGTAGCGGAACGGATTGGGGTTTTTCGGAATACCGCCGCAATACGAGATAAAGCTCAGCTGGTTTTGCGGATCAAATGCGTCTGAGGCGCGGTAGGTATCGACCAGCGCATGGGCCATCAGATGGTCGATACCGGGGTCCAGCCCAACCTCATTGACCAGTGCCACACCTGCTTCACGCGCTTGGTCATCCAGCGCGCGCATTTCGGGCGCGATGTAGGAGGACGAGACAAAGTTGGCTTGCTTTGAAATCGCAAGTTCCGCCAGCGGCACATGCCAGTCGCCGGGCAGCATCGAGACGATCACATCGCCCTTGTCCAGCACGGCTCCCAGCGCATCGATGTCAAACGCGCGGATGTCGTCGGTCAGGTCTCCGACCTCGGCCTTGGCCTTTTCAATGGTCCGGTTCCAGACGGTGACTTTGTGGCCGCCGTCAAGCAGGCGGCGCAGGCCGGGGATGGCCGACAGGCCGGTGCCACACCAGTGAATCGTCATCACTCAGATCCCTCTCATATGTGTTTTAAAGGTCGCATCTGCGCGGCCCCAGACGCCGCTGTTCAGATCGGTCAGCGTCAATAGCGACGGCAGCAGTTGCGCGGCGTAGTCTTCAGAGCTTTCGACCGGCAGCATCGACGGCAGATTGTCGATTGCTATAACATCCATCACTGGATCGGCGGCCACACGCAGGGCCGGCGCATCCCATGTGGTGGCGCGGTCATAGACCGGCACCGGGTTGTAGTCGCTGTCGGGGTCGCAGGCCACGTCGCCAATCGCAGTCAGCCTGCGCGGCGCGGTCAGCGCTTCACGGGGCACAAACACAGGGGTGCCGGGGCGTGCGAAGATGCAGTTCAGGAACAGGTTGTGGTCAAGGATTTCAGAGAATGGCCCGCCGCTAGCGGTCTCGGCCATGTCCCATTTGGTGACGGTGACACCCATCGCTTCGCAGAGGTCGGTAGCACCGGTGCCGACACGGCCCAAGGCTCCGATGACGATGGCATTGGGACGGTCCGCGCCGGTGGCATCCAGCTCGGCCTGCAACTCAGCATTCAGCGCGTCTTTGCCGGCATAGACACCAACGGGGGGGCATTCCGCACCGCGCTGTTGCGCGGCCCATGTCTTGAGCGTCACTGCCGCGCCTGCATAGCCAGCCCAATAGCCAAAGGCGGCAACGCGGCGGCCTTCTTCGTTCACCAGATATTCCAGATCATAAAGCGTGCCGCCCCCAGCCTTGAACCGCTGCAGCAGCGCCCGCCCGGAATGCTGGCCCTTATAGGCATGCCCAAACATGATGTGGCGATGGGGCAGGGGCGTGCCGTCTTCGGGCAGTTCCTTGAGGCCGAAGATGATCGCATCCAGCGGCGCCTCGGGCCAGGAATTCTCAGCCGCGATCTCACAACCTGCGTCGTTGTAGCCGTCAAACGGGATGGCGCGTACTGCGCTTTCCTCGACCGTCACACGGATGCCTGCTGCGATCAGCGCCGCAGCACCCTGCGGGGTCAGACCGACCCGCTCTTCATTTGGGCGCTGTTCGGCCCTGACCCAGACATGTGTCATGTGTAATCCTTTTGTCAGAGCATCCCGGCGGCACGCACCGCCTGAACCGATGGGCGGGCCTCCATCGCCTCGCGGAAGGCGACGATCTTGGGAAAGGCCGCCACATCGACGCCATCACCTTCCAGCCAGCTGCACACCACATAGAGATATGCGTCGGCCAATGAGACCGCATCGCCCAGCACAAACGGCCCGCGCAACCCGTTTGAGCAGATATAGTCGCACGACGCGGTCATCGTCTGCGCCACTTTGCTTGTCATATCCTTCCAGCTGGATGCCTTGTCTGCCCAGCGATGCCCGCGCATTTTATGGGCGTGGTTCACATGCATGGTCGAGGCGAGATAGAACATCACCTCGCGCATCCGTGCGGCCATGACCGCGTCATCCGGAACAAGCCCGGCCTGCGGAGCCTGCGCAGCAATGTATTCCAGCAGTGCACCGGTTTCGGTCAGAATGCCGCCATCAACCACCAATGCGGGCACACGCCCCTTGGGGTTGATCTGCAAATAGGCAGGCTGGCCCTGCTCGCCACCTGCAAAATCCAGCTTTATGGCTTCATACTCCAGCGCGGCTTCTTCCAGCGCGATGGCAACCGCAACCGAAATTGTGCGGGGGGCATAGTATAGCTGCATCAGTGAACTCCGTTTGCTATCGATCACAGATGTGTCTGAGCGTAATGACGCTCGGGCGCTTCCAGATGCGGGACCGCGTTGAACAGGACCGGGCTCAGCTGTGCGCCGATCGGATGCAGACGATGCATCGACGTGTTCATGATGGCAAGGGTCACCCGCGCCATCGACGGAATGTCGAGACCCATCGCCTGTCGGACAACCATCGCGATCAACCCGCCCGAGGTGACAACAATTGCCGGTCCGCCTTCGGTCCCGATGTCACGCAACGCATCCGAGACACGCGTTTCGAAGGCCGCAAAGGTTTCGGGGGTGCCCTCGATCTGGCCAGCGGCCCAGGCGGCGAAGGTTCTGGGCAGGTGATGCACAAACTCTTCGCGGCTGGTGGGCACTGCGACGCCGTGCTGCTCTTCGAACAGTTTCGCGATCGAGAAATACTCGATTTCATTCAGTCTGGGATCGTGGATGGGTTCCGCCAGACCCATACTGGCTGCCGTTTCTTCATGCCGGATCAGCGTGCCGCAGTAAATCCGCGGATGATGGGCGCGGGTGTCGCGCAGATGTGTGCCCAGCCAGCGCGCCTGCTGGTGGCCCAGATCGCTCAGCTTGTCATAGTTGACCTCGTCACGGGCTTCGGTGTTGGCCTGGCCGTGACGAACCAGCGTGATGTGTGACATGGCGTTCCCTCTTAGGAGCAACCTTTAGGGCAGCTTGTCGGTGGGGGCCAGAGTGGTTTGGTTGCTGTTTCGAAAAAACGGCATGCCGCGCATCGCCAAGGCTTGTGGGGCAGGGCCCGGCAGCTATGGTAAGGCTGCGCGGAATAATGAGGGTGATCATGGCGGTAGACGAAAACCGGTTTCTGGCTGACCTGCACAGGCTGCGCGCATTTGGGGCCTCGGGCGTTGGCAAAGGGGTTGTGCGCCCGGCCTATTCCGAGGCTGACATTGCAGCGCGTCGCTGGCTGGCCAGCCGCATGGAAGACGCGGGTCTGAGGCCGCATTTCGACCCTGTTGGCAACCTGTTCGGGCTGGCCCACGGGCCGTCGTTGTTGATGGGGTCGCATACCGACAGCCAGCCCGAAGGCGGGTGGTTGGATGGCGCGTTGGGCGTCATCACCGCGCTTGAGGTCGCCCGATCCAGCGACCGGCCCGTCTCGGTTGTGAGTTTTCAGGATGAGGAGGGGCGCTTTGGCGTGACCACCGGTTCGGCCGTCTGGTCGGGGCAGCTGGAGTTGGCACAGGCGGATCTGTTGACGGATCATACCGGAGTGACGTTTGGCGCGGCCCGGTCTGGGATGGCGGACATGGCGCATGGCCTTGTTGATCCGGCCCAGTTCACTGGTTTTGTCGAGATGCATATCGAGCAGGGACCGTCACTGGATGCGGACGGCGTCCAGATTGGTGTCGTGACCGATATCGTTGGCATCCGCGATATGAAGATCACCTTTGAAGGCCAGCAGAACCACGCGGGCACCACGCCGATGCATCTGCGGCGCGATGCGTTTCAGGCGCTGTCGTCGTTCAACGCGATGATCAACGCGCGGTTTAAGAATGTCGTCACGCCGCAGACGGTCTGGACTGTCGGGCATGTCGATTTGCACCCAAACGCATCCTCGATCGTTCCGGGGCGTGTGCGCTTTTCCATGCAATGGCGGGATGGCGATGCTGACCGGCTGGGGCGTATGGAGCAGATCATTCGCACCGCAGCGCAAGAGATCGCAGACCAGATGGGCATGACGCTTAGCTTTGGCGCATTGCTGGGGCTCGAGCCAGTGACAATGGACGCGCATCTGCGCCGGGCGTTGGAGACGGGGGCAGATGAGGTGGCAAAAGGCCGATGGCGCAGAATGCCGTCAGGCGCGCTGCATGATGCAACCAATGTATCCCGCCTGATGCCGGTGGCGATGTTGTTTGTCCCCTCGATCAACGGAATCAGCCACGATTTCGCAGAAGACACCGCCGAGGCCGACCTGATTGCGGGTCTTCATGTGCTGGATCGCGCCGTCCGCGCGATCTGAGATATGGCGCGATAAGGCGCAGATAAAATACTGATTTCCCGGATGAAACTTGCCGCATAAGATGCGCGCAACGCCGTTTTGCGTTGATGATCTGGCGTTTATTCGATATTTTTCGATCAAGCGTGTTGCCTAAAAGAAAAAAGTTTCCTATATGCGTCATTATCGAAGCATACCCTCGTATACGGGCCGTTTGCTGTTCAGTTGCAGTCCCAAATTGCGGCGCTCAATCGTTGCAAAATGGGCCGCTTGGGTCAGACTGACGGGTATGCGTTCCAACCATTAGATACGAAGAAGGTATCCCATGACGTTACCGAAGCGCACACCGCTCTATGATCTTCACATCGAACTTGGCGGCAAAATGGTTGATTTCGCGGGTTGGGAGATGCCCGTTCAATATCCGTTGGGGATCATGGGCGAACACAAGCAGTGCCGGGAAAAGGCCGCCTTGTTTGATGTCAGCCATATGGGTCAGGTGATCCTGCAGGGCGATGATGTGGGCCAAAAGCTCGAGGCCCTGTGCCCGCAAGCCTATGCCAGCCTGAAAGAGGGCAAGGCGCGCTATGGGTTCTTTACCAATGCTGACGGCGGGATCATGGATGATCTGATCGTCTCGAACGCGGGGGATCACTACTTTGTCGTGGTGAATGCAGCGCTGCGTCATCAGGATGTTCCGCACATGCGCGACACGCTGGACGGCGTCGAGGTAACCGAGCTTTTTGACCGCGCCTTAGTCGCGGTCCAGGGTCCCAGCGCCGAGGATGTGGTAGGCGCACTCTGCCCCGCCGCCCGCGACCTGAAATTCATGGAAACAACAGTGGCCGACATCATGGGGGCCGAATGCCGCATCTCGCGGTTGGGATATACCGGCGAAGATGGCTATGAAATCTCGATCTCCGAGGACAAGGCGGTTGAGATCACCCGCGCGTTTCTGGCGCATGAGGCCTGCGAACCGGCCGGCCTGGGCGCGCGCGACAGCCTGCGGCTTGAGGCGGGGCTGTGCCTTTATGGCAATGACATTGACCAGACGACCTCACCGATTGAGGCCAGCCTTGGCTGGGCGATCCAGAAGCGCCGCAAGGAAGAGGGTGGTTTTCCCGGTGCTGCGCGCATCCAGCAAGAGCTGGCAGAAGGGCCTGCACGCAAGCTGGTCGGCATCCGGCCTGAGGGCCGCGCTCCGGCGCGTCAGGGCGTCGAGATTCAGATTGCCGATGGCAGCACCATCGGCCAGATCACCTCGGGCGGGTTTGGTCCCACGGTCGGTGGTCCCGTTGCGATGGGTTATGTCGCAACACAGTACGCAGCACTCGGTGAGATGGTGAACCTGATCATCCGAGGCAAGCCGCAACCGGCGCAGATCGTAGCGCTGCCCTTCGTTACCCAGAATTACAAGCGTTGAAGTCAGGAGACAGACAAGATGGCGACCTACTATTCGGAAGAGCATGAATGGATCGATGTCGACGGTGACACCGCCACGCTGGGCATTACAAAGCACGCCGCAGAACAGCTGGGCGATGTTGTGTTTGTCGAACAGCAAGAGGTCGGCGATACCTTTGAAAAAGACGGCGAAATCGGCGTGATCGAATCCGTCAAGGCTGCGTCCGAACTTTATGCTCCGGTTGATGGTGAAATCACTGAGGTCAACGAGGTGCTGGCCGACAACCCCGGTGCCCTGAACGAAGACCCCGAAGGCAACGCCTGGATCTACAAGATCAAGATCGCGGATGCCTCGCAGCTCGAAGATCTGATGGATGAGACCGGCTACAAAGCCTTCATTGGATAAAACAAATAGAGGCGGGGCCTGCCACGGGTCCGCCCCCATCTTTTTCTGAATACACCCGCCGGAGGCTCTCACCCCGGCGGCACGATAAGACATTCCTTGAGGAGCGCACCACATGGCCTTCAAACTGACCGACTACGAAGCCTATGACTTTGCCAATCGCCGCCATATCGGGCCCAGCCCGACCGAGATGCGGGATATGCTCAAGGTGATCGGCTTCAAGACGCTGGACCAGCTGATCGACGCCACCGTCCCGCCCGCGATCCGCCAGAAAGAGCCGCTGGACTGGGGTCCAGCGATGACCGAGCGCGATGCGCTGTTCTACATGAAAGAGGTGGCAAGCAAGAACAAGGTTCTGACCTCGCTGATCGGTCAGGGCTATTATGGCACCACAACGCCGGCGCCGATCCTGCGCAACATTCTGGAAAACCCGGCCTGGTACACCGCCTACACCCCCTATCAGCCCGAGATCAGTCAGGGCCGTCTTGAGGCGCTTCTGAACTTCCAGACTATGGTCAGCGATCTGACCGGGCTGGACGTGGCCAACGCCTCGCTGCTGGACGAAGCCACAGCGGCGGCCGAAGCCATGGCGATGGCCAAGCGTGGCGGGCGTTCGAAAGCCAACAACGCGGCCTTCTTTGTCGACCGCAACTGCCATCCGCAGACTATCGCGGTGATTAAAACGCGCGCCGAGCCTCTAGGCATCGAGGTGCAGGTGGCTGATCCGGACACGCTGGATGCGGGCGCCGTCTTTGGTGCGATCTTCCAGTACCCCGGCACCCATGGCCATGTGCGCGACTTCACCGCCGAGATTGCGGCGTTGCATGAACATAAAGCGATTGCCATCGTCGCCGCCGATATCCTGTCGCTGGCGCTGCTGAAATCGCCTGGTGAGATGGGCGCGGATATCGCCATCGGCTCGACCCAGCGCTTTGGTGTGCCGATGGGCTATGGTGGCCCGCACGCCGCTTATATGGCGACCACCGACAAGCTGAAGCGGGCGATGCCGGGCCGGATCATCGGTGTCAGCATCGACAGTCGAGGCAACAAGGCTTATCGCCTGTCGCTGCAGACCCGCGAACAACATATCCGGCGCGAGAAAGCCAACTCGAACGTTTGCACCGCGCAAGCGCTGTTGGCCGTCATTGCCTCGATGTATGCGGTCTATCATGGTCCCGACGGTATCAAGGCCATCGCGCAATCGGTGCATCGCAAGACCTCGCGCATGGCCGCCGGGTTGGAACAGGCAGGCTTCTCGGTCGAACCCGAGGTGTTCTTTGACACCATAACGGTTGAGGTCGGCCATCTGCAGAAAACCGTGGTGGAGGCCGCCGTGGCCCGGGGTGTCAACCTGCGCAAGGTTGGTGAGACCAAGGTTGGCATCAGCCTGGATGAACAGACCCGTCCCGAGACCATCGAGGCCGTCTGGGGTGCCTTTGGCATCGACCGCAAGGATGACAGCTCGAACAAACAGTACCGCTTGCCGGATTACGCGCTGCGCGAGACGCCTTATCTGACTCATCCGATCTTTCATAAGAACCGGGCTGAGGCCGAGATGACCCGCTATATGCGCCGTCTGGCCGACCGCGATCTGGCACTGGACCGGGCGATGATCCCGCTGGGGTCCTGCACGATGAAGCTGAATGCCACGATCGAGATGATCCCGGTCACCTGGCCCGAGTTCGGCAATCTGCATCCGTTCTGCCCCGAAGATCAGGCGCAGGGCTATCACGAGATGATTGCCGATCTGAACGACAAGCTGTGCCAGATCACCGGCTATGATGCGATCAGCCAGCAGCCCAACTCGGGCGCGCAGGGGGAATACGCAGGCCTCTTGACCATCCGCAACTATCACTTCGCCCGCGGCGAAGGGCAGCGCAATGTCTGCCTGATCCCGACCTCGGCACATGGCACCAACCCGGCCTCGGCGCAGATGGTGGGCTGGCAGGTGGTGCCGGTGCAATCGGATGAGAACGGCAATATCGACCTGGCCGATTTCCGCGCCAAGGCCGAGAAGCATTCCGATCATCTGGCTGGCTGCATGATCACCTACCCCTCGACCCATGGCGTGTTCGAGACCACGGTGCAGGAGGTCTGCCAGATCACCCATGATCACGGCGGTCAGGTCTATATCGACGGCGCCAACATGAACGCCATGGTCGGTCTGTCGCGTCCCGGCGATATCGGCGGTGACGTCAGCCACCTGAACCTCCACAAAACCTTCTGCATCCCGCATGGCGGCGGAGGCCCCGGCATGGGCCCCATTGGCGTCAAGGCGCATCTGGAGGAACATCTGCCCGGCCATCCTGAATACGGCACCGCCGTGGGCCCGGTCTCAGCTGCGCCCTTCGGATCTCCGTCCATTTTGCCGGTCAGTTGGGCCTATGTGCTGCTGATGGGCGGTGCTGGCCTGACGCAAGCAACCAAGGTGGCGATCCTGAACGCCAACTACATCGCCGCGCGGCTCAAGGATGCCTATCCGATCCTATACACGTCCGAGACAGGTCGTGTGGCGCATGAATGCATCCTCGACACGCGTCCGCTGGCGGAAGAAGGCGATGTGAGCGTCGATGACGTGGCCAAGCGTTTGGTTGATTCAGGTTTCCATGCGCCCACTATGTCGTGGCCGGTGGCGGGCACCCTTATGGTGGAACCAACCGAATCGGAACCTATGGCCGAGCTTGACCGCTTCTGTGACGCCATGCTCTCGATCCGAGCGGAAGCGCAGGAGATAATAGACGGCAAGATCGACGCGGAGAACAACCCGCTGAAAAACGCCCCACACACGGTGCGCGATCTGGTCGGCAGCTGGGACCGTCCCTACACCCGCGAACAGGCCTGCTTCCCGCCGGGCTCCATGGGTGTTGACAAATACTGGCCGCCGGTCAACCGCGTCGACAACGCTTATGGGGACAGAAACCTCGTCTGTACCTGCCCTCCGATGGACGCCTACGCCGAAGCAGCAGAGTAACTTTGACTAAACCCCGCTTTGGCGGGGTTTTTCGCCCATCGGAAACCTGTGTTCCGATTTAGCCCCGTTTCAGGTGTCGTTTTTGTCCGGCGAAGCGTCTTTTTCGCTTGCTGCCGGTGCGCGTGCGCCATAGCCCTGCCCGTGGGACACCCCTCCCCAACGAGGGGCGTGTATCTGGAAGGGTAATACAGATGAGCACTCAACAACCGGCGACGCGGCCGGCCAATCCGCGTTTTTCCTCGGGCCCCTGCGCCAAACCCCCTACATTTGAGTTGAACAAGCTGGCCGATGCCGCGCTGGGCCGGTCGCACCGGGCTGCCGTTGGTAAGGACAAGCTGAAGGCGGCTATTGAAGGCACGCGTGAGGTGCTGGGCATTCCGGCGGATTACAAAATCGGCATCGTTCCTGCGTCGGATACCGGCGCGGTTGAGATGGCCCTGTGGTCGCTATTGGGCGAACGCAAGGTTGAGATGCTGGCCTGGGAAAGCTTCGGCGCGGGCTGGGTGACCGACGTGGTCAAACAGCTGAAAATCGATGCCGAGGTAAAGACAGCGGAGTACGGTCAGATTATCGATCTGGCTTCGGTCGATTTCGCCAATGACGTGGTATTTACTTGGAACGGCACCACTTCGGGCGTACGTGTCCCCAATGGCGACTGGATCGCGGATGACCGTCAGGGTTTGACAATCTGTGATGCAACCTCCGCCGCTTTTGCGATGGAGCTGCCCTGGGACAAGCTGGATGTAACCACCTTCAGCTGGCAGAAGGTTCTGGGCGGTGAAGCGGCGCATGGGATGCTGATCCTCAGCCCTCGCGCGGTAGAGCGGTTGGAGAGCTATACGCCCGCATGGCCACTGCCCAAGATTTTCCGCCTGACCAAGGGTGGCAAGTTGATCGACGGTATCTTTACCGGCGCGACCATCAACACACCGTCGATGCTGGCGGTTGAGGACTATTTATTTGCGCTAGACTGGGCGCGCTCGGTTGGTGGTTTGCAGGGGCTGATCGCCCGCGCCGATGCCAATGCGGGTGCGGTGCATGCGTTCTGCGATCAGAACAACTGGATTGCCAATCTGGCCGAGGATGCAGCGACGCAGTCGAACACCTCGGTCTGCCTGAAATTCACCGATGCGCGCATTCAGGACGGCGCGACATTCGCCAAAGCTGTTGCGAAACGGCTGGAGGCCGAGAATATCGCACTGGATATCGGGGCCTATCGTGACGCGCCTGCGGGCCTGCGCATCTGGTGCGGCGGTACGGTTGAAACCTCGGATATCGAGGCGATGCTCCCGTGGCTGGCATGGGCTTTTGAGGCCGAGATCGCGGCGCAGTCTGAGGCTGCCTGACCTTTAACTGGGCCGTCCAAGGCCCGGACCTTCCATACAATTCAAGGACCAGAGAATATGGCCCCCAAAGTACTCGTATCTGACAAGCTCAGCGAAACCGCCGTGCAGATTTTCCGCGATCGCGGTATCGACGTGGATTTCATGCCCGATCTGGGCAAGGATAAAGAAAAGCTGGCCGAGGTGATTGGTCAGTATGATGGCCTAGCCATCCGCTCGGCGACCAAGGTCACGCCGACAATTCTGGAGAAGGCCGACAAGTTGAAGGTCATTGGCCGCGCCGGGATCGGCACCGACAATATCGACAAAGATGCAGCCTCGAAAAAAGGCGTGATCGTGATGAACACGCCGTTTGGCAACATGATCACCACTGCCGAACATGCGATTGCGATGATGTTCGCCGTGGCACGGCAGATTCCCGAGGCCAGCACCTCGACCCATGCGGGCAAATGGGAAAAATCCAAGTTCATGGGCATCGAGCTGACCAACAAGACACTGGGTGTCGTCGGTGCCGGCAACATCGGCGGGATCGTGTGTGAACGTGCGCTGGGCCTGAAGATGAAAGTGGTCGCTTATGATCCCTATCTGAGCGAGGAAAAAGCCGCCAAGATGGGTGTTGAAAAGGTCGAGCTGGATGAATTGCTGACCCGCGCGGATTTCATCACGCTGCATGTGCCGCTGACCGATCAGACCCGCAACATCCTGAGCCGCGAGAATCTTGCCAAAACCAAGCCCGGCGTGCGCATCGTGAACTGCGCCCGTGGTGGTCTGGTCGACGAAGATGCGCTGGCCGAGGCATTGAAATCGGGTCATGTCGCGGGCGCGGCTTTTGACGTGTTCAGCGAAGAGCCTGCCAAGGATAACGCGCTGTTCAATTTGCCCAACGTGGTCTGCACGCCGCATCTGGGTGCGGCCACAACCGAGGCGCAGGAAAACGTGGCGCTGCAGGTGGCCGAGCAGATCTCGAACTATCTGCTGACGGGAGCGGTGGAAAACGCGCTGAACATGCCCAGCGTCACCGCCGAAGAAGCCAAGGTGATGGGCCCGTGGATCAAGCTGGCTGGCCATCTGGGCAGCTTTATCGGTCAGATGACGGATGAGCCGGTGAAGGCGATCAACATCCTCTATGACGGTGTCGCCGCCGAGATGAACCTGGCCGCGCTGAACTGTGCGGCCGTCGCGGGGATCATGAAAAAGTTCAACCCCGAGGTGAACATGGTCTCGGCCCCGGTTATCGCCAAAGAGCGTGGTATCCAGATTTCCACCACCAATCAGGACAAATCCGGTGCCTTTGAAGGCTACATCAAGGTTACTGTTGTGACTGCTAAGCGTGAACGCTCGATCGGGGGCACTGTCTTTAGCGATGGCAAGCCGCGCTTTATCCAGATCAAGGGGATCAACATCGACGCCGAGATTGGGGCGCATATGCTCTATACCACTAACGAAGATGTGCCGGGGATCATTGGCGCGTTGGGGCAGACCATGGGCGAGAATGAGGTGAACATCGCGAACTTTACCCTCGGTCGATCCGAGGCCGGAGGGGAGGCGATTGCGTTGCTCTATGTTGATGAGCCGGTACCAGCTGAGGCGCGGGCGAAACTAGCAGAAACGGGTCTATTCACGCAGATCAAGCCGCTGGAGTTCGACGTCGCCTGAGCACGTTGTTGACTTTCGGAGACACGATAATGCCCGCGCTGTGATCGGCGCGGGTATTTTCTTTTCGCGGCGCATGTTCTGCGCCACAAGCATGGTATTTGTATCGCCTAAGGATGTTTCATGACCAAGCCAATTTACGCCATTGGTGACGTTCACGGACAGCTGGACATGCTGCAAACCGCCCTGACCCGGCTCGAGGCAGATGGCGGCCTGGATGCGCGTGTCGTTTTTCTGGGGGATTATGTGGATCGGGGCCCCAACAGCCGGGGTGTTCTGGACCTGCTGATCGAAGGCCAGCGCGCGGGGCGAAACTGGATCATGGTCAAGGGCAATCACGACCGGATGATGGTGCGGTTCGTGCAGGATTGCGAGATTGCGGACCGCCATCTGCCCATTACCTTGAGCTGGTTGCACCCGCGTTTGGGCGGGCGCGAGACGCTGGCCTCTTACGGGGTCGACGTGACTGATAACGATCGCATCTTTCAGGTAAATGAACGCGCGCGCGAGGCAGTGCATCAAGCGCATTTGGACTTCATCAATGCCCTGCCGCTTTATCATCAAGAGGGGGAGCTGTTATTCGTTCATGCGGGCGTCCGCCCCGGTATTGCTCTGGAGCAGCAAACCGAAGACGATCTGATCTGGATAAGAAACGAGTTCCTGATGGAATCTGGTCCGCATCCCTGGCTGGTTGTGCATGGTCACACACCTGCGGATCAGGCGGAACATTGCGGCAATCGGATCAACCTGGATGCCGGTGCAGGCTATGGCCGCCCTCTTGCCACGGCGGTGTTTGAGGGGCGGCACTGCTGGTTGCTGACTGAAAACGGGCGGGTGCCGCTTGGGCCTAATCCTTTGTGAACAGGTCTTTGTAGTCGTTGCGCAGAACGTTCTTTTGAACCTTGCCCATCGTGTTGCGTGGCAGTTGGTCCAGAACGATCAGCTTGCTAGGGTGTTTGAACCGGGCCAGCGCAGTTTGAACGTTAGACATGATCGCGGTCAGGTCAGGAGCCTGCCCCGGTTGAGGCACAAGGATACCTACGACCGTTTCCCCGAAATCCGGGTGCGGCACGCCGATCACCGCGCTTTCCAGAACGCCGGGCTGGTCATCCAGCACCAGCTCGACCTCTTTGGGATAGATGTTGTACCCGCCCGAGATGATCAGATCCTTGCCGCGCCCAACGATGTGGACATAGCCTTCCGCGTCCACGCGCCCCAGATCACCGGTGACAAAAAACCCGTCCTCGCGCAGCTCGGCTGCGGTTTTCTCGGGCATCTGCCAATAGCCCTGAAACACGTTGGGGCCGCGAACCTCGATCATTCCGATCTCACCCTGCGGCAGCAGATCACCGTTTTCGGGATCGGTCACCTTCAGCTCGACACCGGGCAGCGGGAAGCCCACCGTGCCTGCGCGGCGCTCACCCTCGTAAGGGTTCGAGGTGTTCATATTGGTTTCGGTCATGCCATAGCGTTCCAGAATACGGTGGCCGGTGCGGGCCTCGAATCGTTCATGGGTTTCGGCCAGTAACGGGGCCGAGCCCGAGATGAACAGGCGCATATGCTGGGCCAGATCGTGGGTGAACCGGTCATCGCCCAAAAGGCGTGTGTAAAATGTCGGCACACCCATCATGGATGTGGCCTGCGGCATCAGGCGCAAAACCGCGTCTAGGTCGAATTTTGGCAGAAAGATCATCGACCCACCAGAGGCCAGCACCACATTCGTCGCAACAAACAGCCCGTGGGTGTGAAAGATCGGCAGCGCATGCAGCAAGACGTCCGCGTCAGTGAATTGCCATTCCCTGACCAAAGTTTCCGCGTTGGACAGCAGGTTGGCCTGCGACAGCATCGCGCCCTTCGACCTTCCGGTGGTGCCAGAGGTATAGAGGAAAGCGGCCAGATCATCCTCGGCCCGTTTGACCGGCTCGAATGCGGGCAACATCCCAAGGGCACGCCGCATCAGGCTGCCTGATCCATCGCTGTTCAGCGTCTCTAATCTGGCGCCTTGGGCCTGCGCGACCGGGGTCAACTCGGTTGCGTTTCTGTCGTCGCAGACCACCAGAGACGCGCCGCTGTTTTCGATGAAATAAGTCAGTTCGCGGGTGGTATAGGCGATGTTGAGCGGCAGAAAGATCAGTCCGGCCTGCGCGCAGGCGGCATATAGCGCCAGCATTTCGGGCGATTTCTCGACCTGCACAGCTACCCGGTCGCCGGGTTCCAGCGCCAGCCCGGTCAGGGCATTTGCGAGACGGGCCGCCATATCCAAAAAATCCGAATGGGTCAGGACCTGCCCGTCCGGCAGATGCAAAAACGGAGTTGTTTTGCCCGCGTGAATGCCAAACAGACGATCAAATAGCGGGTTTCCCATTCTCAGTCCCCTTATCACAAAAGCCGAGCGGGAATTTGTATCGGAAATTGCTGGTGGTAAAGCCCCGACAGTCAGAATTCAGATCTGCGTCGTCATGCGATAGCCCGCCGCAAAATAGAGCTTGGCAAAGGTGACCGGTTGACCCTGCAGCCAGGTAATACGCTCGGCGGTGAAAACGGGTTCGCCTTCGGGCAGGTCCAGAAACCCGGCAACCGATGCGTCTGCGCGGCTGGCCAGAAAGGTCAGCTCCACATTTGTGAACGGCACGGTCTCGACCAGCCAGTCATTGGGTCCGGTTTCTGTGAAATCGGCCTGCGCGACCTGCGGAACGCTGTCGATGACGATCCAGCGATCCTCGTACTGGAACGGCGTGTTCCCGGAATAATGCATGCACCTGACATGCATAACGGGTTGCGCCGGGCGCAGTGCCAGCCGCGCGCTCAGCCATTCGGGCGCGGCAACGGTTTCGGCAGACACCAGGGCATATCGGTAGGTGCCGCCAAGGGCTTCGACCTCGTCCCGCACCAAGGGGATCGCAAAGCGTGCCTGCCTTTGCGGCGCGCGCAGAACACGGGTCCCGGCCTTGCGGCGGCGCTCAAGATAGCCCTCTTCGGCCAGTTCGCGCAGCGCCCGGTTTACCGTGGTGCGGGTACAGGAAAACTCGACCGCCAGCGTTTCCTCGTTCGGCAGCAGCGCATCGGGCGGCCATGCGCCCGAGCGGATGCGGTTCAGCACGGTTTGTTTGATATCTTTGTAGCTGGTGGTGTCACTGGGATGGGTCATTGTGGCTCTGATACTGGCGTTTTCTCTATATGTCAGCCAACAGGCTGTTCGCCGCCGCGCGATAGGCCGCAAGGATGGCGTCGCGTTTGATGTGTCGTCCGTCCTGCACAACGTGGCGCCCTGCCGACCAAAGGTCTGTCACTGTTCCGTCCGGCGCCGCAAAACACAGCCCGTCAAGCAGCTGATCGTCGCGCAAGGTACAAAGCGTAGGATGAGATCCGTCTATCGCCACCAGATCGGCCAGTTTGCCAGTTGCAATCTCGCCAGCGTCGCGCCCAAGGGCCTGCGCCCCACCACGGGCCGCCCCGGTATAAAGGGCTTGGCCTACCGAGCCTTCACCGCGCACAAGCACCGTCCGTTGGTGGTCGCGCAGGCGTTGCGAATACTCCAGCATACGCAGCTCTTCTGGCAGCGAAATGCGTATAGTAGAATCTGATCCGATCCCAAACGCGCCATCGTATTCGATATAGACTGACCCGTTGAAAATACCGTCGCCCAGATTGGCTTCGGTGATCGGACATAACCCTGCAACCGCGCCGCTTTGCGCCAGCGCGTGCGTTTCATTATCGGTCATGTGGGTGGCATGGATCAGACACCAGCGCGCGTCGACCGCTATGTTGTCCAGCAACCATGCAACAGGGGTTTGTCCTAAGGTGGCCTGGACGTCGGCAACTTCGTTCACCTGTTCGGCAATGTGCATATGCACCGGCCCTTCCGGGATTTGTTGCAGCAGAGCCCGCAGATCATCGGGCGAGGTTGCCCGTAAAGAATGTGGTGCAATGCCAATATGAGTATCGAAACTGGCGTATGGCAGCGCGTCGCGACACGCATCCATCAAAGTCAGAAACCGGTCCACGTCATTGCCAAAGCGCAGCTGACCGCCAGCCAGCGGCTCTTGCCCCACGCCGCCATAGGTATAGAGCACCGGCAGATGGGTCAGACCAATACCGGTCTGATCAGCGGCGGCAAAAATACGTTGGCTCAATTCAGACAGGCGGTCGTAGGGTCGACCGTCGGGTTGGTGATGGACGTAGTGAAACTCGCCGACCGAGGCATAGCCCGCCTCTTGCATCTCCATAAAGACCAGCGCGGCAATGGCCTCGACATGGGCGGGGGTTAAGCGATCCAGAAAGCGGTACATGAGCCTGCGCCAGGTCCAAAAGCTTTCTTGTCCTGCGGTGCGCCTTTCGGTCATCCCCGCCATCGCCCGCTGAAATGAGTGGCTGTGGAGATTTCCAAGCGCTGGAAGCAACACATCGACTCTGACGTCTTCGCGACCGGCGGAGGCGCGGGTTTCAATCTGGCTGATCCGCCCCTGCTTGGTTTGTACCCGTACATCCTGAACCCACTCAGAGCCTAGTAAGGCGGTTTTTGCGTGAATGATCATGATGTTTCCATTTTGTGTAGACTTTATAATATTACACATATACGAAAAAGCATACCCTGCGGCATCCCAAAAAAGAATCGTCATGTCAAAAAAAACCGTCATATTCTGCGCGCAGCTCGCGACTATGGACGCGGAAGGTGCCGCCTACGGTCTGATTGAAAACGCGGCTGTTGCGATTAAAGACGGCTTGATTGCGTGGGTCGGCCGACAGGATGACGTGCCGCCGGACTATCACGCGTACGAGGTCGAGAATTTCGGCAATCGTCTGCTGACCCCCGCGCTGATTGATGCACATACCCATTTGGTGTTCGGCGGCAGTCGCGCGACCGAGTTCGAAATGCGTTTGAACGGTGCCACTTACGAGGAGATTGCCCGCGCCGGAGGCGGCATCCTGTCGACGGTCAACGCAACACGGCAGGCCACCGAAAACGCGCTGTTGGATGCGGCGCTCCTGCGAGTGGACGCTCTGATGGCCGAAGGGGTCAGCTGCATCGAGGTTAAATCAGGCTATGGCCTTGATATCGAGACAGAATTGCGCATGTTGCGCGCGGCGCGCCGAATCGAACAACATCGCTCGGTTCGGGTCAGAACCAGCTTTTTGGGCGCGCATGCCGTGCCGCCCGCGTTTTCGAGGCGTGCGGACGACTATATCGACGAGGTCTGCATCCCGGCGCTGCGGGCTGCGCATAAGGCCGGTCTGATCGATGCCGTGGATGGTTTCTGCGAAGGTATCGCATTTGCCCCCGCTCAGATCGCGCGGGTCTTTGATGTGGCCCGCCAACTGGGCCTACCGGTCAAGCTGCATGCAGAGCAATTGTCTAATCTGGGCGGCGCGAAACTGGCGGCCTCCTATGGGGCATTGTCCGCAGATCATATTGAATATCTGGATGCACAAGGTGTCGCTGCAATGGCCGAGGCTGGAACGGCTGCGGTTCTGTTGCCCGGCGCGTTCTACACCTTGCACGAGACGCAGGCCCCGCCGGTCGATCTGCTGCGCGCGCAGAATGTGCCCATGGCGCTGGCGACGGATTGCAACCCCGGGTCGTCTCCGTTGTCTTCATTGTTGTTGACGATGAACATGGGTTGCACCCTGTTCCGGCTGACCCCGCAAGAAGCGCTGGCCGGGGTCACATGCAACGCGGCAAAGGCACTGGGCCTGCGTGATACTGGCATTGTCAGGCCGGGTCTGCGCGCCGATCTGGCCGTCTGGAACGTGACCCATCCGGCAGAGCTGTCGTACCGCATCGGGTTCAACCCTCTGCACAAGCGGATTTTTGGAGGCGATGAATGAGGTCCATTTCCCTTGTTCCCGGTCAGGTCTCGCTGGCGCAACTGTCTGACATCTATCGGAATGAAACAGCGATCCATTTGGACGATGCCTGCCGGACCAGGGTGGATGCAGCGGCCGACCGCATTGCGCAGGCCGCCTTGGGGGATGATCCGGTGTATGGTGTGAATACCGGTTTCGGCAAGCTTGCCAGCCACAAGATCGCCGCAGCGGATACCTCGACCTTGCAGCGAAACCTCATTCTTAGCCATTGCTGTGGTGTCGGTGAGGCAGTGCCGCGTCGGCTGGTGCGTCTGATGATGTCGCTCAAGCTGCTGTCTTTTGGGCGCGGAGCGTCAGGTCTTCGTTGGGAGGTAATCGCGCTGCTGCAGAACATGCTGGCGCGAGGGGTGATCCCGGTTGTCCCGGCGCAGGGTTCTGTTGGCGCATCGGGTGATCTTGCGCCCCTGGCCCATATGACAGCGGTGATCATCGGAGAGGGGGAGGCTGAAGTGAACGGAGCCCGTCTTTCCGGTGCCGAGGCGTTGAAAATCGCCGAATTAGAGCCGATTCAGCTTGGCCCCAAGGAAGGTCTTGCCTTTATCAATGGAACCCAGTTCTCGACAGCTTATGCGCTGGCGGGCCTGTTTGATGCTTGGCAAGCCGCCCAGAACGCTTTGACCATTTCTGCGATGTCGACAGACGCTATCATGGGGTCGACGGCACCATTGCAGCCAGAAATTCACACCTTGCGCGGCCATCGTGGACAGATCGAAGCCGCCAGTGCCATGCGGGCGATACTAGAGGGGTCCGAAATCCGCGAAAGCCATCGCGAGGGCGATACCCGGGTGCAGGACCCGTATTGCATTCGTTGCCAGCCGCAGGTCACTGGGGCGGCCATGGGTGTGATCCGGCAGGCGGCTGCCACGCTTGAAGTTGAGGCGAATGCCGCCACCGACAACCCTCTGGTTTTGACCGATCCGGATGCCATCGTCTCAGGCGGCAATTTTCATGCCGAACCGGTAGGGTTTGCCGCTGACATGATCGCGCTGGCGCTGTCAGAGATCGGTGCCATTGCCCAGCGTCGGATCGCCCTCATGGTGGACCCGGCCCTCAGCTTTGACTTGCCGCCGTTTCTGACGCCTGAGCCCGGGTTGAACTCGGGGTTGATGATTGCCGAGGTGACGACCGCCGCGCTGATGAGTGAGAACAAACATCTGGCCAACCCCTGCGTCACAGACAGCACGCCCACATCGGCCAATCAGGAAGACCATGTCTCCATGGCGGCCCATGGGGCGCGGCGGTTGGGCAAAATGGCCGAGAATCTCAACTATATCCTCGGGATCGAGATGCTTTGTGCGGCACAGGGTATCGAATTTCGCGCACCGCTGACAACCAGCGCCCCTTTGCAGCGTGCCATTGCGCATCTGCGCAATGAGGTTCCGTCGCTGATGGATGACCGCTTTCTTGCGCCAGACCTGGAAACGGCCAAACACCTTGTGGCCGACGGTGCAATTTTGCGCGCGGTTGATGTTCAGATGCCAGAGTTGCTGTGATGAAGGTCTTTAGCGTTCAGCGCGGTGAAGGCCCGATTGTTCTGAGCCAGCCCCATGGCGGTACCTATGTGCCGGATGAAATTGCCGCCCGACTGAACGATAACGGGCGCAGGCTTGCGGATACGGATTGGGATATAAACAGACTCTATTCAGGGCTTTTTGACAGTGCGACCATCGTGCAATCGCATATCCATCGCTATGTCATCGACGCCAATCGCGATCCTGCGGGTGTGTCTCTGTATCCCGGGCAGAACACGACCACCTTGGTGCCGCTGACCGATTTCGACGGCAACGCGATCTGGGCCGACGGGCAGGCGCCCTCGGAAGACGAAATCGCAAACCGCCGCGAAAAGTATCATGTGCCCTATCACCACGCGCTGGAGGCAGAGTTGCAGCGCGTCAAAGACAGGTATGGATATGCAATCCTGTTCGACTGTCATTCGATCCGCAGCGTTATTCCTTTTCTGTTCGACGGCACCCTGCCGGACCTGAGCATCGGAACCGATGGCGGGACGACATGCGCCACCAAAATAGAATCTATTGTTGGTACAATCGCCGCGTCGTCACCTTACAACACGGTTCTGAACGGACGGTTTCGGGGTGGCTGGACGACACGCCACTATGGGCGGCCGGATAATGGTGTGCATGCTGTTCAGATGGAGCTTGCCCAGTCCACATATCTGACCGCCGAGGTGCCTCCCTGGCGATATGACCCGGTCAAGGCGGACCGTTTGCGCCGCTGGCTGCATGACATTCTGGACGCCCTTCAGGACACCGCATTGGAGCTTGAGCCATGACTGATCCCCGTAAGAATACCCGCGATGTTTTCCCGCCGACGGGCCCTGAGCTGAACGCCAAGAGCTGGCTGACCGAAGCGCCGCTGCGCATGTTGATGAACAACCTGCATCCGGATGTGGCCGAAAACCCGCATGAACTGGTGGTCTATGGTGGCATCGGCCGGGCGGCCCGGACATGGAAGGATTTCGATACTATCCTGGCCGGTTTGAAGGACTTGGAAGAGGATGAGACCCTGATCGTCCAGTCTGGCAAACCCGTTGCGATCATTCAGACGCACAAGGACGCGCCTCGTGTACTGATCGCCAATTCCAATCTCGTGCCGCACTGGGCGACGTGGGATCATTTCAACGAACTCGATAGGAAAGGTCTGATGATGTACGGCCAGATGACCGCTGGCTCGTGGATCTATATCGGCACGCAAGGGATCGTGCAGGGCACTTATGAGACCTTCGCCGAGGCTGGCCGTCAGCACTATGAAGGCGACCTGACCGGTAAGTGGATTCTGACCGGGGGGCTGGGCGGCATGGGCGGCGCGCAGCCGCTTGCGGCGGTGTTTGCCGGGGCCTGCTGCCTTGCAGTTGAATGCAACCCGGACAGCATCGATTTTCGCCTGCGTACCAAATATCTTGATGAAAAGGCTGAGACGCTGGACGACGCGCTTGCGATGATCGACCACTGGACCAAAGCGGGTGAGGCGAAGTCGGTCGGCTTGCTGGGCAACGCGGCAAAGATATTTCCAGAGATTTATGCCCGGATGCAGGCCGGTGGCATGCGCCCGGATATCGTTACCGACCAGACCAGCGCGCATGACCCGATAAACGGGTATCTGCCTTTAGGCTGGTCGATGGCCGACTGGTGTGAGAAACGGGAAACAGACCCTAAATCGGTGGAAAAAGCTGCGCGGGCTTCGATGAAGCAACATGTGGCGGCGATGGTCGACTTCTGGAATGCAGGCGTTCCGACGCTGGATTACGGCAACAACATCCGGCAGGTCGCGCTGGATGAAGGGTTGGAGAACGCCTTTGCCTTTCCGGGCTTCGTCCCCGCCTATATCCGCCCCTTGTTCTGCAAAGGTATCGGCCCCTTCCGCTGGTGCGCGCTGTCGGGGGACCCTGAGGATATCCGCAAGACCGACGCCAAGATGAAGGAGCTCTTCCCCGAAAATGAGCATCTGCATCGTTGGCTGGACATGGCGCAGGAACGCATCGCGTTTCAGGGCCTGCCCGCCCGCATCTGTTGGATCGGGCTGGGCGACCGCCATCGCGCCGGATTGGCATTCAACGAGATGGTCGCCAGTGGCGAGTTGAAAGCACCGGTTGTCATCGGGCGCGATCATCTGGATGCGGGCTCGGTCGCCAGCCCCAACCGAGAGACTGAGGCGATGCTGGACGGCTCAGATGCGGTGTCCGACTGGCCGCTGCTGAACGCGCTGATCAATACGGCCAGCGGTGCAACCTGGGTCTCGCTGCATCATGGCGGTGGGGTTGGCATGGGCTTCAGCCAGCATGCGGGGGTGGTGATCTGCGCCGATGGCACCGAAGAAGCCGCGCGGCGGTTAGAGAGGGTTTTGTGGAACGATCCGGCGTCGGGCGTGTGGCGTCATGCCGATGCGGGCTATGATATCGCTAGGGACTGCGCCCGGGAACATGGCCTGCGGCTGCCGGGCATACTTGGGTAACGTGGTGATTGCATACTGCCTCTGGTGAAATTGCGGCCCCTGCGATATGCGCAGGTGAGCTTGCCGGAGACCAAAGATGTACGTTGCCACCCTGTTGACCGACCCCGATGCACCATCGCTGGACGCCAGTCTGGTCGAGTCGCTGCGCAATGCGTGGGGTGGTGGCGATATCCGCTGGTTGAGCCCGGATGAGGCTGCAGAGTTCCCTCTGTCAGAAAAGCCTGACAACTTGTGGGAGGTTTGGGCTGACGTGCAGAAACTGGGTGTGGACTTGATCGTCCAGCCTGCCGACGGGCGACGCAAACAGATGCTGCTGGCCGATATGGACAGCACAATGATCCAGCAGGAATGCATCGATGAGCTTGCGGATGAGGCCGGTGTTGGCGAACGCGTCAAAGACATCACCGCACGGGCAATGAATGGCGAGCTGGATTTCGAAGGCGCACTGACCGAGCGGGTCGGTCTGCTGAAGGGCCTGGACGAAAGCGTCATCGACAAGGTTCTGAACGAGCGGATCACTCTGATGCCCGGCGGCAAAGAGCTGTTGGCCACAATGCGCGCGGCTGGCGGCTATGCCGCGCTGGTGTCGGGCGGGTTCACGGCCTTTACCGCGCGTGTGGCCGATCAGTTGGGCTTTGACGAAAACCGGGCAAATACACTGCTGTCAGCGGATGGTGTTCTGACCGGAGACGTCAAACGCCCGATTCTGGGACGTCAGGCCAAGATCGAAGCGCTAGAGCAAATCTCGGCCCAGCTTGGCCTTGCCGAGGCGGATGTTATAGCGGTTGGGGACGGGGCCAACGATCTGGGTATGCTGGGGCGCGCAGGCACTGGTGTCGCCCTGCACGCCAAGCCATCCGTTGCCGCGCAATGCGATGTGCGCGTCAATCACGGTGATCTGACGGCTCTGTTGTTCCTGCAAGGTTATGCGCGTTCTGACTTTGTGACCTGAGCATCCTCAGAACAGATCAAACCGAATTGGGTTTTGCGCCCAATAGACCCGTGCGGCCAGCAACAGCCGCTCTTTTGGATCAGTGCCCGCCGCATAAGGAACCGGCACACCATGTTTGGCGCTGGCATTTTCCAACGCCGTCAGCGTGGCAGGACCGACCTGACCGTCGACCGTGATGTTTTCACCCAATTCGTTCAGCGCCATCTGCAGAGCGCGATTCAAATCCGCTGCGGAAATTCTGTCCAATTGCCCGCGCGCCTGCGTGGCGGGTTCTTCATTGGGCAGCAATGCGGCCTTGGCCGCGCGCAGCGCCGCATCTGCTGGCCCCCGACCGGGCACCTGATTGTTCAGGATCACATAAGCGCCATTTGCGCCGCCCCAGGCATCGCCGCGTTCCAGCGCAACATCGTACCAGGTCAATGCCTCGTCGGTTGTTCTGCCGGGCAGTTGATCGCGAAAGATCATGCGTCCGATACTGGCCGGGGCGGTAGGATGCCCACCTTCGGCTGCGGCCAGAAAATAGGCTTCGGCCTTGTTGAAATCGACAGGGTTGCCGCCCAGCCCCTCAAGCGAGACATAGGCCAAATTGTTATAGCCATAGATGTCCTTGCGCAGTTCCGAGGCACGAAGATAACGCATGCCGCGCTCGGGGATATAGTGATCCGAGTTGTCGCGCAGGAAATACCATCCCAGCTCATTCATCGAAAAGGTGTGCCCAAGCTCGACCGCCCGTTCCAGCAACTCAAACCCGCGTCTTTTGTCCTGCTCGGTCGTGCCGTCCCGCAGCAGCTTTTTTCCAAGGCTGTGCATAGCATAGGGGTCTTTTTCGGCACTACCTTCTTCAAGCAAGGCCCGCGCTTGTTCAGGTTCGAAAGGTGTCTTGGTGACGGCGCGGTCAATCCGCTGGGTCTCCAGCAAGATCGCAAGGGCATATTTGGCCCGGATATGCCCGGCGTCAGCGGCGGCCGAGATGTTTTTGTATGCGTCGGCCACGTTGCCAGCGGCCTGCTGGACGCGGCCCAGCTGATATTTGAACCGCGCGTTATTCGGGTTGTCAGAAACCGCCTGGGTACAGGCGGCGAGGCCTCGGGTGATGTCCAGCTCGTTGGGCAGGCGGAACACGCCAACGCCATTAAGGTCCAATGCATCCCCGGCCTCAAGATCACAGGCGTTCAGGCCAAGCTTGATTGAAACGTCGACATTTTGCCTTTCCTGATCGGCCGTCAGAACCTCGACGGTGAAAGAATCCGCAAAATCGGGGCTGCCGAGTTCAACAGCGCGCGCATCCGTAATCTCCGGGGAATACGACAAAGCGCCCGGCTGAGTCTGGTTGCCTAGGCTGACGATGCCGCGTTCGGGGTTTTCAATCACGCGCACGGTATCGATCTGTTCGCCCAGCGCCTGTTCAAGGCTTTGGGCAAGTGAGATCGATTTGTCGAATTGGTGGCTCAGTTCGATGGTCGTTGGAACAGTGTTTTCAATCGGTGCCTGCTCAACTTCCACCTTTTGCTGCGCCAGATAGAACGGGCGCACCAGCGTTGAGCTTTCCCATGGGATTTGCTGGCCTGCAGTCGAGCTGTGGACGCGTTCGCGGATCACCGGGAACAATTGCTGAATATTGTCGAAGGGCGATGACCGGGCTGTTTCAAGAACGGCCGCGGTATAGGGACTGTTTTTGCCAATCGCTCCATCGCTCGCGACCGCTCCGGGAGAGGTCGAATAGGCGACCAATGAGTTAAGGGGGGTTTTGAGGACGTCGAACCCGGCGCGGGTTTCGAACAGGTTGGCGTCCAGATCTGCCGCCAGCCGGATGTCCTGAAACGGGTTGTCGCGGCACGAATCCAGAATGGCCACATGGGCCGAGCTGCGGGCCGACAAGGTTTCAATAATGCGATCCAGCGTCATTGTGGCCAGAGGGACGTCATAGATGCTTTCGAATTTGGCATCCACGGGCAGCAGATAGTTCCGCCGCCCGATCTGGATGCCATGTCCTGCGTAGTAAAACAGTACTTCAGCCGATTCAGGTATGTTCAGAACAGCCGTTCTGATGAGTTCTTCGAATTCCTGTTTCTCAAGATCATACCCGTCATAGACACGAAAATTGAACTCGCGCAGAAGGGATGCCATGTCTTCGGCATCCTTTCGTGCATTTGTCAGGTCTCCAACGGTTTCGTAGTCCTGATTGCCGATGACAATTGCCACGCGACTGGCATTAACTGCCTGCTCAGCGCCGATTGCGGTGGACTGAGCAAGCGCAGAACTTGTCATCAGCGCTGCAAACGCAAGCCCCGCCATAGAGTGTCGTACATCTTGCAACGGCTTGAAGAGTGACATGGTTTTATCGCCCTTATCAGCCCCAGCTCGGACCGCCGCTGCCTCCACCGGAGCCACCGCTGCCTCCGCCCGAGCCGCCGCTGCCGCCAGATCCGCCGCTGCCTCCGGACCCGCCACTGCCAGATCCGCCGCTGCTGCCACCTGAGCTGCTGCCGCCGCCACTGCTTCCACCGGAGCTTCCACTCGAGCCGCCGTCATTGCCATCGCTGCTACGGCTTTCTCCCGACTGGCGCGCACTGGCCGATCCCGATGTGGAGGTCGCAGTAGATGTTGTGCTGGATGTGCTGGCTGCTGCGGGTTGGGCCTCGCTCGCAGATGTTGTTGCAACTTCGGTTTGCGACCATGGGGACGCGCAGCCGGCAACCGCTACAGTACAAAGTAAAATCATTGAAGTGGAAACGCGACGCATCTCAGACCTCCCAAAAGTAATCGTTAAGTACACAATCAAAATTATAGTAACATAAGTTTGATAATACCGTCTTGGATTATTGTCTGTGTCTGAGTTCACTCATAAAAACCTGATCCTCGCCGCGCGATTTGCGCTGTGTTCATAAGCAGGCTTTCATTAATTTAACGTTTGTGTTAAATTTGTGCCATGACTGATCTGCTTGCAGCGTTTTCTGCCCTTTCTGACGCCACCCGTTTTGCGATTGTTGAGCAATTGATGGAGCAGGGAGAATTGCCAGCCGGTGATTTGATAAACGGCAAGGGCATGTCCGGGGCTGCTGTTTCGCGCCATCTCAAGGTGCTGCGCGAAGCCGGGCTAATACGGCAAAAGGTACAGGGCACGCAGAGGATTTATTCGATTCAACCGGATGGATTGCGGGCGATTGCCGAATGGACCATCTCAAAACGCCAGTTCTGGGAGGCGAGCCTCGACCGGTTGGGCGACATTCTTGAAAAGGAGAATTCATGGCCGACCTGAGACTGGAGCGGGAGTTTCCTGTAAGCCCCGAAACGCTGTTTGCTTGGGTCAGCGATGGGGCCAAGCTTCTGCAATGGTGGGGGCCCGAGGGTGTCCACATATCCGAGCACGATCTGGATTTTTCACGCCTTGGGCCGTGGTATTCGGTCATGGAGAACAAGGACGGGCAGCGTTTTAAGGTTTCGGGGCATGTAACCCATGTCGACCCGCCAAATTCGGTCGGCTTCACCTGGGCCTGGCATGACGATCAGGATCAGCGGGGCCCCGAGAGCCATGTGGAACTTTCCGTCGACGCGGCACCTGCAGGCGCGCGCCTGATCTTGAATCATCGTGATCTGGCGGATGATGAAGCCTCGGCCAATCACGAGACAGGCTGGACATCGTCGCTGCGCAAGCTTGCGGCGCATCTGACATAGATTTTCAACGCGGAGGACTGAAATGCCCCAATATTTGTTTGTCTATCACGGCGGAAGCACCCCAACTGATCCGGCGGAAATCGAAGCAACCATGGCGGCCTGGGGCGCGTGGTTCCAGAACTTGGGCGACGCGCTGGATATTCCCGGCAATCCGGTTGGCCAGTCTTACACGGTCAGCCAGGGAGGCGTCGCCGATAATGGCGGCGCAAACCCGGCCTCGGGCTTTACGGTTATCAAGGCCGATAGCATTGATGCTGCTACCGAGATGGCCAAAGGATGCCCGATGGTGGTCAACGGGTCCGGCTCGGTCGAGGTTGCCGAGGTGCATGAGATCGAAATGTAGGTGCCTTAGCTGGGGAAATTCGGCGCAGGCCTGATTTCTCCGCAAAGCAGACCACGCCGGCTGTAAAGCGGGGCGTTCATGAATTTGCGGGTGGCCGGGTGATCGGCCTCCAGCACACCAAGGCTGACCAGAATCGCGGCGATGGCGCATTCGCTTGCGCGGACTGTCCCATCGGTGATCTTGAGGGCCACACCCATCCGTTTTTCCGGCAGGATGGCGACAAAAACAGCCTCGGCACCGGTTTTGATTGCCGCACGGCCATTCATGGCGCGCATCAGTTCGGTGCAGGCCCGCGTCTCACCGGCGACCAGCTCGGGGTGTTTGATCATCGCGGCGGTCAGTTGCTGCGCTGCGTCGCTGGACCGGTCTGACCGGTCGGCTGCCGAGGCAAACCAGGCCATCGATCGTGCAAGGCCCACCACAGAAGTCGCAAAGTTTGGGGCCGAGCATCCGTCGATCCCGTAGCCGGGGCTGGTTTCGCCCGTTGTGTCTTCGAGAGCTGTCAGGCAGGCCTGCTGCACTGGGTGATCGATCTCCAGATATTCTGGCCCGGCGCCCATATGCTGTGCAACGGTCAGAAAACCACAATGCTTGCCCGAGCAATTGTTGTGAATCTGGCAAGGTGTGTCATCGGCGAGGATCAATCCGTCCCGCGCCGCCATATCTTCCGGTTCCTGCGGTCCGCAGCGCAGATCGGGTTCGCTAAGCCCCAAATGATCCAGCCATGCCGAAACGCGTTCTGTATGAATTGCAGCCCCGCTGTGAGAGGCACAGGCCAGGGCAAGATGTTCCGAGCTCAGCCCGTATTTTGCTGCCGCACCCGTCGTGATCAGAGGCAGTGCCTGTATCATCTTGGCAGAGGAGCGCGGATAGATCACCGCTTGAGGATCCCCCCAGCTGCGCACTATCTGACCCGCGTCATCGCAGATCACGGCGTGCCCAAGATGGAGGCTTTCCAGAAGAGGTCCGCGCCACAGTTCGGTCATTGGTACGGGTTGCGTCATGTGAACCTCCGAATTTATGCGCAAAATTCTGCCAATCGCCCTTTCGCCTGTGGCGAAACCTGCGTTAGTGTGTGTATGTCGGCAATCATCGCGATGTTCAATATTGACAGACGAACCAGGCAGAGTTCGCAGACATCGTCGGTGACTATGAGGTATGGTCGAGCTAGGAGGCTGGACAATGGGATCAAAGCTCGTCCGCGTGATCGCGGGCCTGTGTGTGGCAGGGATGGCCACAAGCGCAATCGCTCAACAGGCGACAAGCACCAACAGGGTTGCTGCAAAGACCGATTGGAGCGTCTTTGTCGAAGATGACCCAACGGAATGCTGGAGCGTCTCTGCTCCGAAAGAAACTGTGAATACACGGGGCGGACGCGTGGTTTCGGTCCGGCGCAGTGATATTCTGCTGTTTGTGTTCTATCGCCCAAATGCCGAGGTCAAAGGACAAGTGACCTTTACAGGTGGTTATCCGTTCGCCAACGGCTCGACCGTCAACCTGACCGTTGATGGCAATGAGTTCGAGCTGTTCACCGAAGGCGAGTGGGCGTGGCCTGCATCTGCGTCTGATGATGCCAAGATCGTCACCGCGATGAAACGCGGCAGCGAGGCTGTACTGACGGCCCGGTCTGAACGTGGCACACAAACCAAAGACACGTTTTCGTTGCTTGGCTTCACGGCCGCAATCGAAGACGCGGAGACGCGCTGCACGAACTGAGAAACCCACTGTTTCAACGACAGCCCCGCCGTTTGAGCGGGGCTTTTTGTTTGTCTAACTTAAAAGCCACAGGTTTACGCAGCGTTCACCTAAGAACTTGATCCGTATCAACGCGCGAGGCGCCTCATTCTGAACTAATTAGTTTAGACGCTGAAGAAGGAGGCGCGACCTATGTTGAGCAAACTACTGACCTCGTTGATGATCGCATCCGCTGTATTTCTGACCGCATGTGAAAATACCGGCGAAAAGTATCCTCTGACGGGCGAGCAATGCGGCCCTGAGGACCCGGTCAAGTCGCTTGATGCGGCGGACTGTTATGTTCCGCCAGCCGTGAACTGAGTTGATGATCCGGCCAGAACCCCGGCCGGATCAGTTCGGCGGCAGCGACGGTCGTTTTGTAGAGATGAGCATGTCGGAATTCTTTTGATCTTTGCGCTCAGTCCTATATAGAGGCGCATCCCAAGCCAGAATCCGTTGAGATACGCCAATGTCGCCCAAAGCGCCGATCACGCAAGACGTCATGACCATCCCCCGCAAGCTGCCGGAGGGAAAGGTGAACCTTGTTGGTCTCACCCGCGACCAACTGCGCGCAACCCTGATCGAACACGGCACGCCCGAAAAGCAGGCCAAGATGCGGACAGGCCAGATCTGGCAGTGGATCTATCAGTGGGGCGTGCGCGATTTCTCTGAGATGACCAACCTTGCCAAAGCCTATCGCGCCCAACTGGCCGAGAGCTTTGTGATCGAAATCCCCGAGGTTGTGACGCGCCAAGTCTCTGAGGACGGGACCCGCAAGTACCTGTGCCGTATCGCGGGTGGGCATGAAGTGGAAGTCGTCTACATCCCTGAAGAAGATCGCGGGACGTTGTGCATTTCGTCTCAGGTGGGTTGCACGTTGACCTGTTCCTTCTGCCACACCGGTACGCAGAAACTGGTGCGCAACCTGACAGCGGCCGAGATTGTGGGTCAGGTGATGATGGCCCGAGATGATCTTGACGAATGGCCAACCCCCGGCGCGCCCAAGGACGAAACCCGCCTGCTGTCGAACATCGTTCTGATGGGCATGGGCGAGCCGTTGTACAATTTCGAAAACGTCCGTGACGCCATGAAGATTGCCATGGACCCCGAGGGGATTTCCCTGTCGCGCCGCCGGATCACCCTTTCGACCTCTGGCGTAGTTCCCGAGATTGCGCGCACGGCACAAGAGATTGGCTGCCTGCTGGCGATTTCTTTCCACGCGACCACGGATGAAACCCGTGATGTGCTAGTGCCGATCAACAAGCGCTGGAATATCGAAGAGCTGTTGCAAGCGCTTGCCAGCTATCCCAATGCGTCGAATTCCGAACGGATCACGTTTGAATATGTGATGCTGGATGGTGTGAATGACAGCGATGAGGATGCGCATCGTCTGATCGATCATATCAAACGCCACAACATTCCGGCCAAGATCAACCTGATCCCGTTCAACGAATGGCCGGGCGCGCCGTATAAACGCAGCTCGAATAATCGTATCCGGGCCTTTGCGAATATCATCTATCAGGCGGGTTATGCCTCGCCCATCCGCAAGACGCGGGGCGAAGACATCATGGCAGCCTGCGGTCAGTTGAAATCAGCGACCGAGCGTGCCCGCAAATCCCGCAAGCAGATCGAAGCTGAGGCCGGACTGGGCAGCTGAGCTGCCTGAGATTGCCCGGGGCATCGTGCAGACTTAATGTCCTGACCGGTGTCTTTTGCATTCGGAATTTGATATATTTGAACCGTATTGTCGGGGATGGATGTTCTCACCTTTGCGCACAAGGCGGTGAAGTTGGGGGTGAGAACATGGCAAATCACGGCGTGGCTTCTATCTTCAGAAGGGGCACGGTGAATGGTGTGGGTGCGGGCTCTACAAATAGATAGGCCAATCAAATGTTTATTCGAAAATCAGACTTTTCCAGAAAATTCGCGCTTTCATTATCTCTCTTTCTTGTTGCGTCAGGCGGCGTGGCTGTTGCGAATGAGCAGGACGCCCATCTGGCCATCGAAAACCCGGCTGAGCTGAGCAAAGAAGAGGCGCAGGCGTTTTATAAATCACTCTCCCGGCGCATGGCTCGTGGCTATGCCGCGGCCCAGCTTGAGGAGCTGCGCAATTATCAGAACTGGCCCCTGTTTAACGACGCGCCCTATATCTCGGCCACTCACGGGCAGCGCTTTGTGAATAGCTATGCCAACCGGATGGCGCATAATTACGGCACGCTGCAAGAGGGCGAGGTTTTGCCTGTCGGCTCGGTTCTGGCCAAAGACAGCATGACCGTCACCGACGAGGGCAACGTTCATCCGGGCGCGTTGTTCGTGATGGAAAAGCTGCCCGCAGGCACCAGCCCGGATACCGCAGACTGGCGTTATGCCATGGTGATGCCCGATGGCTCTTTGTTTGGTGACACAACGGGGTTTCGCGCGTCGGCCGTGACCTATTGCCATGACTGCCACGAAGCGGTCGCGGATCGGGACTATACGTTCTACGTTCCCGAGGACTTTCGCGTGGCGCAGTGATGTTCAGGCTGCGGGGTCGGGCAGTTTCAGTTCGGTTGCTTCGCGACGGCTGAGTTGTTCGCCCAGCTTGCGTTTCGACAGAACCTCGCGTGCCAGCGCGTATTTCTCGTCCTGCCAGAAGATCAAGCAGCCATTGCACCCCTTGCCGCAGCAGCCTTCGGTGCCGATACGGTTGGTTTTGAACCGACGCTCATTGCCGTCTTCGCCGATCTTTTCGACCAGCTCATCCCGGCGGCGGGCATAGGCCTTGGGATTATCGCGGCCTGTGGTTTCCAGCCCCTGCACCAGCTTGTCAAAACGAATGCGGCTCCAGTGTTCGTCGGTCAGGGCGCGTTCTTTGCGCAGGACCGAGTAGACGGGGAAGCGGGCGCGCAGGTCGTCGATGTCTTCGTGATCGAACAGGGTGAAGGGCAGGCGGATCACGGTTTTTGAGCTGCCATGCACCACGTCCAGCCGCGCGCCGTCTGAGGCGCGTCCAAAATCATAGACCCGCAGCAGCACCGTCTCGCGCGAGATGGGCGAGACGAAATCCAACACGTCACCCGGTTCCAGCTTGTTCTTCACTTCGACCAGAAACGCATCCTCGGTCACCTCGGTGACGATACCGGCATATTCCCACTGCGCGATTGCGGCCGTGTGTTCATAGTCATGCGCATAGTTGGTCAGCCGCCCCTCGTGGAAGGCCAGAGTGTAGCCGCGGTTCCCGACGGTTTCGAGTTCACGCATGTAAGGTTTTGGGTCCCAGCTCTCGGGGTCAGCGTTATAGTCGTCGATGGCCATCCGATAGGCCCGCGCAACTATGGCGGCATAATATTCCGATTTGCCGCGCCCTTCGACCTTGAGGCTGTCGACCCCGATCTTCAGATACTCATCCAGCTTGGGCATAATGCACAGATCGCGCGAATTGAGGATATACGAGCCGCGATCATCCTCTTCAATCGGCATCAGATCGCCGGGGCGGCAGCCCTCTTCCAGCAGGAACTCGAACAGGTCGGCGTTCTCGTCGGTGATGCGCAACTCCTGATGCGTGCCGTCCTTGAGGCGCAGTTTCAGGCCGTAATTCCAGCGGCAGGAATTGGCGCAATTGCCCTGGTTCGCCCCACGCTCGGCCATGAAGTTCGACAGCAGGCAGCGGCCCGAATAAGTCATGCACATGGCACCATGGACGAAAGCTTCCAACTTGATGTCCTTGCATTTCTCGCGAATCTCGACTAGCTCGGGGTAAGAGACTTCGCGGGCCAGCACCACTAACTCGGCCCCTTGATCCTGCCAGAACCTCACCGACAACCACGAGCAGATATTGGCCTGGGTCGAGATATGCAGCGGCAATTCCGGCGCCCGCTCACGAACGTATTGGAACACGCCGGGGTCGGCGATGATCAACCCGTCTGGCTGCACTTTGCGGACCGTGTCGATGTATTCGTCCAGCTTGGGGATGTCTTTGTTGTGCGAAAACAGGTTCAGCGTCAGATAGGCGCGTCGGCCATGTAGATGGCAGAACTCTACCCCCTCAATCACCTCTTCCAGAGAGAACTCGGATTTCGTGCGCAGCGACATATCGGGCGTGCCCAGATACACCGCGTCCGCACCATAAAGGATGGCGAGTTTCAGCTTGCGCAGGTTGCCCGCAGGCATCAGCAATTCGGATCTGGACTGGGTCATGGGACTACCGGACAAAGGATCAAGGGCGCCTTCTACGCCAAATGCCGTGAGTCCAAAACCCCGTTATCTGCGACGGAATCGCGCTGTGCCGATGACCTCGATCAGGTTCTGACGTACCGGTTCCGGCTGGGTTTCAACCGCGCTCAGAACCTCGCGCAGTTCCGCCCGCAGCCCGTGCATCTGGTCGATCAGAGAGATCATCATCGACAGCGCATCGGCCTCCATATCGTATTGATCGTGCAACTCGCAGGCTAGTTCCAGGCGGGCTACGTCGATGCTGTGATAGACCATACCCTGATCCGATTGCTCGGGGATCACGATCTCGGCGGCGAGATATTCGGTCAGCCGGTCCGAGGTCAGCCGCGCGATGGTTTTGATCAGTTCCTCTTCGGTCAGGGTCATGACGGCATTCCTTTGCGCGGATCATAGCTGTGGGTGGCGCGCCACGTTTCCATGAATTGCTTCAGTTCGTCGTCGATCTTGTCGGGCATGGTCACGGTCAGCTCGATCAGCTGATCCCCGCGATCAGACGAGCCGCGTTTTTTCACACCCTTGCCCCGCAGGCGCAGGGTTTTGCCGCTGCTTGTGCCTGCCGGGACGCTGACATTGACACCGCCATCGATGGTTGGGGCAGGGACCTTGCCGCCCAAGATAGCCTCGTCAATCGTGATCGGCAGCGTAATGTGGATGTCATCGCCCTGACGGTCAAAGACGGGGTGCTTCGCAACGGAGACCGTAACCAGCGCATCGCCCGGCGGCCCCTCACCATATCCCGGAGCACCCTTGCCGCGCAGGCGTATGGTCTGGCCGTCGGTGATGCCCACGGGGATCTTGACCTCGATCCGGTCGCCATCCGGCAGGGTCAGCTTTTGGCTGGCCCCAAAGACGGCATCCAGAAAGCTGATCTGCAGGGAATAGTTCAGGTTGTGACCCGGCGCGTGGAATTCATGGCTGCGCTGCCCATAGCCACCGCGCCCGCGCATGAATTCGGCGAAGATATCGGACATATCGTCCTGATCCGCCGCGCGTCCGCGATAGGGGTTTCCGGCGGCCTCGGCATAGTCGCGGTAGTACTGCTGTTGCGGGCGTTCCTGACCCGAGGCGTCAATCTCGCCATTGTCGTATTTCGCGCGCGTCTCGGCATCTTTCAGCAAGTCATAGGCTGCGGCGGCGGCTTTGAACTTGGCCTCGGCCTCGGCATCGCCGGGTTTCAGGTCCGGGTGGCATTCTTTGGCGATGCGCCGATAGGCTTTCTTGATCTCGGCGTCGCTGGCGTCTTTGGACACGCCGAGGACGGAATAGGGATCGTCGCTCATCTCACTCTCACGGGTCAGGGTCGGGTCTTAATGAATGCGGGTATTCTGCGATTTCAACCGGTCAAAAGGAAGAGGCGATTGAAATGCTTCGAAAATTTTCCAAAGCCTGCTAATATCCGCATGTTTCAAATTGTTCATTCACGGAGAGCGTCGCCATGTCGCGCAGAATCAAGTCCGCTTTGGCCTTGCTGGCTGGGAATGCCATTGGGTTATTGCTGGCGGTGCTGTTGCTTTCCGGCTTTGGGATCAAGCCGATCTCGTTCATTGTTGTGGTGCTGATCTTCACCGTGGTTCAGGTGGTCGCCGAGCCGTTGATCCTGAAGCTGGGCGAGAAAAAAGCGCCCGCTTTGAAGGGCGGGATCGCCTTGATCGTGACTTTCGTGGGCCTGCTGGTGACCGATCTGATTACGGCAGGCCTGACCATTGGCGGCATATCCAATCTGCTGGCTGCGACCCTGCTGGTCTGGCTGGGCGCGCTGATTGCCAGCATTGTGCTGCCGATCTATGTGTTCCCCGAACTGCGCGCACCCAAGAAGTAATCAAAGCGCGTTCAGGCTGACCTCAAACGCCTGCCATAGCTCTTCGACAGGTTCGCAGCCAACCGAAAGCCGGACAAAGGCCGGATCGACCTTGTCCCCCCACCGCGCACGGCGTTCTGCCGAACTATGGACCCCTCCAAAGGAGGTCGCGGGCCTTAGCAGCGGGCAGGTGTTGATGAAAGCTTCGGCCTTGTCCTCGCTGCCCAAAGTCAGCGACAGCAGAAAACCGAACCGTGCCGTCTGAGCCTTGGCCAGCCTATGTGACGGATCAGCCGGCAGGCCGAGATAGCGCACGTGTTTCACCGCTGGATGCGCCGACAACCGCTCTGCCAGAACCTGTGCGGATGCACACATGCGGTCGAACCGTACGTCCAGCGTTTCCAACCCGCGATGCAGCAGCCACGCCTCATGAGGTCCGGGGATTGATCCCGAAACCTTCCGCCAGTCCTCGACCCGTTCCATGATCTGTTTGTTACGGCTGGCCACGTGACCCATCAGCAGATCAGAATGCCCGCCCATCGCCTTGGTATCGGAGGACACAACAATATCGATGCCCAGATCCAGCGGGCGCTGGCCCAAGGGCGTCATGGTGGTGTTGTCCGCTATGGTCACCCCGCCCGCGGCACTGACCTGTGCGGCCACTGATCGCAGGTCGATCATGTCCAAGCCGGGGTTCGAGGGGCTTTCGACATAGACCACGTCAAACTGGTCAAACCCGCCGTCCTCAAATGCGGTGGTGGGGCGTTCCTCGACCGTGATGCCCAGAGGCGACAGGAAACGGTCGGCCAACAGCCGCGTGACGTAGTAGCCATCCGAGGGGATCAGCAGCCGCGACCCGGCCTTGACTGTGGAAAACAGCGCGGCAGAAATCGCCGCCATGCCGGACGGAAAGCTCAGGCATGGCGCGTTTTCCAGATGGGTCAGCACATGTTCAAGATGCACCCATGTCGGATTATCGACCCGGCCATAGCTGGCGCTGCCGTCAGGCAGGCCTGGCAGGTGGTACATGCTGCTCTGGGTCAGCGGCAAGGCAACCGGCTCGCCCTTGTCCAAAGCGTTCCCGCGCAGATGCAACATCTCTCCGGTCTTGGGTGCCATCAGTTAACGCCCCGGAATCTCGTCGCGGGGTGGAGCTGGTTCCCAGTTTTCGATGATGTCGACTGCTTCTTGCGCGGTATCAACAAAGCGGAACAGGTCGAGGTCCTGATCCGAGATCGTGCCCGCATCCGCCAGCGCTTCCCAGTTGATGACGCGTTCCCAGAACTCGCGCCCGAACAGCAGGAAAGGCACGCGTTCCATGCGGCCGGTCTGGATTAGGGTGAGCGCTTCGAACAGCTCATCCATGGTGCCAAAGCCGCCGGGGAAAATGGTAATGGCGCGGGCGCGCATCAGGAAATGCATTTTGCGGATGGCAAAATAGTGGAAGTTAAAGCTGAGGTCCGGCGTCACATACAGGTTCGGGGCCTGCTCATGCGGCAGCACGATATTCAACCCGATGGAACACCCGCCCGCATCCTGTGCGCCACGGTTGCCGGCCTCCATCACGCCGGGGCCTCCACCGGTCACAATCACGTTCTCACGGCAGCCGGTTTCATTTGATTTCTCGGTCATGAGGCGAGCAAATTCCCGCGCCTCGTCATAGTATTTCGACAACCCGGCCAAGGTTTCGGTCCGGGCCATATGTTTCTGCGACGGCTCGGGAATGCGCGCGCCGCCGAACATGACGATGGTTGAGGTGATCTGGCGTTCGGACATGATCATCTCGGGTTTCAACAGTTCCAGCTGCAGGCGGACAGGGCGCAGTTCGTCTCGGCACAGGAAATCGTCATCCGCGAACGCAAGACGATAGGCCGAGGACCGGGTTTGTGGCGTATCCGGCACCTCGCTTGCGGTCGAGCGATCAGTCTGCGCGTCGCGGAAAGGGCTAAGGCGGTCTTCTCTCATGGGGTGGTCGATCCCTGCTTGCGTGTTTTCCAAACAGCTATAGGGTTCGCGGGCAGAGTGCCAGTCACGGAAAGACAAGAATGAATTGGAAGACTGAAATATTGGCAGCCAGGGACCGCATCGCCGGACATGCGCAGGTGACGCCGGTGATGCAAAGTCAGGCGCTGGGGTTGGATTATCCGGTCGAGCTAAAGCTCGAGCATATGCAGCATACCGGCAGTTTCAAAGCGCGCGGCGCGTTCAACACGCTGCTGAGCCTCGAGGTGCCGCACGCGGGCATTGTTGCCGCTTCGGGCGGCAATCATGGTGCAGCAGCGGCTTATGCTGCACGCGCGCTGGGCCATCCCGCGAAGATATTCGTGCCGGAACTGGCCGGGCCCTCCAAGATTGCGCTGATTGAACGAATAGGAGCGGATCTAACCGTGGTTCCCGGCGAATATGCAAATGCGTTGACGATGGCGCGCACGCACGAAGAGGAAACCGGGGCAATGCAGATCCACGCCTATGACGCCCCCGCAACCGTCGCCGGGCAGGGCACCTGCTTTGCCGAGTGGGAGGCGCAGGGCCTGCAGGCAGACACGGTGCTTATCGCCGTTGGCGGGGGTGGTCTGATTGCGGGCGCATTGGCGTGGTTGCAGGGCGCGCGCAAGGTTGTTGCGGTCGAGCCTGAAACCTCATGCGCGTTGCACGCGGCACAACAGGCGGGTGCACCTGTTGATGTATCAGTGTCTGGGATTGCTGCAAACGCGCTGGGCGCGCGGCGGATCGGCGATATCTGCTTTGATCTGGCGCGAGCGATCCCATCGGTGCTTGTTTCTGACGATGCCATAGCACAGGCGCAGGCGACGTTATGGCAGGCGCATCGGATTCTGGTGGAACCCGCCGGGGCAGCGGCGCTGGCGGCTTTGACCTCGGGCGCATATCGACCGCAAGCAGGAGAGCGGGTGGCGGTTCTGGTTTGCGGCGGCAATATCGCTCCGAATCCGCTTGCCGCCTGAATTATCGCCTTGAGGGTCTGGTCATGGGATTTTATCTATAATCCCATGACCGCGACCATCGCCGATTCCATATTTGACTCGCTTAGCGAACGTATTGTTACCGGCGATTTGCCCGCAGGTGAGAAGCTGCGCCAGGATCATATTGCGCGCGCGTTCGAGACGAGCCATGTTCCCGTGCGCGAGGCGCTGTTACGGCTCGAGGCACGCGGGCTGGCCCGCAGCGAGCCACGGCGCGGAATGCGCGTGACTGCGCTGGACCCGGCTGAGGTGCGTGAAGTGATCGAGATGCGCGTGGCCCTTGAAACTCTGGCGCTACAACATGCAATCCAGAATCTGACACCTGCTGCGCTCAAGGCGGCGGACGATGCCCGTGTTGCTTGTGATGACGCGCAGGACATGCCGACATGGGAGGCTCGAAACAGGGGGTTTCACCGCGCCATCCTGACCCCCTGCGCCCGCCCGCGTCTGCTGCATACGATTGACGATCTGCACATCGCTAGCGCCCGTCACTTGTTTGCGCATTGGCGGCAGCGCTGGGCCCAGCGCGCCGATGCGGATCACGCCGCCATTGTGCAGGCGATGAAGCGGCGTGATACCGCCGCCGCAACCGCGATCCTGACCCGCCATATTCGTCGGGCAAGCTGATTTCGCCTGCCCGCAGACCGGCCCCGCCGCAAAGGGGCCCATCTGCGTCGCATTGCGCCTTGGTCCGGACTTTCATATAGGCGAAACCAACGTGAACAGATTCTGCAGGGAGTGACCCCATGTCCAACGCGCAACTGGAAACCGCCATCGAAGCCGCCTGGGAGGCGCGGGACACGATCACGCCCGCAACCACAGGTGAACAGCGTGAAGCCATCGAAGATACGCTGAACGCTCTGGACAGCGGTTCGCTGCGGGTTGCGGAAAAGCTGGAGAGCGGTGACTGGCATGTGAACCAATGGGCCAAAAAGGCGGTCCTGCTGGGGTTCCGCATCAAGGATATGGAAATTCAGTCCGGCGGGCCGCAAGACGGCGGCTGGTGGGACAAGGTCGACAGCAAATTTGCCGGTTGGGGTGAAAACCAGTGGCGTGCAGCGGGTTTCCGCGCAGTGCCGAACTGCGTGGTCCGCAAATCAGCCTATGTCGCGCCCGGCGTTGTGCTGATGCCGTCCTTCGTGAACCTCGGCGCTTATGTGGATGAGGGTACTATGGTTGATACCTGGGCCACTGTCGGCTCTTGCGCGCAGATCGGCAAGAACGTTCACCTGTCCGGCGGCGTTGGCATCGGCGGCGTGCTTGAGCCGATGCAGGCAGGCCCGACCATCATCGAAGACAACTGCTTTATCGGGGCCCGGTCCGAAGTGGTTGAGGGCTGCATTGTCCGCGAAGGCTCGGTCCTGGGGATGGGTGTCTATATCGGCAAATCGACCAAGATCGTTGACCGGGAAACCGGCGAGGTCACCTATGGTGAAGTGCCGCCATATTCGGTGGTGGTCTCAGGCTCGATGCCGTCAAAGAACAACATCAGCCTCTATTGCGCGGTGATCGTGAAACGGGTTGATGAAAAGACCCGCTCGAAAACCGGCATCAACGAGTTGTTGCGCGACTAGGGTCGGCACGACCTGAAAACGGGGCTGTGGCGCGGATCGCTGCAGCCCCGTTTTTGTGACCCGGTCAGCCCTTGATTGGGTAACGATCCGGTTCTTCAAAGACGTCGATCACCCGCGTACCGGCCTTGATCTTCGCACCATGTTCAACACCGGCCGGGATCGAGTAGCTGTCGCCGGGGCGATAGGTTTTGGTCTCGGTTCCGATGGTCAGTTCTATTTCGCCCTCGACCACCGTACCCCATTGCGCCTTATGAGAATGCGGCGGCAGTTCGAAATCCTTGAGGAAGGTGAAAAACGCCACCAGCCCGGCATCGGAACGGATCACTGCGGTTTGAACAACATCCTCGGGGAAGGGCACATCCATGCTGGGGAAATTCACTATGAAATCGGGATAGGTCATGAAGTGGTCCTTTGCGGCCTGAAACGAGTTGTCGCGCTTACTATGGACGCGCAGCGGCGATCCGGCAATTCCCCGTTGCTTGACCGCGGGCGGGCGCGGGGCTATGGCCCGCTATATGGAAAAGCAAAAGAAACCTTCGCGTCAGCAGGTCTATACCCTGCTGGTTCAGATTGGCCGGAAAGAGGGCGACGGTCTGCCGAACGGGGCGACCGGGGCAGCATTGATGTGCTTTGCAAGCGGTGTAGATGAGGCTGAGGCCGTGCGCGAAACGGTGGCAATTCTGAAACAGGCCGATACCGCGCCACTGGATGTGACGGGTTATGGCACGTTGGCCGAACGCGAAGCGCAGGGGCACGATATTGATCCGGATGAGCGGGCGCTGATGCAGCGAGCATTGGATGAGAATGCTGTAATAGTGGCGCAGATGACCCCGTTTTTCGACGATCAGGCTAAGGCCTAGTTTCGCGCACCGAACCACTTGCGATAGATTTCATCATACGTGCCGTCTTCGCGCAGCGACAGAAGCGCCTGGTTGACGTCTTCCACCAACGGTGAGCCGGTTGGGAAAGCGATTCCATAGTTCTCGCGTAAGAAGACGCCGCCGGTCATTGAAGCAAACTTGCGGCCTTCATGCGCGGCAAAGTACGACAGGATCGGCGCATCGAAAACCACGGCGTCCAGCTCTTCCTGTTGGAACGCGGTAAGCATCGGGTCTAGCCCATCATAGCTGGTATATTCAACTTCGCGCCTATCCAGAAAGCTCGCGGCTGTTGAGCCTGAGATGGTGCCAACATGCTTGCCATAGAGATCATTTACGGAATTGACGCTGCCGGTGATCGCGTCGACCGTCATTACCGACGTGATGCGCGCGGTGAAGACCGACACGATAAACAGCGATGACACCACCAGTACAACGCCCAGCATGCGCCCAAAGGGCGTTCTAGGCATTCTTTCTTCAAAGCCGCCATTGACCACCAGATTGAGCGCCCACCAGAAGGATGGAAACCAGGCTTCGTTCAGCTTGCGATCGAAATAGGGCTGCGCCCGCCGTTCGAACCCCCACATCAGCATGCCGCCGCCCAGCAGAATGGCAAAAGCCAGACCGATGGCGATGAACAATTCGCGTGACAACAGCGCCTGCAGTAGGCTTGGTCTTCTAACAGCGTCAGACGGGACCATGATCTGCAGGCCAGCCTCAAAGATCGGCTGACTGAAGTCCATCTGGGTTTCGCGGGATGCCGTGATCGAAATATTTGCAATCGCCAGATCGGCAGAGCCATCCTGAACAGCGGAGAGCATGTCACTAAACGCGTCAACGCGTTTTACAGTATATTCCCACCCAAGAGCTTCAGAAAGCGCTTGGAGGAGGTCCATCGAAAACCCAGTCTGTTCGTTATCCTTGAGGTAGGAAAACGGCGGTCGGGTCACGGTGGTGACAGTCAGTGTCTGGGCCTGGCTTTGCTGCGCCAAAAGGGCGAAAGTCAGACAAATCAATCCAAAGAGTGCGCGCATCATGGTGTGTTACCTGTTTCGGGCCCACTAGCGCATTTGCACCATGTGCGGCAAGATAATCGCGGGGTCAGTGCCGATGTTTTCGGCGCGCCCGTCGACCTGCAACTATCGGAGTGTCACGGATTTTTTCCCTTGCCGGGGTTGGCAAGCGGGCCAATTCGTTGAATCTGTGCGCGAAGATGCGTGGCAAGATGGTTAAGAGGCTTAATATGACTGACCCGGTTCAATTGACGGCGGACCTGATCCGTTGCCCTTCGGTCACACCGAACGAGGGCGGTGCTCTCGTTCTGTTGGAGCGTCTGCTGTCAGATGGCGGGTTCAGTTGTGCGCGGGTGGATCGCGGCGGTGTCAGCAACCTGTTTGCCCGCTGGGGCGATAAGGGCCACGCGCGCAGTTTTGGCTTTAACGGACACACGGATGTTGTTCCGGTGGGGGATGAGGCCGCCTGGACAATGCCCCCCTTCGGTGCAGAAATCCGCGATGGCGAAATGTATGGGCGCGGCACCACGGATATGAAATCCGGCGTTGCCGCTTTTGCCGCTGCGGCAATCGACTTTGTGCGGGAGACGCCCCCGGATGGTGCAATTATCCTGACGATTACCGGTGACGAAGAAGGTGACGCGCAGGACGGAACAACCGCGCTGCTGGATCATATGGACCAGACGGGCGAGCGTATGTCGGTGTGCCTTGTGGGTGAGCCGACCTGCCCCAACACGATGGGTGAGATGATCAAGATCGGACGTCGCGGATCGATGACCGCCTGGTTCAAGGTGACAGGTGTTCAGGGCCATTCAGCGTATCCGCACCGGGCCAGGAACCCTTTGCCTGCCATGGCGCGGCTAATGGACCGGCTGGCCAGCCACGAACTGGACCAGGGCAATGATCATTTTGATGCCTCAACCCTGGCTGTTGTCACTATCGATACCGGAAACGCCGCAACCAATGTGATTCCCGCCCAATGCAGTGCGGCTGTGAACATCCGGTTCAATGACCTGCATTCGGGCGCAAACCTGAGCACATGGCTCCAGTCCGAGGCCGATGCGGTTGCCGAAACCTATGGTGTCGAGGTCGACGTGAAGATCAGGATTTCGGGCGAAAGCTTTCTGACGCCACCCGGCGCCCTCTCTGATCTGGTTGCACGTGCTGTTGAAGCGGAAACCGGCGTTGCCCCCGAATTGTCGACCACGGGCGGCACATCTGATGCGCGTTTTGTCAAAAACCATTGTCCGGTGGTCGAATTTGGTTTGGTTGGCAGGACGATGCATCAGGTTGATGAATGCGTCGAAGTGGCCCAGATCGAGCAGCTCAAGGCGATCTACGCGCGCATCCTGACTGACTATTTTGCCTGAGTGATGCAGCGTACTCTGGTGATCATGGTCAAGGAGCCGCGCCCGGGGCGGGTCAAAACGCGGCTGGGGCGCGATATCGGCATGGTGGGTGCCGCGTGGTGGTTTCGGCATCAGACCCGGTCCTTGATCCGGCGCTTGCGCGATCCGCGCTGGCAGATCGTGCTGGCGGTTTCCCCCGATCATGAGGGTCTGAGCAGCCGTGCCTGGCCCGTCGATTTACCGCGCGCCGGTCAGGGACGCGGGGATCTGGGGGATCGCATGGGCCGGATGCTGCGCGCGATGCCCAAAGGCCCTGTGTGCCTGATTGGAGCGGATATTCCGGGGGTCACACCGGCCCATATCGGACGGGCGTTTCAGGCGCTGGGGCGGGCGCAGATGGTCTTTGGGCCTGCGCCGGACGGGGGCTATTGGCTGGTTGGAGCGCAACGCTATGCGGCCCTGCCGCACAGCCTGTTTCGCGATGTGCGCTGGTCGACCGAACACGCGTTGGCCGATACGCTTGCTTCGGCTCCGGGGCGGCGGATTGCCTTGCTCGACCAGTTGCGCGACGTCGATACTGCCGCTGATTTGCACGCCTGAGCCAACGCGCCGTTTTTTGGTCATGACGCAGTCGCATACCCGTGCTAGGGCGAAAGGATGACACGTATTCCGACCAAGCAGGAGGTCCTCGACTGGATCTCGGCAAACCCCACCCTGACCTCGAAACGCGATATCGCTAAAGCCTTTGGGATCAAAGGCGCGGACCGGATCGACCTGAAACGTATCCTGCGCGAGCTTGAGGCCGAGGGGCATCTGGAAAAACGCAAGCGCAGCTATCGCGATCCGGACCGCCTGCCCCCTGTCAGTGTGTTGCAGGTCAAGGCCCCCAATCAGGATGGTGACCTGTTTGCCCGCCCGCTGGAATGGCATGGCGAGGGGGTCGAGCCAGCTATTCTGCTGATACCACGCGCCAGCGATCCTGCGCTGGGCGAGGGGGATCGTATTCTGGCGCGTCTGACCGTGGTGCAGGAAGAGGACCACAATTATGAGGCGCGCCTGATCCGCCGTATCGGGACCAACCCGCGCAAAATCGTGGGCATTTTCCGCAAAGGGGCCGAAGGTGGGCGGATTGTGCCCATCGACAAGACCGGCTCGACGGAATGGCAGGTGCCCGAGGGCGCGGTCCATGGCGCGAAAGATGGCGAGCTGGTTGAGGCCGAACAGGCCGGGCCCAAGACCCGCATGGGCCTGCCGCGTGCGCGCATTGTCGAACGCTTGGGGGATCCCACGGCGCCCAAGGCGGTGTCGCTTATCGCGATCCATCAGCATGGCATCCCCGATGACTTTCCCGACAAGGTGATCGACGAGGCCGACAAGGCCAAACCGGTCGGCTTGAAAGGGCGCGAAGACCTGCGGGACATGCCACTGCTGACCATCGACCCGTCAGATGCGCGTGACCATGATGATGCGTGCTATGCCCATGCGGATGATGATCCCACGAATCCCGGCGGCCATGTCATCTGGGTCGCGATCGCGGATGTCGCTGCGTATGTGCAGCCCGGCACCGCGCTGGATCGTGAGGCGCGCAAACGCGGCAATTCAAGCTATTTTCCGGACCGTGTCGTCCCGATGTTGCCGGATCGGCTGTCGGGCGATCTGTGTTCATTGCACGAAGGCGTTCCGCGCGCCTGTTTGGCCGTGCGGATGCAGATCGACGCCGAGGGCAACAAGATCGGTCATCGGTTTGTGCGTGGTCTGATGCGCTCTGCCGCGTCGCTGCACTATGCCGAGGTGCAGGAGGCCGTGGATGGCAATCCGAATGACCGCACCGGGCCACTGCTTGAGACGGTGCTGAAACCGCTCTATGCCGCTTATGCAGCACTCAAAAAGGCGCGCGCTGTGCGCCAGCCTTTGGATCTGGACTTGCCAGAGCGCAAGATCATCCTCAGCGATACCGGCGAAGTGACCAGCGTGGCGTTCCGCGACCGGCTGGATGCGCACAAGCTGATCGAGGAATTCATGATCCTCGCCAATGTGGCCGCCGCCGAGACGCTGACCGCCAAACGCCGCCCGCTGTTGTTTCGGGTTCACGAAGAACCCGCGCCTGAAAAGCTGGAAAGCCTGCGGGAAACCGCACAGGCGGCGGGCCTCAATCTGGCTAAGGGGCAGGTTCTGCAAACCCGGCATCTGAACGCGCTTCTGAACGCGGCTGCGGGGACCGAGGATGCAGAGCTGATCAATCTGTCCACGTTGCGATCCATGGCGCAGGCGTATTACAACCCCGAGAACTTTGGCCATTTCGGGCTGGCTTTGCGGAACTATGCGCATTTCACCTCTCCCATTCGCCGCTATGCTGATCTGATTGTGCATCGTTCGCTGATTTCGGCGCATGACTGGGGTAAGGACGGGTTGACCGAGGAAGAGATCGCCCGGCTTGAGGAAACCGCGACCCATATCTCGGACACTGAACGGCGCTCGATGATGGCGGAACGCGACACGACGGATCGCTATCTCGCGGCCTATCTCAGTGAACGGGTGGGCAACGAGTTCACCGGGCGGATCAGTGGCATCGCGCGCTTTGGCGCGTTTGTGAAGATGGACGAAACCGGTGCGGATGGGCTGGTACCCGTGCGCTCGCTGGGGCGCGAGTTCTTTCATTTCGATCGCGAGGCCGGGACGCTGATGGGCTCGGATACCGGTCTGATCATCGCCATCGGCCAGCGCGTTACCGTGCGACTGACCGAGGCGACACCTGTGACCGGCGGATTGCAGCTGGAACTGCTGTCAATCGATGACCAAGCCCTGCCGCGCGGGCGTGGTCCCGCCAAACGGGGTGCCCGGCGCAAAGCTGCCAGCACCAAGCGCAAGAAAGACAAGATCAAGCGCAAGGTCGAACGCAAGCGCCGTCAAAGGTGATAGGTCAGCGCGCGGGCGATCAGCCAGCCATGACGGGTTGGATCAATCTGCTCGAGGTCATCGAACAGTACGGCGCGGTTCCCGTCGATCCGATCCTCACCCGGGAAGGCCGAGGTGAAATCCCCCATCAGCCGGCTCTGACAATGAACGAACAGGGCGAAGCTGGCAGATTTGTGCCCGCCCAGTCGTATAGTTGATCCCTTCGGTGCCAGATAAGACGGTTGGCCCCAACGCAGTGCCTCTTGCAGCGGCTGTGCCTTGGCAAGATCCTGTGCTGTATCGAAAATCAACTCACGCAGCGTTAGAGTGCCCTGACGTGGATCGTCGGGCAAAGTCTCGAACGCTGCCGATACTGCGGGATCGTCAAAAGGTCTCATGTCAGTGGGATCGCCTGTTCCATTCTGTCGACATAGCTGTTTAGAAGCTTATCTTCTCTGATGCGCCGGGTCAGCAGGGTATCGGCGGGCGTCGCACGCATCGCTGCCAATACTGGCCCGACGCTCATGTCGGCTGATGTCGGGCGATCCCCCATCAGAAAAGGCGACTGCCAAAGATAGGTCGTGAGCGCTTCAAAATCGCGTTCGACCCGGCCCAGTCGTTCTGCGGGTGAGAATCGTGAGATTCCCTGCGCCTCAAGCCCTTTCAGGACAGATTTGCGGACAGAGTTTGAGACAGGGCCTCGGATCAATGCCGGTATCTCGGCAAAAAACGTTTTTTGCAGAATGGGCCATACCTCGTCGTTCGCCCAACGATCATGAACGATCTGAAAATAAAGATGGTCTTCGGCCATGCGGATCAGTGCTCGGGAATGCGCTTTTTGCATATCGCTAAGACCTACATCAAAATCTGCGCCCTGTGCTTCAAGCCAATCGCGGATCATATCGCTGTCGGGAACCAGCCGTTCCGGGGTGCGTAGTACCGGTAGTTTGCGATGAGGCATCTTGCGCGGATCGAGCATATCCGACCTCTGCCAGAGATGGCCGGATTTTTGCAGCATATACGCGGTTTTCACGCAAAACGGGCTTGCACTGAACAGGCCAAAGGCGGAGGGGTATGTCAGAAGGGTCAGCATTGTCGGCCTCGTGATTGGAATGCCGAATGGATAGCCGCGTCTGATGACATATTCTGTCATTAGGCTTAGGATAATGTCCAATATGTCCCGTACTGCCCGCCTGTTTCAACTCATGCAAGCCTTACGCTCTGGCCCGTCGCCCAAAACCTCGGTCCAGTTGGCGCAGGATTTGGGTGTTTCTGCGCGGACTGTGCATCGGGATATCGACGCACTGCGCAGTCTTGGCGCGGTGATCGATGGCGAGGCAGGGTTTGGCTTTACGCTGATCGAAGACGCGACGTTGCCGCCGTTGGGATTCACGGATGACGAGTTGGAGGCCCTTGTTCTGGGGCTGCGCGAAGTTCAATTGATTGGTGATCCGGCCCTGTCGCGCGCTGCTGGCGAGGCGTTGCGGAAACTGCAGGGTCGTTTGCCACAGCGTCAGTCTCATCGGCTGAGCCATGCCGTCCTTGCCGCAACGCGCTTTGATCGACCCGCAGTGCCTACAATTGAGGTTGCTGCGCTGCGTCAGGCCACTTGGGACGAACGCGCGGTGGAGTTCGCCTATACCGATGCCAAAGGCGACAGCACGCATCGAAAGGTCAATCCGCTTAGTATCGTCTATATGGATCGCTCAAGCGTGTTGCTGAGTTGGTGCCACTTGCGGCAGGATTTTCGTGTTTTTCGGCTGGATCGTATGCAGGAAATGTCTGTTTCCGATGAAAGCTTTAGGCCCAATCGCGTCCCGTTGTTGCGCGAGGCATTGGCGCGTATCCGCGCAGAACACTCTGGAAACTGATGCGCGCCCGCGCCTGACGTTTTGAGATTTGCCGGTTTTGAGCTATCCTGAATGCGAGCAGTAATCAGGAAAATCGGAATGCGTAAATGCGTAGGCGGCGTTATGACCGTCGCATTGTGGGCATCCATCGGACAGGCGGACACCACAAGCAGTGCGCCGCGGCCACAGGAGCGGCCGTTGGCACAAAATCTTCAACTGGCATCAGCGGATGTGACCGTTTCCATCCGCCCGATGCCAAGGCCTTCGGCCGAGGTCCATCGTATCTCGGCCAATGGCAATGCCAGATTTCAGGCCTGGCTGGGTGCCTTTCGCGAACGGGCAATGACCGAGGGGATCTCTGCCGCGACGCTGGATCAGGCGCTGGGTGAGCTGCGCTATGACAAGGACGTCATAGACCGAGACCGCAACCAGGCAGAGTTCTCGAAACCAATCTGGGCATATCTGGATTCGGCTGTATCAGACCCCCGGATATCGAATGGCCGGGCCGCGCTGAATCGGCATCAACAGGTTCTCGATCGCATCGAGGCCAAATACGGTGTGGAAAAAGAGGTGGTGACGGCGATCTGGGGGCTTGAGACCGCATTCGGTACGTATCGGGGTAGCAACCAGACCATCCGGGCACTGGCCACTCTGGCCTTTGATGCCCGTCGCGCCCGGTTTTTTGAGACTCAGCTGATCGCCGCCCTGCAGATCGTTCAGGCGGGCGATGTTGGCGCTGACGCTATGGTCGGCAGCTGGGCCGGCGCCATGGGACATACCCAGTTCATGCCAACCTCATATCTTGAACACGCCGTGGATTTTGATCACGATGGGCGGCGCGATATCTGGTCTGATGACCCGACGGATGCGCTGGCCTCTGCGGCGGCCTATCTGGCGCGGCATGGATGGAAGGCGGGCCAGCCATGGGGTGTCGAGGTGCGTCTGCCCGAGGGGTTCGACTATGCTACGGCCAAGCGCGACTACACTCTGATGCCCTCGGATTGGGCCGCGCGGGGGGTGGTCGGACGCAATGGCAGGCCCGTCCCGGATCATGGCGAGGCCGCGATCCTGCTGCCTGCTGGTGGACAGGGTGTCGCGCTGATGGTTTTTGACAACTTCAAGGTGATCGAGCGTTACAATGGAGCTGACGCCTATGTCATTGGTATCGGTCATCTGTCCGACCGGCTGGCGGGACGCGCCGCTTTTGCAGCAGACTGGCCGCGCAATGACCGCGTCCTAAGCTTTACCGAACGGAAGGAGTTGCAACGCAGGCTTACAGAGGCCGGCTTTGATACGCAGAGCATAGATGGCCGTATCGGGCCGAACACGATCAATGCGTTGAGAGCATATCAAGTGGCTCAGGGGCTGAGGCCCGATGGTTACGCTTCGCTGCAGCTGCTTGAGCGTATGCGCGGATCGGGTTGAACCGGGGCTTGCGAAATTTGCAAGGGGCCGTCAAAGAAAGTCCTGTGCGTCGATCTTCATCGGCAAAATCCACCCCCAGGGTGTTTCCTGAGCCGGGCCAAACTCTCGGAAGCCAGATTTCCGGTAGGCGGAAATAGCATGCGCATTCTCGGGATGCGGATCAGTAGCGACGACCGGAATCCCGTCGCTGAACAACGCCCTCAACCTTGCAGAAATAAACGCCGGACCATGGCCGCGCGCGATCATGTCCGGCTCACCTATGAACTGATCAATGCCGCGTGCCCCTTCTGGAAGCTGGTAAAAATGGTGGTTGTCCCAACCATGAACTGTATAGTCCTGCATATAGGCAAACGGGCGCCCTTCGGTTGATACGATCCATCGGGCCACGCGACCGTCTGCCAGTTCGGTTTCGGTGATGGGCTCATCCGAACCCCACCATTTGCAGACATGCGGCCGCGACCGCCATACCGCCAGCACGCCCAAATCAGACGCGGTCGCCTTTCGGAATGTGTATTGGCCGGTTGCTTTCATGGCAGTCTTTTATCACTAATTTGCGGGCAGTCGGAGGGCTGCAACACCAATACACACCAGAGTCCCCCGCAGGGCCTGACTGGAGCATTGCGCCAATCGGCAGGCCTATCCTGCCGCTTTCATCAGGCCTTGTTTACGAATTTCGGCCAGCGCTTCGTCCAACGACTTTAAGATGCGAACAAACATTTCATCGATATCTGCGGGTGTCATAATCAGCGGGGGGGCGATGATCATACGATCTCCGACATGGCGCATGATCAGATTATTGGCAAAGCAGCGGTCGCGGCAGATATTGCCGATGGTGCCGGGTGCCGATGCGAACATGGCGCGGCTTGCCTTGTCGGGGGTCAAAGCAATCGAGGCCATCATGCCGACAATTTTTGCCTCACCAACCAGCGGATGCGCCACCAATCCTTCCCATTTCTCTTTCAGATAGGGGGCAGCGACATCCCGCACATGATCAATGATCTTTTCTTCTTCGAGGATACGCAGATTCTCCAGTGCCACGGCGGCCGCGACCGGATGACCTGAATATGTATAGCCGTGGTTGAATTCGGTGCCCGCGATGACCGTGGCCACGTCGTCGCAGACGATAGAGCCGCCAATTGGGGCATAACCGGAGCTGAGGCCCTTTGCGATCGTCATGATATGCGGTCTGATGCCTACTGTCTCCGATCCGAACCAGTTGCCGGTACGCCCAAAGCCGCAGATGACCTCATCCGCGATCAGCAGGATGTCGTATTTATCGCATATGCGCTGGATCTCGGGCCAATAGGTTTCGGGGGCGACGATGACCCCGCCTGCGCCCTGAACGGGTTCGGCGATGAAGGCCACAACCCGATCCTCGCCCAGTTCCTCGATGGCTTGCTCAAGCTCCCGTGCGCGGGTCAGTCCGAATTCTGCGGGAGATAAATCTCCGCCTTCGGCCCACCAGTTTGGCTGGTTGATGTGGTGGACGTTTGGAATCGGAATACCGCCCTGTGCATGCATCGCGGGCATGCCGCCCAGCGATGCCGATCCGACAGAAGAGCCATGATAGCCGTTCCTGCGGCTTATGATGATGTTCTTATCTGGCCGGCCTTTTTCGGCCCAGTAGGTGCGCACCAGGCGGATGTTGGTATCGTTCGCCTCGGACCCCCCGGCGGAGAAGAACACGTGGTTCAGATCGCCTGGCGCAAGTTCGGCGAGTTTCGCCGACAACGCGATGGCAGGGACGTGCGTGGTTTTGAAGAACGTGTTGTAGTAAGGCAGTTCACGCATCTGGCGCGCAGCCGCTTCGGCCAGTTCATTGCGGCCATAGCCAATATTTACACACCAAAGTCCGGACATCGCGTCCAGAATGTCCGCGCCGTCGCTGTCTGTCAGATAAACGCCTTTGGCGCGGGTGATGACACGCGCGCCTTCTTGTCCCAACGCCCCGTTGGCTGAGAACGGATGCATGTGATGGGCTGCATCTAGGGCCTGCAACTCGATGGTGGGCATGTGATTGGTGATTGTGGACATGAGAAAATCTCCGGCAGCAGCCTGTGTGGATCACATATGATCAACTTAAATCCTGACCTCAGGCGTTTGCCAAGGTGCTGGTTAAGAAACCCATACCCGGCGAGGGACCAGCAGGTGGTCCGGTCTCAGTTGATGGATGGCTTCTCGCTTTCGGGTCAGGATCTTTTCAGGTCTCGGAACTATCGCTTCGGCCGCACAGAAAGTGAGGATCAATGCCGGTGACAACGCCATCTCGCTGGCGCGCATTTCTGGGGGCAGGTTGTGGTGCTAAAACGCCTTTATCTCCAAATGATACCCTGCCTCATAATCCGGGGCGCCGTTTTCGCTGCGCCACAGGCAATAGGCGGCCATGCGCCATGCGTACCACGGGCGCAGTGCTTTGTAGCGGTCGACGATGTCGGTGTCGCCATAGGCGGATAGGAACGACATCTGCTCGGCGTCTGAAAGTGGCGCGCCACGATAGAGCTGTTGCATTGAGGGCGAGAGGAAAAGTGCGAGGTCCTCACAGGGGTCACCCCATGCCGGGCATTGCCAGTCGATCAGCGTAAGCCCCTCTTCTGAAACAAGAATATTTCCCGCGACCGTATCACCATGAATCAGCCTTCTGGTCGAAAGGGGCGGGACATGCGATTGCGGGTGCAGGTCTGCAAGTTGGTGCGCGCGCTCGGATTTACACGCCGCCAATATGCGGGCTCCGTGTCGGGCAAGATCGTCGCTGCCATTGCATCCCGACGGCGCATCGATGGAAAGCGGCAGCCTGTGGAACCTTTTAAGCAGCTTGCCAACCGTTGCTGTGCCCTCGCGCCAGGGCGAACCGGGCGCGTGATCATAGAGAACCCAACTGTCACTTTCATAGTGCCCTACAGCCCGCAGCCGCGGCACAAAACCCGTTGCCTCAAGCGCGCGCAAACATCTGGCTTCGAGAGCGCCATCATTGCGGAACAGCGGGTTCAACAGCGCTGAATTGTAGAGCTTGAGTACTTTGTCACCCTCAGTGTCCAGAACCTTCCAGACCCGATTGGTCCGCCCACCATACAGCGTTTCAAATCGGGCACTTATTGCCAGAAGGTCCTCATCACACAGTTGCCTGACAAGGCCGGCGGGTGGGGAGGGCATTTTGGACAGCGGCCTAACCTTTGTCTGCGGCGAATCTTAGTCCACCAAGGTTTGGCCCGTTAACCCAGCCAGATCAAGCGTCGGTGCGGATCGCCATGACGTCTCCGGTCGTGACAACATCGCCGCTGTTCAGCGTCAGCAGGACACCCTCATCCCCGACCTGAGCCTCAACCACAAGGCTGTAGGTAGATGCCGGGCTAGAGGAGAGCAGGTCTTCGTTCTTGTAGCTCTCCAGCGACGCCGAGTACGTTCCGGGCGGGACTGGGTCTCCCGAACCGTCCACACCAGCCCAGGTGAATTCACTCTCGGTGACATCAACGGGGATGCGGTCGATGACATCGCCTGCGGCATCTTTCACGACCAGCATCGCCTTGTCTGCCCCGGGATCCGCCTGAGCAAAAATCTGAACAGGTTCGCTGCCGAACTGAAAGGCCGCTGCGGTTTTGACATTCATGCCGACCCAGCTGGATAGCTCATTCAGGTTTACGCTGCCCATGGCAATGGTCAATTGTGCCAGCAGGTCATTCGTCTGAACCTGCTGTTCCACCATCGAAAACTGCGCGAGCTGCGAGGCATATTCGGATGAATCGAGCGGTTCCAGCGGATCCTGATTCTGCGCTTGCGCGGTCAGCATCTTCAGGAAGGTTTCAAAATCCGAGGTCAGGGCAGAGCTTTGCGTCTGTGCCCCGGATTGTTGCTGATATGCCTGATTGGCTGCGCTTGTCGCCGTGATCATGGTTTATAACCTCATATCCAGGCCCCGATCCGGGGCTGTTCGTTCGATGGTCGCGTGGGTTTCGGGTTCAACGTCATCCGCTCCGGAAATCAGTGCGGCGCGGTCCTGATGGTGATCGTGCTGGGGGTCATGCGACATACCAAGATCAAACGAGATATCGCCGTAGCCCAGCTTTTGAAATTCTGCTGACAAGACAGAAAGGTGTCGGCGCATCAGCTCCAGTGTTTCCGGACGATCTGCAGCGATCAGCAGATGCATGCCATCCTCGCGCCCGTTCAGCGTGATTGAGACGCGCCCCAGCTCTTCGGGATTGAGGGCGATTTCGACCGCCCCAGAGCCGGGGCGGGTTGTAACAACCGCCGCCAACTGGCCCGCGATTGCGCGCGCGGTATCGGCCCGCGCTGCTGCACGTCCTGAATGAAGTGTGGGGGCGGCCTCTCTTGTCGAAGAGGTCGCGGACGCGTCCCTGAGGGGCTGGATATCCTTTGCATCCTCGCCGGTTGTGGCCGTGTCCGATGGCGGCCCGTCTACAGCCGGCGGCTGAGGTATCTGAGCGGCGATTCGGGCGGTTTGCGCGGCCGGAACCGGTTTCCCGACATAGGATGCGGTATCGGGTGCGCGGGCATCGTCCGGTGCAGGTGGCTGGACACGTTCTTCTTTTGCGCTTTGCGCCTCAACACCACTTGCTGCCCGTATGGTGATAACCTGTGCGGCGACCGGGTTCTGGGGCTGCGACGCGGTCCGAGATGCGCGCGCCGATAGCGCAGTGACCGGTGCCACATCAGGCTTAACGGATGCCTCTGGACTGGTCTTGGGCATGGCCGCCTCTGGGGACAGCACTGTTTGCCGCTCTGAGGGTCTGTCGCCTGGCTGGCGCGTAAGAGCCTGATCAACTTGCGGAACCGTGGGGGCCGTATGCGGCAAAGGCGCAGTCTGGCTGCCTGTTTTCGTATCAACAAGTTCAGCGACCGGTGCCGGAGTTTCTTCTGCGTTTTCCGCAGTTTCAAGCTCGGCCTCCAGAGGAGTCGCGTCGGCTATTCCTTCAGCCTCCGCTTCGGCGACGGGCTGGCCCGGGGCAAGCGCCTGCTCCCCGTCGCCCTGCGCCGCCGCCTCTTCGTCCAGTATCTGCTGAAACGCTGATCCCTTGGTTTCCCGACCCTCAGGCCGGGCCGCCTCAGGCTTGGGATGTGGTTGCGCGCCAGTCGTCATTATTGTCAGAGGATTGGGCATTTTGCTCCGGCTCCGTTTGTATCACCGGCACTCTGCCCTCAGGAGGTTACGTTTATTTTAACTGCTTTCCCTTTTGATCATGAAAGTTCGAAGCAAATTCCGGAGATCACAATGACTGTCCCGATCACGACAGCCCCCGGCCAGACCTTGCCGCCTCAGTCCAGACTGCGGCAGGCCGCGACAGAGATGGAGGCCACGTTTCTTGCAGAAATGCTGAAATCCGCAGGGCTGGGCAAAACACGGCAAACCTTTGGCGGTGGCGCTGGCGAGGATCAGTTCGCCTCGTTTCTTGTGCAGCATCAGGCGCAGCAACTGGCGCAATCCGGTGGTGTTGGTCTGGCTGAGATTCTGTTTGCCGCAATGATGGAGAAAACACATGCCGAAACATCCTGAAACGGACCTGATTAGGGCGCTCGAAGACTTGCTGGACCTTGAGCGCGCAGCACTTGTCGACGGTGAGTTGGAGCGTCTGGATCAAATGATGCCCGAAAAGGAAAAACTGATTGGCGCCCTGAATGACATGCAGGTCCGCGAGAGCGACGATTTAAGTCGCTTGCATGACAAGGTCACGCGCAATCAGGCGTTGTTGACCAGTGCCGCCGACGGGATTCGGGCCGTTGCCCTTCGCATGTCCGAGTTGCGGCGTGTCCGTCAGGAATTCAGCACTTATGACGCCGCCGGACAGCGCAGCGGCTTTGCTGTAAGAGGGCAGGCCAAACTGGAAAAGCGGGCTTAGGCCCCGGATTGAATCAAATGCAAGTTTTTAGGTCAGGGCGTTTTAGCACTCCGTTAGGGGATAGGAGGCCAAGGTGGGCTCGCACCTGAGAGGCAGGTGGCGCGAACACCGAATGGTACATCGCACAGGTCAGAACGACAGATATGCCTGCCGGTTTCGGTGGGTGGATATGGGCGATGAAAGCCCCGAACGGAAAAGGATGACAAAGCATGTCCAGTATTCTGACAAACAATGGCGCAATGGTTGCGTTGCAAACCCTGAAATCGGTTAACAAGAACCTTGCGCAGACCCAGAACGCGATCTCGACCGGTAAAGATGTTGCCACGGCAAAGGACAACTCGGCTGTCTGGGCGATTTCCAAAGTAATGGAATCTGACGTCAACGGCTTCAACGCGATCAAAGACAGTCTGGCGCTGGGTGAGTCGACCGTTGCGGTGGCGCGGAACGCGGCTGAGACTGTGACTGATCTTCTGACCCAGATGAAGGGTAAGATCGTTGCGGCGCAGGAAGACAACGTGGATCGTGGCAAGATCAATGACGATGTGACCGCACTGAAAGATCAGATCGCATCTGTCGTAAGCGCGGCGCAGTTTAATGGCCTGAATCTTGTGGATGGTTCGGCGGGGTCCGCATCGATCCTTGCGTCTCTGGATCGTGATAACCTGGGCAACGTGACCGCTTCATCGATCTCAGTTGCTGGTCAGAACCTGTCAACTGGTGGTTATGTTACGGCGCAGGTGTTTGACGGCTCGACCGGTGCCTCCACCGGCAACGACCGTGTCGGCGCCACGATCGACAATGGCGCGACCTCGGCAACGGCTCTGGTAACGGATGAATCCAGTGGCGCCTTTGCGGCAGGGGACAAGGTGGTCGTGGCAATCAACGATCAGGTTGTATCCTACACCGTTTCTGCGGCTGATGCGGCAGCAACCACCACGGGCGATCTTGTTGCCGTGGGTCTGAAGGCGAAGATCGAAGAACTGGGTATCACGGGTCTCACCGTTGACTATGACTCAGGCACCGCAGGGACCCTGTCGGTCACAAACGGCACTGGCAGCGATCTTTCGTTCTCGGCTCAATATGTGAACGCAGGGTCGGGTGGCCTGGGCGCCCTGACCGGAATCGATGTTTCAACTGGCGCTGGCGCGACTGCTGCCTTGGCTGCGGTTGAATCCCTGATCGATACGTCGATTGATGCTTCGGCCGCGTTTGGGTCCTCGCAGAGCCGGATTGAAACCCAGAAAGAGTTTATCTCGAATCTGGCCGACTCGTTCAAATCCGGTATCGGTTCGCTGGTTGATGCCGATATGGAAGAGACCTCGGCGCGTCTGCAGGCGCTTCAGGTGCAGCAGCAGCTGGCGACACAGTCGCTGTCGATTGCAAACCAGGCGCCGCAGTCGATCCTGTCGCTGTTCCGCTGATCCAAAGATAATGGTCGGGGCGCGTTCACCGCGCCCCGACCTTGACCGCCCCTAGACGGCCAATTGGAAGGATTTCAAGTGACACCCCAGACGCTCGCACAGCGCGCATACGCGCAAACCGCAGCTCCGACCCGTACGCCTCGGGATACGGAATACGAGGCGATTTCGAAGATTACACAGCGGCTCCGCATGGCGGCTACGCGCAAAGCTACGGATTTCGGAGCGTTTGTGCAGGCTTTGCATGAAAATCGGCGGCTCTGGACGGTGCTGGCGACCGGCGTGTCCGACGCGGACAATGCGTTGCCCAATGATTTGCGCGCGCGCATCTTTTATCTTGCAGAGTTCACCGAACAACACAGCAGCCAGATTCTGGGCAACAAGGCGCCGGTCGAGCCTCTGTTGGAAATCAACATGGCGGTTTTGCGCGGGCTGCGGCAGATGGGGGCAAGCTGATGGGGGGTCTTGTCCTGAAACTCGCCCCGAAAGAGCGGGTTCTGATCAATGGCGTCGTCATCGAAAACGGCGATCGCCGCAGTCGCTTTTCGATCATGACACCGCAGGCAAATGTGTTACGTCTGCGCGATGCCATCCACCCAGAAGAGGTCACTACTCCGGTGCGGCGCGTCTGCTATGCGGCACAGCTGGTGCTGTCCGGTGATATGCAAGGTGGGGATTCGCGTCAGCAGCTTTTGCGCCGGGTAGAAGAGCTGAGCCAGGTGTTCACTGACGCCGATAGCCGCCGCGTTCTGTCTGAAGCCACAGAGGCGCTGGTTGCCGAGCAATATTACAAGTGCCTCAAGTCCCTTCGCACCTTGTTGCCGCGAGAAGAACGCCTGATGGCGTATAAGCAATGACATTCCAGCCGGTCATACCCACAGGAGGGTTGGTTGGTTGGCGTTTTCTGCAACGGACCTACGACGCCCAACTGCAGACATTTTCTGCCTCTGCCGTGCAGGAACGCGAGACCAAGTACTTTCTGGAAAATATCCGTAACGTGAGATCGGCAGAAGATCTGGTCTCGGATCGCAGGTTATTGCAGGTGGCTCTTGGCGCGTTTGGTTTGGAAGGGGATATCAACAATCGATACTTCATCCAGAAAATCTTGTCCGATGGCACCCAGGCAGACGATGCCTTGGCAAACCGGTTGGCGGATCGGCGCTATCGCGAGTTCTCGGACGCCTTTGGCCTAGGGCCGGGCGCAGTGCGCAAAACCGGCCTGATCACCAACATGGAAAGGGTGGCCGAAGACAATCTGACTGCGCGTTTTGAGGTCTCGGTCGGGCAGTCGGACGATGCGATGCGTATCGCGCTTTATGCGCAGCATGCGTTAAAGGATCTGGCCGTTCAAGATGGCAGCGAGACCCGGAAATGGTTTGATTTGATGGGATTGCCCCCTTTACGCAACATGATGGAGACGGCGCTGGGTCTGCCGCCTGCCTTTGGGCAGCTCGATATTGATAAGCAACTGGTTGTGTTTCGTGACAAGCTCTCTGCTCTTAACGGGTCCGGCGATCTTTCGCAGTATTCGGATCAGACCGCTATCGAGACATTGACAGATACATTTCTGGCGCGCAGTCAGATTGCGCAGCTTCAGAACACCATATCCCCCGGACAAACCGCCCTGATACTGTTGGGCGCGTGACCCCCCAAAAAACGAGAGGAACGAGGCGCTCAGACGTCAGCCGTCTAACACGAGATCCGCCGCGGTGCGCAGGGCATACGAGGTAACGGGTCGGGACACGTTATGCAGCTTTACCGCCCCAAGCGGGACCGCATGCTTGCACGCAGGTTCGATATCTTCTGATACCACGATCCTGTGGTTGGTGGACTTACCATATTCGCCAAGGCGGGCCGCGACATTGGCCGCCTGTCCGATGACAGTGAAATCCAGCCGTTCGCGCGATCCCACATTGCCATAAGTAACGCGCCCATATGCCACCCCGATGGAGCAGTCGCAATGATGGTCGGTTTCAGACGTGCGGAGTTCAGCCAGTCTTTCGACAATTTCGATGGCCGTACGCTGTGCGTTTTCCCGCGCTTTGGGGGCGTCATCGCCTGCCGGGAATACGGCAAGAACAGCGTCACCGATAAACTTCAGCACTTCACCACCATTGCCATGAACGATGCCGGACACCGTTTCAAAAAACTCGTTCAGCAATGTGATATAGGCGCTGCGTCCCAATTGTTCTTCAAGGCTGGTTGAGTTGCGCAAATCGCAAAACATAATCGCGGCATCAATATCGTCGCCATCGCCGCGCCGAATATCACCACCCAAAACGCGCGCGCCGGTTCGTTTTCCGACATAGGTCTCCAGCAACGCCTGTGCATTTTCGCGCTGCATGAAAACCTCATAGTATCGCGCGATGACCGACGAGCACTCGAACACCAACCCAAGGTTTTCGGTAGTAAAACCGTCGGGATGGTCACAGGTCAAAGTGATCACATTGGTGCGACCGTCGGAGAATGGTAGTGGCATCGCCACATAGTCGGTTGCCCCTTTGGCCCGCAAGTCCTCCATAATGGGGAAACTGTTGCTCGAGTTTTCGCTGTTCAGACGTTGTCGTACCCCACCCAGCCCATTGGAGACATGCCGCAGCGGGCTGTTGGTGAAGGCCGGATGGTCATGAATTTCATAGCTTGGTGTGTAGGTGGCGATTTCTTTGTCACCTTTTTCCCAGACATAGTGTTTGCCCGCGATAAGGGGATGCAAGGACCAGACAAGAATACTCAGCCGCTGAATTGCGATCCCGTGGTCCATCATTTTTTCAGCCAGCGCTTTGGTGAAAGCGTCAGGCGTGTCGATGGTTGACGCACCGCGCATCAGCCAGTCGATCAATGGGCCGCTGATGTTGCCATCCCGCGACTCGCGCAACGTGTTATCGCCAAGATCAATGTCTGTATATGAGCCTGGCATGAAGCCGATATGGCCCTGGATCGCCTTGCTTTCGGGCAGAGCATCTTCATAGGCCCAGACCGAATTGGTGAGGGTTTCGCCGGGTAGCATGATGTCGTGATAGCTGGCCGTTCCCTTGAAAGGACAGAATGTCTGCAGGTCTGTCTCACCACTCAGAGTGACGCGGACGTCTTGTTGCGGAACATAGATTACCGGCGCCAGTCGCGTTTCATACATGACCTTGGCATCGTTGCTTTCGGCCAAAAGGACATCGCCCCGATAGATGGCGACCCGGCCTGTCAACGGTTCGACAGAGATTCCATAACCTTTGATATTTGGCGTGGCGTGGATGTTCATCGGCAACCTCCGCTTGCACAGGTCACTATGATGGGCGTTGAGGCGCTCATTTCCAAGGGGGGCGATGCAGAATTTATCATATCGACGCGCGGGCTTGGGCCGCCGTTGCACATGTCAGATCATTTGAATGACATCTTTCTCGATCGACAGCATATATCCGCGCTTTGCGATATTCTTTACCAGCAGCTCGCTGACCATCTGATTGCCCAATGCATCCCGCAGGCGCTTGATCCGGGTGGCGCCGGCCGCTTCTTCGCAATCAGCGGGGTTCTTACCGGATATCATCGCCTCGATTTCAACGCCTGAGAGCACTTCGTCGTCCAGCCGGGATTCCGCGAGCACCGACAGCGTTTCCATTGCTGCAGGGGTAAGTTTGAAATCCATATTGTTCAGATAAACCGTGTTCTCTTCACGGCTGATCAGCAAAGATGTGACCTGAATGCCGGTCCGTTCGATTTGGGCCATGCGTCGGTTGATCGTCACTAGCATCACCAAAAACACCAGCGCGCTGATCAGCATGGCACTGGCAAAGACCAGCAACACAAAGATCACCATTCGGTAGCTGGACAGCGTATCAGCAAAGGCGGTGCCCGATTGCGCCAGAATTTCAAGCAATCGGATTTCGGTCTGCGATGTCAGGTCGCTTTCGATGAACAGGCGCTCGACCCGCGCGTTGAAGGCATTGGCGTCGGGAAGCGTCCACAGCAGAAACACGGCCGCGGTCACCAGGATCACCACGATGGCCACAATACCCGCGCCAACCAGCCTTGCGCCGGACCGTCGCGCCTCAGAAACGGAGATAGAATTTTCCGGCATTGGCCTTCCTCTGATCCAACCCTTCAGGCCCGAAAACGGACATGACATTCAGCAAGGTCCAGCCTGAGGCTTGAAGGCGTTGGGCAACCTCGTTTGCGGCCTGACCTTTCGAGCAGGCCGAAACCTGCATGACGCCATAATGCAGACGCAGGGGATTATCCTGCTTGGCTTTGTAGTCCGCATAGCAATCTGCGGCTGAAGCCGCAGAACCAAGCGATATCAGGGCTGCGATTAGCAGAGAAGATAAGAGCTGTTTCATAGGCCGTATCCTGCGCATGGCTTGGCGCGATATTCAATAACTTAAGGGGTTTGGGCTGGATGATATCAGATAGCAGGCAGCGGTTATTGCTTGTCCTGAGGGTGGGTGCCCAAGGTTGGGTCATCAGTTTCGCGGTCTGTTACGGACCCGCCCCATCTATCGAAAGGACCCGCATCATGTACCGTAAATTCATTGCTTTGATCGTTGCCACAGCCGTTGCCGTTACCGGCGTTTCAGCCTCTCAGGCGCGGGCCGCAGATACCAAGGATATTCTGGGGGGGCTTGCCGCGATTGCCATCATCGGCGCAGCGGTCAATCACTATAACAAGGAAAAACGCAAAGACCGCGTCACCCGTCAGCCGGCACCAGTGTATCAGGAGCCGACTATAGAAACCTACCCCGTACGCCCGGTGCCTGATCGTGTTGCGCAGTATGATTTGCCTAAGCGGTGCTTGCGTCATTTTGACGAGTACTCTCAGCGTCCGCTCTTGGCGCCAAGATGTCTGAAGAAGCATTATCACTATGCAGATAGCCTGCCTCAGCAGTGCAAGGTCGGGTTCTGGAACGGCAACAAGGTTAAGCGGGCATATGAACCCGCATGCCTGCGCCAGAAGGGATACCGTGTCGTCTACAAGTAACCAGGTCTGAGCAGGAGCGGTGCCGCAGAAGCGCCGCGCAGGGGAGGGCGGCGCAAGCGGCCCTCTCTTTTTTGTCTTGCGATTGAGAGTGAAACGCGATTTGGCATCGTCATGACGACACCGAATTTTGAATTGGAACAGGCGCTGATTGCGCAGGGGCATCTCAGGGTCGCTGGCGTGGACGAGGTTGGTCGCGGGCCGTTGGCCGGGCCGGTTGTGGCCGCAGCGGTCATTTTGAGCCCGGGGCAAATACCCGATGGGCTGAACGACTCGAAGAAGCTGACCGCGAAACGCAGGGCGATATTGGACGATGCAATTCGCGACCGCTCTGAATACGCTATCGCTGAGGCATCGGTCGCCGAGATTGATCAAATCAATATCCTGCGTGCCTCGCATCTTGCGATGGAACGCGCCGTGGCGGCGCTCAGCTCTGCGCCTGATTTCCTGTTGATTGACGGCAATATGATTCCGCGCGGCCTGACGATCCCGTCGCAGGCCGTTGTCAAAGGGGACGGGCGGTCCGTCTCGATTGCCGCCGCTTCGATCCTTGCAAAAAACTGGCGCGATCAGCTGATGGTGGATTTAGCGCAACAGCATCCCGGCTATGGCTGGGAGACAAACGCAGGCTATCCGTCAAAACAACACAGGCAAGCGCTGCAAAATCTTGGTGTGACCCCACATCATAGGCGTTCGTTCAAACCGGTCCACAATATCTTGTATCAAGAGTAAATTGTAAGTTGCTGATTCAAAAAAGAAATTGACGGCGAATCATCTTTGACTCATCCTTGTCTCAACCAAATGAGCGCAAAAGCGCCGTGGAACTGAGGCAGTGATATGACTACGACCAAGACAAAGGGCGCAACCGCGCTCCCTTTAAACACGATTCTATCTGGGGACTGCATCGAAACGATGAACAGTCTGCCCGAGGCATCGGTTGATCTGATTTTCGCGGATCCGCCGTATAATCTGCAGCTGAAGGGTCAGTTGCACCGCCCGGATAATTCGCAGGTCGATGCGGTCGACGATCACTGGGATCAGTTTTCCAGCTTTGGCGCTTATGACCAATTCACGCGTGAGTGGTTGAAGGCAGCGCATCGTCTGCTGAAACCCAATGGTGCGATCTGGGTAATCGGGTCCTATCACAACATCTTCCGCGTGGGTTCGGCCCTGCAGGACGCGGGATACTGGATTCTGAACGATGTGGTCTGGCGAAAGTCGAACCCTATGCCGAATTTTCGCGGCAAACGGTTCACCAACGCGCATGAAACGATGATCTGGGCGTCCAAACGCGAAGGTGCGAAATACACTTTCAACTATGAGGCGCTGAAAGCCCTGAACGAAGGTGTGCAGATGCGCAGCGACTGGGTGCTGCCGATCTGTACCGGACACGAGCGCCTGAAGGATGAAAACGGTGACAAGGCACATCCGACGCAGAAACCGGAATCGTTGTTGCATCGCGTTCTGATTGGGTCGACCAATCCGGGTGATGTGGTTCTGGACCCGTTCTTTGGCACGGGTACGACGGGTGCGGTCGCCAAGATGCTGGGCCGTGAATTCATCGGGATCGAGCGCGAAGAAAGCTATCGCAAGGTGGCTGAGAAACGCATTGCCAAGGTGCGCAAGTTCGACCGCGAGGCGCTTGAGGTCAGCGCCAGCAAACGCGCCGAACCGCGCGTGCCCTTTGGCCAATTGGTCGAACGCGGCATGTTGCGCCCGGGCGAAGAGCTGTATTCCATGAACCAGCGCCACAAGGCTAAGGTGCGCGCTGATGGCACATTGGTGGGCGACAACGTCAAAGGCTCGATCCATCAGGTCGGTGCGCATCTTGAGAACGCGCCGTCATGCAACGGCTGGACCTACTGGTGTTTCAAGCGCGACGGCAAAACCGTGCCGATCGACGTGCTGCGCCAGCAGATCCGGTCTGAGATGCACAACTGATTTACCAAATACCGCCGGTGCCTGTGGCCTGACACAAGGCACTAAGCCTTGCCCCGCCGACCCCGGCGGGGTCTTTTGTTTTTGTGCACAAGATGATTGCATAGGCCGTCCCTGACTGCCCCTTTGGGAGATGAAGGCAATGACCGAGACTACCGCCAGCCAATCCCGTCTGAGCAGGCTGTTTGTCACGCAGCCGGACAATTTCGATCTGGATAACAAATATACCGAAGCTGCACTGGAGCGGAATAAGCGCGAGGGTTTGGAACTGGCCGTCCGCGCCCGATGGATTGCGATGGGTCTGACTGGCCTGTTGTTGATCTACCTGAACCCTCAATGGGAGGTGCTCTGGTATCATTTCATCCTTTTGCTGATCTGCGCAAACGGCTGGCTGATCCGCCGGGCCGGGCGTGTGGGGCAATCCCGAACCGAGCTCCTGCTGATCTTTGTGGATTTGCTGATCATGACGCTGGGCATGATTGTCCCCAATCCGTTCAGCGATGACGTGAGGCCGCTGGCGATGCAGTACCGGTTCGATAACTTCCAGTATTTCTTCATCATTCTCGCAGCAGGAACGCTGGCCTATTCCTGGCGTACCGTGATCGCGATTGGATCTTGGACTGCGCTGATGTGGACGGCGGGGTGGATCATTGCATGGTGGCTCTCATCCCCTATTTCGGGGCTCAGCGAAGGGGTTGCCGACGCCTTGCGGGAGTATCCAGCAGTTGCAGAGATGCTTGACCCGAACAGCTTCATGCCAGCTTTACGCATCCAGCAAGTGATTATCTTTGTGATGGTCGCGGTAACACTGGGTGTGTCGATGCGGCGCCTCAATCGATTGTTGATGACCAATGCCGGGCTTGAGCGTGAGAGGGCCAATCTGTCGCGCTATTTTTCGCCCAATGTTGTTGAGGAGCTGAGTAACAATGACGAACCGCTAAAGCGCGTCCGCAAGGAAAACGTTGCAGTTCTTTTTATCGACATTGTGGGCTTTACCAAATTTGCCTCAGGGCGCGATCCCTACGATGTGATCGAGGTGTTGCGCGGATTTCATGCCCGGATGGAAACGGAAGTGTTTCGCCATCACGGCACCCTGGACAAATATCTGGGCGATGGGTTGATGGCCACGTTTGGGACGCCAGTTCCCACGGCACAGGATGCAACCAATGCCTTGGCCTGTGCGCGGGCCATGACCGAAGCGATCGACCGTTGGAACCTCGAACGTCGCCGCGCCGGAGACCCTGAGATTCACGTTGGCATCGGTCTTCACTATGGTTCGGTTGTTTTAGGCGATATCGGTGCCAACCGACTGGAGTTTGCGGTGATCGGCAATGCCGTGAACGTGGCTGCCAAGCTTGAGGCGCTGACCCGCGAACTGGCGGCCAGGGTGATCGTCAGCGATGAACTGCGCGCTCAGGTGCTGGACGAGGATCACGAGGGGCAGGATCTGATGATAGGCTTCGACCCGGTCGAGGATCAGGTTGTGCGCGGGGTCGAAGACAACATGCATGTGTGGGCATTGTCAGCTGGGCCGCTCCCGCCGACTAACAACGCATCATAGATGCGATGTCGCCTGTTGGGCGTGGCAGCGCGCTTCTGCGCGCTGCGGGCGGTCAGAGAGGCATGGGATTTTCGACCCTATTATAGGGTTTCCAGTCGGCAATCTCGGGATAGTACTGCTGCCGCCACGCCCGCACTCTTGGATTCATAACCCGTCGCCAGAGCGGCGGGATCATCGCGGCCACCGTCATGACAGGATATCCGTAGGGCAGTTGCGGCGCGGCATCCTGCGTATGGTGCTGCAAGAGAGGAAAGCGGCGGTTCGGTTTGTAGTGATGGTCGGAATGACGCTGCAGGTTGATCAGCAGCCAGTTCGATGCCTTTTGCGACGAATTCCACGAATGGCACGGGCGCACGTGTTCGTATTTGCCATCGCCCAGATGTTTTCGCGTCAAACCGTAATGTTCTACATAGTTGACCAGCTCCAGCTGCCAGATCGCCGTACCCGCCTGAACGAGGAACAGACACAGACCGGCCCAGCCGCCCAGCAGCAGCGCCAGTAACAACATGGCGGATTGCAGCGTCCAATACCGCCAGAACGGATTGGACGCGTCGGTCCATGGTCGGTCTTTACGGGCAAGCTTTTGCCGCTCGGCCCGGAAGGCCGAGATCAGGCTTTCGCGCAAAACGCGGGGGTAGAAGCGGTGAAACCCTTCGTTATATCGGGCCGTTACCGGATCACGGGGGGTTCCGACATAGCGGTGGTGTACCAGCAGGTGTTCAGAGCGGAAATGTGAGTACAGGACCATTGCCAGAAGGATGTCGCCAAGCCAGCGCTCGACCCGGCCCTGTTGGTGCATAAGCTCGTGACTGTAATTGATGCCGATGGTTCCCGAGATCACGCCCATGCCAAAGAACAAGGCGATTTTTTCGACCGAAGACAGATGCCCGGCATGGGTGGTGTACCAGATCAGGCCAAAGAGTGTGATGAATTGCACCGGCGCCCAGACTCTCGTGAGCAGAATATACCACCGAAGCTGGCTGTCGGGCGTTTCGGGGTCAGCATTCTCCAGATTTGGGCCCGTCAGACGGTCCAGAACGGCAAAGGCCCACCAGGTCGACAAAGGCACCAGAAGAATCCACCAGCTGCCCAGTACAGCGCTGAACCACAACAGGGGGATCAGCAGGTAAGACATCCAGAAGGGTAGCGCCGATTGCCATCGTGAGAGTGTGTCTGGGTTGCTCATCTTGTGCTCCAATCTTCATCGGCAAGCTAGACCGGGTTGGAATGTTTGCACAGCGGTCTAATGGCCGCGCCAAAGGTCGTAGGCCTTTCGCATGACGGTTGGCAGGGCGCTGGGGCGGAAGCTGTGTTTGTCGAGTATGACCAGACCCGGCGGGGGGGCCTCATCGGCCAGTTCTGCGGTCCAGACCTGCAGGATCAGGTGGAAATGGGTAAAGGTATGTCGAACTTCGCCAGAGAGCACGGCCCAGTCTGCAGAAAACGGCGGCGCTTCGGCCGGCGCGTCTGACCACTCGGAGCCGGGCCAGCCCAGCATTCCGCCCAGCAAGCCTTTGTCGGGGCGGCGTTCCAATAGCAACGCGCCATCCCGGCGCTGTGCGATATAGACATGGCCCAGCCGCGTGGGTTTTGGTTTTTTGGGCGTCTTGCGCGGCAGTTCTTTATAGGTTCCTGCCGCGCGCGCCTGACATGGGTCGCGCAAGGGGCAAATCCCGCAGGCGGCAGTCTTGGGGGTGCAGATGGTGGCCCCCAGATCCATGACCGCCTGCGCATAGTCTCCGGGACGCTGATCAGGCGTCAGTGATGCGGCCTGTTCTTTCAACAGGGGTTTTGATCCGGGCAGGGGATCATGAATGTCATAGAGGCGCGCCATGACGCGTTCCACATTGCCATCCAGAACGGTTTCGGGCTGATCAAAGGCGATGGCCGCGATTGCCGCAGCCGTGTAGGGGCCGATCCCGGGCAATTTGATCAACGCGTCATAAGTTTGGGGAAATTGCCCGTTGTGTTCTTCGGTGACGACACGCGCGCATTTCAGCAGATTTCGGGCCCGGGCGTAGTAGCCCAGCCCAGCCCATTCGGCCATAACCTGATCATCTGGTGCGGCTGCCAGCAGATCAACCCGCGGCCAGCGGGCGGTGAAGCGCAAGAAATAGTCGTGAACAGCCGCCACGGTGGTTTGCTGCAGCATGACCTCAGACAGCCAGACCCGATAGGGGTCGGGTCGCGCCCCGGCTGCGCGATCTGCGGGGCTAACCCGCCAGGGCATCTCGCGGGCGTGGCGGTCGTACCATTCCAGCAACGCAGCGCTGAGGTCGAATTCATGGGTGTCACGCAAGTTTTATCTATCTCCCTGTCGGGTTTCTCTGGTGTCCGGCCCTCTGCCCATTACAATAGCGGCGCAGGAGTTAGAAACCAGATGCAGCGCAGACGTTCTTCGACCCGCGGGTTCAAACGCACCGCGACTTTGCTGAATGACCAGATACGGCGCGCCGGGGAAAGCCGGGGGTTCGCCGTTTCAAGGCTGCTGACGCATTGGGCCGAGATCGTTGGGCAGGATACCGCAGCAATCGCGCGCCCGGTGACGGTGGGATACGGTAAGGGCGGGTTCGGTGCTACGCTGACCGTGCTGACCACTGGCCCGCAGGCCCCAATGCTTGAGATGCAGAAAGAGCAGCTGCGCGATAAGGTAAATGCGGTCTATGGCTATAACGCTATCAGCCGCGTCCGGATCACCCAGACCGCTCCGACAGGATTTGCCGAGGGGCAGGCCAGTTTCGATCACAAGCCGAAAGAGGCGAAACCTATTATTGCACCAGAAATTGTCGCCGAGGCGGACAAAGTGTCACGCGATATTCACGATGGTGATTTGCGCGCTGCCCTTGAACGTCTGGGTCGCAACGTTTTATCCAAGCAGAAACGCTGAGAAAGGGCTGAGAATGAGCCGTATTGCAACCGTAATATGTGCGGCCGTTGCCGTCGCCGCTGGCGGCTACTGGCTGACACAAACGTCGAATACCGCACCTGCAAATGTGCTGGTTGGTGCTGCTGAGGCGCAGGATGCCGATCTGGATACATCGACCATTGTTGAGATGGTTCTGGGGGCCGAAGATGCGCCCGTCGAGATTGTGGAATATGCGTCCTACACTTGCCCGCATTGCGCGAATTTCCATGCGGGGCCCTACAAGCAGCTTAAGAAAGACTTTATCGATACCGGAAAGGTAAAGTTCACCTATCGCGAGGTCTATTTTGATCGCTACGGTCTGTGGGCGTCGATGGTGGCGCGCTGCGCCGGGCCCGAAAAGTTCTTTGGCATCACCGATCTGATCTATCAGGGCCAGGGTGAGTGGACCCGCGCCGGTGGGCCTGCCGAAATCGTGGAAGAGCTGCGCAAGATCGGCCGTCTTGCCGGGATCGAGAACGATCAGCTTGAGGCTTGTCTGCAGGACGGCACCCGCGCACAGACTCTGGTCGCGTGGTATCAGGAAAACGCCGAGCGCGACGGCGTGCAGGCTACCCCGTCCTTCGTGGTGAACGGCAAAAAGGTCGAAAACCAGTCTTACGAAGAGTTCAAGAAGCTGATCGAAGAAGAGCTGGGCAACTGACGACAGTGGCGCTGGGCGGTTTGATCCGGCCAGCGTCTGACCCGTGCCAGCCAGCTGGGTTCTTCATGGCGCGGGTGCGGCCTTGAGCAGCATATCCCTGACCATTTCCGCCTGATGCACCTGCAATCGAACGGGCAGGGTGATCACTTTGCTGCGGAACGCTGGCGGCAGACGCACAGCGTCTTTTTCCGTTGTCACCATCTGCGCACCCAAGGCGGCCGCTTCGCTCTCGAGCCGCGTCATCAGAGCGGGTGTCAGCGGTTGATGATCATCCAGCGCCTCGGCGCGCAGCAGGTTTGCACCTTGTTGCCGAAGGGTTGCAAAAAACTTGTCCGGGTGGCCGATCCCGGCAAAGGCAAGAACGGTGCTGTCGCGCCAGTCCATGCCCGTCTGCAAGGGTTTCACTTCACCACTAGCACGCGGAGGAGTGACGACCTTGCTCCAGTGGTCCGAGAACAGCGTCTGGGCCGCATCGTCGCCGAGAGACATCACAAGATCGGCCCGTTTCAACCCGATATCGACCGGTTCCCGCAATGGCCCGGCTGGCAGGCACAACCCATTGCCAAAGCCGCGTGCGGCATCGACAACGACGATCGAGAAATCCTTGGCGACGGATGGGTTCTGGAACCCATCATCCAGCACAATGACCGTCGCGCCGTCCATGGCCGCGGCACGCGCACCAGCCGCCCGGTCTTTGGCGACCCAGACTTCGGAAAATGCGGCCAGCAATAGCGGCTCGTCGCCAACCTGTGCAGCGGTGTGTCTGGCGGGGTCGACCCGTACCGGACCCGGTAAAGAGCCACCATGCCCTCGGGTTACGATATGTGGCCGATGACCCGCGTCGCGCAGTTGCTCGACCACCCAGATTGCGGTGGGGGTTTTGCCAGTGCCGCCGGCATTCAGGTTGCCGATACAGATCACCGGGATGCCGGGGTTGATGCCTTTATCCGAGGCAAGGCGGCGCGCGGTGGCTTTTGCATAGATATGACCCAGAGGGGCCAGCAGCCGGGCACGCAGGGCTGGCCGGTCGGCTGGCGTGTTCCAGAAATCAGGCGCCCGCATCGTTGACACTCCGTTCGTCCAGAACTTCCTGAACCATATCAATCAGCATATCAGCCTGCGGCGCGCCTTCGGTCACCAATTGCCAGCCCGCCAGCGCCATATCAGCAGCGCGATCCGGGGCCAGCAGCTCGACCACAGCATCGCCCAGTTCGGTTGCTGATCGTATGCTGCGGGCCGCATTGACCTGTTCCAGTTGATCATAAACCGACTGATGCTTGCCGACATAGGGGCCGTGGATGACAGCTGACCCCAACGCTGTCGCCACCAGAGGATCACATCCCCCGGCATCGCGCTCCATCGAGCTGCCCATGAACGTGACGGGCGAAACCCGATGCCACAGCCCCAGATCTTCGGGGTCTGATGACAGGATCACCTGAGTGGTATCTTCGATCATCTGGCCGTCAGCTGAGTCGATGCAACGCAGATCCATTGTCTCAAGCCTGCGCAGCAAAGGCGCGGCTTCTGTGGTGTCGGCAACATGCAGCACCAGTGCGAGGCGCGGTAGCATCCGCAGGGCCTGCCTGTGGGCGCTGAGGACTGAGATGAATTCCTTGTCTTGAACCCATGCGGCCAGCCACACAGGGCGTCCGGCGAAGGCATCGTTGACTTCGATCAGCTCATCTTCAGGCCAGGGCATTGGTGTCGGACTGATATGCAGCGGCGGCGATATGGACACTTTTGAGCCGGGAACCCCCAGCCGCCTGATCTGACGCACCGTGTTTTCCGATGATGCAAGGATGGTCTGAAAGCAGTCAAAGGTATAGCGGTTGATATCCGGCAGCCATTTCCCGCCGCGCCCGGCTCTGACGTCAAGATCGGCCTCAAGCAGAATCAGCGGGATGTTCCGTTCTTCGGCGCGGGTAATGATGTTGGGCATCAGCCCGCCGCCGACCCAGATGCCTATATCCGGCTGCCAGTGGTCCAGAAACCCGCGTGCTGCCCCCGTTTGTTCCGGCGGGAGGTTCACAATGGGGTAGTCCTGTTCGTCCCACTCCTGCAGATCGGTATCGGGCGGCGCCGTGATCAGCAGGGACAGCCCGGGCCGCGCCGGCAGCAAGCGGCGGCAAAAATCGTCAACGACCCGCAATCGATCCGATTTGTCGATGTGAATCCACAAAAGCTCACCTGCCGGACGGGGCGGAAGGGGCTCGCCGTTGTTGCCCGAAACACCCCAGGACAACACCCGATACGCCGCCAGGCTGAGGGATCGGGGCTTGCTCATGTTTGGGTCCCACCGTCGGTGATATCAAGCTGCGCCGAGAGCAACGCATGCAGACCCGCACCGGCCCCGATCACGCCATTCAGATGCGGCCGGGCATTGTTGAACCGCAGCGGTTGCCCCAACCGGTCCGAGCAGACACCGCCCGCCTCGCGCAGGATCAGGTCGCCCGCCGCAATGTCCCATTCCCAGCTGGGGCGCAGCGTGAGCATGGCGTCGAACCTGCCCTGCGCAACCAGCGCCATCCGATAGGCCAGCGACGGGCGGTAAGAGCGTTTGAATTCTGGCGGGTGGCAGTTTCGCCAGTGGCGCGGGGCGAGATTCGGTTTCGCTGCCAGCACATCAGCCTCGCCAAACGCATTGACTTGCGAGGCGTTTATGGTGACCCCGTTCAGCTTAGCCCCCTGACCCAGAGCTGCCGTGAACATCAGATCGCGCAGCGGCAGATAGATTACCGCAGCCGTGATCTTGCCCTGCTCTGCCACCGCCAGCGAATGCGCCCATGTACGCGATCCTTCGGCAAAGCTGCGGGTGCCATCAATCGGGTCGATGATGAACACCTGATCACGCGAAAGGCGGTCTGGGTTGTCCTCGGTTTCCTCGCTCAGCCAGCCATAGCCGGGCCGCGCCGCGGGCAGCCGCTGTTCGAGCATCGCGTTGACGGCCAGATCGGCCTCGGTCACCGGGCCAGCACCTTCGGGTTTGTCCCAGCGTTGCGCCTCGGGGCCGGAATAGCGTGTGGCGATCCTTCCAGCCTCCAGCGCCGCATCGATGAGCAAGGGCAGATCAGTTGCCGGCAAGTGTCATTCCTTCGATCAACAACGATGGGACCACACGTGACAGATAAGGTCGCGCATCATTGGCGGGTATGATCCGCATCAACATGTCGCGCAGGTTGCCGGCGATCGTGCATTCGTTCACCGGATGCGTGATCTCTCCGTTCTCGACCCAGAAACCGGATGCCCCGCGGGAATAGTCGCCCGTATTGGGGTTGATGGTCGAACCGATCATGGATGTCACCAGCAGGCCGGTTCCCATGTCGCGCAACAGGTCAGCGCGGGTTTTGTCGCCTTGCGTCAGGCTGAGGTTCCAGTTGCTGGGCGACGGCGGGCCCGACACGCCCCGTGCGGCATTGCCTGTCGGGCGCATGTCCAGTTTGCGAGCGCTCGACAAATCAAGCGTCCAACCGGTCAGCACGCCATCTTCGACGATGACACGGCGTTGCGTCGGCAGACCTTCGGCGTCAAACGGGCGCGATCCCGCGATCCGCGGGCGGTGCGGGTCTTCGACCAGCGAGAGATGTGCAGGCAGAACTTGCTGACCCAGAGATTCCTTCAGCCAGGACGCGCCCCGCGCAATCGCAGCGCCGTTGCTGGCTGCCAGCAGATGACCGATCAGCGAGGATGAAATGCGTTCGTCGAACACCACCGGAAAGCTGCCGGTTGCAGGTTTTTGCGCCCCAACCAGTTGCACCGCGCGCTCACCTGCGGTCCGTCCGATTTCGGCAGGGTCGCGCAGATCAGACTGAAAGCTGCGGCTGTCTCCGTCATAATCACGCTCCATTCCGGTGCCTTCGCCCGAGATTGCAACACAGGAGATCGAGCGGCTGGTGCGCGTGTAGCCACCGGAAAACCCGTTTGTTCCGGCAAGGTGTACGACATGTGCGCCGTAGGCCGCCGCCGCATCCGACACTTGTGACACCCCGTCGATGCCTAACGCGGCGGCCTCGGCCGCAAGGGCATCCTGCATCAATGCATCTGCAGACGGTTCGGGCGACGGGTCAAACAGCTCAATTGCCTCACTATCCCAGTTCTGAGACAGCTGGTCCGGCTCAGCGAGACCTGCAAATGGATCCTCGGGCGCTTCGCGCGCCATTGCGACGGCGCGTTCTGCCATTGCGGTCAGTGTCCCGGGCCGCGCGTCTGAGCTGGATACGATAGCTTGCCGTTTTCCGATCAGGACCCGCAAGCCCAGATCTGTGCTTTCAGCCCGCTCCGCATGTTCCAGCGCCCCGGACCTGACTTCTACCGAAACAGATGAGCCATCTATGACGATGGCATCGGCTGATTCCGCCCCCGCCTGGCGCGCGGCATCCAGCAGTTGATAAGAGATTTCTTCGGGCGTTCTGGACATGGGGCCTCCGTCTGACTGCACTGGACCTAGCCTTGGACCGCACATCCCGCAAGGCCTGCGGACGGATTGAAGGCGGTGAGACCAGGAAAACTCAAGGAAAATCGAACCTTCCGGGTGTGGACGAAAGCTGCAGCGCTGGCGCAGCACATGGGGTATAACGCGGTAAGCAACTCGCTGTTTCCGGCGGGGAGAAGAGGTGAGTAGGGAAATACATAATGCAGGATCATCTAAACTTGCGCGGGGTTCGAATTCCAAATGACCCTGACATCATTACGCCGCAGGTCCGCCGGGCAATTCGGGCCGAACGGTACGAAAAGGACGAAGTGAACGGATTGCCGAAATTCATCGACCCCGAGGATAGCGTTGTCGAATTGGGCGCGGGCATTGGTTTCATCTCTTCTTTTCTGAAAACCCAGTTGGGCGTGCGCAAAGCGGCATGTGTCGAGGCAAACCCCACATTGTGCAAATTCATCACCCGCGTTCACGAGGCCAACGGGATCAACGATGTCGAGGTTCATAATGCCGTCGCGCTGAGTGATGCGCACCCCCTTGGCGACGCCAGTTTCTATGTGCGCGATCCCTTTTGGTCCTCGTCCATGGACCCGAAACCCGAGTATGTCGCTGAGGTCAGCGTTCCCAAGATCCACCTGTCAGACATGTTGCGGCAAACCGGTGCCAATGTGTTGATTGTCGATATCGAGGGCGGCGAAAAGGTTTTGTTTGACGGGATGGACTTGGTGGATGTGCAAAAGGTCTATCTTGAAATCCACACGCGCAAGATCGGTCTGCGTGGCATCAAGGCCTGCTTTGATGATCTGTCTGCCCTGGGTTTTGTATATGACCAGCGGGTCAGCTCTGGTGGTGCGGTGCTGTTCCGCCGTCTTCGCGGGTAGCGACACCAGAGTGGAAAAAGACCGCCGGGGCGGTCTTTTTCTTGGGTGAGATCATTTGATCCGCTGACCGTTCGCCAGAATTTGGCCGTCTTCGGTAAATTCGATGGTCGAGTTCAGCGTGTCCGGCTCTTCGCCCGGCACCGCCATCATGCCCATCATCATCCGTGCGCCCATGGCATCGCTTTCCGCCAGCAGGCCCATGCCGATCAGCTTATCGATCAGAGCATTTGCGCCAACAAGTTTCAGATTCGCGATGCCTGCGGGGATCGGAAGATCGTCGAACGACTCCGAGTTCGAGTTGTCGAAGGTGAAATCGCCGTCACCGGTCAGTTCCGCACCGACAAGCGACACGAGCAACTCGTTCACTTTCAAAGAATGCAACTCACCGGGGGCCTCATCCGACGTATCCAGCGATTCCGTTACCTCCGGATCGAGGAAGTTCACCAGAACTTTGGCAGTGCCCGAAGTGTCCAGCGCGATGGTGGCCGGATCACGCGGCAGATTGCCTGCCGGGTCAAACATGCTCCACAACACGTCGGACATGGTGAATTCGGTCAGGTTCAGGCCAAAGCCAAAGGGCTGCACTTCGTCAGACGCCTGAATCGGGAATTCGAATTTCAGGCCAGCTTGCTCCATCGCGATTTCGATCGGGAACGGCAGATCGGCTGTGGTTACCGCCAGTTTCGTGCTGTTCTGCGACACATCATAGGCAAGACGCTCGGCATCGATACTGGCCGAGAATTGCCCCCCTTCTGAGCTGCTGCTCATCGAGAATTCTTCGCCTTCGCTCACGCCTTCGATGCTGGTTTCACCCGCCGCATAGGCAAAGTCACCCGCAAAGGAGAAGCCAGCGTCATAAGTGGCCTGAATATCCGCAAAGTTAAAATCGGCGGGAACAACGTTCTGACCTTCAAAGGTCAGTTGCTCAAGCTTGCCTGAGATCCTTCCGGTTTCATCGCCCTCGGGCTCGTCAAACATCAGGTTGTAGGTCAGATCGGCGGCAGTAAAGCTCTGCTCGATATCACGGGTCTCACCGATCAGCATCCGGGATGTGCCGGCCAGATCATTCATCGAGACGTTTACGGCCAGGACATCGTCTGGCATGGTTTCGCCATCGACCTCGACCTTGTCCAGCGTGATGCCGATGCTATCCGCCGTGTAGTCATAGGTCATGTCTTCGGGCGAGCCGGAAACCGTCATCTCAAGCTGGCTGTGGGTGTACAGGATATCGGCCGAAAACTCTTCGCCATCCGCACCGCCCGAGATGTTCATTGGCATGGTTTCGGGGAAACTGATGCTCACGGTGCCGTCGCCGTTTTCGGTCAGCGTCATTTCGGGCACGATCATGTCGAATTGCCCGTCTTCTTCGGGAAACTCGATCGACATGGTCAGATTCGAGATGGTGGTGACGTCGCCCGAGACAGTTTCGTCTCCGCTCACGACATAGCCCATGTTGCTCATATAAGCTTGCCAATCCGCCCAGACATCCTGAGCGGTGACATCAGCAAATGCACCTTGGGTAATGACAGCATAGGCCAAAGCTGCGCCGCAGCTACGGCTAAGGAAAACAGACATAAGGGAACCCTTCTTGATCAATTTGCGCGCATCGTCGTGTTTGCAGCGGCCATCGTCAAGGGGGCAAGGGCTGGACCAATTCCCCCTTCGCGGGGTACGACGTTAGATAATCTCAATATTTAAGGGTTAGGGAATGCAGATGCAGGGGAAAACAGTACTTATCACCGGCGCCAGCCGGGGCATCGGTGCCGAGGCCGCGCGCATTTTTGCAGCTGCGGGTGCCAATGTTGCCCTTGCTGCCCGCAGCCGGGATCAGATTGATGCGCTGGCGGCGGCTCTGGGAGAAAATGCAATTGCTCTGGCTTGTGACGTAAGCGATTTTGTTCAGGTAGAACAAGCCGTTGCCGATTGTGTGGACCGGTTTGGCGGGGTGGATGTGCTGATAGGCAACGCAGGTGTGATCGAGCCGATTTTTCACCTGTCCAATGCTGATATAAATGCCTGGAGTCAGGCTATCGACATCAACCTCAAGGGTGTTTTCTATGGGATGCGTGCTGCATTGCCGATCATGAAAGCTGCGGGCGGCGGGACTGTTCTGACGGTGTCTTCGGGTGCTGCATCAAATCCTGTTGAGGCATGGAGCCACTATTGCACGTCCAAAGCCGGCGCGAAGATGCTGACCGAGTGTCTGCACCTGGAAGAAGCGCATCATGGTATTCGCGCCATGGGGCTGTCGCCCGGTACCGTCGCGACAGATATGCAGCGCGCCATCAAGACCAGCGGGATCAACCCGGTTAGCCAGCTAGATTGGGAGGACCATATCCCCGCTGACTGGCCAGCCCATGCGCTGCTGTGGATGTGTTCACCGGATGCTGATGAGTTTCTGGGCACCGAAATCTCGCTGCGGCAGGAAGATATCCGGAAAAGGGTTGGCTTGACGTGATCGAACTCAATCGCGATGGCGGGTTGTGGATCGTGACGATCAACAACCCCTACAAGGCCAACGCTCTGACAAGGGCGATGTTGACCGAACTGGCCGAGATTGCCGAGGCCGCGACCGAGGCAAGGGCGCTGATCCTGACCGGTGCGGGCAAGGTTTTCAGCGCGGGTGCCGATCTTGAAGAGGCGCGCGCGGGGCTGGCAACCTCGGATGTGTGGGAGCGGTTGTCTGGTGCGATTGCCGCGTTGCCGTGCCTGACCGTTGCGGCGTTAAATGGAACGCTGGCCGGTGGTGCAAACGGGATGGTTCTGGCCTGTGATCTGCGGATCGCGGTGCCTTCGGCAAAGTTTTTCTACCCGGTGATGAAGCTGGGCTTTCTGCCGCAACCGTCTGATCCAAAACGCATGGCGGCCTTGATCGGGCCGTCCAGAACCAGGTTGATCCTGATGGCAGGGCAAAAGATTTCGACGCACGAGGCCTATGCCTTTGGTCTGGTGGATCGCGTGGTCGAACCGGGCGAGCTGATGCAGACGGCGCGCGAGCTGGTTGCCGACAGCCTGGGCGCTGACCCCAAGATTGCCGCGGGTATCGCGCAACTCTGCGCATGAGACTGGCGGCTTTGCATCTGCGGGTCGCGGACCCCGATCTTCTGGCCGGGTTCTATCGTGATGTGCTGGGCATGTCCGTGCGGCAGGAGGGGGCCAATCGACGGGTTGGATATGACGGGCAGGATGCGGACATTCTGCTGATCCCCGGCGGCAGCACCTATAGCCACGATCGCGGTCAACGATACTGGAAGATTGGGATCACCTTGCCGGATGTTGATCTGGCCGCAGCGTATCTGCGCAAGCAAAACGCCCCGGTGACGGAACCGGATCAGTTCCTCGATATCGGCTATATGTGCCACCTGACCGACACCGAAGGTTTTGTCATCGAGTTGCTGCAGCATGATTTCAAGGATAACCGTCCAGAGCATTCCGGGAATGCCACAGCCCCCTTCGCCGAGGCGCGCGTCGGGCAGATCACGCTGCGCACGGGCGATATCACGGCCGAAGATGCGTTTTGGCGCGCGCAGGGGATGAGCTTACTATCGATCCAGGAAGTCGAGCCCTACGGCTTTGACCTGCATTTCTATGGGTATACCGACGAGACCCCGCCGCACGCAGATTTATGGAGCGTTGAAAACCGCGAATGGCTGTGGAAGCGCTCATACACGTTGCTAGAGTTTCAGCACGTCGCCGGCGCGCAATTCGCACCCGTGCCAGAGTATCTGGGGATCGAAATCGAAGACCTTGCCACCCCTCTGAGCGATGCTTTTGGAGGTCAGGTGTGGCCCGGTTGATCAGCGCCTGTGTCGCTTGCCCGGCACCTTCGATCGGAAGCCGGGCGGACGTTTGCGGACCCAGTTGAGGAATTTCTCAAGTCTCGGATGCGCCTGCAGAGCCCCGATAGTGTTGAAATCACGTGCCAATTCCGCCTCGGTCAATGTAGCGTGGATCTCTTTGTGGCAGATTTGGTGCAGCAAGACGGTTGGTCCGCCCTTGCCTCCTTTGAGTTTTGGGATCAGATGATGCAGGCTGGCGCTCCCGCTGGGGATCGGGCGATTGCAAAGGGGGCAGATTGGGTCGCTATGTGTCATCGCAACAGCAAATTTGCGCTGAATGCGTAACAAGGCAAGAGGACAACGATGGCGCCAACTGTTGTGATCGGTGCAGGCCCCGCCGGGCTGATGGCGGCCGAACAACTGGCGGATGCCGGGCATTCGGTGACGGTGGCCGAGGCAAAACCTTCGGTCGCGCGCAAGTTTCTGATGGCGGGAAAATCCGGTCTGAACCTGACCAAGGATGAGCCATTTGAAAACCTGATAGCGTCTTATGGCGAGGCGGCTGCATGGCTGGTGCCCGTCATTGCCGAATTCGACGCGCAAGCCGTTCAGGACTGGGCAGCAGATCTGGGGCAGGTGTTGTTTGTGGGCTCCACCGGGCGCGTCTTTCCCAAATCAATGAAGGCCTCGCCATTGCTGCGGGCATGGTTGAGCCGGTTGGACCGAAAAAATGTCCGGATCGAGACGCGCTGGCGTTGGACCGGGTGGCAGGACGGTGCTTTGGCCTTTGAGACGCCTGATGGCTCCCGGTTGGAGCGTGCCGATGCCACTGTGCTGGCTTTGGGCGGGGCTAGTTGGGCGCGGTTGGGCTCAGACGGTGCCTGGGCGGATATCCTTGCCGAGAGCGGTATCGGGCTAACCCCTTTTGCGCCAGCCAATGCGGGCCTGATGATCACGTGGTCAGCACATATGCGTAGCCACTACGGGCAGCCGCTCAAAGGCATCGCTCTGCGGGCTGGGTCGATGATAAGTCGGGGTGAAGCAGTCGTTTCTGCACGTGGTCTGGAAGGCGGCGGTGTCTATGCGATCTGCAAGGCGGTGCGTGAGGGGGCCGATCTGTTTATCGATTTGATGCCCGATCTGTCGCAGGACCAGATCGTCGCGCGGCTGCGCAAACCGCGCGGCAAGGCGAGCCTGTCCAACCACTTGCGCAAAACACTGCGGCTGGGCGCTGTGCGCAGCGCGGTGTTGATGGAGTTCGTCCGTCCGCTTCCTGTTGATCCGCTGGAATTGGCCAGGCTTATCAAGGCAGTCCCTGTTCGTCATGCCGGGCTGCGTCCGATGGACGAGGCAATTTCTACTGCAGGTGGTGTTCCCCGGGCCGCGCTGGATGATGGTCTGATGTTACAGGCCCTGCCGGGCGTGTTCTGCGCTGGCGAGATGTTGGATTGGGAAGCACCGACAGGGGGCTATCTGTTGACGGCCTGTCTGGCCACGGGGCGCTGGGCAGGGCGGTCCGCCGCCAGCTGGCTGAGCCAGTAGGCAGCTGACTAGGGCCGGGATGTCAGCGCGTCCGCGCCAGCATGGCCAGACGGATCATCGCACGTTCGACCAGCGCCATGGCGGGTGCTGTCTGCCCGGCAGAGCGCAAAGACAGGTCCGTATCCGTCAGAACAGTCAGCGCCGTCTGCAGTTTTGCAGCCCCCCAGCCCTGTGCCTGCCGCAATATCCGGTCGCGCCGTTTGCCATAGACCGGGGGCCGTAATTTGCCGATGCCCTGCGCCGCGCCACCCGGATCGGCGGCGCAGGCATAAAGGGTGCGAAAGTGCCGGGTAGCACCGATGCACAAGGTCACGCCGTTGGTGCCCTGTGCCTGCAAGCGCTTGATCAACGGTCCGATCTCACCCGTGCGGCCTTCGGCGACAACGTTCAGTACATCGTCCAGCGCGGCCTCGGTCGATTGTGGGGCGCAGGCTTCGATATCTTCGATTGTCAGCTCTGCGCTGTCGCCGCGCTTGTAAAGCGCCAGTTTTTCAACAGTTTGCGCAAAGTCTCCGGGGCTGAGGTTCACGGCCAACTCGCTGAGCGCCGACATGGAATCGCGCGATATGTTCTGCAATCCGGCCTGTGTCAGCAGCCGTTCGACCTCGGCCCGCGAGGGGGGATCGTCATAGATGCCAACCGCAAATGATGCCGGGTGAGATTCAAACGCCTTTCGGATCTTTGAACTGGGTTTGAGCTGACCCGCCGCGACAATAATCTGCGCATCGCCCGGCGCCCAGTCTTCCAGCGCCGAGAGGATGGCCGGGGCTGCGGTGTCCGTTGCATCTTCGACAAAAACAGCGCGCGGACCGGGGAAAAAGCCAACCGCCTTGACAGCATCCAGCAGCAAAGCCGGGTCGCCGCGTAAATCCGATCCCGGCATTCGGGTCAGGCGCATCTCTTCTTCGGCACCGGGCCCCAGCAGCGCCGCCAGCACCTGCTGCCGTTTCAGGGCGACACGCATCGCATCTGTGCCATAGATCAGCAGCCCGGTCTTATTCGCATCCGGCTTGGCAAAATAACCCTCTGCCTCGCGCGGGCTCAGCTTCATGTGGCCAGACCCGGCGTGGCATAGAGGTGGGTAACGATCTGATCCGAGAGAATCTTCATCAACCGCTCTTTTCCGGCGCGCTCGTCAGCAAGCGTCGACACGGTCGAACCGGCGGCAGAATAACCCACGAAATCGGTGACCGTGCCCGAGGCGAGGATCTGGTCCGTTTCATTCGATCTCAGTGAGAAATTAGCTTGGCCATCAATCGTGTAGCGGTTGGTTTCATTTGTTGTTGTGATCGCTGCGGCCCGAACAACGGTCGAAACGTTGACGTCCAGACGATAGGCGTTGCCGGACGTGGCGCTGCGGCCCAGTTCCTGTTCGAGGTTCTGGACCAGAAGATAGCTGTCGGCGGTGTTCGGGGCGGATACCGCCACTTTGCCAAACAGGTTTGAACCGGAACCGCCCGGCGCATAAACCGGTTCAAAGCCGCAGGCGGCCAGCGCCAACGGCATCAACAGCAGGGATCTGCGATCAAACAACGACATTTACGATTCGGCCCGGAACAACGATCACCTTCTTGGGCGCATTGCCATCCAGCGCCTTTTGCACAGCTTCGGTGCTGAGCGCGATTTTTTCAACCTTTGCCTTGTCCATATCCTTGGCAACACTGATTTCCGCGCGGCGCTTGCCGTTGATCTGGATCGGCAGGGTGACGGTGTCATCGACCAGCATCGCCTCGTCTGCCACCGGCCATGGAGCGGTGGCGATCAAACCTTCACCGCCCTGATGGGCCCAGATGTCTTCGGCCAAATGCGGCGTCATCGGCGACATCAGCTGTGCCAGAGTTTTGATCGCCTGTTTCTGAGCCGCTGCGCCTGCTTTGGATTTGGCAAGCGTATTGGTGAACGCATAGAGCTTGGCGATGGCGGCGTTGAAGCCAAAACTCTCTACGCCCAGTGTCACATCGCGGATGGCCTTGTGCATCTCGCGCAGCAGGTCCTCATCCCCTTCGCCCTTTGCGTCGGGGTCCATGGCTCCGATCTTGTCACACAGATTCCAGACGCGGTTAAGATGCTTATAGGCGGCCTCGGCCCCGGCTGCTGTCCATTCCACGTCCCGTTCGGGTGGCGAATCGGACAGCACGAACCAGCGCGCAGTATCTGCACCAAAGGCCGAGATGATGCTGACCGGGTCGACCACGTTTTTCTTGGACTTCGACATCTTGGCTGAGGGGATGATCTCAACCTCGGTGCCGTCGGCTAGTTTGCCGTCGGTCACATCCTCGGGCAGGTGATAGACCGGGCGGCCATTTTTGTCGCGCGTTTGATAGATTTCATGCGTTACCATGCCTTGGGTGAACAGCGCATCGAAGGGTTCGATGGCCTTCTTCGGCAGGTGCCCGGTGATGTTCATCGCCCGTGCGAAGAAGCGGGAATAGAGCAGGTGCAGAATCGCATGCTCGATGCCACCAATATACTGATCGACATTCATCCAGTATTCGGCCTCGGCCAGATCGGTGGGCGTTTCGGCGCGCGGGGCGGTGAAACGGGCGAAGTACCAGGACGAATCGACAAATGTATCCATCGTGTCGGTCTCGCGCTTGGCGGGTGCGCCGCAGGCCGGGCAGGCGCAGTCGCGCCATGTTGGATGGCGATCCAGCGGGTTGCCCGGTTTGTCAAAGGTGACATCGTCGGGCAGGCGGATCGGCAGGTTCTCTTTCTTCTCGGGTACCACACCGCAGGTGTCGCAATGGACAACCGGGATCGGACAGCCCCAGTATCGTTGACGGCTGAGGCCCCAATCGCGTAGGCGGTATTTGGTGACACCGGTGCCGATGCCGCGCTCTTCGAACCAGATAATGGCGTGGTCGATCGCCTCCTGGCCGGTCATCTGGTCGGGGCCGCGGACCGGGCGGATATATTCTACGGTTTCGTCCTTGGTGGGGACAAAAGGCTCCTGCTGGATCGGGTTCCAATCGATGTCATCGCGTCGGTCAGACCCTTCGGGGCGGAAGACATCCACAATGCGCAGGCCGTATTTGCTGGCAAAGTCATGGTCGCGTTGGTCATGCCCGGGGCATCCAAAGATTGCGCCGGTGCCGTAGTCCATCAGGATGAAATTGGCGATATAGACCGGCAACTCATCCACAAACCGTCCCGGCAGATGTGCTTTGATCCCGGTGTCAAAGCCCAGCTTTTCGGCCGTTTCAATTGCCTCTTCGGTGGTGCCGCCTTTGCGGCATTCGGCGCAGAATGCCGCAATGTCAGGGTTCTCTGCCTCAAGCGCGCGCGCGATCGGGTGATCGGGGGAAATTCCAACAAACGAGGCGCCAAAGATCGTATCGGGGCGAGTCGTGTAAATCTCAACGCTTTCAAACCCTTGGGGTGCGCCCTCTAGATCAAAGCTGAACTGCGCGCCGCGTGACTTTCCGATCCAGTTTTCCTGCATCAGCCGCACTTTGGCGGGCCAGTTCTCAAGCGCATCCAGCGCTTCCAGCAGCTCTTCGGAGTAGTCCGAGATCTTAAAGAACCACTGCGTCAGTTCGCGCCGCTCCACCAGAGCGCCCGAGCGCCAGCCGCGCCCGTTTTCAACTTGTTCATTGGCCAGAACGGTCATGTCGACCGGATCCCAGTTCACCACGGCGTTTTTGCGGTAAACCAGTCCAGCCTCAAGCATATCGAGGAACAGCGCCTGCTGTTGGCCATAGTATTCAGGGTCGCAGGTCGCAAACATACGAGACCAATCGATAGCAAAACCCATCGGCTTCATCTGAGCGACCATCTCTTCGATGTTTGCATAGGTCCAATCTTTGGGATGGCCCCCAATGGCCATAGCGGCGTTTTCTGCGGGCATACCGAAAGCGTCGAAACCCATTGGGTGCAGAACATTGAACCCGCATGCAATCTTGTAGCGGGCTATCACGTCTCCCATCGTGTAGTTGCGTGTGTGTCCGATGTGAATGCGCCCTGACGGATAGGGGAACATTTCAAGCACATAGTATTTCGGCTTGTCCGCTGTGCGGTTGGCAGTGAAAATCCCGGCCTTGTCCCAGGCCTCTTGCCATTTAGCTTCGATTTCGGTGGCCGAGTAACGCGACATCGTGCTGTCCTTCGTAAATAAAAACGCCGGGTAGGGACCCGGCGTGGTGATAGTGTGAATTTCGGCGGGTTTCTAGAGCTTGTTGTCCGCGATGCGTAGCTGCCGCGCGCGCGAAAGTATTGCGTCTTCAACTGCGCGGGTTGTAGTCGCACTGACCGGGGCACCACCGCTGGTCTGCAGCGAAACTGACAGCGAACGCGCCGCGAGGGCGGGATCACTGATGTGGACAGTTGCGCGATAGGACCGGCCGCCACCGGGCGGGGTCCCGTAACCCGTTACGATTACACCTGTAAACGGATCGACTTCCTGCACGGGCAGGAAATTTAGAACATCGAGAGAGGCGCTCCAGAGGTACCTGTTTACCTGCGTGGTCTGTTCGCTGTTGTTGGGGCCAAACAAATCCCAGATGGTTGAACGATTCGGATCGTCCAACTCTGCTTCGGCCGAAGGGCCACCACCGAGTGATTTTGGATTATATTCTGGAGGTCCCGATCGGTTGCGCCCACAAGACGCAATAGTTCCCGTTATTATGATCAAACCCAAAATCGTCAGCAGGCGCATCGTTGCAGGTCCTGTTTCACTAGTTGTGCCGTGTTTGATGGATACTCCTAGAGAAGGAGAAGTCCTGCAACAACCCTAATCTTCCCATACATATCTGCGCGACAGGCAGTGGCTGGCGGATCAAGTCAGTTTTCGGGCCGAGTTTCACCTGACGCCACTGTGGCATCCTTGCACCAATTCGGCCCGAATGACGTCCCGCCTTTTATGCCATGCTTGCGCTTTGGGGGGGAAAAGAGCGAAACGATGTCCGTGCTGAGACATATGCAGCATGCATGTGTCGAGTAGATAATTTTTTGAAACCGAGGGAAACAAGATGAAAAAAGTTCTCTTCGCATCGACCGCACTGATCGCAACCGCAAGTGTTGCAGCGGCCGAAGTTAAGCTCGGCGGTTACGGCCGCTTTGGTATTGGTTATCTCGAGGATCGCTCGACAACCAACGACAACATCGATGACACCATCCTGGTCTCGCGCTTCCGTCTGAACATCGACGGCATCGTCGAAACAGACAACGGCGTTCGCTTTGAAGGTCGTGTTCGCCTGCAAGCTGACGAAAACGCCAGCACTGGCGAAGCTAACGCAGCTGGTCTGAACGGCGCGCGTTTCTCGGTCATCTATGGTGGTCTGCGTGTTGACGCCGGCAACGTTGCGGGTGCTTTCGACAACCTGGCAAACTACTACGGTAACGAGCCTGGTCTGGAAAACTTCATCGGCCAGTACTCGGGCGTTGACTATGACTTCCTGGCCTACTCGTCGACTGGCGCAGGTGCTAACGCTGTATTCTTCCAGTACGCCGTTGGTGACTTCGCGTTTGGTGCGTCTTATGACCAAAACACCACGAACAATGGTAACGCCGCCCTGAGCGGTGCCGATCAGTGGGACATCAGCGCAACCTACACCTTCGACAACATCACCGCCGCTCTGGCCTATGGTCAGACCGACAGCAACACTGGCGCTGACCCGAGCCTGCTGGTTCTGACCCTGGGTGCAGAATTTGGTGACTTCTCGGGCACCCTGTTCATTGGTGACGAAGAAGATACAGCTGCAAACAGCGCTGGTGAAGCAACCGACGGCACCGTTTGGGGTCTGTCGGCAGCCTACAACCTGGGCGCCGCGACTACTCTGACCTTCGCTTACGGTGACGGTTCGGCTGATGGCGACACCCAGCAGTACGGCATCGGTGCCATCTACGACCTGGGTGGCGGTGCATCGCTGCGCGGTGGTATCGGCAACAGCAAAGTCGGCAGCGCTGACGGTCAGCTGCGTGCGGACTTCGGTGCTCAGTTCAACTTCTAAGTTGATCTGAACCACAAGGTTCAAGGGCAGGTCTTCGGGCCTGCCCTTTTCTTTTGCGCTAACTTAGTGTTTCTCTGCGCGAGGAACAGATTGAGGAGCGTCATGTCTCTGCAGGACATCACCACCCGTATCGCAGCAGCCGAAAACGCAGCCGGTCGCCCGGCGGGATCAGTGAAGCTGGTCGCGGTTTCCAAAGTGCAGCCCAACGATCGTGTTGAGGCCGTCCTGGAACAAGGGCACCGCTGTTTTGGTGAAAACCGTGTGCAGGAGGCGTCGGCTAAGTGGCCCGATTTCAGGGCGCACTTCGCAGATATTGATCTGCATCTTATCGGGCCGTTGCAGACTAACAAAGCCAAACAGGCGATGGAGCTCTGCGACGCTATTCACTCCGTCGACCGTCCGAAACTTGCGAAGACGCTTGCCCGACTAGCGCAGGAAACTGGCGCATGCCCGGATCTGTTCATCCAGATCAACACCGGCGAAGAACAGCAAAAGGCTGGTGTTATGCCTGCTGATGCGGATGGGTTTGTTGCGGAATGTCGCAGTCTGGACCTGCCCGTTCGCGGGCTCATGTGTATTCCGCCGGTGGACGAGGAGGCTTCGCTTCATTTTGCGCTGCTGTCCAAGATTGCAACGCGCAACGGTTTGCAGGGGCTGTCCATGGGGATGAGCGGTGATTTTGAAGTGGCTATCGCGTTGGGGGCAACCCATGTACGCGTCGGGTCCGCGATCTTTGGTGAGCGGGTTAAGCCGGCGGAATGATCACGCGGGTGCCGGGTTCGATATGCTGTGCGATCCAGTGCAAATGATCCCGGCGAAACGCCAGGCACCCTTCGGTGGGATAACCCGGACGGCGCCATTGGTGGATAAAGATGGCAGAGCCATGCCCCGGCACAGCATTGGGCCAGTTCCAGTCCGTCATCAGAACCAGATCATATAGAGGGTCAGCGCGGCGCAGCTTTTCGTGGCTAAACGTGTGCGGCGCTCTGACCAAATGATTGTAATCGCGATCTGCGACATCGTCTGACCAAAGGTCATTGGGGCCGATGGGGCGTGCCCAGCGCGCCGGCGGTGGGATGCGATCTGGGCGAAACAGCATTCCGGCGATCCGGTGGACCCCTGTTGGTGTCGCGCCGTCACCTTCCTGTTTGTTGCGGCTCAGGCCGCCCTTGCCGATTGAACAGGGGAACCGATATCCGCGAAATCGCACCCCATTTGGTGTGAGGACCAGATCGTGTGGCCTCACAGCAAATGGCCTGACTTGGCCGCTTTGGTCGCCAGATACCCGCGATTATGAGCCGTTTCACCAACCTTGAGGGGGACGCGTTCTGTCACTGCGATGCCGGTGCGTTCCATCATTGCGATTTTGGCAGGATTGTTGGTGAGCAGCCGTACCGAACGAAATCCAAGCGATTTCAGAATGTCCGACCCAACGCGGAAATCGCGTTCGTCATCCTCAAACCCGAGCCGGTGGTTGGCCTCAACGGTGTCAAACCCCTGATCCTGCAGGAAATAAGCGCGCATTTTGTTTGCCAGGCCGATGCCGCGACCTTCCTGGTTCAGATACAGCAGAACACCTGCGCCCTCGGTGCCCATCTGGGTCAGCGCGCCGCGCAACTGTGGCCCGCAGTCACATTTCAGGCTTCCCATCAGATCACCTGTGAAGCAGGCAGAATGCAGCCGTGCAAGGACGGGTTTGTTGCGATCAGGTTGCCCAATTTCGACGGCATAATGTTCTTCACCACCGTCTTCGGGGCGAAAAACGTGCAGCCGCCCCGCCTCGGACACCTCCATCGGCAGGCGGGCGGCGACCACCGCGTGCAGGGTGCTGCGATCAGTCAAATGCGGAGCCGCGCGCGTATGATCAACATGGGTCAGGCCGTGCGCGGCGGCAAAAACGGGACCATCTTCAACCGAGATCACCACGGCAGAGGGCAGAAGACGCGCGGATTTGGTTAGCACAATTGCTACGCGATGCAAATTGGCATTGCCCTGCCTTTCCGTCATCAATGGCCCCTTCATCGGGGTGCTTAGATCATCGGAAGGGTCAGCAACGGCCTGCACCCAGGCGATATCTGCGTCAGAGGGGATAACCACGCGCGCCAGATCGCCATCATAGGCGCGCGCCTTGAGGGTTTCGGCCCGCCGTCCGGTGATCGCAACGACCGGATCACCATCAAGCCCTCGGATATCTGCCAGGCGTTGCGGGGTCAGCGTTTCTGACGCCAGCGCTAATACACTGTGCCCGCTGTCGTCGGTCAGCGCCACTGGTACGCCCATGCGTAGGTCGGCGCGGGCGCGCGCCAGCAATTCCGTGATATCGGGAATAAGACTCATTCTGTGTTACCCTGTAACGTTCAGGCATTCTCGTAACTCGTTCTGCAGGAAATGTGAAACATTTCCGCCGTGATAGACACGAGGCCGTGAGACGATTGCAGCAAAGCTTGCTGATTGCGTGGTCCGCGCGCAATTGATGCAAAAGGCTTAGGAGGACGTGGATATGGCACAGCTCAAGAAAATCCTGTTGGTGGATGACGACGAAGACCTGCGCGAAGCGCTCAGCGAGCAACTGGTGATGACCGAGGACTTCGATGTGTTTGAGGCGCATGACGGTCAATCCGCGATGGAGCGGGCCCGTGAAGCTATCTATGATCTGGTTATTCTTGATGTTGGCCTTCCTGATACAGACGGGCGCGAGCTGTGCCGCCTGATGCGTAAGCAGGGTGTCAAAAGCCCCATTCTGATGCTGACAGGCCATGACAGCGATGCGGATACGATCCTGGGCCTAGATGCTGGCGCCAATGACTATGTCTCGAAACCGTTCAAATTCCCGGTTCTGCTTGCCCGCATCCGTGCCCAGCTGCGTCAGCATGAACAGTCCGAAGATGCGGTTTTTGTGCTTGGGCCTTATACCTTCAAGCCAGCCATGAAGATGCTGATCACCGAAGAGGATCGCAAGATTCGCCTGACCGAGAAAGAAACCAACATTCTCAAGTTCCTGTATCGTTCGACCGACGGCGTGGTGGCGCGCGATGTGCTGCTGCATGAGGTGTGGGGATATAATGCCGGTGTCACCACTCACACGCTTGAGACACATATCTATCGTTTGCGTCAGAAAATCGAACCCGATCCCTCGAATGCGCGCCTTTTGGTCACAGAGTCAGGTGGATATAGGCTCGTTTCTTAACTGGAACTGGATTGACTTGGATCAAAGTGATACTCTGTATTCATATTAAAGTTGCTCCCAACCCGTGCATGTCCGGGTTATGACATGCACCTCCCTGTTGGACTGCCGGGCCTTTGGCCCGGCCTTTTTTTGCCAAATGGCGGAGAGGACGGGCCTCGCTAAGATCAGGTTACTGTTGTGTTAATCGCCGTGTTCTTGTAATGTTCTTAGTATTTTTGACACTTGGAGCTACGGGATGATTGAAGGAAGCTGTTGTTGCGGCGCTGTCGGATTCCAATTGAAAACGGAACCCTCGACGATGGGAACTTGTCATTGTTCGCGATGCCGCAAGGCCGGGGCCAGCACTATTGTCTTTATAAAGAAACAAGACCTGGTCTGGGTGAAGGGCAAAGAGCACGTTTCGATCTACCGCCCCGGTGCGCCCTATAAATACAACCGATGCTTTTGTGGGACTTGTGGTTCATCGCTGGGTGAAATTCTGTCCGAAGATGACAGCTTTCCAATTGCTGCAAATGCATTGGATACCGACATCAATCTCTCGGTTCGGTTTCATGAATTCGTTTCGGAGAAGCCGGGGTGGTACGACATCTGCGATGACGCGCCTCAGTCCACAGGGTACCCGGCGTAGAGGTGGTGCGCGTCCACATGGACAAGCCCCCGTTTGATTTCCGATGGCGCACCATCATGCCCCACGTTAGGTTATCCCAACCGCGATAGAGGATTCCCAAGATATGCCTTTCACTCTTGCCACCTGGAACATCAATTCGGTTCGTCTGCGCGAACCTATCGTGCTGAAATTGCTCGAGGAAGAAGCACCTGATGTGCTGTGCCTGCAAGAGTGTAAATCCCCGGTCGACAAGATCCCAACCGAAGGGTTTGCCGCGCTGGGGTACACGCACATGATTGCACGCGGGCAAAAGGGATATAACGGAGTCGCCATCCTGTCGCGCCTTTCGATGGAAGAAATCGGCGACAAGGATTTCGCAGGGCTGGGTCATGCGCGTCATATCGCGGGGCGGCTTGAGAACGGTGTGACGATTCACAATTTCTACGTCCCTGCCGGTGGTGATGTGCCCGATCGAGAGGTGAACGAGAAATTCGGGCAAAAGCTGGATTACCTCACCGACATGCGTGATTGGTTCCATGCAGAAAAACCGGAAAAGGCCATTCTGGTGGGTGACCTGAATATCGCCCCGCGCGAAGATGATGTCTGGTCCCATAAGCAGTTGTTGAAAGTGGTCTCGCACACGCCCATCGAGGTCGAGCAATTGGCCGAAACGCAAGATGCCGGTGGCTGGGTTGACATCACGCGGCAGGATATCCCCGAAGGGCAGCTTTATAGCTGGTGGTCTTACCGTGCCCGCGATTGGGATGCTGCAGACAAAGGACGGCGTTTAGATCACGTCTGGGCAACGCCTGATATCTCGAATGCGGGGCATTCCAGCCGCATTCTGCGTTCGGCGCGCGGCTGGGAAAAGCCCAGCGATCATGCGCCTGTTTTCGCAACCTTCGACGTTTGATCAAAGCGCGAATTAGAACTCGGCCCTTGGTTTCCGCGCGGTGTGGTTGCATATAGGGCGCAAGTTCGAACCGGAGAGTGATTGTTATGGACCTTCTGAACGGCGCAGCCAGCCCCGATGCCACCGACCTCATCAAAGATGGGAGCGAGGCCACATTTATGGCCGACGTGGTTGAAGCATCGCAGCACATTCCGGTTGTCGTGGATTTCTGGGCACCCTGGTGCGGCCCCTGCAAAACGCTTGGCCCCATGCTGGAAGAGGCGGTGACCGCCGCCAAAGGTGCGGTCAAGATGGTTAAGATCAATGTGGACGAGGCGCAGATGATTGCCTCGCAGATGCGCATTCAGTCGATTCCAACCGTCTATGCGTTTTACAAAGGCCAGCCCGTTGATGGGTTCCAGGGCGCGCAGTCCGGGTCCGAGATCAAGGCCTTTGTGGACCGTGTGATCGAAGCCGCGGGCGGCGAAAGCCCGGGCGGCCAGCTGGACGATGCGGTGCAAGCCGCCAAGGAAATGCTGACCGAAGGTGCCGCTGTTGATGCCGCGCAAACCTTTGCCGCGATTCTGGGCGAAGACCCCAACCATGCCGGTGCCTATGGTGGTCTGGTGCGGTCGCATATCGCATTGGGCGACATGGAGCAGGCCGAGGCGATCCTGAATGGCGCCCCTGCCGAGATTTCAAACTCCCCCGAGCTTGAGGCGGCGCATGCACAGCTTGAACTGGCTAAGCAGGCTGCAGATGCTGGTCCGGTGGCCGAACTGACCGCCGCGGTCGAGGCAGAGCCTGACAATCATCAGGCGCGGTTTGATTTGGCGCAGGCCTTGCATGCCAATGGCGATGTCGAGGAAGCGGTCGCGCAGTTGCTGGACCTGTTCCGTCGTGACCGTGAATGGAACGACGGGGCGGCCAAGGCGCAGCTGTTTACAATCTTCGATGCGCTCAAACCCAACGACCCGATTGTTCTGAACGGGCGGCGCAAGCTCAGCTCGATGATATTTGCCTAATTCCTGATCAAGGCTACACTCGGGTACATGATGCATCCCGCTGACCTGCCGGATACGGTGTCCGTTTTTCCTTTGCCCGGTGCGCTGCTGTTGCCGCGATCCCGTTTGCCCTTGCATATTTTCGAGCCTAGATACCTGCAAATGCTGGACGATGCGCTGAAAACGCAAGAGAGGCTCATTGCGATGGTGCAGCCGAACCGCTGTCAGGGGAGTGACGACAAGCTGCATCAGATCGGGTGTGCCGGTCGCGTGACGCAGTTTTCTGAAACCGAGGACGGGCGATACCTGATCACTCTGACAGGCATTTCACGCTTTCGGGTCAAATCAGAGCTGGATGGTTTTACACCGTATCGCCGTTGTACTGTGTCATGGGGTGGCTTCGAACGTGATCTGGGCAAGGCCGAGCGGGATGACAGTTTCAATCGGCAGCGGTTCCTGAACCTGCTCGAGCGGTTTTTCTCATCACGGCAGCTTTCGACGGATTGGGAGACGTTGAAGGACGCGGATGACGAGTTGCTGGTCAACTCTCTGTCGATGCTGCTGGATTTCAACCCAGAAGACAAACAAGCCCTACTTGAGGCACCCTGCCTGCAGACGCGGCGCGAAACATTGGTAACTTTGATCGAATACGCCCTGCGTGGCGGATCAAACGAGGAAACACTGCAATGACCGAACCTGAATTTGCATTTGACCGGCATATGCTTGAGGCACTGATCTGCCCGCAGACCCATACGACGCTGCGCTATGATGCTGAACGGCAAGAGCTTGTGTCCAAAGCCGCCGGTCTTGCCTTTCCGATCCGCAACGGCATCCCGGTGATGCTGGTGGATGAGGCGCGCGCGCTGGACTAGATCGCGCGGCCTTGCAGCAGTTTGGGCAGGTCGCCGGTCAAACCTGCGGCCTCGCGTACAAAGCCACGGCGCAATCCGGGCAGTGATCCGACGATTCCCATACCGATGTCGCGGCCCATTCGCAGGATCGGGTTGTCGTTGGAAAACAGCTTGTTAAACACATCGGTCGCCATCGCCAGCGATGCCGTATCGAACCGGCGCCATTCCTGATAGCGCTCCAGCACCAGCATCGAGCCGATATCCTCACCCCGGCGCCCGGCCAGGGTCAGAACCTCGGCCAAAGCCCCAACATCACGCAGCCCGGCGTTCAGCCCTTGCCCGGCAATTGGGTGCATCCCATGCGCCGCATCCCCAACCAGCGCAAGCCGATCAGATATGAACGCGTTCGCGATGGTGAGGTTCAGGGGATAGGTGAAACGTTCACCTTGCAAGCGTATCTCACCCAGAAAATCGCCAAATCGCGGGCGCAGCACCTGCAGATATTCAGCGTCGGGCAAGGCGTTGATTTGCTGGGCGGTCTCGGTGCGCTCGCTCCACACGATAGAGCTGCGGTTGCCCGTCAGGGGCAGGATGGCCAGCGGCCCCGGCGGCATAAAGAACTGGTGCGCGATGCCGTGATGTGGCAGCTCGTGTTTGATCGCGCAGACCAGCGCGGTCTGGCCATATTCCCATCCGGCGCGTTTGATGCGTGCCCGCACGGCGGTGCCGCTGCGCCGCCCGTCGCATCCGACAAGCAATTGCCCGGTCAGCGTGGACTCGTCATCCAGTGTCACGGTTGCGCCCGTCGGGCCCGTGTCCTGCGCGGTTACGGTTCTGCCATCGAGCGTTGTAATACGCTCCTGCTCGGCCATGGTGTCCAGAAAGGCGCGCCGCAGATGGCGGTCCTCGACCATATAACCCATCGGGCCTTCTTCGATCTCGGCGTGATCGAAATGCATAAAGAACGGGGAGGGGCCCATCCCGGCATGTCCGTCGGTGACTTTGATTTCCAGCATCGGCTGGGCGTGCTCGGCGACCCTCTCCCATACGCCGATGGCATCCAGCAGGCGTTGGGAAGCAAGCGCCAGCGCATAGGCGCGCCCGTCAAAGGCTGCGTTCTTGCGAACCTTTTCGGCAAGCGCATCAATCACGGTGACCGAATGCCCGGTTTGCGCCAGGGCCAAAGCCAATGCCGGGCCGTTCAAGCCCCCACCAACAACCAGTATATCCGAAGCATTTGTCATATCGTGCAATATGCGCGCCCTTTCGGGATTGTCCATGTGCGGTCCTGTCGCTACCGTCCGCAAAAGCGCAAAAACCGGAGGGATGCGATGCAGGATTGGCTTACCATGACGGCGTGTGATCTGGGTCGCGGAATTGGCATGGGCCAGATTGATCCGGTTGAACTGACGGAAACCTATCTGTCAGCGATTGACGAACATCCCCATCGGGACAGAATTTACGTGCGGGTCACGCATGACCGGGCACGGACCGAGGCGAAGGCTGCTAAGGAACGCGCGGGTATGGGATTGCGCCGCTCGCTGTTGGATGGCGTGCCGATCAGCTGGAAAGACCTGTTTGATACCGCGGGCATTGAAACCGAGGCAGGATCGGCCCTGTTGAAGGGCCGGGTGCCGGATTCGGATGCAGTTGTGTTGCGCAACGCATCCGCGATGGGGACCGTGTGCCTTGGCAAAACCCATATGAGCGAGCTGGCCTTCTCCGGGCTTGGGCTGAACCCTGTCACCGAAACGCCGCCCTGTGTTGATGACGTTGATGCGGTGCCGGGGGGGTCTTCCTCGGGGGCGGCGGCCTCGGTCGCGTGGGGTTTGGCCGCGGCGGGTATCGGATCGGATACCGGCGGGTCGGTGCGTATTCCGTCGGCCTGGAACAATCTGGTCGGGCTCAAGACAACATCCGGTCGCGTCAGTCTTGAAGGCACCGTGCCGCTTTGCCTGAGGTTTGATACCGTTGGCCCTCTGGCGCGATCGGTCGAAGATGCAGCGCATCTTTTGGCCTTGCTTGAGGGGGGCACCGTGGCCGATCTGCGTGGTGCGACGCTCAAAGGGCGCCGGTTTGCGGATTTGCAGACCGTGGCAAAAGATGATCTGCGGGATGTGCCGCGCGCGGCTTATGAAGATGCCGTGCAGAAACTGCAGGATGCGGGGGCCGAAATTGTACCGCTTGAGGTGCCCGAACTGACGGATGCGATGGCGTTGTCTGGGGTGCTTTACACCACCGAAGCTTATGGCCTGTGGCGCGATGTGATCGAAGCCAATCCCGAGGCGATGTACCCCGAAATTCTGGAACGGTTCCGCATCGGCAAGACGTATTCCGGCCCCGACTATGTTGCCGCGTGGTCCAGCCTCAAGGCGTGCAGGGCCGCGTGGGATGCGGCGACGGCTGGCTTTGATGCGGTGCTGGCGCCGACTGCACCGATTCTGCCACCGAATCTTGAACGGCTGATGTCTGACCACGAATACTATGTCACCGAGAACCTGCTGTCGTTGCGCAATACCCGTATCGGCAACCTGATGGGTCTTGCGGCACTGACGTTGCCGACCCAAAAACCGGGCTGCGGGCTGATGATGCTGGGATATCCGGGGTCCGAAGAGGCGCTGCTGCGCCTTGGGTCTGCTGCTGAAAACGCGTTGGCCTGAATGCCACAATCCCCTGATTCGGAACCTCTTTGTCTGGACGTGAGTCCGCACTGACGGTATTCTGCCAAAAACACGGGGCGAAAATGATCCCGGTATTGAGGCAGTAGTTATGAATTTCCCCGAGCGGTTTTCGAACCTACCGGCATATGCATTCCCGCGTCTGCGCGCCCTGTTGGATCATCACCAACCCGGCGGTGATGTGGTGCATATGACCATTGGCGAACCCAAGCACGACTTTCCCGCATGGGTAACCGATGTCATCGTCAAAAATGCGGCGGGTTTTCAGGGGTATCCGCCGAACGAAGGATCGCTTGAATTGCGGACCGCCATCGCGGATTGGATCACGCGCCGCTATGGTGTCGCGATGGACCCGGATGCCAACGTGATGGCGCTGAACGGCACGCGTGAGGGGCTGTATAACGCCGCGATGGCGCTGTGCCCCGAGCAGAAAAACGGGCAAACACCCGTCATTCTTTGCCCGAACCCGTTTTATCAGGTTTACATGGTTGCCACGCTGTCGGTGGGGGCGGAACCTCATTTTGTGTCGGCCACAGCGGCGACCGGGCATTTGCCGGACTATGCCAGCCTGCCCGAGGATATTCTGAACCGCACGGCCATCGCCTATATCTGCTCGCCCGCCAATCCGCAGGGCGCCGTTGCATCGCGAGAATATTGGGTCGATCTGATCAAACTGGCGGAAAAGTATGATTTCCGCATCTTTGCCGATGAATGCTATTCCGAGATTTATCGCGACGCGGCCCCCACCGGTGCGCTGAGCGTCGCGCAGGACCTGGGCGCGGACCCCGGACGGGTTGTGTTGTTCAATTCGCTGTCAAAGCGGTCGAACCTTGCTGGTCTGCGCTCGGGCTTGATTGCAAGCGGGCCTGAGACACTGAAACGGGTTAAGCAGCTGCGGTCATATTCGGGCGCACCCTTGCCTGCGCCGCTTCAGGCGGCTGCGGCAAAGGTCTGGGCCGATGAGGCGCATGTGCAGGAAAACCGGGCGCTCTATCAGGAGAAATACACCATCGCAGATGACGTGTTCGCGGGCGTTCAGGGGTACATGCCGCCCGAGGCGGGGTTCTTTCTGTGGCTGCCGGTGGAAAACGGCGAACAAATTGCATTGAGGCTTTGGCGAGAGACCGGTGTGCGGGTTTTGCCGGGCGCATATCTGTCGCAAGGCGAACCGGGGCAGAACCCGGGTGAAGAATTTATAAGGGTCGCCATGGTGGCCCCAAAAACAGAGTTGCAGCGCGGGCTTATTACGCTCCGCGACTGCATCTATTCGTGAGGTACGAGGGCAAAATGGCATCATTGAACGCGCGCAACCGCAATCCGCTGCTGGACAGTACGACACAGGCCGCAATTGAGCGGCGCAGCAAAGAGCTGATCGGCATTGCGCTGATCCTGCTGGGTTTTGCAGCCTCTGCCATGATCTGGTCCTATACGCCGGACGATCCGAACTGGATGGTGTCGACGGATGCGCCGGTCCAGAACTGGATGGGCCGGATTGGCGCATCCATCGCGGCGCCTCTGTTCATGATTGTCGGTTGGGGCAGCTGGGGCATCGCCCTTGTGCTGATCGGTTGGGGTATCCGCTTTGCGGGTCATTTTGGTGAAGATCGCGCTGTTGCACGTCTGATCTTTGCTCCGATCTGGATTGCTGTGGTATCGGTCTATGCCTCTACGCTGGTGCCCGGCGAGCTATGGCGCGCCACGCATAGCTATGGGCTGGGGGGGCTGTTTGGCGACACCGTTATGGGTGCGTTACTGACTCTGCTGCCGATTTCCTCTCATTTTCTGGTCAAGTTGATGTCGCTGGCGATGGCTGCTGGGTTGCTGGCGCTGGGCGTATTTGTTCTGGGCTTTACCAAGGCGGATGTCCGGCGCGGACTTCGGGCGTTCCTGCTGGGGTTGGTGATGTCCTACGATCTGCTGATGACCCTTTTGGGTCGCGGCGCCGTTGCCACCGCTCAGGCCGCGCGCGCGCGGCGTGCGCAGTGGGATGAACGCAAAGCAGCGCGGGCTGAACCTGCACTGGCGACGTTCGAGGATGATCTGGCCTATGCCGAGCCGGTGTTTGAAGAGCCTGAGTTCGAGACCCCCGAACCTGCGCCAAAAACAGGGTTGCTGGCTCGCATGCCTTCTCTGATCCGCCGCCCGGAACCCGCGATGGAGTCCGAACTTGTCGATCCGGATCCGGTGCAGGGCTATGATGAGATGCCGGGCGAGGATCGTATTCGTTCCAAGATTTCGGCAGCAGTGCGCAACCGTAAGGTTGCAACCGGTGAGATGGCGCCCGAGCCCGATCCCAACTTGCCGCTGACCAAGGGGCGTGGCCGTGGTCCCGATCCGCTGATCCTGAATGCAGCACGGGCTGATGAGTTGCCGGCTGAGCCTCCGCTGACGTCCATGGGTCTGCCGCCGGAACCACCCCTGACGGTTCCCGCTGAACCGCATTGGGATGAGCCTCAGACCTCTGAATATATCGCCGAGCCTGATTATGAAGATGAGGCCGTGTTCGAAGAGGCAGATGCCCCCGTGCCACAGGCGACACCGGCGATGAAAATCCCTGTGGCAGAGCCGCGCAAGCCCGTTGTTGCTCAACCCGTGCGCCGCAACGTGCTGCCATCGCGCCGTGCGCAGGCCGAGGCACAGCCGACATTGTCCTTTGAAGAGCGGCATTCGGATTTCGAACTGCCCCCGTTGGGCCTGTTGTCCAATCCGGCCAGCATTCAGCGCCATCACCTCAGCGATGAGGCGTTGGAGGAAAATGCGCGGATGCTGGAAAACGTGCTGGATGACTATGGCGTCAAGGGTGAGATCGTTAGCGTTCGCCCCGGACCCGTTGTCACCATGTACGAATTGGAACCCGCGCCCGGCCTGAAAGCCAGCCGCGTGATCGGTCTGGCGGATGATATCGCGCGATCCATGTCGGCGCTGTCGGCACGTGTTTCGACCCTTCCGGGACGTTCCGTGATTGGCATCGAACTGCCGAATGAAAACCGCGAGATGGTGGTGCTGCGCGAAATCCTCGCCAGCCGGGACTTTGGCGACGGCAACCACGCGCTGCCCCTGGCGCTGGGCAAGGATATCGGGGGCGAGTCTGTTGTGGCGAACCTTGCGAAAATGCCTCACCTGCTGATCGCGGGGACGACCGGGTCCGGTAAATCCGTGGCGATCAACACGATGATTCTGTCGCTGCTTTATAAGCTGACGCCGGATGAATGCCGCCTGATCATGATCGACCCCAAGATGTTGGAGCTGTCGGTCTATGACGGCATCCCGCATCTACTGTCGCCGGTTGTGACCGACCCGAAAAAGGCGGTTGTGGCCCTGAAATGGGTCGTGGGCGAGATGGAAGATCGCTATCGCAAGATGTCCAAAATGGGCGTGCGTAACATCGCCGGCTACAATGGCCGCGTAAAGGATGCGCTGGCCAAGGGTGAGATGTTCAGCCGCACGGTCCAGACCGGGTTCGACGATGAAACCGGCGAGCCGATGTTCGAAACCGAAGAATTCGCACCCGAAGCGATGCCCTATATCGTCGTCATCGTCGATGAGATGGCCGACCTGATGATGGTTGCAGGTAAAGAGATCGAAGCCTGCATCCAGCGTCTGGCGCAGATGGCGCGGGCCTCGGGTATTCACCTGATCATGGCGACACAACGCCCCTCGGTCGACGTGATCACGGGTACGATCAAGGCAAACTTCCCGACGCGGATTTCGTTTCAGGTAACGTCAAAAGTCGACAGCCGGACGATTTTGGGTGAGATGGGCGCCGAGCAGCTGCTGGGGCAGGGCGACATGCTCTATATGGCCGGTGGGGCGAAGATCACCCGCTGCCATGGTCCATTTGTGTCGGACGAAGAGGTCGAAGAGATCGTCAACCACCTCAAACAGTTCGGCCCGCCGGACTATATGAGCGGCGTGGTTGATGGCCCGGCCGAGGAGAAGGCCGACAATATCGACGCCGTTCTGGGCCTGAGCACTGGTGGCAACACCAACGGTGAGGACGCCTTGTATGATCAGGCGGTGGCCATTGTGATCAAGGATCGCAAATGCTCGACCTCTTACATCCAGCGGAAACTCGCCATCGGCTATAACAAAGCTGCGCGGCTTGTTGAGCAAATGGAAGACGAAGGCGTTGTTTCGGCGGCAAATCACGTCGGTAAGCGGGAAATCCTCGTCCCCGAGCAATAGGATATTTAATAACAAGGGCAGAACGCATATCTGTCAGGTATGAAACAGATTGCTTTTGCCCTTGCGATAACTCTGGCTGCGCCTGCGGCCTGGGCCGCTGAGAAGCTGCCGCTGTCGCAGATTTCCAACTATTTGAACAATATGAAAACGGTGCAAACGACGTTTACGCAGGTGAACGACGATGGCTCGCTCAGCACCGGTAAGCTGTGGCTGCAAAGACCGGGCAAGATGCGGTTCGAATATGACCCGCCCAACAGTGCCGTCGTTCTGGCCAGTGCCGGGACCGTCATGATCTTTGATCCCAAATCCAACCAGCCCCCCGAGCAGTATCCGCTCAGGCGTACGCCGCTGTCACTGGTGTTGGCGCGGAATGTGAACCTTGGTCAGGCCAACATGGTTGTTGGTCATGACTTTGACGGGACGGCCACGGTTGTTACGGCGCAGGACCCCAAGAACCCGGATACGGGCCGCATTGAGCTGATGTTTACCAGCGATCCGGTTGAGCTGCGAAAGTGGGTGATTCATGACAATGCCGGCAGTCAGACGACGGTGCTGCTGGGCCCGTTGAATGAGGCGGGCGCGCTGGATCAGAGCCTGTTCTCCAACCGCAAAAGAAGCGGGTCAGCTGATCGCTGACCCGTCTCTGGGATTAGTGGCGACAGCCAGCCAGTTGCGCCTGATAGAGTTCCGCCCGCGCATCGACATCGTTGGCGACCCGCAACAGCCATGACTTGCTGTTGTAGCTGCCGCGCGCATACCCTGTATGACCCTCGTGATAGGCCAGATACTGGTTGCGCGTATCGGTGGGATGAATGCCGTTCCGCTCGTAGCTTTTGTTCATGTACCAGCCGATGAAATCCGACGCGTCGCGAATGCGATCCCGCTTGGCGCGGCGTTTGCCGGTTTCGCGTTGGTATTCGTCCCAGGTCCCGTCCAGCGCCTGACTGTAGCCATAGGCGCTGCTTTGCCGCCCCATCGGGATCACGCCCAGCACATAGCGGTGCGGGGTGCGCGCATCATGGCGATAGCGGCTTTCCTGATAGATGGTCGCCATCTGAACGTGAACAGGCACGCCCCATTTGCGTTCAGTGCTTTTGAAAGCCTTTATGTATTCTGGACGTTCGTGCGCAATACTGCACGCGTCATTCAATCTGCTGGGTGGTTGCTTGGAACCGCCCCCACAGGATGCCAAAAGCAGCACCCCAAAGAGTACGAAAAAAATTCTGCTCATGTGCCTCGTGCCTTTTTTTCGCGCATTGTACCGCAGTTGGGCGCTTTGGGAAATCACAATCGTTACAGGCCGCTAGCAGAAAAGCGCCGGTGTGTTCGGTAAAACGCGCCGAATTTCATCAAAACGTGGCTTTAAGCACTGCGCTGCGTCGGGCCGGAACATATTCACCGTCAGCAATGAGTTCACAGACTGTTTCCCATATTTTCAGATCAATGAGTGGCAATTGCCTTCCGAAAGATGTAGTAAATGGTTTGGGGGCTGAAACAATGCTAAAGACACAAGCCAAGTACCGTCTGGGTCAGGTGGTTCGTCATAAAAAACATCCCTTCCGAGGGGTGATTTTTGATGTCGACCCGGAATTCGCAAACACCGAAGAGTGGTATCAGGCCATTCCCGAGGAAAGCCGCCCGGTAAAGGATCAGCCGTTCTACCACCTGCTGGCCGAGAACGATCAATCCTTCTATGTGGCTTATGTTTCTGAACAAAATCTGGTCGAGGATCAATCCGGCGAGCCGGTAGATCACCCGGATATCCCTGATATGTTTGGGCCTTTTGAAGACGGCTCATATCCGCTGCACTTTCAGATGAACTGAGGATGCGGGCAGTCGTGCCGTCGGGCTAGTACCCCAAGGCACACCCGTCCTTGCGTGGATCGCTTGCCCCTTCCAAAACACCGTCCTCGCGGATCAGGATGGCTTGAGCGCCGCCAAGTGGGGTTTCCCTTGTCTCCACAATGTGCCCGTACTCTGACAATTGTTGCATGGTACGCTCTGAGAACGCGCGCTCGACCTTCAAGGCGCCATTCTCCACGAAGGCGCGCGGCGCATCGATGGCCTCTTGCAGCTCAAAGTTGAAATCGACGAGGTTTGACAGGAACCGAGCATGTCCGGTGGGTTGATAGGCGCCCCCCATCACACCAAAGGGCATCATGATCTGATCATTCTGTCGCAACATGCCGGGAATGATCGTGTGCATCGGCCTTTTGTTGCCCCCCAGTTCATTCGGATGGCCAGCTTCCAGAGTGAAACCGGCCCCCCGGTTTTGCAGCAGGATACCAAACTTCTCTGATGCAATGCCGGACCCGAAGCTGTGGAAAATCGAATAGATCAGCGAAACGGCCATCCGGTCCTTGTCGACGACCGTGATATAAACCGTGTCCTTATGTACCGCTTCGGTCAGCGGTGCCGCGGATTTCATCGCCTGCCGGGGATCGATCAACGTGGCAAGTGCGGCGGCCGTTTCCGGGGCCAGAAAATGGGTCATGCGTGTTGCATAATCCGGGTCGGCGATAAAGCGATTGCGGGCATCATAAGCCAGTTTGGTGGCTTCAGCTTCGATATGAACACGCTCGGCCCCCAGGGGATCCATGCTGGCAAGATCAAAGTGCTTCAGGATGTTCAGCAGCAGGATCGCGGTTGCGCCCTGTCCGTTCGGCGGGTGCTCGATCAACTCGGTCTCTTTGTATGTGCCGCCGACGGGTTCGGTCATCTCACACCGCGTGTTGGCAAAGTCGTCCGCCGACTGAACGCCGCCGAGTGATGACAGCGCCGCAATCATGTCATCGGCAATCTCTCCGGTATAAAAGGCGTCGCGCCCGTGTTTTGCGAGACGGCGCAGAACGTCGGCCTGACCGGGTGCGCGGAAAACCTGCCCGGTAACGGGGACCTTGCCATCAATCAGATAGTGCCACCGGGCCGCGCCCTGCAGCGTTGCAGCACTGGTGGCCCAGTCAAAGGCGACGCGCGGCGCGATGGGAACGCCTGCCTCGGCATAGTCAATGGCAGGTTGCAGGATCGCATCCAGGCCCAGCCGGCCTTCGGTTTCCGCCAGATGACAAAACGCGTCTACAGCGCCGGGTATCGTCACCGCATCCGGGGTGTTCAAGGGGACGGTGGACACCCCTTTTGACCGCAAAACCTGCGCATCTGCCGCTGCCGCCGCGCGACCGGAGCCGTTCAGGGCACGCACACTGTTTTCCCCCGCGCGATTATAGAGAACAAAGCAATCGCCACCCAGGCCGGTCATCTGCGGTTCGCAGATGCCCAGCAAGACGGCACCCGCGATTGCCGCATCCATCGCATTGCCGCCGCGTCCAAGAATGTCCAACGCCGCTTTGGTCGCCAGCGGATGCGAGGTGGCACACATTCCGTTGGTGGCCAAGACCTCGGAACGGCCGGGTTTGTGCAAGTCGCGCATGGATGAACTCTCCCTTCAACCACGGGAAAGTATCGCGAGGCTGCGTGTTGTCCAGTCGTTTCGGGGAGAAGGTCCTCGGCGCCGTTCACTGGGTGGGGGCTGTGACGCATGGCGCCGAGGGAAGCTATCTGAGCTACAAGAACTTTCTGTCATTGGTTTGCGGCGCGACAATGGTGTGATCGGGGCGTTATTGTGACGATTCAGCGCCCCTTTTTGAGATCAAATTGCAGGCAGAGCAGGTTTGCGCCGTTGCGTCTTTCATAGCGGACATGGCTGGTCAGTTGGCGGATCAGAAACCAGCCAAACCCACCTTCGGGCAGGTTTTGTACGCTGGTCTCAATCTTTGCCGGAATGCCGTCGGGCACCCGAAGGCCGGGAAGCGGTTCGCCCGTGTCCGAAATCGCAATTTCAAGATATTCGTCACACAGGCAGCAACTGACCTGAATATCAGCCGGGGCGACCTTGGCGTAGGCATGCTCGACAACATTGTTGATGGCCTCTGCCAGGGCGATTTTGACGTCTTCTGCCTGGCTGGCGGACAGGCCCTGTTTCGCCAGGCATGCGCTGAGCGTGGCGATCCCGGCACTGGCCGCCGTTTCGACCGCGGGGAACGTCAACTCCAGGCATCCGTCTTTTTCGTAACTGCAGCTCAAACCCGTCAACTCCTGCTGACAGTCAGTCCGTCACGGCTGACAAGGCACTGTCCATGGTCGGATACAGCCGAAAAACGGTATCCATTCGGGTCAGCCGAAAGACCTTTTCGACCACCGGGTGCAGCCCCGCCAGATCAAGCGTTCTCCCGCTGCCCAATTGCTTCATCGACGCCACGATGGCGCCTAGTCCGCTTGAATCGATGAACTCGACAGCGCTCAGGTCGAGGATCACCCGCGCGGGGCCTCCGTCGGTTTGATTGCGCATGTCTTCCTTGAATTGAATGGCCATGGCGGCGTCAATCCGGTCTGAATGAACGGAAATGACCTGCGTTGTGCCGGCGGTGCTGCTTGTCAGCGCCATATGTGCCCGCCCTCCAAATTGAATTTGCGTCGTAGAAATACGCTAGACGCCAATTCTTACCATTCGGTATTCAGGATACTGAAAGAGGAGGGTTTGTGATGAAACAGGTGGTGATTGCTGGAGCAGCACGGACGCCGATGGGTGGGTTTCAGGGCATGTTCGATGGTGTCCCTGCCGCAGAGTTGGGTGGAACGGCAATCCGGGCCGCGCTGGAAGGGGCGGGGGCGCAAACCGTGGACGAAGTTCTTATGGGGTGCGTTTTGCCAGCCGGGATGGGCCAGGCACCGGCGCGGCAGGCCGGATTTGCCGCGGGTCTTGGCCAAGAGGTGCCGGCCACAACTCTGAACAAGATGTGTGGATCGGGGATGAAAGCCGCGATGATGGCGTTCGACCAGATTGCTCTGGGCCACGCAGATACCATGGTTGCGGGCGGAATGGAGAGTATGACAAATGCACCCTATCTGCTGCCCAAAATGCGCAGCGGGGCCCGCATCGGGCACGGACAGGTGGTGGATCATATGTTCCTCGACGGGCTCGAAGATGCGTATGACAAGGGTCGTCTGATGGGCACCTTTGCGGAAGACTGCGCCGAGGCCTATCAGTTCACCCGCGAAGCGCAGGACGCCTATGCGCTGCAATCGCTGTCCAATGCACTGGCCGCCCAGGACAGTGGCGCGTTTGAGGGTGAGGTTGTCAGCGTTTCGGTAAAAACGCGCAAGGGCGAGGTGGTGCAGGATATCGATGAACAGCCCAAATCTGCGCGTCCCGAGAAGATACCAACCCTGAAACCTGCCTTCCGCAAAGACGGCACGGTTACGGCGGCAAACGCATCCTCAATCTCGGACGGTGCCGCAGCGCTTGTCCTTGCGTCGGCTGAGGCTGCCGAGGCACAGGGTCTGACCGTCCGTGCCAGAATCGTCGGGCATGCCAGCCACGCGCAGGCGCCCGGCCTGTTCACAACGGCACCGGTTCCCGCCGCGCAAAAGCTGCTGGACCGTATTGGCTGGGCCAAGGACGACGTGGACCTCTGGGAGGTCAACGAAGCGTTTGCCGTCGTCCCGATGGCGTTTATGCATGAGCTGGGATTGCCGCGCGACAAGGTGAACGTCAATGGCGGCGCCTGTGCGCTGGGACATCCGATTGGTGCATCTGGTGCCCGTATCATGGTGACCTTGCTGAATGCGCTTGAAAAACGGGGCCTGAAACGGGGTGTGGCCGCGATCTGCATCGGTGGTGGAGAGGGAACGGCCATCGCCATCGAACGGATTTGACGGGCGGCGCGTTTCCAAATACTCCGACGACAGCAACCCGGGGCAGGGCGCGACCGCGCCCTCCTCAGATATCAAGAGCATCCCGATGACCGTCGATTACGAGACCCTTTCCAAAACCATCGCTGCCCTGACCGAGGGCGAAACTGACGAGGTGGCATTGATGGCCACCGTCGCTTGCGAGGTGCATCATTCGGATGAGCGGTTCGACTGGACGGGGTTTTATCGTGTCACCGAACCCGGCGTATTGAAAATCGGCCCCTATCAGGGGGGACATGGATGTCTTATGATTCCTTTCGAACGCGGCGTTTGCGGCGCAGCAGCGCGGACCGCTGAGGTTCAGCTGGTCCCCGATGTCGATGCGTTTCCGGGCCACATCGCCTGCGCTTCGTCAACGCGGTCAGAGCTGGTTTTGCCGGTGCGAAACGCGACGGACGATGTGATCGCTGTGTTCGACCTTGATAGCGACCAGCCCGATGCGTTCTGTCAGGACGATGCCGATCAGCTGGCGACTATCCTGACACAGGTTTTCGCGCGCGCCTGACGCGCAGGGATCGGCTCAGGCGACAATTGCGGCGACGCAGGCCGCGCATTGCAGTCCGAATATTGCAAACAACCAGGTCGAGAAGCCGCGCTTGCGTGTCTTGTGCCTAAAGATCCAGCGCCCAGTCAATGCGCCGGGGCTTCCGCCAAGGGCGGCCAGCCACAATAGTCTTCGTTCGGGGATGCGCCGCTTTCGACGTCGTGATCGCAGCTTGTCCCAGCCAAAAGCAAACAACGTCATAATGTTGATGGCCCAGAGATATGTGATTGCGATCCACATGCGCGCCGACATACCGATATCGCCATTCCGCAACAATGAAAAATTGCTTGGATTCTTCACGGAATTGCGGCATCGTGAAAAACGAGGAAAAATTTTCATGAGATTCGGAGCGGCGGGTGAACGATCAGTCCCCACATAGCGCGACGCTTGGCGCGGATATCCGCGCGCTGCGCAAAGCCCGTGGATTGACGCTGGCCGAGATCGCATCGCGTATGGACCGTTCCGTTGGGTGGTTCAGTCAGGTTGAGCGTGATCTGTCCGAACTTTCGATCTCGGACCTGCGGCAGGTCGCCGAATGTCTGGGCGTGCCGATGTCGATGCTCTTTGCCCATGCTGCTGCCCCGGTCGAAGAGCGCGGTTATGTCGTGCGCAGTGGTACACGTCGTCCGATGGGGCCCGGCGAAGAGGGGCTGATCGAAGAGTTGCTATCGCCAGACCTGACCGATGATTTCGAGATGGTGCATTCCACGTTCCAGCCTCACTCCAGGATGAAAACCATCGCCAACCGACCCACCCAAGAAGTTGGTTACATGGTGTCCGGGAAACTGGATCTCAAAATTGGCGAACGCGAATTTACGTTGGGGGCCGGGGACAGTTTTCGGATCAAACACGAACCGTTTCGATGGTCTAACCCCTATGACGAGCCCGCGGTGGCCGTCTGGGTTATTGCTCCGCCGGTGTATTGATGAGCTTTGAGGCCTGGACCATATTCGCTTTGTTTTGGGTTGTGTTCGTCACCACGCCCGGACCGAATGCGGTCAATTGCATCTCAAATGGAATGAGCCTGCCATTTCCCAGAGCAATGCTGGGGGTGCTGGCGATCCTGACACAGGCTAGCGTGTTTCTGATCCTGTCGGCGCTGGGGGTAACGGCCCTGATCGCCGCCTCGCCAACCGGGTTTTTCATCGCTAAGCTGATCGGCGCCGGTTTTCTGATCTGGCTGGGCGTGCGCGGTTGGATGAATGCTGCAAATCCGGCGCCTGCCGCCGCGCGACCTGCGCATCATGTTTATCTGCATGCGCTGGCGGTTGCGACGATCAATCCCAAAAGCGTCGCCGGGTATCTTGCCGCCTTCTCGCAATTTGTGCAGCCCGGCGTTCCGATCTGGCAGCAGATGTCGGTTATCATGCCGACAGCGCTGGTGATCACGATGCTCAGCTATACCGGATATACCCTGTTGGGCGTATTCATGGGCCGCGCAGCCCTTGGGGCTGTGTTCAACAGCTGGGTGCGCCGGGTCATGGCGGGTTGTTTCATCATCTATGGCGTGTTGCTCGGCAGCAGCTCGGCCCCGGTGGTAAGAGGATAGCGCGATGCATACCGGTTCCTGCCTGTGTGGTTCAGTTTCTTTCGCCGTCGTCGGCGCATTGTCGGCACCCTCGGCCTGTCATTGCGGTCAGTGCCGCAAACAGTCAGGCCATGTCTGGGCGTCCGCCTCGACCCATCAGGATAATCTGAGTTTTGCGTCAAGCGAAACGCTCAGCTGGTTCCGCGCCTCGGGCATCGCCCGGCGTGGATTTTGCAAGAATTGCGGATCGTTTCTGTTCTGGCAGCACAATGACGAGGACACGATCTCAATCTCCATGGGGGCGTTCGATGCGCCCACCGGACTGACCCTCGCGCACCACATCTTTGTGGATGACAAGGGGGATTACTATGAAATCAACGACGGCCTGCCGCAACGGGCCCAATGAATAGGAACCTATGAAAATGGCTGAATTTCCCACCACAGCACGTGTGGTCATCATCGGCGGTGGCGTGGTCGGCGTCTCGACGCTGTACCACCTCGCCAAAGCGGGCTGGACCGATTGTGTTCTGCTGGAAAAGAACGAACTGACTGCGGGTTCGACATGGCACGCGGCAGGTAACACGCCGAACTTTGCGGGCTCATGGGCTGTCATGAACATGCAGCGTTATTCGCTTGAGATGTATCGGACTCTGGCCGACGACGTCGACTATCCGATGAACTATCACGTGACCGGCGCGATCCGTCTGGCGCACAGCAAGAAGCGGATGCAGGAGTTCGAGCGCGTCGCCTCAATGGGCCGCTATCAGGGCCTGCAGATGGATATGCTGGAGCCGCACCAGATTCAAGACTACTACCCGTTCATGGAAACCCATGACCTTGAGGGTGCGCTGTGGGATCCGCTGGACGGCGACATCGACCCGGCGCAGCTGACGCAGGCCATGGCCAAAGGCGCGCGCGATCTGGGCGCGACGATCCAGCGTTTTACCCCCGCAACCGGTGTCAGCCGCGAAGAAGAGAATGGCGATTGGACCGTTCACACCGAAAAGGGCGACATCAAGTGTCAGTATGTCGTGAACTGTGCCGGTTACTATGCGGCGCGCGTTGGCGAATGGTTCAAGCCGTTCGGCGGCCGTGACGTTCCGCTGACCGTCATGTCGCACCAGTATTTCCTGACCGAGGAAATCCCCGAGATCAAGGAATGGACCATTGCCAATGGCGGCGGCCACCTGCCGATGATCCGCGACGTGGATACCTCATACTACCTGCGTCAGGATAACTATGGTTTGAACCTCGGCCCGTATGAGCGCAACTGTAAGGCGCACTGGATCACAGCCGACGACCCAATGCCGGAAGACTTCAGCTTCCAGCTATACCCGGACGATCTGGACCGTCTGGAATGGTATATCGAAGACGCGATGAACCGCGTTCCGCTGCTGGGTACGCAAGGTGTTGGCCGGGTTATCAACGGCCCGATCCCCTACGCGCCTGATGGCCTGCCGATGATGGGCCCGATGCCCGGTGTGAAAAACGCGTTCGAGGCGCATTCTTACACCTTCGGGATCGCGCAGGGCGGTGGTGCCGGCAAGTGCATGTCCGAATGGATCATGCATGGCGAGACTGAGTGGGACATGTGGGCCGTCGATAGCCGTCGTTACACCGACCATGCCGATGCCGACTTCTCGCTCAAAAAGGCGTTGGAAACCTATGGCCACGAATACGCGATGCACTTCCCGCATCACGAATGGCCTGCGGCGCGCGACAAGAAACTGTCGCCGAACCACGAGCGTCTGGCTGCCGATGGCGGCCAGATGGGCGCCTATAACGGTTGGGAGCGTGCGAACTGGTTTGCCAAGGACGGCGACGACACCTCGGAAGAAGGCACCGAGACATGGGCCCGCGAAGGGTCGTGGACCGCACGCGTCAAGGAAGAGGTCGAAGCAGTGCGTGATGGCGTTGGCGTCATCGATATGTGCGGCTTCTCGCGCTATACGCTGAAAGGCGACGGCGCGGCGGAATGGCTGCGGACCCGCGTTGCTGGTGCGCTGCCGAAAGTGGGCCGGATGAACCTGATCTATTTCTCGGATAACCGTGGCCGTATCCTGACTGAAATGTCCTGTATCCGCTTTGGTGAGGATGGCTTTACCCTGATGACCGCAGCCGTGGCGCAGTGGCACGATTTCGAACTGCTGTGGCGCAACCTGCCCGAAGGGCTGGAGCTGACCGACGTATCGCGCGATTACACCACGATGCTGGTCACCGGCCCGAAATCCCGCGATCTGTTCGCGGGCCTGTCGGACAACGCCGATCTGTCGGCGGGTTGGCTGAGCCTGCAAACCGCAACCGTGGCTGGCCAAGAGGCGATCATGGCGCGTGTCTCCTTCGTCGGCGAGTTGGGCTGGGAAGTTCACGTGAAAACCGAAAACGCAGCTGCTGTCTATACCGCCATCCGCGATGCAGGAGCAACACCGTTCGGTATGTTCGCGCTGGATTCGATGCGGATCGAGAAAGGTTATCGCACGTGGAAGGGTGACCTCAGCACCGATTACTCGATGTTCGAGGGTGGTCTGGACCGCTTTGTCCGCCTGAACAAGGAACAGGACTTCCCGGGCAAGGCTGCGTTGCAGGCTGAACAGCAGGCAGGGTCGAAGAAAGGCTTTGTCACGCTGGTCGTCGAAGCACCGTTTGCCGATGCGCCTTACATGTCGACCGTCTGGAAAGACGGTGAGGTTGTAGGTGAAACCACCTCGGGCAACTTTGGCTATCGCGTGAACAAGTCGATCGCGCTGGGCGTTGTACGGACCGAGTTCACCAAGCCGGGCACCGAACTGGAGGTGGAAATCTTCGGCGAGAAGTGCAAAGCCGTGGTGCAGGAAGACCAGCCGCTGTGGGACCCCGAGAACGAGCGGCTTCGGGCCTGATCTGACCCAAGACGCCCAAACCGGGCAGTGTTAAGACATGATCGGGACCCGTGCAGGGTCCCGATTTTTTTGCGGCTCATCAGACTGCGATGTTGATGCTTATGTCTGCTTTGGGTGCTAACATCGTCAAGGCGGTGAAAGAATTCCAATATTTTGTGTTTCCGGGGATACTCTGTCTGATTCCCCGGGGAGGTTTGCGGTGGCTGATATTACCCTACTGGATGGTTCGATTGGGCAGGAACTGGTCAAACGCTGCAGTGACCGGCCAACGCCGTTGTGGTCGACGCAGGTTATGATGGACATGCCCGATCCGGTTGGGGATGTGCACGCTGATTATTTCGACCGCGGCGCGACCGTGGCAACGACGAATACCTATGCGCTCCATCGGTCGCGTCTGCAGCGTGTTGGGATGGAGGATAAGCTGCCTGCGCTGGTGGAAACCGCGCTTGCTCAGGTCGAACGCGCGCGTAGGGGTGCGGATGGCCAAATTGCGGGTGCATTGGGACCGGTGCTTGCGTCATACCGCCCTGATCTGGAACCTGATCCTGCAGAGGCAGCAGCCCGGTTCTCTGAGTTGGTGCAGCTTATGGTCAGCCGGGTAGATATGTTTCTGATCGAAACCGTATCATCCCTCAAAGAGGCTGAAGGTGCGCTTCGCGGCACGGAAAATTGCGGCAAGCCGGTCTGGATCGCACTCACAGTCAGGGATGACGACGGCACACGGCTGCGCTCGGGCGAAGAGCTTTCCGATATCCAACCGTTGATCCAGCGTTTTGATGTCGCGGCCATACTGATCAACTGTTGCAGGCCCGAAGCGGTTCCAGCCGCATTGAACATAATTTCATCAATGGGACGCCCCTTTGGTGCATATGCAAATGGTTTCAGTTGTATCTCTGACGCGTTTCTGAAAGATGCACCAACGGTTGAGGTGTTAGAACAGCGACATGATCTGGGACCGGATGCCTATGCTGCGCACGCGATGGGATGGGTGGCGCAGGGGGCAACCATCGTGGGTGGATGTTGCGAGGTCGGCCCTGACCATATCGAAACTCTAGCTCGGACCCTGCGTGAGGCGGGGCACCGTATCGTTCGAGGGGAGAGCGATGGCCGCTATTCAAAAGCCAGGTGAATCGTCGAATACCAATCGACCGATGCACTTTGATATTCTTGTCGCGCCGGGATACGTCCTGCTGGAGCTGGCTTCACTGGTCGAGGTGCTACGCCTTGCGAACCGCGTCTGCCCCAACCCGCCGTTTAGCTTTACTTATCGGTCCATCAAGGGCGGCCCGATCGAAAGCAGCAGTGGCGCAACCGTGCCGACCGAGCCAGTATCGACACAGCCGCGCGCTGACTATCTGTTTGTGATCGGCAATTCTGATCCGGACAATCCGGACCTGTCGCTTGGGCGTATCGTATCGGATTACACCTACCGCGATGCCAGGGTGTTCCTGCTGTCCGAAGCGGCCAGCCGCTATATCGACGAACAAGGCACCGCCGATATGGCAACCCATTGGGAAAACGCATCTTTTCTGCGCGAACGCGGTGCAAGGTTTGAGGCCAAACTGTCCATCGCCACGGCCCGAGGTGCGGTCGTGACCTGCGCCGGGATGGAGGCGACAACGGACATCGCTTTGGCGGTGATCGGGTGGCACATTTCGGGGCCCGCCAAGATGACCGTCGCCGATATTATGTTGCACGAAAACATCCGCGATTTCTCTTCCATGCAGCCCTTTTCAGGCGCGATGAACACCTCGACTGGCGACGCCAAACTGGATCAATGCATCAAGCTGATGCAGGCAAATATCGAAGAACCTCTGCCGATCAACCAGATCGTTGACGTCCTGAACCTGTCCAACCGCTCACTTGAGCGCAAGTTCAAATCCTTCTTCGGCACAACGCCCAACGGCTTCTATCGCGAGATGCGTTTGGCCAAGGCAAACAACCTTTTGCTGAACACCACGATGAGCGTGCGCGAGATCGGTTTGGCCTGCGGTTTCCCCAACGGGTTCTCGTCCGTCTACAAGAGTTTTTTCGGCATCACACCCTTTGTCCTGCGTCGCGAAAAGCGACAGGTCTCGCGTCGGTGATTATTACGGATGCTCTGACGTTTTTAGACAGTTTCCCGCCGTCATTTCATGCCAGTGAGAACTGAACCAAGATTCGGAGTCTTCACTATGGTTGATCTTCCCTCCAAAGCCCGCGTGGTCATCATCGGTGGCGGTGTGATCGGATGTTCTGTTGCCTATCACCTGACGAAAAAGGGCTGGAAAGATGTCGTCCTGCTTGAGCGCAAGCAGCTGACCTCGGGCACGACATGGCATGCGGCGGGCCTGATCGCGCAGCTGCGCGCAACCGCGAACATGACCAAGCTGGCAAAATACAGTCAGGAACTTTACGGCTCGCTGGAAGAGGAAACCGGTGTTGCCACCGGCTTTAAACGCTGCGGCTCGATCACCGTTGCCCTTACCGAGGAGCGCCGGGAAGAGATCTACCGTCAGGCCGCCATGGCCCGTGCCTTTGGCGTTGAGGTCGAAGAGATTTCCAATGAACGCGTGCAAGAACTGTATCCGCATATCAACCTCGAAGGAGTGACCGGCGCGGTCTATCTGCCGCTGGACGGGCAGGGCGATCCGGCCAACATCGCACTGGCGCTGGCCAAAGGTGCCCGTCAGCGTGGTGCGCTGATCAAAGAGCGTGTCGCTGTGACCGGTATTGCAAAGCAGGGCCGCGACGTCACTGGCGTTGACTGGGTGTCCGATGATGGGGCCGAGTCGGGCCATATCGAATGCGACATGGTTGTGAACTGCGGCGGCATGTGGGGCCACGAGGTTGGCAAGATGGCCGATGTCAGCGTTCCGCTGCAGGCGTGCGAGCACTTCTATATCGTGACCGAAAACATCGACGGTATGACGCAGCTGCCGGTTCTGCGCGTCCCGGACGAATACGCTTATTACAAGGAAGACGCGGGCAAAATCCTGCTGGGCGCGTTTGAACCCGTGGCCAAGCCTTGGGCGAATGACGGCATTCCGAAAGATTTTGAATTCGACCAGCTGCCGGAAGACTTCGACCACTTCGAGCCGATCCTCGAAATGGCGGTCGAACGTGTGCCCTTACTGGCCGAAGCAGGCATCCACACCTTCTTCAACGGCCCTGAGAGCTTTACGCCCGACGATGCCTATCATCTGGGGCTGGCGCCCGAGCTGAACAACTTCTGGGTGGCAGCCGGGTTTAACTCGATTGGCATCCAATCTGCCGGTGGTGCCGGTATGGCGCTGGCTGAGTGGATGGACACCGGTGACAAACCCTTCGACTTGGGTGACGTGGACATCAGCCGGATGCAGCCGTTCCAGGGCAACAAGAAATACCTCTATGAACGCGCGACAGAAACGCTGGGTCTGCTCTACAAGGATCACTTCCCGTTCAAACAGAAAGAATCCGCGCGCGGCATTCGCCGGTCGCCCTTCCACTATCACCTGAAAGAGCGTGGTGCGGTCTTTGGTGAGTTCTCGGGCTGGGAACGTGCGAACTGGTTTGCGCGCGAAAATCAGGAAGCAGAATACCAGTATTCCTGGAAGCGCCAGAACTTCTTTGACAACGTTCGCGAAGAACATATGGCGATCCGCCAGAACGTGGGCATGTATGATATGTCGTCGTTCGGCAAACTGCGCGTTGAGGGCCCGGATGCGACCCGCTATCTGAACTACATTGCGGGTGGAGAATATGACGTTCCGCACGGCAAGATCGTCTATTCCCAGTTCTTGAACCGCAATGGCGGGATCGAAGCGGACGTGACGATCACCCGAATCTCGACCAACACCTATCTGGTTGTGACCCCGGCGGCGACGCGGTACCACGATCAGGTCTGGATGGAGCGTCACAAGGGCGATTTCAACGTCTCGATCACCGACATCACCGCGGCCGAGGCGACGCTGGCCATCATGGGGCCACGCTCGCGCGCGCTGTTGGAAGCGGTATCGCCCAACGACTTCTCGAACGACGTGAACCCGTTTGGCACCGCGCAAGAGATTGAGATCGGCATGGGCCTCGCCCGTGTACACCGCGTGACCTATGTGGGCGAGCTGGGCTGGGAAGTCTACATCTCGTCCGACATGGCCGGTCACGTGTTTGAAACGCTCTATGAGGCGGGTCAGGACATGGGGCTGAAACTGTGCGGCATGCACATGATGGATACCTGCCGGATCGAAAAGGGCTTCCGCCACTTTGGTCACGATATCACCTGCGAAGACCACGTGGTCGATGCGGGCTTGGGCTTTGCTGTGAAAACTGACAAGCCGGACTTCATCGGTCGTGACGCTGTCTTGAAACGCAAGGAAACCGGTCCCAAGAACCGTATGCTGCAGTTCAAACTGACAGATCCGGAACCGCTGCTTTACCACAACGAACCGATCCTTCGGGATGGTGAGATGGTTGGTTATCTGGCCTCGGGCGCTTATGGGCACCACCTGGGTGGTGCCATGGGGCTGGGCTATGTCCCATGTGAGGGTGAGAAAGCTGCCGAAGTTCTGGCCTCGACCTATGAGATCGATGTGTGCGGTGTGAAAGTAAAGGCCGAAGCGTCGCTCAAGCCGATGTACGATCCGAAATCGGAACGTGTAAAAGCCTGATCACGGCAAGCTGACTTTGTGAAAACGGGGCGCATGAACGCGCCCCGTTTTTCTGTTTGGGTTTGGTGATATCCGCCCTGCCTGACGGGCCATCACATTTCCTGATGCGCCTCTTCACAGTTTTTGTGGTTCCCTTGCCGTGTGATCCTGCCTTAGAGATTTCTGGTGATCTTCTCGAGGGCTGAGATGTCAGAGACCAACAAACCGGAAAATACCGATACACCCAAAGGTCTGATGCTGGCCATCACAGCCTATGTGCTTTGGGGGTTTCTACCGCTTTATATGAAGGCCATGGCCCATGTTCCCCCGGTCGAGATTGTAGCGCATCGGATCATCTGGTCGGTGCCGATTGCGGGTCTGTTGCTGGTGGCCCTTGGGCGCACACGTGACCTGAAGGCTGCGCTGCGCAATCCGAAGATGCTGGCTATGGCCTGTCTTACGGCCGCGCTGATTTCGGTGAACTGGGCGATTTACGTCTGGGCAATTGCCAGCGGCAATGCGCTGGATGCGGCGCTGGGGTATTATATCAACCCCCTGTTCAGCATCGCTCTGGGGGCGATCCTGCTGCGTGAGCCATTGAACCGAACGCAATTGGCGGCGGTTGCGCTGGCTGCGGCTGGTGTGCTGGTTCTGGTGATCGAGGCCGGAACCCTGCCGTGGCCCGCGCTTGGTCTGATGGTCTCGTGGGGTTTTTATGCCTTTTTCAAACGGTCCCTGCCCATTGGGCCAAATCAGGGTTTCCTGCTGGAGGTGCTTATCCTGCTGATCCCGGCGTTGGCCTATGTCACGTGGCTGGAGGTGCAGGGGACAGGATATCTTGGAGCGACGATGACGGACACGCTCCTGCTGGCCGGTGCTGGTATTGTAACGGCCGTTCCCCTCTTGATCTATGCAAACGGCGCCAAGTTGGTACGCCTGTCTACCATGGGTATCCTGCAATACATTGCGCCAACGATGATCTTCATCACCGCCGTTTTTCTGTTCGGAGAGCATATTGACCGGGGCCGGATGATTGCGTTTCCGATGATCTGGGCGGCGTTGGTGATCTATTCGATCCCAATGGTCCGGCAGATGCGGGCGCAGCCCTGATTTGGATGACCTGCGCAAGCTGCTGAGCCCAAATAGCATAGGCCTTAGGGCTTGGATGATAACCATCTGATGCGGCGAGTGCCGGATCGGCAGGCAGGTGCAGAGATTGGTGGTGAGCTTGGGGAAAGGTTGCTGCAACTTGTTTAAGCCCCAAATCCAGCCGCGCTGCTTGCTTGCCTAAGACCCAGGCCAGAGGTTGCGGTAGCGCTGGAAACCGGCCCATTTCGGGAATGCCCGACATTACAACAAGCCGAACCCCCAGTTCCTCAGTAAGCAATTGCAAAAGCTGGGTCTGATGTTGCACGAACTGCCGAAGGGTTGTTGCGCGTGTAACATCGTTGACGCCTAAGGCTGTGACGGCAACGTCATATGGGCCATCAAGCTGTTGCAGCTGTTTGATCACATGCAGCGTAGTGTTTCCCGTACGAGCCACTAAACGCCACTCAACGGTGTAGTAGTGGCTCAGGTGTTCAGCCAGTAGTCCGGAAAGCGCCTGCTGTTGAGTTTCAGCTCCTACGCCAGCCGCTGAACTGTCACCAGTGATCAGTAAGCGTAGCTTTGGACCGCGCCCCATGACCCCATCGCGCGCGCCGGTGGGTTCAGGTAGCAGCACTGTGTTTCGTCGAACAGAACGGCCTTGCATCGCCAAAAGGGGCAACAATGGCAGGCGCAGTATTTGGTCATGGGCAATCGGTCCGGGCATAGTCAGTCGAGCGACCTGCAGACACTGGCTGGCACCAAACTCAGTTCACCTAAGATAATGGTCCGGACTCGTTGTCTTTCGATGGCTAGCAGCATGAAACCTCTCGCTTGTGCGAGGGTAGATTTGCGTGAGCGTAGCCGCTGCGCAAGCACGACGTTGCGAGAGGCGACGTGCTGCGCTAGTCAGACGGCCATGAGCGAAACCTATGATCCCCCAACAGCTCCGCTGGACGTATTGCACGAGGATGCGCAGTTGATCGTGGTGAACAAGCCTACTGGTCTGTTGTCGGTACCCGGAAGAGGAGCGCATCTAGCTGATTGCCTACTGACCCGTGTGCAGGCAGCCTTTCCGCAGGCGTTGCTGGTGCACCGTCTAGATCGGGACACGTCGGGTGTGATGGTTTTTGCGCAAACTCCACATGCGCAACGTTATCTGGGGCAGCAGTTTGAAAAACGTCAGACCCGAAAAACTTATATCGCCCGGGTGTGGGGGCAGGTGGACGCCAAAGCCGGTACGGTTGACCTGCCTCTGATTGTCGACTGGCCAAACCGCCCCTTGCAGAAGGTTTGTCATGAGATAGGAAAACCCGCCATGACCGAGTGGCGCGTGGTAAAGCGCGAAAGCGATACCACGCGCATGCGCCTGTTTCCCAAAACGGGCCGGTCGCACCAGCTTCGGGTGCATATGCAGGCGCTGGGGCATCCGATTTTGGGCGACCCGTTCTACGCAGATGGTCCAGCGCGGGATTTCCCTCGGCTGATGTTGCATTCCGAGGAGCTGCGCCTGAAGCATCCGGAAGATGGTGTTTCGATGAAATTCAGGGCTTTGGCAGATTTCTGAAGCATGTCAGGCCGTTCTGCTCCACAGCATTTTCAGATTGCCCAATGAAAACCGTTTGGTACGTTTTTTGCGGTGTATCGGTTTGGGCTGCTGGGCGGCCATGATTTCACGTTCGATCTCATAGGCGCGGAGTTTGTGGTCCTGTGACCAGCGATCAAGTTTCAAGGTCATCATGACGTGATGGTCGCGGCTTGGCATGTCGATACTCCTTTTTCGAGTTTGTCCAAGTCTCGCCCATCAATCCTGACACCGTGTTGTCAGGGGGGTATGTTAGAGTGTCAGCAGACCGCAAGGAGACTGACATGCGCCGTTCGACCCGTTTGTTCGAAATTATCCAGATTCTGCGCGCCACTGATGCGCCGGTGACGGCCGAGGCGCTGGCAGACAAGCTCGAAGTGTCAGTGCGCACGGTCTACCGGGATATTGCTGCTCTGCAGGCACAGCGCACCCCGATCGAAGGAGAGGCCGGCGTCGGCTATCTGATGCGGCGCGGGTACGATCTGCCGCCCCTGAATTTCGATGCCGAAGAGGTCGAAGCGCTTTGGGTTGGCCTGTCTTTGCTGGCCCGGACCGGTGACAGTACTCTGCAACGCGCGGCGGATCGGGTTTGCCGCAAGATCGAGGCGCTACGTGACCCCGCAGACTGGCTGCAGGTCTCGTCTTGGGGCGCACCGAACGATGATCCGGCCAAAGGATGTGTGCCGATTGCAAACTACCGCGAAGCCATCCGGGCCGAGCAAAAGGTGCGCATCACCTATGTGAATGCCAATGAGGAACGCACCGAACGGGTCGTGCGGCCCGTGGCCCTGATCTATCACGTCGAGTGTACCTTACTCGCGGCATGGTGCGAGTTGAGAAACGCATTTCGTCATTTCCGCACGGATCGTATCTGGGCCTGTGAAATGACAGACAGCTACTTTTTTGGCCAAGGTCAGCCGTTGCGCGCCATCTGGCAGGAGCAGAATGCGGTCGAACCATCCGCCAAAGCGGAATGATTGGCAGGTATTCGCCGACCTCACCGCATTGTTGCTTGAGCCTCATCAACACAGCCATGCTATACAGTGTCTAACGAGGGAAGCCCGGTGAACGGGTACTGGAGCAGAAGGTGATTTTCCATGACGATTTCCAAGTTTGTACTGTCCGTTGGGCTGTGTTCGGTGCTGGCGCTGAGTGCATGTACCGATCCGGGCACGCTGAATGTGCAAAATGATCCAAACCAAAACGCCAAGCAGGGTGCCTTGTTGGGTGGTCTGATCGGCGCGGGTGTTGGCGCGATCGCAAATGACTCTAACCCGGGTCTGGGCGCATTGGCCGGTGCTGCCATTGGTGCGACCGGTGGTGGTCTGATCGGCAATCAGTTGGATCGGCAAGCCGCTGAGCTGCGTCAGCAGCTGGCCAATGACGGGATCACGATTGTTAACGCGGGGGACCGCCTGATTGTAACTGTGCCAAATGACATCACGTTTGATACAGATAGCTCGACCGTGCGCCCCGCACTGCGCTCTGATCTGGTCAAAGTCGGGCAGAACTTGGTCAACTACCCCAATTCGAACGTCCAGATCATTGGTCACACCGACAGCGACGGTGACGCAGCCTATAACCAGCGCCTGTCTGAACGCCGTGCAAATGCCGTGGCTGATATTCTGCAGGCAAATGGCGTCAGCTATGGGCGGATCACGACCATAGGACAGGGCGAAAATAACCCGATCGCATCTAACCTGACACCGCAGGGCAAGGCGCAGAACCGCCGTGTCGAGATCGTGGTCGTACCCAGCGGCAATACCTGAACCTGATATCCCCAAAAAGCGAAAAGGGCCTGCAAGGGCCCTTTTTCTATGCACGCTGAATGTGCGCAGACAGGGCTGTTGTCGACCGGCGATGCGGCTACACTGATCACAACCGAATGAACGGAGCTTGCGATTATGTCTGACCCTGTCCTTCTGTCCCTGTCTGGTTCTCTGCGTCAAAACGCGACCAACCGCAAACTTTTGCGTGAGGCGGCGCGGCTGTTTGCACCCGGAACCCATATCGAGGCGGATCTGGAACTGCCACTTTACGACGGCGATCTGGAGCAGGGCGAAGGTATTCCCAAAAAGGTGCAAGTTTTGTCGGACCAGATCGCGCAGGCGGATGCGGTCATTATCTCGACACCGGAATACAACAAGGGGCCTTCGGGGGTGTTGAAAAACGCTCTGGATTGGGTCAGCCGCACCGAAGGTCGGCCCTGGGCGGGTAAACCGGTCGCGGTGATGTCGGCGGCTGCCGGTCGTGCGGGCGGCGAGCGAGCACAGATGATCTTGCGCGCCTTTATGGTTCCATTCCAGACGCGTATCCTGCAGGGCCCCGAAATCCATCTGGCCGACAGTTCGAATGAGTTCGACGCCGATGGCAAGCTGACCAACGAGCGGTACGAAAAATCACTGCACAGTCTTATGCAAAAGCTTCGATCAGAGGCGGGTTTCTGACCTTATGCAATTGCTTGTTACAAACTGCCGGGCGACTTAGGTTCGTGGCATGGTAGACGACACGCAACCTACGATTTTGACCGATGTGCTGGATCCCGCACGTGCGGCGGCCTTTCAGATCGCCTTAGGCCAGCCGGGGTCGATAGTGGATGGGTCACCTCTGCCGCCCTTCTTTCATCAGCTTTATTTCTGGTCGCCGCATCCGCCGTCGGCGCTTGGGCGCGATGGACATCCCAAAGTCGGGGAGTCTCTGATCCCGGATATGGGCCTACCGCGCCGGATGTGGGCTGGAGGGCGGTTGCAGTTTCGGTCGCCTCTGCTTGCCGGTGCCAAGGCTGAGCGGCGATCGGTGCTGGAAAGCGCCACATCAAAAACGGGCCGCACCGGACCGCTGGGTTTCGTCACGCTGCGTCATGAGATTTGGCAAGACGGCGCGCTGTGCCTGACCGAGTGGCAAGACCTTGTCTATCGCGAAGACCCGGTTGCCGATGCCCCTCAGCCAAATCCGCTGCCGGCCCGAACGGACGAGGCAGACCGGCGCGATATCGGCTTTGATACCACGTTGCTGTTTCGTTATTCCGCGCTGACCTTTAACGGACATCGCATTCACTATGATCTGGATTATGCCCGCGATGTCGAAGGCTATGCAGGGCTTGTGGTACACGGTCCCCTGTTGGCGCAGTATCTAATGCTTTTCGCAACCGAGGTGTTGGGGCCGCTGGCCGGATTTTCTTTCCGGGCGTCCGCACCGCTCATGCATTTCGAAACAGGCGCGTTCTGCCGCCGGGGGCAGGATTTATGGGTCCGCGGACCAGACGGTCGTCAGTGCATGCGAGCCACCGCGATACCGCAGTCAGAGTGACGCCTCGGGCCGGAAATCATCTGGTACAGTGTCGATGTTCTCGAGAACCAGATCGGCCATGACCTCGGCCACTTTGGGGGCCATTCCAAAGCCAATCTTGAACCCGCCATTGGCGATGAACTGCCCCTTGTGCAAAGGATGTGCGCCCAGCATCGGCGCGCGACTTTTGCTGCGCGGGCGGACACCGGCCCAGCGGTCGATCACCTCGGCCCCGTGCAGCACAGGCACGGCGCGCATCGCACGTTCTATCACATCCTCCAGCGCATTATCGGTGCTGTTGGGATCGTCATAGTCGCGTTCTGATGTTGATCCGATGGCCAGCGTGCCATCAGCATGTGGAATGATATGGAGTGCGTCGGCAAACAGCTGCGGCACCTCACCTGCATCAAACCGCAACAGGGCGGCCTGACCTTTAACCCCATTTCCAACCGTCTTGCCAAGGGCCTGGCTGAGTTCCTGCAAACCCGCGACACCGGTTGCGTGGATGACCTGCCCGTTGTCGGGCGCATCGCTTGCAACCTCGACGCCGCTGACGGCAAGCGCAGCCACCAGCGCCGCACAGGCACGGCGCGGATGCATCCGGGCGCTCAGCGTGTCGTGGATGACAAAGCCGGTCGCGCTGGGCGGGCACCAGGCACCTTCGTCCGCTGCGCTGACCACGCGCCATTCGGCGCGACCCTGCCACAGCTCTTGCGCGGTCTGGTGGCGTTGGTGCGCCAGTGCAAGGCTGCGCTGATCGGGAATGGGTTGAATGCGCCCCAGACGCGCATAACCGGCAGAGACACCGCCGGTAGCCTCGATCTGTTTCCAGAACGGTTCGGCCATAATCAGGCTGTCGAATTGGAATGCCTTTTTGTTATTCCAATTCTCAGGGACGTGGGGTGCCAAAGCGCCAACCAGACCACCGCTCGATCCTGAACCGGCACCAAAAGGGTCAACTATCTGCACCTTTGCGCCGCGCCGAACGCAGGCCCAGGCGATGGACAGGCCAAAAATACCTGCGCCGCGAACCGTCACATCGACCATTGCCAATCCCCTTTTCCTTGTTCAGTGTCGCGCCGCCTAGCTACAGGACTATCCGATGGCAGACCAACGTGCCAAATTGACATGGAGGGACGATCAGGTCCCGGTGTCGGATCGCTTTGACGATCCCTATTACTCGTTGCAGAACGGGTTAGAGGAGACGCGGCACGTGTTTCTGGCGGGCAATGATCTGCCCGCGCGGTTCAGGCCGGGGTTTCACATTGCGGAACTTGGCTTTGGCACCGGGTTGAACATGCTGACAGCCTGGTCGGAATGGGAGAGGTCGGGCCAGAAAACGCCGCTGCGGTTCACCAGTTTCGAAGCGTTTCCGATGCAGGCCGACGACATGGCGCGCGCTTTGCAGGCGTTTCCCGAACTTGCACCCTGGCGCGATAGATTTCTGGCTGCCTGGACAGGCGCGCGCTGTGATCTGGGCACGCTGCACCTTGAGGTTCTCAAAGGGGATGCGCGTCAGACGCTGCCGGACTGGACGGATGCAGCCGATGCATGGTTCCTTGATGGCTTTTCGCCCGCAAAAAACCCCGAGCTGTGGGAGGCGGGCCTGATGCAGCAGGTGGCCGATCATACCGCATCGGGTGGTACCGCAGCGACTTATACAGCGGCAGGGTTCGTCAGGCGTGGGCTTGCGGAGGCCGGATTTTCCGTTTCCCGCAGCGCCGGTTATGCCCGCAAACGCCACATGACGCGGGCCGTTTTGGCATGACGCAGCAGAACAACAGCCGCGCCGGCATCGCGCTGATGATCGGGGCAACCATCGTCTTTGCCTTGCAGGACGGGATCTCGCGGCATCTGGCGGGAACTTACAACACCTATATGGTGGTGATGATCCGCTATTGGTTCTTTGCCGCCTTTGTTGTCGCACTGGCGGCGCGCGCGCCGGGTGGGCTAAAGGTGGTGGCTCATACCAACCAGCTGGGGTTGCAGATTTTTCGCGGCGTGCTGCTGGCAGCGGAAATCTGTGTTGCGGTCTTCAGCTTTACCATACTGGGCCTGATCAACAGTATGGCGGTCTTTATTTGTTATCCGCTGCTGGTTGCCGCGCTGAGCGGTCCGGTGCTGGGCGAAAGGGTGGGCTGGCGGCGATGGGGTGCGATTGGTGTGGGGTGCATCGGGGTGCTGATCATTCTTGAACCGGGTGTCGGGGTCTTTGACCCTTGGGCAATTGTGCCGCTGATCTCGGCCTTGATGTTCGCACTCTATGGGTTGCTGACCCGGTATGCTGCGCGTGGCGACAACTCGAGCACCAGTTTCTTTTGGACTGGCGTTGCCGGGGCAGTTGCGATGACGCTGTTCGGGATGTGGTATTGGGAGCCAATGGCCCGCACCGACTGGTTCTGGATGGCCCTGCTATGCGTCAGTGGTGTCACCGGGCATTGGTTGCTGATCAAATGCTACGAAATGGCCGAGGCCAGCGCCGTACAGCCCTTTGCATATTTCCATCTGGTCTGGAGCGCAATTCTGGGCATTTCTATCTTTGGTGAGACGCTGCGGCCCGCCGTGGTGATTGGTGCCGCATTGGTGGTTGCGGCAGGGCTGTTCACCCTATGGCGCGAAAGACGACAGGGTTGAACCGGTCAGCTCTTGCGAGAATGGCAAAGGCAGGGCTGGCTGGCCCAGCCGCGCGCGATAGACAGGCAGGCTTTCAGCGACACGCATGACATAGTTGCGGGTCTCGCTAAAGGGGATCATCTCGATCCAGTCGATCACGTCGATATCACCGCTGCGCGGATCACCGAAACGCTCCATCCATGAGATCGGGCGCCGCGGCCCGGCGTTGTAGCCTGCCGCCATCATGATGATGTTGCCGTTAAAATCCTCGGCTAGCGTAGCCAGATAGTTAGCGCCCAGCTTGGCGTTGTATTGCCAGTCCGAGGTCAGCCTCCCAGTCTGGTGCCCGCTGAGGATGCCAAGGTCTTTGGCCACCAGTTTCGCGGTTGCAGGCATGACCTGCATCAGGCCACGCGCACCTGCGCCGCTGATCACCACGGGGTCAAATTCGCTCTCGCGTCGTGCGATTGCCAGTGTCATTTCCTTGGCCATCGGCAGCCCCATATCGGCAACTGGGTGAACCGGATAGTAGGCCGCTGGCAGGACCACGCCGGTTTGGGCGGCCCGTTTTGCGATCATGACGGCCAGATGCGGCTCCTTCAGCTCTAGTGCCAGATCGCCCAGTTGGCCCGCCTGAACCGGATCAAGCTCTTCCACCAGATGTGTCAGAAACCGCTCGGCAAGATTATCTTCTCCGGCGCGCAGCAGCAGCAATCCGGCCTCCAGAACGCTGGAGTCGGCAAAGCCCGCCCGTTTCCAGTGCGGCGCGCGGCGAGGATTTGCAAGGTCGCTGTCAAAGGGCCGCCCGATCTGTTCGGCGGCAAGCAATCCGTAAAAGGATGTCTGATAATCCGCGCCATTAGAATACGCGGCATAGGCCTTTTCGGCATCCCCCTGCGCGGCATAAGCCCGCCCCAGCCAGTATCCGCCGCGCCCTTTCGAAATTGGCGATTGCACGGCATCTGTGAAGTTCTGGAAATGCCGCACGGCGGTGCTCGGATCGTCCAGCTTGCGCAGCGCCAGAAAGCCGGCAAGCCATTCCAGATCAGCATAGCCATAGCCCATTTCGGGCGTCATATGGTGGTTCGCGGCAATGTCATAGGCCCGGCTTGTGCGCCCATTGCGCATTTCCAGGCGGGCCAGCCTGCGCCGACCTTCGGCCCATTTATCCGGCTCGCCCAATGTCGTCGGACTGCTTGAGCGTTCAAGCATCAGGTCGATCGCGCTGTCGTCCAACTCTTTGCGGTCGCGCCAGACAAAGCGGTCAAAGGCCAGCCCGGGGGATGATGCAAGGGCTTCGGGAATAGCGGATATCTTTCCGTCAACACCCGGCGCGCGTTCCTGCAAGGCGATCCGCGCCTCGGCCAGCTTGCGCTGATCGGCGCTAACCAACGGCAGCATCCGTTTGGCGCTGACAAGATGGCCGTCCCACAACAGTCGGTCCAGACGTGCCATGTGGTGGGGCTTCAGCAGCTTGTCGAAGTTTTCGAGGTAATCGCCCTGTAAGCCCGACCCCATTGGCATGGTACGCCACGCGGTCACCAGATCCGCCTCGGCATCCCCCTCGCGCCCCTTGGCCATCAGCGCGACGGCATAGTTCAGCGCACCTTCGGCCGATTGCGGTGACATGGACGTATAGAATTTGAGCACCCGATCAGCATCTGCGTTGGTAAAGGAGGGTTCGCTTTTGCGGCGCAGCCAGGCCAGTCCGGGCCAGTCCGGGCGTCGATCGAGAAAGACCAGCACATCACCCGAGCTGCCGAACCCCTCGCGCAGCCAGTGCCAGACGATGATATCGCGCGAGACCGAACCGCGTTCGCCGGCCACACGCAGCGCCGCGTTCCAGTCGCCCTTGCGCATTTCATAAAGCGCAGATCGCAGATCAGCGGCGGCATCAGCGCGGGCTGGATGGTGTTGCACCACCAAAGCCAGAATCACGGCCATCGTAAGCGACAGAATGCGTGTCATACCTTGCATTTCCTAACCAACCAAGGATACAGCCATGCAGGATAAACCTTGCGTCACCGGGATCAACTCACAAACTGAATATCGTGATGATCCGGGGCGTGATCAAAGTAGACTGCACCCTAAGGAGCGTTCCATGTTTAAAGGCTCGATGCCAGCCCTGGTCACCCCGTTCAGCAACGGCGCGTTGGACCTGGATACGCTCAAACACTTGGTGGAATGGCAGATTCAGGAAGGCTCGACCGGTTTGGTTCCCGTGGGGACCACCGGCGAAAGCCCGACGCTGAGCCATGAGGAACATGAAACGGTTGTTGCCGAGGTTGTGAAGGCGGCGGCAGGGCGCGTGCCGGTGATTGCCGGGGCCGGGTCGAACAACACCGTCGAGGCGATCCGATTCGTGCAGTTTGCCGAGAAAGTCGGTGCCAGTGCCGCGTTGGTGGTGACGCCGTATTACAACAAGCCGACACAGCGCGGCCTGCTGGCGCATTTTCAGGCGCTGCATGATTGCGCGGATATTCCGATCATCATCTACAATATCCCGGGCCGCTCGATCATCGACATGACGCCCGCCACGATGGGTGAACTGGCCAAGCTGCCGCGCATTGTCGGCGTCAAGGATGCCACCGGTGATCTGGCGCGCGTCAGTCAACAGCGGGCCAGCTGCGGCGCCGATTTCTGCCAGCTGTCGGGCGAGGATGCGACCGCACTGGGCTTTAATGCCCATGGCGGCGTTGGCTGTATCTCGGTGACGGCAAACGTTGCGCCCAAGCTTTGCGCCGAGTTCCAGCAGGCGACGTTGCAGGGCGACTATGCCAAGGCGCTGGGATATCAGGATCGCCTGATGCCGCTGCACGAGGCGATCTTTATGGAGCCGGGACTGGTTGGCGCGAAATACGCGCTGAGCAAGCTGAACCGCTGCTCGGAAGAGGTTCGCTCGCCATTGACGCCGCTGGAGGACAGTACGAAGTCTGCCATCGACGCCGCCATGGCGCATGCCGGGCTGGTCTGACCAAGGCTGATCGGGCCTGCGCGATACCGCGGGTCCGACCTAATCCAGCAACTGCTGAAGGTGTTGGGTCTTGTCGGGATTTCGCACGATATAGATGCCCGTCACCTGGCCCTCTTCGATCTTCAGTGACGTTGCCTGTAACAGCCCGTCAGCTTCCCGATTGATGATCGCAGGCTGCCCGTTCAGCCTGCAAATTGCCCATAATGGTCCGGTCGTGGCCGACGGTTTACGCGCCAGCCCGGCAAAGAAGCGGACAACCTTGTCTCGGCCCAGAATCGGGTTCAGCGTCGCGATAACCTTGCCACCGCCATCAGAGTGCAGGCGAACGTCTTCGGCCAGCAGCTCTTTGAGGCGGTCGGTATCCCCGCTTTTGGCGGCCTTGAAGAAAGCTGTGGCCAGTTGCTGCCCGTGCCGGTCTTCGACCTTGCTGCGCGGGTTGGCGTGTTCGATATGTTTGCGGGCGCGGCTGACCAGTTGCCGACAGGTCGTCTGGTTGCGGTTCAGTGTTTCGGCAAGTTCGACATAGGAATGCTCGAACACATCGTGAAGGATGAAGGCCGCGCGTTCCAATGGCGACAGTCTTTCAAGTGCAAGCAGCAGAGCCACTGAAACGTCGCGGTCCAACCGCTCGGTTGTGTCCCGGGTGATCAGAGGCTCGGGCAGCCATTCTCCGGGATAGGATGCGCGCAAGGCGCGCGCAGCGCGCAGATGATCCAGACACAGCCGCGTGACAATGCGGATCAGGTATCCGGTTGTATCGCGTATTTCGGCGGGATCCACGCGGCGCCAGCGGAGATAGGCATCCTGCACGATATCTTCGGCATCGCTGACCGAACTGAGCATCCGGTATGCAACCGCGAACAGGCGCGGTTGCAACTCAAGAAAGCGTAGGTCGCTGCCCTCTGATCCGGGGCGTGTCATGCGGCAGAGGCTATATCAGAGATGGGATGTTGCATGGCAAACCCTACGGCAATCCGGTTCCAGGCATTGATTGTAGTGATAACCAATGTCAGCGCCACCTGTTCCTGTTCGGAAAACTGCGCCGCCATTGGCTGATAGCTGGCGTCGGGCGCCCGGCAGGTTTCGATGCGTGTCAGGTTCTCAGCCCAGTCCAGCGCTGCGCGTTCCCGCTCAGAATAGAGGGTGGATTCATGCCACGCTGCAAGCAGATGCAGGCGGTCTTCGGTTTCACCGTTGTTTCGGGCGTCGTGGGTATGCATGTGAATGCAAAAGGCGCAGCCGTTGATCTGAGAGACCCGCAGTTTCACAAGTTCGATCAGGCTGTGTTCCAGACCCGATCCGCGTAAACGCTCCTCAAGGTCGAGCATGGGTTGCAGCAATTCAGGGGCTACCGCAAAGTGGTTGATCCGTGATGACATTCCGTCCTCCTGCGTGTGGTTTGAACAACATCAGGACGGATGAACCGGCAGGTTTGTGACACGGGATCGAAAAAAAGCCCCGGGTCCCGGGGCTTTTTTTGCTTAGCGTTTGCCGTAGTAGAGGCCGACCACATGTTCCGCTTGCGCAAAGAACAGCCAGCGCGACGTGGCAACCCCGGCGATATGAGACAGAACCGCCAGCAACACAAAAAAGTGGCTGAACGGCAGCAGCAGCAAGATCACCGGCAGGAAAAAGGCCAGCACAAATGAGATTGTGCGCAGCTTCTCCGCGTGTTTGCGGCCAACGACATGGACGAATTCTCGCAGCAGATAGTTGGTGCCGGTGTGGGGCGGTTCAAAGGCGCGGACGATGCCGCGATTGCCCAGACCTGTTGCAGAGCCCATGTTGGTGCCGGATCTCTCCAGCGCCTTGTCGCCCCTCACCCAATAGAGGATCTGAACCAGGGCGGCGATCACCAGCAACAGCAACGCCGCGGCGGGTTCGTCAGCCATCATCGCGCCGCCTGCAAGGCTAAAGCTGACGAACATGGCCGGTGTCAGCGCCATGTTCCAGCGCGGGATGGATTTGAGCTGCGCGTAGATCATCGAGGTTGTGAACACTGTGGCCAGGGACATCAGCGCGCCGATCGTTCCCAGAATGCTCCAGCGTTGACCCAAAAAGATCAGGCCAATCGCATAGAGCCCCATGATGAGCAGCGCGATGACAGCGCACCAGCCCTCACGGCTGAGCCAGCTGGTTTTCCATTGGGTGAAGGCCTTCAGGGCCCGCTCGGGGTGGCCCAGGTGGAAGGTCGATGCCATCAGGCCGCCAACGGTTAGCGCATAGGCAATCGCAAAGAAGGCGAAAGCCACCCAGCCCGAGACGTCAGGCATACCCAGCCCCAAGAAGAAAAGCAGCCCAAAGCCCAGACCGGACAATGTGGTAAAGATGATAACGGAGGGTGCAGGATGCATCAGAGCTTCTCCAATGTCTTGTCGAGCCAGCCAAGGAACCCTTTGGGTTCTTTGGCGACCGGGGCCAGCAAGGGGGCCAGAATGTCGATCTGGTCTTCGATCTTGTCCTTGGGGCGCGGGGGCAGATATTTGTTGACCGGCTTGGTGCCCATCTCGGGCATCAGATCCATGCCGCCCCGTTCGGCAACCAGTTTGCTGACATCGCTGTTGGCATCACCCAGATCGCCAAAATGCCGTGCACCGGCCGGACAGGTCCGCACGCAGGACGGGATCTGGTCCTCTTCGGGCAGGTTCTCATTATAGATCCGGTCAACGCACAGGGTGCATTTCTTCATCACACCCTCGGCCTGATCCAGTTCGCGCGCGCCGTAAGGGCAGGACCATGCACAGAGGCCACAGCCGATACAGTCACTTTCGTTCACCAGAACGATGCCGTCCTCGACGCGTTTATAGCTGGCACCGGTCGGGCAGACCGTGACGCAGGGCGCGTCTTCGCAATGCAGGCAGGATTTGGGGAAATGGATCAGTTGCGCATGGCCCTGTTCCGGCTGCACTTCATAGGAATGCACCCGGTTCAGGAACGTGCCCGAGGGGTTGGCCCCATAGGCATTCTGATCCGACAGCGGCGCACCATAGTTTTCGGTGTTCCAGCCCTTGCACGAGATCACGCAGGCATGGCAGCCCACGCAGGTGTCCAAGTCGATGACCAGACCCAGTTTGCGTTCGGTTGATTGGGGGAGTTGGGTCATTTGCCTACCTTCCACGCCAGATTCTTGGGACCGGTTCCAACCGGTGACTTGAGCGGAGCAAACTCCGGCTGGCTTTCGGCATCGCTTGGCGCCGCGGCTTTTTCGATTTTGACCTTCAGGTCGAACCAGGCGGCCTGTCCGGTAATGGGATCAGAATTTGCCCAGCGCAGCCCGTCGCCTTTGGGGGGTAGCAGCTCGTGGATCAAGTGGTTGAGCAGGAAGCCTTTGGTGGCTTCGGGGGCGTCTTCCTCCAGAGCCCAGGCGCCCTTGCGTTTGCCGATGGCGTTCCATGTCCAGACGGTGTTGTCGTTCAGTGCCGCCATTTCCATGACCGGCACCGTAATCTCACCATGTGGGGAACTGACCCTTGCCCAATCGCCATCCTGCAGTCCGTGTTCACGCATCAGTTTGGTCGGCACATACAGCGGGTTGCGCCCATGTAACTGCCGTAACCACGCGTTTTGCGTGCCCCAGCTGTGATACATAGCCATTGGGCGTTGGGTCAGAGCATTGACGGTGAATCCCTCATTCCCGGTCTGATCGGTTTCGTACCAGATCGGCAGCGGGTCCATCTTATCCTTGATCTGCTGACGCAGGTGGTCGGGCGGTTGACGCTCGCCATGGCCTTCAGCGGCCAGCTGGAACTTGCGCATTGGCTCAGAATAGAGCTGGAACAGATAAGGTTGCGGGCTGTCATAGAGGCCCAGATTGACGGCCCAGTCCTGATAGGCGGTGTTCCACGGCTTATAGTAGTCTGCACCTTCGGGTATGTGCGCAACATAGAAGCCGCCGTTTTCGATATAGCGGTCCAGCTGCTCTGGATTGACCTCACCGCGACCTTCCTTGTCGCCATTCTCACCACGGAAACCCGCCAGCGGGCCGATGCCCGGCTTGCGTTCGTGGTTGACGATGTAGTCGGCGTAGTCTTTCCACTTGGCGCTGCCGTCTTCGTTGGTGAAGCCGGGCAGGCCCATGCGGTTGGCCAGATCGATCAGAGCCGATTGGAACCCGCGCACGTCACGGTCAGGCTCAATCACCGGCCAGCGGATGGCGTCTGCAGCCGCTTCAGCCTCGCAGATCGGACGGTCAAGCAGTGAGATACAATCGTGTCGCTCCAGATAGGTGGTGTCGGGCAGGATCAGGTCGGAATAGGCGACCATTTCCGACGAATAGGCATCAGAATAGATGATATGCGGGATCACATAGTCGCCGTTCTCATCCTTGTCCGTCAGCATTTCCATGACACCCTTGGTGTTCATGGTCGAGTTCCACGACATATTCGCCATGTACATGAACAGCGTGTCGATCTTGTAGGGATCACCGGCATGGGCGTTTGAGATCACCATATGCATCAGCCCGTGGCTGGACATCGGGTTTTCCCATGTGAACGCTTTGTCGATCCGCGCCGGGCTGCCGTCTTCCTTCAGCGCCAGATGCTCGGGGCCGCGGACAAAGCCCAGATGCGGGCCGTCCAGAGGTGTATTCGGCGTGACTTTGCAATGCGGAGTCGGATGCGCCTCGACCGGTTTGGGATAGGGCGGTTTGAAGCGGAAGCCACCAGGGACCTCAACAGTGCCCAGGATGATCTGCAACACATGCAAGGCGCGGCAGGTCTGGAACCCGTTGGCATGAGCCGACACACCGCGCATCGAGTGCATGGCGACCGGGCGGCCGATCATCTTGCTGTGCTTTTCACCGCGGAAGTCGGTCCATTCATGGTCCAGCTCGAACGCTTCGTCAAAGGCAACGCGGGCCAGTTCGCCTGCAATCGCGCGGATGCGCTTGGCTGGCACGCTGCATTTCTCAGCAATGGCTTCGGGCGCGTATTCGTCGGCCAGATAGCGCTCGGCCATCATGTGGAAGACGGGGCGATGCGTGACGCCATCCTTTTCATAAGTCGCAGACAGGTCGGGGCGGACGCCCGGCTTGTCAAAGGCGGTCAGTTCGCCCGTGTTGCGGTCGATCACCAGCGGCTTGCCATCGGCATCCTTCAGGAACAGGCCGTTCTCGGGGCCTTCTGAGGCGTTGACCAGAACCGGCGCGTTTGTGTAGCGGCTGAGATAGTCCAGATCAATCTTACCCGCTTTCATCAGCACATGGATCAGCGACATGATGAACAGACCGTCAGTGCCGGGTGTGATTCCAACCCAGTCATCGGCCACCGCGTTATAGCCGGAACGGATCGGGTTAACGCCGATCACGCGGGCACCGCGGGCCTTGATTTTGCCGATACCCATCTTGATGGGGTTCGAGTCGTGATCCTCGGCCACGCCAAACAGCATGAACAGTTTGGTGTGATCCCAGTCGGGTTGACCGAATTCCCAGAACGCGCCGCCCATCGTATAGATGCCGCCCGCCGCCATGTTGACCGAGCAGAAGCCACCATGCGCAGCGTAGTTGCAGGTGCCGAAGTTCTGGGCCCAGAAGCTGGTGAAGCTCTGGCTCTGGTCGCGGCCGGTGAAAAAGGCCAGCTTTTCGGGGTTGTCTTCGCGGATGGGTTTCAGCCAGCTGACGGCAATCTCCAGCGCCTCGTCCCAGCTGATCTCTTCGAATTCGCCGGAACCGCGAGGGCCTACGCGTTTCAAGGGCGCGCGCAGACGGGACGGCGCGTTGACCTGCATGATGCCGGCACTGCCTTTGGCGCACAGGACACCTTTGTTCACCGGATGGTCGCGGTTGCCTTCGATATAGGCAACTTTGCCGTCCTTCATGTGAACGTTGATGCCGCAACGGCAGGCGCACATATAGCATGTCGTGCGCCGTACCTCATCGGATACCTTGGGCGAGGTATCAACGCGGGGTTGCTGGAATGTCATCTGGCCTCCCTTAAGCTTTGTATCAGTTCAGCAGTTCTATCCCTCCCAGGATAAGACCTGCGATAAAAAGTGTTTCGACTACAAGCAGGGCAATGGCCGCGCGGCCAACTGACAGCACCTGCTTAAGTTTGGTTTTCATGCCAACCGCAGCGATCGCAGTCAGCAGCAGCCAGCGCGACAACTGTGCAAGGAAATCGCTTACTGCCTCAGGGATCAGCGCAAATGAATTCAGCCCGGCAAAGAAAAGGAATGCAATGACAAATCCGGGCAAAATGGGCGGGCGCTTTCCGTCTGAGGGCAGCTCGGCATAGGTGCGGATCAGGATCGAGCCGACCAGAACAACCGGTGCCAGCATCGCGACGCGCATCAGCTTGACCAGCGTGGCGGTTTCCCCGGTTTCGTCCGAGATCGAGAACCCTGCGCCGACAACCTGCGCGACGTCGTGGATCGTTCCGCCCAGGAACACACCGGCCTGGGTTGCGTTCAGGTCCATCGTGCTGACAATGATCGGATACGCCACCATCGCGATGGTCGACAAGACGGTGACGCCCAGAACCGTAAAGATCAGACGCTCTTCGGATCTTTCATCGCGTGGCAGGATGGCGCTGATCGCCATCGCAGCGGATGCGCCGCAGATGGCAACCGACCCAGCGGTCAAAAAGGCAAACCGCCATTTGTGCCCAAAGAGTGGGGCCACCACAAAGCCAAAGAGGATGGTTGCAATCAGTCCGCCGATAACCAGTGCGATCAAATCCGCGCCAAGGCCAAGCATAAGACCCATCGACACCCTAACCCCCAGCAGGGCAACGCCCAATCGCAGCAGGGTTCTGGCCGAAAACGCGATACCCTTCACGGCGCGGCCTTCATCACCCAGAAAACCAACTGCAATGCCCAGCAGCAACGCAAGCAACATCGCGGGCGTGGCATAGTGCTCGGCCAGAAACTGCGCGGTCATCGCCACGATAACCGAAACCGCAATGCCCGGAAAAAGATCGCGGAGCAGTGTCCTCGCCTCAGCGCTGAAGGGATACATTATGTTCAGCTTTGCCAGCATTACTGAGGATAACTTTCTAACGGTGCAGGACTAAGTCATTGCGTGTGCTTGGCGTGGGCTGTACGGCAACCCGGCTTTTGATGGATTAGTTCTGTTGTTGGGCGGTTTCGCGATGTTGCGCCTGAACTGCCGTGACGGCGATCATGTGCAGTACATCTTCAGCAGAGCACCCGCGCGACAGATCATTGGCGGGTTTCGCCAAGCCCTGCAGCACGGGACCAATCGCTTCGGCTCCACCGATACGCTGGGCTATTTTATATCCCAGATTACCTGCATCGAGATTTGGGAAAACAAAAACGTTGGCTTCGCCTTTCAGGGGCGAGTCCGAGGCTTTTTTGGCAGCCACTTCGGGAACGAAGGCGGCGTCAAATTGCAATTCGCCATCAATAAGCAAATCCGGATCAGCAGCTTTTGCGATCTCGGTCGCTTCGACAACTTTCGACACGTTCGGGTGCCGAGCGCTGCCGCTTGTCGAGAAGGACAGCATGGCGACACGAGCTGTTTCACCTGTCAGCGCATGGTAGGACGCGGCTGATGCGCGCGCAATTGCGGCAAGTTCCTCGGCGTTGGGATCAACGACAAGCCCGCAATCGGAAAAGATATGGGCGCCCCTGACCGAATGGTGGTCGCGGCAGTAGAGCATCATGAAGAAGCTGGACACCATCGGGGCGTCGGGTGCTTTGCCGATGATCTGCAACGCTGCACGAACCGTATCCGAAGTGGTTTCTACCGCACCGCCCACGGTGCCGTCTGCCAGCCCCATATGCACCAGCATCGCGGCATAGTTCAGGCGTTTCGTGATGTCCTGAGCCGCCTGTTCGGGCGTCATCCCCTTATGTTTGCGCAGCTCGACAAGCTCGGATGCAAACGCGGCAGCATGGGGGGAATTGTTGGGATCGTGGATTTCAATGCCATCCACGTCCGAGCCGTTCTGATCCGCCAAAGCGGCGGCAACACTGGCCTGATCACCCACAAGGATGATCCGGGCAACACCTTCGGCCCGGGCCTTCAGCGCGCCTTCAACGACTCGCGGATCATCGCCCTCAGCGAGGGCGATGACCAGATCGGAGCTGGTGGCAGCTCCGAGTATTGTGCGCAGAGGTTTCACGCAGTTATGCCTCTGCCTGCGGGGTCATGTCGTCTGCTGCGATACCGGCAACAGCAACAGGTTTCTTCATCGCGTCACGACGGAAGGGCTCACCCAGTTCCTGGTTGATCATGGCTTCGATCAGGGTGGTGATGCCGTTCTTCTGATCCTCGATTGCCTGGTTCAGGGCTGCGGTCAGCTCGTCCTGAGTGCGGGCAACAACACCTTTCAGGCCACAAGCCTGCGCGATACCGGCATAGGAAACCTGAGTGTCCAGCTCGGTGCCGACGAAGTTGTCGTTGAACCACAGAGTCGAGTTACGCTTTTCAGCGCCCCACTGGTAGTTACGGAAAACGATCTGCGTAACAGCAGGCCATTCCGAACGACCAATCGCGGTCAGTTCGTTCACGGCAATACCAAACGCACCGTCACCGGCGAAACCAACAACCGGAACGTCCGGCTGACCGATTTTCGCGCCAACGATAGCAGGCAGGCCGTACCCACAGGGGCCGAACAGGCCGGGGGCCAGGTACTTACGACCTTCGTCGAAGTCCGGATAGGCGTTCCCGATCGCGCAGTTATTGCCGATGTCGGACGAGATGATCGCTTCGCGCGGCAGGGCCTGCTGGATTGCGCGCCACGCCATGCGGGGGCTCATCCAGTCGGGTTTTGCGGCACGGGCGCGCTCGTTCCAGGTGGTGCCCGGATCGTCCTGCTCGTGGGTCAGCGAGGTCAGTTCCTGCGCCCAGGCTGATTTCTTCTGCGCGATGTTGGATTTACGCTCGTCGCGGCCTGCGTTGCCTGCGTCGTCAGACAGCTGGCGCAGGATACCGTTTGCCACTTTGGCCGCGTCACCAACGATACCAACGGTAACCTTCTTGGTCAGGCCGATGCGGTCAGGGTTGATGTCCACCTGAATGATGGTGGCGTTCTCGGGCCAATAGTTCATGCCATAGCCGGGCAGGGTCGAGAACGGGTTCAGACGGGTGCCCAGAGCAAGAACAACGTCTGCTTCTTTGATCAGTTCCATACCGGCTTTCGAGCCGTTATAGCCCAGCGGACCAGCAAACAGCGGGTGGTTGCCGGGGAAGGCGTCGTTGTGCTGGTAGCCAACACAAACCGGTGCGTCCAGACGTTCGGCCAGCGCCATTGACGCGTCGATGCCGCCTTCGGACAGAACAACGCCGGCACCGTTCAGGATGACAGGGTTCTTGGCGTTCGACAGAATCTCAGCCGCTTTGGCAACCGAGTTCTCACCACCCGGGCTGCGTTCGAATTCGATCGGCTCGGGGATTTCGATGTCAACGACCTGAGTCCAGAAGTCGCGCGGGATGTTCAGCTGTGCCGGGCCCGACAGACGCTTGGCCTGGCTGATCACGCGGGTCAGAACTTCGGCAACACGGCTGGGGTCGCGAACTTCTTCCTGATAGGCAACCATGTCTTCGAACAGTTTCATCTGCTCAACTTCCTGGAAGCCACCCTGACCGATGGTCTTGTTCGCGGCCTGCGGGGTGACCAGCAGCAGCGGGGTGTGGTTCCAGTAAGCGGTCTTAACAGCAGTCACAAAGTTGGTGATGCCGGGGCCGTTCTGCGCGATCATCATCGACATTTTGCCGGTGGCGCGGGTGTAGCCGTCGGCCATCATGCCGGCGCTGCCTTCGTGGGCGCAGTCCCAGAACATGACGCCCGCTTGTGGGAACAGATCCGAGATCGGCATCATTGCCGAGCCGATGATCCCGAACGCATGTTCAATCCCGTGCTTCTGCAGAACCTTAACAAAGGCCTCTTCCGTGGTCATTTTCATTTGCATGATCTCCGCGCATGGTTGGAATAGCCGGGCAGGGTCGCCCGTCGTTGCATAGGGTTTAGTACTTTGGGGCAGAGCGGCGTTAGGTCCAGAACATCCCGCGGATTAGGTCCAGAGCTTGTCTAGACGCTGCGAATAGCGTCGGCGATCAGCTTTATACCGGTGGGGATTTGGTTGGCTTTGATCGAGGAATATCCCAGGCGATAGAAATGCTGGGGCTGCTCAGGCCCGGAAAAGAAGGGCGCGCCGGGTTCGATATGAACGCTCTGACTCTGCAGGGTCTGCGCAAGGCGGGCCGTGTCGACATGTTCGGGGGCAGACATCCACAGTGAGGACCCGCCCATAATCCCGCGTCCAGCGACGGTTAACCCGTTCTGTTCAATGGCGGAATCAAGGGCCTCGCGCCGCTCGGCCAAGGCCTTGGACATGCGCCTGATTTGCGCATCGTAGTGACCCAGTGACAAGAAATAAGCGGCCGTACGCTGAATATGACCTGGTGGGTGCCGCAGCACCAATGAGCGCAGCGCCCGCGCTTCGCGAATGAAGGGTTCGGACCCGACCATGTAGCCAAGTCGAAGCCCGGGAAACAGCGACTTTGAGAAGCTGCCGATATACACGACGCGCCCGTCGCGATCCATGGATTTAAGGGCTGGTGAAGGCGCCCCTAAAAACGCCATTTCGAATTCATAGTCATCTTCGACCACCATTGCATCCAGCTCGCGGGCGCGTTCCAAGAGCTTATGGCGGCGATTCACGGGCATCGTGGCCGTCGTCGGACTCTGGTGGCTGGGTGTGGTGAAGATCACGTCGGTATCGTCAGGCAGCGCATCCGGGGGCAACCCTTTGCGATCCACGCCAAGCGAGGTCACGTTGCAATCCCAATGGTTTAGAAGGCTCCGCAGGGCATAGTAACAGGGGTCCTCGATCACAGCGGTGCGATTATGCGTCAGCAGGATGCGCGACGCCAGCCAGAGGGCGTTCTGCGCGCCCATGGTAATCAGAATCTCTTCGGGCCGGGCAGCGATTCCCCGGCGCGGCAGTGTATGTCGCGCAATGAACTCGATCAGCAACGGATCGTCCTGATCTACATAATCCGAGGTCAGCGAATCGAAATCCTTGTGCCCCAGCGCGCGCACCGCGCAGAGGCGCCAATTGGCGTGATCGAACAGATTGCGGTCGGCCTGCCCGTAGATAAAAGGGTAGCTGTAGTCGCGCCAATCGCTGGGCTTGGGCAGGACATCTCCGTCTGAAAACTTACGGGCCAGCGTTTTCGTCCAGTCCACATTCTCTTCGCCGCGCTCCATGGGCGAGTATTTGGGCGGGACCGGTGCGTTCTGCGAGACATAATAGCCCGACCGCCCCTTTGCGGTCAGATAGTCGTTCGCCAGCAGTTCGGTATAGGCCAGCGTCACCGTGATGCGGCTGACGCCCAGATGCGTGGCCAGTTTGCGGGACGAGGGCAGTTTTTCGCCCACATGGAACCGGCCCGACAGAATGCCCTCGGCAATCATCTGCTGAATCTGCGCCTGCAGCGTGCCCTGGCCATCGGGTTTAAGAAAGAATGTATCGACGGAAATCCCCATGCCCCGTTATAGGGTGGACTTATTGAGAGGGCAATCTGGACTTACCACTTGACCCTCTTTTTTCCACGCGGTTGACGCGGCGCCTTAAATAAACTAAAAAACTAGAAATATAGTTTAATGGAGGCTGAGATGTGGGAAACAGCAGCTGCGGGATTTTCCGCGATGGGGTCTGAGGCTCGGTTACAGGTGCTTAAGACACTTGTGCGCGCGGGCGAGGGTGGGCTGACAGTAGGAGAGATCCAGAGCAGAACCGGCATGCCGCCTTCGACCCTGGCCCATCATCTGCGTTTTCTGGCGGCTGGCGGCGTGGTCGAACAGGAAAAGGTCGGGCGCAGCACGATCAACCGCGCGTGTTTTGCCGAGCTTGAAAACCTGGCCCGGTTCATTCTCAGCGAGTGCTGCGCTGACGAAGTGGGAAAGGCTGCGAATGATGGCTGAACTGACCCAAAACCCAAGAGTATCGGCAAAGAGCGTTGCCGAATGGATCAGGACTCCCTGGGCGCTGATTGCGGTAATCCTGATCGCGGTGGCCGCCTTTGATCCGGGCAATTGGATCAAGGTGATTACATTTGCCGGAAAGGCGCTGGCCCATACCAGTCAATACATCCTCTTTGCAGTCCTGCTGCTGGCCTATCTGAAAGCCACCGGCGCAGAGGTCATGGTTGCACGCGCCTTTGAAGGGCGCGAGACCCGGATGATCTTTCTTGCAGCCCTGTTTGGCGGGCTGGCACCGTTTTGTTCCTGTGAGGTGATCCCCTTTATCGCGGGTTTGCTCGCGCTGGGCGCGCCTCTATCTGCGGTGATGGCCTTCTGGCTCAGCTCACCACTAATTGACCCGCCAACATTGCTGATCACAGCAAGCGCCTTGGGTTGGCCTTTTGCTATTGGTAAGGCCGTCGCCGCCGTCGCACTGGGATTGTTCGGCGGGTTTGCTGTGCGTTTCCTCATGCGGCAGGGCGCGTTTTCGCACCCATTGCGGGAATACAAACCCGCGGGGTGCTGCGGATGCGGCCCCAAAATGGATGACAAACCGCATTGGAAATTCTGGCAGGCGCCGGACCGCCGGGCGCGATTTCGGGCGGAGTTTGTCCAGAACGGTGTATTTCTGCTCAAATGGCTGGCGCTGGCCTATGTTCTTGAGGCCCTGCTGGTCAGCTATGTCCCGGCGGACCTGATCGCCCGCGTCGTCGGCGGCGAAGGCGTTGCCCCCATCATCGTCGCGGCTCTTGTCGGCATGCCCGCTTATTTGAACTCTTACGTGGCGCCGCCTTTGCTGGCAGGCCTGATGGAGCAGGGCATGAGCGCGGGCGCCGCGATGTCGTTCATGGTGGCGGGCGCGGTCAGTTCGATTCCCGCGATGGCGGCGGTCTGGTCGCTGGTCAAGCCGCGTGTCTTTGCCACCTATCTGGGGCTGGGCATTTCCGGGGCAATTGTCGCCGGGATTCTTTTTCAGATGATCTGAAATGCAAGAAACGCCCGACAATCTGACGGGCGTTTCTTATCCTGATCTCAGGTCGGTTCAGCCGGTTTTGCAGTATCGCGGCAGCTTGAACCGGTATCGCGGCTCTCCGTTTTCGACATAGACACGCTTTTCGATGCATGCGCTGGTGCCAACGGTTTGCGCGATGGGGGCTTCGGTCGAAGTGATCGAGGTCGCCGATCCGTCGGGCAGCCGTACCGATGCGATCACGCCGTTCCTGAGGTCGCCGTTGATGGGCGTCGCCGAAAGGACGGCAACGGTCATGAAGGCTTCGTGCTCATGTTCTCCGCTATCGTTCAGCACCAGCAGGCCGATGGCCATAACGATCACGCCCAGACCACCAGCGATGGCCAGACCTTTGGTTCTCAGAAAGGCATAGATAGAGACCGCGCGATGCGGCCCAAAGATCGAGGACAGAACGTTCAGCATGACAAACCCGCTGCGGAATACGGCCCGCGCGCAAAACCGCCCGGACCGAAGTAGGTGTTACGGACGAAGATCGTCGTCCTCGTCTTCGTCCCCGCCGCCCTTGGGCAGATTGAAGAAACTGTCCGCATCGATGAGCGGTTCGTCCTCTTTCTCTGGCTCTTCGTCATCCGACAGCGAGAAGGTCTCGAGACCTTCGATGGCGGTTGGTATCTTGGGTGCTGCGTCCATTTCCAGAGACTGTTCGGTCGAAACCAGCTTGCGGCGCTCATCATCGCTCATCACGCCGCCTTCGGCTGCTTTCTTCGCAGCAGCCTTCTGGACGACGGCGTCCAGTTCCGACTGTTTACACAACCCCAGTGCAACCGGATCGATGGGTTGCATGTTGGCGATGTTCCAATGCGTCCGCTCACGGATCGACTGGATGGTCGGCTTGGTGGTGCCAACCAGCTTGGCGATCTGACCATCGCTGAGTTCCGGGTGGAATTTGACCAGCCACAGGATCGAGTTGGGGCGATCCTGACGTTTTGACAGAGGGGTATACCGCGGGCCGCGGCGTTTTTCTTCACCTGCGGCAGACGGGTTGAACTTGAGCTTCAGCTTATGCAGCGGGTTGTTTTGTGCTGCGTCGATCTCGTCCTGGGTCAGCTGGTTGTTGGCAATCGGGTCAAATCCTTTGACGCCTGCCGCCACATCGCCATCGGCAATACCCTGCACTTCAAGCTCGTGCATCCCTACGAAATCCGCGATCTGCTTGAAGCTGATCGTGGTGTTATCCACCAGCCATACGGCTGTTGCCTTGGCCATAAGCGGTTTTGCCATCAGCCCGTCTCCTATACATACATTTGTCCCGTCGCCGGAATTCGGCGGCCCCGTGATCTTGGGGCAGGTTTCCGTTGTCGGGGAACTTGGCCCGTATATAGTCGCGTCAGGCTGAGAAGGGAAGAGGCGAATGCGTTGGGTCATTCTGTGGGTATTTAGCGCGATGGCTGCGCTGGCCGATGGCGAACAGGCGGGAGAGTTCGACTATTACGTTCTGTCACTGAGCTGGTCGCCGAACTGGTGTGCCCGCGAAGGCGATGCGCGCGAGTCCGACCAATGCGACGCCCGGCATGACCATGGGTGGATTCTGCATGGACTCTGGCCGCAATACCATCAGGGCTGGCCAGCCTATTGTCGTACGCCCGAGGCACCTCCATCCCGCAACATGACCCGGGAAATGGAGGACATTCAGGGCAGTTCTGGCCTCGCCTGGCATCAGTGGAAGAAACACGGAACCTGTTCCGGCCTCAGCGCAGCCGATTACTTTGCGTTGTCCCGACAGGCCTATGACACGGTCGTGCGCCCATTGGTGTTTCGCAAGCTTGATGCTTCGGTCAAACTGCCTGCTTCAGTGGTTGAAGAGGCCTTCCTGAAAGCCAATCCCGCGCTCGAGCCGGATATGATCACCATTACCTGCAAGCAGGGCTATATCGAAGAGGCGCGCCTGTGCCTTTCGCGTGATCTTGCCCCGGTCCCCTGCGGTCGGGACGTGATCCGGGATTGCCGCGCGAAAGACGCGGTGTTCGATCCGATTCGTTAAAGCTCGCGCTTCTGACACTCACGCGCGTAATCCAGCGCCTTTGCAGTGCCTGTCAGGTCGATGGCCATCACCACCTCACCTGCCGGATTGTAGACGGTCATTGTTTTGTTCTGCGCGATGGCCTGAACAAAGTTCCGATCGGTGAAAAACACCGTCGCGCCGGGCACATCCCGTTCGTTGAAGCCGATGGCCATGGCATCAAAGCTTTTGCCATCCAGTTCGAAACGGATGGCATAGCTTTTGCCCTGTTCGATATTGCCCCAGGCCTTGTTGTAGACGGCGAAATACCCGCGATTGTCCAGCGCGTCGTATCCTAGCCGCACGACTGATAGGTCCTGATACACCGTCTGGATCAAACATCCGTTTCCCAGCGCAGGGTCCATCATGATGTTCCAGCCTTCGACGAAGCCTTTGTCGATGAGGTCTTGAGCAAGGGCGGCGGAGGCAGTGAAAGCGGCGAGGGTCAGTGCGAGTAGGCGGTTTTTCATAAAAAACTCTCTGTTTTTTCACAAGGCAGATGCGGGCCAACAATTTCTTCCAGAAAGCCTGCTAGTTTGGAATTTTTTGACTTTAGTAGATCAGAAAGTGTGGAAAGCGATGAAACATCCCATGATTGCAATGGAAAATACGTTTGTATTTCCTCAGGTTCGCGTTTGTCGGCCCAGCCGATGATCAATTCCGCGGCGTCGTCGCTACCGTAGAGGCTGGCGAACCCTACCGAGAGAATTGCATCAAGATAGTCGTCGTCTCCCTTAACTGCGTTCACGCATGTGTCGGCAATACAATTGCAATTGGCAGAGTACCAATTTTCTAATGTAATCAGTGTCGCCATGTCCAAGCTGGTCAATCGAGAAGACTCGGGTATCCAGCTGTGTTGATGGTCGTTCAGCCTTAGGGAAAGGCCCTTGAACTTTGCGTTGGTTTCTGTCGCTCCGGTGCGCTCAAGTGAAGCCCTCGCGCATTTCATCGTGAATGAGAAGAAGTCCAAAATGTCAGTATTTTGGTGCGCCAAACGCTCTGAGAATTTCCAAAGCCAAGGAAATGCTGCGAAAGTAACAGGATATAAGTCTTCCTGATGGTGCAGCTTTTCCCAAAACAAATCCTTGGCGATCTCATCGTCCCAAGATTTTTCAAGTACGGCAAGAAGCCCGGCCACATCTTGAACGCCATATGGCCCATAAAGTCGAGACCAAATTGAATCAGATAACGGTATCAGCAAAATATGCCTCGAAAGAATGTTGCTCTATGGTAGGTTAGGGTGGAACTCTGGGCGTTTCCAGTGCCTCAAGTTTCAAAGGCAACAGACTACTTGCTCCCTTCAGACTTGAGGCAGATCAGAGCGCGAACCAATTCGTTCAAAGGAAATACCTACAATTCCTTCCGCGCCCTCAACGCCGCCGTAATCGTCCCATCATCCAGATAGTCCAACTCGCCCCCAATCGGCACACCCTGCGCCAATGAAGTCAGGCGCACCTGCCCCTCTAGCTGGTCCGCGATGTAGTGGGCAGTGGTCTGGCCATCTACGGTGGCGTTCAGGGCCAGAATGACTTCGGTGATGTCCTCGGCCATCACCCTATCCCGAAGGCGGGGGATGCGCAGTTCGTCCGGGCCGACCCCATCCAGCGCCGAGAGCGTTCCACCCAGCACGTGATAGCGGCCCTTGAAAACCCCCGCGCGTTCCATTGCCCAGAGGTCAGCCACATCTTCGACCACGCAGAGCTCTCCGGTGGCACGGGCGTCGCTGTCACAGATGTCGCAGATGTCGGTGGTGCCGACATTGCCGCAGTTGAGGCATTCGCGGGCGGTCGCGGCGACCTGTTGCATTGCGTCGGACAGGGGCGTCAACAGCAGGGCCCGCTTGCGGATCAGGTGCAGTACTGCGCGGCGTGCCGAGCGGGGGCCGAGGCCGGGTAGCTTGGCCATCAGATCAATCAGATTGTCGATATCGCTGTTCGAACTCAAGGGGCGGGTTCCTGCAAACGGGCCGGGCGGTGCTGCCCGACCTATGATCCGTCAGGCGGCAGTATCAGAACGGCAGCTTTATGTCTGCGGGCAGGCCCATGCTTTCGGTCAGCTTGGCCATTTCAGCCTGCGAGCGTTCGGCTGCTTTGGTCTGCGCGTCCTTGATGGCCGCCAGGATCAGGTCTTCGACCACTTCCTTGTCATCGCCGTTGAAGATCGAGGGATCAATGTCCAGCCCTTTCAACTCGCCCTTTGCCGTTGCGGTGGCTTTGACCAGGCCGGCACCGGATTCGCCCACAACCGTCAGGTTGTTCAACTCTTCCTGCATCTCCGCCATCTTTGTCTGCAGATCCTGGGCGGATTTCATCATTTTGGCCATGTCGCCCAGACCGCCAAGACCACCTAGTCCTTTGAGCATCGGAATTCTCCTGTAAATCAGTTTCAAGACTAGATACGGGGGGCAACTGCGCGACACAAGGGGCGAGGGGCTCCCGCCCGTCGTTAAGGTCTTTTGCAAGACCTTGCCTCCCTTTGGGCCCGGCAGGAGTTCTGCGAGACAGCCAGACTACTCTTCTTCGAAAGGATCCCACTCATCATCGACCTCGGGCAGCGCTTCGGTCTCGATTTTGGCGGCGCGTTCTTCGGGGGTTTCGATCCGGGTAATCCGCGCCTTGGGAAACTCTGCAAGAACCGCTTGCACCAATGGGTGCGCCTCGGCCTCTGCTTTCAGGGCAAGCTCTGCCGCGTCGCGGGTTTCGCCGATCGTGGGAGCCTGGCCGTCTGAGACAATCGATACCGCCCAGCGGTTTCCGGTCCACCGTTGCAGGGACGAGCCTAACCGGGCAGCAAGATCCGTAGGAGCCTGTTCTGCGGGCGTGAATTCGATCCGTCCGGGTTGATAGGAAACAAGCCGGACGCCGTTTTCCACTTCGACCAGCAATTTGACATCGCGATTGCTGCGGATCAGCTCAACGACGTGTTCGAATGTGGGGTATCGCGCGAGCGCTGTCTGAACGTCCTGCGCAAGCGCGGCAGTGGGCGCATGCCCGCCGGCGCGCGGTGCCGGGCTGATCACGGCTGCGCTGGTGGGCTGAACCGGTGACACACCGCTATCGGGGATCGAGACGCCGCCGCCCGGCTCGCCCGGTGGTGGAGGTGGCGTAGTCTGCAGCCGTTTGATCAGCTCTTCCGGGCTTGGCAGATCAGCGACATGTGTCAGTCGAATAACGGCCATCTCGGCGGCCATCATGGAATTGGGTGCGCTGGCCACCTCGTCAAGCGCTTTGAGCAGCATTTGCCACATCCGCGTCAGTACCCGCATGGGCAGGGCCTCGGCCATTTGCTGGCCGCGGGCGCGTTCGTCTGGCGAGACGGTTGGATCTTCGGCGGCATCCGGCGTGATCTTGACCACCGAGACCCAGTGGGTGATTTCCGCAAGGTCTTTCAGCACAGCCAACGGATCGGCGCCTTCGGCGTATTGCGCGCTCAGTTCATTGAGCGCCTGTGCCGCGTCGCCGCGCAGGATCATGTCCATCAGGTCCAGAACGCGACCGCGATCCGCCAGCCCCAGCATGGCGCGCACCTGATCGGCGCTGGTTTCGCCCGCACCGTGCGAGATGGCCTGATCCAGCAGTGAGGTCGCGTCTCTTGCCGAGCCCTCAGCAGCGCGCGTAATCAATGCCAGTGCGTCGTCGGCGATCTGTGCGTTTTCCGCATTCGCGATCTTGCACAGCAGCCCCGTCATGTCTTCTGGTTCGATACGCCTGAGATCGAAACGTTGGCACCGCGACAGAACCGTGACCGGCACCTTGCGAATTTCAGTGGTGGCAAAGATGAACTTCACATGCTCGGGCGGCTCTTCAAGCGTCTTGAGCAGCGCGTTGAAAGCGCTGGTCGAGAGCATGTGAACTTCGTCGATGATGTAGATCTTATAGCGAGCGGAAGCTGCGCGATACCGGACGCTGTCGATGATCTCGCGGATATCGTTCACGCCCGTACGGCTGGCGGCATCCATTTCCAGCACGTCGACATGGCGGCCCTCGATGATGGCAGTGCAATGCTCACACTGCCCGCACGGCTCGGTCGTCGGACCCCCATTGCCGTCAGGGCCGATGCAGTTCATGCCCTTGGCAATGATCCGTGCCGTCGTGGTTTTGCCCGTCCCGCGAATCCCCGTCATGACGAAGGCTTGCGCGATGCGGTCCGCCTCGAACGCGTTTTTCAGCGTCCGGACCATGGCATCCTGACCGACAAGATCAGCAAAGGTTTCCGGGCGGTATTTTCGGGCAAGAACCTGATAGGCTGGGCTCGGAGTATCGGTCATGTCTGCTCTGTCGGATTCGTGTTGGTGCTGCAGCCTAGAGGCCCCGATCCTCTACGTCCACCGCGGGCGTGTACGAATTTTCTTTGGGTCGCGTGGTGATGCGCATAGGCTGTCGGGACCATTTATAAGAACCGGTATTTCATGGTGTTGATTCTTTTGGGGGGAGTTGTGTGTCTCAGCTGGTGATCTATGCGCTGCAGGTCGGCAACGGAACGCTTGCGCTGACCTCGATGCCGGGTCGTGGCGGAAACTATGCTGCAGACCTGGACCTGATCGCGGACTGGAAGCCTGGCCTTGCGCTCTCGATGACGACCGAGGTTGAGATGCTGCAGGACGGGGCCAGCAGCTTTGGCAGTGATATTCAGGGACGGGCTTGCCGCTGGGTCCACCTGCCCGTGGACGATTTTGGAAGACCTTCCGCTGATGTTGTTGAGCGATGGCCCGAGGTTAGCACCGCTGTCCGGCATGCGCTGTCGGGCGGAGGCCGCGTTCTGGTTCATTGTCGCGGCGGGTGCGGCCGTTCGGGGATGGTGGCATTGCGGCTGATGGTCGAATGTGGCGAGGCCCCCGGCCCGGCGCTGGAGCGTTTGCGCAACATACGCCCCTGCGCAGTTGAGACCGATGCGCAGTTGGACTGGGCAACCGAGACCGTGCAGCACCTGCTGGAGCAATAAGTCAGCGCGCCGCGTGTGACACGGAAGCGGGCGCGCGTTGCGGTGGTGTGGCGTTCGCTTCAAGCAATGCGCAAGGCGGTTCGGAAATCGTGCCTGAGGGGAGCGATCTGCATGCGCTGCCGAACATCATATCGGTGTATGCATCAAGCTGCTCAGAGGGTGTGCCCGAAGATACGCCGCAATAGATTCGAATGTGGTCTATGCGGGCACGAAATCGGGCGGTGCACCCAGCGTGGCAATGGTTCAGTTCAAGGCTTCCTTCCATTTCGAAGTTGCTGTGGGTCACCGGGCCCGCCTGTGACATGGCTTGCGCCATTGTGCGTGCCATTCGTGCCAGCGCGGGACAGGTCTTGCCGGTCCGCTGACATATGGTTGCCGTAAAGACGTGAGTGTCGGTCTGCCAGATCATAATGCGCCCTCCGCGCTTAGGCGGGGATGTAGATCAGGCTAGACATCAGAGTGTCATCAGGCCCTGCCCGGACACCCCGCCCGAGTTTTGGTTTCAGTTCTGATGGCAGGTCTCCTGACTTGCGGGTCGTTGCGTTGCCAACCTTCCCAGCCTTGCGGCCAGTGGTATTCCGGCATTGCTCTCCGCCTACAGTTGCGGGGGCAGTCTCGGCATTGGTCCATTCCGGTATTCCGGTCAGGGCCGCACCGTGTTCCCTTTTCATCCCGAACCTGTGTGGCACGGGAACCATCTTCCTATCGCTAGTCTTTGGAATCGGCCCGAGTCAAGCGGCATTCGCTGGCGATGGCAGCAGCCCCAGCGCGAGGCCCAGTCGGGCTGGTGTGATCTCGAAGCAGACGCAAGGTCATCTTTCCATTTTGTTGACAGCTTCGCCACAGCTGGGTCAGTCATTTGACACGGCTGATTGTTTCAGAATTTGCGGAGCATGCTATGTTGGACAACCAGCAAAACGCTGTTGTTGAGGACATCAAGTTCCCTTCCGGTTCGTCGATGTTGTCGGCGCGCCTGTTCCTGCCGCCGGGTGATCCAGAGATTGTCGCCGTGCTGAACAGCGCAACCGGGGTGCCGCGCGACTATTATCAGCATTTTGCGCGATGGCTGGCCTCCGAGCAGGGCATTGCCTGTCTGACCTATGACTACAGCGATTTTGGGCACTCTCTTTCCGGGCCGCTGCGGGAAAGTACTGTGACCATGGCAGATTGGGCTTTGATCGATATGCCCGCCGCGCGTCAGGAAATGCGGCGGCGCTTTCCGGCGGCAAAGCTTTGGGTCATCGGTCACTCGGTTGGCGGAATGCTGGGCCCCGTGCAGCCGGATATTGATCAGATTGACCGGATGATTTGTGTTAGTGCCGGATTGGTAACGTTGGCAGATCACCCCTGGCCCTACCGCGCGCTGGCGACATTGTTCTGGTATGGCCATGCGCCCGTGATTGTGCGGTTGAAAGGGTTTCTACCGGGCAAATGGGTGGGGTTCGGGGCCGATCTGCCACCAAACGTGTACTGGCAGTGGCGCAGGTGGTGCACCTCGCCGCAGAGTTACCTGCCCGAGACGGGTGACATCTTGCCGGTCGCTGATTGGTCGCGATCAGAAGCGCCCGTGGATTTGATTGCATTCGAAGACGATGAGATGGTCCCGCCAGTTGCAGTGTGGAGGCTTGCGGATGCCTATGGGGCGCAGGCGCGCAGGCACCTGTTGAGCCCCGGTGACTTTGGCCTCTCCGGGGTTGGTCATATCGGGGCCTTTGCCCGCCGCAGCGCAGCCATCTGGCCCCGATTGATCGCTGAATAAGGGGTCCTGACCCTAGAATCGCTCGCGTGACTTTTTATCTTTCATTACGGAGCGGACCATTTTGCCGAACGCCTTGTCGCGGGCGCGTGATTGAGCAACGGTTTCCGAATTGCGCAGATCCTCGCGGCGCAATTTGAGCCAGCGTTGCAACCGCTTTGGGTCCAACACATTGTCTTCAATCGCTTTTTGCACCGCGCAGCCGGGTTCTGCCCCGTGACTGCAATCAGAGAAACGGCAAGTCGCGGCCAGATCGACGATATCCGAAAATACCTCGTCAACGCCGTTCTGCGCATCCAACAGACGCAGAGCACGCATGCCCGGCGTGTCGATCAGCCAACCCCCATTTCGCATCAGGTGCAACTCACGCGACGTGGTGGTATGACGTCCGCGCGCGTCGTCCTCGCGAATGTCGGCGGTTGCTTCCTGAGCGCCGGTCATGGCGTTTGTTAGAGTCGTTTTGCCCACCCCGGACGAGCCGATCAGGGCCGCCGTTTGTCCGCCCGGACACCAGTCGAGTACCTTTTGGACATCGGCGGCATCAAGGGCATTCACTGCGATCACGGTCAGGAAGGGGGCCAGTTGCGCGGCTTGCGAAACATAGTCAGCCGCGTTGTCGCTCATGTCCTGTTTGGTCAGCACGATCACTGGATAACATCCGGCCTGATGCGCCAGCGCCAGATAGCGTTCGAGCCTTGGCAGATTGAAATCTGCGTTGCACGAACTGACGATGAACAACACATCGACATTGGCTGCGATCAGCTGTTCTTGCGCGCCCGTTCCTGCCGCGCGACGCTTCAGCAGGCTGCGACGTTCCAACAGATGCTGGATGCGCATTTGATCGTCGACCAGAACCCAGTCGCCAACCGTAAAAGCGCCGGTTGGATGGGCATTGCTGATCAGAGTTGCGTCGCCGCTGGCGTTTGTGCCAGCCAGCCGGTCGCGGTGAACAGCGGTCACGCGATAGGGGACAAGGGACAGATTGGCCGCGTGTTGCGCGGCAAAGTGTGAGGACCATCCGAGGTCCTTAAGTGTAAGAGACATGGGTCTGCCTGTATTCGAAAACAATCAGACGCACGGATGGCGGGCGCGCATCCATGCGAGATGTGTTCAGGCAGTCAGGAAAATCCTGCGGATCAGAACCGTGCTGCCCGAAGGGTGTTTGATACAATCATGAAAGCCCTCCTGTGGCTGCAGTGTGATCGCCGAAACGGCATAGAGTGAGAGGCTGGACATCGACCCAAGCGGGACTCGTTGTGGCTGCTTCCTTCCGGACCTGACCAGGTTGGCGAGGCGCTCGCCCGCGCCAACCTCTCACCGAGTGATATAGGGGGTCGGCCATGACTTGGCAACCCGTCAGAACTGAAGCCGAATCCGCAGGAAACCATCGCCGTCCTGCCCCAGAAGCTGCGGCCTGAAGGGGGCAAGCTCGTCAAGAAACTGTTCGGCATGGGGGCTGGTTTTCAAAATCGCCCCAGTTCCGGGCAGCGGTACAAAGGAAAACGGGTGTGGCGCGCTTTCCAGACGGTCTTTGGGAAGTTTCCCGGACAGATAGCCGCGCAGGATGTCCTGAATGCGCAACGGCGGCAGATCGATCGCCTTTGCAGGCAGTGCGATCGGGAAGTATCCGCCGCCATTGGCGCGGTAGTTGTTGAGCGCCACAATGAATTCCTGATCGTGCCCGACCGGCTTGCCATCATATCTCAGATCCCGAATTCTGGAATGCGAGGGGTCGGTCTGGCGTCCCCGATCATCGAAACGCGCAGGCTGCGTCAGGTCGATTCTGTAGGTCACGCCATACAGAACATCAAAGTTATGTCCGGCGCGTCTGGCATCAACCAACTCAGCGTCATTGTGCCGATCCAGCACGTTGAACAGCCCTGCTGACATTTCCAGCCAATCGCGTATCTGATCGCCCTTCACCCGGATCGCGCGCAGCTCGTTCGGGAAGACATGCAGATCGATGACATTGCGCATCGATATGTCGCCGGCAGGGACATGCGTATAATAACGCGGCCCTGCGCGTCCGCCAAATTTGCAGGGGGCCGTGGCTGACAAGATCGGCACTGAGGCCGGCAGCTTGCCTTGCAGGATGCTGCGCAGCGCGGCGGCCTGGGCTGCGGCAACCAGAGTCAGCCCCCGATCAGGAACGCAATAGCTGAAATAGCTGTGCAGAACATGTGGCACGTGGCCAACCGGCACTTTGGCGCGCGCGCGTGTTGCTCTGTGGCCCTCAGCGAAAAGCTGTTTCGTATCAGGGTGCTCGGGGACCGACGAGGTAGAGGTTGAATCGGACGAGATATGAATCGGACGCAGTTCAGCGGCGCTGTTGGTGATGTGCCAACCTCCCGATCCAGCAGGTTTGATTGACAACTGAATGACACCCAGATGCGACCCGGTCGACCCGGCCATCACAACTGGTTTGCCATGAATATGGCCGGTACCGTTGTCGACCTGCGGCAGACTGTCATGCGATTTTCCGGGAAACGTCAGATGCGAGTGCCCGGCGACGATAACGTCAAGCCCCTCAATCTCGGCCAGTGGGACAACCGCATTTTCCAGATTGGGCACCGCTTCGGCTTGCCCCAGACCAGAATGCGCAAGTGCGATCACCAGATCACACCCCTTCTGGCGCAACAGGGTGACGGTCTCGCGTGCGGTTGTCAGAATGTCCGAAACTGTAACCTGACCTGCCAGCAGATGCGCCTCCCATTGAAGTGTTTGCGGTGGCAGCAGTGATATGACGCCGATCCGGATCGGCCATTCCCGCCCATCCAGCGCCACCGAGCGCGACAGAATGGCGTAAGTCTGCCAGCCATGATCGGCCTGCAGGCTTTGCATGTTGGTGCAAATCACCGGGCAGGATGCGTCGGCCAAGATGTGATCCAGCGTGGGCAGGCCAAAGCTGAAATCGTGATTGCCCAGCCCGATGGCATCATACTTCAACGCGTTGAAGGCGTTTATCAGGGGATGTACGGCCTCTTTCTGATCAACGGCCCATTCACCAAATGGCGTGCCCTGAAAGGCATCTCCGTTGTCGAACAGCAGTGACAATACGCCGTCGTCTATCGCCTGCTGTTGCGCCGCGTTGATCAGCGTTGCAGTGCGCGCGAAACCGACCGTCGGATCCGGACAGTCTGCATAATAGTCGTAGCTGGTCAGATGCATGTGCAGGTCAGTAGTGGCGAGTATCTGAATGCGCGCCTGCGTGTCGCGATTCTGCATCTGACAAAACGGGTCGTTCTTATTCAAATCGTTCTTCTTTTGGCGGTATGCGAGAAGGTAATTTCTCTTAGAAGTAGAATACATATAAACTTCTGAACATCCATGGGTCATTCGCTCATGCGGTGTTTTTGACGCACAAACAGATTGCGCTGCCCAACAAGCCGTGGCAGCCCTTGGCGGAAACCAGAGGGACAGTAATGAAACGTGCGGAACAGGTGACATTTGGCGGTTCGGGTCTGAACCGCGCGGCCGATATTCGAACCGACCCGAAAAAGCTGACGATGACACAGGATGATCCTGCCGCACGTTGCCTTGTGCTGTGGCGCGGCAAGCTTTTGGTCGTCGGGGACGCACTGGATCAGCTGGCCCTGATCCCGATGTCGCATGATTTGGTGCAAAACGGCCCCGGTGGTCGGGTTGAGGCCCCGGTGTTTCTGGGTCTGACCGAGGCGCAGGCCCCTCTGTTCGCACTGGATATCTCAACCTGGGCTGCGGACGGGCAGGACCTCTCGGGCATGGGTGGGTTTGTTGACCAGACTGAACAGCGGCATCCGCAATTACCCGAGGATCATGTCTTTGCCGAGCTGCGCCGCATTATGACGCGACTTTCGCCGCGCGATGCCGAACTGGCTGCGACCGCCAAAGCGGTGATTGGCTGGCATGAAACACACCGGTTCTGCGCATGTTGCGGCGCGCCCAGTGACGTGGCGCAAGCCGGTTGGCAGCGGAGCTGCCCAACCTGTGGCGCGCAGCATTTCCCGCGCACCGACCCTGTGGTCATCATGTTGATCACCCATGGCGACAGTGTCCTGATGGGACGGTCACCGGGGTGGCCCGAGGGGATGTATTCGCTGCTCGCCGGCTTTGTCGAACCGGGTGAAACGCTTGAGGCCGCCGTGCGGCGGGAAGTGATAGAAGAGGCCGGAGTCTCGGTTGGGGCGGTTCAGTACCTCGCCAGCCAGCCCTGGCCATTTCCCGCATCCCTGATGTTCGGTTGTGCGGGTATGGCGCTGTCACGCGAGATCCGGATCGATCCGGTCGAGATCGAAGATGCGCTCTGGGTCAGCAAGTCCGAAATGATGCAGGCCTTCGCGGGTGAGCATCCCAAGCTTCTGCCCGCCCGAAAAGGCGCGATCGCGCATTTTTTGTTGCAGAACTGGCTTGCAGATACGCTGGACTGACGAAACACTGAGGCATAGGCAAGAGAAGCAAAGACAAACATGCAGTTTTCAGCGCGCGAGGATATTGAGGCACCGATCGAAGCGGTATTCGGCATGGTGGCCGATTTCGAGCGGTTTGAACGTATGGCCATGCGCCGAGGTATCGACGTGCGCCGCGTCAACGATGATGCCGCTGTCTCTGTGGGGACGATTTGGGAAACCGAAATCAAGGTACGTGGAAAACCCCGGCAGGTTTCGGTGATGATGAGCAGTTACGAGCGGCCCGATCTGATGCGGTTTGAGACCACCAGCAAGGGCCTTATGGGGCTCACAACAATCGAGCTCCTGGCACTGTCCCAGCGCAGAACACGGCTGAGTATGGACATATCGCTCTCTGCCAAATCCTTGCCGGCGCGGCTGTTGCTGCAGTCTCTCAAGCTGGGCAAGGCACGCTTTCGCCGTCAGTTCCAGCTGAGGCTCAGCGAGTTTGCCCGCGAACTTGAAGAGCGTCATCTGCACGGAGCATAATGCGATGATGAACCCCTCGAAGTCTCCTCCGGTTCTCCGTAAGGCTGACAAGGATGATGCAGAGGATTTGGCGTCAGTTCTGCATGCGCTCATCGCTGCCGGAAAACGCAGCAAACCTGGCGATGCCGCGTTTGCGTTGTCTCACTATCTGGCGCATCCTGATCAGATCGTGTGTACCCTTGCTTTGGACCAGCAGAACAAGGTTCTGGGCTTTCAATCCCTCAAGCGCGCTGTCGAAGATAACCCTTATGGCGCGCCGGTGGGCTGGGGCGTAATCGGAACGCATATCAGGCCATCTGCCGCCCGCAAGGGTATTGGACGCGCGCTTTTCCAAGAGACGCTTAAAGCCGCCAAATCCCAAAGCTTGCCAGCGATCGATGCCACAATCGGTGCAACCAACGCCGAAGGGTTGGGTTACTACAAGGCGATGGGCTTTCGCGCCTACCGGTCCAACGATGGCGCGATTTCGAAGGTATTTCGGCTGGGATAGGTTGCAGTGCCTGAACTGATTGAGATGGAGATGGATTTTGTCGCAGATCATTTTTCTGCATGGCGCGTCCAGCAGCGGAAAATCAACGATCGCCCGCGCCCTGCAAAGCCAGATCGAGCTGCCATTCTGGCATATCTCGATTGATCACCTGCGGGATTCAGGGATGTTGCCATCCGAGCGTTTTAGGTCCGGTGAATTTAGTTGGCAGGACGCAAGAGCGGCTTTTTTTGAGGGTTTTCACAACGCGCTCGCGGCCTATGCGAATGCGGGAAATAATCTCATCGTCGAGCACATTCTGGACACGCCGGGCTGGGCCGACACGCTGCGGACCCTATTTAAGCCGCATGATGTACTGTTTGTCGCCGTACACTGCCCGATTGCCGAGCTTGTCATACGGGAAAAGGCGCGTGGTGATCGCCCGCGGGGCAGCGCCGAACAGGATCAAAAGACAATACATCAGGGTCGGGTTTATGACCTTGAAGTCAACTCGCCTGACGGGGTCGCGGCGAATGTAAAAAGAATACTGCGGGCATGGCGCAGTACAGAGCGCCGTTCGGAGTTCTCTGCAGGGCTTTGAAAAGGCTAGCCGCGCGGCGCTGCGGCTGGGTAGACGCCCAGAATTTCCACGTTGGTTGTGAAATGCGCCAACTCGTCCAATGCAAGCTGTACATTGCGGTCATCGGGATGTCCGACGATATCCGCGTAGAACTGCGTTGCGGTGAATGACCCATCGACCATATAGCTTTCCAGCTTGGTCATGTTGATCCCGTTGGTCGCAAACCCGCCCATCGCTTTGTACAGCGCGGCAGGGATGTTGCGGACTTGAAATACAAAACTGGTGATCATTCCATGCGCACCGCGGCGCGATTCGTCGGCCTCGCGCGACATGACAAGAAATCGGGTTGTGTTGTCGCCGTGATCTTCGATGTGCCGCGCCAGCACATTCAGACCATAAATTTCGCCCGCCAGTTCACTGGCCAGCGCGGCAGAGTGGATCTCGCCCGCTTCGGAGACTTCGCGGGCCGCGCGTGCATTGTCTGGGCTGACACGTCCACGAATGTCGTGCTGTTTCAGAAAACCCGCACATTGCGGCAACAACACCAGATGCGAATGGGCTTCGGTGATGTCATCAAGCGCTGCCCCCGGAACGCCCAGCAAGTTGATGTGTACACGCACAAATGCTTCGTCAATGATGTGCAGCCCGCTATGCGGCAACAACCGATGAATATCCGCGACGCGGCCATAGGTGGTGTTTTCCACCGGCAGCATCGCCAGATCCGCATCGCCTGCGCGCACTGATTCGATCACATCTTCAAATGTACGGCAGGGCAACGCCTCCATATCGGGCCGCGCGTTGCGGCAGGCCTCGTGACTATAGGCGCCGGGTTCACCCTGAAATGCGATGCGTTTGGTCATTTGGTCGTTTCCGTGCAACAAGTTTCTTGAATTGGGCGTTTAGTCGCGGTGTCTATACCTTGCCTCTTGCAAGGGGAAGCCTTAGACACCCCGCAGACAGCTGAAATGGACTCGCGATCAATGTTCGACACGATGACAGTTACCAAGGCCGCTGCTGGCCTGTTTGGAACCTTTCTGGTGCTTCTTCTCGCCAAGTGGGGGGCGGATGTTCTCTATCATGTAGGCGGGCACAACGCCGAAGCAGCCTATATCATCGAAACTGACAGCGCCGGCGAAAGCGCTGACGGCGAAGAGGTTGTGTTCGAAGATATGCTGGCCGCCGCCGATCCTGAAAAGGGTGCCCGCGTGTTCCGCAAGTGTACCGCTTGCCACAAGCTGGAAGATGGCGCCAATGGCACTGGCCCGTATCTGTACGCGATTGTAGATCGCCCGGTTGCCTCGGCTAAAGGCTTCACCGGTTACTCGGCAGCCATGCAAGCGCATGGTGGCAACTGGACCCCTGAAGCGCTGGATGCTTTCCTGACGCGCCCCAGCGGTTACATTCAGGGCACTTCGATGAGCTTTGCGGGCCTGAAAAAACCGCAAGAGCGCGCCGATCTGATCGCGTATCTGCAGACAATCGGCAACTGATCTTCAGTAGCCCGGACGAATTCCAAAGCCGCTGCCCCATGCAGCGGCTTTATTTTTTGTCTAAGAAAAACTTCACAAAGCGATCACGCATTCTAAACTTGCAACTGAGAGTGCTGGTCTTTTAGCTAGCTAGAACAAAGTTAAAAACTGTAACAAACCGCAGGAGAGGCTGGCATGGCAAGACGAGATTTCCGGGACGCCCAGTTTGGTTTTAACCGCAGATCGACGTTGAAGCTGCTGGGTGCCAGCGCGCTGACGTCAGCCATTACCCCAGTTGCAAGCTATGCTGCGGGCGTGGACGAAGAGGAAATCATCCTGTCTCATGGCTACTCATTCTTCGGAGATTTAAAGTACCCGGCGGATTACACGCATTTTGACTATGTCAATCCGAACGCTCCGGTCGGGGGTGAGATTTCGGTTAGCACCCGTGGGACATTCGATGGCATGAACCGCTTCAACTGGCAGGGGCGGGCAGGCCTCTATTCCGGGTTGATAGCTGAGGGCATGTTCGGCAGTGGACCTTTCGGAACCGAAACGCCGGCGGATTCGATCACAGAACAGTATTGCCTGATCGCGGAAGCTGTCGAATACCCTGTCAGCAAAGAGTGGTGCGTGTTCCACATGCGCCCAGAGGCACGGTTTTCGGACGGAACGCCGCTGACTGCGCATGATGCCGCGTTCACACATGATCTGTTTCTGGAGCAGGCAATCCGCAGCTATGCGCGCGCGGTAAAGCAGCGGATCGAAGGCTATGAAATCATCGATGACCATACGATTAAGTATAATTTTGTCGATGACATCTCGCGCCGGTCTTTGATTTCGCAGGTGGGAAACACGCCGGTGTTTTCGAAAGACTGGTATGAGCGCACAGGTGAGCGGCTCGACAAGCAAAGCTGGAACACTCCGATGGGCAGTGGGCCGTATGTCGTCGACAGCTATGAGGCCAATCGGTTCATCGTCTATAAACGCAACCCGGATTACTGGGGCTGGCATCTACCAATCAACAAGGGACGCCACAATTTCGAGCGCGTCAGGGTTGAATACTTTGCAGATGACGCGGCCGAGTTCGAGGCGTTCAAGGCCGGACTTTATACATTCCGGGCGGAAGGCAGCACTAAGAAATGGGCTACGGGCTATGACTTCCCAGCCGTAAGGGAAGGATATGTCAAGCTTGAGACGCTGCCCGACATGAGGCCGCCGACGCCGTCCGGGTTTGTCTTCAACCTGCTGCGCGAACCCTTTACGGACATCAAAGTACGCGAGGCGCTGGGCCTGGCTTTTAACTTTGAGTGGACCTCAGATTCGCTGCAATATGGCCTGACGAGTCAGCGTCACTCGTTCTCGGAAAACTCTGAAGTTCAGGCCAATGGAGTGCCCGAAGGGGCCGAGAAAGCCTTTTTGGAAAGCCTCGGCGATGTTGTCCCGGCAGAGATGTTTACAGCAGAGGCGGTTACCGCACACAGCTCCAGTCCTGCGCGTACTGTTGATCGTAGGAACAAGCGCAAAGCGCTGAAGCTGCTGGAAGAGGCGGGTTGGACCATCGATAGCAATGGTAGGCTCCGCGACGCTGATGGTGAACTCATGCAGTTCAAAATCATGTTGTCGGCTTCGTCTTCTGACACGGTTGAAGCCATCATCACGACCTTCATCGAAACGCTCAAAAATTTCGGCGTAACGGTCGAGGCTGAAAAGGTCGACAGTGCACAATATGCCCAGCGGTATTATGACAAAGACTGGGACATGATGTATTTCCGCAATCAACCGTTTGAAACGGCCAGTACTGCATTGAAGCAGGCCTATGGCTCGGAAACCGCCGTCGTTTCGTCGTACAACCCGCAGTCGCTGCAGGATCCGCTGATCGACGCTATCATCGAAGAGTCGCTGCTTACCAAGTCGCGTGAAGAAGAGATCGCAGCGCTGCAGGCACTGGACCGCGCGCTGCGCTTCCTCCGTATTCAGATTCCCGCAGGATACGTGGCCGAGTACTGGGTTGCCTACTACGACATCTTTGAACACCCCGAAGAGTTGCCGCCACGAGGGCTTGGCTATCTCGATTTCTGGTGGTTTAACGAAGAAAAATATAAGGCGCTTAAGGCCGCCGGCGCATTGAGGTAGCACACGCGTGGGAGCATATATTCTAAGACGATTATTGCTGGTAATCCCAACGCTGATTGGGATCATGATCGTCAACTTCACACTGGTTCAGTTCGTGCCCGGTGGCCCGATCGAGCAAATCCTGGCTCAAATGCAGGGCGAGGGTGACGTCTTTGCCGGGTTTGCCGGAGGAGATGGCGGCGGACAGGTTGAAGAAACCTTTGGCTCGGACAGCGAATATGTCGGTGCGCGCGGGCTGCCGAAAGAATTCATCGAGGAACTCGAGAAAGAGTTCGGTTTCGACAAACCACCGGTTGAGCGTTTTCTCACAATGATGGGAAACTATCTGACGCTGGACTTTGGTCAGAGCTACTTTCGCTCTATCAGCGTGATCGATCTGGTGCTTGAGAAAATGCCGGTCTCAATTTCGCTGGGTCTGTGGTCGACGCTGATTGCCTATATGGTGTCCATTCCAATGGGCATCCGCAAGGCGGTCAAGGATGGGTCGCCCTTTGACACATGGACAAGTGGCGCGATCATTGTTGCCTATGCCATTCCGGGCTTCCTTTTTGCCATTCTGTTGCTGGTGCTGTTTGCGGGTGGTTCATACTGGCAGATTTTCCCGCTGCGGGGCCTGACCTCGGATAACTGGGACAACCTGAGCCTGCTTGGTAAGATCGCAGACTATTTCTGGCACATCACATTGCCGGTCATTGCCCTGACGATCTCTGCCTTTGCGACGCTGACCCTTTTGACGAAGAACTCGTTTTTGGATGAGATCAAGAAGCAGTATGTCATGACCGCTCGTGCCAAAGGCGTGAGCGAGCGCAGGGTGCTGTATGGCCATGTGTTCCGCAACGCGATGTTGATCGTGATTGCGGGGTTCCCGGCTGTTTTCATCGGTGTGTTCTTCAGCGGTTCGATCATCATTGAGACGATTTTCTCGCTGGATGGTCTGGGTCGGCTTGGGTTCGAGGCTGCGGTGGCGCGCGACTATCCTGTTATCTTCGGCACGCTTTTCATCTTTGGCTTGATGAGCCTTGTCGTAGGTATCATCAGTGATCTGATGTACGTCCTTGTCGACCCCCGTATCGATTTCGAAAAGCGGGAGGGGTAAATGGCACTCTCCCCGCTTAATCAGCGCCGATGGCGCAATTTTCGCCGTAACAGCCGGGCTTTCTGGTCGCTGATCATTTTTTCGGTTCTGTTTGGCTTGTCGCTGTTTGCCGAATTCATCGCCAATGACAAACCTATCCTTGTGAAATATCGGGGGGAGTTCTTCACTCCGATCTTCAACTTCTATCCGGAAACAAGGTTTGGCGGGGATTTTCAGACCGAGGCGATCTATCGCGACCCAGAGGTCATGTGCCTGATCGACAGTGGTGGTTTGGATCAGTGTTTTGACGACCCGGAAGGGATCATCGAACAGATTGATGCAGGCACCTTTCAGGCGGATGGGTTTGAACGCGGATGGGCGGTTTGGCCTCTCATTCCCTATTCGTTCAACACCAGTGTGGATCGCCCGGGCGCTGCCCCGCTTCCGCCCAACGGTCAGAATTTGCTAGGTACCGACGACACCAAGCGCGATGTGCTGGCGCGAGTCATATACGGTTTCCGGCTCTCGATCCTGTTCACATTGTTCGTGACAGGGGCGGCCAGCCTGATCGGGATTTTTGCGGGCGCGATCCAGGGATATTTTGGCGGTTGGCTGGATTTGATCTTCCAGCGCATCATTGAAATCTGGTCGGCGACGCCGTCGCTATATGTGATCATCATCATGTTTGCGATCTTGGGACGAAGTTTCTGGCTGCTGGTGTTTCTGATGATCCTGTTCGGATGGACCGGCCTTGTTGGTGTTGTGCGCGCCGAATTCCTGCGCGCGCGGAACCTTGAATACGTGCGCGCAGCCAAGGCGCTGGGCGTGGGCAATATGACGATCATGTTCCGCCACATGCTGCCCAATGCCATGGTGGCGACGCTGACATTCATGCCGTTCATCGTGACCGGAACCATTGGCGGTTTGGCCAGCCTCGATTTTCTTGGCTTTGGCTTGCCCTCGTCAGCCCCGTCTCTGGGTGAGATGACGTTGCAGGCCAAGCAGAACCTGCAGGCCCCATGGTTGGCCTTCACAGCGTTTTTCACCTTTGCAATCATGCTGTCGCTGCTGGTTTTCATCTTTGAAGGCGTCCGCGATGCGTTTGATCCCAGAAAGACCTTCTCATGAGCCTGCTGGATGTGAACAACCTCAAGGTCTCGTTCCGGCAGGACGGGCAGCTGAGCGCGGCGGTCAAGGGGGTGTCTTTCACCGTCGACCGGGGTGAGACGGTTGCGCTGGTGGGCGAATCCGGTTCGGGCAAATCCGTGACTGCGCTCAGCACCGTGTCTTTGCTGGGCGACAGTGCGATTGTCGAAGGGGCTGTCACGTATGACGGGCAAGAGATGATCGGCGCGTCTGAAAAGCATCTGATGGATGTTCGGGGCAATGACATCAGCTTTATCTTTCAGGAGCCGATGACCTCGCTCAACCCGCTGCACACGATCCAGAAACAGATGGCTGAATCTCTGGCCCTGCATCAGGGGGTCACGGGCGATGCGGCGCGGGATCGGATTATTGAGCTGTTGGACAAGGTTGGTATCCGCGATCCCGAAGAACGTCTGGACAGCTATCCGCACCAATTGTCCGGTGGGCAGCGCCAGCGGGTGATGATTGCCATGGCGCTGGCGAACAAGCCGGACATTCTGATTGCGGATGAACCCACAACGGCGCTGGATGTGACCATTCAGGCGCAGATCCTCGAACTGTTGGCGGAGTTGCAGAAGTCCGAGAATATGGGGATGCTGTTCATCACCCATGATCTGGGCATTGTGCGGCGGATTGCGGACCGTGTCTGCGTTATGAAAGATGGCGAGATTGTTGAGACCGGCGCCACCGCCGACATCTTTGACAACCCGCAGCATCCCTATACCCAAAAACTGCTGGCGGCCGAACCGTCCGGGCGACCCGATCCTGTCGCCCATGGCGCGGAAGAGGTTGCGCGAACGGATCACCTAAAGGTCTGGTTTCCTATCCAACGCGGTTTCATGAAGCGAACGGTCGGCTATGTGAAGGCGGTGAACGACGCAACACTCAGCGTCCGCGCAGGTGAGACTATTGGCATCGTGGGCGAAAGTGGCTCGGGCAAGACGACGCTGGCATTGGCCATCATGCGGCTGATTGCGTCCGAAGGGGGCATTACCTTTCGGGATGAAGATGTCCGGCGCTGGTCTACGCGCGAATTGCGTCGGCTGCGCAAAGATATGCAGATCGTGTTCCAAGACCCGTTTGGCAGCCTCAGCCCGCGTATGACCTGCCAACAGATCATTGCCGAAGGGCTGGCGATACACAAAGTCGACCCGCATCGTGCGCCGCGCGATCTGGTGGCCGAAGTGATGACCGAGGTTGGGCTCGATCCCGCAGTAATGGACCGCTATCCGCATGAATTCTCAGGCGGCCAGCGGCAGCGCATTGCCATCGCTCGTGCGATGGTCTTGCGGCCCAAGCTGTTGGTTCTGGATGAGCCGACCAGCGCCCTGGACATGACCGTTCAGGTGCAGATCGTCGATCTTCTCAGGGACCTGCAACGTAAATACGGGCTTGCTTATCTGTTCATCAGCCATGACCTCAAGGTTGTGCGGGCGATGTCTCATAGTGTGATCGTCATGCGAAACGGTGATGTGGTCGAAATGGGGTCGGCCGAGGCGCTGTTTGAGAACGCGCAAACCGACTACACCCGCGAGCTTATTGCGGCCGCGCGAATGTAGCGATCTGCGTCTTAAGCGCATCGGCACCCGTAAATATCGCCGGGTGCCGCAACACGCGCTGCTATGCGCTGGCCATCTTTTCCCGGTCTGCGGGTTTTGGAACGGGGCCTCGCAACTCCTCATAGTGATCGAATTGCAATCTGACCCACCCGGTTCCGCGCGTCGCGCTGGCAAGGGTGCGGTGCAATTCATCCTGAGCCACCGCCGGCAATTGCGCATTGAAGATTTCCCAACCTGATGCGTTCGGGTTGCCCTCAAAGCCCAGAACCTGCCCCTGCAGCGAACTGATCGTTGGAACAAGATCACCGACAAATTCTGACGGCAGGTGAATTTCGGCGCTCAGGATCGGCTGCAAGACCACCGGTTTGGCCTGTGGCAGGGCCTCGCGCACCGCGTTTTTTCCGGCGGTCCGGAACGCGTAGTCCGAGCTGTCGACATTATGGTGCTTGCCATCGCTCAACGTGACTTTAACGTCGACAACGGGGAACCCTTCGGGCCCCTGTTCAAGCGCGTCTTTGGCTCCATGTTCGACCGATGGGATATAGTTCTTGGGCACTGCTCCCCCTTTGACGATCTCTTCGAACTGAAACCCCGATCCGCGCGGTGTGGGCGCGACCGAGATGACCACATCGGCGAACTGCCCGGCCCCTCCGGATTGCTTGCGGTGACGGTGGCGGTGTTCGATGGCCGAGCGGATCGTCTCGCGATAAGCGGTCTCGACCGGCGCGGCCTCGATTTCGACGCCAAAGTCTTCGGCCAGCTTGGCGGTGACCCGTCGCATATGTTGCGGTCCCTGAGAGCCCAGGATCGCATGGCCGCTAAGCTCATCCTGCTCCAGATGCAGCCCTGGATCGATCTCGACCAGCCGCCCAAGGGCATTGGACAGGCGCACATCGTCGCGTTCATGCGCGGGTGAAACAATCTGCCGATGGGCCATCGGATGCGACGCGGCCCATTCGGGCAAAGGCGATGCACTGCGGCTGTCATACAGAAAGCCCGGATTGAGGTGATCGGACTTCACGGCCAGTCCGATCTGTCCGGCCTCAAGCTGGCTGATCTGGGTTCTGGCATCCAGCGATGTGAGGTTCCCAACGGTTTCGCCCCCCAGTGCCTCGTGTGCTTTGATCCCTTCGCCCAATCCCCGCAGGACGATGATCTTGCCAATATGCTTCTTTACATCGGCAAAACCGGCAATGGCGCGGGCGTTTTCAGCCGCCTCATCCCGTCCTGCTGCGATGTCGAATTCAGGGGCTTCGTGGCGTAGGGCTTTCATCAGGCGGGTCAGCCCGTTGCCATGGCTTGCCGCGCCAAGACAGGCCGGGATCAGCTGATGGTTTTGCAGCACCTGCGCCGCCAGGCCATAGATTTCATCACTGGGCGGCTGTTTGTCCTCGATCAGTTGCTCCAGCAGGTGGTCATCAAAATCCGACAGGGTTTCCAGCAGTTCTGCGCGCGCCTCCTGTTCGCGATCCTCCACCGATTGCGGCAGCTCAATCAGGGCCGAGGGTTGGCCTTCCTGATACTTCCACGCTCGTTCCGAGATCAGATCAACCGCGCCGATGATCGTGTCCCCCTCGCGGATCGGAACCTGCCGCAGAGTGATATGGTGGGTACAGAAGGTTTGCAGCGACGCGATGATGTCGCGAATCCGGCCATTTGGATTGTCCATCCGGTTGATGAACAGAAAACAGGGGATGCCCGCCTCTTCGACCAGCCTGAGATAGGGCGCGCACAGAACGGCGGCGTCCGGGTCGGGTGGCACAACCACAACCGCGGCGTCCGAGATCGCCATGGCGGGACCCACATAGGCCAGCGCATCCCCGCCGCCATCCACATCGATCGCACACCAGGGTTCGTTCAGGTAAGAAAAACCGTGCAGATGCACGGTTCCGGAAATATCGAATGTTGTGGGCCGCCCGTCGAGGCGGCTGATGGCCTCGACCAGGGTTGATTTGCCCGATTGGCTGGGGCCGAGGACGGTGAAAACGCGCATGAATGCTGTCCCTCTTTCAGGTTGCAGAACGGCTGCGCGAAAGGGGTTGTCGAACGCGTTTGCGTCGGCATGTAACTGGCTGTGTCTTGGCCTGCCTCAGGTTGCGGGGACGTTTCCCCGCGCCCTGAGTGTGGAAAAAACTCAAGGCACGCGTCAAGCCCCGTCGTTTATTGCCCGCGTTGCAGCCCGTAAGCTCAGCGTCAGATTGCCGAGCTGTGACCGGCCTCATTCAGATCATAGGCGTCAAAGCTGCGTGCGATCATTCTGGTCAGCGGCCTTGCGTCGGGTGGGATGTAAAGCCCCTCATTCGTGATCTTCAGAAGCCCGTCAAATGCCGCGTTTGCTGTTTTGTACATCTGCTGCAACTGCGATGCCGAGATGTCGTGGTCACGCAGAATCTCAGCCGTGTCGATCCGGAAATCGCACATGATCGCCTCAATCAGCCGGGCGCGCAGAATGTCCTCTCCTTTAAAGAGGTGCCCGCGTGAGGTCGAGAAGCGGCCCGCGCGAATGGCTTTGGTATGCGCCGATGTGGCTGGGGCATTCTGGGCATAGCCTTGCGGGAATCGGGAAATCGAGCTGGCACCAACACCGATCAGCACGTCGGCCTGATCATCGGTATAGCCCTGAAAGTTCCGTTTCAGCCGGCCGGCTTTCAACGCGTGGGTCAGCCCGTCGTCCTGTGTGGCAAAGTGATCGATGCCGATTTCGGCATAGTTGTCCCACATGAACAGGCGGCGCGCCGTATCGAATAATTCGAGCCGCTGTTCCGGTGTCGGCAGTGCATCTGATGGGATCAGTTGCTGACGTTTGGCCATCCATGGCACATGCGCATACCCGTAAAGAGCAACCCGATCCGGATTCAGTGACAGAAGCTTTTGAACACTCTCGGTCATTCGCGTTTTCGTCTGATGCGGCAGGCCGTACAGAATATCCGCATTCAGGCTTGAGATGCCGCGCGCCCGGATCATGTCGATTGCGTTGCGCGTGGTGTCATAGCTTTGGATACGGCCAATGGTTTTCTGAATTTCGTCATCGAAATCCTGCACACCGATTGAGGCACGGTTCATGCCGGAGTCAGCCAGCGCATCCAGCCGCGCCTCGTCGATCTCATTGGGATCGATTTCCACCGAAAACTCGGCATTTGGCCCCATCGGGACGATGTCCAGAATATGGCCAGCCAAATCCCGCATCAGGTCCGGGTTCAACAGTGTCGGTGTACCACCTCCCCAATGCAGCCGTGACAGGGTGATACCGGCGGGCAGGCGCTGGGCCAATAGGTCCAGTTCGGCCTTCAGAACATCCACATAGGCCACAACCGGATTGTCGGTTTGTGTGCCCTGCGTCCGGCAGGCGCAGAACCAGCACAATCTGCGGCAGAACGGGACATGGACATACAAAGAGATCTGGCTGCCGAGCGCGAGCCCCGAAATCCAGTCGCCAAAACGATCAGGCCCCACATCATTGTTGAAGTGGGGTGCGGTGGGATAGCTTGTGTAGCGCGGCACTTTCGCGTCAAAAAGTCCGAGCTTTGCCAATTGTGGTTTCACTAACATATAGGTACCGTTATGAGATGACCGGCTCTGGAACCTTGACCGAGATCAAGTGGACACGCGAATGACACTGACTGTACAATTTGACCATTCCAACTGCGAAGGCTGCCCGATCCGCCACAGGGCGGTTTGCGCGCATTGTGATGCGGACGAGATCGACGAACTGGAAGGCATCAAATACTATCGCAGTTTTGAAGCCGGGCAGACCATTATCTGGTCCGGCGACCAGATGAACTTTGTCGGCTCTGTCGTCTCGGGCATCGCCTCGCTGACGCAGACGATGGAAGATGGTCGGACTCAGATGGTCGGTCTGTTGCTACCTAGCGATTTTGTGGGACGGCCGGGACGTGATACCGCGCCATATGACGTGGTCGCGACAACGGATGTCGTTATGTGCTGCTTTCGCAAAAAGCCGTTCGAAAGCATGATGAACGAAACCCCCCATATCGCGCATCGCCTGCTGCAGATGACGTTGGACGAACTGGATGCGGCGCGTGAATGGATGTTGGTGCTGGGCCGAAAAACGGCACGGGAAAAAATCGCCAGCCTTCTGTCAATTATTGCGCGCCGGGATGCATCGGTCACCCAGAAAGGTTTGTCGGGATCAATCGTATTCGATCTGCCCCTGACCCGAGAAGCAATGGCGGACTATCTTGGGCTGACTCTGGAAACGGTGAGTCGCCAGATTTCCGCGCTCAAGAAAGACGAAGTGATCCTGCTTGAAGGCAAGCGTCGTGTCACAATCCCCGACATGGGGCGCCTGATGGAAGAAGCGGGTGATGATACAGACGGCGGCTTCCCGGTATAGATGACAATATGCGGCCGGCCTTTTCTATGGCTGCAGGCTATCTAATGCGGATTTTGCAATAGGATTTGCCCGAAAGGCGGGATGGCGGCACTCTGTATCCGACAACCGGAGGATCAGATGCCACAGCTTGCTCATCGCCCATGGGTCCCAGCCCAATCTGAGGATTATGTTCAGAACATCGCCCGTGATGTTGCTTTGCAAGAGCCTTCTGTGATCGATGGCCGCGTTTCTGAGCTGATCGCCCGCAACCTGGAAATCCACGATACCGAATGCTTCAATCTGAACCCAGCGACCAACGTGTTGAACCCCCGCGCCGAAGCCGCTTTGTCAGCAGGCTTGGGCAGCAGACCGTCGCTTGGCTATCCCGGCGACAAATACGAGATGGGCCTTGAGGCAATCGAGGAAATCGAGGTGATCGCGGCCGAGTTAGCCGCCCGTGTGTTTCAGGCGCGATATGCTGAGATTAGAGTAGGGTCTGGCGCGCTGGCCAATCTCTATGGCTTTATGGCCCTGACCAGCCCAGGCGATACTATCATTGCGCCGCCCGCTGATATTGGGGGTCATGTGACCCATCATAAGGATGGCTGCGCGGGCCTTTATGGATTGCACACCCTACATGCACCCGTTGATTCGGATGGCTATAGCCTTGACCTGTCCGAACTACGCCACGTGGTCAGGACGCACAGGCCCAAGCTTATCACGGTTGGCGGGTCGCTGAACCTGTTCCCGCATCCCGTTTCCGCGGTGCGTGAGATCGCGGATGAGGTCGGGGCGCATGTGTTGTTCGATGCGGCGCATCAATGCGGAATTATCGCGGGTGGCGTCTGGCGCAATCCGCTGAACGAAGGCGCGCATCTGATGACGATGAGCACTTACAAAAGCCTTGGTGGTCCGGCGGGTGGTCTTATCGTCACCAACGATGCTGAGATCGCGCAGCGGCTGGACGCGATTGCCTTTCCCGGTCTCACGGCGAATTTTGATGCGGCTAAATCAGCATCTCTGGCGATATCCCTGTTGGATTGGATCGAGTTTGGCCCGGCCTATTCGCAGGCCATGGTCGATCTTGCGCAGGCACTGGCTGACGAGATGGAAATGGCCGGCCTGCCCGTGTTCACCGGGCGCGGCGGTGCCACCATGTCGCATCAATTCGCGCTTGAGGCAGCACCTTTCGGAGGTGGTCAGACGGCCTCGAAAACATTGCGGCAGGCCGGGTTTCTCGCGTGCGGGATCGGCCTGCCGATTGCGCCGGTTCCCGGTGATATGAACGGGTTGCGCATCGGTACGCCCGAACTGGTCCGGCGCGGCGTTGCGCCCTCTGATGCTGCTGAGCTCGCAGCCCTGATTGCTGAGGCGTTCAGGTCTGATGATCCCCGCAGATTGGCGCCGCGCGTGCGTGACTTGCGCGCGGGGTTTCAGGGAATGCACTACATGCGCGCCTAGACGAACCGGGTGGTCCGGCGGCCGAGAGCACCTGCGGCGATGAGTCCCCTCAGTGCGTCAGAAAGACGGGTACGGACGAGCGTTCCAGCATGTTACGGGTGGCACCGCCCAGAATGGCCTCACGGAAGCGGGAATGACCATAGGCTCCCATAACAATCATATCGGTTTCGGTGTCGATCGCATGGCGATTCAGAATGTCGGATACGCGCGTCATGGTTTTGCTCAGGACGTCGATCTCGCATTTCACGCCGTGTCTGGCCAGCATCTGAGACAGCATACCACCGGGGTCGGAACGGTCGGGCCCGTGGCTCGGCGGGTCGATCACAACGATTCGCACCAACTCTGCTTGTTTCAGAAAGGGCAGGGCCCGGCGAATTGCGTTCATCGCCTCAATGCTTTCATTCCATCCGATCATCACGTTGCGCGGATGAGAGAAAGGCTGCGCTTCGTCGGGAACCACCAGAACCGGCGCATGGCCTTCAAACATCGCGGCTTCGACGATGGCTTCTGCCTCGGTCTTGCGATCCTTGCCATAAGGTTTGGGCAGCAACACAAGATCGGAAAAGCGCGCCCGGTGGGCGACATGACGACTCAGATCCGAAATCTGCGCTACACCGTTTTCGGCAGACCAGCGCACTCCGGTCTTTCCCATGAAATCCTGGGCGAAGGTGAGGATCTCTTCGGCTTCCGCATTCGCTCGGCTCAGCGTTTCCTGCAGAATCAGGGCGTTGGCGCCGGCATAGTAATACCCGGTCTGACTGCGATCCACGCCAAGGCACAGTGTCTCAGCATGCGCATCCTGCGCCTCGGCCAGCGCCGCCATCTGGGCCAACGCAGGTTTCGCAAAGCGGGTTTCGGTCATGATCGTGAGAAGAGATTTATACGCCATTTCGACCTCGTTTTTCGAAGCGGTCAGCCTGAGAAGACCCGCAAACATATTCATTCGTTTATGCGTGTCACAGAAAACGCGCTATTGTCTTGATGCAGATCAAAGCAGAAATCGCCGCTGTTGGACGATACAGCAGCCAGTCAAATAGGTTCCGTGCGGCACGAAACAGCGCGGGGCATGGCAAAGGGACGCAATATGTCAAATTACATCAAGCTGATCGTGCTTGGTCTCGTCGTGGTGTTTGCTGCGATAGGGTCCAACTATGCACGCGATTTGGCGTATCAGGTACATGCAATTCTGGTGATGTTGATCGCCGGCGGCTTGTTCATCTGGACGCTTAGAAACACCGATGAGCCAGATATTCTTGTCGATCGCTCCGGAGAGTACATGGATGACGTGATCCGCTATGGCGTGATCGCGACCGCATTCTGGGGCGTAGTCGGGTTCCTCGCAGGGACCTTCATTGCGTTCCAGCTGGCCTTTCCGGGTCTCAACTTTGAATGGGCGCAGGGCTATCTGAACTTTGGCCGTTTGCGTCCGCTGCATACATCAGCGGTGATTTTTGCCTTTGGGGGTAACGCGTTGATCGCAACCTCGTTCTATGTGGTCCAGCGGACAAGCGCCGCGCGCCTGTGGGGCGGAAATCTGGCTTGGTTCGTGTTCTGGGGGTATCAGCTATTCATCGTGCTGGCCGCGACCGGCTATGTCCTGGGTGGCACGCAGTCCAAGGAATATGCCGAGCCTGAGTGGTATGTCGACCTGTGGCTGACCATCGTCTGGGTGGCCTATCTGGCCGTGTACCTCGGTACGATCATCAAGCGGAAAGAACCTCACATCTATGTGGCCAACTGGTTCTATCTGGCCTTCATCGTCACCGTTGCCATGCTGCACTTGGTCAACAACATGACTATTCCAGTCAGCATCTGGGGCTCGAAATCGGTGATCGTCTGGTCGGGTGTTCAGGATGCGATGATCCAGTGGTGGTACGGCCACAATGCTGTCGGCTTCTTCCTGACTGCGGGCTTCCTGGGCATGATGTACTACTTCATCCCGAAACAGGCCGAGCGTCCGGTGTTTAGCTACAAGCTGTCGATCATCCACTTCTGGGCTCTGATCTTCCTGTATATCTGGGCCGGTCCGCACCACCTGCACTATACCGCGCTGCCTGACTGGGCTTCGACGCTGGGTATGGTGTTCTCTGTCGTGCTGTGGATGCCGTCCTGGGGTGGTATGATCAACGGTCTGATGACCCTGTCGGGCGCTTGGGACAAGCTGCGCACTGACCCGATCATCCGTATGATGGTCATCTCGGTCGGCTTCTATGGTATGTCTACTTTCGAGGGTCCGATGATGTCGATCCGCGCTGTGAACTCGCTTAGCCACTACACCGACTGGACCATTGGCCACGTGCACTCGGGCGCGTTGGGTTGGAACGGCATGATCACCTTTGGTGCGCTGTACTTCCTGGTGCCCGTCCTGTGGAAGCGTGAGCGTCTGTACTCGCTGCAGATGGTCAGCTGGCACTTCTGGCTCGCTACCATCGGCATCGTGCTTTACGCCGCGTCGATGTGGGTCACCGGTATCATGGAAGGCCTGATGTGGCGCGAGGTGGATGCCAACGGCTTCCTGGTGAACTCGTTCGCCGACACTGTGGCTGCCAAGTTCCCGATGTACGTGGTGCGTGGTCTAGGTGGGGTCCTGTTCCTCGCTGGCTCGGTGATCATGTGCTACAACCTGTGGATGACTGTACGGAAAGCGCCGGCCAAAGAAGCCAGCCTGACCGTTGCAGTCCCGGCTGAATAAGGAGGGCCGGAGCAATGGCAATTCTCGACAAACATAAGATCCTCGAGACCAACGCGACCCTCCTGCTGATCTTCAGCTTTCTGGTCGTGACCATCGGTGGCATCGTTCAGATCACCCCGCTGTTCTATCTTGAGAACACAATCGAGAAGGTGGAGGGCATGAGGCCCTACACCCCTCTCGAAATGGCGGGGCGCGAAATCTACATCCGCGAAGGCTGCTATGTCTGCCACAGCCAGATGATCCGCCCGATGCGGGATGAGGTCGAACGCTATGGCCACTACTCGCTGGCGGCCGAGTCGATGTATGACCACCCGTTCCAGTGGGGATCGAAACGCACGGGGCCTGATCTGGCGCGCGTCGGTGGCCGCTATTCGGACCAGTGGCACGTGGATCACATGCGCGATCCGCAGTCGGTTGTGCCGGAATCGGTGATGCCGAAATATGGCTTCCTCGAAAATCGCAAGATCGACGGCAAGTATATCGGTGACATCATGGCGGCAAACGCGCTGGTCGGGACGCCTTATACCGACGAGATGCTGGAAAACGCTGTGGCTGATTTCCGCGCGCAGGCCGATCCGGACAGCGATTTTGATGGTCTGCTGGAACGCTATGGCGAAAAGGTCAACGTACGGAACTTTGATGGTCAGCCCGAACTGACCGAGGCCGATGCGCTGATCGCCTACCTGCAGATGCTGGGCACGCTGGTCGACTTCTCGACCTTCACCCCGGACGCAAGCCGTTAAAGGAGGATGTGATGGAAGAATACACACTCCTGAGACAGTTCGCGGACAGTTGGATGCTGTTGCTGTTGTTCCTGTTCTTCATTGGCATCGTAGTCTGGGTTTTCCGCCCCGGTGCCAGCAAGGAATATAAGGACACCGCTAACATCCCCTTCCGGCATCAAGACAAACCCGCCGAATCCGAGGAGGCGAGTAAATGAGCAAGACACCTGAAAAACAGCCGGGTGATCCGAACACAACGGGTCACAGCTGGGACGGTATCGAAGAGTTCGACAATCCGATGCCGCGGTGGTGGCTGTGGACCTTCTACGTCACGATCATTTGGGCTGTGATCTATACGATCATGTACCCGGCGTGGCCTCTGGTCCAATCGGCGACTGCGGGCGTTATGGGCTGGTCCTCACGCGCGCTGGTGCAAGAGGAAATGGTTGCGTTCGAGGAAGCAAACGCCCCGTGGAACGCCAAGCTTGTCGAAACTCCGCTGGACGATATATCCAAGGATCCCGAGTTGCAGCAATATGCTGTTAACGCCGGTGGCGCGGTTTTCCGGACATGGTGCGCCCAGTGTCATGGTTCTGGTGCGCAGGGTGCGCCCGGTTTCCCGAACCTGCTGGATGATGCATGGCTTTGGGGTGGGACATTGGATGACATCGTCACCACCGTCAGCTATGGTATCCGCAGCGAGGAAAGCGATGATACACGCTACTCCGAAATGCCGGCTTTTGGCGAAATCCTCGAACATGACGAGATCACGCAAGTGGTTCAGTATGTGATGTCGCTGACCAATGCCCAGACTGATGATGCTGCTGCGCAAGCCGGCAAGGTTGTCTTCGAAGACAACTGCGCGGCTTGTCATGGCGAAGACGGCAAAGGCGACGTCTTCCAAGGCGCTCCGAATCTGACCGACGCCATCTGGCTTTATGGGGGCAGCGAAGAAGCTCTGACCGAAACCGTAACCAACAGTCGGTTTGGCGTCATGCCGCCGTGGGATACCCGCCTAACCGAGGCGCAAATCCGTGCGGTTTCGGCCTATGTCCACCAGTTGGGTGGCGGTCAGTAAGTGTAATGAGATACCTTCGGGCGGCTTGCCGCCCGAAGGCTTGGGTGCCGGCTGTTCCATCTGTTCGCGCGTTTCCTGAACAGCCGGTGCCCTTCTAACACAATAAAAACAAGGTCCATGGCGGTCCAGATTCGTGATAGGCTGTTGGGTGTGACAAAAGGTGTCTTCGCGATGCGCTTTTGACACATATCAAAGTTGCCGCCTGTATGATCTGGGACAAGCCACAACATTAGCGCCGTACTTGGTGGAGCCAGCCCGTGAGCGATTCCAACCCCGCCCCCAGCCTCTATGCTGCCAGGGAGCCGATATTTCCCAGACGTGTGTCCGGGCCATTCCGTAACCTCAAATGGATCATTCTGGTGGTCACGCTGGGTATCTACTACCTGACGCCATGGATCAGATGGGATCGGGGTCCCAGTTTACCGGATCAGGCGGTTCTGCTGGATCTGGCCAACCGGCGCTTTTACTTCTTCTGGATCGAGATTTGGCCGCACGAGTTCTATTTTGTGGCGGGCTTGCTGATCATGGCGGGCCTCGGACTGTTTCTGTTCACCTCGGCGCTGGGACGGGTCTGGTGTGGCTATGCGTGCCCGCAAACGGTCTGGACCGACCTGTTCATTCTGGTCGAACGCTGGATTGAGGGCGACAGAAATGCCCGCCTGCGTTTGCACCGCCAGAAGAAACTGGATTTTCGCAAGGCCCGGTTGCGCGTCACAAAGTGGGTCGCGTGGGTGCTGATTGGTCTCGCGACCGGCGGGGCATGGGTCTTTTATTTCGCGGACGCGCCGACACTGCTGCGTGATCTGGTCACTGGAAATGCCCATCCGGTTGCCTACACAACTGTTCTGATTCTGACCGGGACGACCTTCCTGTTTGGCGGTTTCGCACGCGAGCAGATTTGTATCTATGCCTGCCCATGGCCCAGGATTCAGGCAGCCATGATGGACGAGGATACCCTGGTTGTTGGCTACCGCGAGTGGCGCGGAGAGCCGCGCGGTAAGGGCAAGCGAACTGCAGATTCAGAGCTTGGGGACTGCATCGACTGTATGGCCTGCGTCAATGTCTGTCCCGTTGGCATCGACATTCGGGATGGCCAGCAACTGGAATGCATCACCTGTGCTTTGTGCATCGATGCATGCGACGACATGATGGAAAAGATCGGCAAGCCGCGCGGGTTGATCGATTATATGGCTCTGAGTGATGAGACACACGAGCGCGCCGGGCAAGCACCCAAGAGTGTGTGGAAGCACATCTTCAGGGCGCGCACGATTATGTATACCGCTCTCTGGTCGCTGGTGGGCATTGCGTTGCTGTTCGCGCTGTTTATCCGCTCGGATATCGACCTGACGGTTGCCCCCGTGCGGAACCCGACATTTGTGACAATGTCGGATGGCACGATCCGCAATACGTATGATGTACGTCTGCGGAACAAGCATGGCGATGATCGCATGTTCAAGCTTTCGCTCAGCGGTGATCCAGCGCTGCAGATCGAGATTGAGGGCGTGGACCTCGATACCGTCAATGTTACTGCGGATACCGCGCAGTTGACCCGTGTCTACATCACGGCCGCGAAAGAGACCGGTCCAGCGGCGGCAGATACGACGCCGGTCCGCATCTGGGTTGAGGACCTGAGCAATGGTGAACGCGCCTCAAAAGACACCACATTCAACGGGCGAGGAGAGTAATATGGCAGAACGTAAGTTTACTGGAAAACACGCTCTGGCCGTTTTTGTTGCAGCTTTCGGCGTGATCATCACGGTCAATCTCATTCTGGCCTATAGCGCGGTCAAGACCTTTCCCGGGCTTGAGGTTAAGAACTCTTACGTTGCCAGTCAGGAATTCAACGAGCGGCTGCTGGAGCAGCAAGCGCTGGGCTGGGATGTGAAAGCCGAGGTCACGGGGGGGCTTCTGGTCCTCTACATCACGGACGCGCAAGGCACACCGGTAGAGGTTGCCGAGCTGCAGGCAGTTGTCGGGCGCGCCACGCATGTCCGAGATGATTTTGCGCCGGACTTCACGTTTGACGGCGCGGCATATGCGGCGCCTGCTGCGCTGAGTGCAGGCAATTGGAACATTCGGCTGGTTGCAAAAGATCGCGACGGGTCCGAGTTTTCACAGCGCGTGCCGCTCTATATCAAAGGATAGGGTATGACGGCGCATCTTTCCCCCGGAACCGCAGCCTGTCCGGGATGCATCGCATCCCCGGCTGAGCCTGCGCGTCCGGTGCCCGAAGATGTGCAGATCGCACTGTCTTTGCCGGGCATACACTGTTCTGCCTGCATTGCCACTGTCGAGCGTGAGCTGAACCAAGTTCCGGGCATTGAGGATGCGCGCGTCAATCTGACTTTGAAGCGCGCGATGATCAAAGCCGCGCCGCACGTTCGCGCCGCTGACCTGATATCCGTTCTGGAGCGGGTCGGGTTTGAGGCGCATGAGCTAGACCCGGAAGCCCTGTCTGCCACACAAGCCGACAAAGCGGGCCGGGATTTGCTGATGCGTCTGGCCGTGGCGGGCTTTGCTTCGATGAACGTGATGCTGCTGTCGGTATCGGTCTGGTCAGGTGCTACCGACGCGACGCGGGACATGTTCCATTGGATTTCGGCAGCGATTGCCCTGCCGGCCATCGCATTTTCTGCGCAACCGTTTTTTGCCAATGCCTGGAGCGCGCTGCGCGTTCGGCGTCTGAATATGGATGTGCCGATTGTGCTGGCGATCCTGCTGGCGCTTGTGACCTCGCTTTGGGAAACGGCGCTGAGCGGGAAACATGCTTATTTCGATGCCGCGCTGACCCTGACGTTTTTCCTGCTGGCGGGGCGCTATCTGGACTATCGCACGCGTGCGGCCGCACGGTCCGCCGCCGAAGAGCTGACCGCGCTTGAGGTACCCCGCGCCATTCGGTTGGTTGGGGATGTCGAAGAAGAAGTTGCCGTATCGGCCCTTGTAGTTGGAGACCTGATCCTTGTGCGCCCCGGTGGGCGGATGCCCGTGGATGGTGAAATCGTTTCGGGCCAGTCCGAGCTGGATCGGTCCCTTCTGACAGGTGAGACGTTGCCCGTATTCGCCAGCGAGGGCCTTGTCGTCAGCGCGGGTGAGGTCAACCTGACCGGGCCGCTCACGATCCGTGCGACAGCCGTGGGGGAAGATACATCGCTGCACCGCATGGCGGATCTGGTGGCAATCGCCGAGTCGGGACGGTCTCGCTATACTTCGCTGACGGACAAGGCGGCCAAGCTCTATGCACCCGGCGTGCATATCCTGTCAGCGCTCAGTTTTCTGGGCTGGTATATTTATTCAGGTGACATTCGCACGGCACTGAATATCGCTGCCGCCGTTCTGATCATCACGTGCCCTTGCGCCCTGGGCCTTGCCGTTCCGGCGGTCACGACGGCTGCGTCAGGTCGGTTGTTCCGCAAGGGCATGCTGATCAAACACGCTACCGCGCTTGAGCGGCTAGCCGAGGTGGACACGGTGGTCTTTGACAAGACCGGAACACTCACTTCGGGCGCGCCGGAACTGATCAATCTTGCGAATCATCGGCGCGCGGGACTTGAGATTGCTCTGGCGTTGGCCGAGGCGTCCGCGCATCCGCTGTCTGTTGCGCTGGCCAAAGCGGCACGTGCCGCCGGGATCGTGCCAGCTAAGGTGGATAACATTGCCGAGATACCCGGCTACGGAACCGAAGGCGCGTATCGTGGGCAACGCGTCCGGCTGGGCCGCGCACAATGGGTCGGGGCAGAGCCGGGTGCGCAGACATCCGCGTGGCTGTCAGTGGGTGAGCAAGCTCCGGTGGAATTCCGGTTTGCGGACAGCTTGCGGTCCGGTGCCGTTGAGGCCGTTCAGGCGTTCAAACGCGCAGGCAAACGGGTCATCCTGATGTCGGGGGACACGCAGGGTGCCGTGCGGGCATTGGCCGAACGGTTGGGGATCGAAGAGTGGATCGCCGAGGCGCTGCCTCAGGACAAAGCTGCACGCATTCAGGACCTCAGCGAGCAGGGAAGTCGCGTTCTGATGGTCGGCGACGGTTTGAATGATACTGCCGCGCTGGCGTCAGCGCATGCCTCAATCTCTCCGGCGTCGGCGCTGGATGCGGCGCGGGTGGCCTCGGACATCGTGTTGTTGGGCAACGATCTGTCGCCGATAGCTGACGCCTGCGACACGGCGACGAAGGCAACCAAGCGGATTCGGGAAAACTTCCAGATTGCGACGGTCTATAACGTGATTGCCGTTCCGCTTGCGGTGGCCGGTCTGGCGACACCGCTGATCGCCGCATTGGCGATGTCGACCTCATCGATTACCGTCTCTCTGAATGCGCTGCGCTTGAGGTAACCTGAATGGAAGTGCTTGCCTATCTGATCCCGATTTCCCTGCTTTTGGGCGGAGTTGGTCTGGTTGCGTTCATCTACACCGTCCGCTCCAATCAGTATGACGACCCCGAAGGTGACTCACGCCGCATCCTCAGCGACGAGTGGGACGACCGCCCCAAGCCCTGACAGAGATGTCAACGGCCCTTGAAATTGCCGCAATGCCCGGTTATGTCCGGCCCAACCGCTAGCAGAGAGACCAAGCCTAATGGCCACCACAAATCCGATCCAGTTCATTCAGCAAGTCCGTGCCGAAGTTGCAAAGGTCGTATGGCCGACCCGGCGCGAGGTGCTGTTGACCACGGTGATGGTGTTTATCATGGCGGCACTGACTGCCGTGTTTTTTGCCCTGGTCGATCTTGCCATTCGCGGCGGTCTGCAACTGGTTCTGGGTGCGTTCAACTAAGACAGCCGGTGCGCGTTGAAACACCACTGCCCCCTTGCACAGCAGGCGATGTCAGAGTAGGTGACATAACTATTCGGAATGGGCGTGCGACGAATCAGGTTGCGCGCCGCTTTTTATTCCGGATGACGCAATAGGATTTTAACGAGGGGCGTGCGCAGCCGTCCCAACGGCAAACAAGGACGACAGGTTCATGGCGAAACGGTGGTACTCGGTCAGCGTTCTTTCGAATTTCGAAAAGAAGATCGCAGAGCAGATCCGCACGTCGGTGGCTGAACAAGGCCTTGAGGATGACATTGACGAAGTTCTGGTGCCCACCGAAGAGGTGATCGAAGTGCGCCGGGGCAAGAAAGTCACGACCGAGCGCCGTTTCATGCCCGGCTATGTGCTGGTGCATATGGAGATGTCCGATCAGGGCTATCACCTAATCAACTCGATCAACCGGGTCACCGGCTTTCTTGGCCCGCAGGGCCGCCCGATGCCTATGCGCGACGCTGAGGTCAACCAGATTCTCAACCGCGTTCAGGAAGGTGAAGAAGCGCCCAAGCTGATGATCAGCTTTGAGGTGGGCGAAAAGGTCAAGGTCAACGATGGTCCGTTCGAGGATTTCGACGGTATGGTCGAAGGCGTAGACGACGAGGCACAGAAGTTGAAGGTGTCGGTCTCGATCTTTGGGCGCGAAACGCCCGTCGAACTGGACTTCACGCAAGTGACCAAGCAAAGCTAAGAACGCGACCAGCGAGATTTGAAACGCCGCGCTGCAGAAAGCAGCGCGGCGATTTCATTTGAGGTCTCAGAAAACCTAGACTGTTTTGCGTAGATTTATTGCGACTGAGTCATAGCCGCCCGCAAAAGCTCGGGACGATCGGACTGTGACGGAAGGAAGACGGTCTGCGATCCTGCGTCCAGGGCCGAAAGGCTTGCATCATACCACTGCATCGCAAGATCGCGGCGTTCCTGGACGCCGAAGCCTTCGCGCAGGTGATGCCCGATCAGTTCGCCATAGGCAGGCTCACCCATCGCGACCAGCATCAGCGCGGAACCAACAGCGGTATCCATGTTGTCTTGACGATAGCCCATTGCCAGACATACTTTGCTGGTTGCAGCAAGATCTGCAGGACTCAGCCCCGAATCCAGCGCAACTTTGCGGATCTGGGTCTCAGCTTCCGATTTTGAACTAAGCGACAGGGCATCCACTTGCGGGGCCAGCATTTCACCATAGGAGTTACACTGCGCAGTCACCTGATCCGGCGTCAGTCCCTGAATATCCTGCATCAGATCCTCGCCGCGCGCCATCGCGTAGCTGCGCGCCAGGCAGAACTGTTCGCTGAGCGCAAAGTTTGGATCCGACATGTTGGACAGGGTCGTGTACCCACCGTTTGTTGAGGTCTGCAGCATCACCCCGCTGCAGCGATTGGCGAGAGAAGGGCCACCAGTTCCGCCAGAAAACAGGCTCGGCAGGCTGGCAGATGCTGTTTCGGTTGTGGCGATCTCGGGCTCGGGTGCCTTAGGCGTTAAAACGGGAATGGCCGCCGCAGGTGCCTGAGGCGCTGCGGCCAGAGCCGTGCCTGTCTGGACCTGTTGACGATAGGCCATCAAAAGCGGTTGCCCGGAGAGCTGAGTTGTCGCTTGACCGCCATTGGTCGCCCAGTAATAAGCTTGTACCAGGAAGTCGCGCTGATAGGGTTGGAAATCATATCCGTTCACAGGATATCCCATAGAGACCTGATAGCGTTCGATGGCCGAGCGCGTGCCGCGACCGACCTGGCCATCGACGCGACCGGCGTTGTAACCGAAATAATTGAGCGCAGTCTGAGTCTGCGCACCTTGCGAGGTCGACGGGATGCCGGGACGGTAGGTCCTTGTGGTTCTCGTCGTCGTTCGGGCCTGCTGTTTCCTCTGCTGGTCCCGGCCAATAGCATAGCCTATAACGCCGCCAACAACCGCGCCGCCCAAGACCTCGCCTGCGTCGGCGCGTACGGTCTGCGGGGCGGTTGCGGCAAGTGACAACGCGATGCCGAGCGTTGTGATTAAACGAATGATCATAATAAACCTCCACCAACAACAAATCTATTCTGACAGATTATAGCACAGCCGCCATTGCTGATGTGAGTTAAGGCTGAATTCCGCTCAACTCACGTGTTCACAAGCGCTTTTGCTGTATCAGAGGTTCTTGTGTTCACGCCGCTCGTGACGGAGATTTCTTTGACCGGACGCAACCTCTCGTGGCTCGATTCGGAACGTTCTTGAGGAAATGGGCGCGCCACTTGCCAACACCTGCATTCCCCTGTAAACGCCGCCTCTATCGTCTTTGGGCGAGATTCTCTCGTGGGAGGTCGCTGGGATCGCGATCCCGGATCGGACCACGCAACATAGTCTGGGTGAAACGCGTTTCACCCGAGTTGAAAGGAAAACCAAATGGCCAAGAAGCTTGCTGGTACAATGAAACTGCAGGTTCCTGCAGGTCAGGCGAACCCGTCGCCGCCAGTTGGTCCGGCGCTGGGTCAGCGCGGCATAAACATCATGGAATTCTGCAAGGCGTTCAACGCCAAGACCGCAGACATGGAGCCTGGTGCTCCGTGCCCGACCGTGATCACCTATTATCAGGACAAGTCCTTCACGATGGACATCAAGACGCCGCCTGCGTCTTACTACCTGAAAAAAGCAGCCGGCCTGAAGCCGGTCGGCAAGCGTAACCGCCCCCGTGGTGCGGAGAACCCCGGTCGTGAGACTGTGGCAACCGTGACCTCAAAGCAGGTTCGCGAAATCGCCGAAGCCAAAATGAAAGATCTGAACGCCAACGATGTTGAAGGCGCAATGCAGATCATCCTGGGCTCGGCCCGCTCTATGGGCATCGAGGTGAAATAAGATGGCAAAACTCGGTAAACGTACGCGCGCTGCGCGCGAAGCTGTCGCTGGCAAAGAAAACCTGTCGGTGGACGAGGCGGTTGCTCTGGTCAAAGCCAATGCAACGTCGAAATTCGACGAAACCATCGAAATCGCTCTGAACCTAGGCGTTGACACCCGTCACGCGGACCAGATGGTGCGCGGCGTTGTTGGCCTGCCGAACGGCACCGGCAAAGCGATGCGTGTTGCTGTTTTCGCACGTGGCCCCAAGGCGGACGAAGCGAAAGAAGCAGGTGCAGATATCGTTGGCGCAGAAGACCTGATGGAAACCATTCAGGGCGGCACCATTGAATTCGACCGCTGCATTGCCACCCCGGACATGATGCCGATCGTCGGTCGTCTGGGTAAGGTTCTGGGCCCCCGCAACCTGATGCCGAACCCCAAGGTTGGCACCGTGACCATGGACGTGAAAGCCGCCGTGGAAGCAGCCAAAGGTGGAGAAGTTCAGTTCAAGGCGGAAAAAGGCGGCGTTGTGCATGCTGGTGTTGGCAAAGCGTCGTTCGACGAAGCCAAGCTGGTCGAAAACGTCCGTGCCTTCATCTCGGCTGTGGCCAAGGCCAGGCCGTCGGGCGCAAAGGGCACCTACATGAAGAAGATCGCTCTGAGCTCGACCATGGGGCCGGGTGTGACGCTGGATGTGGCGGCCGCAGCAGGCGAATAAGCCCTGCATCTTGAATTATTGAAGAAGCCCCCGGCAAGATTATTGTCGGGGGCTTTTGCTGTTATGCGGCTTGCAGGGTTGCCTTGCAATCGACACGACATGAACACCAGTCTGTCATATAGATAGCTTAAAGCCGAGATTTGTTGCCAGAATACGTTTTCTGGCTTAAAGCGGACAGAAAATACAAGTAGATCGTGCAGGGTTTAAATGGTTTTACGCAGCTTTTTCGCACAGGACAGTGAAAGCCTGGTCGTCACCTCAAGCTCAAGTAGTGCAATTGTTGGTAATCCGATTATCAACAACTCGGATACGCCTGATGGTACTGTTTTTCAGTATTCTGGTGGTACGGGCACCACCATTACGCTCGACGATACCTTTGATGTTAATGTTTTCAACGATGATGCCCCCGCAAATCATGTCATAACGGATGGCGGCGGGATCGTTGCAAACGGGACCCAGGTTGAATCAGAATCGATTATCAACATTCGGGCTCTTGATGGGTCCGGTAACCCAACCGGTCCGACCATTACGGTCTATGTGTTCTCACAAGGCGGGGTGACGCAGGATGTATGGGGCTATGCGACATCTGAAGATCTTGTGCCCGGAACCTCATACGTCAAAGTCAGCGGGTCGAACACCGGGTCATCTGCCTATACGAATTTTGTAACCTGCTTTGCAGAAGGCACCCTGATCGACACGGCTGATGGCGAGATGCTGGTGCAGGACATAAAGCCCGGTCAAATGGTTTGGACGCGGGATAGCGGCTTCCAGCCGGTGTTATGGACAGGCAGCACCACGGTCGAAGGGACGGGTGCCTTTGCCCCAGTGGTTATACGGCCGGGTGTGCTTGGCAATGAAGCAGAGTTGGTTCTGTCTCAACAGCACAGAGTGCTGGTTACCGCCGCCGCAGCCGAGATGCTGTTTGGCAAGTCCGAAGTTTTGGTCGCGGCGAAACATCTGTGTGGTATCCCGGGGGTTTCAATTCACGAGGTGGACGAGGTCCGCTATACCCATTTCATGTTCGATCGACATCATGTGGTCAGATCAAATGGTGCGCTGACCGAAAGTTTCTTTTTGTCGGAGCATGCGGTTGGGGCTCTGACGGATGATCAGCGCTCTGAAATCCTGACGTTGTTCCCCTCGCTTGGCGAGACCGGGGTCGGGTTTGAGCATACGGCGGCCCTGACGATCGGGGCGGGCCCGGCTGCAGTGCTGCGCGCGTATCTATAAACTTCCGGCGTGGGCGGCTTAAAAAGGACGGTATGTTTCCGGCCTGAGCTGCCTGCTTGTTTGGCGCGCGAATGAATTTCCCTCTTGGAAATCTCGTGCGTCTCCCCTAAAGAGAGCTGCGGAATAAAGCGTGCGATTCGTCGTGCGCTTTATTTTGTTTCGTCCAAGACGGTGGGTGGTGCCATTCGGTGCCTTAATTCCCTGCCTGAGACGGGTAAGACCAAAGAATTCTGAGGGTCCCACCCTCGGGCGCATTTTGGCCAATCCCGTAACAACGGACCTGAACGCCGGGGTTTCGACCGCGGCAAATATGAGCCGGGGTGAGATATCGCCCCAAACTTGGAGAGAACTGTGGATAGAGCCCAGAAAGAGAAAGTGGTCGAGGAACTCGGCCAAATCTTCGAAAGCTCTGGCGTCGTAGTGGTTGCTCACTACGCCGGTCTGACAGTTGCCGAGATGCAGGACCTTCGCGCACGTGCTCGTGATGCGGGTGGTTCCGTGCGTGTTGCCAAGAACAGGCTCGCCAAAATCGCCCTTGAGGGTAAGCCGTGTGAAAGCATGGCCGACCTGCTGACAGGGATGACCGTTCTGACCTATTCCGAGGACCCTGTGGCAGCAGCCAAAGTGGCCCAGGACTACGCCAAAGAGAACCAAAAGTTCGAAATTCTTGGCGGTGCAATGGGTGAGAACGCTCTGGATCGTGCCGGCGTTGAAGCCGTGTCCAAAATGCCTTCGCGCGAAGAGCTTATTGCTACTATCGCGGGCATGCTGGGCGCACCTGCTTCGAACATCGCTGGCGCAATTGGCGCACCTGCAAGCAACATCGCAAGCATCCTTTCCACCATCGAAGAGAAGGCGGAAGCTGCGTAAGCGGTTGGCACTGAATGATCTGCGTAGGGTGAATACCCTGACGTTGGAACACACACTGTAAAACGGAAAGAGCTAATACAATGGCTGATCTGAAAGCACTCGCAGAAAGCATCGTGGGTCTGACCCTGCTGGAAGCACAAGAACTGAAAACCATCCTCAAAGACGAATACGGCATCGAGCCCGCAGCTGGCGGCGCCGTAATGGTCGCAGGCGCAGCTGGCGATGCCGGCGGTGCAGCTGCTGAGGAAAAAACCGAATTCGACGTCGTTCTGAAGAACGCCGGCGCTTCGAAAATCAACGTGATCAAAGAAGTTCGCGGTATCACCGGTCTGGGCCTGAAAGAAGCCAAAGAACTGGTTGAAGCTGGCGGCAAGATCAAAGAAGGCGTTGACAAGGCAGAAGCCGAAGAAGTCAAAGCCAAGCTGGAAGCAGCTGGCGCCGAGGTCGAACTGGCTTAAGTCAGTCGGATGGTGCATCACCGATGCGCCGCAAAATTTGGCTGGGTCCGGAGAAATCCGGGTCCAGCCGAACCTGTCTTAGAAAGGGCCTCATGGATTGGGGTGTTTTCTAAGACACGGTTTTCGGATCGGGAGGCTGCCTTCGGGACGGTGGCCAGGTATTGATCCGGACGTGTCGTCTCGAATGTGCAAGATGCCGGGGCCCGACGGTGTCTTTGCCCGCTGAGAACATCGAAAGGTGACATCTGACATGGCTCAATCGTTCCTTGGCCAGAAACGTCTTCGGAAATATTACGGCAAAATCCGCGAAGTGCTGGAAATGCCGAACCTCATTGAGGTCCAGAAATCTTCTTATGATCTTTTCTTGCGCTCCGGCGATGCTGAACAGCCGACAGACGGCGAAGGCATCAAAGGTGTGTTCCAGTCGGTTTTCCCGATCAAGGATTTCAACGAAACCTCCGTTCTGGAGTTCGTGAAATACGATCTGGAAAAGCCCAAATACGACGTCGAAGAGTGTATGCAGCGCGATATGACCTACAGTGCGCCGCTGAAGGTCACGCTGCGTCTGATCGTGTTTGATGTCGACGAGGACACAGGCGCGAAATCGGTCAAGGACATCAAGGAACAGGACGTATTCATGGGCGACATGCCCCTGATGACGCCCAACGGCACCTTTGTTGTCAACGGTACCGAGCGTGTGATCGTATCCCAGATGCACCGTTCGCCCGGTGTGTTCTTCGACCACGACAAGGGCAAGACCCATTCCTCGGGCAAGCTGCTGTTCGCCTGCCGCATCATCCCGTATCGCGGCAGCTGGCTGGACTTTGAGTTCGACGCCAAAGACATCGTGTTCGCCCGGATCGACCGTCGCCGTAAGCTGCCTGTGACTACCCTGCTGTATGCGCTGGGTCTGGATCAGGAAGCGATCATGGACGCGTATTACAGCACCGTGTCCTATAAGCTGGACAAGAAGAAAGGCTGGGTCACGCCGTTCTTCCCCGAGCGTGTGCGCGGCACCCGCCCGACCTATGATCTGGTTGATGCGAAATCCGGCGAAGTGATTGCCGAGGCCGGTAAGAAAGTCACCCCGCGCGCGGTCAAAAAACTGATCGACGAGGGCGCGGTTACCGACCTGCTGGTTCCCTTCGATCACATCGTTGGCAAATTTGTCGCCAAGGACATCATCAACGAAGAAAACGGCGCGATCTATGTCGAAGCCGGTGATGAGCTGACGCTTGAATATGACAAGGACGGCGATCTGATCGGCGGCACCGCGAAAGAGCTGATCGACGCGGGCATCACCGACATCCCGGTTCTGGACATCGACAACGTCAATGTCGGCCCCTACATGCGCAACACCATGGCGCAGGACAAAAACATGAACCGCGAAAGCGCGCTCATGGACATCTACCGCGTCATGCGCCCGGGTGAGCCGCCCACTGTTGAGGCCGCGTCGGCCCTGTTCGACACGCTGTTCTTCGACAGCGAGCGGTATGACCTGTCCGCTGTTGGCCGCGTGAAGATGAACATGCGTCTGGCGCTGGATAAGCCTGACACCCAGCGTACGCTGGACCGCGAAGACATCGTGGCCTGCATCAAGGCTCTGGTCGAGCTGCGCGACGGCAAAGGCGACGTGGACGATATCGACCACCTCGGCAACCGTCGTGTGCGTTCGGTCGGCGAACTGATGGAGAACCAGTACCGCGTTGGTCTGCTGCGCATGGAGCGCGCGATCAAAGAGCGTATGTCGTCGGTCGAAATCGACACCGTCATGCCGCAGGACCTGATCAACGCGAAACCGGCTGCAGCTGCTGTTCGCGAATTCTTCGGCTCGTCGCAGCTGTCGCAGTTCATGGACCAGACCAACCCGCTGTCGGAGGTTACCCACAAACGCCGCCTCTCGGCGCTTGGCCCCGGCGGTCTGACGCGCGAGCGTGCGGGCTTTGAGGTGCGTGACGTGCACCCGACCCACTATGGCCGGATGTGCCCGATTGAAACGCCGGAAGGTCCGAACATCGGTCTGATCAACTCGCTGGCCACCTTTGCCCGCGTGAACAAGTATGGCTTCATCGAAACACCGTACCGCGTGGTGACCGACGGTCAGGTGACCGACGAAGTGCACTACATGTCCGCGACCGAGGAAATGCGTCACACCGTGGCGCAGGCGAACGCGACTTTGGACGCCGATGGCAAGTTCAAGAACGAGATGGTCAACACCCGTCAGGCCGGGGATTACACCCTTGCGGCGGTTGAAAACGTTGATCTGATCGACGTGAGCCCGAAACAGCTGGTTTCGGTTGCGGCATCGCTGATCCCGTTCCTTGAAAATGACGACGCCAACCGCGCTCTGATGGGCTCGAACATGCAACGTCAGGCGGTTCCGCTGCTGCGCGCTGAAGCGCCGCTGGTTGGTACCGGGATTGAGGAAAAGGTTGCGATCGACTCAGGCGCTGCGATTCAGGCGAAACGCGCCGGTATCATCGACCAGGTCGATGCCCAGCGCATCGTTATCCGCGCCACCGAAGATCTGGAACTGGGCGACGCTGGCGTTGACATCTATCGTCTGCGCAAGTTCCAGCGTTCGAACCAGAACACCTGCATCAACCAGCGTCCGCTGATCAAGGTGGGTGACACCGTCCAGAAGGGCGAAGTCATTGCCGACGGTCCTTCGACCGATATGGGTGAACTGGCTCTGGGTAAGAACGTGGTCGTCGCGTTCATGCCGTGGAACGGTTACAACTACGAAGACTCGATCCTGATCTCGGAACGTATCGCGCGTGATGACGTCTTTACCTCGGTCCATATCGAGGAATTCGAAGTCGCCGCCCGTGATACCAAGCTGGGTCCGGAAGAGATCACCCGCGACATCCCGAATGTCGGTGAAGAAGCGCTGCGCAACCTCGACGAGGCGGGCATCGTTTACATCGGTGCGGATGTGGAGCCGGGCGATATTCTGGTCGGCAAGATCACTCCGAAGGGCGAAAGCCCGATGACCCCGGAAGAAAAGCTGCTGCGCGCCATCTTTGGTGAAAAAGCATCTGACGTGCGCGACACCTCGCTACGCGTGAAGCCGGGCGATTACGGTACGGTTGTAGAGGTCCGCGTCTTCAACCGTCACGGCGTCGAAAAAGACGAGCGTGCGCTGCAGATCGAACGTGAGGAAGTCGAACGTCTGGCCCGTGACCGGGACGACGAGTTGGCGATCCTGGACCGCAACATCTATGCGCGTCTGCAAGGCCTGATCCTGGGTAAAACCGCTGTCAAAGGCCCGAAAGGCGTCAAGGCAGGGTCGGTGATCACCGAGGAGCTGCTGGAAACCCTGACCCGTGGTCAGTGGTGGCAGCTGGCGCTGGAAGGTGAGCAGGACGCACAGATCGTTGAGGCTCTGAACGAGCAGTACGAAGTGCAAAAGCGTGCTCTGGACGCCCGTTTTGAGGACAAGGTCGAGAAAGTCCGTCGTGGCGACGACCTGCCGCCGGGTGTGATGAAGATGGTCAAAGTCTTCATCGCCGTGAAGCGCAAGCTGCAGCCGGGCGACAAGATGGCCGGTCGTCACGGGAACAAAGGTGTGATCTCCAAGGTTGTTCCGATGGAAGACATGCCGTTCCTGGCCGATGGTACGCCGGTCGACTTCTGTCTGAACCCGCTGGGTGTGCCTTCGCGTATGAACGTTGGTCAGATCCTTGAAACCCATATGGGTTGGGCCGCGCGCGGTCTGGGTCTGAACATCGACGACGCGCTGGGTGAATACCGCCGCTCTGGCGACCTGACCCCGGTGCGCGAAGCGATGAAGCTGGCCTATGGCGAAGATGTCTACGAAGAAGGCATCACCGGTCTGGACGAGGATGGTCTGATCGAGGCGGCGGGCAACGTGACCCGCGGTGTTCCGATCGCCACCCCGGTCTTCGACGGTGCCAAGGAAGCAGACGTCAACGATGCGCTGGTGCGTGCGGGTTTCTCGGAAAGCGGTCAGTCGGTTCTGTTCGACGGTCGTACCGGTGAGCAATTTGCACGTCCGGTGACCGTGGGCATCAAGTACCTGCTGAAACTGCACCACCTTGTGGACGACAAGATCCACGCGCGTTCGACTGGGCCGTACAGCCTGGTCACCCAGCAGCCGCTGGGTGGTAAGGCGCAGTTCGGTGGTCAGCGCTTTGGTGAGATGGAAGTCTGGGCTCTGGAAGCTTATGGCGCCGCCTACACCCTGCAGGAGATGCTCACCGTGAAATCGGATGACGTCGCCGGCCGTACTAAGGTCTATGAGTCGATCGTCAAAGGCGAGGATAACTTTGAAGCGGGCGTACCGGAATCGTTCAACGTTCTGGTTAAAGAAGTCCGTGGCCTCGGCCTGAATATGGAACTCCTGGATGCGGAGGTTGAGGAGTAAGGGCCTCGGCCCTTCCTCCCGTCCCCCCTTCCGCAAAATTTGAGGTATCAAAATGAACCAGGAAATCACCAACAACCCGTTCAACCCGCTGACACCGCCGAAAGTCTTTGACGAGATCAAGGTTTCGCTGGCCAGCCCTGAACGGATCCTGTCTTGGTCTTATGGTGAGATCAAGAAACCCGAAACCATCAACTACCGTACGTTCAAGCCCGAGCGTGACGGTCTGTTCTGCGCGCGTATCTTTGGCCCGATCAAAGATTACGAATGTCTGTGCGGCAAATATAAGCGGATGAAGTATCGCGGCGTTGTCTGCGAGAAATGCGGTGTGGAAGTCACTCTGCAGAAAGTCCGCCGCGAGCGTATGGGCCACATTGAACTGGCCGCGCCCGTTGCACACATCTGGTTCCTGAAATCGCTGCCATCCCGCATCGGTCTGATGCTGGACATGACGCTGCGCGATCTGGAACGCGTTCTGTACTTTGAAAACTACGTCGTCATCGAGCCCGGTCTGACCGACCTGACCTATGGCCAGATGCTGACCGAAGAAGAGTACATGGACGCGCAGGATGCCTATGGCATGGACGCGTTCACCGCCAATATCGGTGCCGAAGCCATCCGTGAGATGCTGGCCCAGATCGATCTGGAAGCCGAAGCCGAGCAGCTGCGCGCTGATCTGGCCGAAGCCACCGGTGAACTGAAGCCCAAGAAGATCATCAAGCGTCTGAAAGTTGTCGAATCCTTCCTCGAGTCGGGCAACCGGCCCGAGTGGATGGTGATGACCGTGATCCCGGTCATTCCGCCGGAACTGCGTCCGCTGGTTCCGCTGGATGGTGGCCGTTTCGCGACCTCGGATCTGAACGATCTGTATCGCCGCGTCATCAACCGGAACAACCGTCTGAAGCGTCTGATTGAGCTGCGCGCGCCTGACATCATCGTCCGCAACGAGAAGCGGATGCTGCAGGAATCCGTTGACGCTCTGTTCGACAATGGCCGTCGTGGCCGCGTGATCACCGGCGCGAACAAGCGCCCGCTGAAATCGCTGTCGGACATGCTGAAAGGTAAGCAAGGTCGCTTCCGTCAGAACCTTCTGGGGAAACGCGTCGACTTCTCGGGCCGTTCGGTCATTGTGACCGGTCCGGAGTTGAAGCTGCACCAGTGTGGTCTGCCCAAGAAGATGGCGCTGGAGCTGTTCAAGCCGTTCATATACTCGCGCCTTGAAGCCAAGGGTTTGTCTTCGACCGTGAAACAGGCGAAGAAGCTGGTCGAGAAAGAACGTCCCGAAGTTTGGGATATCCTCGACGAGGTGATCCGCGAACACCCTGTCATGCTGAACCGTGCGCCGACGCTGCACCGTCTTGGCATTCAGGCGTTCGAACCGGTTCTGATCGAAGGTAAAGCCATCCAGCTGCACCCGCTGGTCTGTTCGGCCTTTAACGCTGACTTTGACGGTGACCAGATGGCCGTTCACGTCCCGCTGAGCCTTGAGGCGCAGCTGGAAGCCCGTGTTCTGATGATGTCGACGAACAACGTTCTGTCGCCTGCAAACGGCGCGCCGATCATCGTTCCGTCGCAGGATATGATCCTGGGTCTGTACTACGTGACGCTGGAACGCGAAGGCATGCCGGGCGAAGGCAAGGTGTTCGGTTCGATCGAAGAAGTTCAGCACGCGCTGGACGCGGGTGAGGTGCATCTGCACTCGAAAATCACCGCGCGGATCACGCAGATCGACGCCGAAGGCAACGAAGTGCAGCAGCGCTTTGAAACTACGCCGGGCCGTGTCCGTCTGGGTGCCTTGCTGCCGATGAACAACAAAGCGCCGTTCGAATTGGTCAACCGTCTGCTGCGGAAGAAAGAAGTGCAGCAGGTGATCGACACCGTCTACCGCTATTGCGGTCAGAAAGAGAGCGTCATCTTCTGTGACCAGATCATGTCGATGGGCTTCCGCGAAGCGTTCAAGGCCGGTATCTCGTTCGGTAAGGACGACATGGTCATTCCGGACGACAAATGGGGCATCGTGGATGACACCCGTAGTCAGGTGAAAGACTTCGAACAGCAGTACATGGACGGCCTGATCACTCAGGGTGAAAAGTACAACAAAGTTGTCGATGCCTGGTCGAAGTGTAACGACCGCGTCACTGAGGCTATGATGTCGACGATCTCGTCGTCGGATCGGGCAGAGGACGGCTCCGAGCAGGAACCGAACTCGGTCTACATGATGGCCCACTCTGGTGCACGTGGCTCGGTCACTCAGATGAAACAGCTGGGCGGTATGCGGGGCCTGATGGCCAAGCCGAATGGTGACATCATCGAGACGCCGATCATCTCGAACTTTAAAGAAGGTCTGACCGTTCTCGAATACTTCAACTCGACCCACGGTGCCCGTAAGGGTCTGTCGGATACCGCTCTGAAGACGGCGAACTCGGGTTACCTGACCCGTCGTCTGGTGGACGTGGCGCAAGACTGCATCGTTCGTGAAATCGACTGTGGTACCGAGCGTGCGATCACTGCCGAAGCCGCCGTGAACGATGGTGAGGTTGTCGCGTCGCTGGCCGAACGTGTGCTGGGCCGCGTCTCTGCTGATGACGTTCTGCGTCCGGGCACGGATGAAGTTCTGGTCGCCGCTGGACAATTGATCGACGAACGTATGGCCGACACCATTGACGAGGCTGGTGTTGCGTCGATGCGCATTCGTTCGCCTCTGACCTGTGAGTCCGAGGAAGGCGTCTGTGCAACCTGCTACGGTCGTGACCTTGCACGCGGTACCATGGTGAACACGGGTGAGGCTGTCGGCATCATCGCTGCTCAGTCCATTGGTGAACCCGGTACACAGCTGACGATGCGGACTTTCCACATTGGTGGTGTTGCGCAAGGTGGTCAGCAGTCGTTCCAGGAAGCCAGCCAGGAAGGCGTAGTTTCCTTCGAGAACCCGCAGATTCTGGTCAATGCTGCAGGCGAAAGCCTGGTCATGGGTCGGAATATGAAGCTGGTGATCAAGGATGAACACGGTGAAGAGCGTGCCAACCACAAGCTGGGCTACGGCTCGAAGCTGTTCGTTAAGGACGGTGCATCGGTGGCCCGTGGCGACAAGCTGTACGAATGGGATCCCTACACCCTGCCGATCATCGCAGAGAAAGCCGGTACCGCGAAATATGTTGACCTTGTTTCGGGCATCGCTGTCCGCGATGAGACTGACGATGCAACCGGTATGACCCAGAAGATCGTGATCGACTGGCGCGCTGCTCCCAAAGGCAGCGACCTGAAGCCCGAGATCATTCTGGTCGGTGAAGATGGCGAACCGGTCCGCAACGATGCGGGCAACCCGGTTCACTATCCGATGTCGGTGGATGCGATCCTGTCGGTCGAAGATGGCCAGACCATCGAAGCCGGTGACGTTGTCGCGCGTATCCCGCGTGAAGGCGCCAAGACCAAGGACATCACCGGTGGTCTGCCGCGTGTGGCCGAACTGTTCGAAGCCCGCCGTCCGAAAGATCACGCGATCATCGCAGAAGCCGATGGTTACGTGCGCTTTGGCCGCGACTACAAGAACAAGCGTCGCATCAGCATCGAACCGGCGGACGAGTCCATGGAGACCATTGAGTACATGGTGCCCAAGGGCAAGCACATCCCGGTCGCTGAAGGGGACTTCATCCAGAAGGGTGAATACCTGATGGACGGTAACCCGGCTCCGCATGACATCCTGTCCATCATGGGTGTCGAAGCGCTGGCGGATTACATGATCGACGAGGTGCAGGACGTCTATCGTCTGCAGGGCGTGAAGATCAACGACAAGCACATCGAGGTCATCGTGCGCCAGATGCTGCAGAAGTGGGAGATTCTGGATTCAGGCGACACCACCCTGCTGAAAGGCGAACATGTCGACAAGCAAGAGTTCGACGCAGCCAACGAGAAGACCATCTCTCGCGGTGGTCGTCCGGCACAGGGCGAGCCGATCCTTCTGGGGATTACCAAAGCCTCGCTGCAGACGCGTTCGTTCATCTCGGCAGCGTCGTTCCAGGAGACCACCCGCGTTCTGACCGAGGCCTCGGTTCAGGGCAAGAAAGACAAGCTGGTTGGCCTGAAAGAGAACGTCATCGTTGGTCGCCTGATCCCCGCCGGTACCGGTGGAGCCACACAGGCCGTGCGCCAGGTTGCGCAATCGCGCGATAACGTGGTGATCGAAGCCCGCCGGGAAGAGGCAGAAGCGGCCGCTGCCCTGGCAGCACCGATGATGGACGACGATATGGTCGGCGACGAGCTGGACGTTCTGGTGGAAACCCCGGAAAGCCGCGAGTAGTCGCCTTTCAAACCAAACAAGAGGCCCTGCGGATACGCGGGGCCTTTTTTTGTGGTGATTGTTAGGTACGCAGACCGACGTCGTGGGTGCTCGATTCACTCTCAAACGACAGTAATGAGCCCAATCTGGACATTGGTGAGTGGTCATGCGCAGATGTGAAATATGTCGCTGACGGAAGATCTGAAGCAAATTCTGGAAACTGCGTTGTCAACCGATCCTAGCTTTCGGCGGGTCGAAAGGGCCATGATAGACAACTGCGTTAGTCACTGCCGACGATACGCTTTGGAGGGCTCCATTGAGGCCTTTCTGTTGTCCGCGATGCGCCTATTGGCACTTGCAGACAACGGGCACACGCGGCTGATCCCAAATAGTGCGATCTCAGTGCTTCCACTGAGGTTCGTGAGCGTGGGGCGTTCAGTGCAACTCATTGGCACGGCACCAGGGGGCACTGCAGCGCGAGGAGAACTGATAGCCGTCAACGGCGCAGCTTTGAATCAAATCGAAGCCACTGCCGCAAAATTTCTGGCGGGAACGCGCCAAAGGAAACGTGTCATCGGGCCGATACTTCTGGCTTGGCCCTACGTTTTGGCGCGTTTGGGATTTTCGTCTGAAGGCGATACGACCGAGTATAGTCTGCGGAACAAAAACGGGCAGATAACCAATCTGAAAATGGCAAATGGAGATACTGTTCCTGCGTCGACACTCTACCCGAGGAACGAGCACGGCAGGGCTGATCCAGCCTGGGAACCCGAGGCTTTTGTTGAGATACGGGATTGGCGAGATCTTGGGCTATCGATCGCGTTGCCAAGTTTCTTTGATCCAAGCGAAACTGCGCTGCCCAAAGCCATCTCAGATGCAGCGGAGCGCGTGGGCACCTGCTCAAACAAAATGCTCTTAGTTGACGTTCGCGGAAACACCGGCGGCGATTTTCTGCTAACGATGCCCCTGATCGACGCGATCTCGCAAAGCGCAAGTCAGCAGGTAGTTTTGCTTGTCGATAAATTCACGTTTTCCGCGGCGATTGTGTTTGTAGCCATACTGAAACATCGTCTGGGAAATAGGCTCAAACTCATCGGGGAAGAAATGGGCGACGGGTTGACTTTCTTTGCCGAGGGCGGGTCGCTCGATTTACCGACGAGCGGAGCAGCCGTTCGATACTCATCAGCCTTTCACGACTGGAAGAATGGAACGTCTGACGAAACCACACCGCCCGAGATCGCGCGACAAATCGTACCCGCAGGAGCACTGAATTTAGACCGAGAATGGCCGACTGCTGAGGATGCGCAGGGCGCATTTTATCAACGAGTTCTGAAAGGCGTCAGCGACTAGCCGAATGGTCGGCAAGTCCGCGCAGCGGTCATTGATAGAAAACTCCACCCTCATGTCTTCGATATGGCGGAATCGGGGTAAGACATCTGCCTGGTCTGACATCTTGGTTGGTTTGACAGATGGCTGCAAACTACCGGCTCTCTGTTCCCGTTAAAAAGCCGTGACGTCCTAACAGAAAGATTGACATTAGATCGGCTTGCCGGACCAATGGCTCAATTGTTTTACGACCGGAACATCTGCCATGACCCCCAACCTAAAAGGCGCGCTGTTGATGGTGGGCAGCATGGCCGCGTTTACGGTGAACGATACGCTGGTCAAACTGGCGTTGCAGGAGCTTCCGTTGTTTCAGCTGGTCGCAATCCGGGGGTTTATCGCCACCGTTTTGATCTTTACGCTGGCGCGCGGCCTGGGGGCGTTGCATCTGAGCTTTTCAGATCATGACCGAGTGTTGATCGGGATGCGGTGCACGGCCGAGCTGTCAGCGACCTTCTTTTTCCTGACCGCTTTGAAAAACATGCCTCTGGCGAATGTCACCGCTGTACTACAGGCGCTGCCGCTGACGGTCACGCTGGGCGCTGCGGTGTTCTTTTCGGAGCGTATCGGGTGGCGGCGTATACTGGCGATCGGGCTGGGTTTTCTGGGCATGTTGCTGATTGTGCGTCCGGGGCCAGAGGGGTTCAGCGTTTTCTCTCTTTACGCTCTGATCGCCGTGGCGTCGGTGACAGCGCGCGATCTGATAACCCGGCGTATGTCGCCCGAGGTGCCGTCGATGGTTGTGACGCTGGCAACGTCGCTGTCTATCACCACCGCTGCTGCCGTTGCATCTGTATTGGAGGGCTGGGTTCCCGTCACCACAGGCGTAGGTTTGCTGGCTGCTTCTGCGGCTGTTTTTGTGCTGATGGGGTATCTGTTCAGCGTCATGGTGATGCGCGTGGGGGATGTTGGGTTTGTGGCCCCGTTCCGATACTCGAGCCTGCTTTGGGCATTGGCTCTGGGCTGGATGGTGTTCGGAGATTGGCCTGATCGGGTCACGATGTTTGGTGCGGCGCTTGTGGTCGCGGCAGGGCTATTCACTTTGTTCCGCGAGCGTACACATCAAGCCGCAGAATGAACCTGCCTGACGTGATCCTGATCGATGGCGTAGCGGGCGATGAACTCTCCCTCAAGGGCTGCGTCCAGAGGTGACAGCTCGACCTTGCTGTTCCGCGTTTCGGGCGAGTCGTTGAACTGGTTCAGCGTCCTTACCCACATTGGGGCGTCGGGATAGCTGACGACGGGCATGACCCGGTCCATCTTGTGGTGCGCAAAGTTCATGATCGTCAGCGGGGATTCGCCCGCGACATACATGCCCAGACCTGCGGTGATCAGGCGGCGATGTACCTGGGTCGCCTGAATTCCATCTATGGTGCCACGCGCCAGAAAACCGCAGCTAAAGTCGACGGCGACGGCAGGGTTGTTGCGCATCAGCAGTTCACAGTCCTGTGCCGCCAGCCGCAGCCGTTCGACAAAATCCACCGACACCGCGTCATCATCGTCATGCCGAAACTGCAAGCACGGCTGGGCAGGGTCGATGCGCGCGCTGTTGAGCACGTCTTTCATCACGCGCCGATGTCGCGCCGGCCGTCTTGCGATGATCTGGACCTGATTCATGCCTGCTGTCAGGTCATGCAGTCGGTCCAGCGCGGGCTGAGGCAGACACTCGCCGATCACAATGAGGAACTGAAAATCCTCATCGGTCTGCTCGCGAAAACAGGGCAGGGTGATCGCCTCGAACAGACGAAACCGTTCGTCCAGCCGTTCCGGATTGTATAGAAACTGGCGCCGTTCCTCGATCGTATCATGCTCGATCTGAAAGCCGCCATAGGCTGGGTAGGAAAAGCGGCACAGACCGATAACTTGCATGATGTATCCGTGATCAACCTTGTCGGCCCGACTATGCCTTGGCAACGATGGGCTCGCAACTGGCGAAGGCACCGGAAATCCGGTATCTGCCGTTCAAATCAGCGCAAACCAGTCTGGGGCTTTTCAAGCGGGCTGCGCTGTTGACACCGCGACCGACTCCCCTTAATACGCGCGTCATCTCGGTGCGGGGGCCGCCCCAAAACCGATTCCAGTAATGAACTGGTCAAGGCCCGGACAATTTTATCGTTCGCGCCCTCTGATAAACAACCGCGACGTTCACCTCGGAATGGGAACGTTCGCGGGTTTTGCGCTTGTGGACGCATAAGTGCAGCGAATCTAACCGCACGCAATGCGCGTGCATGTCATGTGTGTTGCAAAACGGGGAAGAAACCGGAATGCCAACTATTCAACAGCTGATCCGCAAACCGCGGCAGCCCAAAGTAAAACGCTCGAAGTCCATGCACCTGGAGCAGTGCCCGCAGAAGCGCGGTGTCTGCACCCGCGTGTACACCACCACACCTAAAAAGCCGAACTCGGCGATGCGGAAGGTTGCCAAGGTGCGCCTGACCAACGGGTTCGAGGTCATTTCGTACATCCCGGGTGAAAGCCACAACCTGCAGGAACACTCGGTTGTTCTGATCCGTGGCGGCCGTGTGAAAGACCTTCCCGGTGTGCGTTACCACATCCTGCGCGGTGTTCTGGATACTCAGGGCGTCAAAGACCGTAAGCAACGTCGTTCGAAATACGGCGCGAAGCGTCCCAAGTAAGAAGGAGAGGCTGATATGTCACGTCGTCACGCCGCCGAAAAACGCGAAGTTCTGCCTGACGCCAAATTTGGCGACAAGGTACTGACCAAATTCATGAACAACCTGATGATCGACGGCAAGAAGTCGGTCGCAGAGCGCATCGTTTACAACGCGTTTGACCGCGTTGAGAACAAGGTAAAGCGCGCTCCTGTCGAAGTGTTCCACGAAGCGCTCGACAACATCAAACCGTCGGTCGAGGTTCGCTCGCGCCGGGTTGGTGGTGCCACCTATCAGGTTCCGGTCGAAGTGCGCCCTGAGCGCCGCGAAGCACTGGCCATCCGTTGGCTGATAACTGCTGCGCGTGGCCGCAACGAAAACACCATGGAAGAACGCCTCGCCGGTGAACTGCTGGACGCTGTACAGTCCCGCGGTACCGCCGTGAAGAAGCGCGAAGACACCCACAAGATGGCCGAGGCGAACAAAGCCTTCAGCCACTACCGTTGGTAATTCAGAGGCTTATCAAAAATGGCACGCGAATATCCGCTCGAACTGTACCGTAACTTCGGTATCATGGCGCACATCGACGCAGGTAAGACCACCTGCTCGGAGCGTATCCTGTATTACACTGGTAAATCCCACAACATCGGTGAGGTGCACGATGGTGCAGCCACCATGGACTGGATGGAGCAGGAGCAGGAACGCGGCATCACCATCACTTCGGCTGCGACCACCACTTTCTGGGAGCGCACCGAGGACGGTCAGACCGCCGATACACCCAAGCACCGCCTGAACATCATCGACACCCCCGGCCACGTTGACTTCACCATCGAAGTTGAGCGCTCGCTGGCGGTTCTCGATGGTGCCGTCTGCGTTCTGGACGCAAACGCCGGTGTTGAGCCTCAGACCGAAACCGTGTGGCGTCAGGCTGACCGCTACAAGGTTCCGCGTATGGTTTTCGTCAACAAGATGGACAAGATCGGCGCAGACTTCTTCAACTGCGTTCGCATGATCGAAGACCGCACCGGCGCGCGCGCTGTTCCGGTTGGTATTCCGATCGGCGCGGAGACCGAGCTGGAAGGTCTGATCGACCTGGTCACCATGGAAGAGTGGCTGTGGCAGGGCGAAGATCTTGGCGCAAGCTGGATCAAAGCTCCGATCCGCGACAGCCTGAAAGACATGGCGGACGAATGGCGCGGCAAGATGATCGAAGCGGCCGTCGAAATGGACGACGATGCGATGATGGAATACCTGGAAGGCAATGAGCCCGACGTTCCGACCCTGCGCGCCCTGCTGCGTAAAGGTACTTTGGACATCGCGTTCGTTCCGGTTCTGGGGGGGTCTGCGTTCAAAAACAAAGGCGTTCAGCCGCTGCTCAACGCTGTGATCGACTATCTGCCCAGCCCGCTGGACGTTGTTGATTACATGGGCTTCAAACCCGGCGACGAGGAAGAAGTTCGTGACATCGCCCGTCGTGCAGACGACGACATGGCCTTCTCGGGTCTGGCGTTCAAAATCATGAATGACCCCTTCGTTGGCTCGCTGACCTTCACCCGGATTTACTCGGGGACTATGCACAAGGGTGACTCGATCCTGAACTCGACCAAAGGTAAAAAAGAGCGCATCGGTCGTATGATGATGATGCACTCGAACAACCGGGAAGAGATCGAAGAGGCGTTTGCAGGCGACATCATCGCGCTGGCGGGTCTGAAAGACACCACCACCGGTGACACCCTGTGTGATGCGAAGGAACCGGTAGTTCTGGAAACCATGACCTTCCCTGATCCGGTGATCGAGATCGCGGTTGAGCCCAAAACCAAGGGCGACCAAGAGAAGATGTCCCAGGGTCTGGCCCGTCTGGCCGCCGAAGACCCGTCGTTCCGCGTGGAAACTGATCTGGAATCCGGTCAGACCATCATGAAAGGCATGGGCGAGCTTCACCTGGACATCCTGGTTGACCGTCTGAAGCGTGAGTTCAAGGTTGAGGCCAACATCGGTGCGCCGCAGGTGGCCTATCGTGAGACCATCGGTCACGAGGTCGAGCATACCTACACCCACAAGAAACAGTCGGGTGGTTCAGGTCAGTTCGCCGAAGTGAAGATGATCATCTCGCCGACAGAGCCTGCCGAGGGGTATTCGTTTGAAAGCCGCATCGTTGGTGGTGCTGTTCCGAAGGAATACATCCCGGGTGTTGAAAAAGGCATCAACTCGGTCATGGATAGCGGCCCGCTGGCTGGCTTTCCCGTGATCGACTTCAAGGTTGCCCTGATCGACGGTAAGTTCCACGACGTTGACTCGAGCGTTCTGGCGTTCGAAATCGCGGCCCGTATGTGTATGCGTGAAGGCATGCGCAAGGCTGGCGCGAAACTGCTGGAACCGATCATGAAGGTCGAAGTGATCACCCCGGAAGAATACACCGGTGGTATCATCGGCGACCTGACCTCGCGTCGTGGCCAGGTGTCTGGTCAGGAACCGCGCGGCAACGCAATCGCGATCGACGCGTTCGTTCCGCTGGCGAACATGTTCGGCTACATCAACACTCTGCGTTCGATGTCGTCGGGCCGTGCCCAGTTCACCATGCAGTTCGACCACTACGATCCGGTTCCGCAGAACATCTCGGACGAGATCCAGGCGAAATACGCATAACCAAAGATTTGAGGGAGCGTGGATACCACGCTCCCTCAATTACCGAAAAAGGAGGCCATCATGGCAAAGGAAAAGTTTGAGCGTACAAAACCGCACGTCAACATTGGTACGATTGGCCACGTTGACCATGGTAAGACGACGCTGACCGCAGCGATCACCAAGTATTTCGGT
>NZ_JBQFXH010000003.1:0-257324 GCF_056540745.1 Ruegeria sp. AM1
CATCGCGCGCAGCGCGATGCCGGGCCCAACAGGAGGAGGCGTTCCGCAAGGAACGCTGACGACTGGCGGGAGCTTTGCCGTTAGGTGAGTGCTGACGCCGCGGCGCTGCGCACGGCGCGGATGTTCTCACCATAGATTTCGGGGTTCGACACCGAGCCGCCTTTGAACACGGCCGATCCGGCCACCAGCACGTCAGCGCCGGCCGCCGCAACCAGAGGGGCGGTGTTTGGGTCGACGCCCCCGTCGATCTCGATGTGAATCGGACGATCTCCGATCATCTGACGCAGACGCCGGACTTTGCTGGTCATGTCGATGAATTTCTGACCGCCAAAGCCCGGGTTCACCGTCATCACGCAAACCAGATCGGTCAGGTCCAGCAGGTGCTCAACCGCCTCGGCTGGCGTGCCCGGGTTGAGGGCAACGCCGGATTTCATGCCTGCGGCGCGGATCGCTTGCAAGGTGCGGTGTGTGTGGGCGCTAGCCTCGATATGGGCGGTCAGAATGTCGGCGCCCGCATCGGCATAGGCCTGAATATAGGGATCAACCGGTGTGATCATCAGATGCACGTCCATCACGGTTTTCACATGCGGGCGAAATGCTTTCACCGCCGGGGGGCCAAAGGTGAGGTTGGGTACAAAATGCCCGTCCATGACATCCACATGAACCCAATCGGCCCCCTGCGCCTCGATGGCCTGAATCTCTTGCCCGAAATTGGCGAAATCGGCGGACAGGATCGACGGGGCGATCTTGATGGTGCGGTCAAAGCTCATAGGGGCCTCATGAATCAAAAAGTAAGCTGACGGTGGTATAGGAGGTTTCCATTGGCGCGGACAGATGTATCTGTTGTCGCGGTTTACTGAGACTGCGCGGCAGGAGGGGCGACCGCTGGACATTCGGGCTCGACCGCGCGGGCAGTCCTCAGGTGATGGGGTCGTCGAACAGATCGGGCTGCCGGACGACGTGGATATTCAGTCCGAGCACGGCCTAGTCCGCAGATGGCGATGCGAGGTCAAAATGCGGGGGGCGGTCAAAGAGACTGCTCAACCGAGCTAGATGCCGCCGTCACCGCCCCAGCCAGCCCCGCTGGAGTCTGACCCCATGAGCTTGCGTTCTTTCCACCATTCGCCACCGGGATCATCGGGGTGGATGTGCGATCGAACCGTGCGGCCGTCAAAATCGGTCCAGACCCATTGGCCGTCGCTGTCCTGCCCGAGCGTGGTTCGACGGCGTTTGTCACGGCCAATAAGAAAGACCGAAACTGCAACAGCGGCTGTAAGGCAGACAACCGTGATCGCAAATCCTACACCGCGTTCTCTACATCTGTGAAGGTGCTAAAGAGTATCTCAGTGCAATTTTGAACATGTGGGCAAAGAGACCAAGTAGATGATCCGGCGGACGATTCTAAACCCGCGGGCGGTTTCGGGCGGTCGGGTGCCGGACGATCCGCCCATGCCCTTGCAGCAGCTGGTGTCCGGCGCTTTGCAGGTCTAAGTTTTTGGAAAGATGATCTGTGAGGACTGAACTTAGAGACGTCAGCAAAAACGGTGCGCCGCATGCTTATGCTGGACAAATCCGGCCCGCTGGACGCAACTGTCGAGGCCATCCCGTCATATCTTCAGCCAGAAAGGGCAAAGCGTTGGATCAGGTGAAAGCGGCCATCAAGGGCCTCGCCCATCAGGGCCAAATCGGTGATCTGGAAGGGACTGGGCAGCAGGGGGCCAAGATGCTGTTCCAGCGCCGTCTGGGTCAGCGCCAGCGTAGGTTTATCCAGCCTGCCGCTGAGCGTGATGTGAAAGCGGAACGCATCCAGCACGTAAGGATAGCCCCATTGGGTCAGGTTGACCTCTTGCGCGGGCGTCAGGGCGGCGGCGCGGCGGCGGGTCAATTCGGTCCCGGATGCGGGTGCGCGGAACCTGTCCAGATCGCGGACACAGGCCGCCGCCAGCGCGTTCAGCGCGGTTGTGTCCCCCTGAGGGCGCAATGCCAGAAACCGGCCCATGCGCGAGATGTCCAAGGTCTCAAGCGAGATGGGTGCCTGCCGCGCGGCGAGGGCCGCGCATGCGCGCTGCAACGCCTCAGGCGATTGGTCCGGGTGCAGGTGAAACGGCGGCTTCATGGTCGCATGCAACCCGTATTTGCGCGGCACCCGCGTCAAGGCGGCGACATCCAGCCCGTCGATGGCGGGTTGGGCCACGCTCTGTCCGGTTTCCATATCCCAACCCAGCCAACTGGTTGCGAATTTTACCCATTCCGACCTGGCAGGTGGCGCAAAATAGATCGCATATCGCGTGAATATCACATCGGCCTCCTATTGCGTGGCCTTTCCCAGTGCCCAAACCGTGTGAAGTTCAGATGACAGAAGAATTGATCCTTGCCAATGCCACGCTTGTCCTGCCCGCTGAGACCGTCACCGGCAGTGTCAGGCTTGTAGGCGAAACCATTGCCGACATCGATACAGGCGCTGCGGTGCCCGCAGGGGCGATCGATTGCGGCGGAGATTATGTCAGCCCCGGTCTGGTCGAGCTGCACACCGACAATCTGGAACGTCACATCCAGCCGCGCCCGGGTGTGGACTGGCCCCACGCGGCGGCGATCATCGCCCATGATGCCGAGCTGGCAGGTGCAGGGGTGACAACGGTGTTTGACGCCATGCGTGTGGGCTCGATCCCGTCGGGGGCACGGCGATACCTGCAATATGCGCGCGGTCTTTCGCAAGAGCTGTGGCAGCTGCGCGATCAGGATGCGCTGAAGATCAGCCATTTCCTACACCTGCGGGCCGAGGTCTGTTCGGAAACGCTGGTCGACGAGTTGGATGAGTTCGGCCCCGAGGATCGGGTGGGGCTGGTGTCGATCATGGATCATACACCCGGGCAGCGGCAGTTTCGAGATATGGTGAAACTCGAAGCCTACCTGAAGGGCAAATATGCGATGAACGACGACACGTTCCTGCAGCATGTGGCCCAGTTGAAAGGCTTGCGCGATCAGTTTGGTGACAAACACGAGGGCGAAGCTGTCAAAGCCGCCCGCCGGTTCGGAGCGGTTCTAGCCAGCCATGATGACACGACCGAAGATCAGGTAAGCATCTCGGCCAGTCACGGCATCCGGCTGGCAGAATTCCCGACCACGGTCGAGGCCGCCCGTGCCTGCCATGATCACGGCATCAAGGTGATGATGGGCGCGCCGAACATCATTCGCGGCGGATCGCATTCGGGAAATGTTTCGGCGCACGAGCTTGCCGCGCTGGGATATCTCGACATTGTGTCGTCGGATTACGTGCCCGCCGCCCTGTTGCTGTCGGCGGTACAGCTGGGCGCGTTGTGGGGGGATATGGCGCAGGGTATGCGCACGGTGACGCAGGCTCCGGCACAGGCAGCAGGGCTGGAGGATCGGGGCGCTGTGCAGGTGGGTCTGCGCGCCGATCTGATCCGCTTTCGCATGCGGGCAGGTGTTCCGGTGCTGAATGGGGTCTGGTCGCGCGGGCGTCGGGTCGCGTAGGGTCAGGACCCCTTAATCCTGCGCCTCTGGCGCGCGAACGGCAAAAAAGCAGAGGCTTTGAACGCGCAGGGACCGGCAGGGTCAATTCCAGGCGATCAAAGCCGCTACTTTGCAGCGGTTCTCGCGTCCGAAGGATTAAGGGAGCCTGACCCTAGGCGCGGTAGAACAGATAGCGGTCCGGGGCGATGGTTTCGGGGCCTTTGATCTGGTTGAACCCCACCAGCGGCTGTCCTGAGATCAGCAATCCCCCCGGTAGCATAACATTGGCAATCAATGGGCTCAGCCGAGCGGCCTCCGCCACATCCTCGGCTTTGATCCCGCGCCCGAAATCATAATGCGCCATCGCGATGCAGGGACCGTTTTGGGCCAGTTTTTCCAGCATCGGCTCGGCTTCGCCCTGCAGAAAATCCTCGGGCGGCGGGGTGCTGTCGGGATGGCACTGCAGTACCCGGTCCATCACCCAGATGCGTCGGTCCGGCAAGATTTCCCGCAGGTGGTCGTATGTCCGGCCATTGCCCAGACCCATGTCCAGAACCTCGCCCGCGATATCAGCGGTCTGTTCCGCCGCCCAGTTCAACCCGTCGCGTTGCGCGGTCAGACGGCGCAGCATGGAATCCAGTCGGCTCATCGGGAGCTCCTTGATCAGTCAGTTGTGGTCCAGACAGTCACCGGGCCGTCCAGAAGCCTGCTGAGCAGGTCTTGGGTAAAGGTCCAGATGTCTTGATCATGGACAAGGTGGTGGGTCAACACACCAAATGGTTCGCTATTGTCTGCGCGGCCCTGACGACGATCCTGGAGTAACTGGACGGTCTGGGCGATCAGCGCCTCCGGATCAGCCAGCCCGCGCGTTCCGCGCCAGTCGATCGGATCGAGATGGGTATTAACCTGTTGTAGCCCCGGGGCGGCTTGCGGTGCCTTTCGGGGCGTTGCGGTCGACAGGAGCCGAAACCCGATTTCGGGAAGCCGGGCGGTGATTTCTGGGTCGATCCGGTTCCATGGCGGGACAAACACCGGGCGCAGCGCAGCCCCGAACAGGTTACGCAACCGCGCCAGGCCGGCTTCGGCGTCCGCGATGATTGTATCTGTTGGGCGGTGCATGCGGAACTCGGCCTTCTTCTCTTGCTTCGGGGCATGGTTTTGATGCGCCCAGCCATGCACAACCGGGATCAGCGTGGGCCGGTCGCCGACATGGCGCGCCAGCGCCTGATCCGCATCCCGCGGAATGACCGCAAGATGGACGGGCAGGCCGAGGCGCTCACTCAGCTCGGTCAGATGATCCAGCTGCCGGGTCGGGGAGATGGCGTCGTCATCGCGCCACCAAAGGGGCAAGTTCAGCCCCTGCGCCTGCCAGACCTTCAGTTCGGTGGTCAGAGGGTGCCAGTCAACAATCATCTGCGGCGCTCCAGCAGCTCGGTCGCGATGGCAACCGAGCGGTTGGCACCGTCGAAACCGGTTCTCATGGGGTCTCGCAGCTGGCCCGAGGTTACCCGGATCAGCGCGTCGGCCAAGGCCTTCCCGTCTAAATCATGGCTGGGCAGCACCTCAAATGCGGGCAGTTGCGCAAGGCTCTGACTGCGCAAACCCTGTTCGACCTCATTGCCATCGTCAAACGGGATCAGCACGGCAGGTGTCCCGGTCTGCAGTAGGTCCATCGCGGTGTTATAGCCGCACATGCTGACCGAGGCGCTGGCCAGCGGCAGCATCTGGCGGAAATCCTGGCGGACCGGTTCCAGCAGAACGGAGGTGCCCTCCGCCAGCTCTGACAACTCAGCGATGCGGGTCGCTGCGTCCTGCCCACCCACCAACATGCGCCAGCGCATGTTGGTCATCTTTCGGGCGGCCTCGATGGCCGCGCGAAAGATCGGTTGCCCAACAGAGCCGCCACCCGCGCTGACCAGAATTTCACCCTCTCCCACCCTGTCGGGGTGCGGAGCGGGGGCTTCCGGCGCAACAAAGCCGGTGTAATGCAGGCACCCCGAGAGGTCTTCCGAGACCGGCCAGCTGACGTTCAGCGGCGTGATCTGCAGATCGGAATGCACCAGAATTCCGTCATAGAACCGTGCGATAATCTCATCGGCGCGTGCGGCTTTGGACGGCTTTGAGGGCGGCGCAAGAATATCACGGATCGAGCCCAGAATGACCGGCCGCTCGGGCAGGTCCGACGCCGTCGTCAACGCGGCCTGAAATTCCGCGCTCAGGCTGCGGCGGCCAAACGGATACAGCTCGGTGATCAGGACCTGAGGCCTGAAACTGCGCACGGCCTGCACCAGTGCGGTGGCGCGGGCGTTCAGGTATGCGGGGTCGGCCACCTCACCTGCTTGGGTCAGCAGGCGCGTGAAATCCGTGCCATCCGACCGCAGCGGCGGCAGACCCAGGATCGACAGCCCTTTGCTGTCCAATTGCGGCGCAGGCATGCCACCCGAAACAACCAGCACCTCATGGTCTTGCGCAGCAAAAGCCCGCCCCAGCGTCAGTGCCCGGCTCAGATGGCCGGTCCCAAGCAGATGGGTGACGACAATCATCACCCTCATGCCGGGGCCTCGCGCGCAATCAGGCGAATGGGGTCCGCTTCGGGCTGCATGGCGTCGAGATCGACCACAAACAGGCGATTGCGCTTGATTTTGAACGGGGCAGGGCCCCGGAAATCCCAACCCCAGGCCTTGGCCAGGATCACCCGCATGATGCCGATATGGCAAACCGCGACCGCATCATTGTGCAGCCCTGAGAGCCACGGTTCGAGGCGCGCCCAGATCTCAGCCGGGCTTTCTCCATTCGGAGGGCGGTAATCCCAGCCCCAATCTTCGATATGGCGATAGCCGCTGTTCGCGTCCTCGATCAGGTCAATGCCGCGCTGGCCCTCGCAATCGCCCCAGTTCATTTCGATCAACGCGTCCGAGGTCTGCGGTGCGCGATCTGCAACCAGCCGCGCAGTATCACTGGCGCGGCTAAGCGGGCTGGCCCAGAGTACGGCCTGATCCCACGGGGCAGGCAGACGATAGGCGGCCAGTTCGGCACGGGCCTGATCATCCAGCGCAATGTCGCTGCGGCCCTGAATGCGGCCCGCGCGGTTCCAGCTGGTATGGCCGTGGCGCAGCAATGCCAGTTTTGTCATGCCTGATCCTCCAGCAGGGGGCGCACGGTGCGCCAGAACTGGTCGGTTGCCGACCGGATCAGGTGGCGGTCGGCCACATAATCGCGCGCGCGCGCGCCTTCCGCCAGTCGCAAGCCCCGATCTGCCAGCAACATCTGCATTCGGCGCGCCAGACCCGAGGCGCCTGCATCGACGGTGGGGTGATCGGACGGCATCAGCACGTCGCGCACGCCCGGCCGATCCTGAGCGGCGACCGGCAGACCTCGGGCCTGCGCCTCAAGGTAGACCATGCCATAGGCTTCGTTGACGCCCGGCCAGACGAACAAAGCGGCGGTTTCGTATTCCCGTTGCAACGCGGGGCCATCCATCTGGCCAAGAAATGTCACACGCGCGGCGAACGGGGCCATCAGGGCCTCGACCTCGGCGCGGGCAGGGCCGTCGCCGACGATGTTCAGCGACCAGTCGCCCGGCAGATGGCGCAGGGCTTCGGCCAGTATCCGGTATGAAGCAAGCTTGTCACCGTGCCGCATCATTCCCACTGTTAGCATTGCTCCTGAACAGGCCGATGGCTGGGGCAGTGTCGGGATAGGCAGAAAAGGCGGCAGTTCGACCAGCGCCTGATCGTCGTATCTTTCCCGCTCCAGCGTGATCAGGTCGTTGGCCGTGTGATAAAAGATCACCTGCGCCGCATCGCAGGCATCATGCGCAGCTTGCGCGAAGCCGGCCCATGGTCCGGTCAGACGGCTGGTTGCGCGTGTGCTTTCAAGCTGAACGTAAGGAATACCGCGCGCCCGTGCGACCTGCGGGCCCAGCAGATCGGGGGCTTTGTAGTAGTTGTGATAGGTCACCCAGAGGTCGGTGTCCTGCGGCAGCTCTGCGATCAGACGCTCGGCTTCGGTCTGGGCTGCGCTGCGCAGTTGGGTTTGAACCGCGCTCTCGCCCGCCTTGTCATAGATGCGCAGGTCAGAGGCCAGATCAACGGTGTCGCCATCTGCTGCGATGGCGCGCATCAGGTTGCGCGCCATTTCGCGGTCGCCCGAGGGGGTCGGGCTGTCGGGCGATTTCATCGGCGCATAGAAGGCGACGCGGGCCATCAGGCCTGCTCCGCACACAGAGCGGTCAGGCGTTCGGACAGGCGCGCGATGCCGGGGTCCATCCGGAAATCGGCAATCAGCCGGTCATAGGCGGCTTTGGCCATCCGCTCTGTTGCGGCGGGATCGGCGGCCAGCGTTTCAAGCGCGCGGGCAAGCGCGGCGGGATCATCCTCGGACAACAGCCCATGCGTGCCGGTTTCGATGAATTCGGGGATGGCCGATACGGGCGTAGAAAGGATCGGCAGATGTTGTGAGGCGGCTTCCATCAGCACGTTGGGCAGCCCGTCCCGGTCGCCATCTGCGGCAATGCGGCTGGGCAGGACGAACAGATCGGCCTTGCGCATCTCGGCAATCACTTCGGGCTGATCGCAGGCGCCCTTCCAGGTGATCCGGCCTGCCAAACCGGCCTTGGAGGCCCTCTCGCGCAGGGCCTTATCCAGCGTGCCGCCGCCGATATGGGTCCAGTGCCAGTCCAGCGACCAGGGCAGCCGCGCAAATGCGTCGATTAGGCGATCAAAGCCTTTTTTCTCGACCAGCCGGCCGACTGAAATCATATGAAACGGGCTGTCGGGTTGGCGCGGTTCACGTACCGGTGGGGCGGGGAAACGGGACAGGTCGAGTCCGTGATAGATCAGATCGACGCGCGCAGGATCATCGGCGAGCGCGCGCAGATGCTCTGCGCCGACGGCTGTGCAGGTGGCCCCGAAGGCGGCTCCGAATGTGTCGGCCTGCAGCTTTTCCTGCTTTTCCCAGTCGGGCGAGGTCCAGATATCCTTGGCATGGGCCGAAAAGCTCCAGTCGACGCCGCGCATGATGGCGGCATAGCGCGCGACAGAGGAGGGGGTGTGCATGAAATGGGCATACATCGCGCGGGTGCAGGACGGAAGTTCGGCGGCCAGAACGCAGGCCTGACCAAAGCGGCGGATGCGGTTATGGGTCGGATCGCGGCGCAGATCGCGGCGCCAGACCGTGTAGGCATCCGCATATCCGGGCAGCTGCCGGGCTGTCGCGCGGGCGCGCCAGACGCGCTGTGGTTCCTGATACAGATATTCAGGCAGATAATGGACCTGCCCCTTAAATCGATCATGCAGCGGGTGCCGCTTGGTGTCGGTTGGGTGGCGCAGCGACCAGATGTCAAAGTGATGGCCCGCATCCTGAAGGGCGACAAGTTCCTGTGCGATAAACGTCTCAGAGAGGCGCGGCCAGCCTTTGACCAGCACCGCCAGCTTAGGCTCTGTGGTGGTCATCCGGTGGCCCGTTCCTGCTCTCCGCCCAGCAGGGCATCAACGCGGTGCGTGACATAGTCGAGACCATCCAACAAGCCATCGCTGATCGCCTGCGAAGGTAGTGGCTGATGCGGCAGGTTACGGATCGCGCCGATCATGGCGTCGGCGGACAGGCCGTCGCGGGTTTCGTCGAGCATCCGCACAAGGCCAAGCTCTTCAGCACGCGAGGCGCGTATCCATTGTTCCAGCCGGGGCGTGGTGCGCGGCACGATGACGGCGCGTTTGTCAAAAGACAGCACTTCGCAGAACGTGTTGTACCCGCCCATGCAGACGACACCGGCGGCACCTGCAAACAGGGTTTCGATCTGGGATTCAAACCCAACCGCCGTCACCCGACCGTCCAGGGCCGCCACCCGGGTTTCGAATTCTTCGCGCAGCTCGCCCGACAGGAAGGGGCCGTAGACCAGAACCGCGCGTGGCGACAGGGTGGGGTCTTTTTCATAGGCGGACAGCACAAGGTTGACCATCGCCTTGCCATCGCCGCCGCCGCCGGGAGTGATCAGGATATAGGGCTGTTCCGGGGGCTCTCCGATCGGGCCGAGATCGCGGCGCAGATAGCCGGTACAATGCATTCGCGACCGCGCCGCCGGGCTGAGCGGCAGCCCTTGCGTCGGATCATAAACCGAGCGCAGGCCATAGACCCAGATTTCGTGATAGAAACGCTCGGTCGCGGCAACAGCGTCTTTGCGGGCCCATTCGGCGGCCAGAACTTCGGGTTCATCGAGCACGTCGCGCAGGCCAAGTACCAGCTTGGTTTCACGCGACTTCTCCAGACATTCCAGCGTTGGCAGCAATTCACCCCGAAAGCCGGTCGGTTCCTTGTCGACGATCAGAACATCGGGGTTGTATTGCTGCACGGCGGTCTGAATCAGCCCCGCGCGCAATTCGGTGACTTCGTCGATGCCCATGCCGATGGTTTGCGCCGCATATGAGCCATCGGCGCGTTTGGTCACGCCAGGCAGGCGGACGTGATCGACACGGCGCGGAAAAGTGAAACGGCCTGCAACCGGTGAGCCGGTCAGGATCAGGGCCGAAGCCAGCGGGTCAGCCTTGGTGATCGCAGCCGCCAGCGCACGCGATCTGCGCAGATGTCCAAGACCGAACGTATCGTGGCTGTAGAATAAAATGCGCGGCGCTCGGCCGGATTTGTCTTTCGTGATGCCTAGGCTCATGCCTTCGCCCGTTTTCTTAGTTTCGGTGCAATACCCGCGCGTTCGCATGTGTTATCGCAAATTTCGTCGTTCCGCCTGCCAAAGCATGACCGAGCGCCCCGCAAATGCGCCAAGCATTGCGATTTGGCAACAGGATATTGAGCATTATCAGACATGCGCACCAAAGGTTCAGGGCCAGCGGCAAATGCATATCCGGTCATATTCAATTTCTGAGAGCTTGAAAATACCCGCACCAGAGCATTGCGCCAAGAACACGGCAATACACGATGTTAAAAATGTCCGTGGGGATGATTTGAACACCGCGATGGGGTTCTGTAGTCTGTCGGTCAGCAAGCGAACTGGATGCAAGACCATATGAAACCGAACTTTCTTGTCAGATTGATCCTGGTGTTCTGGGTGGCGATTTTTGCGCTGGTTGGCGCGGCTTTGGCGCAGACCTCGTTGATTCCGGGGTATTCAAGCGGAACAAGCAGCGAAACCGAGACGCAGGACAATGATGTGGCAGCGGCGATCCGGGCAGCCACCGAGGCGGGCGCTAGCGTCATCGTGATCGACAGCGGCGGTCAGGTGGTTTCCGGGGCGGGCACTCGGGGGGATGGCGCCAATGATGAGGCCGCGTCCGACCATATGTCCGAAAGCTCGCAACTGATGAAAGCGCAGGAGCGGTTTTCGAAGTTCCGCGAGTCGGTTGAGTCGCGTCTGGAGGCCCTGCCGTATTCGATTTTCGAAGTTCAGTATGTGCTGCGCCAAACCAGCCCCGATGGTCGAATAAGGACTTATGTTGAGGTTCTGGCCTGGAACATCCTGTTCCTGCTACTGGGGCGCTGGTTGTCCATCGAGCTCTATGGCAAGCGTTTCGCGCGCCGATGGGTGGTGGCACGGGTCAAAGACAATCCGACAGGCTATCGTGAGAAGATGCCCTTCCTCGTTTTCCGGTTTGTGATGGGGATCGGCGGGACGATCTTTGCCATGCTGATGGCGCTGATCGTTGGGTATCTGTTCTTTGGCGAGGCCAAAGACATCTCGATCCAGTTCACCGTGGTGGCGATTTTCTCGGCCTTCTTTCTGGCCCGCACGGTTTCTGACCTGTGGCGGATGGTTCTGTCACCGTTTCTGAGCCAGTACCGCCTGCCGCCGTTTTCCGATCGGGACGCAAAGCGTCTGTATGTCTGGGCCTCGGCGTTGGCGACCTATGATATCTCGGTGGTTATGTTTTCGACCTGGGTCGCGGATTTCGGGCTGAACTACAACGTCTACGCGCTGGTCTATGGCGTTCTGACAATGCTGGGCGCGCTGGGCAACGCGCTGATGATCATTTTCAACGCGCGTCCCATTTCCAATGCCATTCGCGGAGGGGCTGCGCCTGATCAGGTGTCATGGTTGCTGCGCTTTGTGTCCTATGGCTGGGCCCCGGCGCTGATCGTCTATATTATCTTTAGCTGGTTCCGGCTGGCGGTTGATCTGGCGCTGGAGAACCCCACGCCGCTGCCGTTGATTGCCAGTTCTTACCTGATCTTCATGTCGGTTGTCGTTGCCTATGGTGCGATGAACTATCTGCTGGAGCGCTACTTTGACCGCTCGCGCAGGATCGGCGAGATGAATGCCGAGGCCGAGGAGGAAGAGGAGAGCGAAGGTGCGGCGGCCTCTCAGACCGCCGAGGCTGACCTGAGAAAACATCACCTGCTGACCTATGAAGATCTAGCGCGCCGGGTGGCCGGTATTCTGGCCTTTGTCATCGGGGCTTATGCTCTGGTCGTGATCTGGTATCCGGATGCGGACTGGAGCCAGGACCTGCCGATTGAACGGGCGCTGGACGTGATGGTGGTCCTGTTTATCGGGTATATCCTGTTTCACTTCTTCCGCATCTGGATCGACAGCAAGATCGCCGAGGAGTCCGATGACGGCAGCGCAGAGGCCGAGCTGGGCGATGAGGGGGGTGAAGGCGGGCAGAGCCGTCTGGCAACGCTGCTGCCGCTGTTCCGGGGCGCGATCTTGGCCGTTGTTGTGGTGACCATCGTTCTGATTGTTCTGATGGAGCTGGGTATCAATGTCAGCCCGCTGTTTGCCGGTGCCGGTGTTGTGGGGCTGGCGGTTGGTTTTGGCTCGCAAACTTTGGTGCGCGATATCTTTTCGGGCGCATTCTTCCTGCTGGATGATGCGTTCCGGAAAGGGGAATATATCGACATTGGCGATGTGAAGGGCACCGTCGAAAAGATATCAGTCCGGTCGATGCAGTTGCGGCACCATCTGGGGGCGCTGAACACCATACCATTCGGTGAGATCAAGGTGCTGACCAACTACTCCCGCGACTGGGTGATTATGAAACTGCCTTTGCGGGTGACCTACGACACCGATGTCGAGAAGGTGCGCAAGCTGATCAAGAAGCTGGGGCAGCAATTGCTGAGCGATCCAGTGATTGGCGAGAACTTTATCCAGCCGCTGAAATCGCAGGGCGTGATCGAGATGCAGGATTCGGCGATGATTATCCGGGTCAAATTTATGACAAAACCCGGTGACCAATGGCTGGTGCGCAAGAAGGTCTATCAAGAAATCCGCGAGTTGTTTGCCCGTGAAGGCATTCGGTTTGCGCACCGCGAGGTCACCGTGCGTCTGGCGGATGGGAAAGAGACCGAGGAGCTGACCCCCAAAGAGCGCGAGGCTGTCACGGGTGCGGCGCAGGCAGCTATAGATGAGGATTATCTGGACGATATCGGCCCGGGCGGCGGCGGGGATGACCGGTAAGGGGGCCTTCCGCCCCTTTGGCTTGCGTCTCTGACGAGACGCCATCCAAAGCGTTGGGCCGGGCCGCGCGTTTCGCGCGGCGGTGGCGTCAGGATTTCAGCGATGGCCAGACGGCTTCAGACGTTCCTGTTTTGGGGGCGGGCAGCGTCCAGTGCATGGGTGCGTCCCCCACGCTGAGCGCGGGTTTCAGGCGATGGCCGGGCCCCCAGCCCGAGGCCTCGGTCACAGGTGCATAGTCGTCAGGGTGCGGGGCTGTAATCTCTGCGCCGCTGTCGGATTTGGCAAGGCTGACCAGCAGCTCTGCGGTGCGGGCCAGCGACAGGCGCGCATCCATGACCGAGCCATGCGCCGCGCCCTCGGTCAGGGCGGACAATACAGCCGCGGTCATGAGATAGCCGGTGGCGTGGTCCAGCGCCTGCACCGGCAGCGGGTGTGGCTTGTCGGCTTTGGCCCAGTCGCGCCCGGCATCCGCGATGCCTGCGCTCATCTGAACAAGGCTGTCAAACCCGCGCCGACCTGCCCAAGGGCCCTGCCAGCCATAGGCGTCCAGCGTGACCTCGATGCGGTTGGGGGCCAGCGTATCCCGTTGTGACCGATCCAGCCCAAGCGCGTCGAGCGCGCCGGGGCGGTAGCCGTGCACAAAGACGTCAGCCTGTGACAGCAGCTCTTTCAGACGCTCCAGCCCGGCGGGGGATTTGAGGTCGAGATAGGCGCAGGTTTTGCCGAGCGAGATGTCCGGGATCACGCCGGGCTCATCCCATCCGGGCGGGTCGATGCGCAGCACCTCGGCCCCGAATCCGGCCAGCGTGCGGGTTGAGACCGGCCCGGCCAGAACCCGCGTGAGGTCAAGCACGCGCAGGCCCGCTAGAGGACGTTTGGCGCTGGCCTGAGGGCGGTCGCGCAAGGTGACGCCGCGCGGTCTTTGCCAGCCGATCAGCGGATCGCGGGTCACGGCGCGGCCTTGCGGATGATCCAGCCATTCGGCCCGGCTGCGCATAGCGGCGGCCACGCCGCCTTGTGCGACAACGGCGGTCTCAAGATCTGAGATCGCCCAGTCTTTGACAGCTTGTTCAACGATGGATCGGTCCGCTTTAGCGCCCAGAACCTTGAGTGCGGCAACGCGGTGATGTGGCAGGTTGGTGTGCAACCGGATCCAGCCGTCTGCGGCCCGGTAGTCTCCGGCGATGGCGTCCCAGAGGCTGGGCATCTCCCACCCGTCGGGTTTGAACGAAAACCCGTACCACAGCGAGGCAAGACGGTGATCCACCGTGATGTCGGGCGAGGTATTGGTCAGGTTCAGGGCGACCATCAGGCGCGCAAGTTCCTGACCCACCGCAGCAAAGCTTGCGGTGGCAAGTTCCGAGACGGCAAAGGCGCTGGGCCGCGCGCCTTTGCCCTGCACCTGATAGGTGTCGGCAGCGGGGAGCGATGCCAGCAAGCTCATTGCTGATACGGGTCGAGACTGTCGCGCAGCCCGTCGCCCAGGAAGTTGAACGCCAGCACCACCACGATAATCGGCAGCATCGGGATGGCGGTCCACGGGTAAATCTCGATCGAGGCGAGGTTCTGCGCATCGTTCAGCATGACCCCCCAACTGACGGCGGGTGCCCGGAGGCCGAGGCCGAGGAAGCTGAGCGCTGTTTCGCCAAGGATCATCGCCGGGATCGACAAGGTGGCCGACGCGATCAGGTGAGACATGAAGTTCGGAAGCAGGTGTTTGCGGATCACCCGACCCGAGCTGGCCCCCATCATTTCAGCGGCGCGCACATATTCCTCTTCGCGCAGCGATAGGAATTTGGCGCGCACGGACCGGGCGAGACCGGGCCAGTCAAGAATGCCCAGAATGATCGAGATTATGAAGAAGACGGCAACCGGGCTCCAGTTCGAAGGCACGGCAGCGGACAGGGCCAGCCAGAGCGGCAGTTCCGGCAGCGAGCGCAGGATTTCGATGACCCGGTTGATCACCCAGTCGATGCGGCCTCCAAAATATCCGGCCATCGAGCCGAACAGGATGCCAAGGAAGAAGGACACCGAAATGCCGATCAGGCCAACGGTCAACGACAGTTGCGCGCCATAGAGGATGCGGCTGAAGATGTCGCGGCCCAGCCGGTCTGAGCCCCAGAGGAACAGGGTCGCCCCTTCGGGCGCGCAGAAGAGGTGGGTGTCGGATTTGATGAACCCGGCCAGTTTGTATTCCGAGCCCTCGCAGAAGAACCGGATCGGGCGCGGGTCTTCGGTGTCGGGCACGAATTTCCACTGAAAGGTTTCCAGATCGGCCTCGGCCACGATGGGATAGACATAGGGGCCAATGAATGCGCCCTCGTGAAACCAATTGACCGATTGCGGCGGGGCGTAGAGGTGCTCGCCATTGCGATCATTTGGCCCGTAAGGAGCGATGAAGCCCGCGAAGGGCAGCATCAGGTAACACAGCAGCAGGAAGATGCCCGAAATCAGGCCCAGTTTGTGCGTTTTGAATTTGCGCCAGACCAGCACCCAATTGGGCGCGTCAAGATCCGCGCGCTCCAGCTGTTGGATCGAGGCTGCGGGGTCGAAAGGCGCATCGTCGACGTAACGACCATCGGGTTTCTGGGTCATGCGTCACGCCCCTCATATCGGATGCGCGGATCGAGCATGACCAGCAGGATGTCAGAGATCATGGTGCCGATCAGTGTCAGCAAGGCCACGAACATCAGGATAAATGCAGAGAGGAACTGATCCTGTGTCTTCAGTGCGGTCAACAGGGTCGGGCCAATGGTTTGCAGGCCAAGGACGACCGAGACCAGAACCGAGCCAGACACCATCGACGGCAGCAGGTTGCCGATGTCGGCGACAAAGGGGTTGAACGCGACGCGCAGCGGGTATTTCGTCAGCATCCGTGAGGGGGCCATACCTTTGGCAATGGCGGTTTCGACATAAGGTTTGCCCAGCTCGTCCAACATGTTGGCGCGCAGACGCTGCATCATGGCCGATGCGCCTGAGGTGCCGATCACAAATGTCGGCACGATCAGGTGGATCAGGATGGATTTGAGCTTCTCCCAGCTCATCGGCTGACCCTCGAAGGAGGGGTCCATCAACCCTCCAATGGGCAGGTTGAAATAGCGGTGGCCATAGTAGAACAGAATGAGCGCCAGCAGGAAGTTTGGTGTGGCCAGACCCAGATAACCCACAAAGGCCGACGTATAGTCGATCCATGTCCGCGACCGGGCCGCCGCAATCACGCCAAGGGGCAGGGCGACCGCATAGACAAACAGGATGGCCGCCAAATTGACCACGACGGTCAGCCAGAGCGTGTCGCCAACAATCTCGCGCACGGGGCGGTCAAATTCAAAGGACCAGCCGTAGTTGCCTTGCAGCAACCCCTCGAACCCGTGCGGGCCGGGCCAGAAGCCGATCCAGATCAGGTATTGCTCGGGCAGAGAACGGTCCAGCGAGTATTCTTTTCGCAGAAATTCCGCCTTGGCGACGCCTGCGGACTGTCCGGATGCCTGTAATTCGGCGATCTGGTTGCTCAGATAGTCGCCGGGCGGCAGGTTGATGATCACGAAGATCAATACCGACACCACCAGCAGCGTCAGCAGCATCGTGAAAAAGCGGTACACCGCATAGCGCAGCATGATCATTTAGCTGCTCCTGTCAGTCGACGAAAAAGAACTCGTCGGGGCGGTGAATGCCAAAATGTGCGCCGGGTTCCCATGCCCACATGGCCTGTTCGGGCACATTGCGCAGGCGGTTGGAGACCACGATGGGTTGCGGAGCGCCGTTCAGAATGCCGATGGCATAGAGCTGATCCGCATGGATATCGAGCATTTCCGCCCAGATGGCCTCGCGCTCTTCATCGGTCGAGGCGACCTCCCAATCATGAGCCAGCGCCATCAGGCGTTCAGCGTCGGGCATGTCGGGCGGCTCGCCCGCGTCACCGCCGGTTTGATAATACTGCCCCCATTTGGGCCAAGCCAGAAAGACCTGATCGGTCGGGGCCAGATACGCGGGCGAGGTATGGGCCTGCGGGATGCCATCATCCCAGCCGAACCAGACCGATGCCATGGTATTGCCTGAGAACACACGGTTGCGCAGGATGTCGCGATCCAGCGGGCGCATGACCAGCTTGATCCCGATATCGCGCCAGTTGTCGGTCACGATCTGCAGGGCGTTTTCTACCTCTTGCCGTTCCCCCGCTGTTTCAATGATCAGCTCCATCGGGCGACCGTCAGGCAGCAGGCGGATGCCATTGCCGTCGCGCTGCTGCAACCCGGCGTCGTCCAGCAGGGCGTTGGCCTGCTCGAGGTCATATTGCGCCCAAGCTTGCGCGTTTTCTTCATCGTAGAAAGGCGAGGCCGGCAGCACTGACATCGCGCCCGGATGGGCCAGCTTGAAATACAGCGCCTGATTGATTGTCTTGCGGTCAATCGCCAGAGAGAGGGCGCGGCGGACCCGCACGTCGCGCAGGATTTCACGCCAGCCGTCATCCTCAAAGTTCAGGTTCGGATAAATCGCAATCTGCGACGCGACGCCGGTTTTCCACAAGAGCGTCGTGTAGTTGCCGCCGGCCTCGCCCTTTTTCAGGATTGAGGCATCCCGGAACGCCAGCCCGCGCCCTTGCAGGTCGCTTTCACCCGCATTGGTTTTGGCGGCGACCAGACCAGGGGCCACAATCTCCATCTCGACAACGTCGATATAAGGCAGTTGCACACCTTTCGAATCGATCCGGTGATAATAGGGATTGCGCACGAAGTTATGGCGGATTTTCTTACCTGAGCTTGCATTCAGCCACGGCTGTAGGGTCGGCAGCTTGTGATTGTCGAACTTATAGAGGTTATCCAGCTTGTTATGCAGGGCCGCCCAGCTTTTGACGCGCGCGTCTTCGACCTCAAAAGCGAGATCTTCGGCATCGGCGAACTTCTCATGATACTGTTTCAGGAATTCCGCCGGACGATAGATGAAGGGCGGTCGTGCCTGTGCGAGCGATTGCAGGAAATCCGGATTGGGGTCTGCCCATTCATAAACCACGGTTGTTTCATCAGGAAACGACACGGTAGGGGGCTTGCCTTCGACGATCAGAAAATCTGGCGGGCCTGAGGGGCTAAGCAGCTCGTTATTGGCCACATCTTCCCACCAGTACCGGAAATCTTCCGAGGTAAACGGGGTGCCGTCGGACCATTTATGCCCTTTGCGCAGATGCAGGGTGAATTTCCGGTTCTCTTCATTGTCGTAGGAGTCCAGCAGGTCGGGCACGATGACATAGTTTTCGTCAAAGCCCACCAGCCGGGCATAGCCATAGACCACCATCTGCCGGATGTCTTTCGACCGCGTGACCATGGTGCGTAATATGCCGCCTGGTGCACCGAACTCTCGCCCTTTGGCAGACAGATCAACGATCAGGGGTTCCTGTGGCACACGGTCCTGAATTGGCGGGAGGTTTCCGCCATCCACTTCGGCCTTCCAGAAGTCGCTTTCCTGAAGATCGGGGATATTTTCTGCCGTGGCGGGCAGCATCCAGGCAAAGGCCAGCGAAGTGGCCAGAAACAAGTTTCGAGTGGTGCTAAACATGACAACGTACCTTATGGCCGGGCTCTGTCTCCACCAGTGAGGGTATCATGGAGTCAGAAAATCTGTAGGCTTCATCCCAACTGTCCGGGGCACCCGCGCCCAGAGCAACCAGTTTCAGGTCGATCGGGCGGTTGATGTCGGGCTCGGGCTGGGCGGCGATCAACGCCTTGGTGTAGGGGTGGCGGGGATTGTAGAACAATGTCTCGGGCGGGGCCTGTTCCACGACAAGCCCCTGACGCATCACAGCAACTTCGTCGGCAATGCGCGCAACAACCGCCAAATCGTGAGAGATAAAGAAATAAGACAGGTTCAGGGTGTCCTGCAGCTGCTCAAGCAGCGTAAGGATCTGTTCCTGAACCGAAACGTCCAGCGCCGAGGTCGGCTCGTCACAGACAATCAGCGACGGGTCCAGCATCATCGCGCGGGCAATCGACAGGCGTTGCCGCTGGCCGCCGGAAAAGGCATGCGGATAGCGTTTGAGCATATCGGCATTCAGGCCCACCCGTTCCAGCATCGCGGCCGCCTTGTCGCGTTGTTCGGCGACCGAGCCGATGCGGTGAATCTCCAGCGGTTCGGTCATCGCGTCCTGAATGCGCATGCGCGGGCTAAGCGAGCTGTAGGGGTCCTGAAACACCATCTGCGCCTTGCGCTGAAACGCGGTACGTTCGGCGCGGGTCATGCGGTGAACCTCGATCGGGTCGTCACCGGCCGCGGGACGGAACAGGATTTCGCCGCCGTCATCGGGCAATTCTGCCCCCAGCGCGATCCGGGCGGCGGTGGTCTTGCCCGATCCGCTTTCGCCAACAATGGCCAGTGTCTTGCCCCGCGCCAGTTTGAGGTCGACGCCCCGGCAGGCAAAAATCTGTTTGTCCGCACGCCACCCTTTGCTGGATCGCATGGTGTAGGTTTTGCAGACATTCTTCATCTCGAGGATCAGATCCTCATCAGGCATCGGAATGCCGACGGCATCCTGATCCGGGATTTCCGGTGCTGCGTCAAACAGCTGGCGGGTATAGGGATGGGCGGGCTCATTCAGGATCAGGTCGGCGCGCCCGGCCTCCATCACACGGCCCTTGTGCATGACGACGACCTGTTCGGCCATATTGGCAACCACGCCCAGATCATGGGTCACAAGGATCAGCGCCATACCGGTTTCGCGCTGCAGTTCCTTGATCAGGCCCAGAACCTGCGCCTGTGTTGTCACATCCAGCGCGGTGGTGGGCTCGTCTGCGATCAGCAGTTCGGGTTTCGAGACCATCGCCATCGCTATCATCGCCCGCTGGCGCATCCCACCCGACAGTTCGAACGGATAGGAATCATAGGCGCGGGCAGGGTCGGGGAAGCCGACGCGCTCAAACTGGGTCAGGACCTCTTTGCGCGCCTGCGCCTCGGACGCGTTGCGATGCAGCCAGAGAACCTCGCTGACCTGATTGCCGATTTTGTGCAGCGGCGACAACGAGCGCATCGGCTCTTGAAAGATCATCGAGATCCGATTGCCGCGAATGCCGCGCATCTGCCGTTCCGAGATCTCGGTCAAAACCGCTGAGCCCTTGGAATCATTCAAAGTAATCGAGCCGCTGCGAATTTGTGCCGTGCGAGGCAGGATGCGCAGCGCAGCCCGGCATGAGATGGTTTTGCCCGAACCAGACTCGCCGACCAGCGCCAGAGTCTGACCGGCCTCGACGTCAAAGTTCACATCTTTGACAACCGGTTCTCCTGCGCCAAAGCCGATGCTCAGGTCGCGGACGGATAGTAACGCCGTCATGCGGCGAACCCGCCTGGTGGGCCGAGTGAGGATATCGGCATTAAAACTCCCTGTTTTTTAGGCACAGTTTCGCGCGCTTGTGCCTGACTAGTCAAACACCTTCTTGGGGGGAATTGTCGCGAAATTGTGAAATTCGGGCCTGTGCACCTACACAAAGTGTTGAGTTTTTGCCATCTAAGGCAGGTTCGGCCCCAACCTGGCGCCGAATGGTATCAAAGAGAGATTATAACGTGCCCGACAATCAAAGCCGTCTGGATCTGTTCATCGACCGCATGGTGTCTCAGCGCGCCTGTTTGGATTTTGCCATTGATCAAACCTCTGATCAGCACGGCCCGGTGTTCGAACTGGGGCTGGGGAACGGGCGTACATTTCACCACATGATGCAGCGGATACAGGGTCGACCGGTCTTTGTTTTTGAACGTGCTGTTGCCTCGCATCCCGATTCAACGCCGGATGACGCGCAGCTTATTCTGGGGGATGTCCGCGAAACGCTGCCGGCCTCGGTGGATCGGTTCGGGGCCACGGCCAGCCTGATCCATGCAGATCTGGGTGGGCACAATCGGGAAAAGAACGACGCCTTTGCCCGGTTTGTCTCGCCCCTGATCGAGCCGCTGTTGGCCCCCGACGGGCTGATGGTGTCGAGCGACCGCATGTATTTCGAGGGTCTGACCGAGCTGCCACTGCCCGAAGGGGCGGTGGACGGGCGGTGTTTCATCTACCGCCGCTGATCATGGTGTAGTCGGGTCATCGGGAGAAGTGACTCGATCCCGCTGATGAATGCGGTCTAACCTTCTGGCATTTCCAGAAAGAAGGATCGCATTGATGCTGTTTTACGATTGCTCCACCGCCCCAAGCCCCCGCCGCGCCCGGATGTTCATTGCCGAAAAGGGATTGGACATTGAAACCCGGGACATCTCGATTGCCGAAGGCGCGCAGCTGGACACGGCGTTTCGCGCGATAAACCCCCGTGCGACGCTTCCGACGCTGGTGACGGATGAGGGGACGGTGCTGACGGAAAACCACGGCATTGCCGCATATCTCGAGGCCCAGTTTCCCAAGCCGCCGCTGATGGGGCGCACGGCCGATGAAAAGGGGCTGGTTCTGATGTGGAACGCCATTGTCGAGCAGCAGGGTGGCGCTCCGATTGGCGAGACGTTGCGCAATACACATCCGGCCTTCAAGGGGCGCGCAATCCCCGGCCCGGTGAATTACGAGCAAATCCCGGAGTTGGCGCAGCGCAGCGCGGCCCGTGTGCCGGTGTTTTTTGATCTGCTGGAGCGCCGGTTAGAGGACAGCGTCTATATTGCGGGCGACGGATTCTCGTTCGCGGATATCACCGCATTTGTTTTCGTGGATTTCGCACGCGTGATCAAAATGCGCATTCCCGATGGGAACCGGGCCACGCAAGCCTGGTTCGACAAGGTTCAATCCCGCCCCAGCGCGAGCCTCTAAGGGCAGAGGGCCTTGCTGATCAGTCTGGACAGAAATGTCTAGACAGAGGTGAACAGTGCGATTAGCGTCACCCTGTCTCATCCATGGGAGGTCGGGGTGAAATCTCAGTATCGCGTTGTGGTCATCGGGGGCGGCGTCGTGGGCGCCTCGGTTCTGTATCATCTGGCCAAGTTCGGCTGGTCGGACGTGGTCATGCTTGAACGCAGGCGTCTGGCCTCGGGGTCCTCATGGCATGCGGCGGGGGGTATTCACGCGTTGAATGCTGATCCCAATATGGCGTCTTTGCAGGCTTATACCATTGACCTGCTGAGTGAGATCGAAAAGGAATCCGGTCAGAATATCGGTCTGCATATGACCGGGGGGCTGACGCTGGCCGGTACGCCCGAACGGTGGGAATGGTTGCAATCGAATTATCGTATCTTCCAGTCCATTGGCATTGATGATTGTGAGCTGCTCTCGCCCGAGGAGGCGCAGAAACGCTGTCCCATCATGTCCACCGATGGCGTGCTGGGCGCGATGTGGGCCGACCGCGAGGGGTATATCGACACTACCGGCACCGTGCAGGCCTATGCAACAGCGGCCAAGAAGCGCGGTGCGGAATACTATGAAGAGACCAAGGTTGAGGAACTGATCCAGACCGACGATGGCTGGCAAGTGGTGACCGACAAGGGCACTATAACTTGCGAGCACGTGGTCAACGCAGCGGGCCTTTGGGCCAAGCAGGTCGGGCGCATGGCGGGGATCGAACTGCCGGTGTCGCCGCTGAAGCACCACTATCTGATCACGGATACCATCCCCGAGGTGGCCGAAGCCGATTTTGAGATGCCGATGACAGTCGACCTGGAAGGCTTCACTTATATGCGACAGGATCAGAAGGGAGTTCTGGTTGGTATCTATGAGGTCGATCACGAGCATTGGGCCATGGACGGCGCGCCGTGGACCTATGGCGAAGAGTTGTTTCAGGAACAGCTGGAGCGGATCGAAAATGAGCTGACGCTGGGCTTTGAGCGGTATCCGTCGATCCAGAATGTCGGCATCAAGACATGGGTGAACGGGGCGTTTACCTTCTCGCCCGACGGTAACCCTTTGGTCGGACCGGTGCCGGGCAAGCGCGGGTATTGGTCGGCCTGTGCGGTGATGGCCGGGTTCCTGCAGGGTGGCGGCGTTGGCAAGACGCTGGCCGAATGGATGATTCATGGCGAGCCCGAGGCTGACGCCTGGCCGATGGATGTGGCGCGCTATGGCGATTATGCGCAGAACAAGCGATACATTCGTGAAACGACGGGGCAGTTCTATTCCCGCCGGTTCGTGATGACCTATCCGAACGAGCAACTGCCGGCCGGTCGCCCGCTGAAGATGGCCCCAGCCCACGATGCGATGACCGAGGCGGGATGCAAATGGGGTGTCAGCTGGGATCTGGAGGTTCCGCTGTATTTCGCGCCGAAAGGGTTCGAGGAAACGCCAACGCTCAAACGGTCAAACGCGCATGAGATCGTGGCTGAGGAATGCCGGGTGATCCGCGAGGGCGTGGGTCTGATGGATATCTCGGGCTTTTCGCGGTTCGAGGTGTCGGGACCTAATGCCGAGATTTGGCTGGATAAGATCATGGCGTCGAAACTGCCTGCGCCGGGGCGTGCCAAGCTGGCCCCGATGCTGGGCGAGACTGGGCGACTCAAAGGGGACCTGACGGTGCTGAACTGGGGCGATGGCACGTGGTGGATCATGGGCAGTTACTACCTGCGCGCCTGGCATATGCGCTGGTTTGACGATCACATGATCGACGGCGTTTCGGTGCGTGATCTGGGCGAGGAATATTGCGGCTTTGCCGTGGTTGGTCCGAAATCGCAGGCGGTGGTCGAGAGACTGGCGGAACAGGATATTTCGGGCCTGAAATTCATGGGCTGCGGCGATTTCGACATTGGTCTGGTCCGCGCCCGTGTCGCGCGGATGTCTGTGACGGGCGAGAAAGGGTATGAGATCAACTGCCGCTATGGCGATCATATCAAGCTGCGCCGGATGCTGTTGCAGGCTGGCGCCGATGAGGGCATCCGCGAGTGCGGGTTCAACGCGATGCTGTCGACGCGGCTCGAAAAGAGCTTTGGCATCTGGTCAGCCGAGTTCACACAAGCCTACACGCCGGGCATGACGGGCATGAGCCGTTGGGTCGACTGGGATAAGGACTTCGTCGGTAAGGATGCAGCGATGGCCGAGCGTGATGGGAACGGTCCGGATCAAGTGCAGGTGACGTTGGAGGTAGACGCGCTGGACGCTGATGCCAGCGGCTATGAACCGGTTTGGTCCGGGGATGAGCGCGTGGGTTTTGTCACCTCGGGTGGGTACGGGCATTATCTTGGCAAGTCGCTGGCCATGGCGCTGGTCAATCGCGACAAGGCCGCGCCGGGGACAGAATTGTCGGTACATGTGGTGGGCGTTGAACGGCCCGCGCGCGTTGTCGCGCCATCGCCATATGATCCGCAGGGCAAGGCGATGCGTGCATGACGCGCCGGGGTCGCAGAGCGCGCACCGCCGCTGCGGATACGCCGCAACGGCACGTGGACTATCGTACCCTGCGCAACCCGTTTCCGCCCATGGCTGCCTTTTCCGAGGATCGGATCGAAGCGTTGCACGAGGCATCGCTGCGCGTGCTGGAAGAGATCGGCATCAAGGTTCTGCTGCCCGAGGCACGCAAGCTGTTTCAACAGGGCGGAGCGCGGGTGCAGGATGAGATGGTCTATATCGGGCGCGATATGGTTGAGGCGGAGCTGAAGACCGCACCCCGTTCCATCCAGATGAAAGGCGCTGTGCCGGATCGGGATATCACGCTGGAACTGGGGCGGCTGGTGTTTCAGCCCGGCGCGGGTGCCCCGCACGCAACCGATCTGGAGCGCGGACGGCGGCCCGGAACGCTCAGCGATTTTCGCGAGATGGTTCAGATCACTCAGCATTTTGACGTGTTGCATATGGTGCCCCCGCTGGTCGAGGCGCAGGACATTCCGATGCATCTGCGTCACTACGCGATGACCGAGGCAGAGCTGACGCTGAGCGACAAGGTGCCATTCATCTACGCGCGTGGGACACCGCAGGTGCTGGATGGATTTGAAATGATCCGCGGCTTTCGCGGATTGTCGGATGATGAATTCCGCGCGCAGCCATGGTGTTATACGATCATCAACACCAACTCGCCGCGTGTGATCGACATGCCGATGGCGCAGGGGCTGATCGACTTTGCCCGCGCGGGCCAGATGTCGATTGTAACGCCCTTTACCCTGATGGGGGCGATGGCCCCGATCACCGTTGCTGGCGCCATGACGCTGAGTCACGCCGAAGCGCTGGCCGCCATCACTCTGACCCAGATGGCCAATCCCGGCGCGCCTGTCTGTTATGGTACGTTTACCAGCAATGTAGACATGAAATCGGGCGCACCGGCCTTTGGAACACCGGAACATTTCACCGCTTCGCTGGTCGCGGGGCAGCTGGCGCGCAAGCTCGGGTTGCCGTGGCGTTGTGCCGGGGGAAGTGCTGCCAATATCAACGATGCGCAGGCCGCGAATGAGACGCAGTTCGGCCTTTGGGGCTGCCTGATGGCGGGGGCGACGGTGGTGATTCATTCCGCCGGGTGGCTGGAAGGTGGGCTGACCGTGTCCTTTGAGAAGATTATCACCGATCTGGAGGTCCTGCAGATGGTGGCCGAACTGTGCGCGGGCACCCCGGCCACCGATGCTGATATCGCGCTGGATGCGTTGCGCGAGGTTCAGCCCTCAGGCCATTTCTTTGGGGCCGGGCACACGATGGAGCGATATCAGACCCAGTTTTACGAGCCGCTGGTGGGTGACTGGTCGAATTTCGGTACATGGAGCGAGCGCGGGGCGGTGGATGCAAATCAACGGGCCACTGACGTCTGGAAGTCGATTGTGCAGAACTTTGAGCCTCCGCGTCATGACCCGGACCGAGTCGAGGCGTTGCGCGCCTTTATCGCGCGGCGTACGGAAGAGGGCGGCGCATCGCCGGAAAGCTGATCGGGGGCAACGAGAATGACGACAAAACCAGTTCTTCACCGAGACGACCCGGATGCCGAACCCTTGGGAGGCAATGTCAAAGTCACGCGCGATGACTGGCTGAACGTGGCCATGGATGTGCTGATCTCGGACGGGGTCGAGCAGGTCAAGGTTTTGAACCTGGCTGAGCGGATGGCCGTCTCGCGCTCGTCCTTTTATTGGTATTTCAAGTCCCGGCAGGAGCTGCTGGACGCGCTCTTGGCGCGCTGGCAGGCGACGAATACGGCGGCTCTGATCGCGCAGACCGAGGCTGAGGCTCAGACCATAACGGCGGCTGTCTGCAACGTGCATCGCTGCGTTGTGAATACCGCGCTGTTCGATACAGCGCTGGATTTCGCGGTGCGCGACTGGGCGCGCCGGTCGGGCAAGGTGCGGCGGATGCTGGATCAGTCGGACGCGCGGCGGCTTGAGGCGTTGCATGCGATGTTCGCCCGCTTCGGATACCCGGCGGACGAGGCAGAAACGCGGGCGCGGGTGCTGTACTACATGCAGATCGGCTATGACCTTGCACAGTTGAACGAACCGCTGGCGACGCGGCTGTCACTGGTGCCGCACTACCTTTACGTCTTTACCGGGGTTGAGCCGCAGCAGGCAGAAATCGACGAATTCAGCGCCTATGCGCGCCGTTATTGGGAGGGCGATCCATCATGAGCCAACCGGAAGCAATCATCATCGGAACCGGCGTGATCGGCGCGGCCATTGCGTTTGAGATGTCCAAGGCCGGATGGAAAACCCTGTCACTGGATCGCAATACACAGGTGGGCCATGGCTCAACCGCGGGGTCGTGCGCGATCATTCGGATGCACTATTCCACCTTTGACGGCACCGCCTTTGCCTGGGAAGGATATCATTATTGGCGGGACTGGGCCGCCTATCTCGGGCTGCCAGAGCAGGCCAATCTGGCGCAGTTCCGCGAGACCGGGTGTCTGGTCATGAAGACAGAGGCCAACGGGTTTCTGGAAAAGCACAAGCAATACAGCACCGAGCTGCATTGCCCGTTCGAGGATTGGAGCCCGGAGCAGATAAGAGAACGGTTGCCGATCTATGCGCTGGACAGCTTTGCCCCGGCAAAGCAGATGGAAGACCCCGGATTTGGCCAGCCGAACGGTGCGCAGATGCAGGGTGCGGTCTACTGGCCCAAGGCGGGCTATGTCACTGATCCGGCGCTGTCGGCACAAAATCTGATGGATGCCGCCAAGGCGCTGGGTGCCGAGCTGCGCACCGGTGCAGAGGTCGCCGAAGTTCTCACCAGCAATGGCCGGGTTTCCGGCGTCCGGCTGGCCTCGGGCGAGGACGTTCATGCGCCGGTTGTTGTCAATGTTGCAGGCCCCGGGTCATCCATCATCAACCAGATGGCGGGTGTGTTGGAGGATATGACCATTGAAACGCGCCCTCTGCGGCAAGAGGTTGTGCATGTTCCGGCGCCCGAGGGGTTTGATTTCGAACGGGACGGCACGATTGTTTCAGACAGCGATATCGCCTGCTATTGCCGACCCGAACATGGCAATCACATCCTGATCGGCTCGGAAGACCCCGAATGCGATCCGCACCAATGGTGCGCGGATGATGTGCAGTATGATCGCGACTTCACCGAGCAATGGACCACGCAAGCCATGCGCTATGCGCAGCGTGTGCCCAGCCTGGGCATTCCGTCAAAAACGCGCGGTGTAGTGGACTTGTATGACGCGTCGACCGACTGGATACCAATCTATGACAAATCCAGTCTACCCGGCTTTTACATGGCCTGTGGGACCAGCGGCAATCAATACAAAAACGCCCCCATCGCGGGTAAGATGATGGCCGCGTTAATTGGGTATTGCGAAAATGGCGGCGACCACGACGCGGAACCGCTGCGGTTCGAGCTGCCCTACATCGAACAGAGCATCGATGTCGGGTTCTATTCCCGCAAGCGACCGATCAATACGGAAAGCAGTTTTTCCGTTTTGGGCTAGAGCACCCAAGAAATCGCACTAAGTCCCTGTCGGAGTGGGAAAAGGCGTATCGCGATATGGAAAAAGGTCCGAAGGTTCTGGTGCTGGGCAGCGCGCCCTCGGCCCTGCAGGCGCGGGAATGGTTGCGCGCGCCTTTTACCCATGTGGTTGCCATCAATAACGCTTGGCGCGTTCGGGACGATTGGGATTTTCTGATACATCCCGAAGATTTTCCTGTGGAAAACCAGCCCCCGGCCATCGGACCGGTCCAGCGGATCATCACGGCAGAAGATTATGTGCCCGCGCAAAACGCCTATGGCGGGTTTGTCTATGCCGGTGGCACGATGGCGTTCACTGCTGGCTATTGGGCGCTGGCTGCGCTGCGGCCTTCGGTGCTGGCCTATCTGGGATGTGACATGGTCTATTCCAGTTCGGGCAACACGCATTTTTACGGGCAGGGAACAGCCGATCCTTTGCGGTCTGACATCACCTTGCGCTCGTTAGAGGCCAAATCGGCGCGACTGGCGCTGCTGGGGGCAGAGCAGGGCTGCCATGTGGTGCGGCTGTCGACCGGGGCAAGCCGTCTGGCCTTTCCAAGCGTCTCTCGAGCGGACCTGCTGGCTGCCGGTTTGCCCGAAACACAAGGCGTTCCGCAGGTATTGGCGGCCGAGGCCGAGATCGGATACGCGGTGCCGTCGGGCCGCTATTGGGAGGTCGAAGAGCAGTTTAACCCGCAGGTTGTGGACCGGCTGGATCAGCGTTGGCTGGCAACCTACAGGGCGTCGGTGCTGGATCAGGTGGCCTGAGACAGGTGATCTTGGATCAACTGCGCGGCCTTCTGACGGGCGGTTTCGGCGGCTTTGATCCGAACCGGCCCATAGCCCCGGATGTCACCTGCGCAGTCAAGAATGTTCTGCCAGATGTTCGCATCGGTCTCCTGATACCGGGCCAGCAGAGTATCCAGCAGACCTTGATACCAGACCAGAATATCGCGATGCAGGCGCGCCTCGGCATGATAGCCAAACGGGTTCAGGGCTGTTCCTCGCAGAAAGCGTAGGCGTGAGAGGCCGTTCAGAACCGGCTGTAGCCACGACCCAAAGGCCCGTTTGAGCGGGCGACCGCCCGCATCTTTGCGCCAGCTCAGCAGAGGCGGGGCCATGTGGTACTTGACCTTGAAATCGCCCTGAAAGGCCTCTGACAGTTCATTGGCAAAGTGCGGGCTGTTCATCAGGCGCGCGACCTCGAATTCGTCTTTGTAGGCCATGAAGCGGAACAGGTTGCTGGCCACGCTGCGCAGCAGCTGGGCCTGCGCCTCGGGCAGCGCCTCGCGGATATGGGCGATCCGGTCAGTATATGTCCGGGCATAGGCTGCATCCTGATACTCGCGCAGGAAATCAGCGCGCCGGTGGATCATCTGATCCAGTGTTTCATCACCTTCCGTGGTGTCTTTGTGCTGGGCCAGCCGCTCGGGCTGTGCTGCAAGCGCGCGCCCGACGGCAAAGGCCAGCCGGTTTTTATCGGGGGCGACGCCGTTCAGCTCAATCGCCTGTTCCAGCGCGCTGTGCGATACCGGCACGAGGCCCTGCTGCCATGCGTAGCCCAGCATGATCACATTGGCGAACACCGCATCGCCCAACAGGGCCTCGGCGGTGCCATTGGCGTCAAAGCCTGACAGGTTGTCGGTGCCGACCACATCCCGGATTGCCTGTTCGCGGACCGCAACATCCAGCTGCGCATCGCGGCGCAAAACCAGATCACCGGTGGGCATCTCCGCGCGATTCAAAACGACTCGCGTGCCGTTCCTGTAATGGGCGGATGCCTTGGGGGCCGAGCTGACCACGACGTCGCATCCGATCACCGCGTCCGCAGCGCCCTGATCAATGCGCACCTGATTGAGCATCGCCGGGCTGGCCCCTAGGCGGATATAGCTGAGGACAGTGCCGAACTTTTGCGCAAATCCGGTGAAATCCAGCACCGATGTGCCTTTCCCCTCAAGATGAGCGGCCATGGTGATCAGGGCCCCGACGGTGACAACACCGGTTCCGCCAACCCCGGTGGCCAGCAGGTCAAAGGGACGATCCAGCGGCGGCAGGGCGGGATCAGGCAGACCGGCGGTAAGCGTGCCGGGGTCGAGATCCACGGTTTTCTTGCGGCGCGTGCCGCCTTCGACGGTGACAAAGCTGGGGCAGAACCCGTTCAGGCAGGAATAATCCTTGTTGCACGAGCTTAGGTTGATCTTGCGTTTCCGGCCCAGTGGCGTTTCGCGGGGCTCGACGCTCAGGCAGTTGGACGCGACCGAGCAATCGCCGCAGCCCTCGCAGACCAGATCGTTGATCCAGACGAACCGTTTGGGGTCGTCCAGCGTGCCGCGTTTGCGCCGGCGGCGTTTTTCCGTTGCGCAGGTTTGTTCGTAAATCAGGATGGTGACGCCGGGAATGTCGCGCAATTCCCGCTGCACAATGTCCAATGCGCCGCGATCATGGAATGTGGTGCGCGCCGGGAAATCCTCGGTGCGGAATTTTGAGATGTCATCCGAGACGATGGCAATCCGTTCGACCCCTTCGGCACGGCAGGTCTGCGCGATGGCCGAGACACTGACCGGGCCGTCAACCGGTTGGCCACCGGTCATGGCCACTGCGTCATTGTAGAGGATTTTGAAGGTGATGTTCGTGTCGGCAGCCACCGCCTGACGGATGGCAAGCGAGCCTGAATGATACCAGGTGCCCTCGCCGAGGTTCTGAAAGATATGCTTGCCGCCGTTGAACTTGGAGGCCACCACATGCGGCACCCCTTCGCCGCCCATTTGCGCATACCCGACGGTTTCGCGGTCCATCCAACTGGCCATGACATGGCAGCCAATGCCGCTGGCTGCGATCGAGCCGTCGGGCACTTTGGTCGACGTATTATGCGGACATCCCGAACAGAAATACGGCGTGCGGGTGGCCCCCGGCACGGTGATCAGCGATGGTGGCGTGTCGGTCAGCGCCCGGGCTTTGGCGGGCAGGTTCTCTGCCGGGAAAAAGCGATCCAGCCGCGCGGCAACAATCGGGGCCAGCATCAGGGGGCTGAGCTCGCCCGTCCACGGGATCAGCGGTTCGCCATGGCTGTCATATTTACCGACCATCTTATGCGGCTTGTCGCCCGGCCAGTCGTAAAAGTATTCCTTGAACTGGCTTTCGATGATGCCGCGTTTCTCTTCGACCACCAGAACCTCGGCCTTGCCTTTGACAAAGCGCAGGGCGTTGCGCCGGGCCAGAGGCCAGACCATGCCGACCTTGTAGATGTCTATGCCCAGCCGACGGCAGGCCACCTCATCCAGACCCAGCAGCCGCAGCGCTTCCATCAGGTCCAGATGACCTTTGCCGGTGGTCACAAAGCCAAAGCTGGCGTTTTCGATGTCATAGATGCGCCGGTCAATCGGATTGGCCTCGGCAAAGGCGCGCACGGCGCGCAGTTTGTGCCGGATGCGGGTTTCGATTTCAGGTGAGGGCAGGTCGGCCGACCGGACATGCAGGCCGCCTGCGGGCAGGTCAAGTTCAGGCAAGATGAAGGTTCGGTCGGGCCTCAGGTCGACCGAGCGTGCGCTTTCGACGGTTTCCGAGACGGCCTTGAAACCGACCCAGGTGCCCGAGAAACGCGACAGGGCAAAGCCATAAGCGCCGAAGTCCAGATATTCCTCGACTGACGCGGGGTTCAGAGTTGGCATGAACCACGCCATGAAGGCCACATCAGACTGGTGCGGCATAGAAGAGCTGACGCACCCATGGTCATCCCCGGCGACCACCAGAACCCCGCCTTTGGCTGATGACCCATAGGCATTGCCGTGTTTCAACGCATCGCCCGATCGGTCCACGCCGGGGCCCTTCCCGTACCACATGGAAAAGATCCCCTCGACCGCGCAGTGCGGGTCCAGCGTAGCCTGTTGCGCGCCCAAAACAGCCGTTGCGCCCAAATCCTCGTTGACGGCAGGCATGAATTTGATCTGGTCGTTCTGCAGCCGGTCTTTGGCACGCCAAAGCTCAAGGTCCAGGCCCCCGAGTGGTGAGCCGCGATAGCCCGAAACAAACCCAGCCGTGTTCAGACCAGCCTGCCTGTCGCGCCTTGCCTGATCCATCATGATCCGCGCCAGGGCCTGTGTGCCGGTCAGAAAAACGCGGCCCTCGGTCAGATCATAACGATCGCTCAGTTGATAGGTGCGCAGGGTGGGTTGAGGGTGGCTCATCGCTTGGGTCCGACTGGCTGGTGACTGGAATGAGAGGATAATTCTTTTCTGCTGGAAAGATGTGCCATTCTGCCTTGTCAGAGGCTAAATATGTGGAGATATTGTTCAGTAATGAGGGGAAATCTGGATAGGAAAACCGATCAGATGCAGTTGGATTACCGCGATCGACGTATATTAACGCAGCTGCAAAAGGACAGCCGCATTTCGAATGCCGATCTGGCGGCGGCTGTCGACATGTCGGCTTCGGCGCTGTGGCGACGCGTGCGGGCGCTGGAAGACGCAGGCATTGTTGAACGTTACGGGGCCGTCGTGAACCCGGTGGCCATGGGGCTGTCATTCGAGGCGATTGTTCATGTGCATCTGACGCGGCATGACCCGGAAAAGATCGTGGAGTTCATTCGCGCGATAGAGATCAGCCGAGAGGTTCAGGAATGTTATGCCACAACCGGGCAGGCCGATTATCACCTGCGGGTGTTATGCGCTGACCTGACAGCTTACAATACGTTTCTGGAGGATTTCCTGTTCCGCCTGCCCGCTGTGGCCAGCGCGCAGACCAATGTTGTTCTGAGGCCGATCAAACGCAACCGACCGGTCGAGCTCTGATCTTCAGACGACGAATTTCACCCAGGCCCAGGCCATCGCGATATAGGTCAGGTTGTGCAGGCATTGATCCAGACCGGCAGCCCGCCAGAATGCGGCCTGATCGGGTTGCAGCCGTCTTTTGTCGGAATAGCTGGCTTTGAAATAGTCGATGTTGAAATGAACGACCCATTCCAGCGCAACGATTGCAAGAATAAACGGCAAAGGCGCGCCAACAATCAAAAAGGCAAGAATAGAGCCCACCACATGCACGGCAGCATGTTGAGCGCGCCCCATGTGAAAATATTCGCCACGCCCGGATAACATCTTGGGCGTTTGCAAATAGAAATCGGCAAACATGTGCTTTATCTGCAGCAAGCAGAGCAACAGCAGCAACGTGCCAAGAGTCGCAGGCAAAAGTACCTCCCGATATCGTCCTGGAATCAGACACTAGGCACTAATTTGACGTCAGGCAAATGAACTAGTTCACACAAGCTAAATAAAAGTAAAAAAATAGGAAACCATTTGCTTCGCCTGATGCTGATGCAGTAAATTCGCTCTGCTAGGTCTCGATTAAGATCGTCATAGCTGGATCACGGGTCAGTTGCAGGGGCAGGCACTATAGAACGCACGATTTTCCGTTTTATCTGGAAGTATTCAAAACGCGATCAGCTGGTTCTGCTGGCCGTGACGGCGACGCTGTTTCCGCTGTTGTATCTGACGCTCGAGTTGCCCAAGCGCATCATCAACGATGCTATCGGTGCCTCCAGTTCCATCGTCAACGTCTGGGGCTATAGCCTGGAACAGACGACGTTCCTGATGATTCTGTGTTTTGGGTTCCTTGCGGCGGTTCTGGCGCATGGGTTGATGAAAATGCGCATCAACACCATGAAAGGCGTCCTGAGCGAGCGGATGCTGCGCCGGTTTCGGTATCAGCTGATCAGCAGGGCCCTGAGATTCCCGCAACCTTATTTTGAACGCGTCAGCCAGGGTGAGCTGGTGTCGATGATCACCGCCGAAAGCGAACCGATGGGCGGGCTGATGGGGGATGCTATCAGTCAGCCGGTTTTGCAGGCGGGGCAGATGCTGACGATCCTGTCGTTTCTGTTTTTGCAAAGCTTCTGGTTCGGGCTGGCTGCGGTGGCGCTGATCCCGTTGCAGGCCTGGTTGATTCCGCGCCTGCAAAAGCAAATCAACCTGCTGAATAAACGCCGCATCCAGGAGGTGCGCGTGCTTGCTGCCCAGATCGGAGAGAACGCCGCCGGGGCCGCGACGTTGCGCGCCAATGGCGGGTGGCGCTATCGCCGGGCCATGATCTCGGACCAGTTGGGGCAGCTGTTTGGTATCCGGTTCGAGATCTATCAGAAGAAGTTCTTTATGAAGTTCATAAACAACTTCATCTCGCAGCTGACGCCATTCATGTTCTATCTGGTGGGCGGTTTTCTGGTGCTGCAGGGATCAGTTTCGCTGGGGGCGCTGGTCGCTGCGCTGGCGGCGTATAAAGACCTCAGCTCCCCCTGGAAAGAGCTGCTGACCTATTACAACCAGACCCAGGACATGTCGTTGCGCTGGGAGGTTGTCATCGAACGCTTTGCCCCCGACGGCATGCAGGATGAGAAGCTCTTTGAAGGAGAACCAACCGAGCGTCCAAGGCTGAGCGGTGATATCGTGCTGAACCATGTCTCAGTCAGGGATATGGATGGCAATCAGGTTCTGGACGATCTCGACCTGACCTTTCCCGGCGGCAAGACGATCGGTATCGCGGCCCCCAGTGAGGAAGATCGCAGGGCGCTGGCCGAGACACTAACCCGAGAAATCCTGCCAAGTTCCGGAAGAGTAGAGGTGGGCGGAGTGAACCTGTCAGAGCTACATCAGGGGGTTGTGGCAGCCCGGATCGGGCACGCGACCTCTCGTCCGGTGATGTTTCAGGGCACGGTTGGCGACAACGTCATGATGCCGATGCGCTTTAAGCCGCTGTCGGATATCGGGGACGATCCGGATTTTTCCGAGACGCTGCGCGCGGGAAACAGCAACGATCCCTTTCGGACGGAGTGGCTGGACCCGTCACTGGCCGGTTTTGAGAATTCGAGCTTGTTGCGCAGCTGGTGGCTGCAACTGATTGATGGCATGGGATCGGGCGCGACGTTGTTTCAACGGGGGACCGAACAGGTCTTTGACCCGACCGACAACCCCGCGCTTTCGAGCAAACTGATCGAATTGCGACCGCTTGTGCAGGAGGCAGTACGCCGTGAAGGGCTGGATCAGCAGGCGCTGATTTTCGATCGTGCCGCGTATAATCCGGCGTTGCCTGTTGCCGAGAACCTGCTGTTTGCCACGCCCTGTGTTCCCGTAACGCAAGAGCTGCTGGCGCGGCAAACGGTGTTTCTGGGGCAATTGCGCGAACTGGGACTGGATGAAACCCTTGTCGCCCTGACCCAGGACGTGATCGATATGCTGCGTCAGATTTTTGGACTCGATGGCACCGATCACCCCCTGTTCCGCAAACTTGGTCTTGAGGCATCGACCTATGAGGCGGCGGTCGAGCTGGTCGAAAAGACCCGCAAAGATGGCGCGGCGGGGCTGGACGATGCACAGCTTGCCAATATGCTGGCGGTTCCGTTTGTCATCTCGGCCGAACAGATCGGACCTGCCTTTACCGACGAGCTGAAACAGCGGATTCTCGAATTGCGGCACAGCCATTCGGACAAGCTGATCGAGCGGCTGAACGGTGTATTTGTGCCATTGGATGTGACCAAGTTCGCGCCGGGCCTGACCGTCATGGAGAATGCGCTGTTCGGTAAGGTCAGCCAGATCGGCGGGGCGCGATCGGACGAGGCGCGCAAGCTGATCGTGGATGTCATGTCCGAAAATGGTGCCCGGCCGCTGGTGATCGAGCTTATCTATGACGTGCCCGTCGCCCTCGGCGGGCAGAACCTGCCTGCTGTTCTGGCTGAACCGCTGGCCTTTACGCGGGCGACCATCAAGAAGCCCGATATCCTGATCCTCGAAAACGCGCTGGCCAGCTATGACATGGACACGCAGATTTCGGTTTACAAAAACCTGCGTCAACTGTTGCCTGAAACCACGGTGATCTATCTGAACGACCAGTTCGAGACGCCAGAGGTCTTTGATATGTTCGTTGAGATCCGGCAGGGGCGGGTCGTTTCGGACCAGAAACCCTCGGATGTCGAGGGCGATGGCGCGGCTTCGGCGGATTTGGCCAGAAAGCTGCGCGCACTGGAGCAGGCCCCACTGTTTTCCGGGCTGGACCGGCGACAGCTGCGCCTGCTGGCCTTTGGCGCGCGCTGGTTCGAAGCACAGTCAGGTGAGGTCGTTTTCCTGAAAGATGATCAGCCGACAGACGGCGCCTATATGATCATCGAAGGGGAGGCGGGCCTATATCTGCCGAAAACGTCAGAGCCGGATCAGCTGATTACCCGTGTCGGTGGCGGGGCAATCGTTGGGGAACTTGGTCTGATCCGCAAAGAACCACGGGCGCTGAGTATGGTTGCAGAGACCGATCTGGTCTGCCTGCGGATCGGTGAAGAAGAATTCCTGGCGGTTGTCGAACATGACGCGGCGACAGCGTTCAAACTGTTGCAGGTTGTGGCGGGATATGTCGCGAGCTGATCAGCCGTGGTTGTTCGGCGCGCAAAACAGCCCGTAAAGCAACTCGATCACCTGCGAGGTTTTTCCATCGCTGAGCGAATAGTAGATGGTCTTTCCCTCGCGCCGCGTTGTGACGAGACCTTCTTCGCGCAGCCGGGCCAGCATCTGGCTTACGGCAGCCTGCCGCAGCTTAAGCAGCGTTTCCAACTCGCTGACCGAGCGTTCTCCGGCACCCAGATGGCACAGGATCATCAGGCGACCCTCATGTGCCAGCGTCTTGAGGAACGCAGCAGCCTGAGCGGCGCTTTCTGTCATGTCCGCGGGTGTTTTGGGCGGCAGGTCCTGAGGGTCTAGGTCTTGTACTGTCACGAAATGAGATCCGGAGGTTGGGGGATTCGCGAAATATGCCCCAACTGGCCTGCGCTTGTCACCCCTCGGTTGCGGGCGCACCCCCCTGGAAATTGTTGCCGTTGACATAGTCGCACGGGTCTTCCTGCATCTGCAGATGCAATGCGTCGCCGGTATAGGGGTGCGCGCGGGCCAGTTCCTCATTCACGTCTATTCCCAGTCCGGGCGCGGAGGGCGGCGTGACAAAGCCATTTTCAACGCGGATCGAACCATTGATCAGCTGATCGTGGAACGGGGTTTCAATCGTTTCCAGCAGCAACAGGTTGGGAATGGAGGCCGCCAGATGAACATTGGCCGCCCATTCGACGGGACCGGCATAGAGATGCGGTGCAATCTGCGCGTTGAAGACCTCGGCGATGGCCGCAACCTTTTTCATTTCCCAGATACCTCCGGCACGCCCCAGAGCCGGTTGCAGGATTTCAGCGGCACCCGCGCGCAAGACCGTAGCGAATTCGGCCTTGGTGGTCAGGCGTTCGCCGGTCGCTATGGGGATGCGCACATTGCGGGCGACGCGGGCCATGTCCTCGATCATGTCCGGCGGCGTGGGTTCTTCGAACCAGAGCGGTGAGTAGGTCTCAATGGCCTGACCAAGGCGGATTGCGCCTGCCGTATTGAACTGGCCATGGGTTCCAAACAGCAGATCGGCCTTATCGCCCACTGCCGCGCGGATCGCCTTGCAGAACGCGACGGACATTGAGATATCGGACATGGCAGGCATATGCCCGCCGCGCATTGTATAGGGGCCCGCGGGGTCGAATTTGACGGCTGTGAAGCCGTGCCGGACCATTTCGGCGGCGCTTTCTCCGGCCTGTTCGGGGGAGGTCCAGAAATCGGTCAGGTTATGTTGCGGCAAGGGGTACAGATAGGTATAGGCCCGGATACGGGCGTTCATCTGCCCACCCAGCAGCGCATGGACGGGGCGATCCCGGTCCTTGCCCAGAATGTCCCAGCAGGCGATTTCCAGACCCGAGAACGCACCCATAACTGTCAGGTCGGGACGTTGGGTAAAACCGCTGGAATAGGCGCGGCGGAACATCAATTCGATGTTTTCGGGGTTTTCACCAGCCATGTGCCGGTCGAACACGTCCCGGATCACATGCTTCATCGTGTCAGGGCCGACCGAAGACGCATAACACTCGCCCCAACCGGTGATCCCGGTATCGGTCGTCACTTTCACCAGAATCCAGTATCGCCCGCCCCAGCCCGGCGCGGGTGGGGCCGTCACGATGATGTCGAGGTCTAGCAGCTTCATCTGACGTCCTCCTATGTGCGATGCATCAGGCTATCGGGCTCTGTCAAAGATCACCACGTTGCGTTTGGCCGATCCGGTTTTAGTGTCTTCAATTGCCTCGTTAATTTGGTCCAGCGACCAGCGGCCCGAGATCAGCTCGTCCAGTTTCAGACGCCCTTGTTCGTACAGATCAATCATCCACGGAATGTCACGCTGAATGACCACATCGCCCATTTTCGAGCCGATCAGTCCTTGACCGATCGCCGCCAGAATAACCGGTTCATAGCTGGCTTCTGCACCTGAATGCGGCATCCCGATCATGATGGCCTTGCCGCCGCGCCCCAGATAGCGCGGGGCCTGATCATAGGCAGGGATTGCCCCAACCGTGATCAGAACCGCATCTGCCCCACGGCCGCCAAGCGCCTTGTATGCGGCCTTCCACGGTTGCTCCAAAGTTGCCAGAACGCCATGGGTGGCACCGAACTGTTTGGCGATTTCAAGTTTCTCATCGGTCATGTCAACGGCCACGATGCGGCGCGCGCCGGCCAGCCTAGCGCCTTGAATCGCGTTGAGGCCAACGCCGCCCGCGCCGATCACAACAACGTCCTGCCCCGGGCGTAAGCCCGCCGCGTTCACAGCCGCCCCAACGCCGGTGATCACTCCGCATGACAGCAGACAGGCCACATCCTTGGCCATTGTGTCTGGGATTTTGACGATCTGCCGATGGCTGACCACAACCTTTTCGGCAAACGCGCCGCATGCCATAGCCTGATCCAACGGGCCGCCATCAGCCGTTTGCAATGGACCATTTGCCGAGTCATAGGGCGTTTCGCAAATCGTCGGCTTACCACTGGCACAAGAAGGGCAGGAGCCGCAGGCGCGGATCAGCGTGACCACGACCGAGTCGCCCACCTGAAACTCACCCGCTGCATCGCCGACAGCGGTGATGACACCCGCCGCTTCGTGGCCGTAGACGGCAGGCAGAAACCCGCCCCAGGCCCCGCTGGCGTAGGTGATGTCTGAATGGCAAATGGCCACGGCATCGAGGGTCACCTCGATCTCTCCCATGCCGGGCGGTGCGATCAGAATATCCTCGATCACCAGAGGTGCGTTGAAGGTTCGGCATATGGCGGCTTTGATGGTTTGCATGTGTTTCCCATTCGCTTTGGATCACGGTGGCGTGTCGAAGCACCTGCCGCAAGGCTGAAACCGCCATGGATATGTCGTTGTTATGCTATCGCAGGGCGCGACCGCAGAAAAACTACTAGGCCGACCAGCATCAGACACAAGGCCAGAAGGAACGGTGCGCCCGGCAGATAGACAGGCGCGTCCGGCTTTGCGAATTGGGCAAACACGCTGGCCATCACCAGAGGCGACAGGATCATGGACAGCGCGTGCAGCGCCGCCAGAACGCCCTGAAGCTCACCCTGCTGAGAATCCGGCGTTGCGCGTGACATCATGGCCTGAAGGGCGGGAGTCACCACAGCGCCCAGAGCGGTGACCGGGATCAGCATCAGTGCAATTTTCCCGCTGGTCAGAAAGGCCAGCAGGGCAAAGCTGACGATTTCGAACCCCATGCCGACGATGATTGTAACCCGTTCCCCCAGATATCGCGTGGCAGGCCGGATCAGCCCACCCTGCACCGCCGCCATTCCGATGCCGTAGATGCCCAGAGAAAACCCTACGACCTGCGGGGACCAGTCAAAGCGTTCGATGGTGAAATACGACCAGATCGCCGGATAGACATAGATCGAGACGGAGTACAGGAAATAGACCGTCAGCATCGGTCGAATGCCGGGCAGCCCGGCGATGGCACGGAGTGAACCCGCCGGGTTGGCCCGACGCCAGTTGAACGCGCGCCGCGTTTTGTCGGTTACGGTTTCGGGCATCACCCAATACCCAGCGAGGAACCCCAGCGCAGAAAGCCCGGCGGCGGCCCAGAACGGCGCGCGTGTGCCGAATTCGCTGAGGACCCCGCCCAGCAGCGGGCCCAGAACAAAGCCAAACCCGAAGGCTGCGCCGAGCAGACCGAAATTCGCGGCTTTGTCCTTTGGTTCAGAGACATCCGCCATGAAGGCGGCGGCGGTGGAATGGGTGGCGGCGGTGATGCCGCCGACGATACGGCCCAGCAGCAACAGCCAGATGCTGCCGGCGATGGCCATCACCACATAGTCCAGTGCCATGACAAAGAGAGAGACCAGCAGCACGGTTCGGCGTCCATAGGCGTCTGACAGATTTCCCAGAACCGGGCCGAACAGGAATTGCATCGTGGCAAAAGCGGTACTGAGGATACCGCCCCATATGGCAGCGGTGGCCAGGGTGCCGCCCTGAACGTCGACGATCAGTTGCGGCATGATCGGCAGGACAAGGCCGATGCCCATCGCGTCGATCATTACGGTACCGAGAACAAACAGAAATGGCAGGCGCATGGGACCCAGGGCAAACTCTTTGCACGGACCCTAGCGGTGGTTTCAGCATCTGGAAAGAGAGGCTTTGCAGGAACCGGCGTAACGTCCCGTAACTTCTGGGATGCGCGGATGACGGTCAGAGCGCGCGGGCGATCTGATCCATCAGCCTGGCCAATTTGACTGGGTGCGAAAAGAATGGAGAGTACGAGCTTTCGATGGTCAGGCGCATCTCGGGCGGCGCGCAATGGCTCATCTGTTCTTCGTATTCGGTTGGGATGGTCCGGTCGTCCAGCGCCCGGATGTAGGCCTTGGGGACCTGCGCGAAATGATCGCTCAGCCGCAAGGGCGTGTCTTGCGGCGCGATCGGCTGAGGGCAGAGCCGTGGGCGCGCATATGAGAGGATCTCGGGCTTGCAATCGTGATAGAACAGGTCCTGCACCCGCTCAGGGTAAACGCTGTAGGACAGGCCGTCGGCGGGTTTCTCGACTGCGCCGTCCGTCAGCTGGCGCGGCGCGCGCTTTCGCATCTCGATCATCGAGAGGCCGGATTGGGGAACATAGGCACACAGATAGATCAGCGCCCGCATCGCTTTGGGCGATGTTTCGGCAGCGGCGCTGACCGGATAACCGCCCCAGGAATGGCCGACGACAAGGGTGTCGGGGGTCGAGGCGTTCAGCACTGCGTCACGGCAGCTGTCCAGCGTGACCTCTGCAATCGGCGTCGGGTCTGCACCGTGGCTGGGCAGATCAATGGCGCGGGCGGTATGACCCAGCGCCGTAAGCTGAGGGATCAGATCGCGCCAGCACCATGCGCCATGGCAGGAGCCGTGGATCAGCAGGAAATCGGCCATATCAAGGCTCCTTTAGATATGTCCCGTCTCGGTCAGAAACTGCCCAAGGATGGCGGCGTATTTCTCGGGTTGTTCGACACAGGGCAGGTGTCCAGCCTTGCGGATCAGCTCAAACCGCGCGCCGGGGATAAGGTCGATGGTTTCGCGTACCAGATCCGGGGGCGTTGAGCCATCATCGCTGCCTGCGATGCCAAGAGTAGGCAGGCGCAGCCCGCTGGTTGGCGTGTAGAAATCCGTGCCCGAAATCGCTTCGCAGCAGCCCAGATATCCTTCGAGCGACTGGCGCGCCATCATCGTGCGCCAGAGCAGATGTTCAGGGGTGTCGCGAAATGCCTTGGTAAACCAGCGCTCCATTGTGGCGTCGGTGATGGCTTCGATCCCGCCCGCGCGGACCGCAGCGATGCGGTCCTGCCAGATCGAGGGCGTTGCGATCTTGGCGGCGGTGTTGGACAGAACCAGCGCGCGCACCTGATCCATGCGTTTGACCGCCAGCCCCTGTGCGATCATTCCGCCGATAGAGAGGCCGACGAACATGCAGTCTTTGATATCGAGATAGTCCAGCAAACGCTCGGCATCCCGCACCAGCGCGCCCATCGCATAGGGGGCCGGAGGCTGCGAGGACAGGCCATGCCCCCGTTTGTCATACCGGATGATCCGTAACCCGGCAGGCAGCAAGGGCACGACAGCATCCCACAGGCGCAAATCTGTTCCCAGTGAGTTTGCGAAGACGATTGGCGCGCCATCCGGGTCGCCATCGACCCGGTAGTGCAGCTTTACGTCCCCGAGATCGGCGATTTTCATGTCCTGGTTCCTGTCTGAATTGCGGGTGCGGGTGAAGGATGTGCGGCCTGCCGCCGCGTGTCAGGCCAACAGGTCCAATGCTTGGGCAAAAATCTGCGGATCGACATTGCCGCCTGAGGCAACAACGATGACTGCGTCCCCTGCGATCTGGTCTTTTCGGAACAGGGCTGAGGCCAGCGAGACGGCGCCGCCGGGTTCCAGAACGATCTTCAGGCGCAGGAAGGCATGGGCCACGGCCTGCAAAGCCTCTTGTTCTGACACGGCGAGGCCGGGGCCGCACAGGCGGGTCAGAATGGGAAAGGTGATCTCTCCGGGTTGTGGGGTCAGGATGGCATCGCAAATGTTGCCGGCGGTTGTGTTGTTGTTCTGAATGCTGCCCGCTGCCAGCGACCGTTTGACATCGTCAAACCCCTCGGGCTCGCAAGGGCGCGCGCGCAAGCCGGGGGCGCGTTTCTCAAGCGCCAGCGCCACGCCCGAGGTCAACCCGCCACCGCCGCAACAGACCAGAACGTCGCCCTCGGTCACGCCCAGTTCAGCCGCCTGACGGGCGATTTCCAACCCGGTCGTTCCCTGACCGGCAATGACTTGCGGGTCGTCATAGGGACGGATCAGGGTCAGGCCGCGCGCGGCGGCCAGCGCTTCGCCGATCTCTTCCCGGCTTTCGGTGGCGCGGTCATAGAGGATGACCTCAGCGCCGAGCGCGCGGGTGTTGTCGATTTTCAGCTGCGGGGCATCTGACGGCATGATGATGACCGATGGGATGCCATGCTGTGCGGCCGCCATGGCGACCCCTTGCGCGTGATTGCCCGACGAAAAGGCGATGACGCCACGCCCGCGCGCCATCTGATCCAGCGCGGATATCGCGGACCACGCGCCGCGAAACTTGAAGCTGCCGGTATGTTGCAGGCATTCGGGTTTGACCAGCACCCGGCGGCCCGCGATCTCATCCAGAAAGGGCGAGCTCAGCAGCGGCGTTTCCCGGGCATGCCCTTGCAGCCTAAGGGCGGCGGCTTCTATCATCTCGATGGTGCTCATGCGTTCAGTACCTTGCGAATGAGGTCGATGGAGGGCGGCTCGTCCATAAACGGGACGTGGCCGCGGTTGGGGATTTCTGCCGATATCAAGCCGGGATGGTGGCGGTGCATCTGTTCGACGGTGGCTGCCCCAAGAATATCGGAATTGGCGCCGCGGATCACGCCAGTGGGAATACCGCGTAGCGCGTCGAAAAGAGGCCACAGATCCGGTGGGGGTCCGGCGGCGGCCTGTTCGATCAGCGCATTGCGCAGCGCCGGGTCATATCGCAGGGACAGACCTTGTGGCGTTTCGCTGTATTGGGCCCTGGACCGCGCCGTCCAGACCGAGAGTGGCACGCCGGGGAACTTGGGCTCTAACGCCTGTTTCAAAAGCTGCGCCATCTGGTCATGGGTTTTTGCATCGGGCGGTTTACCAACAAACTCCATGATCCGGGCGATCCCATCGGGTTCAATCACCGGGCCCACATCGTTCAGCACCACACCCAAGAGGCGCTGCGGGTGGCTGCTGGCCAGTGCCATGGCGTTCAGGCCGCCGCGCGATGTGCCCAGCACATAGGTTTGGTCCAGACCCAGATGATCGAGCAGTTCGATGGCGTCCTGGGCCTCGCGCAGGATATTGTAGTTCATGAAATCGGGGTCATAGTCCGAGAGGCCACGTCCCCGATAATCCATTGTGATCATCCGCAGATCGGCGACATGCGGTGCGAGACATCCAAAATCCTCGCTGTTCCGGGTCAGGCCAGCAAGGCACAGCAGCGGCGTGCCGACCCCGGTATCCTCAAAGTACAGGCGCAGGCCGTCAGATGTGGTGAAATCTGCCATTACAGCCCTGCAAGCGATGGGATTGAGGTCAGATCAGGCAAGACATGGGCGGGGGTCCAGGGCAGCCGATCCATTGGCTCGTCAGTCCGATTGACCCAGGCCGTCACAAAGCCATAGCCGCTGGCCCCGGCGGCGTCCCAGCCATTTGAGCTGACAAAAAGCACTTCGTCACGGGAGCAGCCAAATCTCTGCTGCACCAGATCATAGACCCGCACATGAGGTTTGAAGACGCCGACACTTTCGACCGACAAGACATCGTCCAGGACCGCTCCGATACCTGCAGATTGAACAGCGCCATCCAGCATCGGTGGCGAGCCGTTGGACAGAATCGCGGTCTGTAGGCCACCATCTTTCAGGGCCTTCAGCATGGTCGGCACTTCGGGATAGGCCTGCAACTCCCAATACAGGTCCAGCAGGCGTTGTCGCAGGGCCATGTCGCCCTGCAGCCCCACAGCCTCAAGCGCCCAGTCCAGACCATCCTGCGTGACGTCCCAGAAATCGGCATGTGCATCTGCCACCGCGCGCAACCACGTATATTGCAATTGCTTCAAACGCCAGTGGTTGGCCAATGCAGGCCATTTCTCGCGCAGGGTATCGAACCCGGGTTCGGCTGCGGCCTGACGGGCTGCGGCCGCCACGTCGAACAAAGTGCCATATGCATCGAACACGCATGTTGTGATTGCCATTTATCCCTCCGCTGATCGGGCGCAGGTTGGCATAATGGGAAAAGCTGCGAAAGAGCCGAGGGTTTACAATATTGTACCAATCTCTAGGCTTAGCGTTCATTTCCTTACGAGGCCGGAGGCCACGATGACCGCGATCAAGCAGGGCGACACCGTTCGCATTCACTACACCGGTACCCTTCTGGGCGGTGACGTCTTTGACAGTTCCGAGGGACGGGAACCGCTGGAATTTGCGGTCGGGTCAGGCGAGGTTATCTCGGGCCTGGAGGTGGCGCTGCCCGGAATGCAGATCGGCGAGAAGAAACGGGTCGAGATTGCGTGTGTCGATGCCTATGGGCCGATCAACCCGGCCATGCGTCAGGACATTCCGCGCGAAGGAATTCCCGAAGACATCCCTCTGGAACCCGGTACGCAGCTGCAGATGCAGACACCTGATGGGCAGGCATTGCCGGTTGTGGTGGTCGCAGCCGATGAGACGACGGTGACGCTGGATGCAAATCATCCGCTCGCTGGGCAGGATTTGATTTTTGAGATCGAGATTGTCTCGGTGAACGCGCAGGGCTGAGATTACAGCCCGGGCAGTTGGTTCAGAAACGGCTGAATAGCCTCGCGCACCTGCGGCTGCGTGTAGAACACGAACAAAATCAGCAGGGTGGTCAGGGTCAGCAGCATTATGCGCGCCCGCCCCCCCTTGAGTCCTGACTTGCGGGACTGGGTTGCGCGCGCATTGTTTGCAATGATCTGGTCAAGTTTGCTCATGACCCAATCCCTGCCGGTCAAAGATGTTCAAATCTTGGCGCTGGCAGGGAAAGATATGGTCACATGAAATCAGGCTGCGGCATGCCCAGAACGTGGAATCCCCCGTCGACGCGAATAATCTCACCCGAGGTATAGGTGCCAGCATCCGAGGCCAGATAGACCGCAGTGCCGCCCACAGCCTCAAGCGTCGCGTTTGAGCGCATCGGCGCGTTCTGATCGCAGAACTTATAGGTCTTGCGGGCGCCGCCAATGGCCGCTCCGGCCAGCGTTTTCATCGGACCGGGCGAAATGGCGTTCACACGAATGCCTTCGGGGCCAAGATCATTGGCCAGATAGCGGGTCGCCGATTCCAGCGCCGCCTTGGCCACGCCCATGACGTTATAGTTCGGAACAACCTTGTTCGAGCCCTGATAGGTCAGTGTCAGCAGGGTGCCACCATTGTCTTTCATCAAAGGATATGCGCGGCGCGCAACCTCGATAAACGAGTATGCCGAGACATCCATCGAATGTTTGAAGTTGGCGCGGGTGGTGTTCAAAAACCGCCCGGTCAGTTCGGATTTGTCCGAATAGGCGATGGCGTGAACCACAAAATCGATGGTTGGCCAACGCTCTCCCAACTCACCAAAGGCGCGGTCCAGCGACGCGTCGTCTGTGACGTCCGCATCTACCATAAAGTCGCTGCCAAGGCTCTGGGCTAGTGGTTCAAGACGTTTGCCAAACGCCTCGCCCTGATAGGTGAAAGCCAGTTCGGCGCCGGCCTCGTGCATAGCTTTGGCGATGCCCCACGCGATCGAGCGGTCATTGGCCACACCCATGATCAGGCCGCGTTTGCCTTTTAATTGATCCGACATCCTATTCACCCGTTATACTTTGACAGAACCATGGAACCATTTGTGCCGCCAAAGCCGAAGCTGTTGGTCATGACACTGTCCAAGCCTGCATTTTCAACTACTTGAGTCGCAATTTCACCGGGCAAGATGCCTTCGGCTAGTGTGTCGACATTGATCGACGGCGTAATGAAATCATTGTCCAGCATCAGCAGGCAAAAGATCGCTTCAAGCGCGCCTGCGGCGCCCTGCGCGTGGCCCGTCATCGATTTGGTCGATGAGATCGGCGGCACGTTGCCTTCGCCAAAGATGCGACGTACGGCCTCAACCTCGCCCACATCGCCAACCGGGGTCGAGGTGCCGTGGGCGTTGATATAGCCGACCTTGCGGCCTTCGGGCACGTTAGCCATTGCCAGACGCATGGCGCGTTCCGCGCCTTCGCCCGAGGGGGCAACCATATCATGACCGTCTGAGGTGGCGGCGTAACCAGTCACTTCGGCATAGATTTTGGCACCGCGCGCCAGCGCGTGGTCCAGCTCTTCGAGAACAACGATGCCGCCACCGCCAGAGATGACGAAGCCGTCGCGGTTCTGGTCAAACGCGCGCGAGGCCTTATCGGGCGTGTCATTGTATTTTGATGACATCGCGCCCATCGCGTCAAACAGGCAGGATAGGGTCCAGTCGAGCTCTTCGCCGCCGCCTGCGAACATCACATCCTGTTTCCCCATCATGATCTGTTCTGCCGCGTTGCCGATGCAATGCAGCGAAGTCGTACAGGCCGAAGTGATCGAATAGTTAATGCCCTTGATCTTGAACGGGGTGGCAAGGTTCGCGGAAATCGTCGAGGACATGCATTTCGGCACGGCAAAGGGGCCAATCCGCTTGGTCGCGCCGTTTTTTAGCACGGTCTGATGCGCCGTCAGCATGGCACTGGTCGATGGCCCGCCCGAGCCCGCAACCAGACCGGTGCGCGGGTTCACCACCTGATCTTCACTCAGGCCGGAATCAGCGATGGCCTGAGACATCGCGATATGGGCGTAGGCCGCACCGGGCCCCATGAAACGCAGCGTGCGTTTGTCCACATGCTCGGTCACGTCGATCTTGAGCGATCCGGCGATCTGGCTGCGAAAGCCATGTTCGATCATCTGCTCATTGGCTTCAATCCCGGACGTGCCGGATTTGAGTGAGGCCAGAACCTCTTGGGCGTTGTTCCCGATGGAGGAGACGATCCCCAAACCGGTTACGACTACTCGACGCATGTGCGTGCTCCTTATTTCGGGCCTGTCAGGGTCAGGCGTCAGACAGAACGACTCTCATGTCTTTGACATCATAAATCATTTCACCGTCCGCTTCGACGATACCATCTGCCACGCCCATCGTCAGGCGGCGGGTCTGGATCGCTTTTTTGAAATCGATTTTGTAGGTCAGCATTTTGCGGTCAGGGCGCACCATGCCGGTCAGCTTGACCTCGCCCACACCCACGGCCATGCCGCGCCCCTGCCAGCCGCGCCAGCCGAGGTTAAAGCCGGTCAGCTGCCACAAACCGTCCAGCCCCAGACAGCCGGGCATGATCGGGTTGCCGGGGAAGTGGCAGTCAAAGAACCAAAGGTCAGGCGTGATATCGAATTCGGCCAATACATGGCCTTTTCCATGCGCACCGCCATCATCCGAAATTTCGGTGATCCGGTCCATCATCAACATCGGCGGAGCAGGCAGCTGTGCGTTGCCGGGGCCAAAAAGCTCGCCACGAGCGCATTTCAGCAGATCGTCCTTGTCAAAACTGCTCGGGAATTGGGCCATTCTTGCCGCCTCTCCTGCCAGGGGTCTGTTTTGTTCTATCTGGCCTCGTCTAGCACCCGTATGCAAGGTCCTGCAAGAGCAGCAGACAACAACATGTGCGGCTTAGCATATTCTTTGCGAATGAATTTCATTTGAAATTCCCACCTAATGGCACCTATATATATTATCAGCAGAAATCAGGTATCCGATCTATGACACCTCAGAGCCAGAACATCGCTACAAACTGGTTGGTTGACGCCGGGCTGCGCCCGACGCGTCAAAGGGTTGCATTGGCCGAACTGTTGGTCGGCGACGGGAACCATCGCCATGTCACCGCAGAAAGCCTGTTTGAGTCGGCCAAAAAGAAGGGTGACGCGGTGTCGCTTGCTACCGTCTACAACACGCTGCGCGCGTTTTGTGAGGCTGGTGTGCTGCAGGAGATCACTGTTGATGGGTCAAAAAGCTATTTTGACACCAACACCCATGATCATCCGCATTTCTTCTGGGAAGACGAAAGCCGCCTAAGCGACGCGCCCTCGGATCAACTGGTGATCAAACAACTGCCCGAAGCGCCCGAAGGCGTCGAAATCGCCTCGGTCGACGTTGTAATCCGTCTGCGAAAGAAGCCTTAATTCCCGCCACGGATACCAAACAGCCCGGTCGCTCATCATTGTTGATGGTGAGTTGAACCCGCCTGACAAATCTGCGCAGTCTTTGATTGCACAAAATCAGGAGGGGCAGATGCCGCATTCTCTCGTCTCACCGGACATGATCGCTGACTATCAGGCAGACGGTGTTGTTCTGGTCAAAGGTCTGTTCGCGGATTACGTCGAGACGTTGCGCGACGGGGTGGCGGCCAATATGGCGGATCCGGGGCCCTATGCGTCCGAAAACAAAAAGGCTGGTGAAACCGGCCGTTTCTTTGACGACTATTGCAACTGGTCCCGCATTCCGCAGTTCCGCAAAGTGATCGAAGAGTCGCCTGCGGCTGAGGTTGCCGCCGATCTGATGCAGTCAAACACGGTTCAGATGTTTCATGATCACGTGCTGGTCAAAGAGCCGGGAACGTCGATGGCCACACCATGGCATCAGGACGGGCCTTATTACTTTGTCGAAGGGCGGCAAACGATCAGCTTCTGGTCTCCGCTGGACCCGGTCAGGCAGGCGACGCTGCGATGCGTGGCCGGCTCTCATCTGTGGGAAAAAGAGGTTCTGCCCACACGCTGGGTATCGGAAGAAGGGTTCTTTGCCGATGAGGGTCAGTATATTCCTGTGCCAGACCCGGATGCCGAAGGCATGAAGGTTGTCGAGTTCGAGATGGAGCCGGGCGACGCTGTGGCCTTTCATTATCGCACGCTGCACGGCGCGCGCGGGAACCACTCGGACAGCCGCCGCCGTGCGTTTTCCCTGCGTCTGGTGGGGGATGATGCGCGATATGTCGAGCGCCCGGGGCGCACGTCGCCACCGTTTCCTGGACACGAGATGACACCCGGTCAGCATTTGCGTGAGGATTGGTTTCCGGTTCTGCAGCGCTGAAGGCGTTTAGAACCATTGTCCGGGTTCGATCAGGCCTAACTCCAGCAACTGGTTGGAATTCCACTGAAAGCCGATCGAGTTGCGCCAACTGAACGTGGGGATGTCAAAGGTCGAACCGGCATTGCTCTTCAACGCCTTGGCCGCCCGAAATGAACAGATCGCTGCGGTCAGGTTATGGTGCCAGGGGCAGGAGTAGGTGTTGTATTCGGGTTCGTTGAACGTGTGATCCGGCAGCAGTTTCAGGCCCTTCGCGGCCTTGAACAGCGAAATCCGGTCGATGCGGCGGCGTTCATAGGGGATGTGATCCTCGAATCGCCAGCGCAGGCCGCCTGACATGTCCAGCTGACGTTCGAGCGGTTGACCCGTCGCATCATGGCGGGCGTGGGCATAATACCCTGTGCTGTCCAGCAGGGCCTGATCTGCGGCCACGCCATTGGGATGGGCGGCAAGATCCTCGGCATAGAGGTCAACGACATGGCACAGCATCGCATCGCGGCGTTCTTCGGTGTGAAACGCTAGCATCTCGGTGATCGAGCGTGTTTCGCAGAACGGATAGAACAGGTATTCCGCGTTGTAGCAGTAGTAGTACCAGATATCAGGCGCGGTCTGCGTGATCCGGTTGATTGTGTCAAAAACGACCGATCTTGGGGCGCAGGTCAGGGCGACGCGGTGAATAGTTTCGTTCAGTTCCGATGGCAGCTCGAACTCGGCTGGCATGAACGCCACAAGAGATTTGAACCCAAGGTTCAGATGGTGGCGCAGGGTGCCTTCAAGCTCGACATCATCCTCGGCAAAGACAAGGGCAACGGGTCCCTTAGTCAGCGCGGTCTGTCCGGTTTTCATGAAGTGATCGAGAGAGTCGTACTGCATCGTCTTCTGGCATTCCGCGTTGCTGGAAATTTCCGACAAATTCGGGTAATTGCGGCGGCATTGCAAGCGGCGTTCGATGCGTATAGATGACGCCGGTCCAGCGAATGCAAAGGCCCAACCCATGTCCGAACCGAAAAAGCTGTTTATCAAAACCTATGGTTGCCAGATGAACGTCTATGACAGCGAGCGTATGGCCGAAGCGCTGGGCGGTCAGGGGTATGTGGAGACCAAAACGCCTGATGATGCGGATATGATCCTGCTGAACACCTGCCATATTCGTGAGAAGGCGGCAGAAAAGATTTATTCCGAGCTTGGGCGTTTCAAAGGATTGAAAGCGGAAAAGCCGGACCTCAAGATCGGTGTCGCCGGATGTGTTGCGCAGGCAGAGGGTCAGGAAATCATGCGGCGTCAGCCGATGGTTGACCTTGTGGTCGGCCCGCAAAGCTATCACCGCCTGCCCGAGATGGAGGCCAAGACCCGCGCCGGGGAAAAGGCGCTGGACACCGATTTCCCCGAAGAGGACAAGTTCGAGAAACTGAAAAACCGTCCCAAAGCGAAGCGCGGCCCAACGGCGTTTCTGACGGTGCAGGAAGGGTGTGACAAGTTTTGCGCCTTTTGCGTGGTGCCTTATACGCGCGGCGCCGAGGTCAGCCGCCCTGCCGATCGCATTCTGAACGAAGCGCGCGAGTTGGTGGAACGCGGCGTGCGGGAAATCACTCTGCTGGGTCAGAATGTGAATGCCTATCATGGGGCGGGACCTGATGGAGACATGACGCTGGCGGGTCTGATCTGGGAGCTGAACAAGGTCGATGGGCTGGAGCGCATTCGTTTTACCACCTCGCACCCAAATGACATGGCAGATGATCTGATCGAAGCGCATGGGACCTGTGACAAGCTAATGCCGTACCTGCATCTACCGGTGCAGTCGGGATCAGATAAAATCCTGAAGCGAATGAACCGCAGCCATACTGCAGAAAGCTATCTGCGCCTTATTGAACGTATTCGTGCGGCACGGCCTGATATTCTGATGTCGGGTGATTTTATCGTTGGTTTCCCCGAAGAAACCGAAGAGGATTTTAAGGCGACTTTGAGCCTCGTGGAAGAGGTTCGGTACGGCTATGCTTATTCCTTCAAATACTCGACCCGTCCGGGGACGCCTGCGGCAGAACGGCCACAGGTTGCCGAAGAAGCGGCAGATGACCGTCTGCAACGCTTGCAGGCCATGATTACACGCCATCAGCGCGAAATTCAGGATTCCATGGTCGGTCGCACCGTACGCGTATTGTTCGAAAAACCAGGGCGTCTGACCGGGCAGATGGTCGGGAAATCCGAGTATCTTCATGCGGTTCACGTCGTTGGTGAAAGTATCGCCGCCGGAGATTTGCGCGATGTTCGGATCACCGCATCGGGCGCGAACTCTCTTGCCGGAGAGTTAATCTGAACCTGCTGATATGGGCAGTTTATATACCATAACTGGTGTTCTACACTAAAATTAATACTTGATTTATTGCTTTGAAGCATGCTCCCAGCATAGCTAGCCTTTGTCAGGGGTGATGTTTGAACCCTGCTTAGCAAGGCTTGCGCAGGCCTGATTGTCTGTTCGCAGTGATGGAGGGTAAGAGTGGTAGCTGTTAGTCGAGTTTTTATTCCGAAGTTTGGACAAGCCCTCTTGGGAGTGGCTCTGGCCACTTTATGTGCGGGCGCCGCAGTCGGCGGTAATCTGACCGTGGGCACCGATGACCCGGCTGTTGTTGGGCCAGAACGTCTTTCGGATGATGTCAGCGCGTTCTATCTGGGCATATCGGGCGGATATGCGAACGGCGGCAGTGACCGTTTCGGATTACGGACCAGCGGTGGAACCTTTGCAGTCGGTGAGCTTGAAACATCCGGTGGATTTGGCGGCGTCCGGGGCGGCTGGCGCGGTGTTTTGCCCGCAATAGGCGGGCGCGACTATGTCTATGGTTTTGAAGTCGGTTATGATTTCGGAAGCCTCGAAGACAGCACGCAATCCAACATCAGCGGCACCGTCGTGGGCGCGGGGTCCGAGATTTCGGATGTGCTCTCGATCAAACTACGCAATGGTCTGACCAACCGTAGCCGCAGCATCTTGTATTTCGTCTCGGTGGGGTATGTGAGCGGGGACATCTCGACGTCAAGCAGCATCACCAGCGGAACGTCGACGCAAACCTCGGTGGACAATGATCGCCGCAGTGGTTTTTCAGCCAGCATCGGTGCCGAACACCAGCTGACCGACAGGTGGTCCATTACGGGTGAATATGAATACGTTCAGTTCGACTCAAAGCAAATTGACTTCAGCTCGGGCTTTTCCACCAAATCCACGCCTAACTATCGCAACCTGCGGTTTGGTCTGAACTATCGGTTTTAGGATGGCCCTGGCCGAAATCCCGGGGCGACTTGCGGTTTTGCCATCAGTGGTAAATTTTTGAAACTGTTGCTTGCGCCCACCGAGTTTTGTTGTCTACGCTCGGGGTGAAACGCCAAGACAGGAGAACGGATTGGCCATCGGTGAACTGACCCCACCGCAAGATGAAATGCCTCAGCGCGAGGCACTTGTTGAATTTCCAGACAACCGGCTCTTGATTGATCTGTGCGGTGAATATGACCGCAATCTGACTGATATCGAGCACAAGCTTTCGGTTCAGATTGTCCGCCGCGGCAACCAGCTTGTTGTTCTGGGGGACGAAGATGCCCAGAAACAGGCGATTGAGGTGCTTCAGGCCTTGTACGGCCGGCTCGAAGGGGGGCGCGAGGTTGAGGCCGCTGATGTCGACCGAGAATTGCGGATGGGCAACTCAGAGGCCGAAACCGGCTCGCGCGATGGTGACCAGCTTGAGATGTTCAAAGGCGGTACGGTCGAGATCAAGACGCGAAAGAAGCTGGTTGAGCCGCGCACGGATGCTCAGAAAGCCTATGTTCAGTCGTTATTTAACAACGAATTGGCCTTTGGAATCGGGCCTGCTGGAACCGGTAAGACCTATCTGGCGGTTGCCGTTGGCGTGTCGATGTTCATCGGTGGTCACGTGGATCGTATTATCCTCAGCCGTCCGGCCGTCGAAGCGGGTGAAAAACTGGGTTATCTGCCCGGTGATATGAAGGACAAGGTCGATCCCTACATGCAGCCGCTCTATGATGCGCTGAATGATTTCCTGCCGGGCAAACAGCTGGCCAAGTTGATCGAGGAGAAGCGAATCGAAATCGCTCCTCTGGCCTTTATGCGCGGACGGACGCTGGCCAATGCATTTGTTGTGTTGGATGAAGCGCAGAATGCCACGACGATGCAGATGAAAATGTTCCTGACCCGTCTGGGCGAAGGCAGCCGTATGGTGATCACGGGTGACCGCTCGCAGGTCGATCTGCCGCGTGGGGTCCAGTCGGGGCTGGCGGATGCGGAACGGTTGCTAAAAACGATTCCGAACATCAGCTTTAACTATTTCACCTCGAAAGACGTGGTCCGCCACCCGCTTGTCGCGGCCATCATCGAAGCGTATGAGGCCGACGCGGGCCGGGAAACGGGATAAGTGCCGGCCCCGCAATCGGCTGGGGCAAACGAAAGATGGCGGCATGAACCTGGAAATCTCGGTTGAAGATGCGCGCTGGCAGGATCTTGAGGTGCTGTCCGGGCGGGCCATCGGTGCGGTGCTTGATCACTTCGGACTGGACGCCGCGCTGTGCGAGATCAGCCTGCTGGGATGCAACGATGCACGGATCGCCGAGCTGAATGCCGAGTTTCGGGACAAACCGACCCCCACCAATGTGCTGAGCTGGCCTGCCGAAGATCTGGCACCCGAAGCAGCAGGCAAGACGCCTTTGCCGCCAAGCCCTGATTTTACGGGTGAAATTGCGCTGGGCGACATCGCGATTTCATACGATACCTGCGCGTATGAGGCCCGCGAGGCCGGGAAGGCCATCGAAGATCACGTTACGCATCTGATCATTCACGCGATGTTACATTTGCTGGGCTATGACCACATTCGTGACCAAGACGCCACTTTGATGGAGGGTGTCGAGGTCGAGATACTTTGCAAATTAGGTATTGATGACCCATATAATGGGTAACGCGGGCATTTGTGCCTGAGAAATTGGAACAGGATAATGGGCGACACAGACGGCAGTTCTAGGGCGGCGCACAGCGCGCTTCCGCAGGACGGCAACGACACTACCGAAGAGAAAAGCGGATTTCTTACTCGAATAATTGATGCATTCTCCTCGCATGACGAAGATGAGGCCGAGTTGGTAAACGGCCACAAAACAGACGCGGCACAGCCACGGGGCATGATCAACTTGCGCCGTATGCGGGTTGAGGATGTGGCGATACCGACGGCAGAGATCGTGTCGGTCCCCCTGACTACGACCAAAGAAGAGCTCGCGCAGCTGTTTCGCGACAGTGGCCTGTCGCGTATTCCGGTCTATGACGGAACGCTGGATACGCCGCTGGGTTTTGTTCACCTTAAGGATTTCGCCCTGACGCACGGGTTCAATGGCGGCTCGGCCGAATTCGAGATGCGCGCGATGTTGCGCACGTTGTTATTCGTGCCGCCGTCCATGCCAATCGGCGTTCTGCTGACCAAAATGCAGACTGAACGCCGTCACATGGCGCTGGTGATCGACGAATATGGCGGTGTCGACGGTCTGCTGACGATTGAGGACCTGATTGAACAGGTTGTTGGTGAAATCGCTGACGAACACGACGCTGACGAAGATCAGCTTTGGTTTCAGGAGAAACCCGGCTGTTATGTCGTCCAAGCGCGGGTACCACTTGAGGAGTTTGAAGCCGAGATCGGGCGCTCGCTGACCAGCCACGAAGATGTGGATGAAGAAGAGATCGACACATTAGGCGGTCTTGTCTTTATGCTGTCGGGGCGCATTCCCGCGCGGGGAGAGGTTGTGCCGCACCCCGAAGGGCCCGAGTTCGAAGTGGTCGACGCGGATGCACGCCGGATCAAGCGGCTGCGCGTTATGTTGCCGGATATCGTTGCATGAACCCTGCCGCCGGTTGGCCTGTCTGGCTGAGGCTTGTTCTGGCGGCGATGCTGGGCGCGCTGGGGGCTTTTGGGTTGGCCCCGTTTGGCTATTGGATCGCGACGCTGATTGCGTTTTCGCTGATTGCGCCGCTGTTTCTGGCCAGCGCAACGCGCGTGCAGGCCGCATGGGTCGGGTGGTGCTTTGCCACCGGATATTTTGCCCACGCGCTGAACTGGATCATCGAGCCGTTTCAGGTTGATGCCGAGCGCCATGCCTGGATGGCCCCGTTTGCGCTGTGTTTCATGGCAGCTGGGTTGGCGTTGTTTTGGGCCTTGGCCTTCTGGGTCGCGCGCAGGCCGGGGGCGACAGGGCAGGGGCGGCAAGCCCTGTTGCTGGCCGTCAGCCTGTCGCTGGCCGAGATGGCGCGCGGATATGTGCTGACCGGCTTTCCATGGGCTGGCCCGTCGCAGGTCTGGGTGGATACGCCGGTTGCGCAGATGTTGGCAATTGTGGGGCCCTATGGCCTGACGGCGCTAACCTTGTTTGCAACTTTGCCTTTGGGCGCGGCTTTGGTCAGCGGTCAAAGCGCAAGGGGGTATGCAATGCCTGTTGCGATGTCGGTTGGTCTGGCCGCTCTTGCCCTGATCTATGCATCGATGCGCCCAGAAGTGGTGGACAGTGACAACATCGCGCGGATGGTTCAGCCGAACGCGCCGCAGCATCAGAAATGGGACCGTGATTATGCGCCGCTGTTCTTTGCGCGTCAGATCGAGTTTACGGCGGCAGAGCCCAGACCGGATCTGATCGTCTGGCCCGAGACGTCGGTGCCTGCCTGGCTGGGAAGCGCACAGCCCCATCTTGCGGCCATCGCCGATGCGGCCCAGGGCGTGCCGGTTGTCTTGGGCATCCAGCGCGGGGATGGCGCGCGGATTTACAACTCGATGGTCTATCTGGATGAGGATGGGCAGCAGGCGGGCCTCTATGATAAGCACCATCTGGCGCCTTTTGGCGAATATGTTCCCTTTGGAGACCTGATGGCCAAGTTCGGCATTCACGGATTGGCAGCGACAACCGGAAATGGGTTCAGTTCGGGGCCCGGGGCTGATCTGCTGGACGCTGGAAAACTGGGGATGGCCTTGCCGCTGATCTGCTATGAGGCGGTGTTCACGCAAGACGTACTTTCCGCGCCTGCGCGTGCGGATTTCCTGCTGCAGATCACCAATGATGCGTGGTTTGGAACCCGCTCGGGGCCGTATCAGCATCTTGCTCAGGCGCAGATGCGCGCGATTGAGCAAGGACTGCCGATGATGCGATCGGCTAATACCGGCGTATCTGCCATGATCGACCCGCTTGGGCGTATCACTGCATCGCTGCCTCTGGGGCAGGCGGGGTATGTGGATGCGACGTTACCGCGCGCGCTTACACCGACGCTTTATGCGCGTCTGGGGGATAGGGCGGTTTTTCTGGTGCTGCTGGTCTTGTTTGCGCTGTTTTGGCGCAACGCCCGAAACAGCTTGGACTAATTTGCGATTGACCCTATTCGCCTCTGGGCGTATGCCCACGGTCGCTTGTCACAACGGCTTCCTGACGTGACGGGGGTAATCTCAATGGAGCACTTTTATGTCCCGACAGAACTACACTTTTACTTCGGAATCCGTTTCCGAAGGGCATCCCGACAAGGTCTGTGACCGTATTTCAGATGCCGTACTTGATGCTTTTTTGAGCGAAGAGCCCGAAGCTCGCGTGGCGTGCGAGACATTTGCCACGACCGATCGCGTTGTCATCGGTGGCGAAGTTGGCCTGTCGGATCAGGAAAAGCTGCATGAATACATGGACCGGATCGAAGATATCGCGCGCGCGTGTATCAAAGATATCGGTTACGAACAGGATAAGTTCCACCACGAAACCGTCGAGGTGACGAACCTGCTTCACGAACAATCGGCCCATATCGCGCAAGGTGTTGACGCGTCGAGCGATAAGGACGAAGGGGCTGGCGATCAGGGTATCATGTTCGGTTATGCAACGACCGAGACGTCCGCGCTGATGCCCGCGCCCATTCAGTACTCGCACGCGATCCTGCGCCGTCTGGCTGAAGTGCGCAAGAACGGCACCGAGCCGGCGCTGGGCCCGGACGCGAAATCGCAGCTGTCGGTGGTGTACCGGGATGGCAAGCCGGTCGGCGTCAGCTCGATCGTGCTGTCGACCCAGCATCTGGATGAGGCGCTGACCTCAGACGACATCCGCGTGATCGTCGAACCCTATATCCGCGAAATCCTGCCCGACGGCTGGCTGAGTGCTGAGACTGAGTGGCACGTGAACCCGACCGGGAAATTCGTCATTGGCGGTCCGGATGGGGATGCGGGCCTTACAGGCCGGAAAATCATCGTGGACACCTATGGCGGTGCGGCCCCGCACGGGGGCGGCGCGTTCTCGGGCAAGGACCCGACCAAGGTTGACCGTTCGGCGGCTTATGCCGCGCGCTATCTGGCCAAAAACGTGGTTGCCGCCGGAATGGCCGAGCGCTGCACGATCCAGCTGAGCTATGCGATTGGCGTGTCCAAGCCGCTTTCGATCTATGCCGACACTCATGGCACCGGTCAGGTTGCAGATCGCGAGATTGAACAGGCCATTGATCAGGTCATGGATCTGAGCCCGCGCGGTATTCGTCAGCATTTGCAACTGAACAAGCCCATTTACCAGCGCACGGCTGCCTATGGTCATTTCGGTCGTGAACCGGGCGCTGATGGCGGTTTCAGCTGGGAGCGGACTGACCTGGCGGACGCATTGAAAGCAGCCGTCTAAAACTGAGACCCAAAGCGCGCCCGATTGCGGCGCGCTTTTTTCATCCTGCATTGCGGTGCTGCTTGCCTGCACTCTTGCAACGACCCCGGTCGCGCAGTATGGCCAGCGCCATGAGCACCGAGACCCCACAACGCCCGCGCAGAAACTTTTATGGACGCTTCAAAGGCAAAGCCCTGAAGCAAAGCCAAAAGGCGTATCTGTCCGAAGATCTGGCGGACCTGTCTCCGGGGGCTGTCGATTGGGACACCAACCCGGAACGCCGTCCGCTTGACCTGCAAGGGCTGTTCGGTGGCAAGCCCACTTGGTTGGAGATCGGTTTCGGCGGCGGCGAGCATCTGGTGCATCAGGCTCAGCAAAATCCTGATATCGGCATCATCGGGGCTGAGCCATATATCAACGGCGTTGCCATGCTGCTGGGCAAAATCCGGCGGGCGGGTGTCGAAAATCTGTCGGTTCACCCAGGGGATGTGCGTGATCTGTTTGATGTTTTGCCTGACAACAGCATCTCTCGGGCCTTTCTTCTCTATCCCGATCCGTGGCCCAAAACCCGACATCACCGTCGGCGTTTTGTAACGCCAGAGCATCTGCAGCCGCTCGCCCGGGTGCTGAGGCCCGGAGCGATCTTTCGCGTGGCGACAGACATCCCTGATTATGTGCGCCAGACCCTGGAAGAGGTGCCGCAGGCCGGTTTCAAATGGCTGGCGGAACGCCCCAAGGATTGGCGCGAGCCATGGGATGACTGGATTTCGACACGATATGAGCAGAAAGCCCTGCGCGAAGGGCGGAGGCCCCATTATCTGACGTTTCAGCGCACCGATTAGCCGTCGTTCAACCTTTCAAAAACGCGGCCTTTGGCGCACCACGCGGCCCCGAACGCCCAAAGTGCGATCGCTTCGACAAAGAAGGTCAGGTTCAGGCTGTTCCACCAGTCCAGAAAGTTCTGGCCGCCAATTTTGCTTTTGAGAAACAGCAACGCGACGCACACCAGGATCGTTATCCCGCACGCGCTGTAGAGCTGATTGCGCTTGCGCTTGCTCTCGATCAGTACGCCATCTTTTTCATGACGCGCGGGAACCACGCGTTTCAGGACAAGCAGGCAGTACAACGCGAGATAAATGAACAGGACGCCGGCGGCGACCAAGTGCCAGTCGCTGGCGGCATCGAACAGGCTGAAAAATTCCTGCCCGTCGGCCTCGGCGACCTTGATCTGTTGGCCGTTGGTGACTTCGACAAAGACACGGGATAGGAACGTCTCGGGCTTTTCGCACCCGCTGCCCAGTGTCGGGACGCAGGCTACGATAATGGCCCCAAGCCCGGCGAGCGAGCTTAACCTGTCTTCGACAAAATGATCACCGGTATAGGCAATCATGAACCCGGCGATGAAGATCAGCAGCCCGACGAAAATCGGCCCCAAGAACTGCGCATAGTAGAAGTGGCTGATGCTGTCGCGAAAACAGCTGTCGCCAAAAACCGCCCCAGCGGCCAGGATAGCAGGCAGGCCAAACGCGACCAGCCCGACCAGAAAGGCCAGCCGTTTTTCAATCGCGCTTTCTGGTTTGAACGGATCTTCGGGTTGAAAGTACTTTCTGGTCCCTTGGGACAATATGGATGGGGCCGATGACATGATCCACTCCTTAAAACGTATTGAAAACTGGTAACTCGGGTAATGTGAATGCGGCGATCATAGCCTATTTCCGGAGTTTTACCCACAATTAGCTGTCGCTTTTAAGACCGACGCAGGCACCAGAGGGTATTGCCGCTGGACCAAGCGGTTCCAATTCGCTAATCGGCCTGTGACTGATAGCGCAAAAGGAGCCCTCATGTCCGGACACGGCACGCCCACCCCGATGACGTCGCATCCCTGCGGTCCGCTGACCGGTACCGCTGACGTGCCGGGAGATAAGTCGATTTCGCACCGGTCCCTGATCCTGGGCGCGATGGCGGTTGGGGAAACCCGGATTACCGGCCTTCTTGAGGGCGAGGATGTGCTCGATACCGCGAAGGCCATGCGGGCCTTTGGGGCCGAGGTCACCGACCATGGCGGCGGTGAGTGGACCGTGCATGGCGTCGGCGTGGGCGGGTTCGCCGAACCCGATCAGGTGATCGATTGTGGCAATTCTGGCACCGGGGTGCGGTTGATCATGGGCGCTATGGCGACCTCGCCGATCTCTGCGACGTTCACCGGGGATGCCAGCTTGAACAAACGCCCCATGGCACGGGTAACCGATCCGTTGGCTCTGTTTGGCACACAAGCTGTTGGCCGCTCGGAAGGGCGGCTGCCCATGACCATTTTAGGCGCTGCCGACCCGGTTCCTGTGCGCTACGAAGTGCCGGTTCCATCGGCGCAGGTGAAATCTGCAGTGTTGCTGGCGGGGCTGAACGCGCCGGGGCAGACCGTTGTGATTGAAAAAGAGGCGACCCGAGATCATTCGGAACGGATGCTCGCCGGATTTGGCGCCGAGATCACGGTTGAGGATACCGATGCGGGGCGTGTGATAACGCTGACGGGGCGGCCCGAGTTGAAGCCGCAGGTAATTGCTGTACCACGCGATCCGTCCAGCGCGGCATTCCCGGTATGTGCGGCGTTGATCACGCCCGGTTCGGATGTGCTGGTCCCCGGTATCGGTCTCAACCCAACCCGGGCTGGCCTGTTCACCACGCTCCGGGAAATGGGCGCGGACCTGACCTATGAAAACGAACGTGAGGAAGGTGGCGAACCGGTTGCCGATCTGCGCGCGCGGTACTCTCCGGACATGAAGGGTATTACGGTCCCGCCAGAGCGCGCGGCCTCGATGATCGATGAATACCCGGTGCTTTCCGTTGTTGCTGCGAACGCAGTTGGCACCACGATGATGGGCGGCGTGAAAGAGCTGCGCGTCAAGGAAAGTGATCGGATCGACGCGATGGCCCGTGGTCTGCGCGCCAACGGTGTCGCTGTCGACGAGGGAGATGACTGGTGGTCCGTTGAAGGGCTGGGCATCGGCAATGTGCCGGGCTGCGGCACCTGCGAGAGCTTTCTGGATCACCGCATCGCGATGTCCTTTATGATCCTGGGTATGGGGGCAAAATCTGGCGTTACAGTAGATGACGCAGGTCCTATCGCAACCTCGTTCCCGATTTTTGAGCCACTGATGGCGGGACTGGGCGCGCAGTTGAGCCGAAACACCCGGCAGGCCTGATGCAAATCGAAAGCTTCACCGTCGCCATAGATGGCCCCGCCGCTGCGGGAAAAGGAACGATTTCCAAAGGGGTGGCAGCCCAGTTCGGGCTGGCCCATCTGGATACGGGGCTTTTGTATCGCGCGGTTGGTCGGCGGACATTGGAGGGCATCGACGCCGTTGCCGCAGCGCAGGTCCTGACCGCCGAAGAACTTACGCAGGGCGATTTGCGCACCGCTGACATTGCGCAGGCGGCCTCGAAAGTGGCCGTGATCCCTGAGGTCCGATCCGCGTTGGTCGATTTCCAGCGCGCCTTTGCGCGCCGAGCGGGCGGTGCGGTTCTGGATGGGCGCGACATCGGCACGATGATTTGCCCTTATGCCGAGGTAAAGCTGTTCGTGACAGCCAGCGCAGAGGTCCGTGCCGAGCGAAGATATCTGGAGCTGCAGGCCAAGGGTTCGGATGTGACGCCCGCGCAGGTGCTGGCAGATGTCCGCGAGCGCGACGCGCGCGACGCCGGCAGAAGTGCTGCGCCCATGAAGGCGGCAGAGGATGCCGTTGTGCTGGATACCTCTGATCTGAGCGTCGACGATGCGCTGGCGCGCGCCATTGCGATTATTGAACAGAAACTGCCCGCCGCGCGGTAACGCTGCGGGCAGCACACTGTATAGCGCTTACAATTCGCCAACTGCAATTGTCTTGATCTTAGACCATTGATCGTCCGCCGTTTGCGCTGTTCCAGCAACGTCTTTCAGGAAACTTGCTCGGGTATCGGCATTCAGGAACAGGTACAGTTTACCCTCTGCGACCAGATACTGATCCGGGTCGCCGTCGAATTTTTTACCCACCGAGACCCCAAACGAGCAGAAGCCGCCATGCTGCGGCAGATAGGCCGCCGGGTTTGCCTCGAACGCCGCTCGGTTCTCGGGCGAGGTGAAGTAGTAGGATGCGCCGTCATAGGTGGCCGAATGCGTGGCGAACCCGTCGACCGGGTTTCCGTCATTCACCAGGGCCACCAGATCCACGCCATGCGCCGCCAGCGGGGCTCCAGCCGCAGAGATGCCGTTTGAAACGTTGATTTCATCGGCTGCAAATGCAGGCACTGCAATCAGGGCTTGGGCGGCGATCAGTGTCGACAAAGTAAGGGATTTCATTTCGATTTCCTTTCCATTCATGTTGCGGGTCAGCGGTGTTTCTGACCGGTCTCACACAAATAGAAGCTGTCAGATGAACGCGTTATCGCAGGCAGGCCGACAGATGTTGCAGATCGTCCAGAACTGCGGAGCCTATCACAAAGCTGTTCACCAAGCTTTGTTTGGCCAGCCCCGCAGACCCTGACTATGCTCAACAGAACGTCTGCAGGAGTGCCCTTATGATCCGACTTGCCTTTGTTTTGTTGTTCCTGGCCACAGGCCTCGCCGCTCAGGAAACCGAGAAACCTGAGCCCCCGATGAGCTATGAGCGGTTGGGCAAGATTATCTTTACGCTCGATCCTGATGCTCTACCCAGCGGGCCGGGCTTTCAGCTAACCGTTTCGGATGTTCCGGTTCTGGTGGTCACAGATGTCAACGCAGACCGGATGCGGGCGATGATTGCGATCGGAAGTGCCACCGAACTGTCGCCTGCAGATCTCAAGCGCATGATGCAGGCCAATTTCGACAGCACATTGGATGCACGCTATGCCATCGCCAATGATACCTTGTGGGCCACCTTTATCCATCCGTTGTCGCGGCTGAGTAAGGATCAGTTTATCTCTGGGCTTGCGCAGACCGTGAACATCGCCACGACATATGGCACGCTCTATTCGGGCGGTGCGGCTGAGTTCGGCGGCGGCGACAGCACGGACCTGCAACGCGAACTGATCGAAGAGCTCTTGAAGAAGGGCGAGGAAATCTGAGGCGTGCTCAGATGGCTGCGGAGCTTAGCCTTTCTGACCGCAACCACAAAGCGCGAGATGCCTCGTCGCATGTCATGCACATTGAAAGTTGCAGAGAGAAGGATACTCAGCGATCGGTTCTGGTGTTCGCGCTCTAAGCCCTAGATGGCTGCGGGAAAGCTGCTATAGTTCCTACCCAGCGACAAGGGAAAGCTGCCGAATAAGCCCCAAAAATAAAAAGGGGGGTGGCTAAAAAAATCCCGCAAGCCAACAGGGACTGAACAATATGAATAATCGCTTGAACAAGATCACCATCGTGGGGGGCGGCACGGCGGGCTGGATGACTGCGCTCATCTTGGACATGGTGTTTTCACGGACATCAGGGCCCAAGGATCGCCCGCGCATCTGTCTGATCGAAAGCCCCAATATCTCTACCGTGGGTGTTGGAGAGGCGACCGTGCCGCGGATGCCGGTCACGCTGCGTCAGGCTGGGATTTCCGAGCGGGATTTTTTTCGCGAAACGAATGCCTCGTTCAAGCTGGGGGTGAAGTTCTGCAACTGGAACAACGACGCTAAGGGCAATCGCATCGACTATGTGAACCCTTTTGCACATGGCCAGATGTTGGAAGGGCTGGAGGCTGCCGAGTACTTTCTACGCTTTGGCAACGGAGATCGGGATTTTACGCAGTCTATTGCGCCGCATGATGATCTGGCGCGCCTTTGCAAAGGGGCTCGACCGTTGGGCCAACCCGAATTCGAGCAACGATTTGGCTATGCCTACCATCTGGATGCTGTAAAATTTGCAGGCATGCTGACCAAGGTCTGTGTCAAGCGTGGCGTCGAGCATATTCAGGATGAGGTGCAATCGGTCGAACTGGATGAGCAGGGTAATGTCAGCCACCTGATGTTAGAGCGCAAGGGGCGTCATGACATTGAGATGGTTGTGGATTGCACCGGTTTCCGTGGCCTGATCATCAATCAGGCGCTGGGTGAGCCGTTCATGGATTATTCGGAGTACCTGCCAAACGACCGCGCCATGGCCCTGCAGATCGAGCATCCCGATCCCGAGAAGATCGAGAGCCTGACGCGGTCGACCGCCCTTGGCGCCGGTTGGACATGGCGCGTGCCGCTGTATAATCGGGTGGGGACGGGTTATGTTTTTTCGTCTGCGCATCGCACGGATGATCAGGCAGCGGATGAATATCTTGAGTGGCTGGGAGACAGTGGCAAAGGTCTGACACCGCGGGTTATCCCGATGCGCGTTGGGCGTGTCCGCAACGCCTGGGTCAAGAACTGTGTGGCAATTGGCCTGTCCGGTGGGTTTATCGAGCCGCTGGAAAGCACCGCAATCCACATGATTGATCATGCCATACGTTGGTTTGCAGAGCATTTGCCGACGCGGGATATCGAACCGTCCCTTAGGGCCAGATACAATCGGCAGATGGATAAGCTTTATAATGAGGTGCTGGAATTCATCTGTCTGCACTACCGCTTGGGCAACCGGACCGATGACCAATACTGGATTGATGCGCGCTCTGAGATGAAGGTCCCTGATCGGCTGGCCGAGAACCTGGAGCTGTGGCAGTACCGCCTGCCGATGCAGCATGATGTAGAGTTCGCCACGCTGTTTGATCATCGCGTGTATCAGACGGTGCTTTTGGGTAAGCAGGTTTATGATACGGGCTACGGGACAGGCATTCGCGATCGTATCCGACCCTTGAAGAAGCCAATCTGGTTCCAGTGGTGGAAAGGGGCGAAGGTCGACCTTGCTCAGATACTCAAGTCGATGCCTGACCATAAAACGCTGTTGCGTGACATCCGGGGAGAACTGGAAAAACCTGCGTTTGGTAAAGCTGCGGCTGCGATGCAGCCAACGGTGGCCCTGCCGGGAGCGAAACCGGCACCCGTGGCAGTTCAGAACATGCCGAACTTCGCAGAAATCCAAAGCGGTGCGAAGGATTTGCAATTGTTCTAAGCTGTCGCGGCATCCCGGCGGGTCGCGGATTATATCTCAATACCCGAAACTCAGCGGCATCGTGATGGTCAACAGGCCAATTGGACGAGCCGTTTGGGGCTGCTGTGTGTTGCATCCCGACAGATGAGATGTAATATCATCACAAAAACTAGGTGCAAACAGCATGACATTGACCAGACTCCGGTCGCAGATCAATGGATCAGGCGGACCGGGCCGCAATTTGAGAAGCGATCTCAAGCGTCGCAGGCGGCAGCGCCCGCCGATGCAGGCCTATGACGCCCTGCCGCAGCCATTGCGGGCATGGCTGGCGCAAGCCTGCCTTCCGTGGAGCCCTGCTTCGGCCTTGAAAATCTGGAACCGTGCGGGTGGTAGCCGCGATCCGCAGGCCGCCCTTGTGCGGCTGGAGGCAATCGAGCGGGCGATGTTGCTGCGGGATGCAAAAGTTTGGGTGGCAAAGCCCTGACGCCGGGCCGGCGATAACCGGCCCGACCTTTGAAATGGAGGCTTGGCCCTTGCACATAGTGCAGAATCCACCTATACGCGCGCTGTCGATACAAGGGCGGTCAACGTCCGGATGACGTTTCTGAGCAGGGCCGGGAAACCTCGGCCCTTTGTGTTTGTTTGCTCAGCGGCGCACCGGGTCACGCCTGAAGACATCATGAAACAAGACCGGCGGAGACAACCGCTCGGCCAGCAAAAACGTATGTAGAGGAAAACAACGCCACATGGCTAACGCATCCATGGAGGAATTCGAAGCCCTCCTGAACGAAAGCTTCGAAATGGACACGCCCGAAGAGGGTTCTGTTGTCAAAGGTAAGGTTCTGGCGATCGAAGCCGGCCAAGCCATCATCGACGTAGGCTACAAAATGGAAGGCCGCGTTGATCTGAAAGAATTCGCAAATCCCGGCGAAGCCCCTGAAATCGCTGTAGGTGACGAGGTCGAAGTATACCTGCGCGCCGCAGAAAACGCCCGTGGCGAAGCCGTCATCTCGCGCGAGATGGCCCGCCGTGAAGAGGCATGGGACCGTCTGGAAAAAGCATATGCCGACGACCAGCGCGTCGAAGGTGCAATCTTTGGTCGCGTCAAAGGTGGCTTCACCGTTGATCTGGGTGGCGCAGTTGCGTTCCTGCCCGGCTCGCAGGTTGACGTCCGCCCTGTGCGCGACGCTGGCCCGCTGATGGGTCTGAAGCAGCCGTTCCAGATTCTGAAAATGGACCGCCGCCGTGGCAACATCGTTGTGTCGCGCCGCGCAATCCTGGAAGAATCGCGTGCCGAACAGCGTGCCGAAGTTATTGGCAACCTGTCCGAAGGTCAGACCGTCGAGGGTGTTGTCAAAAACATCACCGAATACGGTGCATTTGTTGACCTGGGCGGCGTTGACGGCCTGCTGCACGTCACCGACATGGCATGGCGCCGTGTGAACCACCCGTCCGAGATCCTGACGATCGGCGAAACCATCAAGGTTCAGGTCATCAAGATCAACAAAGAGACCCACCGCATCAGCCTGGGCATGAAGCAGCTCCAGGAAGATCCGTGGGATCTGGTTGCTGCCAAGTACCCGCTGGGCTCGGTCCATCAGGGTCGCGTCACCAACATCACCGACTACGGCGCGTTCGTCGAGTTGGAAGCCGGTGTCGAAGGTCTGGTGCACGTGTCCGAAATGTCCTGGACCAAGAAAAACGTACACCCCGGCAAGATCGTTTCGACCAGCCAGGAAGTCGAAGTCATGGTCCTGGAAATCGACGGCGCCAAGCGTCGCGTGTCTCTGGGCTTGAAGCAGACTCAGCGCAACCCATGGGAAGTGTTTGCAGAAACGCACCCGCAGGGCACAGAAGTCGAAGGCGAAGTCAAGAACATCACCGAATTCGGTCTGTTCATCGGCCTCGAAGGCGACATCGACGGCATGGTTCACCTGTCGGACCTCAGCTGGGACGAGCGTGGCGAAGATGCGATCCAGAACTACCGCAAAGGCGACATGGTTTCGGCCGTTGTCTCTGAAGTTGACGTGGAAAAAGAGCGTATTTCGCTTTCGATCAAAGCCCTGGGTGGTGACAAGTTCGCCGAAGCAGTGGGCGGCGTGAAGCGTGGCTCGATCGTGACTGTCGAAGTGACCGCAATCGAAGATGGCGGCGTCGAGGTCGAATACGAAGGCATGAAGTCGTTCATCCGTCGTTCCGATCTGTCGCGTGACCGTGCTGAACAACGCCCCGAGCGTTTCTCGGTTGGTGACAAGGTCGACGTTCGCGTCACCAATGTCGACAGCAAGACCCGCCGTCTGGGCCTGTCGATTAAGGCACGCGAGATCGCCGAAGAGAAAGAGGCCGTGGAACAGTACGGTTCCTCCGACTCGGGCGCATCGCTGGGCGATATCCTGGGCGCCGCGCTGAAATCGGGCGACTGATCCGGGACATATCCCTGATTGAATTTACGGCCTCGCACTTAGGTGCGGGGCCGTTTTTGTTGCGAATCAATATGTTCTGAAATCCAAGGCCGGTGAACCTGGAAGTCGCGAATTTTGAGCTCAAACCGAGATCCGACTTCAAATTCTGCGAAGTTTTTTCAAAAAGGGCGCCCGGACACACAGAGTTTACGTTCCCCCCTCGCGCGTTTTTTCCTATACTGCACAGACCAGTAGACGAGGTAACACGGTGACCTGGGAGGGAAGCACGCATGATCCGTTCAGAACTGATTCAGAAAATTGCCGACGAGAACCCGCATCTTTATCAACGAGATGTTGAGCGGATCGTAAATACCGTTTTCGAAGAAGTGACCGACGCAATGTCGCGCGGTGATCGGGTGGAACTGCGTGGTTTTGGCGCCTTTTCAGTTAAAAAGCGGGACGCACGTGTCGGTCGTAACCCTAGAACAGGCGAGACCGTACAGGTCGAAGAAAAATGTGTGCCATTTTTCAAAACAGGGAAGTTGCTACGGGACCGTTTGAACGGTAAAGCGTGAGCGTATGATACGCTATATTCGCTATGCTTTTCTTGCGATCCTTGGGATCGTCCTGATTTCGGTATCTCTGGCCAACCGCCAGATCGTCGAACTGAAGCTGATGCCCGATTCCTTGTCAGAGTTGTTGGGCTTCAATCCAACCACATCGTTGCCGCTTTTCCTGGTTGTGCTGGGTGGTGTGGTGGCCGGATTGGTTATCGGTTTCCTTTGGGAATGGCTGCGCGAACACAAGCATCGCCGCGATGCCACGGCCAAGAGTAGCGAAGTACGCAAGCTTGAACGTGAGGTCAAAAAGCTCAAGAAAAAGCAGAATCAGGGGCAAGATGACGTCCTTGCCCTGCTTGATGAGGCAAGCTGAGGCCCGCAGATGTCGGACACTGTGAGTGTAAAGATATGCGGGCTGACCGCACCGAATCACGTGCGCGCCGCTGCCGATGCGGGTGCGCGCTATGTTGGATTTGTCTTTTTTCCAAAATCGCCTCGGCATCTGGACACGGCTAGGGCCGCAGAGCTTGCGCAACTGGTGCCGGTTGGGATCGCAAAGGTAGCGTTGACCGTGAACGCAACAGATGAGGAATTGGATCAGATCATCTCGACAGTTCCTATGGATATGTTGCAGTTGCACGGCAAAGAAAGTCCTGATCGCGTTGCTGAGGTCCGCGAACGGTTTGGTCTGCCGGTGATGAAAGCGATTGGTGTGGCTGATGCAGAAGACCTAGCCGCCATTGATCTTTATTCCGACGTTGCAGACCAGCTGTTGATTGACGCCAAACCCCCGCGCCATTCGGAATTGCCCGGCGGCAATGGTCTGGCTTTTGACTGGCGCCTGCTGGCTGGACGCAAGTACTGGCGTCGTCCTTGGATGCTGGCCGGGGGTCTGACCCCGGACAATGTGGCCGAGGCGATCCGAATGACGGGGGCGCAGCAGGTTGATGTCTCGTCGGGTGTCGAAAGCGCGCCGGGGATCAAGGATGCCGACCTGATCCGGGCATTTCTGGACGCCACGCCCTGATCGTCATCGGTGTTGACGTTTTGCGATGGCAAATCCCGTCGCCACCTCCTATGAACAACGGGCACGACGATGGAGATACCCATGGCCAACGACCTCTTTAATTCCTTCATGTCCGGTCCTGACGAGCAGGGCCGTTTTGGCATCTTCGGCGGGCGGTTTGTCAGCGAAACTCTTATGCCGCTGATCCTGTCGCTGGAAGAGGAATATGAGAGTGCCAAGGATGATCCGACCTTCTGGGCCGAGATGGACGATCTTTGGGCGAACTATGTGGGTCGCCCCTCGCCGCTTTATTTTGCGGAACGCCTGACCGATCATCTGGGTGGCGCAAAAATCTATATGAAGCGCGATGAGCTGAACCACACCGGCGCGCACAAGATCAACAACGTGCTGGGCCAGATCATTCTGGCGCGCCGCATGGGCAAGACTCGGATTATCGCGGAAACCGGCGCCGGACAGCACGGCGTTGCTACGGCTACGGTCTGCGCCAAGTTTGGTCTGAAGTGCGTGGTCTATATGGGCGCGCATGACGTGCAGCGTCAGGCCCCGAACGTGTTCCGCATGCGACTGTTGGGGGCCGAAGTTGTGCCGGTAACGTCCGGGCGCGGCACGTTGAAGGACGCAATGAATGATGCGCTGCGGGATTGGGTGACCAATGTGCGCGACACTTTCTATTGCATCGGCACCGTGGCTGGCCCGCATCCTTATCCAGCAATGGTCCGCGACTTCCAGTCGATCATCGGCAAGGAAGCCAAAGAGCAGATGCAAAAAGCCGAAGGCCGTCTGCCCGACACGATCATCGCCGCTATTGGCGGCGGCTCGAATGCGATGGGCCTGTTCTTTCCGTTCCTTGATGACAAAGAGGTCAACATCATCGGCGTTGAGGCCGGTGGCCGGGGCGTGAACGAAAAAATGGAACATTGCGCCTCGCTGACCGGGGGGCGGCCTGGGGTTTTGCACGGCAACCGTACTTATCTGTTGCAAGATGACGATGGCCAGATTCTGGAAGGCTATTCGATCTCGGCGGGTCTGGATTACCCCGGGATTGGCCCTGAACACTCGTGGCTGCATGAGGTGGGGCGCGCGCAATATGTCTCGATCACCGACAAAGAGGCGCTGGAGGCGTTCCAGCTGTGCTGCGCGACCGAGGGGATCATCCCGGCGCTCGAACCTAGCCATGCGCTCGCCCATGTCATGAAGATCGCGCCCGATCTGCCTAAGGATCACATTATTTGCATGAATATGTGTGGGCGCGGGGACAAGGATATCTTCACCGTCGCCAAGCATCTGGGCTTTGACATGTCCGATACCGAAGGGCGCGAGGCGGACTGAGCCCCGCCACCGGGGCTATGCGCCTTTCTGGAACTGTGTCAGGCTGTGCACCATGCGGAACCTGACCTCGTCCACCCGTATTGACCAGAAATATGACGCAGCTGCACCTGGCTGGGCGGATAAGATGCGCCTGCTTGGGTATTTCGATGCATATCTGGGGTTTCTTTCAGCTGATCCCGGTGTAGAGCTCGGGCAAAACGCCTTGGATATCGGATGCGGCACCGGTGCATTTGCAGAGGCACGCGCAGTAATTCAGCCGGACGGGCGGACGACGCTTTTGGAACCTTCGGCAAAGATGTTGCAGCAGGCCCAGCGGGCTTTGGTGCGCCGGGGTGTTGACGCCGTCACCTTGCAAACCCGGTTGGAGTATGTTCGCGCCGACGCGCGTTTCGATTGCCTGTTGGCGGCGCATGTTCTGGAACACTGCACGGATCCGGTTGCTGCGCTGCGCCGGATGCGTGAACTGGCGACGCCCGGGGCCACCCTGTGGCTGGTGGTCAGCAAACCTCATTGGTGCAATGCGATTATCTGGTTGCAATGGAGGCATCGGTCTTACCGGCCGGATGCGGTGGCGGGTATGCTCAAGACAGCCGGGTGGCAATTGCAGAGCCAGCACAGCTTTCCAGCGGGGCCACCGTCACGCACATCGCGCGGTTATCGTGCGGTTGCCCCTTAAAGATGGGTCATGTCGGTGCCTGATAGGCGGTCAGAATGCTCAGCGGTACGATATCCAGCGCGCGCTGATGTGTTGCCTCGAGATGCACCAGAGGCGCACAGCCTTCATCATGAGCCTGCAGAAATCTGCTGGCGCACAAGCACCAGCTGTCGCCGGGTTTGAGGCCGGGAAAGTCAAACTCGGGCCGGGGCGTGCTCAGGTCGTTTCCAACATATTTTGAGAACGCGAGGAATTCGGCTGTCATGACGGCGCAGACCGTGTGACTGCCCTGATCTTCGGGGCAGGTGTTGCAGGCACCATCTCGGAAGAACCCGGTCAGAGGATCGCGCGAGCAAGGGGCGAGAACGCCCCCCAGTACATTTATGCTGTCTTGTTTTTGCATGGCCTCACCTTACAGAGTTCATATGCGGGCGCGAAAGGTTTTGACATCTCGGTGCCAGAAAGCCATGCGGGGTGGCCACACGGGCTACTGCGTCAGGGGCAGGGCGAATGTTCTATTTGAACTTGTCCAGAAGCTTCTGCATCGCCGAACGCTCATCCGTTGCGGGTTCCGGTTGTTTGGCAGGTTCCCGAGTGGGTTTGGCGGCTTGGGGTGACTTGGAGGATCGCGGAGGCGCAGTGCGCAGGGCGATTGCATTCATGAACTTCCCGGCATCCCCCTGTGCCAGATGATCAGCACCATCCGAGACGCCGCGCAGCACGTCTTCCAGCCATTCGCTCTCGGCCTTGGCGAAATCGCTCAGAACATAGGGCGAGACCATCTCTTTGCGACCGGGATGGCCGATGCCCAGCCGGACCCGGTCATAGGCTGCGCCGATGTGCTCATGAACCGACCGCAGCCCGTTATGGCCGGCATGACCACCACCTGCTTTGACGCGGACTTTGCCCGGGGCCAGATCCAGTTCATCGTGAAACACGGTCACGTCGGTTGACTCGAGCTTGTAGAACCGCATCGCTTCGCCAACGGATTGACCTGAGCGGTTCATGAATGTTGCAGGTTTGAGAAGCAGGATTTTTTCGGTGCCCAGACGACCTTCGGCGATCTCACCCTGAAACTTGGTTTTCCAGGGGCCAAAGCCATGATCTTTGGCAATTCTGTCCACGGCCATGAAGCCGATATTGTGCCGGTTGCCTGCGTATTTTGACCCGGGGTTTCCCAGCCCAACAAACAGCTTCATCGTTCAGCCCTCATCTTGCGCCGCCTGCCACATGCGCAGGTGATCGCACGATTTTAACCCAAAACACCACCCCGCGTCGCGCCGAGACAAAAAAACGAGGCCCGGAGGCCTCGTTTCGTGATCTTCCTATGACCGAAGACTTATTCTTCTTCGCCGATCACTTCGACTTCGTCTACAGCAACTTCGCCGTCTTCGCCTTCATCGTCATCGCTGGTCGCCAGACCGGTCGGTGCCGAGATGTTTGCAATTACGAAGTCACGATCAATAGTCGGTTTCGTGCCCGAAGGCAGATCGACCGACGAAATGGTCACAACGTCGTTGATGTTCAGACCTGTCAGATCAACAGTGATCTTCTCAGGGATTTCACCTGCGGTACACATCAGCTCGATTTCCGGGCGGACAACGGTCAGAACGCCGCCCTTTTTGATGCCAGGCGCTTCTTCTTCGTTGACGAACTCAACCGGGATGAACAGTGCGATCTTGGTGGTCCGGCGCAGGCGCATCAGGTCCAGGTGGGTCGGCAGATCTTTGACGACATCACGCTGAACGTCGCGGCAGATGACGCGCACGTCTTCGTGGCCGTCAACCTTCAGGTTCCACAGGGTCGATTTGAACCGGCCCGCTTTCAGGCGCTTGAACAGTTCGTTGAACGGAATCTGGATCGGCAGCGGCTCTTTGTCGCCACCAAACACAATGCCCGGAACCATGCCGTCGCGGCGTGCTTGACGAGCGGCGCCCTTGCCTGTCCCCGTCCGTTCCAGAGCTACGAGATCAGGAATCTCTCCAGCCATGATAATTCTCCAATGTTAGGGCGGGCATCCTCCAAGGCTGTATGCCCGCGTGAAGCCGCGTCCTTAGCTTGATTCACTCAGTTTGGAAAGGGCTTTTTGGCAGGCTTACACTGCAAAGGCGTCAGGTTTGCCACCGGCCTGCAAAATCTTCCGGAACAAGCAGGTTGTGGCGCCCCAGACCTGATACGTTCCGCTCTCCGCATAGTGCCATCGTGGTGTCCAGTTCGTTCCTGATAACCTCAAGCGCGGTCGTGACACCCTTTTGTCCCATGGCCCCCAGTCCATAGACAAATGCGCGACCAATGTAGGTGCCTTTGGCCCCAAGCGCGAGCGCCTTTAGGACGTCCTGACCAGAGCGGATGCCGCTGTCTAAATGGACCTCAACGCTGTCGCCGACCGCATCCATGATCTCGGGCAGCACACGGATCGAGCTGAGCGCGCCATCTAGTTGGCGCCCGCCGTGGTTGGAAACGACGATGGCGTCCGCACCCAGCTTCGCCGCCATTTTTGCATCCTCTGCATCGAGAATGCCCTTGAGGATCACCTTGCCGCCCCATTGGTTCATCAGTTTCTCGACCTTATTCCAGTCAAGGCTCGGATCGAATTGTTCGGCGGTCCATGCACCGAGGGATGATGCGTCCGAGATACCTTCGACATGGCCTACGATATTGCCGAACTCGCGACGCTTGGCGCGCAGCATCTCAAGGCCCCAAACCCATTTTGTCATCAGGTTGGCGATGGTTTTGGGTGTCAGTTTTGGCGGGGCTGACAGGCCGTTTTTTAGATCTTTGTGCCGCTGTCCAAGGATTTGCAGATCAAGTGTGATGACCAGCGCCGAGCATTTTGCATCTTTGGCCCGCTGAATCAGGCGGCTGACATAGTCATCGTCCTTCATCGTATAGAGCTGAAACCAGAACGGCGCGCTGGTGTATTCCGCGACATCCTCGATTGAGTTGATCGACATGGTGGACAGGGTGAACGGAACGCCGAACGCTTCGGCTGCTTTGGCCGCTTTTATCTCACCATCCGCGTGTTGCATGCCTGTCAGCCCCACGGGGGCCAGCGCGACCGGCATCGACACGTCCTGACCGATCATTTGCGACGCTGTGGACCGTCCGCTCATGTCAACAGCAACACGCTGGCGCAGACGGATCTCCTCGAAATCGGAACTGTTGTCGCGAAAGGTCTGCTCGGTCCAGCTGCCGCTTTCCGCATAGTCGTAGAACATACGAGGGACGCGTCGCTCATAGATGCGTTTCAGGTCTTCGATATTGGTGATGACAGGCATAAACTGAGACCTTAGCTAGTATTGGTTATATTTTTTTACCAATTTTCCACAGTCGCCGCAACAGTGCCGTTGATCGCCGCGCACAGAGGACCTGCTTCAATAAGAAACCGCCACTGGGCTGTGCCCGGTGGCGGTGAACTAATCATAGCAAGATTGAGGTATGATCAGGCGCGATGCGCACCATCCGCAAGCGATTTTACGAAATCGAGTACTTCCGGTACCGGTTTTCCAGCGCCGATCTGACTGACAATAGCGGACCCTACAACCGCACCGTCGGCGACGCTGGCGATGTTTTGGGACTTTTCGGGGGTGTTAATACCAAAGCCGACGATGACGGGCAGATCGGTTGAGGACTTGATCCGGGCCACTTCGGGGCCGACATCGGCGGCTTGTGCTTCTGCAGCACCGGTGATGCCGGTGATGGACACATAGTAGACAAAGCCCGACGTATTCTGCAGCACGCGCGGCAGGCGATTGTCATCGGTTGTAGGGGTGGCGAGGCGGATAAAGTTCAACCCGGCGGCCTGCGCTGGAAGACACAGTTCTTCATCTTCCTCAGGGGGCAGGTCGACGACAATCAAACCATCGATGCCCGCTGCTTTTGCGTCCTCAAGAAAGGTCTCCACACCCCGGTTATAGATCGGGTTGTAGTAGCCCATCAGAACAATCGGCGTGGTGTCATCCGTTTCACGAAACGTACGTGCCAGATCCAACGTGCGCTGCAGCGTCATGCCGTGGTCCAGCGCCCGTTGGCCTGCTGCCTGAATAGTCGGGCCGTCCGCCATCGGGTCAGTGAAGGGCAGACCCAGTTCAATCACATCAACGCCGGCACCGGGAAGCCCCTTTACCACCTCAAGCGAGGTGTCATAGTCAGGGTCGCCCGCCATGACATAGGCAACAAAAGCCTTTTTTCCTTCGGCTTTCAGGGCTGCGAACTTGGCGTCGATACGGGTCATCGGGTGTCCTTGCAAACAGGTTTCGACCTGATGTGCAGAAACTTTTCCCGAAAATCAATCCCGGTCCTGATCAGATCAGCTAGAAGTCATAGTGATATCTGACAAGCAGCGCGTTCACGCCCGGATTTTCTTCTTGCGTACTGGCATTGGATTTGTGGGTGACCGCAAGTGAAATCTTGTTCCCGCCATCCAGCGTGTAGCCGATGCCAAACAGGCTGCGGATCTGAAAGCTGCCGCCAAGATCATTCAGGGCGTTGGCTTCGTCATAGTAGCCGGGCATCACGCTGCCTTCCAGGAACCAGCGATCTGCAAAACTGTAGATCCCAACCAGTCCGACACCGATATGGGTGTCACCATCTTCGTCGACTGACAGCGCACCACCCCATGTGGCGCTAAACCGAGTGGCTTCGTGAAAAGGCTTATGCTGATACTCCAGTGAAAAGATCGCTTGGTCCACAGACTGGCTGTCGGAGTAGTCCGCGTATCCTGCGCCCAAGATAACGGATTGGGCTTGGGCAGTTGTTGCAGCGGCCAAAAGCGCAACAGAAACAAGGAAAGACTTCATCATTGGTACTCGGCATTATGCATTTTGTGATCGCTAAATGGTCACCGTAGATGGCATGGTTCAATGGGAACAAGCCGGTTTGCCTCCAACATTTTCGTGATGTTGCCAAATCGCCCTATCTGATTGGGCTGCTTTGTCTGCCTTGCGTCTTGGCCCGGACCTGCATAGAAGCAGCCGTCGAATGACATCAGGAGACCGTCATGGGCTTTAAAATGGGAATTGTGGGTTTGCCGAATGTCGGCAAGTCGACCCTCTTCAATGCGCTGACCAAAACTGCAGCTGCACAAGCGGCAAATTTCCCGTTCTGTACCATTGAGCCGAATGTCGGCGATGTTGCCGTGCCTGACGACCGCCTGGACAAGCTGGCGGCGATTGCCAGCTCGAAACAGATCATTCCGACGCGGATGACGTTTGTGGATATCGCCGGTCTGGTGAAAGGGGCCTCGCAAGGTGAGGGGTTGGGTAACCAGTTTCTAGCCAATATCCGTGAGACGGACGCGATTGCCCATGTCCTGCGCTGTTTCGAAGATGGTGACGTGACCCATGTGGATGGCCGCGTTGATCCGGTGGCCGATGCAGATACGATCGAAACTGAGTTGATGCTTGCTGATCTGGAAAGCATCGAAAAGCGCCGGGCCAATCTGGTGCGCAAGCTGAAAGGCAATGACAAAGAGGCGCAACAGCAAGAACGCCTGTTGGCCGAAGCGCAACAGATGCTGGAAAGCGGCAAACCCGCGCGCCTGGTTGAGGTCTCGAACGAAGACGCCAAAGCGTGGAAAATGCTGCAACTGCTGACGACCAAACCGGTGCTCTATGTCTGTAACGTATCCGAGGAAGAAGCCGCCGAGGGCAACGAATACTCCGCCAAAGTGGCCGAGATGGCGGCGGCGCAGGGCAATTCCCACGTTATCATCAGTGCCAAGATCGAAGAAGAGATCAGCCTGCTGGAGGATGACGAGGCGGAGATGTTCCTTAGCGAGATGGGTTTGGAAGAGCCCGGTCTCGACCGTCTGATCCGTGCCGGTTATGATCTGCTAAAACTGGAAACCTATTTCACCGTCGGCCCCAAAGAGGCCCGCGCCTGGACTATTCGCACAGGTACCGCCGCCCCGCAGGCAGCAGGCGTGATTCATGGTGATTTCGAAAAAGGCTTCATTCGGGCCGAAACTATCGCCTATGACGACTATATTGCTGCGAATGGTGAGCAGGGGGCCAAAGAGGCAGGTAAAATGCGTGCCGAGGGCAAAGGCTATATCGTCAAGGACGGAGATGTGATGCATTTCCTCTTCAATACGTAGACTTCTGTAGTTGCGCTAAGAAGGGTTAAGGTGCGATTGCGGGCGCATTGAAATCACGATCACCGTACCACAGATTTAGAGTGACTAAATTCTAAATTGAGTGAGATAGCGCCCGTATGATTGACATATTCAAATCCGCAGAGCGCTTGATGGCCATGGACGACGCCACTTGGGCACGGCACGCAAACCCTTGGAGCGTCTATACCAGGTTTAGCTGTTTGCCTCTGTTCGTGCTGGCCATCTGGTCGCGTGTTTGGTTCGGGTGGTGGGCACTTATTCTGTTTGGTCTGGTTGTGTTTTGGACATGGGCGAATCCTCGTCTTTTCGGCCCGCCGTCGTCACTGGATAGTTGGGCCGCGCAAGGGGTCATGGGCGAGCGGGTGTTTTTGGACAGAAAACGGCAACCCGTTGCAGAACATCATGTTCGAATGGCGTATATCTTGACGACGTTGTCGGTGATCGGGCTGTTGATCTTAACGTGGGGCCTAATTTCTCTGGACTTATGGGCGGCAATCTGCGGGCTTGTTCTGGCGATGATATCGAAGGTCTGGTTCGTCGACCGGATGGTGTGGATTTTTCAAGACCAGGAAGGTCAACCGTGACAGCGTTCTCTGTGTGCCCATCCGGATGAGTCATAGGGCGTAAGCCAGTTTAAGAGAGGGTGAATGATGATCGAAATCCGTGATCTGCAGCTCCTCAGCGCTCTGGCGCGGCATCGGCATTTTGCCAAGGCAGCTGAGGAATGTGGCATTTCGCAGCCTGCCTTCTCGATGCGCATTCGCAATCTCGAAGACCGGTTGGGTGTGTCTATTGTCCGCCGTGCCAACCGGTTTCAGGGACTCACCGAGGAAGGTGAGATGATTGTCCAGCGGGCGAGACGTATTCTTGACGATACCAAAGCATTGGAACAGCAGGTATTGGCTGCAAAAGGTGAGATTAGCGGCACGCTTGTCTTGGGCGTCATACCAACAGCCAGTGGGTTTACCGGACGACTGATAAAGCGGTTGCGCCAGGCCCACCCCCGGATTGTCACCAGAGTCGAAACCATGTCGTCGACAGCCATACAGCACCGGCTTGACGAAGGCAGCCTGGATGCTGGGATCACATATTGCGAAAGAATCGGAACGGATCTACGCGATGTGCGGCCACTCTATGAAGAAAGCTATGTGCTTTTGCTTCCGGCTGATATGACAGACGAAACCGGACCAGTCCCATGGGCAAGGGTTGCAGACTTTCCGCTCAGTCTCCTTGAACCGCAAATGCAGAATCGGCGCATCCTTGACCGTATCTTTGCTGAACAAGGGCTGCATCCCGATGTTGTGGCTGAAACCAGCGGCTTCACAGCGTCGATGGTCATGGCGCGTGAAGGGGTCGCGGCAACTGTGGTTCCCCAAGTTCTGGTCACCGCCTTAGGAGATTTGACCGGGACCAAAGTGCTGCCTTTGGTCGATCCTGTTGTGAGTAAGCCGATTTGTCTGGCGACTCTTACGCGTGCGCCGGAATTACCTACTGTTGCGGCCTTACGCGCAGTGGTGACGTCTTTACCGTAGTAAGCTGTCGTTATCGTGCGATTGCGTTTTGCGATTTGACGATATGCTGGCGTGATGAGACACGGGGCCTCTATCGGAGGGCATTATGGCACCACTAGATACCAAGCCATCAGGCGCGCCAAAAGGCGTCTGGAAGTCAGGTAAAGGCAAGGGGCGGCACACGCCCAAAGGCCGTCAGTTTACGGATGAGGCGCAGGCCGAGATTCACCGCCTGCTGGGCGATCGTCCAAGGCGCCGTGACCTGTTGATCGAGTTTCTGCATTTGATCCAAGATGCACATGGTCATATCAGCGCCGACCACATTGCTGCTCTGTCTGTAGAGATGCGGATCGGTCAGGCCGAGATTTACGAAACAGCGACCTTCTATGCCCATTTCGATGTGGTGAAAGAGGATGAAACGCCTCCGCCCGCACTGACGATCCGTGTCTGTGATTCCCTTTCTTGCGAAATGGCCGGTGCTCAGCAGCTGCAAAAAGCGCTGGAGGATGGGTTGGACGCGTCCGAGGTGCGAGTTGTCCGCGCGCCCTGTATGGGGCGTTGCGATACAGCGCCGGTGCTTGAGATCGGTCACAATCACATCGATCATGCGACTCCCGAAAAGGTGCAGGCCGCAATTGCGGCGGGCGACACCCATGCGCATCTGCCCGACTACGAAACGTTTGCCGCCTACGAGGCGAACGGTGGTTACACCAAACTGAAAGAACTGCGCGCCGGCGGCGATTGGGAGACGGTGCAGGAGGACGTGCTGTCATCGGGCCTGCGCGGTCTGGGGGGTGCCGGTTTCCCGTCGGGTAAGAAATGGGGCTTTGTTCGCATGAACGAGGGTCCACGCTATTTGGCCGTGAACGGGGACGAAGGCGAGCCCGGCACGTTCAAAGACCGCTATTATCTGGAGCGTACGCCGCATGTCTTTCTTGAAGGCATGCTGATCGCCGCTTGGGCGGTCGAGGCTGAGACCTGCTTTATCTACATGCGCGACGAATACCCTGCTGTGCTGGAGATCCTGCGCCGCGAGATCGCGGCGCTGGAACAGGCCGGGATTGTCGAGACTGGTTATATCGACCTGCGCCGTGGCGCGGGTGCTTATATCTGCGGCGAAGAATCGGCGATGATTGAATCGATCGAGGGTAAAAAGGGCCTGCCACGCCATCGTCCTCCGTTTGTGGCGCAGGTTGGGGTCTTTAACCGTCCGACACTCGTGCACAATGTTGAGACGCTCTATTGGGTTACTAAAGTGTGCCGTGAAGGACCGGAATGCCTCAACAGCACTGAAAAAAATGGCCGCACGGGCCTGCGAAGCTATTCGGTTTCGGGCCGGGTGGCGCAGCCGGGTGTCTATCTGCTGCCTGCGGGGTCGACCATTCTGGATGTAATCGAGGCTGCTGGAGGCATGTCTGAAGGCCAGACCTTCAAAGCCTATCAGCCCGGTGGTCCTTCTTCGGGTTTGCTGCCAGCATCGATGGACGATATCCCGCTGGATTTCGACACGTTGCAACCGCATGGCACCTTCATCGGCTCGGCGGCGGTGGTGGTTCTGTCCGATCAGGACACCGCCCGCGATGCCGCGCTGAACATGCTGCGGTTCTTCGAGGATGAAAGCTGCGGTCAGTGCACCCCCTGTCGGGCGGGCTGTGAAAAGGCGGTCAAGCTGATGCAGGCCGAGAAATGGGACACCGATCTGCTGGAAGACCTGTGTCAGGTCATGGGCGATGCCTCGATCTGCGGTTTGGGGCAGGCGGCTCCGAACCCGATCCGGCTGGTCATGAAACATTTCGCTGACGAAATCTGAGGGAGACAGAGCCATGCTTGATGCAAGCCCAACCAAGACCGTCACCTTCAACCTGAATGGCGATGACGTCACCGTGCCCGAGGGCACCACGATCTGGGAAGCGGCCAATGGCCGTGGACTGGTGATCCCGCACCTGTGCCACAAACCGGCGCCGGGCTACAAACCGGATGGCAACTGCCGCGCCTGTATGGTCGAGGTGGAAGGCGAGCGCACGCTGGTCGCCTCGTGCATCCGCCCGGCGGCCGAGGGGATGGTGGTCAAGACCGACACCGACCGTGCCGAGAAATCGCGCGCCATGGTCATGGAGCTGCTGGTGGCCGACCAGCCCGAGCAGCCGCATGATGTGTCCAGCCACTTCTGGGACATGGCCAAGCTGAACGATGTCAGCGACAGCCGTTTCCCAGCGAAAGAGGCCGAGAAGATCCCTTTGCTGGATGACAGCCACGTTGCGATGCGCGTCAATCTGGATGCCTGCATCAACTGCAATCTCTGCGTTCGGGCCTGCCGCGACGTGCAGGTCAATGACGTGATCGGCATGGCCGGTCGCGGGCATACTGCGCAGGTGGTGTTCGATCAGAACGACCCGATGGGTGCGTCGACCTGCGTGGCCTGTGGTGAATGCGTTCAGGCTTGTCCCACCGGTGCTCTGATGCCTGCCACCGTTCTGGATGACCAGCAACAGGGCGACAGCAAAGACTACGACAGCGAAACCGAGAGCGTCTGCCCGTTCTGCGGTGTGGGCTGCAAGGTCTCGCTGAAGGTCAAGGATGGTAAGGTCAAATATGTCGAGGGCATCAATGGCCCTGCTAACGAAGGCCGCCTGTGTGTCAAAGGCCGCTTTGGGTTCGACTACATTCACCATCCGCACCGCCTGACCAAGCCGCTGATCCGGCGTGAGGATGCGCCTGAGAAAGGCTTGAATGTCGACCCGTCAGACCTGTCGACCCATTTCCGCGAAGCGACATGGGAAGAGGCAATGGATCTGGCCGGCACCAGACTGAAAGCCTTGCGCGACGAAGACCCGCGCAGCGTTGCTGGTTTCGGTTCGGCCAAATGCACCAACGAAGAAGCCTATCTGTTCCAGAAGTTCATCCGTCAGGGCTTCCGCCACAACAATGTCGACCACTGCACCCGTCTTTGCCATGCGTCGTCTGTGGCCGCTTTGATCGAGAACGTAGGCTCGGGCGCGGTGACGGCTGCGTTCAACGACATCAAGGACGCGGATGTAGCGATCATCATCGGGGCCAACCCGATTGAAAACCATCCCGTCGCGGCGACTTATTTCAAGCAGTTCACCAAACGCGGTGGCAAGCTGATCGTGATGGATCCGCGCGGCGTTGGCATGCGCAAGTTCGCCCATGAGATGCTGCAATTCCGTCCAGGCGCCGATGTCTCGATGCTCAACGCGATCATGAATGTGATCGTCGAGGAAGAGCTGTATGACAGCCAGTACATTCATCGCTGGACCGAGAATTGGGAAGCCGAGAAAGAGCACCTGCGCCAGTTCACGCCCGAGGCGATGTCGCCGATCTGCGGCATCGAACCGGATCAGCTGCGCCGCGTGGCCCGCACCTTTGCACAGGCCAAAGCCGGTCTGATCTTTTGGGGCATGGGCGTCAGCCAACATATCCATGGCACTGACAACTCGCGCTGCCTGATCTCGCTGGCCCTGATGACCGGCAATGTCGGCAAGCCGGGCGCGGGTCTGCACCCGCTGCGCGGCCAGAACAACGTGCAGGGTGCGTCAGATGCGGGTCTGATCCCGATGTTCCTGCCGGACTATAAGACTGTCACGGATGACGCTATCCGCGCACAATTCACGGATGTCTGGGGGTCCGAGGATTTCTCGAACGAGAAGGGCCTGACCGTCACCGAGATCATTGATCAAATTTATGCGCGCAATATCAAGGGCATGTATATCCTGGGTGAAAACCCGGCCATGTCCGACCCGGATGTTAACCACGCGCGTGAGGCGCTGGCCAAGCTGGATCTGATGATCGTGCAGGACATCTTCCTGACGGAAACGGCGAACTACGCCGATATTATCCTGCCCGCCTCGGCGCTTTATGAAAAGAACGGCACTGTGTCGAACACCAACCGTCAGGTTCAACGGGTGCGTCCGGCTGTGACTCCTCCGGGTGAGGCGCGCGAGGATTGGCAGATCACTGTCGATCTGGCGCAGCGGATCGGGCTGAACTGGGATTATACGGATGTGTCTCAGGTCTTTGCCGAGATGAAGCTGACCATGGGTTCATTGAACAACATCACCTGGGAACGTCTGGAAAACGAGACCATCACCTATCCATCGCTTTCCGAGACTGACCCCGGCCAGTCCATTGTGTTTGGTGACGGTTTCCCCCGCACCGAGGGCAAAGCCCGGTTCACCCCGGCCAGCGTCGTTCCGCCCGACGAGGCGCCGGACGAAGAATACCCGATGATCGCCACCACGGGCCGTCAGTTGGAGCATTGGCACACCGGTTCTATGACCCGTCGTGCCAAGGTTCTGGATGCGGTCGAGCCTGAGGCCAACTGTTCAATGAACCCGCGTACGCTCAAACTGATGAGCGTTCAGCCGGGCGAGATGATCCGCCTGACCACACGCCGTGGCTCGATCGAGATCATGGTTCGGGCCGATCGTGCGATTGCCGAGGATATGGTGTTTGTCCCCTTTGCTTATGTCGAAGCGGCGGCGAACATCCTGACCAACTCGGCCATCGATCCCTATGGAAAAATCCCCGAGTTCAAGTTCTCGGCGGTTCGTGTCGAAAAGATCGAAGACGCCGTCGCGGCGGAATAACTTCCAACCATCTCCGCAAGGGCAGCGCATATAGGGCTGCCCTTTTTTTCTGAGGTATGGCCGTCAGTAGTCCCGCTCGAAAAAGATACCAAGTCCAGTCTCGCCACGCCCATCCACGGTTCCGCGCACTGTGAAATTGTCAGTGACATCGAGGTTGAGGTTCACCTCGGTATCGCCCTCAGTATTGACGGTGAAATCGGTATAGAGATTGTCGCTCAGATACGCGCCGGCACCCAGGCGCCCCGCGCCGCCTTCTGTGGCGCCGATGTCGATCGTGTCGGCCCCGGTGGCGTTGCGCAGCCCTTTGGTGGTATCGCCCCCGGCGCCGCTCAGCTGTGCGAGCGAAGCCGCCATTTGCGCGATCACGAAGGGGGACAGTTCAGTGAACCGATTGCCGAACAACAACATGGCCAGAGCCTCTTCGGCGGGCCGCTCGGGATCTGAGAACACATCAACTTCGGGCGCATCAAGGGGGCCGGCGATCTCGATTGTTGCGGTGCCGTCTGATGTGCTGGTCGACGATTCAAATTCAATATAGGGTTTCAGGTCCCCCTGCAGCGTCACCAGACCCTTGGTTAGCGCCAGCCTGCGCCCCAGAATGTCGATAGTGCCGCGGATCAGTTCGATCTGGCCCGAGGGGACAACCGCGGCCGTGGTGCCGCCGATCTGGATTTGTCCGCCCAGTTCAGCGTTCACGCCCCGCCCGCGTACGAACACCGCCTTGGGGGCGGACAGGCCGACATTCAGCGCGATACGCGAGTCGCTTTTCTGGCCGCCTTCGGTTTCGACCAGCCGCGCGCGTTCGCGCGTAACATAGCTGGCATTGCTTTCATTGAGATGCTTGATCGGCGGGATCGGGGCCGCGCCCACCGCGCCAATTGCTGCGGCGAGATTGATATTGGTTTCGCCGAAATTGACCTGCCCGGAGATCGAACTGTTGCCCGCAAGGGCCCCTGTCATGGCGATCTGACCGTTCAGTGTCGTTTCGTAAAGCCGTTGATCCGTCAGCACCAGATTGTTCAGCGCGGTCGTGATCTGGGCGTTGAAGGGCGGGGTCAGGTCGACCGGCCCGCTGACGGTGAAATTGCCCCCCGTACGCAGCCCGCCTTGCAGGGAAATGGCGGCGCGGCTCTGGGCAAGATCGATTTTTCCGCCGATTCCCGTAATGGTCTGACCGACGCTTGGGATGGCCATCGAGGTGCCGGATGTGGTGATCGTCCCGCTGAGTGCGCTGAGCGCCGGTTTGCCCTTGAGCGCCAGATTGAATTGGGCTGTGCCGTCAATTTTGTTCGGCGTGATAAAGATGTTGGCGATGCCGATATTCACACCGCCTTGCGCGCTCAGATCAGCCTGGGTCGTGGTTTCGTCAAAGGTGCCGGCGACCTTGGCGTCAATGCCGGCCGGGCCTTGTGCGCTGGCGTCGATTGTCCAGACACCGTGGGCGCGTTTGGCCGTTCCGGTCGCGGCCACGCTGCCGGGAAAGTCGGGTGCGAAACGTTCGATACGATTGAGCTTGGCGTCGAAATCCACATCGGCCGATCCATCGCTGTTCACCGTGCCGATGAGGCTGGCATAGGAACTGTCTGGCCCCTGCAACCGCGCCGTCCCTTCGAGGCCAGAGCTGGTTGGCGCGACATTCCCGTCCAGCTTCAGCGGGCCGGAAAGCGTTGCAGAGAGGCGGCTCAGGTCATCCAGAGCGGCGGTGAAGCTCAGACCCCCGGCGTCGCGGTCCAACTGACCAGATGCGTTGGCCGACAAGGCAGTGCCAGTCAGGCGGAACGTTTGAATATTCAGCCCCTGATCATCGTTGCTGGCGTCAACCGTCAACGTGGTGCGGCCCTCTATCAGCTTATCGAGCGTGTCTATACCGGTTTGGATATCATCCGCGTTCACGTTGCCCTGAACGTCAAAGGTTTTGCTGCTTTGGTTGCCGTTGCCCGTGACATTTGCGTCCAGCGACCCGGCAAGCTGACGACCGGCCAGACCGGAAAACAGGGACAGGTCGGGCACCGCCGCCTGCACCTTGCCGTAGACGGCAAGCGCCCCGGTCGGGTCATCGATCGTTGCGGCGATCTGGGCGATCAGGGCAGCTCCATTGACGGTCGCGCTGCGGATGACAATCTGATCACCGGCTTTGGAGCCATCGAATTTAAGAACCGTGCGCCCGCGCAGCAGTGGATCAATCTCTGCCATGCCAGTCTGGATATTGGTGCCGGTGACACTGGCCGTGCCATCGAATTCGAGCGTTTGAACAGTGCCAACACCATCCAACTGTGCCTGCACCGCGCCGGACAGATCACGCTTGGCCAAGCCGGAAAAGATCGACAGATCGCTGGCATTCACGCGGGCCTGGCCGTCAATCTTCAGATTGCCATCCGGCGTGCTGACCGCGCCGCTGGCCTGCGCGTTCAGGGTTTCGCTGGTGACGGTGAAATCGCGGATCGTAATCCCGTCCGAGCCGCGTTTGGCATCCAGCACAATGTCAGTTTCCCCGGCAATCACGGGATCGATATCATCGCGGCCGGTTGACAGGTTGCGGCCACTGACCGTCAGCAGGCCATCAAAACTGCCCTCAAGCGGCGAGCCTTGCCCCTCGACCCGGACAGAGGCGGCCCCACCCAGATCAAGTTTGGCCAATTGCGAGAATCTGGACAGGTCTTTGGCTTGCAATGAAGCAGAGCCATCCACCTGCAAGCCGGTCTCGAGCCCGCTGATCACCGCATCTGCGCCAAGCTCAAAATCGCTGCCGATCAGTTCGAAACCAGACAGCTTCAGCGTCTTGTCGCTGCCATAGTCGAATTGCCCGTCCAGCGTGGCGCGTTCGCCGATGGCGGCGTTCAGCGCGGGGTTGGACATATCGATGCCATCGAGGGCGGCCTGAAGATCGCCATCCATGCGCAGGCCACCGGTCTGGTCCAACGTGCCCTGACCGGTGATCCGGGCATGATCCAGTTTGATCTGACGCGCATTCACATCGTCTGCCGTGACGCTCAAATCCCAATGATTGCCGTTCTTGGCGTCAAACAGGGCCGAGATCTGGGCGGCGCCAATCGAGGTATCGCCCCCACTGACCGGCAAGATCACCGTATCCCCCTCGGGCGGTGTGATGCGCCCCTGCAGGGCCACAAGTTGTAGTTGCCCGTTCGAGGCAATGCTTAGCTGGCTTTCCAGCCTGAGCGCCTGCGCTGTGATCTCCATATCTGTGATGTCCAGCGCGCCGTCCGAATGGGTTTGCCCATCCACAAAAAGCTGCGTGTCGTCGCCAAAGAACGTGTCCATCTTTTCGGTCAGAAACGGTGTCAGATCACCGCCAAGGGTTGCGGTGAAGGCGATACCATCCGAGCCGGTGTCCTGCGCTGAGCGCAGCCGCACCTGTCCGGTCACCTTTTCGGTCCCATCGCTGCTGAGCCCGATATCAGCGGTAAAACCCGTTACAGGCCCCGATCCCTTTGCGGTCAGCCCGATGGGGGGGCTGTCAGGGACGCCAAGCGCGGTTGAGATCAGACCTCCTGAAGCCTCGGCCACAGTCAAATCCAGATTGATCTCGCGGCTGCTGTTCTGAAAGGCAGCGGTCAGGTTGATCGAATCTCCGGCTCTGTCCAGACGGCCAATCGCTAGGCTTGTGTCCAAAGCGCCGTCCGCCAGGGTCAGGTTTCCATCCACCATCAGATCGGCGGCAACACCGATCACGGGTTCGCCCAGTGTCAGTTCATCAATCCGCATCTCGCCAATCTCGATCGAGACGGGCAGCTCAGGTAGTTGAAAGGGCTGCGTTTCGACTGATGTCGGCTCTTCTTCTTTGGTTGTGGTGCCGGGTTTCCGGGCGATGTCGATTTCGGCCGCGGTCAGAGTGTTGACCGAAAACCGCCCCCGGATCAACGCCAGCCGGTTCCAATCCAGCTCTGCGTTTTTGATGGTCAGCCAAACGCCTTCGTCATCTGCAACGGTTATTTCCTCGATCGTGGCGCGTGAACTCAGCGCGCCCTGCAAACCGGTCACTTTGATGTTTCGGTCTTCGCCCGACAGTTTATCCTGCAGGAAGTTTTCCAGCATACTGCCGCCGCCATCTTCCTGCGCGTGCAAAGCTGTGGGCGCGCCGACCGTCAGCGCGGCGAAGGCCAGAGGATATGAAAGACGCCAGATCAAAAGGCCTGCCCGATCCCAAGATAAAACTGCAATCCATTGCCCGTGTCGCCCTGAACCGGATAGGCCAGATCAAATCTCAGCGGCCCAAACCCGCCCAGATCATACCGGACGCCCAGCCCGGCCCCGGCATGAAATTCAGAGTCGCCGGTGACAAAAGACGAAGTATCAACCATACCGTAATCGTAAAAACCAACCAGCGATATCTTTTCGGTTACCTTGCCACGCACCTCAGCGGACAGGCCAAGAAAGGATTTTCCCCCCGCCACACCGGTGCCTATGGGAATACCGAGGCTTTCAAAGGGTTGCCCCCGAACGGTTCCGGCCCCGCCCGAGAAAAACAGAAAATCCGGTGTGACCCCATCCGCCGGCGGTCCGATCACCGAGCCGATCTGAACGCGACCAGCCAGAACCAGCCTGCCAGAGCTGCGCAAATCCGTATAGGCGCGGCCATCAAAGAACAGCCTTAGGCCTGTATCGGTGCCCGAGACGCCAACAAAGGGCATAACCTGACTGTCCAGATAAAACCCGCGCGTTGCACTGACTTTGCTGTCGCGCTCGTCCCATTCCGAGCGAAACGGGATGATGAAATACCGGAACTTGCGGCCATCGCCATAAGCGTCATCAGCATCCGACAGCTGAAAGCCCGCCGCAACCTCGGCATAGAGCTTGTCAGAGAACGTCCGCCGCGCACCATATGTCAGCGACGCGACGCTGACATTGTAGTTCTCGGTGTTGCGTCGTTCCAGAAGCGCGCTCCAGAATGTGTTGTCATCCGGGCCCAGCCGGTCGGGTTGATCCAGCCGCAAGCCGATCCGTCCGTCAATATCCTCTGAGCCGCCTATATTGCGCACGGCGGCTTCGAATCGCAGCCGTTCAGCGCGCCGGAACACATTGCGGTGGGTCCAGGTGGCCGTCACATCCAGACCATCGCGTGAGGCCAACTCGATCCCAAAGGTCAGGCGACGCTTGGGCAGGTCTTCGAACGTGGCATCAAAATCCAGCGTGCCGTCGGGGTTTGCGGTCTCACGTTCCTTTATCGACACAACGCTAAAGGTGCCGGTGCGCCGCAGTCGCGTGCCGACCTTTTGCACCACTTCGGGGGAATAAACCTCTCCGGTCGGAAAGCCTGCGATCTTTTCGATCGAACGGGGGCGCACATCGGTGTCGCCCTGAATGAACAGCTTGCCAAAAGTCAGGCGGCGGCCGGGGTCCAGATCAATCTGAGCATCCAGCCGTGCCTGCGCATGTCTGGCAATGATCTCCTGATCCGCGACATCGGCCTTGGCATGGCCTGCCTCTTTCCACGCCTGTACCCCGGCAGAGGCCGCTTGTTGGATCGCGCCCGTGGTGGCGCGTTTGCCGGTGGCGAAATCGGTCGGCAAGTCGGTATCGGGGGCCAGCGGTTCAACGACCGCAGTGCCAAAGGAATAGGGCGGCCCTGGTTCAACGGTGATGACCGCGCGGTTGATCTGGGCGGGGACGGTCAGCGAACTGATCTGTGCCGCTTCCTGGCCGTCAAGCTTGATGCTGACGACGGGTGCGAAATACCCCTCATCATACATGATCTGCACGATGGTGCGATAATCCGACAGCGCAGCCGAAAGTATCTCCAGCGGCGTATCCAGCCCGCGCGACTCGGCGGTTGTAACAGATGAGGCTGCTTCCAGGCGCTCAACAAGTTCTTTGGAGGCGCCCGGCACGGTCAGCGTGGTTTCCAGCGCGGCGAGTGTTGTTGGTGACACAGCCGTCAGCATGCCTAAAAGCCAGACTCTCAGATTGGCTCGTGGCCTGCTGTCCTGCATCAGATGGCTCCAACTGCCCCTAGTTGAATTCACATGCGCCGCTTTGTACGTCTTGCGGCTGTAAGTTCATGTTAGAGCATCCGAACTGGGTCAGGGAAAGAAAATTAGCAACCCATTCATCATTTTGGATCAAATCGCGGGGGGCTAAAGGCCCGCATTGCGAAACCAACGAATGATGGCATCGCGATCCTGAGGTTCCATATAGGTCACGTTGGCCGGCGGCATCGCGTGGCTGACCCCCGCCTGCAGGTATATCTGCTGCGCGTTGCGCGCGATGTCGGCTTTGGTTTCCAGCAGAACGCCTTTGGGCGCCCAAAGGATACCCTCCCAGACCGGTTCGCGTGCATGGCACATCGAACAGCGGCCAAGCACGATGTCATGCGCCTCTTCAAACCCCGGCGCTGAGGCGAATTTCTGTTCGTAAGGCGTGAGCGCTTGCGCCTCGGCCTCTTCCAAGGGCTTATACATCGGGGCCGTCGACAGCCACACGATGGCGATGAACAGCAACGCGGTGACCAGCCAGGTCCAGGTCGGGTTCCCCGCACGGGCGTGGCGGGTGTTGAAATAGTGCCGGATCGTGACACCCATCAGAAAAACCAGCGCTGCGATGATCCAGTTGTATTCGGTCGCAAAAGCCAGCGGGTAGTGGTTCGACAGCATCAAGAACACGACCGGCAGCGTCAGATAATTGTTGTGCGTCGACCGCAGCTTTGCGATCTTGCCGTATTTCGGGTCCGGCGTGCGCCCGTTTTTCAGGTCATCCACCACGATCCGCTGGTTGGGCATAATGATAAAGAACACATTGGCTGTCATGATCGTCGCGGTGAAGGCCCCCAGGTGCAGCATCATCGCACGGCCCGTGAAGATTTGATTGTATCCCCAGCCCATCGCCACAAGAAGGACGAACAGCAGCACCATCAAAAGCGTGGGGCTTTCGCCAAGGCTCGATTTGCACAGGAAATCATAGACCAACCAGCCAACAGACAGCGAGGCGGCCGAAATCAGAATGCCCTGCCACAGCGCCAGATCCGCTTTTTGTGCATCGATCAGATACAGCTCGCCACCGACCCAATAGATGATCATCAGCAGCGCCGCCCCGCTGAGCCAGGTAGCGTAGCTTTCCCATTTGAACCAGGTCAGATGTTCGGGCATGCGGTCCGGGGCAACCAGGTATTTCTGGATGTGATAGAACCCGCCGCCATGCACCTGCCATTCTTCTCCGTCAGCCGGGCCGGGAATGTCACGGTTCAGGCCAAGGTCCAGCGCGATGAAGTAAAAAGATGATCCGATCCAGGCAATGGCGGTGATGACGTGCAACCAGCGCACGGCAAAGGCCATCCAGTCCCAGAACACCGCGAAGTCGTACATAAATGAGGTCTCCGATTGCTTGGGGCCACACTAGGCAAGCGCGCTTTTCTTCGGTATTCCCGTATATTGTCAAACTGTATCAAAAAAAACGATAAGATGTCCTATCTCGACAATATCCGCACCTTTGTCAGGGTCTATGATCTGGGCAGCATGTCGGCTGCAGGGCGGGATATGCGTATCTCACCCGCTGTGACATCGGCGCGCATTTCGCAGCTGGAGGATCATCTGGGTGTGCGTTTGTTTCAGCGCACGACGCGCAATCTGAGCCCCACCGAACAGGGGCGGGCATTTTATCCGGGGGCGGTCGGGGTTCTGGACGCGGTGGACGAGGCTGAGGCGCAGGTTGTCCATCTGACCGAAGCGCCGCGCGGCTCGCTGTTTGTGGCTGCTCCGCTGGGGGTTGGGCGCAGGCTGCTTGCGCCGCATGTTCCCGATTTTCTGTCGGAATACCCCGAGATTGATGTCCGGTTGCGTTTGACGGATCGGGCTGTGGACCTGACGACCGAGGGGCTGGATCTGGCGTTCTTCATCGGCCAGCCCGAAGACAGCACGCTGCGTATCCGCAAGATCGCAGATTGCCCGCGCGTTTTATGTGCCGCGCCCGACTATGTGGCCCGCTGGGGGATGCCGCAAACAGGGGCAGAGCTGATAGCGGACGGTCACGAATGCCTGAACCTGCGCTTTCCCGGTGCGACTGAATTCCAATGGCTGCTGGAGACATCCAATGGTCCAAAGCGCTATGCCGTCTCGGGCCGTTTCGAATGCGATGATGGCGACGTTCTGACCGATTGGGCCTTGTCAGGGCAGGGCATCGCAATGAAACCCGTCTTTGAGGTTGCCGATCACCTAAAGGCTGGGCGTTTGGTCAAAGTCGCCGAGCAGACGCCGCCGGTGCCGGTTCAGATGGCCTGTCTCTATACCCATCGCCGTCATCAGGACCCTAAGGCGCGCCTGTTCATGGACTTCATGATCGCTCACATGGCCAAAGTGGTGAAGGGCGCGGAAAGCTGACGGGTCAGCTGCCGCGATAGGTCGAATAGCCAAAGGGCGACAGCAGCAGGGGCACGTGATAATGCGCCTCAGCATCCGACATGCCAAAGCGGATCGGAATCTGATCCAGAAACAGCGGGTCGCCGGTCGCCTGACCCGTTCCCCGCAGATAGTCGCCGGTAAAAAAGATCAACTCATAGGTCCCGGTTTTGAACTTCTCTTGTGGCAGGATGGGGCTGTCGGTTCGGCCATCCGCATTGGTTTCCATCTCAATCAGCTTTTTGTGCGAATTGCCTGACACGCGATACAGCGCGATTTTCAGCCCCTGCGCGGGGCAGCCCCGTGCGGTGTCCAATACATGGGTTGTCAGATAGCCGGCCACCGTGATCTCCTGTCGTATCGCTGAGTTTCAGATTTGCCGCAGGTCACGCAACTTGGCAAACAGGTTTCGTTTGACACAGTCTGGGTTCAATGCCGAGACTTTGGGAACGTAGAAAGAAATGGAAACAGCGTTCGGATTGATTTGATAATCGTATCGTATTTTCTGCGGTATTGAGTGCTTAACTTAACAAAATCAAGGCGAAAGACAGCATGCAGCCCCCTCGTTATCCCCGCGACATGATCGGATACGGTGCCAACCCGCCCGATGCGCAATGGCCCGGTGGGGCCAAATTGGCCGTTCAGATTGTGCTGAACTACGAGGAAGGTGGCGAAAACTGTGTTTTGCACGGGGATGCGGCGTCCGAGGCGTTTCTGTCCGAAATCGTCGGCGCCGCGCAATGGCCCGGGCAGCGTCATTGGAATATGGAATCCATCTATGAATACGGCGCGCGGGCCGGGTTCTGGCGGTTGCATCGGCTGATGCGGGATTTGCCGATTACGGTTTACGGTGTGGCGACGGCGCTGGCGCGTTCACCCGATCAGGTCGCCGCGATGACAGAGGCCGGTTGGGAAATCGCCAGCCATGGTCTGAAATGGGTCGAACACAAAGACATGCCCGAAGAGGAAGAGCGCGCGCAGATTGCCGAGACGATCCGCCTGCATACCGAGGTCGTCGGGGATCGGCCACACGGCTGGTACACCGGTCGCTGTTCCGACAACACCGTTCGGCTGGTCAGCGAAGAGGGCGGCTTTGCCTATGTTGCAGATACCTATGCGGATGATCTGCCCTATTGGATGCAGACCGGCGGGCGGGATCAGTTGATCGTGCCCTATACGCTGGATTGCAACGATATGCGGTTTGCAACGCCGCAGGGCTTTAACGCGGGCGATCAGTTCTACTCCTATCTCAAAGACAGCTTTGATGCCCTGTATGCTGAGGGTGAGGCCGGTGCGCCAAAGATGTTATCGATCGGTCTGCATTGCCGGCTGATTGGTCGGCCCGGTCGTATCATGGCCCTCAGGCGGTTTCTGGACTACGCACGCGGGTTTTCCGATGTCTGGTTCGCCACCCGGTTGCAGATTGCCGAACACTGGGCGCTTGCGCATCCCCCGCAAGACCACGCGAAGCCATCGCAGATGGGCAGGGAGGCGTTTGTGCAGACTTATGGAGGCATCTTCGAGCACTCGGCCTGGATTGCCGAACGCGCCTATGATCTCGAGTTGGGTCCTGCACATGACACGGCTGGGGGGCTGCACAACGCTCTGACCCGCACCTTCCGCTCTGCCTCGGACGACGAGCGGTTGGGCGTCCTGACGGCGCATCCCGATCTGGCCGGTAAGCTGGCGCAGGCGAAACGCCTGACGCAGGAGAGTACATCCGAACAGGCTTCAGCAGGGTTGGACGCGCTGACGGATGAAGAACGGGCCAGCTTTACCGATCTCAACACCCGGTATACCCAGAAATTCGGGTTTCCTTTCATCATCGCCGTGCGCGACCATGACAAGGCCTCGATCCTGCAGGCGTTTCAGCGCCGCATCGACCATGACCGCGACACCGAGTTCGCCGAAGCGTGTCGCCAAGTCGAGCGTATTGCCGAATTCCGGTTGCGGGATCTATTGCCGTCATGAGTCAGAAAATCGTGATCGAACCAATTTCGGCGGACGCCTTTGCGCCCTTTGGCGATCTGATCGACATCGCTGGCACGCCCGACAAGATCATCAATCAGGGGCAGTGCGGGCGGTATCATGACCGTGCCCTGCTGGATTTCTCGGACGGGCATGCCGGGATCAGCCTGTTTAACGCCAACCCGCGCACCTTGCCGTATCAGCTGGATATGGTCGAGCGTCACCCCGATGGCAGTCAGGCTTTCATCCCTATGACGCATCAACCCTTTCTGATCATCGTCTCACCGGATGAACGCGGACGGCCGGGCGTGCCGCGTGCCTTTGTCACACAGGCTGGGCAGGCGGTGAACTATCACCGTGGCACGTGGCATGGTGTGCTGACGCCCTTGCACGGTCCCGGTCTGTTTGCCGTGGTTGACCGGATCGGCGACGGTGCCAATCTTGAGGAATTCTGGTTCGACACGCCCCGTCAGGTGATAGAGGCGCAGCCGGGTTAGCTGGACGTCATCAGGCGGGCAACATCCAGCATACGGGCTGAGAATCCCCATTCATTGTCATACCAACCGAACACCCGCACCTGTTGTTGGCCGACCATGCGGGTTTCCGGCCCGGCGATCACCAGTGATTCAGGCCGCGCCCGCAGGTCAGATGAGACCAGCGGCATATCGGTCCAGCCCAGCACGGGTGAGCCCTCAACCTGCTGACGCAGGCTGGTGCGGAATGCATTTTCGCTCATGGGTTCGGCCAAAGTAACAACCAAATCCACAGCGGATACGCTGGCCGTCGGCACCCGGACAGCCGCGCCCGAGATACGCCCCGCCAGATGCGGCAGAACCACATCGATCAGATGTGTTGCGCTGGATGTTGTCGGCACCATCGACATTGCCCCCGCACGCGACCGCGCAAGGTCGCCACGCGGGGCGTCAACCATGGGCTGGCTGTTGGTATAGCAATGGATCGTTGTCATATGGCCCGAGACGATGCCGCCAAGCCCATCCAGAAGCTTGACCAAAGGCGCAAGGCCGTTGGTCGTGCAAGAGGCGTTTGAGACGATCTGTGCGGTTCCAAGCTGTTCTTCGTTGGCACCTAAAACGATGGTGGTTTCGGCGGCAGGTGAGGGGCCCGAAATCAGAACTTTTTTGGCCCCCGCGGTCAGCCCACGACTGGCCACATCGGATGTCCGCGCGATACCAGTGCAATCCAGCATGACATCCACGCCGGTCAGGTCTACGCGGGTCAGGTCCGCGCTGTGAGACATAGGAACGACGCGCCCGTCAACACTCAGCCCGGCATCGCTTGCGTGAACCTCACCGGGGTAGGGGCCAAAGGTGCTGTCGTATTTGAACAGATAGGCGCAGGTCTCAAGCGGTGCGATATCGTTGATCAGCACCAGCTCGATATCCGAGTCCTGCCGCAGGGCCAGAACCTGTCGCAGAATCGTGCGGCCGATGCGGCCGAATCCGTTAATCGCGAGTCTCATGCGCAAGCTATGGCAGGCAGGTCAGGCGATCTCAATGACAGTATTGTACCAATATCAGCCGCAACTGACCTGCGAAAAGAACTGGCCCGAAATGTTCTGATACATGCTGGGCGCGATCACCTTGCATCCGGTCGCCTGCTGAATCGCAGCGATGGCCTGAATGGTCCGCAACCGTGGCGGAGGGCCAAACGGGTTCAGATTGTTGTTGTCCCGCGTGGCACGATACACCAGCGGCGCGTCCGAGATTTGCGTCACCGCCCAGGTGCGGCTCATGACAAAGACGGATTTCGTGGGCTCTTTGGCCGCTGCGGATGTCATGTCAAAGGCTGCCAATGCGGCGATTGCGGCAAGCGCCGATAAAGATGCGCGCAGTTTCATGGCCTATCTCCAATACTCGCAAATAAGAATTCAAAGCGATTTCAGCAAATTCTGGCGAGGCTGTGAACCCCCGCCGCCAGAATTTGAACTTTATCGCCCGCCCAATGTCAGCGGCATATGCCGGTTTACATCCTTATACAGCAGATATCGGAACCGGCCCGGCCCCCCGGCGTAACAGGCCTGCGGGCAAAAGGCGCGCAGCCACATATAGTCGCCAGCCTCAACCTCGACCCAGTCCTGATTGAGCCTGTAGACCGCTTTTCCTTCCAGAACATACAGCCCATGTTCCATCACATGCGTTTCTGCAAACGGGATCACGCCTCCGGGTTCGAACGTCACGATGGTCACATGCATGTCGTGGCGCAGGTCCTGCGGGTCAACAAACCGTGTTGTCGACCAGCGTCCTTCGGTTCCCGGCATCGGGGTTGGCGCGATGTCCCGTTCGTTGGTGACAATCGGGTCCGGGGCCGGCAGACCCTCGACCGCCTCATAGGCCTTGCGTATCCAATGAAAGCGCGCAACTGCATCCCCGCGATTGTGCAACACCCATTCAGTTTGCGGAGGGATATAGGCATAACCGCCGCTCTCCAGAATATGCTCGACGCCAGCGATGGTCAGCGTCACCGCCCCTTCGACGACAAAGATCACGCCCTCGGCCTTTGGATCGGTCTCAGGGCGGTTGCTGCCGCCGTTGGGCTGAACTTCCATGATGTATTGCGAGAATGTTTCGGCAAAACCGCTCAGCGGGCGAGAGAGAACCCACAACCGCGTCCCTTCCCAGAACGGCAGATAGCTGGTGACAATGTCGCGCATCGTGCCTTTGGGAATTACCGCATAGGCATCCGTAAACATGGCACGGTCGGTCAACAGCTGATCCTGACCTGGGTGCCCGCCGGTGGGTGCATAGTACTTGGGATGTGCCATCTGGTGCCTCGGGTTCGTTTCTGCGGCACTATGCCGGGAATAGATACGCGCTCCTAGCGCTGGCCTTGCGATAGGATTGTTCGGGATATTTTGAAGGTGAGCGCGCGGGGCTTGGCCGCGCCGCCGCTGCGGTATATCCTTGAGCGTAAACGTATTTCAAAACAGTGAGGCCAGCATGAAAGCTTGGGTTTCAGGTGCATTGATTGCCACGATGCTTGCCGGTGGGGCAGGGATGGCGCAGGCCAAATCCCTGTCACGGATCATCGCAGAGACGGGGCTGAGCCCTGCGGATTTCGAAGTTCTCAGCGCCGCGTCCACCACTTTGCTGACGGGTGGTACGCCCAGTGCGGGTCGCGAACAGAGCTGGGTGAATGATCAGACCGGATCAAAGGGAACAATTCGGATACGCGATGTGCAGGGCAATTGCGTCCACCTTCAGCATTTCATCCAGCCCGAAGGCGCGGATGCGACCCGCGAAATCAGAACGCGGCAGTGCAAGGATGCCGATGGCAACTGGTTGCTGACGCCCTGACGGTTTCAGTACCCGCGCGCCCTGTCGACCTCGTGCAGCAGGTCGGCACCGGTGCTCAGCCGGTCAAAATTCTCGGCCACATCTGCCAGCGCATCCCCCAGATGCCAGCCGGACACATGCGGTGTGATCGTTACGCCGGGGTGGTGCCACAACGGGTTGTCTGCGGGCAGAGGCTCGGTTGAGGTGACATCCAGCACCGCATGGCCGGGTGTGCCGCGGTCCAGCGCGGTGATCAGTGCGTCTTCGTCGATTAGATCGCCCCGCCCCGCATTCAGCAACTGGCTGCCGGGTTTCATTACCGCCAGCATCTGTTCATCAAGCAGGCCGATTGTGTCAGGTGTCGACGGCAGGACGGCACAGATATGGTCGCATTGGCCCAAAATCTCGGGCAGCGCGTCCTGACCATGCAGGCAGGTTATGCCTTCGATGCACTTGGGCGAGCGGCTCCACCCCATCACCTGAAAACCCACCGCGCGCAACATGCGCGCCACGCAGCCGCCAATGTGGCCAAGACCCAGAATGCCAACAGTGGAGCTGGGGGTGAAGACCGGTTCTTTCGGGCTCCATTGCGCCTGTGCCTGAGCCATCTCGTAGAACGAAAGATGCCGTTGCTGACGCAGGATATAGGCCAGAAACCACTCGGCAATGCCTTGCGCGGGGGCATCCGCCTTCAGCCGCGTGACCCTGACATGATCGGGCAGGCCGGGGTTGCGCAAGATGGTCTCGACACCGGCGCCAAGCTTTTGCACCAGTTTCAGATTGGGCAGCTTTTTGGGCTGGTCGGCGCTGAACCTGGACAGGGCCAGCATAGTAATCTGGGCCGGATCGCCAAGCGTGTCGGGTGTGCGGATATCCAGATGCGGTGCCTGCTCTCGCAGCTGATCGGCGATTTCCGAATTGGTCATCCAGCCCGACGACCCGGTTTCAATCAACAGCGCCATATTTGCAGTCCTTCAGTTCAAACGCATGCCAGTGACGTTCCGTCACACAACTGGACATGATCACCGCAGCTAAGCCATCCTCGGACCAAAGGTAAAGCCCGACAGGTGCGCCGAAGGAGGGATTTCATCATGATGTCGTTTGGCCTGCGCGAGGAAAACAGCGCGCTGTTGCAGCGTGTTAAAGATATGATCCGCGATGAGATTATTCCGCTGGAAGACGCCTATCAGGCAGAGATCGCAAAGGGGGATCGCTGGCAATACACCAAGCGGCAGGCAGATATCCTCGAAGGGTTGAAGGCCCGTGCCAAAGCCGCCGGGTTGTGGAACTTCTGGCTGACCGACAGCGCAAAGGGGCTTGGGCTGACCACAGTTGAATATGCCCATTTCGCCGAAGAAATGGGCAAGACCCCGTTGGGGGCCGAGGTGTTCAACTGCTCGGCGCCTGACACCGGGAATATGGAGGTCTTCGAACGCTACGGCTCGGCACAGATGAAGGAGCAGTGGCTGCGGCCGTTGCTGGGGGGCGAAATCCGGTCCGCCTATCTTATGACCGAGCCCGATGTCGCCTCATCTGATGCAACCAATGTTTCAATGTCCTGCATACGCGACGGCGCGTCCTATGTTCTGAACGGTGAAAAATGGTGGTCATCGGGCGCCGGTGATCCGCGGTGCCGGGTCTATATCGTGATGGTCAAAACCGGCGATGACAGCCTGCCTGTTCACAAGCGGCACTCGATGATTGTTGTGCCTGCGGACACTGCGGGGATCGAGATTCTGCGGCCCATGGAAGTCTATGGCCACGATGATGCGCCGCATGGGCATATGCATATCCGGTTCACAGGTGTGCGCGTTCCGGCTGAAAGTATTCTGTTGGGTGAAGGGCGCGGGTTTGAGATTGCGCAGGGCCGTCTGGGTCCGGGCCGTATCCATCACTGTATGCGCGCGATCGGGCAGGCCGAGGCCGCATTAGAGCAAATGTGCAAACGCTCCCTGCAACGCGAAGCGTTTGGGAAGAAACTGGCGCAGCTTGGGGCAAATTTCGACATCATCGCGGAATGCCGGATGGAGATCGAAATGACGCGGCTGCTTTGCCTCAAAACCGCTTGGTATATGGATCAGGGCGATGCGCGGGCCGCCGCGCCCTGGATCAGCCAGATCAAGGTCATTGCGCCGCGCGTCGCGCTCAAGGTTATCGACGAGGCGGTGCAGATGTTCGGCGCGCAGGGGATCAGCCAGGATACCCCGCTGGCTGCCGCCTGGACCCATGTGCGGACATTGCGGCTGGCGGATGGTCCCGATGCGGTCCATCGCCGTCAGGTTGCGCGAGCCGAGCTGAAAAAATACACGCAGGAAAAAGTCTGAGCTGCAGGACAACATGATGCAACCCGACCTGAACGAGCAGGCCTTCTTTTGTACAAATGATGACGGGGCTTTTGTCGGCAACGATGCCGCGCGCGGGCCATGGTCTGCCGATCACTGCCATGCCGGGCCGGTCGCAGGTCTGATCGCCCGCGCAGCCGAAATTGAAATCGGCCCTGAAAAGATGCTGACACGGCTGACCATCGATTTGCTGCGCCCTCTGCCGCTGGCTGGCTTGCGGGTCGCAGCAGAGACAACGCGCCATACCCGTACAGTGGGGACCACGCGCATTACCGTGCATGATCTGGATGATACGCTTTGTGCGACGGCAACTACCATGCATCTGGTCCGGAAACAGCTGACAGACGTGCCGAATGTCAGTATCCGGCCACCGCGCCTTGAAAACGTGGTGGACGGTCCGTTCCCGATCCGACAGATGCGCCATGACCTGACCTGTTTCGCCCATTTGACGCAAGTTGCTTATCCTGAAGGGGGCAATCAGGAGTATGGCCCAAAAACCATCTGGATGCGCACGCCGCCCCTGTTGCAGGGGGAAACACCTTCGCCGATCCAGTCGCTTTGCCCGTTGGCCGATTGTGGCAATGGGATTTCCCTGAACGCTGCCACGACCGAGATGGGGTTTATGAACACTGACCTAACGGTACAGATTCATCGCGAGCCTGTTTCAGACTGGTTGGCCGCAGATTCTGTATCCCATTGGCAGGGCTCGGGCATTGGAATGTCGCAATCAATTCTTTTTGACACCGAAGGGCCCGTGGGATCAGCGTTGCAGACACTGGTGCTGTTCCCTCCGGGCTGAGACGCGCTGGCGGGTTTTTGCGCTGCGTTGCGGAAACACATTGCCGCCGCCCATTACGCGCCCTATCTTCCCGGCATGCGCTGGCTGACAACACTCCTGACCTGCTGCCTGCCCATTCCGGCAGTGGCCCATCCGCATGTCTTTATCGACACCGGGTTAGAGTTCTTTGTCGATGAGAAGGGGCAGCTGACCCATGTCCGGGTGACCTGGGCCTATGATGATCTCTATTCGCTGTTGATCCTCGAAGACATGAGGCTGGATCAGGATGGCGATGGTGTATTGACCGAGGGTGAGAAGCGGTTCCTGTCGGGTTTCGACGCAGAATGGGTGGATGGATATAACGGCGATCTGGTCGTCAGGTCCGGTGGAGAAATCGTTGCCCTATCCGGCCCGACTGAGCCGACCGCAACCACCGAGGATGGCCGGATCGTGACCAGCCATCTGCGCGCGGTCGAAGCTGGTGCAGTCCCAACCGCCAAGCTGTCGGCCAAGGCGTTTGATGAAAGCTATTATACCGCATATGAGATCACGCGCCCGGTGACGGTCACCGGGCCGGTGTCCTGCACGATCGAACGCATCGATCCTGATATTGACGGTCAGCTTGCCCAGATGCAGGCCTTCCTGCGCACGCTGGATGCCAGCTATGACCTTGAGGAGAATGACATTCCTTTGGTCGGCGAAGAGTTTGCGGCTGAGATACGCGTGTCATGTCCAAATACCTGATCGTACCTGTTGCGCTCGCCATTGGATTGCTTCTCTGGTTCTGGGGCAGCGGTGGTTTTGACCAACTGGCCGCATGGGCGGCTGGCGAGCAGCGCGAGTTTCAGAACCAGATTGCCCGGTCCCTGCGCGCCGCTCGGGCCGAGCACCCGGAAGCGGTTGCAACTGTTTTGACTGTCTGCTTCGCCTATGGGTTCTTTCACGCGATCGGCCCCGGTCACGGCAAGGTTCTGATCGGCGGTTACGGGTTGGGTCGGCAAGTGGCTTTCTGGCGCTTGTCCGCCATCAGCGTTCTATCCAGCCTGGGGCAGGCCGTGACGGCGATTGTGCTGGTCTATACAGGCGTTCTGATTTTCCAGATGTCGCGTGAGAGCCTTGTAGGAACCACCGAGCAGGTGATGGCCCCGATCAGCTATGCTGCGATTGCGGCGATTGGGTTTTGGCTGGTATTTCGAGCCATCCGGGGATTCCGGCGTCGAATGCCCGCCCAGCCCAAGGATGGCCATCACCACCATCACCACGACCATGGAACCTGCTCGGAATGCGGTCATCGTCATGCTCCAACGGCTGAAGAGGTGGCACAGGTTGGAACTCTGCGTGAGGCGCTGTTACTGATCGCGGGGATTGCAGCGCGCCCCTGCACGGGTGCGTTATTCGTGCTGATCCTGACGTGGCAGATGGGGATTGCCGCCGTCGGTATTGCCGGGGCTTTTGCCATGGCGCTGGGCACCGCGCTGGTGACGACCCTTGTGGGGTGGACCTCGTTTGGATTGCGCGGAGGGCTGCTGGCCTCGGCCTCAGCGACGCGGTTTGCATCCGTGCTGGCGCCGACCATTGAACTGGCGGCTGGTTTGATTATTGCGGTGATTGCTGGCGGGCTTCTGCTCCGCGCGATCTAGGTCAGTCGAAGACCGGATAAGGGTATCCGACCCGCGCCAGATAAAGGCCCTGCGGTGGGCAGACAGGCCCACAGGCCGCGCGATCGGCCGCTTTCAATGCGTCATGGACATCGTCGGGGCTCCACGAACCTGCGCCGACGCGTTCCAGTGTCCCGACAAAACTGCGGACCTGATTGTGCAGGAACGACCGGGCCCGGACATGAAAATGCACCTCTGGGCCGGAAAAGCCGACAACCTGTTCGACGCGCAATTCGTCCAGCGTTTTGACCGGGCTCGCTGCCTGACAGATGGACGAGCGGAAGGTGGTGAAATCATGCCGCCCGATCAGTATATCTGCCGCATCCTGCATGGCTTGCACATCTAGCCTGTGATTGATCTGCCAGACCTGGCCCTTGTCATGAGTTGCCGGTGCGCGGCGCATCAGGATGCGGAACAGGTATTGCCGTTCCAATGCAGTAAAACGCGCATGCCAGTCATCATCCACCAGCGCTGCCGCCACAATGGCGACGGGCTGCGGCTTAAGGTGATAGTTCAGCGCCTCAGACAGGCGAAAGGGATCCCAATCTTTGACCAGATCGCAATGGGCCACTTGTCCCAGCGCATGCACACCAGCGTCTGTTCGACCGGCGGCGGCGATTGTATGTTCGCCCGGCTGGATGCGGGACAGCGCCTGTTCTATGGCTCCCTGAACCGACGGCAGCTCTTTTTGCCGCTGCCACCCGGCAAACGGTTCCCCCTGGTATTCAACTTTGAGCGCGTATCTGGGCATGGGCTGCTGGTATCGCGCCGGACGCGCCCGGGCAAGGGTGGTTCGGCAAAAGCTCTGGCAAGTTCTGCGCCCTCTACCTATCTTGGAGCAAACGATAATTGCGGGGCGGCGGCTTGGTCATCTCATCATTGGCAGACAGTCTTGTGCGCGGTGTCGAATCCGTGGGTGACCGGGTGTCTGAAACGCTGTTCGAGCCGGTCATCCGGTTGGGTGTCACGGGATTGGCGCGTTCCGGCAAGACGGTGTTCATCTCATCGTTGGTCGCCAACCTGCTGGACCGTGGGCGCATGACCGGGCTGGCTGCCCAACAGGAAGGCCGCATCAGCGCCGCCTATCTGCAACCGCAACCAGATGACACCGTGCCGCGCTTTGACTTCGAAGCGCATATGGCGGCCCTAACTGGCTCCGCGCCGCACTGGCCCGAGAGCACGCGCGCGGTGTCAGAGCTGCGCTTGTCCTTCAAGGCACGCCCCGCGGGTCTGTTGGCGGGATTGCAGGGACCTCGAACCGTGCACCTTGATATCGTCGACTATCCCGGTGAGTGGCTGCTTGATCTGGCATTGCTGGAAAAATCCTATGAGGTCTGGTCGCAGGAAACGCTGGACCGTATTGAGAAACGGGCTGAGGCGCAGGATTATCTTGCGCTTGCCCGCACCACCGATCCGGCCGCATCGCATGAGGAAACAACCGCGCAGGCGCTGGCAGCTGCCTTTACGACCTATCTCAATACAGCGCGGGATGCCGGGTTCTATGACTGCACGCCGGGGCGTTTCCTGTTGCCGGGTGATCTGGCGGGCTCGCCGGTTCTGACCTTTGCTCCGCTGCCCGTCGCGGGCTCGTCTCGCCGCCGCACATTGCACCGCGAGATGGAGCGCCGCTATGAGGCCTACAAAGCGCAGGTCGTGAAACCGTTCTTTCGGGATCACTTTGCCCGGATCGACCGGCAGGTTGTTCTGGTTGATGCGCTGGGCGCGATCCACAAAGGCCCGCAAGCGGTCGAGGATATGCGTCGGGCAATGGGTGATATCCTGTCGGCCTTTCGACCGGGTCGGAATGCCTGGCTGAGCCAGCTGTTGCTGGGCAAGCGGGTCGAACGCATCCTCTTTGCCGCCACCAAGGCCGATCATCTGCATCACTTGCAGCACCCCCGCCTGACCGCGATTATGGAGGCTTTGACGCGCGAGGCCCGCGACCGTGCCAAGTTCGCGGGGGCCGAAACCACAGCGCTGTCCCTTGCGGCGTTACGGGCTACGACCGAAGAAATGCGCAGCCACAATGGCGCGGAGTTGCCCTGTGTGCGTGGCACTTTGCTGGACAGCGGAAAAATGGCTGCCTTCTATCCCGGTGATCTGCCCGAAGACCCCGCGCATCTGCTGACTCCGGCCCGCGATGGGGCGGAGGGGTGGCTGGGGGAGGATTATGGGTTCATGGCCTTTGCGCCCGCACAATTGACGCTGCGGCCCGGCGATGGCCCGCCCCATATCCGTCTGGACCGCGCCGCACAGTTCCTGATTGGAGATCGCCTGTGACCGTCAACCTAAGGCCCGCGCGCAGCACGGACGCCGGGGCAACCGGCACGATCCTGCATGGTTTTGCGCGCGAGAACGTCTGGATGCCTGAACTGCATTCCTGCGCCGAGACGATCTCTTTTTGTGGTTCAATGATTGATCGGGGGTGGGTCACGGTTGCCGTTCGTGATGACAAAGTGGTTGGGTTTCTCGCGCTGAAAGGATCTGAAATTCACTCCCTCTACCTGACCGCGCAGGCGCGGGGGCACGGGATTGGCCGACAATTGCTGGACCGGGCCAAGTCGCAACGCGATACGCTGTCACTGTTTGCCTTTCAGGCCAACGAACCGGCCTGTCGTTTCTATGCGCGCAACGGCTTTGTTGAAGCCGCCCGTAGCGATGGTGCGCAGAATGACGAGAACCTGCCGGATATCAAGTTCACATGGCAAAGAGAGGGAATGGTCAATGGCTAAAGGCCCGGTTCTGATAGACCTCGACGATGATCAGGAGCCTGCCGTGGATGTGTCAGCGGCCCCGCCGGTTCCCGATATTGCCCCGCCGCAGGGTCAGGCCATGCAGACAGCGGCGCGGATTGCTGCGCGCAAACCCTCGGTTCTGTCACGGTGGTTCTGGGGGCTGGCGCTGGCGGTGATCGGGGCGATCGCCTCGGTCAGTGCCTGGGATTTCGCGACGTCTCTGGTTACACGATCGCCGCTGCTGGGGGGGATCGTGACCGGCCTGATCGGCGCATTGGTTTTTGTCGCCCTTATCATCGCGGTCCGGGAATTGGCGGCGATTGGCCGATTGTCGCGGGTCGACAACATGCGGCGTTCGGCAGACGCTGCACTGGCTGATGCTGATCTGGCGCAGGCCCGCGCGGTAACCAACCGGCTGATCGCATTTTACAAAGGGCGTGACGATACCCGTTGGGGCCGAGACCGACTGGCTGAGCGGATGGAAGAACAATTTGATGCCTCCGGGCTGTTTGCACTGGCCGAGGATGAACTGCTGGCCCCTCTGGACGCCGCCGCCAGCCGCGAGGTTGAAGCCGCCGCGCGGCAGGTAGCAACCGTGACCGCTCTGGTCCCCCTGGCGCTTGCGGATGTGGTGACGGCGCTTGCGTCCTCGTTGCGGATGATCCGTCGGGTCGCGGAAATCTATGGCGGTCGGGCCGGATTTCTGGGCAGTTGGCGTCTGACACGGGCCGCCTTTGTGCATCTGGTCGCAACCGGAGCCGTCGCCGTTGGGGATGATCTGCTGGAGCCGGTTCTGGGTGGTTCGGTTCTAAGCAAACTGTCCCGGCGATTTGGCGAAGGGCTGGTCAATGGCGCACTGTCTGCCCGTGTTGGCGTTGCCGCGATGGAGGTCTGTCGCCCGCTGCCTTTTTCAACCCGTCATAAGCCCTCGACACGTGGCATGGTCAAACGCGCGCTGAGCGGATTGTTCTCGAAAGGCTGAGGCTGCCATAACCTGTCCCGATGTCGCAGACCCAGCAACGGCGCTGGTCTGCCGATATCATTCGGCTAAGCTGGCCAAAACGGAACAGAGTGATCATGCCGCAGCAGACAGTGAGTGAAAAAACCGTCCTGGTTCTGGGCGCTTACGGGTTTATCGGGGCAGCGGTCATGCGCGCGCTCCGGGTTGACGGCGCGCGCGTCAGGGGGATGGTGCGCGATGTCGAAACCGGTGCCAAAGTTCTGCCGGGGGCCGAGTTGATCAGTGGTGACCTCAGAACCCTGCAAAATCCGTCGAACTGGCAGGCCGCGCTGACTGGCATTGATGTGGTTGTAAACTGTGCCGGGGCCTTGCAGGACGGCGGGGCCGATGATCTTGAGGCCGTGCATCATCGGGCCATTGCCGCTTTGGGCGCCGCCAGCGCGCAATACGGCGTGGCGATTGTTCAGATATCCGCCATCGGGGCAGAGCCGGACGCAACAACCCGGTTTATGCGTACGAAATCAGCTGGTGATGCAGCGCTGCGCGCGTGTGGGGCGCGGGTGTGGATCCTCAAGCCCGGACTGGTAATCGGGCAGAACGACTATGGTGGGACGGCGTTGCTGCGGATGCTGGCAGCCGTCCCCTTTGCACAGCCGATCGCGTATCCGGCGACGCCGTTACAGTGTACGGGGATGGATGATCTGTGCCGTGCGGTGGGATCGGCGATTGATGACACACTTCAGCCGGGAACCTATGATCTGGTCGAAGAGACAGCCCATCCTTTATCCGAAGTGCTTGCAGAAACGCGGTGTTGGTTGGGGTTTCCGGCGGCGCGGGTCACTTTGAAAATGCCGCAGATGTTGACGCGTGGAATTGCGCGCGCGGCAGATGCTCTTGGTCAGCTGGGGTGGCGCTCGCCCTTGCGCAGCAACGCGATGACGGTGATGGAGCAGGGTGTGGTGGGTGATCCAGAACCCTATCGGCAAGCCACCGGCCGGTCGTTGACGTCTTTGCAGGACATCTATGCTGGATTGGTTGCTGCCCGCGAACATCGTTTAACGGCGCGCATGACCCTGCTGATGCCCATGGTGATATCGGTGTTGTGCCTGTTCTGGGTGTTGTCCGGTCTGTTTGGTCTGGTCGGGTTGTCGCAAGCAAAGTCAGTTTTGCTTGATGCGGGCTGGTCTGCCCCGGCGGCTGCGGTCAGCGTTGTGTTTTGGTCCGTGGTGGACATCGCCCTAGGGCTGGGCGTGCTGGTGCGGCCCTGGGCCAAACGAGTTTGCTTGGCTCAGGTCATGGTCGCCGGGTTTTATCTGCTTGCCGCAACTGTGGCTGTGCCCGCCTTGTGGGGGGACCCGCTTGGGCCACTAGTCAAGATCCTGCCGGCGATGATGCTGTCGCTGATTGCATGGCCCATGTTGGAGAGCCGCTGATGGATCCTGACCTGATCCTGCGCTGGCTGCATGTGATCGGCGCTTGCGTATTGCTGGGCACCGGTGCTGGGATTGCGTTTTTCATGCTGATGGCGCACCGCAGCAGGGATCCGCGTGTTATCGCACACACGGCTGGCATTGTTGTGTTGGCGGACCTCATGTTCACCACAATTGCTGTGATCGTGCAGCCGATCACTGGTGCCTGGCTGGCGTGGCGGCTGGGTTGGTCGCTGACCGAGGGGTGGATCGTTCTGTCGCTGCTGCTCTATGGCGTGGCGGGGGTGTTTTGGCTGCCGGCCGTTTGGATTCAGGCGCGTCTGCGCGATTATGCACGGCAAGCGGTGGCGCAGGATGAACCTTTGCCTGCTGCGCATCATCGTTTGTTTCGCATCTGGTTTGCCTGCGGTTTTCCGGCCTTTCTGGCGGTGCTCGCCATTATCTGGCTGATGCTGGCCCGCCCCGATATAGCGCTGTTTTAGCCTGAACCGAGGGGCAACAGGATAAATCTATCCGGATTTCCAGACTGTTGCCCGCTGCAGGGGCGGGTTAGGTTCGGCCTGAATTTTGGTCGGAGGCATTTGTTTGGAATCCCTGCTTGTTCTCGTTGGTCTGATTATTCTGGCCATTCCGGTTTCTATCATCGTGCTGCTGGTCGGTCAGGCGCGCCTGCGCAAACGGGTGGAGCAGCTTGAGCGTCAGCTGCTGGAAGCTGGTTCCGAGATGCCTACACAAGCTGCGCCCTTGCGCACGGGCGCGCCCGATGCTGTGCAAACGCCTAAGGAAGACCAGACAAAGCCATGGATCGCGCCGAAGGCCGAGGAACGGGAACCCAAAGCAGAAGAGCCGCAAATACCTGCGGCAGAAGCGCCACAAACCCCTTCCGAGGCCGGGCCAGATGACCCGCAAACCGGCGCCATCGTGTTTCGCGAAGATCGCCTGTCCGCGCTGGGCGCATGGCTGCGCGAGAACTGGTTTTACGCAGTATCGGCGCTGTCATTGGCGTTGGCGGGCATCTTTCTTGTTCAATACGGCGTGGAAAACGGCCTGTTGCCACCCACTGCGCGGGTCATGGCGGCGCTGGCCTTTGGTGCCGCGCTGATCGTGGCGGGCGAAGTTGTCCGCCGCCGCTTTGGGGATGATGAGGACTCTGCCACTGCCTATCTCCCGTCCGTTTTCTCAGGCGCGGGCCTTGTCACGCTATTCGGCGCGGTCCTGTCTGCGCGGCAGCTTTATGATTTGATCAGCCCCGAGGCGGCGCTGGCGGGAATGGTCGCGATTGCACTGATTGGATTGGTTCTGGGCTGGTTCCATGGGCCGTTGCTGGCCGCCGTTGGCCTGATCGGAGCTTTTGCTGCACCGTTTGTGGTCGGAGGGTCGTCAGATGATCCGTCCTGGCTTTATGGCTACTTCCTAGTTATCGCGGTGCTGGGGCTGGGTATCGATACGGTGCGCCGCTGGGCTTGGGTGTCGGTGCTGACGCTGATTGGTGCCTACAGCGTTTCGATCCTGTTGGTGCTGTCGTCACCATCCACTGAACCGGCTTACCTGAGCTATGTCACGGCGCTGGCCCTGATCGCGATCGCCATACCGATCCGACGGATCTGGCCGGATCATGCCGGACCGATGGTGTCCGAGATGGTGCGCCCGAGACAAGTCATCCGCTGGCCCGAATTTCCAACCCGGCTGGCCTTTGGCTCCGTTGTTGCAAGCTCGGTGATCCTGTCGTTGCACTGGGCCGATACAGCCACAGAGTTCTGGCTGACCATCACCCTGTTTTCCGTCCTGTTGCTGGCGCTGATCCTCTGGGCAAAAGACGCGCGCGCCTTGCAGGATCTGACGGTGTTTCCCGTACTGGGCCTTGTCTGGGCGGTCTTTGCCCATGGTTTGGACTGGGGCGTTGTCGTACAGACATTCGCCGCCACCTACGCGGAAACGGCCGAGGCCGATTATCCAATGGTCGTCACTGCGCTTGTGGGGCTAGGGGCCGTCATCACCCTGCTTGCAGCCTGGAGGTCATCGCAGGGCGGGCGCTATGCTGTGGTCTGGGCCGGAGGGGCGGCTCTGTTTGCGCCGGTAATGGCCATCGCGCTGGAGATTGGCTGGCGTCCTGCGGATGTGATCGGGGCCTATCCCTGGGCGCTGCACGCTATTGCGCTGGGCGCCTTGATGGTCTTTCTGGCGGAACGGTTTGCGCGCGTTGATGGCGACAACCGTATGCGGCCGGCGCTGGCCACGTTATCTGCGTTGTCATGTCTGGCTTTTGCCTGCGTGATCGTTCTCAGCTCTGCGGCGCTGACAGTTGCTCTGGTCGTCACCGTTGTGATTGCGGCGGCTCTGGACCGTAAGTTTACCTTGCCACCGATGAGCTGGTTCATCTGGGCTGGTGTCTTTTCGATCACCGTGCGGCTGGTGCTGACCCCCGGCTTGGTTTGGGCAGATCAGGCGCCGGTGGCCGAGATGGTGATGGTCTATGGCGGGGCCACCCTAGGCTTCCTGATCGGCTGGTGGCTGCTGAAGCCCTTGAAGCGCCCGATTGCCTCACTGCTGCTGGAAAGCGCGGCATGGGCGACCGGCGGTATTCTGTTGTCGCTGCTCTTGCTGCGCTGGCTCGAAGGGTTTGGCGAAGGCGGGGCGGAGAACAGCCATTGGGGGCTGGGCCTGCTGGCGGTGATCTGGCTGCTGCTGGCCTTCGCACAGGTGCAGCGATTTGAACTGGGGGGCAAGCTGACCTATGCCCGCTATCTTCTGGCGGGCTTCTTTGCCCTGCACGCGATTGCCCGCCTGGCCGAGGCGCTGACCGAGCGCAATCCGCTGGTCAACCCATATACGGACCCGGTGCTGGGGCCGCCCGTGCTGAATACGCTGGCGGTTGCTTACCTGCTGCCCGCGCTGGTTATTGGCCTGTCGGCATGGCGTTTGCCCGCGATCCCGCTGCGCTTGCGGCAAGTCAGCTATGCGGTTGCGGGCGCGCTGGCCGCGTTCTGGCTGGGGTTGGTGATCCGCCATTTCTGGCAGGGGGGCAGCGGAATGTATGAGGGCAACGGCGTCACCCAGCCCGAGCTCTATACCTATACGCTGACCCTGTTGGTGATCGGCGCCGTGCTGTTCTATCAGTCGCTGGCCCGCCAATCGGACCTGATGCGCAAGGCCGGGTTGGCGGTGATCGGGCTGGCTGTCGCCAAGGTATTCCTGATCGATATCGCGGGGCTGGGCGGTCTGATACGGGTGTTCTCGCTGCTTGCGCTGGGGCTGGCGCTGGCCGGGTTGGCGTGGCTGAACCGCTGGGCCACGTTGCGCCATTCGCCGCAGGAGGCGGAACCTCTGGACCATTAGACACAGCCGTCCTATAAGCGCGGCCATGTTTGCCCGTTTGGCCATCATTATTCGAATTATATCCCCGGCGCTCTGATCCTCGAGACGCCGGGCAAAGGTGTTTGAGACTTCGCACCGACCGCATCGATCCTAGTACGACCAGATCATCCAAAGGACGCCCAAAATGTGCGCCGACACGACCCAAACACCTGACTACAAAGACACGCTGAACCTGCCCAAAACTGACTTTCCCATGCGCGCTGGCCTGCCCAAGCGTGAACCCGCATGGCTGGAGCGCTGGGAAAAGATCGGCGTTTATGACCGCCTGCGTGAGAAACAGGGCCGCACGCCTTTTACGCTGCATGACGGCCCGCCCTATGCCAACGGCCACCTGCATATCGGCCACGCGCTGAACAAGACCATCAAGGACATGATCGTGCGGTCGCATCAGATGATGGGTTACGACGCGCGCTATGTTCCCGGCTGGGACTGTCACGGTCTGCCGATCGAATGGAAGATCGAGGAACAGTACCGCAAGAAGGGCAAGAACAAGGATGAGGTGAACATCGTCGACTTCCGTCAGGAATGCCGCAAGTTCGCCGAGGGCTGGATCGACATCCAGCGCGAAGAGTTCAAGCGCTTGGGCATCACCGGCAACTGGCCTGCCCCCTACATCACCATGGACTATCACGCCGAGGCCGTGATTGCGGATGAGTTCATGAAGTTCCTGATGAACGGGACGCTTTATCAGGGTTCGAAACCTGTCATGTGGTCACCCGTCGAAAAAACCGCGCTGGCCGAGGCCGAGGTCGAGTATCACGACAAGGACAGCTTCACCATCTGGGTGAAATTCAAAGTCGTGAATGCGGGTGATCTGGATGACGCATTCGTGGTGATCTGGACGACAACTCCGTGGACCATGCCGTCGAACAAGGCGGTGGTCTATGGCAAGGATATCTCCTACGGCCTCTACGAAGTCACTGGCGCGCCGGATGAATGCTGGGCCAATGTGGGCGACAAATTCCTGCTGGCGGACAATCTGGCTGCTGATGTTCTGGGCCGTGCGCGCCTGAGCGACGACCAGTGGGCCCGTGTCCGTGACGTGACCGCCGATGAGCTAGCGGGCGTGCAATTGACCCACCCCCTGGCAGGAACCGAAGGTGGCAATGGCGAGTGGGACGACATCCGCGACTTCCGCGCCGCTGAGTTTGTGACCGATACCGAAGGCACCGGTTTCGTCCACTGTGCGCCGTCGCACGGGATGGAGGAATTTGAACTCTACCGCGATTTGGGCATGCTGGAGCAGGTCATCACCTATAACGTGATGGACGACGGCTCGTTCCGCGCTGATCTGCCGTTCTTTGGCGGCAAATACATCTTGTCCCGCAAGGGCGGCGAAGGGGATGCCAACAAAGCCGTCATCGACAAGCTGGCCGAGGTCGGCGGGCTGCTGGCGCGTGGCAAGATCAAGCACAGCTATCCGCATTCGTGGCGCTCGAAGGCTCCGATCATCTATCGCAACACGCCGCAATGGTTTGCATCCGTCGACCGCAAGCTGGATGACGGCATGGGCGAGATGGGCGACACCATCCGTGAACGCGCGCTGCGCTCGATCGACGAGCTGGTGAAATGGACGCCGCAGACCGGTCGCAACCGTCTGTATTCGATGATCGAAGCGCGCCCGGATTGGGTTCTGTCCCGCCAGCGCGCCTGGGGCGTGCCGCTGACCTGCTTCACAAAGAAGGGCGCTCTGCCCACCGACGCAGATTACCTGCTGCGCAACGACGAGCTCAACGCCCGCATCAAAGCGGCGTTTGAGCAGGACGGCGCGGATATCTGGTACACCGACGGGTTCAAGGAAAAGATCCTCGACGGGATCGCCAACCCGGATGATTACGATCAGGTCTTCGACGTTTTGGACGTCTGGTTCGACTCGGGCTCGACCCATGCCTTCGTACTGCGCGACCGTGATGACGGCACCGAAGACGGCATCGCGGACGTTTATATGGAAGGCACCGACCAGCACCGCGGGTGGTTCCATTCGTCGATGCTGCAGGCCTGCGGCACCAAGGGGCGCGCGCCTTATCGCAATGTTGTAACCCACGGCTTTACGCTGGATGCCAAGGGCAACAAGATGTCCAAATCGCTAGGCAACACCATCGTGCCGGAAGAGGTCGTCAAGCAATACGGCGCCGATATCCTGCGTCTGTGGGTGGCCCAGACCGACTATACTGCTGACCAGCGGATCGGGCCGGAAATCCTGAAAGGCACCGCCGACAGCTATCGCCGCCTGCGCAATACGATGCGGTTCATGCTGGGCTCGCTGGCGGACTTCAGCGAGGCCGACCGCGTCGCACCCGAGGATATGCCGCGTCTGGAGCGCTGGGTGCTCAGCCGTCTGGCCGAATTGGATGAGCAGGTCCGCAAGGGCTATGCCTCGTTCGATTTCCAGGGCGTGTTCAGCGCTGTCTTCACCTTTGCCACGGTCGATCTGTCGTCCTTCTATTTCGACGTGCGTAAGGATGTTCTGTATTGCGACGGTGACAGCGACCGCCGCCGCGCCGCGCGTACAGTGCTGGATATCCTGTTCCATCGCCTGACCACATGGCTGGCCCCGGTTCTGGTTTTCACCATGGAAGAGGTCTGGCTGGAACGCTTCCCCGGTGATGACAGCTCGGTCCATCTGGTCGACTTCCCCGAAACGCCTGCCGACTGGCGCAACGCCGAGCTTGAGGCCAGCATGGCCAAGGTCCGGCGCGTTCGCCGCGCGGTTACGGCGGCGCTGGAAATCCAGCGTCAGGACAAGGTGATCGGCTCCAGCCTTGAGGCCGCGCCGATTGTGCATGTCGAAGACGCAGAAACCCGCGATCTGCTCGCGACTTTCGACGTGGACGATATGTGCATCACCTCGGGTCTGACCGTGTCCGGTGATCCGGCCCCAGCCGAGGCATTCCGGGTGCCCGAAATCGAAGGCGTTGGCGTTGTCTTTGAAAAGGCCGTCGGTGAGAAATGCCAGCGGTGCTGGAAAATCCTGCCGGATGCGGGCCTGCACGCCCATCCGGGGGTTTGCGGGCGGTGTAACGACGCGCTTGGCTAACCTGACTTAAGCCCGCTCCAATATTTGGGGCGGGTTTTTTGTGACGTTGCACTGGCGCGCGCGATCTGCCAGCCTGCGCCTATGCCGATGATTTCCGTTGATACGCAGTTCGGGCGCCTTGGTGTCGAAGAGACAGATGGCGCGTTGACGCGCCTGGTCTGGGATGGTCGAAACGACGGCCCGGAAACACCGCTGTTGCAAGAGGCCGCGGCGCAGCTGACGGCCTATGCCGAGGGGCGTCTTGAGACGTTTGACCTGCCGTATCGCATCAAAGGATCCGAGTTCCAACGGCAGGTGTGCGATCTGATGTTTGCAATCCCCTTTGGCGAGACACGCACCTATGGCGATATCGCCAAAGAGCTTGGCCAGCCCGCGCAACCCGTGGGTCAGGCCTGCGGCGGAAACCCTATTCCCATCATCATTCCCTGCCATCGCATCCTGGCTACAAATGGTCTGGGCGGCTTTTCCGGGCAGGGCGGGGTCGAGACCAAAGTTGCGCTCTTGCGCCATGAGGGTGCCGCAAGCCTGCTGATTTGAGCCTCTGAATTTTTGTTGCAATCCGATAGGGAGCGGCCCACCTTATAATCAGTGCTGAATTCAAAGGATTGCATTGCATGACTGCTGAAACAGATCGCGCCGCCCGCAAAAAGGCCATCATCGACCGGCTGATGTCGCTGGAAGAGCAGGAACTGGCGACGGCGCAGGCGCATTACGATGCGTTCCTGAAGGATGCTCAGTTGGATGATCGCGAAGGGCACGACAAGGATGATATCGCCGCCTCACGCGAGAATGCGGATTTGGCGGCGGCCTTTGATGCGCCGGTTCATGCCCATCACGCCAAAATTGATGTGATCGAAAACACCGATTTTGGGGTAACGGACACAGTTCAACCGGGCGCGGTGATCAAGTTCAACAACAGGCGTTTTGTGGTCTGTGTGTCGACCACCCGCTTTGATGTGGACGGAAAAACCTATATGGGGATTTCCACGCAAAGCCCGATTTATCTGGCGATGGTCGGCCTGAAGGCAGGGGACTATTTCACCCATAACGGCGAAGAGTTCGAGGTGCAGGACGTCCTGTAACCTCGACCCTCAATGCGACTGAGTGTGACGTTTTAAGACAGCTTGCGTTGGGGGATCAGTTGCTGTGCAATTCCGGCGAAGACCAGATAGAGGCTTGTGATCACCAGCCCCCAATGCGCCCAGCTTTCGGGGTGGAAATCGACCCAGGCGGCCCAACCGGCAAAGAAAGTCCAGGCCAGCGCCATCGGCAGCGTCAGGCTGCGCCAGCGTTCAGTGCGGACGGGGTGGACGAATTTCATCGGCAGGAACATTGCAATCGCCAGCAAGGTGACCAGCACAAGACTGAACCAGAAATTGGGCTCGAGCGCGAAGATCACGATCACCACCATATTCCAGCATCCCGGAAAACCAGAGAAAGAGTTATCCTTGGTTTTCATGCGGGTATCAGCAAAATACATCGCGCTTGCAAAGGTAATGACAATGATCGCAAACCAGCCGGTCCAGCCGTCCATCAAGCCAGATTTGAACAAGGCATAAGCCGGAATAAAGACATAAGTCAGGTAATCGATGATCAGATCCAGTAGAACGCCATCAAATTCTGGGGCATTCTGTTTGACGTGATAATGCCGCGCCAGCGGGCCGTCGATGCCGTCTACGATGAAAGACACCACCAGCCACAGATACATCAGGCTCCACTTTTCCTCGACGGCAGCCAGCATGGCGAGCATCGCAAAAACGGCCCCTGTGGCGGTAAAGAGGTGAACGGCAAGAGCTTTGAATCTGAGTGTCATGCTGGTGTCATGTACGATGCGCGCCAGAGATGCAAAGCAAAAAACCCAAAGCGTCTGCGGCGTCGGCAAACTGTTCCAATTTTGGCGTGTCAGGCTTTGGGGTGGGCGCGGTTGTATACCTCCATCAACCGTGCGGTATCGACGGCGGTATAGGCCTGAGTGGTCGACAGGGATGCGTGACCCAGAAGCTCCTGAATGGCGCGCAGATCGCCGCCCGCTGACAGAAGATGCGTGGCAAAGCTATGTCGCATCGCATGCGGAGTGGCCGTGGCCGGAAGGCCAAGCTGCATTCTGGCCTTGGCCATCACCCCCTGAATGGCGCGCGCGTTCAGTGCGCCGCCCCGGACGCCACGGAACAAAGGCGCCGTTGGTGCCTGCGGGTGGGGGCAGAGTCGCAGATAGCGCGCAACCGCCTCGCGGGCGGCGGGGATCACCGGAACAATGCGTTCCTTATCCCCTTTCCCAAGAATGCGAAGAGTGGGCGGCAGAGGCGCATCTGCTCCGGTTAGCGACAAGGCTTCGGAGATGCGCAGGCCGCAGCCATAGAGCAGGGTTACAACTGCTACGTCGCGGGCTGAGACCCAGTCCGATCCGGATTGCAGCTCGACCGTTTCGATCATTGCGCGGGCCGCGTCTTCGGCTAGGGGCCGGGGCAGTTTCTTTGTGTATTTTGGGGCGCGTGTCGACAGAACGGCGGTGGGCTCAAACCCCTCGCGTTCGGCCAGCCAGCGATAGAAGCTTTTGACCGCCGACAGTTTGCGGGCCAGCGAACGTGCCCCCACGCCGGTCTCGCGCTGCTGCGCCATCCAGGCCCGCATGTCGGATACGGTGATCCGTTCCAGCGCAGCCAAACCCTGTTGCGCATTGTGGTGCAGGGTCATGAAGGACAGGAATTCGGTGACATCACTGCGATAGGCGTTTTGAGTGTTCTCGGATCGCCCGGCAAGGGCGGCCAGACTGCTCAGCCAGTGCTGCAGCGCATCGCGGCAGGCTGGTGAGATCAGGCTCACGACAACCAGTGGCGCATCGAGCGTTCGAATACGCCTGCAAAAAATGCCAGAAGATCAGTACCCAGCTGAGGCGAGAAATGATCGGGGTCCTTGGCCGCCATCGCGATCATTCCGGGCAGGCGGCCTTCGCCGAAATCAAGCTTGAGGCAGGCCTCGGACCGCATCTGTTCGGCGCGTGCGCCATAAATCCGGCGATTGGGTTGGCGAATTTTGCGCAGGGTCACGTCGCGGGGTTGAGTGTTGCGGTCGTAGGTCAGATAGGCATCCACAAAGCCGGGTTCGGCCACCGTCAGCACACCGCCCAGTTTATCGACCGACGGGTCATCCTGCATCAGCGTGGTTTCCAGCACCAGCGTGATCTTGTCGACGCGTAGAATCTCGGCAATGTCGGCGCCGAGCGTGCCCAGGAAATCCTCGAACTCGATAGGTTCGAGCAGGCGCAGGATGGCGCGGTGAACCTGATTGGTCCCGGCGAGGTTTTCATAGGCTGCAGCAATGACCGAACGATGTGTGTCTTCCAGCCGATCCAGTCGCGCCTCGAGCCGCTGCATGGCGATGCCGCGCAGGTCGATGACATTGTTTCCGCGCGCCTGTTCGTTTGCGGCGACGAGCGCCTGCATTAGGTCCTTGTCGTCCAGCACAGCATCTGGTTCAGCCAGAATCGCGGCGCGGAGATTGTCCTTGAGTTTGGTGTTGCTGCTCATGTCCCGTCCGGTCTTTTTTTGTTGGGCGGCTTATAACATGGGTTGCTGCGATTGCCTTGGAAAAAATGCACGCTTAGCTGGATTTAGCCGGGCGATGTGTCGGAAAGGCTCCCGCCTGCAATGCCCTGATCAAAAGATCAGGTTTTGCAGTTGGGCGTGGCGCGGTGCCAGGCGGCACCGCGCGGTTGCGTCTGGTTCGCTGGGGTTACAGGATTTTCTGGCCGGTTTTGGCCCAGTCGGCCAGGAAGGTTTCCAGGCCTTTGTCCGTCAGCGGGTGATCGGCCAATTTCTTGATGACGGCTGGTGGGGCGGTGATCACGTCGGCGCCGATGCGCGCACTGTCGGTCACGTGGTTAACGGTGCGGATCGAAGCGGCAAGAATTTCGGTCTCAAACCCGTAATTGTCATAAACCTGACGGATATCGGCAATCAGGTCCATGCCGTCTAGGTTGATATCGTCCAAACGGCCGATAAAGGGCGAGATGAAGGTTGCGCCCGCTTTGGCCGCCAGAATCGCCTGATTGGTCGAGAAGCACAGGGTCACATTGACCATCTGGCCTTCGTCCGACAGGGTTTTGCAGGTTTTCAGACCGGCCCACGTCAGCGGCACTTTGACCGCGATGTTCGGTGCGATTTTGGCCAGCTTGCGGCCTTCGGCGATCATGTCGTCAGCTTCGGTGGCGACAACTTCGGCCGACACGGGGCCGTCGACCAGATCGCAGATTTCCTTGGTCACTTCCAGAATGTCGCGACCTGATTTCAGGATCAGCGAGGGGTTGGTGGTGACACCGTCCACCATGCCCAGATCGTTCAGTTCGGCGATGGCGTTGATCTCGGCTGTATCTACGAAGAATTTCATGCGGGCAGTCCTTTGATGGGTTGGCCTTGGTCGCAGATGGCTTTACCTCAAAGAGGCCTATGCTGAAACCCCCTGCTGAGGATATACTGTGAGCGCTAACGGATTTTTCGATCAGGGCGAGTTGGTGGCGGTGCTGACAACGCAGCCTCTGGACCGAACGTTAGACTACAAAGCGCCCGAGGGCGGGTGCTTTCTTGGGGCATTTGTTGAGGTGCCATTGGGCCCGCGCACGGTGCTGGGCGTGGTCTGGGGGCCGGGTCAGGGCGGTTTTGACATCAGCAAGGCGCGGTCGGTGATCCGCGTGCTCGAGGTCGCGCCGATGCGCGAAGAAATGCGGGTGTTTCTTGACAAGGTCGCCGATTACACGCTGACACCCATGCCCGCCATGTTGCGACTGGCGACGCGTGCGCCGGGGCTGGGTGATCCGCCGTCGATGCGCAAGATTTATCGGTTGGGCAACGCTCAGCCGGATCGTATGACCGATGCGCGCACGCGTGTGCTGGAGGTTTTGAGGAACTATGGCGGGCTGGCCTTTACTCTGAAAGAGCTGGCGGAACAGGCGGGTGTTACATCCTCGGTCGTCAAAGGTTTGGTGAAACAGGGTGCGGTGCGCGAAGAAGACAGCCCGCGCGATCTGCCCTATCCACATCTGGACCCGGATCTGCCAGGCAAACACCTGACCGCCGATCAGGCGGAGGCGGTGGCGCGCTTGCAGGCCGGTCAGCGGTCGGGCGCGTATGGCACGACTCTGCTGAAGGGGGTGACCGGGTCGGGCAAGACCGAAGTTTATCTGGAGGCGGTGGCCGAGACGTTGCGGATGGGACGGCAGGCGCTGGTTCTGCTGCCCGAGATTGCGCTGACGGCCGAGTTCCTGACGCGGGTCGAGGCACGTTTTGGCGCCCGTCCGGCCGAGTGGCATTCGGGGGCAACCATGACCGAGCGCCGCCGGGTCTGGCGAATGGTCGGGCAGGGGAACGCGCAACTGGTTGTTGGCGCGCGATCTGCGCTGTTCCTGCCGTTTCAGGACCTTGGGCTGGTTGTAGTCGATGAGGAACACGACACCTCTTACAAACAGGAAGACGGGGTGCATTACAGCGCCCGTGACATGGCCGTTCTGCGGTCGGCCATCTGCGGGGGGCGGGTGGTTCTGGCCAGCGCGACACCTTCGCTTGAAAGCTGGGCCAATGCCGAGGCGGGCAAGTATGAACGGCTGGATCTGACGTCGCGGTTTGGCGCAGCGGTCCTGCCGGAGATGAAGCCGATAGATATGCGCGCCGAGCAGATGCAGTCAGGGACGTGGATTTCGCCATCTTTGCGTCAGGCTGTGCGGCAACGGATGGAACGTGGTGAACAATCGCTGCTGTTCATCAACCGTCGGGGCTATGCGCCGGTGACGTTGTGTCGGGCCTGTGGCGAGCAGATCGGGTGTGATCATTGCGACGCCCGAATGGTTGAGCATCGCTTTTTGAAACGTCTGATGTGCCACCAATGCGGCGAGACCAAACCGATGCCCGAGACCTGTCCATCCTGTGGCGTCGAAGGTAAGCTTGCGCCCGTCGGGCCGGGGATCGAACGACTAGCCGAAGAGGCCGAAGCGGCGTTCCCCGAGGCCAAGATCGCCATGCTCAGCTCTGATCTATTCGGTTCGGCCCGTGCGCTGAAGGCCAAGATCGAAGAGATTGCCGAAGGGGATGCCGACATTGTCATCGGCACGCAGCTTGTGGCCAAAGGGCACAACTTTCCCAAGCTAACGCTGGTTGGTGTCATTGATGCAGACCTCAGCCTACACGGTGCCGATTTGCGCGCGGCGGAACGCACGTTTCAATTGATGCGGCAAGTGGCCGGGCGCGCGGGCAGGGCCGATAAACCCGGTCAGGCGCTGCTGCAGACCTTTCAGCCCGAACATCCGGTGATCCGCGCCATTTTGTCGGGCGATGAAGAAGGGTTCTGGAAGGCCGAGGCCGCAGGACGGCAAGCCGCCGGGGTGCCGCCATATGGCAGAATGGCCGGGATCGTTCTTTCTGGTCCTGAGGTTGGACCGGTCTTTGACATTGGCAACATGCTTGCCCGAAACGACGACCCTTTGCGTCAGGTCGGGGCGCAGGTCTTTGGCCCTGCTCCTGCCCCGATTGCCCGCATTCGCGGCAGGCACAGGGTAAGGCTGTTGGTGAAGGCACCAAAAGGCGCGCCCATTCAGGATGCCATTGCCCGCTGGATCGCTCCCCTGCGTCTCAAGGGCGATATTCGTCTGACCGTAGATATTGACCCGCAGAGCTTTTACTGACGTCTGCAGGTGTGCAGAGGCCATGTGCGTCGCGCGCTTTGCCCTCGCCAAACTCAAAAAATGGGCGTAGAGGAAGTTCGATGCTGAAACCCATACCTCTTGCTGAGGCGCAGAGCCTTCCGTTCTGGCGCCGACCTATCGCGCTCTTGTTTGTGATGGCGCTGACGATGCCGATTGCGTTTAACGCATGGAGCGCGTTGTTGAATAACTTCGTGATTGAGGTCGCAAGTTTCGACGGGGCCGATATCGGTTTGCTGCATACTGTCCGCGAGATTCCGGGCTTTCTGGCTGTGGGCGTGATCGCGGTGATCATCTTCATCCGCGAGCAGATACTGGCGATGATCTCGCTGATGATGCTGGGCGTTGCCACCGCCGTCACGGCCTGGTTTCCCAGTCTTGGCGGGTTGCTTTTTGTAACGCTTTTCAGCTCGATCGGCTTTCACTACTACGAAACCGTGAACCAGTCGCTGCAGCTGCAATGGCTGCCCAAAGAGCGCGCGCCACAGGTGCTTGGTTGGTTGGTGGCTGCCGGCTCAGCCGCCACGGCCGTTGTCTACGGTCTGATCGTTCTAACATGGGAGCGGTTCGATCTGTCTTATAACTTCGTGTTTATGGCTGCAGGCGGCGTGACGGCCCTGCTGGCGCTGTTCTGCCTGATGGCCTATCCGCAGTTCGATGCGCCCACGCCGCAGACCAAAAAGCTGATCCTGCGCCGCCGCTATTGGCTCTACTATGCTCTGCAATTTATGGCAGGTGCGCGGCGGCAGATCTTTGTCGTTTTTGCGGGCTTCATGATGGTCGAAAAGTTCGGGTTCGAAGTGCATGAACTGACCAGCCTGTATTTGATCAACCTGATGATCAACATGCTTGCAGCCCCTCTGCTGGGCAAAGCGGTCGCGCGTTTTGGCGAACGCCGCACATTGATTTTCGAATATGCCGGTCTGGCGATTGTGTTTGCCGCGTATGGCGGGATCTATTGGTTCGGCTGGGGCGTGCTGCTTGCGGCGGTGCTTTATGTAATTGACCATGTGCTCTTTGCCCTCGCGCTGGCGCTGAAAACCTATTTCCAGAAAATTGCAGACCCGGCGGATATCGCGCCAACAGCGGCCGTTGCTTTTACGATCAACCACATCGCGGCGGTATTCTTGCCAGCGCTGCTGGGGCTTCTCTGGGTTGTTTCGCCCGGTGCGGTTTTTGCATTGGCGGCTGCGATGGCGCTGGTGTCTCTGGCGCTGTCCCTGCTGATCCCGCGCCACCCAGAGCCCGGTAATGAAACGGTCCTGTCGAAATACGCGGCGACACCCGCTGAATAGCCTGCAGCGCTTGACCTTGGCGCGCCCGCATCCTAGGCGCTGTATCAACCGATACAGGAGGCCTTCATGCCCACATTCACTGCCCTTACCACCCTGACCGGCAAAGCCGCAGCCGAAGGTCTGGGCGAAGCAATGGAGCGTCTGGATCCCGAACCAACCGGTGTCGGTGTGTTCGAGGTCGAGGACGGCTCGGGCCTGTGGGAGGTTGGCGGATATTTCACGGACGCGCCGGATGAGACCGCACTGGCGGTTCTGTCAGCCGCGTTTGAGGCCAAGCCGTTTGTTGTGTCTGAGCTTCCCGAGACGGATTGGGTCGCGCATGTCCGCCGCGAATTGGCGCCGGTCGAGGCCGGACGGTTCTTTGTCTATGGCAGCCATGACGCTGACAAACTCCCCAAGGACCGTATTCCGCTGTTGATTGAGGCAGCCATGGCCTTCGGTACCGGACACCATGGCACGACGCTGGGCTGCCTGCGCGCGCTGGATAAGCTGATCGAGAACGGTTTCAGCGCCTCCCGCGTCGCGGATATCGGGTGTGGAACAGCTGTACTGGCGATGGCAGCTGCACGGGTTTGGGAGGGCGACTTTCTGGCCAGCGATATCGATCAGGTCGCCGTTGATGTGGCCGAGGCCAATCTGAAAGCCAACGGAATGTCCGGTGCGGTGCGGTGCATCGAAGCGACCGGGTTCGACCATGCCGAATTGCAGGCATTGGCGCCCTATGACCTGATCTTTGCGAATATACTGAAAGGCCCGCTTATCGCGCTGTCTCCGGATATTGCCCGGAACCTGCGGGCGGGTGGACAGGCGATTCTGTCGGGAATCCTTAACGAACAGGCCGATGATGTGGTGTCTGTTTATGCACAGAACGGGTTCAATGTGTCTGACAGAAGTATGATTGGTGAATGGACGACGCTAATCTTAACCAAACAGGGCGCAACTTAGGCAATTTACGGGAGTTTTATGGATTTTTGCCACGGTTTTGACGTATTCTCTTTTTACCGTTTTCTGATCAATCGATGGGGGGCGGTTTTCGGAGGCTGCCATGACTGGAAAACAACTGGAATTTGATCAGCGCGTTCATCGCCTGAACAAGAAACATCAAAAGATGAGCCGCGGCTATCGTGCGACGATGCGCAAAGACGGGCTGGTCGTGATGAAACCGCAGCGCATGCGCTCGGCGATCCCGGCAAAGGTGCTGTTGCTCTGCCTATGCGGTTTCTTTGTCTTCAAAGCATTTCTTTTGTCAAATCTCGGACCATCCGCGTATCAATACCGGATCGATAGCCTGAACCAGGGAACGAGTGTTGAAAAGGCAGGGGCTTGGATCATGCAGCTTGACCCGGTCACAGAGCTGATTGCGGTTCAACTGAACACTCTGTTCTAGAACGTCAGCCTCATGCACAAAAAACACCGCGGCCTTCGGCGCGCGGTGTTTTTTGTTTGCCCAAGCAATATAGGGCCAGTGAGTGGTGGTGGTCTTAGCGCCGGTTCTCGGCAAACAAATCAATGTCGCCGCGTACCATGCCGATATCTTCCAGTTCGCGATCGGTCAAACCGTTCAACACGTTGCGTGTAACGCGAGCGTCATTCCATTCAACAAAGGCGTTTGCAGCCAAAGCGAAGAATGCGCCGATACGGCCAACAATGCCGAACGAGCCAGTGGTGATGCGGGTGGTGTCCAGTGCAGCCATATCCTGTGTCCTTCTGGTTTGTGTTACATCTGATCTTGCGATCTGCCGGGCATCTAGTGTTGCCGGATTGAGCGTGCAAGAGTGCTTTTTTGCATGTGTCCTATGCAGTTTCTGCAATGCTTTACTGAGGTGTAGTTCCCTTAAATATCTAGTGAATTCGTGCTCATGAATCGGGTCGCTTCCAGGCCCTTCGATGTCGAAAACGGCCCTCTTTGTCGTGCGCAGGACAGTCGGTGTCGCATTTTGGCCGGGGGCAATTCGCTTGGAAAATGTTCCTGTTTCGTGCTATCCGATAAAAAAGATGTCAAAAATCCGAGCAGGCCGAGGCAAAACATGCGAATTCTGGGCATTGATCCTGGGCTGAGAACCCTGGGATGGGGCGTTATCGAATCAAATGGCAGCCGGTTGAGCCATGTGTCGAATGGCTTGTGTAAATCTGATGGGGACGATCTGGGCGAACGTCTGCTGTCGCTGCACAATCAGATCGTCGAGGTGATCGCCGAACATGTGCCGGATCAGGCCGCGATCGAACAGACCTTTGTGAACAAGGACGGGGCAGGGACGCTCAAGCTGGGTCAGGCGCGGGGCGTGGCCCTGTTGACACTGGCACAGGCTGGGTTGCCGGTGGGTGAATATGCGCCGAACCGGGTCAAGAAAACCGTCGTCGGTGTTGGGCATGCGGAAAAAGAACAGGTGCTGCATATGGTCAAGCTGCAGCTGCCGGGCTGTCAGCCCAAAGGGGCGGACGCGGCCGATGCGCTGGCGATTGCGATCTGTCACGCCTATTACGGAAGGACGCAGCAATCGCGAGTGAAAGAGGTGCGCGCATGATCGGAAAACTGACGGGTTGGCTGGACTACCGTGCAGCAGACCACGTTTTGATCGACGTTCGGGGTGTTGGATACATCGTCTATTGCTCGGACCGGACCATGGCGGCGTTGCCGGGCGTTGGCGAGGGCGTGTCCATCTATACCGATATGGTCGTGCGCGAAGATCTGATGCAGCTTTACGGTTTTCTGTCTCTGGTGGAAAAGGAATGGCACCGGTTGTTGTGCTCGGTTCAGGGTGTCGGGGCCAAGGTCTCGTTGGCGATCCTCAGCGCGCTGGGGCCGGATGGGGTCAGCCGTGCCATCGCTTTGGGCGACTGGGGCGCTGTGAAGGCCGCAAAGGGGGTTGGCCCCAAGACCGCGCAACGGATTGTGCTGGACCTCAAGGACAAGGCGCCCGGCGTGATGGCGATGGGGGGCACGGTGACTGAGGCGCTGGATGGGCCTGCGCTTGAGGTTGTTGAACCTGCCGAGCCGGCCCCAGCGCCGAAGCGCAAGCCGCAATCTGCGTCTGGCTCAGCTGCAGCGTCGGCCGGGGCGTTGTCTGCCCTGTCAAATCTGGGCTATGGCCCCTCAGACGCCGCATCGGCGGTGGCCGAAGCTGCGGCCAGCCTGCCGGATGCGGGTGAGGCGGATCTGATCCGTGCTGCGTTGAAATTGCTGGCTCCGAAAGGCTGAATGAATGGTTGATGCCGATCCTGCCCTGCGACCCGAGCCTTTGCCCGAAGACAATGACCGCGCGCTGCGCCCACAGGGGCTGGACGAATTCATCGGTCAGGCCGAAGCGCGCGCCAATCTGCGCATTTTCATCCAATCGGCCCGCCAGCGGGGCGAGGCGATGGATCATACTTTGTTTCATGGCCCTCCGGGGTTGGGTAAAACCACGCTGGCGCAAATCATGGCGCGCGAGCTAGGGGTGAATTTCCGCATGACCTCAGGGCCGGTTCTGGCCAAGGCGGGCGATCTCGCGGCGATCCTGACCAACTTGGAAGCCCGCGATGTTCTCTTCATCGACGAAATCCACCGTTTGAATCCGGCGGTCGAAGAGGTTCTGTATCCCGCGATGGAGGATTTTGAGCTGGATCTGGTGATCGGCGAAGGGCCAGCGGCGCGCACGGTTCGGATCGAGTTGCAGCCCTTTACGCTGGTTGGGGCCACCACACGGATGGGACTGCTGACGACCCCGCTGCGCGACCGGTTTGGCATTCCAACCCGACTGCAATTCTACACTGTGGACGAATTGCATGAGATCGTCACACGCAATGCGCGCAAACTGGGTGCACCGGCAGATGATGACGGCGCACGTGAGATTGCGCGGCGGTCACGCGGAACACCTCGTATCGCCGGGCGGTTGCTGCGGCGTGTGGTAGATTTTGCAATCGTCGAAGGTGACGGGCGGATTACACGCGAACTGGCAGATGGCGCGCTGACGCGGTTGGGGGTGGATAAACTGGGGCTCGACGGTGCGGACCGCCGATACCTCAAGCTGATTGCCGAGAACTACGCGGGCGGTCCGGTCGGGATCGAAACGCTATCGGCTGCTTTGTCGGAAAGCCGGGATTCGCTGGAAGAGGTGATCGAGCCCTACCTGTTGCAGCAGGGCCTGATCCAGCGCACACCACGCGGACGGATGCTGGCGCAGAAAGCCTGGACCCATCTGGGGATGGCTGCGCCCAAGGGGCAGAGCGATCTGTTCGGTTGAACCCGCGCGACATAAACCGTAAGCCAGCGGTACCGTGGAGAGGGCAAAGGGGCAAAGCGTGACACCAGAAGACATCCGGGCGCTGTTCACCCGAGAAAGCGGTGAGTTTCTGTTTGCGCGCTGGGGGCGTCCCATCGTGCCCATTGTCTTTGGTGTCGAAGATGAAACTCTGGCCACGGTCAAAGGGGCTTTTGAGGCGGTTGTGGCGCTGGCCGGTCACAAGATGGCAGAGACCGATCCCGAACTGGGCGCGAACTGCATGGTGTTTTTCTTTCGCGACTGGGGCGAATTGCTTGAGGTGCCTGACCTGGATCGTCTGATCCCAGATCTGGCTCCGCTGGTCGACCGCCTGCAAGCCGCTGACGCAAATCAATATCGCATTTTCCGGTTTGAGGAAGACGGCGCCATCCGTGCGGCCTTTGTCTTTTTGAAGATGGATAGGGAGTTGTCCTCGGTGCCCGCCGAAACGCTGGCACTGGGGCAGGTGGTGCAGACCATTCTGTTGTGGTCCGATACAGCCTTTCGAACGCAATCGCCGTTGGCGCGGGCAGGTGAGGCCACCATCCTGCGGCCCGATGTCGCCAGTCTGATCCGTGCGGCTTATGACCCGGTGCTGCCGGGTGTGGCGCAGGACAAGTCGCATGCGTTGCGATTGTTCGCACGGCTGGAGCTGCCGCAATGACGCATCTGTTTCCCATTCGCGTCTACTATGAAGACACTGATATGGGCGGCGTTGTGTATCACGCCAATTACCTGCGTTACATCGAAAGAGCCCGGTCCGACTGGGTGCGCAAACTTGGCAACGACCAGAACGCCATGCGCGAAGAGGGCATCGTCTGGGTCGTCCGGCGGATCGAGGCCGACTATCTGGCCTCTGCCAGGTTCGATGATGAGTTGCAGGTCGAGACCAAGATCCTCTCACTTTCAGGTGTGCGTCTGACCATGGCGCAGGTGATCCGCCGTGGCGCGACCGAGCTATTCAAGGCCACGGTAACGGTTGTTTGCATCAACAAAGGGGGCAAGCCGATCCGCCTTCCGGCAGAGATTCGCGCATTGATGTAACAAATTGTAAGGCCGGGGTGGTTCTGTTGGCATTTCATACCAATCTGCGTTAGCGTCGGTCAAAACAAGGCCAAATGGCCATCAGGCACAACTAAAGAGCAGGTTCATGGAAGCTGAAACGCTGGCGCTGGCGCAGGAGATCGATTTCTCCATGTGGGGGCTATTTGCCCGCGCGACCTTTATCGTCAAACTGGTGATGCTGATCCTTGTGATCGCATCATTCTGGTCTTGGGCCATCATCATTCAGAAACTTCTCAACTATCGCACGGCCCGTCGCGAGGCCCAGATTTTTGATGAATCCTTCTGGTCTGGCAATCCGTTGGACGAGCTGTTTGAAGAGATCGGCTCACGGCCTGATGGCAGTTCGGAAAAGATATTTGCCTCAGGAATGATCGAATGGCGCAGATCGCACCGCACAGATGGAGGGCTGATCGCTGGTGCAACTGCGCGGATCGACCGATCCATGGATGTCGCCATCGCCAAAGAGGCAGAGACCTTGCAAAAGGGTCTGCCCATTCTGGCCACCGTTGGCTCAACAGCGCCGTTTATCGGGCTGTTCGGGACTGTTTGGGGCATCATGAATGCGTTCATCGAGATCGCCGAGCAGCAGAACACCAACCTTGCGGTTGTTGCCCCGGGTATCGCCGAGGCGTTGCTGGCCACGGGACTTGGCCTGTTGGCCGCGATCCCGGCTGTAATCTTTTACAACAAGTTAAGCGCTGACAGCGACAGGATCGTCGGAGGGTATGAAGCCTTCGCTGACGAATTTGCAACCATCCTGTCGCGTCAGTTGGACGGCTGATATGGGTGCCGCTGTTCAGCAACCCTCGGGCGGGAACGGGCGCAGGCGCGGTCGGCGTCGCGGTCGTGCGCAGCCGATGGCCGAAATCAATGTGACGCCATTTGTTGACGTTATGCTTGTTTTGCTGATCATCTTTATGGTCGCGGCACCACTGCTAACTGTAGGTGTGCCGGTCGATCTGCCAAAAACCGCAGCAAGCGCATTGCCCGGAGATAACGAGGAGCCGCTGACTGTAACACTTACTGCGGATGGGCAGGTGCAAATCCAGACCACAGATGTCTTGCGCGAAGAGTTGATTGGCAAGCTACAGGCCATCGCCGCAGAAAGAAGCAGCGACCGCGTGTTCTTGCGGGCTGATGGCGCGATCCCTTATGCGCAGGTGATGCAGGTTATGGGCGCGCTGAACGCGGGCGGGTTCTCCAATGTTGGTCTTGTAACCGACACCGGCGGGCCGACGCTGGACGAAGGTGGAGAGTGAGGCCGCGGGGTGGATACCGGCACCAAGATCTCGGCGATTGCCCACGTGAGTCTGATCGGATGGGCCTTGTTCGGCGGCACCTTTCGGTCCGAACCGTTGCCTATGGCTGTGCAGGATGTTTCGGTGATTTCGTCTGAGCAATTCGACGCCATTTTGGCAGCGCGTCAGGCGCCCGAAGTTCCGTCGACCCCTGACACACTGGCGCAACCACCAGAGCCTATTGACGACACCAGCGCCCCCGCACCCGAGCCCGAAGACCCGCCACGGCCCGAGCCTGAGACGCCACCCGAGCCCGAGCCCGAAGTCGAGCCGGATGTGGTCGAGCTCCCGCCCGAGCCGGAGGTGAACGAAGAGCCTCCGACGCTGGAGCAGCCTGAAACTGAAACAGCCGCGTTGCCCTTGCCACCGGGCCCCGAAGCCCAGCCGCAACCTGCAGATCGGGTGGCCCCGGACCCCGTTGCGCCGCCGCCGCCAGAGGTCAAAATCGACGATGTGGAAACGCCACCTGTCTCACTGGACGAAGGGGCAGAGACTCAGCAAGAGCAGCAGGATCAGACCGCACAGGAAGAGGCCGCGCCCGAGATCGTGACCGAGGCTGAGGAAACGGTCGAGCTGTCACCCGCCACATCCCCACGCCCGCGCGTGCGACCCAACCGGCCACAGCCCCCGGCAGAGCCCGAGGTCGCTGAGGCCTCTGACACAGCGGAACCCGAGGCTGCGGAGCCCGAGGATACCGCCCCAGAGCCAGAGGCACCCGCCAATGACAACGCGATCAATGATGCGCTGGCTGAGGCGCTTGGCAACGGTACAGAGCCGTCAGGCCCGCCGCTGACCAGCGGTGAGAAAGATGCCATGCGCTTGGCCGTTTCCAAGTGTTGGAATGTGGGATCTTTGTCGACCGATGCGCTGAACACCGTTGTGGTGGTCGGATTCTCGCTGACACGCGATGGTTTGGTTGAAGGTGGAAGCCTGCGATTGCTGGACAGTTCGGGCGGTTCGCCCGGTGCCGAAAGACAAGCCTATGAGGCCGCTCGACGCGCGATTTTGCGCTGTGGAGCCCAAGGATATGACTTGCCTGCTGACAAATATGATCATTGGCGAGATGTTGAGATTACATTCAATCCCGAGAGGATGCGGATCAAATGATGAAACTTCTGACCAGCCTCTTAGTCGGCCTGACCCTGATGTCGGCGCCGGTTTATGCACAGGACACGACTTTGCGTTTGGAACTGGACGAGGGGATTATCGAACCTTTGCCCTTCGCAGTTCCCAGTTTTGTTCCGGATGGCCCAGCGGCAGCACAATATGCCAGCGACATATCGCGAGTTGTCGCTGCAGACCTTACGGGGACAGGCCTGTTTCGGGAAATCTCTTCGGACGCATTTATCAGCCGGGTCAGCAGCTTTGACGCGCCGGTTCAGTTTGCGGATTGGAAAGCAATCAATGCTCAGGCGCTGGTGACTGGTGCTGTGAATGTCTCGGGCAAACGTCTGACTGTGCGATTCCGGGTTTGGGATGTCTTCTCGGGGCAGGAACTGGGCAATGGTCTGCAATTTGCCGGAACCACCGACGGCTGGCGGCGTATGGCGCATAAGGTTTCCGATCAGGTCTATAGCCGGATCACCGGTGAGGGCGGGTATTTCGACAGCCGCGTGGCGTTTGTGTCGGAAAGCGGCCCCAAGGATCAGCGCCGTAAGCGGCTGGCGATCATGGATTATGATGGTGCGAATGTGCAGTATCTGACCGACAGCGCCGCGATTGTACTCGCCCCCCGCTTTTCGCCCACAGGCGACCGGCTGCTCTATACCAGTTATGAGAGTGGCCGCCCGCGCATCTATATGCTGGATGTGGGCCGTGTCAGGCACCAGGAACTGAAGACCCAGGAAGGCACGATGAGCTTTTCGCCGCGCTTTTCGCCGGATGGCCGATCAATCGTTTATTCGCTGACGCAAGGCGGCAATACCGATCTGTGGAAGATGGATCTGGCCTCAGGGCAAAGCGCACGTCTGACCAATACGCCTGCAATTGAAACCGCGCCCAGCTATTCGCCGGATGGCAGCCGCATTGTGTTTGAAAGCGACCGTTCCGGTACGCCACAGCTATACATTATGCCCGCCAATGGCGGCGAGGCGACGCGTATCAGCTTCGGCGCAGGGCGCTATGGCACGCCGGTCTGGTCGCCACGTGGCGATCTGGTTGCATTTACCAAACAAAACAAGGGTCGTTTCCACATTGGGGTGATGCGCATCGATGGCAGCGAAGAGCGTTTGCTGACGGCGTCGTTCCTTGATGAGGGGCCAACATGGTCGCCGAATGGGCGTGTCATTATGTTCTCGCGAGAAACGCAAGGCGCAAGCGGGCGGTCCTCACTGTATTCGGTGGATATTTCGGGCCGCAATCTGCGCCCTGTTTCAACACCGGATGGCGGCAGCGACCCGGCTTGGGGGCCGTTGCAGAATTGATCTTGGCTGCGATTGGGCGACGTTCACAACGCACCTGCGCTATGGTAGACAGAAGACAATAAACAAACGGGACAAGAGGCAATTGTAATGAACGTATTGAGCAAAATCGCGGCGCTTGGCGCGCTGACGCTGATCGCGGCGTGTAGCAATAATGATCCGTCCGCATTGGGCGGTGGCGCAGGGGGCAACGGCTCGATCCTGCCCGGATCACCCAGCGACCCGCGCTCACCCGCCTATTTCCAGCAAACGGTCGGGGATCGGGTATTGTTTGCGGTGGATCAGTCGACATTGACGCCTGAGGCGCAGGTGGTTCTGCAAGGGCAGGCGGACTGGCTGCTGGCCAACACAGATTTCTCGGCGACAATCGAAGGTCACGCGGATGAGCAGGGCACACGTGAATATAACCTTGCTCTGGGTGCGCGCCGTGCAAATGCCGCGCGCGAGTATCTGATCTCACGCGGCGTGGCAGGCAATCGTCTGCAAACGGTCAGCTATGGCAAGGAACGCCCGATCGAGATTTGCAGCACCGAGGAATGCTATTCCAAGAACCGCCGCGCGGTGACGGTACTGACGGGATCAACCACGGGGTAACATGATGCGATTTGCGGGTTTGGTTCTGGCGGCGGTTGTAAGCGTCGCAGGTGTCGCACAAGCGCAGGATCAGCAGACCCTGGCCGATATCCGGCAGGAGCTGACGGTTTTGCATGTGGAAATCCAGCGTCTCAAGCGCGAGTTCTCGACGACGGGGTCTCCGGCCCCTAACCTGTCGGGCGACACGGTATTGCAACGCGTCGACGCCATTGAGGCAGAGTTGCAGCGCCTGACGCGCCAGACCGAGCAGTTGAATCAGCGGGTACAGAACATCGTGACGGATGGCACCAATCGGATTGGCGATCTTGAATTTCGTCTGGTTGAACTCGAAGGTGGCGATCTGAGCACGTTGGGTGAAACCACCACGCTCGGCGGTGGAGAGCAGCCCACAATTGCCACTGCGCCCACAGCGATTGACCCGCCCGTTGCCGGTCAGGGTGAACTGGCGATTGGGGAACAGGCTGACTTTGATGCAGCCGCTCAGGCTTTGGCTGACGGGGACCTTCGCGCCGCTGCAGATCGGTTTGCCCAGTTCGAGACGTCTTATCCCGGAAGCCCGCTTGCCTCTCGGGCGAACTTGCGACGCGGGCAGGCGCTTGAGGGATTGGGCGACACGCGTGAGGCGGCCAAGGCGTTTTTGGCCAGCTTCACGGGCGATTCCGAAGGCCCGGTGGCACCTGAAGCGCTGTTTGAACTTGGCGCGGCCCTTGGGCGCTTGGGGCAAACCGATCAGGCCTGCATCACGTTGAGCGAGGTCAGCGCGCGCTTTCCTGCATCACCGTCCGTTGCATCGGCCAGCCAGGAAATGGCCTCACTGGGCTGTTCTTGATCTCAGAGACCCAAACACTCCGGGCGGAAATTCGCAATCGTTTGCCCGACCCGTTGCCGCACCGCCTTGGTGTTGCTGTCTCGGGGGGCAGCGATTCCATTGCCCTGCTGCATTTACTTGCCGAGATTGCACAGCATGAGGGCGCAACGCTTTTTGTCGCCACGGTGGATCACGGGCTGCGTGCAGAGGCAGCAGCAGAGGCGGCGCTGGTTGCGTCTCAGTCCGCGGCTCTAGGTGTTTCGCACGATACGCTGAAATGGCAGGATTGGGACGGGGAGGGCAACCTGCAGGATCAGGCCCGGCAGGCGCGATATCGACTGCTGACCCATTGGGCGCAACGGCGTCAGATCGATGCTATTGTGCTGGGCCACACGGCTGACGATCAGGCCGAAACGGTCCTGATGCGCCTTGCGCGTTCTGCCGGGGTGACGGGTCTCTCGGCGATGGCCACCGTTCGCCGGTTCGATGGCGTTGACCTGCTGCGTCCAATGCTGTCGATCAGTCGCGCCCGGTTGCGCGCGTATCTGACAGCAAAGGGGATCGGGTGGAGCGAGGATCCCTCGAATCAGGATCGGCAGTTCGACCGCATCAAGGTCCGATCCGCGATGACCCAGCTGGCAGAGATCGGTATCTCTGCCGAAACCCTGTCACAAGTGGCCGACAATCTTGCACAAGCGCGTGAGGCTTTGGAGCGCTATACGCAGGAGTCTGCTCATAACGTCCTCGTGGTGGACAAGGGGAATGTGCAGATTGATCCCAATGCCTTTGCGGGGCTGCCAGACGAGATCAGGCGCCGGATTGTCGTGAGCGTCGTCCGTTGGATCACATATGCCGGATATCCGCCGCGTCAGAGCGCCGTCGACCAGGCCGTCAGGGCGATCCAGACAGGCGCGCCTGCAGCGATCGGTGGATGTCTGGTGGTCCCCAAAGCCAATAAATCATGGATTTGCAGAGAGCTAAACGCAGTAAAGGCGTGTGTCGCAGTCCCCGGACGGGCATGGGACAAGCGCTGGATACTGCAGGGGCCGGCGGTTGACGATGCAGAAGTACGCGCAGTTGGTGAGCGGGGAATTTTGCACCTGTCTGACTGGCGTGCAACAGGGTGGCCCCGGGCCGCTGTTCTGGCCTCTCCAGCAGTTTGGCAGGGCGAGGATCTGTTGGCCGCACCGCATGCAGGTTATGCAAACGGCTGGCAGGCTGAGTTGGCCCCACAGGTGCCCGAGTTTTACGCATCGATTTTATCGCATTGAACATGCTTCAATCATCTCTATTTTAAGGGGCAACCGGCAGATCCCCCTCTGCCGAAATCGTTTGGGAGATTTTCCTTGGGCAACGCTCGTAACATCGCCTTCTGGGTTGTTCTGTTCCTTTTGATCCTTGCACTGTTCAATCTGTTCAGTGGACCGGGCGGAACGCTTCAGAGCAATGAGAAGACTTACTCCGATTTTGTCAGCTCGGTCGAAGCCGGTGACGTGAAAAACGTGACGCTAGATGGCGAACAGATTCGCTACACGACAGAGTCGGGTGGATCGTTTATCACGATCAAACCTACCGACGCAGAAGTGACTAAGCTGCTGATCGACAAGAACATCCCTGTGCGCGCTGAAAAACAGCAGCAATCGGGGTTCCAGTCGTTCATTCTGACGCTTCTGCCCTTCCTGCTGCTGATCGGTGTGTGGATTTACTTCATGAATCGCATGCAGGGTGGCGGCAAAGGTGGCGCGATGGGCTTTGGCAAGTCCAAAGCCAAGATGCTGACCGAAAAGCATGGTCGCGTGACTTTTGATGACGTCGCGGGCATCGACGAGGCCAAGGAAGAGCTGGAAGAGATCGTGGAATTCCTGCGCAACCCGCAGAAATTCTCGCGCCTTGGCGGCAAGATTCCAAAAGGCGCGTTGCTGGTTGGCCCTCCGGGCACCGGTAAAACCTTGCTGGCCCGTGCGATTGCAGGTGAGGCGGGTGTGCCGTTCTTCACCATCTCGGGCTCTGACTTTGTCGAGATGTTCGTCGGTGTGGGTGCGTCCCGTGTGCGCGACATGTTCGAACAGGCGAAGAAGAACGCGCCCTGTATCGTCTTTATCGACGAGATCGACGCCGTGGGCCGCCATCGTGGTGCCGGTTACGGCGGCGGTAACGATGAGCGCGAACAGACCCTCAACCAGTTGCTGGTTGAGATGGACGGGTTCGAGGCCAACGAGGGCGTGATCATTCTGGCGGCCACCAACCGTAAGGATGTTCTGGACCCGGCTCTGCTGCGTCCGGGCCGGTTTGACCGTCAGGTCACCGTCGGCAACCCTGACATCAAAGGCCGCGAGAAAATCCTGGGCGTTCATGCACGCAAGACGCCTCTGGGCCCTGACGTTGACCTGCGCATCATCGCGCGCGGTACGCCCGGTTTCTCAGGCGCTGATCTGGCGAACCTCGTGAACGAGGCTGCGTTGATGGCTGCGCGTGTCGGCCGTCGTTTTGTCACCATGGAAGATTTCGAGAACGCGAAAGACAAGGTGATGATGGGGGCCGAACGTCGCTCCATGGTCCTGACACAGGATCAGAAGGAAAAGACGGCCTATCACGAATCCGGCCATGCCGTTGTGGGCATGACACTGCCGCTCTGTGATCCTGTCTACAAGGCAACTATTATTCCGCGCGGCGGTGCGCTGGGTATGGTGGTCAGCCTGCCTGAGATGGACCAGCTGAACTATCACCGCGATGAGTGCGAGCAGAAGCTGGCTATGACCATGGCGGGCAAGGCTGCCGAGGTGATCAAATACGGTGAAGATCACGTCTCGAACGGTCCTGCCGGGGACATCATGCAGGCCAGCCAACTGGCGCGCGCCATGGTGATGCGCTGGGGCATGTCGGACAAGGTTGGTAATATCGACTATGCCGAGGCGCATGAGGGCTATTCAGGCAACACCGCTGGTTTCTCTGTTTCGGCTCATACCAAAGAGCTGATCGAAGAAGAGGTGAAACGCCTGATCCAGCAGGGCTATGAGCAGGCTCATAAGATTCTCGTCGACCACAATGAAGAGTGGGAGCGTCTGGCGCAGGGTCTGCTGGAATATGAGACACTGACAGGCGACGAGATCAAACGCGTCATGAATGGTGATCCACCTAACGAAGGCGACGACGAAAGCGACAGCTCGGATGAGGGCAGCGCACCCAGCGTGACCGCCATTCCAAAGACAAAGGCCAAGAAGTTACCGCCCGAAGGCGGGATGGAGCCAGAGCCAACGGCCTAAATTCAAAGACCCGGGGTTTTCCCCGGGTCTTTTTCCTTTTCATCGGCGCGTTGCTGGCCATACTGCCGGACGTCCCCATGAAAGAGGAAACGACATGCCGTTCTTGCGCGAAACCGAATACTCTGCCCAGGTGATCTGGCTGGGGTTTGTCCCAGCAAACAGCTCGCTTCGCGCGCAGCCTGTCCAGACGCTTGAGCTGGGCTTTGATGGCGTTCAGGGTGAACGGCATCAGGGACTCAACCGGCCATCCTGTGTGCGGGTCAAGAACCTCTATCCCCAGGGGACAGAGATTCGGAATGTGCGACAGCTCTCAGTACTGTCCGAGGAAGAACTGGGCGATATTGCGCATGAGATGGCGTTGGATCGGCTCGACCCGGCCTATCTGGGGGCATCGATTGTACTGAAAGGGATTCCCGACCTCTCACACCTGCCGCCGTCGTCGCGCCTGCAGGCGGAGAACGGTTTGACGATCACAGTGGATATGGAGAACGCCCCCTGTGTTCTTCCGGGGCGTGAGATTGAGGCTGATCAGCCCGGCCATGGGGCCGCCTTCAAACCTGCCGCGCAGGGACGGCGGGGCCTTACAGCATGGGTCGAACGCCCGGGAACACTGCGTGTCGGGGACGTGCTGTCCCTGTTTGTGCCCGACCAACCGGCCTGGGCACCATAACCAGGCGCCGTTTCCGATTAGAAACGCCCGAAATGCTTATACGCCGTTTCGCAGCAAGATTATGTCGGAATCTCTATCCATTGCGGGTATGCACAAAGGTATGGAAGACCCAGCGCCGACGCACCGCGTCGGTTTCGCACGGCATTCAATCAGGGACCCTGCCCAATGAGCTATAAATCCGACATCGAAATCGCACGCGAGGCGAACAAGAAGCCGATTCAGGAAATCGGTGCAAAAATCGGCATCGAGTCTGCCGATCTGCTGCCTTATGGCCATGACAAGGCAAAGGTCAGCCAGGACTTCATCAACTCGGTCCAGGATCGTGAAGATGGTAAGCTGGTCCTCGTGACAGCGATCAACCCGACCCCTGCGGGTGAAGGTAAGACCACCACCACTGTTGGTCTGGGCGATGGTCTGAACCGCATCGGCAAGAACGCGATGATCTGTATCCGCGAAGCATCGCTGGGCCCCAACTTCGGCATGAAGGGCGGTGCTGCAGGTGGCGGTTACGCGCAGGTTGTTCCGATGGAGGAAATGAATCTGCACTTCACCGGCGACTTCCACGCAATCACCTCGGCCCATTCGCTGCTGTCGGCGATGATCGACAACCACATCTACTGGGGCAACGAATGCGAGATTGATATCCGTCGCGTTGCATGGCGTCGTGTGGTCGATATGAACGATCGCGCCCTGCGTCAGATAACGGCCAGCTTAGGCGGCGTCTCGAACGGCTTCCCGCGTGAAACCGGTTTTGACATCACGGTTGCGTCCGAGGTTATGGCGATCCTGTGTCTGGCGACCGACCTGAAAGACCTTGAAAAGCGTCTGGGCGACATCATCGTGGCCTACCGCCGCGACAAGACCCCTGTTTACTGCCGCGACATCAAAGCAGAAGGTGCAATGACCGTTCTGCTGAAAGACGCGATGCAGCCGAACCTGGTGCAGACGTTGGAAAACAACCCGGCTTTTGTTCACGGTGGTCCCTTTGCGAACATCGCACACGGCTGTAACTCGGTCATCGCGACCAAGACTGCGTTGAAAGTTGCCGACTATGTCGTGACCGAAGCGGGCTTTGGTGCCGATCTGGGCGCCGAAAAGTTCATGAACATCAAATGCCGCAAGGCTGGCATCGCGCCGTCGGCGGTTGTGCTGGTTGCGACAGTGCGCGCGATGAAGATGAACGGTGGCGTTGCCAAGGCCGATCTGGGTGCTGAGAATGTCGACGCCGTTCAGTCGGGCTGTGCCAACCTGGGCCGTCACATCGAAAACGTTAAATCGTTCGGTGTTCCGGTTGTTGTCGCCATCAACCACTTTGTCACCGATACCGAGGCCGAAGTTCAGGCCGTCAAAGACTACTGCGCCGAGCACGGTGTCGAGGCGGTCCTGTCGCGCCACTGGGAGCTGGGGTCCGAAGGCTCGGCACCGCTGGCAGAGAAAGTTGTCGAAATCGTCGAAGGTGGTTCCGCCAACTTCGCGCCGATCTACCCGGACGAGATGCCCCTGTTCGAGAAAATCGAAACCATCGCCAAGCGTATCTATCGCGCCGACGAGGTTCTGGCCGACAACAAAATCCGCAACCAGCTGCGCGAGTGGGAAGAAGCGGGCTATGGCAACCTGCCGGTCTGCATGGCGAAAACCCAATACTCGTTCTCGACCGATCCGACCCTGCGCGGCGCGCCCACCGGCCACTCGGTTCCGGTGCGTGAGGTCCGCCTGAGCGCCGGTGCAGGCTTCATCGTGGTCGTCTGCGGTGAGATCATGACCATGCCTGGTCTGCCGCGCAAACCGGCAGCTGAGACAATCCGTCTCAACGCCGAAGGCCAGATCGAGGGCTTGTTCTAAGCCGTCGAATAGGACATCTCATGGCCTGGGGAAATTCCCGGGCCATGAGGAGATTGACATGCCCACTCTGATACCGCCGCAAGACTGCAACTCTATGCAGGAACTGCGCGCCCAGATTGATCAGCTGGACCGTCAATTGGTCGATATGCTTGTGACACGCGCAGGCTATATCGACCGCGCGTCCGAGCTGAAGCCGGGGGAAGGGCTGCCTGCCCGCATTCCGGACCGGGTCGAAGATGTGGTGCAAAAGGTGCGCGTCAGTTCAGCTGAGAAGGGCTATGACCCGGATCTGGCTGAGAAGCTCTGGCGGATTTTGATTGACTGGTCGATCGCGCGCGAAGAACGTGTGCTCGGCTCTGATTAAAGGCCGGTCGCGCGTGTCGCCCTCCGGTCGTCCAAGAGAAGGGATCGAAGGATGGTAGCCCAAGTCATCGATGGGAAGGCTTTTGCAGCCAAGGTGCGCGCGCAGGTCGCCGATCAGGTCGCGAAGCTGAAAGAGCAAAGCGGTATCACGCCGGGTTTGGCCGTGGTTCTGGTGGGGGAAGATCCCGCAAGTCAGGTCTATGTCCGTTCCAAGGGCAAGATGACCGTTGAGGTCGGCATGAACTCCTACGAGCACAAGCTGGATGTCGATACGTCCGAGGCCGACTTGCTGGCGCTGATCGACACGCTGAACAATGACCCCGCGGTACACGGTATTTTGGTGCAGCTGCCGTTGCCGGGCCATCTGAACGAAGATCTGGTGATCAATTCGATCGACCCGGCCAAGGATGTTGACGGCTTCCACATCTCGAATGTGGGTCTGCTGGGCACTGGTCAGAAGTCGATGGTGCCCTGCACACCGCTGGGCTGTCTGATGATGCTGCGCGACCATCATGGCTCTTTGTCGGGGATGGACGCGGTGGTGATTGGCCGCTCGAACATCGTTGGCAAGCCGATGGCGCAGCTGCTGCTGGGCGATAGCTGCACCGTGACCATCGCACATTCGCGCACCAAAGACCTGCCGGACGTCGTGCGCCGTGCCGATATCGTTGTCGCCGCCGTAGGCCGGCCCGAGATGGTGTCCGGGGACTGGATCAAAGAAGGCGCAACCGTGATTGACGTGGGCATCAACCGGATCGAGCGTGACGGCAAGAACAAGCTGGTTGGTGACGTAGACTATGCCAGTGCAGCCGAGCGCGCGGGGGCGATCACCCCGGTACCGGGCGGTGTTGGCCCGATGACGATTGCCTGCCTGCTGGCCAATACTCTGACGGCCTGCTGTCGTGCAAACGGGTTGCCCGAACCCGAAGGTCTTACAGCCTGATTACGCCACGTATCGGGTGCTCTGATAGCACCCGATACACTTTTCCCGATCGCAATCCGCGTTTTGAAGGCTTAGTTTGATCACGTTTTGAATAACTGTCTACAAACTGGTTTGAATGTCTGACAAATGTTGATAAACCATAACTTCCAGTCTGTTACGCTGTAGAAGTGGCCAAAGCCACCAAGCGACCTAGCTGGGTTTTGGGAGGTCGATCATTAGTTTGGTATGGTGTCACAACTAACTCAGCTACAAGCAGCTCTAAGTCCGCAGAGGCTGGTTGCTGGTTTGGTTTTTATTCCACTGCTCGCTTATTCATTTCCGCCTTTTCGCGAGATGGATTTGCCGTTCTCGTTGCGCCTTGTATTCTGGACGGGGGTGGTGCTCTTAGCCGTCATCGCGACATGGGTGTCAAAGACGCTGTTGCAGCAGAGGCTGGGGCGCGTTGAGTGGCCCTTTTCCGATCTTGCCTACACAGTTCTGATTCTGAGTCTTTTTACACCCGCACTCTGGGTATTGGCATGGCTGCTCTATGCAGCCTGCGGCCAGAAAGCGCCAGGGCTCATGTCGGTTGGCGTCTACGGGGTTTTGTTCAGTACAGGATTGCTCTTGATCCGCCGTAACGAACGAGGAGAGGTTGTCCGGAAAGCGCAGCCCAGACTACTCAAACGTCTTTCCCCGTCGTTTGAGGGCGAGATTTATCGCCTTACAGTGCGCGACCACTATGTCGACGTGGTGACATCCGAGGGAGTGCTTACCATCCGCTCGCGGTTTACAGACGCGATTGACTCGATGGAACCCGTTCCCGGACATTGTACTCATCGGTCGCATTGGGTGGTCGATGACGCTATCGTTGGAAGCGAACGCAAAGATGGCAAGATTTTCTTACGACTGAAGAACGATGACCTCGTTCCCGTCAGTCGCAAATACAAACCCCAGTTGGAAGAAGATGGGTTTGTCTAACGCGGCATGGGAACCATCACAGGTCGCGCCCCTGTCAGGATTGCTTTGGCTTCATCACTCATGATGTTCGCAAGTGTATCATCCACGCTGCGTAGCCCTCCAGTATACGCGCCATAAGCGGGTAGAATCAGGCGGGCATGATCCAGTAAAAAGGCGGGACGGGTGATCAAACACCCTTTAAGTCGCAGAGATGCTTTGGGGTGATAGTGGCCCGAGATCTCGGCGCGCGCGCCGGGCCGCGCAATATGGCGAAAGATCAGCGGACCACAGGTCCAGTCTGACAGATGGGTCCCGCCCAGTTCGACCGGCCCGGGGTCATGGTTGCCTTCGATCCACATCCATATGCGCCCTGCCTGAAAGGTCGACAGGCGCAGCCGGGCTGAACTATCCAGCGCGCGCGAGGCGTCAAGATCGTCAAAACTGTCACCAAGGCAGATCACCGTGCTGGGTGATGTACGTTCCAGATCGCCCGCCAGCCGTTCCAGCGTTTCCCGCGTGTCATAGGGCGGCAGAATGCGGCCATCTCGCCGGGCCAGCCGTTCCGATTTTCCCAGATGCAGATCCGAGACGCAGAGCAAGCTCTGATCAGGCCACCACAAAGCCCCCGATCCAAGGGCGCACAGGGTTTGGCCAAAAAAGGAAAAGGCCAGTTCGTTCATGATCCGTTCTTTGCCTGTCCCGGGCGCTTTTGCAAGGGGCCATTTCAGACTTCAGCCAAACCAGCGCTTTGTAGCAATCGCGCGCTTTCTTCGGCCAGCAGGCGTTCTTCGGCCATGCCTTTGACGGGAACTTTCCCCACCTCCAGAAACAGCGGCGCGGCCAGCGGCGATACTCTGTCCAGCCGTAGTAAATCGATCCGGTCTTCGATGCGTTCAATCATCGCCTCGATCCGTCCGAAATCCACCAGTCCCCGCATGGCCTCTTCGCGGGTGATCTGCATCAGCAGATGGTCGGGGTCATATTTCAGCAAGGTGTCATAGAGGATATCGGACGAGAACGTCGCTTGACGACCGCTTTTACGCTGACCACCGGTGTTGCGTTCAATAAGCCCTGCAATCGTGGCCGAGGCGCGAAAGGTCCGCTTCATGACGGCATTTCCGGCCAGCCAGTTTTCCAGTCCGTCCCGCAATGCGCTGAGGTTGAACAGCAGTGTAGGGTCGGTGACCGCATCCAGTCCCCAGATCAACGTCGCATAGTCCGTCGCGACGAAGCCCAACGGGGCAAGGCCGGTTTCTTCCATCCGCTTGGTCAACAGCAAGCCCAGGGTCTGTTGCGCATTACGCCCCGCAAAGCCATACACACACAGATGCTCTCGACCGTCGCTTGGAAAGCTCTCGATCAGCAGACGGTCACGTTGAGGCAGGCGCGAGAGGTCGCGCTGCAGGGCCAGCCATTGCGCCGTATGCGGCGGCAACTGAGGCCAGTCGGGCTGCGCAAACATGCGTAGAATGCGATCACTCAGCTGCGTTGAGGTGGCAAACTTTGTGCCCGAAAACGTAGCGATTTTGGGCTTTTTGTCGGCGCGGCGGCTGACCTCGACCGTCATTTCGCGCAGGCCCTCATATCGGACGATCTGACCCCCGATCAGAAAGGTATCGCCAGGGGTCAGCGATGCGGCAAAGGCTTCCTCGACCTCACCCAGGGGTTTGCCGCCGCGATTGCGCCGCAGCCGCACTTTCAGCGTGTCGGTATCCTGTATCGTACCCATATTCATACGGATGCGCTGCGCCGCTCTTGGGTCGCGCAATTGCCACAACCCGTCAGGTCGCTGTTGCAGACGTTGCCAGCGATCATAGGCGCGCAGGGCATAGCCGCCGGTCGCACAGAACTCCAGACAGGCATCGAATTCGGCGCGGCTGAGCTGTGCATAAGGTCCGGCCGAGGTCATTTCACGGTACAGCACGTCTGCATCAAATGACCCCGAGGCCGCCGCGATCAGGATATGCTGGCACAAGACATCCCGCGGCCCCCGTCCGCGCGGGTCGCCGTCCAGTTCATGCGCTTGGGCAGCCTCCAGCGCGGCGACGCATTCGACCACTTCGAACCGGTTTGCCGGCACCAACAGGGCCTTGGACGGGGCATTATAGCGGTGGTTGGCCCGCCCGATCCGCTGCACCAGCCGTTTGACATTCTTTGGTGCCCCGATCTGGATCACCAGGTCCACATCGCCCCAGTCGATCCCCAGATCCAGACTGCCGGTGCAGACAATCGCGCGCAGATCACCTCGCACCATCGCAGCCTCTACCCGCGCTCTCTGATCCCGATCGAGGCTGCCGTGATGAATGCCGATGGGCAAAGCATCCTCATTGGCCAGCCAGAGATTGTGAAAGAATATCTCAGCCTGCGCGCGTGTATTGTGAAAGATCAGGGTCGTCTTGTGCTGTTTGATCTGCTCCAGAACAGCCGGGATCGAATAGGCCGCACCGCCGCCCGACCAGGGTGGCATCTCTTCTGTCTCGAGCATTGAGATGTCGGGATCGGGGCCCGGATCGGCCTGAATGATCTCACATGGATCAGGGTGGCGTGCCAGAAAACGCGCGATGGCCTCAGGATCCTCGACCGTGGCGGACAGGCCGACGCGGCGCAGGGTCGGGCAAAGAGAATTCAGGCGCGCCAGGGCCAGCATCAACTGATCGCCGCGTTTGCTCTCGGCCAGAGCGTGTATCTCATCCACGACCACGCGCTGCACGCCCGCGAACATCCGAGGGGCGTCCTCGTAGGACGTAAGCAGAGCCAGGCTTTCTGGCGTCGTCAGCAGGATGTGCGGAGGGTCAGCACGCTGGCGTTTCTTTTGCGTGGCAGATGTGTCGCCGGTGCGGTCTTCGATGCGGATCGGCAGGCCGATATCATCGACCGGTCCGCGCAGGTTGCGCCGGATATCCGCCGCCAGCGCCTTGAGCGGTGAGACATAGATTGTGTGCAAGCCCTTATGGGTTCCATCCACCAGTTCTGCCAGCGAGGGCAGGAAACCCGCCATGGTCTTGCCGCCGCCCGTAGGCGCGATCAGCAGTGTTGCCGGGGCTGGTGCCCGGTCAAACATCGCCTTTTGATGGGGGTGAATGACCCAACCTTTGTTGGTGAACCACTCTTCAATCCGACCGGGAATCTGCGTCATGCAGGCAGACTACCCGGCCTTTTGAACAAGCGGAATGACCTTGGGCCCGGCTTTTTAGCGAACGATATGTTCTTCTTTGACGAACATATTGGCCCAGGCGCGGTCGATCAGATCGGGGCTCATCTGATAGGGAATGCCTTCGAACTCGCAAATCGCAATCATCTGGTCAATCAGGAAGATCGGCTGATAGTTGGCGTAGATGTTGTCGATGGTCGGGTATTTTACCTTCAACAGATGCACCAGAGCGGCTTCGTCCAGCGGTATGCCGCGTTTGCGGGCCACCATTGCGAAGATTTTCAGGAAGTTCTCCTGATTCGGGCCGCCAATCTTGATCTTAAAGAAGATCCGGCGCAGGGCCGCTTGGTCGAAAATCTCATTCGGGTGGAAGTTGGTCGAGAAGATTACCAGCGTGTCGAAAGGAACTTCGAACTTTTCACCCGATTGCAGGCCAAGAATGTCTTTGTTTTCTTCCAGCGGAACAATCCAGCGGTTGATCAGCGCCTGCGGGGGTTCGGCCTGACGGCCAAGGTCATCCACGATAAAGATGCCGCCGGTTGATTTCAGCTGCAGCGGCGCCTGATAGGTTCGGGCGGTCGGGTTATAGACAAGGTCCAGCATGCTGAGCGACAGTTCACCGCCGGTCACAACCGTTGGACGTTCGCATTGAACATAGCGTGTATCGAAACGCTTGCGCCGGCGCAGGCTGTTGGGGTCATCCGCCTCCTGCTCGATCGCGGTGTGGACGATCGGGTCATAAACCGTGATCACCTGACCTGCATATTCGATGGCGCGCGGGACATAGACATTGTCCCCCAGCGCGTCGCGAATTCCGTTCGAAATCGAAGACTTACCATTGCCCGGAGGACCGTACATCAGGATTGAGCGGCCCGCGCTGACGGCGGGGCCCAGATGGTCCAGCAGGCTGTCGGGCAGAACCAGATGGCCCATGGCGCCGGTCAGTTGATCGCGAGTCACCTGAATGTTTCGGATCGACTGGCGCTTGACCTGCTCGCGGTAGACATCCAGCGGTACGGGCATCGCGCCAAAATATTCAGATTGGCTGAGGGCATCCAGCGCCCGGGCCTTTCCAGCGTCGGTCAGCTGATATCCCATCTCATTGCCGCTGTTGGCATTCAGCGTACCGGTGGCCTCAAGAAGTTTCTGCTCGCGCGCGATATCGACCAGCTCTTGTGTCACGGCGCCCGGCAGACAGATAGCATCCGCAATGTTCGAGACGGTGTCCACATTCTTGCGAAAGATCGTTTTCAACAGAATATCCCGCATCATTACGATGGGAATCTGCATCTCCGCCAAGCCTTTAGGGGTTGGTGGGGCCATAACAGAGGTGGTCTGCATGTTCATGAGCGTCACTCGTCTATTCAAATTTTGCAGTCTTTGCCCCAGACGAGGCTCGTGCGAAAAATTTGGCGGAGCTTTGTGGCAGCACCAAGGCGTGGACAAGGCGTACTGATGATCGTTTACGATCCGTAAATAATGCCCAGAATCAGGTACATGGATAGGCTGCCCGCCAACACCATCCCCATTGGGAACAGCTTTCCCTTATCCCAGCTGTCCCAATGTGGTGCGATGCGGCGCAGTGCAGTGTATTTCGCCAAACGGTGCGTAGTGAACGCCCCAAGGATTGTTGCCGTCACGATTGCCATCAACAACATCAGGTCATCGACCCAGACGAAGGGTGCGGCGGCCGCGCAAAACTTGGCATCGCCAGCCCCCATGACGCCAGCAGCGTTCAGAAGAATGCCTAAGATCAGGACCACAAAAAGATGCAGCAATTGCCAGGCATATACGGGCAGGGACACGGAAAGCGGTCCGATATTGCCCGGCACCCAGCCTCCTGACCATGGGGGCAGGGCAATAAGGCCAATCACGACAAACACAGCCGCCAGCGCGATAACCGCATGGTTCTTGATCCGCATTTCACGCATGTCGGTGAAGGCCACGTAAAAGCAGATCGGCAGAACAAACGGCAAAAACCACAATGCCGCCGCTGCGGGGACGTGCATAGATCAGGCTTCCTCTAGCGCGCGGAGCGAGCGAACGGCTTCGTCATAGTGCTGCGGATGCGTTGCGATGGCTTCGCGGAACAGGTTCTTGGCTGTGTTCACATCGCCCTGCTTTACCGCAGAAATGCCCATCGTGTTCAGAAGCAATGCACGCTCTGTCTGTGACATCGGAACCACCGGCATAGAGTAGTTTCCTTGCGCGGCTCGTGCCAGTACAAGGTTATTCTTTGCCGTGAACAGGCTCTTGTCCTGCCGGATGGCCTCGGTAAACAAACGTTCGGCCTCGGCATACTGGCCACGGCTCAGTTTCGAGTAGCCCCAGTTGTTCATAACGCCGCCAGGTCGTGTCGTCAGACCAACAGCGGTTTCATAAAAATGATCGGCACGTTTCCAGTCCTTGCTGGAGTCGGCGACCACTGCCTCGAGCCGGTAACGTTTGAATGTTTCGTGCGTGGGCGGAACCGAATTCAGCGTTTTCTTGGCTTCCGACCAGTTGCCGCTGCGCACGAGTGCGTCGGCATAGTTGACCTTGTCAGCAGCCACCGCGCCCTTCATGCCGGTGACACGCTTCCAGGCTGCCGACGCTTCGGTGTTGCGCTGGGCGCGCGTCAGCGAAATTGCCAGACCGCGCTGCAGATCGATCCGATCCGGATTCTTGCTGGATGCGCCAAGGAAATAAGTGACTGCCTCATTTGGGTCCGCCGCATTCAGCATAACGTCGTTGAGGTTCGTCTCGTCGATCACGTTCACTTCCTGAAACGTGCGTTCGACTTTCTCTTCTTCTGTTTCTTTTGCGCAGGCTGACAGGATCAACCCACACGCAATCGATGTCGGAATCAATAATGAATGGCGCATTTTTCTGCGTCCCTTGCTGCTCTTGCCTCTGTTACTGGGTTTTGCGCAGAACGAATGCACCGTTTCCACGCTGTTCCAGCGTATATTCTTGTTCTTGTGAGGTATTATTAACAGGATTTTCCATTTTTGCGAGAGCTAAGCGCAGATTGTCACGGATTGCGTCACTTTCGCCATTGTCCAGCGCATAGGCCTTGCGAAAGACCTGTGATGCTTCGGGATATTGGCCTGTCTCCATTAGCAGAACGCCGAGGTTATTCCATGCCACCGGCCAGTCCGGGTCTTCCTCAACAGCATCCCGCAGCAATGTCTCAGCTTGCCCAAGACGCCTCAGGCCCAGGTTGGCTGTACCCATTGAGGTCTGGATTTGCGGGGTCAGCCCCTCATGCAGGGCGGCGCGGGTAAACGCCTCCAGGGCCAGTTCATACTCGCCCGCTGCCATCAGCCGATTGCCAACCGTCACCTCATCCACGGTCTCGCCTTTGGGGTCGACGCCGGGCGCGAAAGGGTTGTCTGCGCCGGTATCGGTGCAGGAAGCCACCATGGCAAGCAGCATGGTGGCTTTCAGGGTTGGATAAAGCGGCGACAAAACCCGCCTGACAAATGTCTGCATGATGCTTTCGGCTTTAGCCTCCGAACTCCATAATGCCTTTCGCCGAAGGTCCGACAAGGATCAACAACAGCGGCGGCACTGTCAGCATCATTGTGGCAAGTGTCATTTTGGTTGGCAACTTGTTCGCGGCCTCTTCGGCGCGCATCACGCGTTTGTCACGCATTTCCGCTGCATAGACCCGCAGAGCGTCGGCGATCGATGTACCAAAAGTCGCCGATTGGATCATCACGGTCACAAAGGCGCTGACGTCTTGTACGCCACAGCGGGTACCAAAATCGCGAAGAACGGTGTCCTTGTCCTTACCGGCCTTCATCTCATGCGCAACGACTTCGAATTCCAGCGCAATGTCGGGGTAGGAGCTTTTCATCTCAGCAGCCACCCGGACGATGGCCTGATCCAAAGACTGACCCGCTTCGACGCATACCAGCATCAGGTCGAGCGCGTCGGGAAAGCCAGCCGTGATAGCCTCCTGCCGTTCTGCTACGCGGCGTGTAATCCAGTATTTCGGGATAAAATACCCGATGCCGCCAGGGATCAGAACGCGCAGCATCATTTGCTGACCGGTTAGTTCCTCATCACCGGTTGCAAACACGGTAATCATCAGTGCGCCAATGATGAGGCCGATAATCGCCAGTGCAAACTGCGCAAAATGAAAAAACCGCACCGAGTCTTTCGATTGGTATCCCGCCTGGCGCAGCTTGAGTTGCATGGCCGAGAGTTCTTCTTCGTTCTGCGGTTCAAGAAAGTTGGCGAACTTTTCAAGTTGCTCGTTTCGGCCCGAAGCTCTCAGCTGGTCTTTTTTGCTCTTCTTTTCCTTTTTGGGCGCAGCGTTAGAGCGCTGTAGCTTTTTCAGAGGATCCTCAGGCTGATTCAGCATCAGCGGAATAGTGATCAGGATCATGAACAGGCCCAGCACACCCACCACGATTAGTGGGCCGAACTCGCCAAGATGCTGCGTCAGAAGGTCATTAATCTGGGTCAGAAATTCCATTGCTGCCCCTCACACTTTGATGTTGGTAAGAACGCGCATGACGATGATGTTCACTGTCAGCATGATGCCAACAAAGAAGCATGCGGGAATGAACAGTTCGTGGTCCAGAACCGAGTCATAGTAGGTCGGGTCATTGACCAGAATGACGACAAGGCAGACCAGCGGAAAGGCGGACAGAAATTTCCCTGACCATTGCGCTTCGGCGGTGATCGCCTTGACGCGCCGGAACAGGCGAAAGCGTGCGCGAATAACCTTGGCCAGACCGGCCAGAATATCCGCAAGGTTACCACCCGACTGCTGCTGGATCGAAACAGCAACCGCCAAAAAGCGCAAATCCTGCATTCCCAGACGTTCGGCCATGTCTTTCAGCGCTTCGCCCACATCGCGGCCATAAGCGCTTTCATCGGCGATGATACCAAATTCAGTGGCGAGCGGGTCCTGAACTTCGTTTGCCACGATCTGAACCGATGAGACAAACGGGTTACCCACCCGCAGCGAGCGCACCATCAGCTCAACCGCATCGGGCAGTTGTTCTTCCAGCAGTCCCATACGTTTTTTGGCTTTGTGGTTTACCCACGCATACACGCCGCCAACGCCAAACGCGACCGAGATGGCGACCCGTAACACTGTATCCGAGTTCGTCCCAATACTCAGGCCCATAAAGGCTATGCCCGACACGAGCGCCATGATCATGATCAACTGGCGCGGCGTAAACGCGATTGCCGCCTTCTGCGCTTTGTCAGCCAGCAGTGAATAGAGCGGGATGCTCTGCGACTTCATATGCTGCTGCATTTCCTTGCGCAGCTGTTCCAGAACCTGCTCGCGCCCGACGCCCTTGTCGAGCATATCCAGACGACGGTTCACACGGCTGTTCAGGCTGATGGATTTCCCGAAAGCCACCAGATAGATACCTTCGACCAGGGCAACAACCCCAACGAAGATCGCAACATATATCAGTGCCTCGACAGGCAGTTGCATATCGGGATCTCCTACATTGTGGTTGGTTCGTAGATGGACGCGGGCAGGTCAAAGCCCCAAAGACGGAAGCGTTCCGAATAGTGGCTGCGCACGCCCGTGGCCGTAAAGTGACCGATGATTTTATTGTCCGGTGTCAGGCCCATACGCTGAAAACGGAAGATCTCCTGCATGGAAATCACATCGCCTTCCATCCCGGTGATCTCAGTAATCGAGGTCATGCGGCGCGAACCATCCTGCAGACGGCTGGCTTGCACGATCAAGTTCACAGCGCTTGAGATCTGGCTGCGAACCGCTTTGATCGGCATCTCGATCCCAGCCATCGCGATCATGTTTTCCAAACGTGAAATCCCGTCCCGGGCAGAGTTAGCGTGGATCGTGGTCATGGAGCCGTCGTGGCCGGTATTCATGGCCTGCAGCATGTCGATAACTTCGGCGCCACGCGTCTCGCCCACAATGATGCGGTCAGGACGCATACGTAGGGCGTTTTTCAGACAGTCGCGCGGGCTGACCTCGCCTTTGCCTTCCACGTTGGGCGGGCGGCTTTCCATCCGGCCCACATGGGTCTGTTGCAGCTGAAGTTCTGCCGTATCCTCGATAGTTAGAATGCGTTCGGCGTCATCGATAAAACTGGACAGAGCGTTCAGCGTGGTCGTTTTACCGGAACCGGTACCGCCCGACACGATGACATTCAGGCGGGTCGACACCGCAGCCTGCAGATAAGCGGCCATTTCTTCGGTAAACGCACCAAAGTTGACCAGATCGTCGATCGCCAGCTTGTCTTTTTTAAACTTACGAATGGAAACCAGCGACCCGTCGACCGCAATTGGCGGCACCATCGCGTTGAAACGCGAGCCATCCGCCAGACGGGCGTCAACATAGGGGTTCGATTCATCGACACGACGCCCCACAGCGGACACGATCTTGTCGATGATCCGCATCAGGTGCTTTTCGTCTTTGAAGGTGACGTCGCTCAGTTCGAGCTTACCGAACCGTTCGATAAAGATTTGCTGCGGTCCATTTACCAGAATATCGCTGACCGTATCATCGCGCAGCAGAGTCTCCAGCGGCCCGAGGCCGGTAACCTCGTCATAGAGTTCTTTGTTTAGCTGCGTCCGGTCTTCCCGGTTCAAAACGATATTGCGGTTTTCGAGGACTTCGCTGGCGATCGAGCTGATTTCCGCGCGCAGCTCTGATTCTGCGGCATTTTCAAGGGCCGCCAGGTTCAGGTTTTCCAGCAGGTCCCGGTGAAGCTCGATTTTGATCTCGCCCAGACGTTCTTTGCGCTTGCGTTCCCGGTCAGACCCAACCGCTTCGGCGACCTTCTTTTGAACCGGCTTGCGGACGACAGCGCTTGCTGAGGCGTCAGCAGCGGCCGTGCTGGCCTCCGACGTCGTTGCCGGAGCTGTTTCCTGGGCTTTTACGGGCTGCCCGGCAGGTTCTTTTTTGTAACGTGAAAACACGGTCTGTCCCCCCTCGGGCTGATGTTATGCGGCTTCGGCGTCGCTGGTGCCCAGGCTATGGAGCGATTTTGCGAGCTTTGCGATTTCCCGCCGCAACGGGTTCTTGGCGGCGGAACTGGCCAGCGGCAGGCCGTGATCCCCGCTTTGCAGGACTGGCTTGCCACCGTCGGGCAGTTGCAGGTCAATCGAGATACCAAGGCTTTCGCCCATCCGCTTGACGCGGCTCTTCCCGTTCAGATCGGTGAATTTCGGGGCACGGTTCAGGGCAAAGCGCAGCTTGTTAAAGGGCAGCTCTTCGGCCTGCAGCGCACGTTTCAGCCGCAGCGCGTTCTGGGCCGAGCGCATATCCAGTTCGATCAGCGCAAAATACACATGCGCGGCCTGCAAAACCGTTTCCGACCAGTGAACCAGCGTTTTGGGCATATCCACAACGACGTAGTCGAAATGCGCCCGTGCCGTATCGATGACACGCTGAATATCTTCGGGCGTGATGATATCAAGCGGCACCATGTCCGATGGCGCCGTCAGAACTTCCAGCTTTTCTTCGTAAGACTGCAGAGCAGCTCCAAACACCTCTTCGTCCATCGAGGCCGTGTCTGAGAGCATCTCAAAAACGGTTTCGCGGCGCGGCAGGTCGAGATAGGTCGAAACCGTGCCATACTGCAGGTCGAGGTCGATCAGGCAGACTTTCGGTGCGTCCTTGTCGGACACTGTCGCCAGTTCCCAAGCGAGATTAACAGCCAGTGTCGTCGCCCCGACACCCCCTGCCAGGCCTTGCACAACAAACAGGGCGCCTTCTTTGGCGGCACCATTTGCAAGTTGGACAGCATCCTGCTGAGCCACATAGACCGGATCGGGTTGTCTCATCCGGTTGATGGCTTCCTGCAATTCATTTTCCGGAAGCGGGTAGGGGACAAATTCATCCGCGCCCTTGCGCAGCAACTGGTGCAGTGAGGCCGGGGTGACATCCTCGGCAATGAGGACAACTTTGATTTTCTTTTCTTTTGCCTGCGCGATGATTTCGCCCATCAGGGTCAGGTTGTCCTCATCCTCGCCATCTATGGCAAGGGCGACAAACTCAAGCGATTCGGCTTCGGGCTGGCTGAAGAAGGCAAGTGCTTCGGCAAAGCCAAGATCGCCCCAGCGTTCGCCCAAAATCGCTTCCATATCTTCGATCAACAGATCGAAATTCTGAACATCGCGGCTGATGGTGCAAGCCAGGATGGCAGTATTGTTGTCTTCCGGCGTCGCGCTCGTCATTCACAATATCCTCGTCGTGAGAGCGCGCAAACGAAGATGTCGTCTCGGTCTGCTGTCGCCCATAAGCGGTCAATTCTGGCCGCAAGTCACCCAATTGTTCGCAAATTCGCTTGAAAGTTGGGCGAGAATTTGGCGCAAAAGAACCAATTGTAGGGAATTGGGCGACAATAATGCCGCCCAATTACGCTTTATTGATCGGTAGAGCCCGTGTCGTCGACGCTCTGGATATAGCTTTCCGGGATCGCGCTCGCGATGTACTCGCGATAAATCACCTCGGCATATTTGCCATCCAGTGGCGGCAGGCCTCTGTTCACAAAGCCGGACACTTCGGTCACGGTGCGACGATTGCGTCGATCCCGATCCGGCGTGTCGACCAGCGGTCTGGTTTTTCCAAACGACACAACCGCTTCGAGGCGTGACCGCGAAATGCCCTGCTGCGTCAGGAAAGCCACAGCTGCATTTGCGCGTCTCAGGCCCAGGCTTTTGTTATAGGCCTGCGAGCCGACGGCGTCCGTATGCCCATATACGCGGAACCGCGCTTCGGGGAACTGTTTGATCCAGTCTGCCTGCTGCAACAGAACACGCTGCGCTGATGCGTCCAGATTCGCACTGTCGAAGGCAAAGTTGATCTGGGTCGGAACTTCGGCTGCAAAGCGCCGTCCCAGAATCTGAGCGTAGGTAAGCTCGCCGTTCATGACCTGGATGTTATTCAGCGTGGCGTTGCCGAACGCTCCAGTGTCAATTTCATAACCGGCTTCTCGGGTACAACTGGCGACTGCGACCGTAAGACCCAGTGTGAGTATCCACTTCTGCATTGGTCCTGTCCTCCCAATCAATCCAACACGTAGCCGTATGAGCTGCCAAAGTCTTGTCTGGCAATCTCAGACGCCGCGCCGCTGCCAGCACGCTCTGTGCGGGCCACTTTCCCATTCACGAACAGATCGAATTCGCTAGGTGGTTTCACCCGATCTGTCGGCAATGCCAGCGCTTCCCCGCGTGTGGGCGATACCAGATGCGCGGTCACGATGATCACAAGCTCACTCTGTGCGCGCTGATAAGACGAGCTGCGGAACAGCGAACCCAGCACAGGGACATCGCCGAGCCATGGGATCTGGTTGTTCAGATCGCTAAAGTCGTCCTGGATCAGACCGGCAATTGCAAAGCTCTCGCCATCGCGCAGTTCCACGGTTGTCCGGGTCAGGCGAGTGATAAAGCTGGGAACGTTGTCGCCCTGGATGGTGAAGTCTGAGCTCTGGTCGATGCTCGACACAGTCGCGCCCATCTCAAGGTTGATTACACCGTCTTCCATTACGCGAGGAACAAAGAGCAGTTGGACCCCGAATATCTTGTATTCGATAGCAATCACGCCTTCATCCTGCGGGACCGGAATGGGAACTTCACCGCCAGCGAGGAACTCAGCCTCTTGCCCCGAAAGGGCAGATAGATTCGGTTCTGCCAAGCTACGTGCCAGACCTTTGGCTTCCAGCGCTTCCAGCAAGAGCCGGACCTGCGTAGAACCCGCGCCAAACCCGAACAGAATTGCGCCGGTATTGGTCTGCGTGAACGGAATGTTGTTGTTCAACGCGTTCTGCAAGCTACCGGCAGTGTTCAGAGTGTTAAGACCACCCGTCACATCGCTGCCTCCAAAGCCGAGCGACGCCGTCAGGCTCTTTGCGACGGTGCGGTTCATTTCAGCGAAGCGCACCTTAAGCATGACCTGCTGAACGCCACCGACCGACATCAGGTTCGATACACGCTCAGGAGCATAGCGCTCTGCAAGTTCCAGCGCGCGCGCCATCTTTGCGGTGCCCGATATTGTACCGGACAAGACGATGCCGTCGTTGGCTGTGCGTACCTCGATGCGTTCGTTTGGAAGAATTTGACGCAATCTCTCTTTGAATTCGGTCAAATCCGGCGCAACGCGAACTTCCACATTAGTAATCAGGTTCCCGGCGCCGTCAAACAACGTCAGCGTTGTCAGACCAGGCGCCTTCCCCAAGATATAGATTGTACGGTCCGAAAGCGAAGAAATGTCCGCAATGCCCGCATTGGCGATACTGAGCTCCGCAAAGGGCTCCTCGCTTTCCACCACGATCGCGCGATTCATGGGGACGCTTAGCGTTTCCGCCGTCCCGTTTTTTACCACGCGAATGTTTTCAGCCCAGGCAGCATTGCCGACCGGGCTCATTACAAGTGCCACCCCCATCAGGGTTGCACCAATCCAAGAACGTATTGTCATGTGACCTGCCTCTCCGATCACCACTCGATTTTTTGGGTCTTATGCCCTATGCCGCTGAACTCTGCGCGAATTCAGGATTTATTGCAATAATCAATGGTTTCTGGAATTTTCCTTATGTGGACAATCCGCAACAATCGGTAAAAGTAAGGCCGCGCAAATTGCGCGGCCCGTGCATGTAACGATCTGAATTGCCGTCAGTTTGTGCAGGGAATTGGGGTCTCCACGATCTCGCCATTCTTGCGTTCACGTATGGTGCAAATTTCCTCTTCTGCCTTTTTGGGGGCAGGGGCTGCTTCCTCGATCCCGAGCAGGGATCGTTGGTCAACTTCAACTGCGGATGCGATGGTTTCATCCTGCACGCCAACCAGCGCCAAAGACAGGCGACCGGTGTTCTGAGCCTGCGCAAGTGCTGCGATTTGTTCGGGGGTTGCGGCAACGGTCACTGTGCGGGCGATTGTCGTGCCCGTGACATCAGACCCGGCCGTCTGGTCAATCGCAATCAGTTCGATATTGGTCTGGATCAGACGCGTGATCTCTCCAGTGGCGCCAGCAACAGCACCGTTCAACGAGCCCGTCCAGTAAACTTCAATTTTGTCACCCGGCCGCAAGAAGCCGGAAACACCGGATGCAACATCAACTTTGATCGCAAAGGCGCGCATGCCTTTTTCAAGGCGCGATGTCAGACCTGCCGCTTCACCCGGTTGGGTGATCTTGACCTCCATCAACGCCTCGTCTTTTTCCATGGTGCGCTGAATGAAACGGTCGCCTTTGCGGTTTTCGGGAAACAGCACCGCCATATCGACAAAGCTGCCCTCGGGAACCGCGTTCTCGGGCCAATTGACGATCCGAACGTCTTCTTCGGTCAGACGTTCACCATATTTTAGAGTGCGGTTGGAAACGATCACGCCTACGGTTGGGATGATCTCGTGCTGCGCATTTGCCAGTGCTTCGGCGCGCAATTTCCGCTCATGTTCAAGTTTCGCCTGATTCTCTGAGATATATTCCCGGGCCATGTATACAGCCCCGCCTGCCAGAGCGACCCCAAGAATCAGGACAAGTCCAAATACCGCGCGCATTCGCGTCCCCTCGTATCGTCATTACTTCTGCTGATCGTCGCTGGTGCTACGACGACAACTTGAGTGGTTATAAAAGTGAATTGTGTCGAAAAGGGGGACAATCTTTGATTTTCTTCCCGCTTTCACCGACCCGTGCCTCAGCACCGAACTGCCTGAGTGGCGTAAAATCCGCTCGCCCTATTCCAGAACGAGTTCTTTCACCTCGATATTGGCAATTGCGGCGCCGCTTTGCGAATCGACGTGCCGAATGGGGCCAATGAAGTTCAGATACACGATGGCGCCAAGCGCCACGACACCTGCGGTCAAGACCACCCAGTCCACGGTAATGGCGCCATCTTCATTGGCGGCAAACTCTGATAATCTGACCAACATCACTTCACCGGGGAGTTTAGTTAAAAAAAGGGGCCACGCCTCATTAAAAAAGCGCGGCCCCACCAATGTATTGCTACATTAAGCTATATTACGGAGTACCGTCGAAGTCCGGAGTTGTAACCGTTGCGTTGGTCAGAGCGGTTTCAACGTCGTTTGCCAGTTCGCTGGCACCGTCACGAACCTGGTTGTATGCAACTGCGGCCAGAGCAACAACAGCGGCGGTCAGAACGACCCAGTCTACGGTTACCGCACCATCTTCGTCTTTGCGGAAGTTCTTGATGAACTTGATCATGTTACGTCCCTCCTAAAGGATCTAAGTCAATTAACCTCGGCGTCTTCCAGAGCTTCTCTCTCAGTCAGCCCCCGATCGTCTCGGTATGGACTTATGTTTGCTCTTTGTGCGTGGCAGGAATTGGGCCAAACGGCGAATTTTTTGCCCTAACCTTAACTTTTTAGTCATACGTTTCGTAACTTATTGATTTTTAATGTGAAAAATTTTCGCATTGTTGGGTGATATTCTTCAGGGCGATGCAAAATTGCGCCAAATGAGGCGAAATCGCCCCATTTCGCTTTGTTTTTCTGGTGTTGCGGGCAGATTCGCGTATCAAATCAAGCCAAAAGAAAAGATGAGGCAGGCAAATGACTCTCCGGGACGCACTTAAATGCGCCGGCGTTTTGACGGTGTTCGTGACAGCGTCTGCGCCCGCTCCAGTGATTGCTGCTGATATAGAGCCAAGAGGCGTCTACAAGCGGATCAAGGCACCCAAGCCCGGTACGCGGCCGCGTGTGACTGTGCAGATTACCCCTGAACAGCATGCCGCCTCACCCTCTGCGCCCAGCACCGGGACAACACTGGTTGTCCCGGAAATCATTGCGCGGACGAAAAAAGCGGTGCCGGACGACCAGCCGCCGGTCGGCGATGCACAGGTCAGCAGTGTTAAGAAGCCTGTCGGCTCTTATAAGACCTTCTGGGAGAAGATCTCACCCGAGCTCGCAAGGGCCGGTCCCGGTCGTCTTGATCCGGCGATACAGGCTTTGGCCTCGACCAATGTGGCCTCTCCGCGTTTGAAAACGCTGCAGAACATCGCACAGCAGCGCGGGATAGATATTCTGAAATCTACTGTGGGAACCAATGTATCCCCCGCGCTGGTGCTGGCTGTGATTTCCGTTGAATCGGCGGGGCGTTCGGATGCGGTCAGTTCTGCGGGCGCGCAGGGGCTGATGCAGCTCATGCCGGCAACAGCGGCACGTTTCGGAGTGCAAGACAGCTTGGTGCCCGGTCAGAACATCGCTGGCGGCGTCAAATACCTGAACTGGCTGATGGAAGAGTTCGGGCATGACCCAATTCTTGTTCTCGCGGGTTACAACGCTGGGGAAGGCGCCGTGCGTAAGCATAGCGGCGTGCCGCCCTATGCTGAGACGCGTGATTATGTGCCAAAGGTTTTGGCTGCTTTTCAGGTTGCGCGGGCTTTATGCGCCACACCGCCTGAGTTAATATCGGATGGATGTGTTTTCCAAACGCTCAACTAATTCCAGGCCCGCAGTCTTGCGGGCCTGATGATTTTCGACAGATCAGTTGACGATTTTGGCCTCGGTGGCTGCGCGGATCTCGTCCTCTGTGACGCCTTCCGCGATCTCGATGATCTTAAGCCCACCCTCAATAACGTCCAGAACGCCCAGATTGGTGATGATCCGGTTCACTACCTTCTTGCCGGTTAGGGGCAGGGTGCATTTCTGCAGCAGCTTGGATTTGCCGTGCTTGTTGGTGTGATCCATCACGACGATCACGCGACCGACGCCCGCCACCAAATCCATGGCGCCGCCCATGCCCTTGACCAGTACGCCCGGGATCATCCAGTTGGCCAAATCGCCTTCCTCATCCACTTCCATAGCACCCAGCACGGCTGCTGCGATCTTACCACCGCGGATCATGGCAAAGGATGTTGCGCTGTCGAAATAGGACGTACGGGACAGTTCGGTGATCGTCTGCTTGCCCGCGTTGATCAAGTCCGGGTCCTCTTCGCCCTCAAAGGGGAAGGGGCCCATGCCCAGCATACCGTTTTCCGACTGCAGAGTGATGTCCTTGTCACCCACATAATTTGCCACCAGCGTCGGAATACCGATGCCGAGGTTCACATACATGCCGTCTTCCAGCTCTTGTGCCGCGCGCGCGGCCATCTGATTGCGGTCCCAGGGCATTATGCTTCCTCCTTCTTGCGGGTGGTGCGCTGTTCGATGCGCTTTTCATGGCTGCCCTGAATGATGCGATGCACGTAGATGCCGGGCAGATGTATCGAATCTGGGTCCAGCGCGCCACGCGGGACGATCTCTTCCACTTCGGCGATACAGATTTTGCCGCAGGTTGCCGCAGGGACGTTAAAGTTCCGCGCGGTTTTGCGGAAGATCAGGTTCCCGGTGTCGTCGGCTTTCCAGGCTTTGACGATGGCGAGGTCGGCAAAGATGCCTTCCTCCATGATATACGTCTCGCCGTTGAAATCCTTGTGCTCTTTACCTTCGGCGATCACGGTGCCGACGCCGGTCTTGGTGTAAAAGCCCGGAATGCCCGCCCCGCCGGCGCGCATACGCTCGGCCAGAGTGCCCTGCGGGTTAAACTCCAGCTCCAGCTCTCCGCTGAGGTACTGACGCATGAACTCGGCGTTTTCGCCCACATACGAGCTGATCATCTTCTTGACCTGCTTGGTCTGCAGCAAAATACCAATGCCAAAGTCGTCCACGCCGGCATTGTTCGAGGCAAAGGTCAGATCCTGCACACCAGATTCTCTGATGGCCTCAAGCAACAGTTCGGGAATGCCGCATAGGCCGAACCCGCCTGCTGCGATCATCATGCCGTCCGATAACACTCCGTCCAGAGCTTCGGAGGCATTGGCATAGACTTTCTTCATGGAAAACTCCCCCAATGACGTGGTGATGACGCAGGTTGTGCCGCCACGTCATTGTGAAGTCAATGAATCCAAGGGGGTGGTGGTATTTCTACTCTACCGGGCTGTATTGCGCTGCAAATTCCGCGCTGGGTGGGATTGGCGTGATGACGTCGATCAGAACTCCGTTTGGGTCAGCAGTGATGAAATGACGCTGCCCGAAATCCTCGTCACAGAGGGGTTTCAGCATGTTCAGCCCTGCAGTGTTCAAGCGGTCGTATTCAGCGGCAGCATCCGTGACCTCAAAGTTCAGAATCAATCCGCTCGAAGGACCGCGGGCAGGTGCGGGGATCGTTTCGTGCTGCGCATCAAGGATCGCCAAGTTGACGCGCGGGTCGCTACTGGATTGCAAATGCACATACCAGTCGGCGGCAAAGGCCGGACGAAAACCGAAATGTGTTTGATAGAAAGCGGCGGTGCCAACGACATCCTCTGTCTGGATGACAGGATAATACTGTGTGGTCTGCATCTTGTATTCTCCCTCACTTACATGCAGTCTGTATGTAGGCTGAAATAAACATACAGGCTATATGTATGCAAGAGAAAACTCCTAAACCTGTTCCCAACGCTGATCGTCGTGCGGCGATGCGCGCGCGCCTGATCGCATCTGCCCGTGCGCTGTTTGTCGAAAGAGGGTATGCCGAGACCTCGACACCCGAAATCGTTCGAGCGGCGCAGGTCACGCGCGGTGCGCTCTATCATCATTTCACCGACAAGCAGGATTTGTTCCGCGCCGTGGTTGTGGCCGAGGCTGCTGCGCTGGCGCAGGCGATCAACAGCGGGGCGCAGGTATCCGGGAGCGAAGCGATGACCGCTGGCAGCATGGCCTTCTTTCAGGCCATGGGCGAACCGGGCCGCGCGCGTCTGCTGCTGATCGATGGCCCTGCTGTTCTGGGCGCGCGCGCGATGGCACAGATCGATGCGGGTGGGGGGCGTCAGGCCCTGCGGGCCGGGCTGGATGCCATGCTGCCGAATGCTGAGCCTGCCGCGCTTGAGGCTCTGTCCGACGTTTTGTCTGCGGCCTATGACCGGGCCGCGCTTTCCATCGCCCAAGGGGAGGCGTCAGAGCCCTATGTCGCTGCAATGACGCAGCTGATCACAGGGCTCGCCAAAGCCTAGCTGCTTTTGGTGGCTGCTTTCTTTTTTGGGGCGGCCTTCTTTTTGGCAGGCGCTTTCTTCTTGGTGCCTTTCTTGGCGGCCCGTTCATTGACCAACTCGATGGCCATTTCCTGCGTCACATCCTCGGGCTTGATGTCCTTTGGGATGGTCGCGTTGATCTTTTCCCATTTGACATAGGGCCCATAGCGCCCGTCCAGCACCTGCATCGTGCCGCCATCGGGATGGTCTCCCAGCTCTTTCAGCGGTTTGGCGGCGGCGCGCCGTCCCCGTCCGGGATTGGCGCGCTTTTCGGCCAGCAGTTCGACGGCCCGGTTCATGCCGATCTCGAACACATCATTGGGGTCTTTGAGGTTGGCATAGACCGGTTTCGCTTCATCAGCCAGCTGGTGCATCAGATATGGCCCGAACCGTCCGAAGTTCGATGTGATCATGCCGCCCTCTGGATGCTCGCCGATCTGGCGTGGCAGAGACAGCAACGTCAGCGCCTTGTCCAGATCCATGTCATCCTTGCTCCACCCGCGCGGCAGCGATGCGCGTGGCGGCTTCTTGTTCTCGGGCGTTGGTTCGCCGCGCTGAACATAAGGACCGAAACGACCGGATTTCAGCCAGATCTCATCTCCGGCATCTTCGCCCAGCAGACGTTCGTCACCTTCTGCGCCTTCACCGGCGATGGGGCGGGTGTAGGTGCATTCTGGGTAATTCCCGCAGCCGACGAACCCGCCGGTGCGGGAGGTTTTCAGATGCAAGTGACCCACACCGCATTTCGGGCAGATACGCGGATCAGACCCATCGTCGCGCGGCGGGTAGAGCTGTGGCGCAAGCGCCTCGTCCAGCTTGTCCAGCACTTCCGAGATGCGCAGTTCCGAGGTTTCGCCAATCGCAGCCGAGAAGTCGCGCCAGAACTTGCCCAGCAGGTCCTTATAGTCGCGATCACCGGCGCTGACGTCGTCAAGTTCCCCTTCCAGATTGGCCGTGAATTCATAACCCACGTATTGACGGAAGAAGTTGAGCAAAAAGATGGTGACGATCCGCCCCTTCTCCTCGGGGATCAGCCGGTTCTTGTCCTTGCGGACATATTCCCGGTCCTGAATCGTGGTCACGATCGAAGCATAGGTTGACGGCCGTCCGATCCCCAGCTCTTCCATGCGCTTGACCAAAGTGGCCTCGGTATAGCGCGGCGGGGGCTGAGTATGGTGCTGCAAGGCCAGCACAGCATCGTTCTCGGACAGGATGGCCTCTTTTGCGGCCTTATCACCCGACTCACTGGTGGCCTTGACGAACTGGTCCTTCAGAGACGTCTTTGCGAAACGGGCCGGATCGCCCTGCATGATCTGCGGCAGGCGCCGGTCGTCTTCATCGGCTACGTCATCGCGGCCTTCCTCATAGACGCGCATGAAACCGTCAAACATCACCACCTGACCGGTGGCGCGTAGACCGACCTGACCGTCATCACTGCCGATCTCAACCGTTGTGCGCTCAAGTCGTGCGGCTGCCATCTGACAGGCGATGGTGCGTTTCCAGATCAGGTCGTAGAGCTTGCGCTGATCCTCATCGGTGACCTTCAGTGCCTTGGCGTCGCGGGTCATATCCGTAGGGCGGATACACTCGTGCGCTTCCTGAGCGTTTTTGGCTTTGTTCTTATAGATGCGCGGGCTGTCCGGTACATATTCGGCACCATATCGGTCGGCAATTGCATCGCGCGTGGCGGCGACGGCCTCTGGCGCCATGTCGATACCATCGGTCCGCATATATGTAATGTATCCGGCCTCATAGAGACGCTGAGCCACCTGCATCGCGTGGCGCGCGCCCATGCCGAACTTGCGGCTGGCTTCCTGCTGTAAGGTCGATGTCATGAACGGCGCGCTGGGATTGCGCGCGGCAGGCTTGGCCTCGACCGAGGTGACGCTCAGCGCACGGCTGGTGATGGCCTGCACCGCCAGTTCCGCCTGCGTGGCGTTCGCTAGATCGTGCTTGTCGAGCTTCTTACCCGCCAGAGTCACCAGCCGCGCCTCATAGGTCTGGCCACGCGGGGTTTCGAATAAGGCGCGGACCGACCAGTATTCAACGGGTTTGAACGCCTCGATCTCCATCTCGCGTTCGACGATCAAACGCAGGCAGACAGATTGCACACGTCCTGCGGATTTCGCGCCGGGCAGCTTGCGCCACAACACAGGCGACAGGTTGAAGCCTACCAGATAGTCCAGCGCGCGTCGGGCCAGATAGGCCTCGACGAGGGGCATATCGACCTCGCGCGGGTTCTGCATGGCCTCAGTCACGGCATCTTTGGTGATGGCGTTAAAGGTCACGCGGCTGACTGGCGTGTCCTTTTTGATCGAGCGGCGCTTGGTCAGCGCCTCTTGCAAATGCCAGCTGATCGCTTCGCCTTCGCGGTCGGGGTCGGTCGCGAGGATCAGCGCGTTGTCTTCTTTCAGCGCGTCAGCGATGGCTTTGACATGTTTGCGGCTGTCAGTCCCGACCTCCCATGTCATGGCAAACTCGTGTTCGGGATCGACCGATCCATCCTTGGGTGGCAGGTCGCGCACATGGCCATATGAGGCCAGAACCGTGTAGTCTGAACCAAGATACTTATTGATTGTTTTTGCCTTGGCCGGGGATTCTACAACAACTACAGGCATTTAGTTAAAAACCTCGCTCGACGGATTTCGCGCCCTCTATGGCCGTGCAAAATGTGTGGGGCAAGGCGGAATTGTCAATGCGTTCCTGAAAATGATGAATTTCACCTGTGATCTCAGCAGCATATGCGGTTTGTCGCGGCCATCACCCGCGGATCGTGCGACGCTTAACCTGCAAGCGAGAGCAATCCGCCCGCTTGCCGTTGGATTCGCCCATCCAGTTCGAGATCGACCAGAACAGGTCCGATTTCCCCAGCTGTGGTGGCGATGTCACGAATAAGCTGATCCTCAGCCACCGGGGATGGTCCTAGGCGCGACAGAATCTGGTCCTGCAGTTTGCCGGAAACCTGAGCGGGTGCGGGCTGAGGTATATCCAGAGGCAGCTCTGCTTCTTCACAAGAATCTGCAATTTCCGTCCGGGGCAGAGCTTCGATCACGTCCTGTGCGGAGCGGACCAGCGTTGCGCCATCTCGGATCAGCAGATTGCAACCGACGGCGCGCGCGTCGAAGGGGTGTCCGGGGACAGCCAGAACCTCGCGCCCCTGATCCAGCGCATCGCGTGCGGTGATCAGGCTGCCGGACTTGGTGGCGGCCTCGACAACCACAACAGCCTGCGCTAGGCCGGAAATGATCCGGTTGCGTCTTGGAAAATGCCGTGCCTGCGGTGTCGTGCCCATCGGTTGCTCGGACAGGCGCAGACCGGTTTCCAGGATATCGCCTGCGAGCTTGGTGTTTTCTGCCGGGTAAACCACGTCGACCCCGCCTGCCATTACGGCAACCGTACCGCTGCTCAGGGCGGCCAGATGCGCCGAGGTATCTATGCCCCGTGCCAACCCGGAAACGATAACAAACCCTTCGGCCCCCAGGTCGGTAGCCAAAGCACGGGCCATGCGCGATCCGAGGGATGAGCAGTTCCGCGCGCCGACCATTGCGATCATTGGCCGTTGTAAGATCGAGACATCGCCCATAGCCCAGATCAGCGGCGGCGCATCGGACAAATCCTGCAGGGCTTTGGGAAATTCGGCGGACCCAAGGCATAAAAGCCGCGCATTGACGGCTTTTGCGGCCCTGAGTTCCGCCTCAATCACGCCGGGCGGGCAAATTTCATACCCTTCAATTCCGGCAGCGCGTGCCATTTCCGGCAGCGCCCCCAGCGCATTCTGCGCTGAGCCATGTTCCCGCAGCAGCCGACGAAACGTCGCCGGCCCAACCTTGCGTGAACGCAACAGACGGAGCCAGGAAAACCGGTCCTCTTCCGTGGTGGGTGGGAGTGGGGGGTGATTGGAAGAAAGCTGCTCTTCGGTCATCCGTTGCTCCGCCTGATTGCAGAACTGGTTTACGGGACATCGGGTTAACAGCCCGTGAATCGAAGAAAATTTTATGCAGTCTGAATGTATTTCGTCTGGGGAAGACGTGTAACAGTCGGCAAAAGTACATCTTCCGTGCCCTGCTTGGTACGCTTACGCCGCGCCGGAAACCAAATATCTGATTTGTTGCTCGACCTTGCCGCAATCACAGCTGCCTGCGACGCTGAGGCCCTCGCGCTGGCGGGGCAGAGCTGCCCATGCACGTTGTCGTCTACGTTTGCTGAGGTTCACCAAGCTCTACTATGTGCTGATCGGGATCAAAAAATCGAAAGACGCGCTGCCCCCAAGGCTCTTCTCTGATCTCATGTATGAGATTCACGCTTGGCGAGATACGAGCGAACGCCGACTCTAGATCAGGAGTTTCAAAATAGAGGACCATGTTCTTACGACCATATGGTGCTGCGTTGTTGTCGTCCTTTGCGAAAACCGTTTTGAATAGTGATGTGCCGTCGTGAACCGCAAATCCACTCTCAAACTTGACAAAGTTGCCATGATCCTCGGCGATCATCAGACCCACAATGTCCGTGTAGAAACGCTTTGATCTCTCGACGTCTTCTACAAAGGGAAGCGGGTTCACAAATTTCATGCTCAGATTCCGGAGTTTTCAGCAAACGCCACGGCGGCTCAGGTCGCCGAGCCGCCCACAGTCAGCCCGTCCATCAGAACAGTGGGTTGCCCGACGCCGACTGGGACCCACTGGCCATCCTTGCCACAGGTCCCCATGCCCGGATCCAGCGCCATGTCATTGCCGAGACCCCGAATACGTTTCAACGCAGAAGGCCCGTCCCCGATCAATGTCGCCCCTTTGACCGGGGCACCGATCTTGCCGTTTTCAACGCGGTAGGCTTCGGTGCATGAGAAAACGAACTTGCCGTTAGTGATATCCACCTGTCCTCCGCCGAACCCAACAGCCCAGATGCCGTCTTTGATTTCGGCCACCAACTCACAGGGATCGGCTTCCCCGCCCAGCATGATGGTATTGGTCATGCGCGGCATTGGCTTGTGCGCATAGCTCTGTCGCCGCCCGTTGCCTGTGGGCGCAACGCCCATCAGACGGGCATTCTGGCGGTCTTGCATATAGCCTGTCAGAACACCGTCCTCAATAAGCACCGTCCGCGAACTGGGCGTTCCCTCATCATCGACAGAGATCGAGCCGCGGCGATCCCGGATGGTGCCGTCATCCACAACGGTTACACCTTTTGACGCGATCTGCTGCCCCATCAGTCCGGCAAAGGCAGAGCTGCCTTTACGGTTAAAATCGCCTTCCAGCCCATGACCGATGGCTTCATGCAGCAGGATACCGGGCCAGCCGGGTCCAAGGGCAACTTCCATGACCCCGGCGGGCGCGGGGACAGCCTCCAGATTGACCAGCGCAATGCGCAGCGCTTCGCGGGCCTTGGCCTGCCAATCTGCGGGATCGATCAGCCCGCTCAGGCCAACCCGCCCGCCACCTCCGGCCGATCCGCTTTCGCGGCGACCGTTTTGCTCGACGATTACCGAGACATTCACGCGGGTCATGGGACGGACGTCGCGCACCACCACGCCATCGGGCCGCAGAATCTCGACCTCCTGCACGGCGGCGGCAATCGTCGCACTGACCTGAACCACACGCGGGTCCAGATCGCGGGCGAAACTATCGATCTCGCGCAGGGTTTCGATCTTGACCGGGAAGTCAGCCGATTCGATCGGATCTTCATCGGTATAAAGACGGATATTGGTCGCGCGGGGCGCGTCGGCCAAAGTGCCCCCACCTTCGCCCACGGCCAGTCGCGCGGTTTCTGCGGCCCGTTTCAGCGCAGGGACCGAAACATCTGTCGAATGCGCATATCCGGCCACTTCGCCCTGCACGGCGCGTAGGCCGAACCCCTGGGATGCATCGTAAGACGCGGTCCGCAGACGCCCGTCATCGAATACCAGAGATTCGGATTTTCGCCGCTCGACAAACAGCTCTCCGTCTTCGGCTCCGTCCGTGGCCGAGCGTAAGATGGCCAGCGCTTCATCCTGCGGAAGAGCGCTTTCGAAGGGGCGAAACGGGGCGTCAGACATGGGTTGGGACCTTTCGGGTTTGATCCAGATCAAAAATAGCGTCTGTTTGACGCAAGCATTTTGCTTTATCTACCCGACGGAATATGGTTTTTAACGCGGCCAAAGACAACGGGAGAGGTGCGACCGATTCACACCTTTTCGCCAGGGACGCAAAGATCAAACGATCAGGACAGAACATGAAGAATGCTTTGATGCTTTCAGGGTTTATGACAGCCCTCTCCAGCCTTCCCGCCATGGCTCAGGAGCTTGAGATTATTGGCAAGCCGGTCGATGGGGGCATCGGCTTCCAGCCTGCGGCCACCAGCTTGGCTGAAGGGATTCAGTCGCTGGACAACATGATTCTGGTAATCATCACGGCGATTTGTGTGTTTGTTGCCGGGCTGCTGGTCTATTGCATCGTGCGTTATAATCAGCGCGTTAACCCCAAGCCCGCCGCGTTCTCGCACTATACCCCGGTCGAAATTGCCTGGACGCTCGGCCCGATCCTGATTCTGGTTTTTATTGGTGCCTTCTCGCTGCCCGTCCTGTTCAAACAGCAAGAGATTCCCGAGGGTGACGTGGTGATCAAGGTTGTGGGCAACCAGTGGTACTGGACCTACGAATATGTTGATCATGACTTCGCATTTGACAGCTATCTGCTGGGCCACCCGGCCACTTTGGACGAAGGCGCACGCCCGGCGGACGCTGATGTGACGCCATTTGTTCTGGATGATGCAATGCGCGCCAAGCTGGCGGATTCGGGCTACAGCGATGATGAGTGGCTGCTGGCGACCGACACCGCTGTCGTTGTTCCGGTTGGCAAAATCGTCGTGATGCAGGTCACTGCGTCGGACGTGATCCATTCCTGGACCATCCCGTCTTTCGGCGTGAAGCAGGACGGTGTTCCCGGTCGTCTGGCCGAGCTGTGGTTCCAGGCGGACAAGGAAGGCGTTTATTTCGGCCAGTGTTCGGAGCTGTGCGGGAAAGACCATGCCTATATGCCGATCACCGTCAAAGTGGTCAGCGAAGAGGCCTATGAGGAATGGCTGCAAGGCGCTTTGGAAGAGTATGCGGGTCAGCCTGCATCGTTCCAGGTCGCCTCGAACTAAGCCCATAGTGGCCTAGGTATTATTGCGGGCTGCGCGGTTTTCGCGCAGCTTTTGCCCCAGAAGGATCGGACATGAGCGACGCAAGCTTCAATGCCAGCCAGGTGACCGCCCAGACCCGCGCGGATGAGGCCGGCTTTGGTGACTATTTCGCCTTGTTGAAACCGCGTGTGATGTCGCTGGTGGTGTTTACTGTTTTGGTTGGTCTGCTGGCGGCGCCGGTGCCTGTGCATCCTTTTGTTGGCTTCTGCGCAATCCTGTTCATCGCGATCGGTGGCGGCGCTTCCGGCGCGCTGAACATGTGGTGGGACGCGGATATCGACAAGGTCATGAAGCGCACCAAGGGCCGGCCGATCCCTTCGGGCAAAGTTCAGGACGGCGAAGCGCTGGCTTTGGGTTTGGCGCTGTCCGGTCTGTCGGTCATCATGCTGGGGCTGGCGACCAACTGGTTCGCAGGGGCATTCCTGGCCTTCACCATCTTCTTTTATGTCGTCGTCTATACGATGTGGCTAAAGCGTTCGACGCCGCAGAACATCGTGATCGGCGGCGCGGCAGGGGCGTTTCCGCCGGTTATCGGTTGGGTGGCCGCCACCGGATCGATGTCGATTGAGCCGTGGCTGATGTTCGCGCTGACATTCATGTGGACCCCGCCACACTTCTGGGCGCTGGCCCTGTTCATGCGCTCGGATTATGACGATGCGGGTGTCCCCATGCTGACCGTGACCCATGGCCGCCGCGCGACGCGCTGGCATATTCTGGTCTACACGGCACTGCTGGCAACGCTGGCCGTTGGAACCGCCTTTTCGGGTATCGGCGGACCGATCTATCTGGTGGTGGCGCTGGTGCTGAACGCCTTGTTCTTGCGCGGCGCGTGGGCGATCTCGCGCCGGACCGAAGACGATGCCGAGGCGGACAACTTCAAAGTCGAACGCAGCTTCTTCAAGCTGTCGCTGCTCTATCTCTTCTTGCATTTTGGTGCGATCCTGGTCGAGGCGCTGCTGAAACCCTATGGGTTGGGAGGCTGGTGATGAGTTTGCGCAAAAGTCATGAACTGCACCACCGCCGCTTTGGTCGCAATCTGGGCGTCGGCCTGACGCTGGCGGCCTTTATCGTAATCATTTTTGGTCTGACCATCGTGAAAGTTTCGGGGACTGATTTTTCAGCGTCGGGTGTAGAGGTGCAGAACTGATGGCAATGTCGGGTCCTCAGAAAACCGTTGTGCAGCTGGTTGGTGTCGTCGTTCTGATGGGCGGCCTCGCTTGGGCAGCGGTGCCGTTTTATAACTGGTTCTGCCGTGTCACCGGCTTTGGTGGCACCACCGGCGTGGCCGAACAGGCCCCCGAAGAGATTCTGGATCAGGTGATCACGGTCCGGTTTGATGCCTCTAAGGCGAAAGACATGCTGTGGGAATTCAAACCGGTTGAGCGCGAGATGAAGGTGCGCATCGGCGAGACGGGGCTGGCCTTCTATGAGGCTTATAACCCAACGGACAGACCTATCGCCGGGCAGGCCTCGTATAACGTGACGCCGTATTCGGCCGGTGGGTATTTTCAGAAGATCGCCTGTTTCTGCTTTGAAGAACAGGTTCTGCAGCCCGGGGAACGGGTTGAGATGCCGGTAACATTCTTCGTCGATCCGGAAATGGTCGAAGATCTTGAAGCCAAGTATGTTCATACGATTACTCTGTCGTATACATTCTACGAAATTGACCTGCCTGAGGGCTATGCCGCCCTTGAGACGCAGGCTGACACAAACACGAACTAACGCCTGTAGGTGAGGGACGCTGATGGCACACGCAAAAAACCATGATTATCACATTCTGGCCCCGTCGATCTGGCCGCTGATCGGCGCGATCGGTGGCTTTGTGATGCTGTTCGGAGCTGTCCTGTGGATGCACGGGATCACCCCGTGGATGTTCTGGGCCGGGCTGGTGGCTGTTCTCTACACCATGTTTGCCTGGTGGTCCGAAGTTGTGGCCGAAAGCCGCGCCGGGGATCACACGCCGGTGGTCCGCATCGGTCTGCGCTATGGCTTCATCCTGTTTGTGATGTCCGAGGTGATGTTCTTCTTTGCCTGGTTCTGGTCATTCTTTAAACATCGCATGTATCCGATGTACGACTATGCCGGTACCGAATACATCCAGCCGGACATCCATGCGGTTGACCCGTTCCACCTGCCACTGATCAACACGCTGGTTCTGTTGCTGTCGGGCTGTGCCATCACCTGGGCGCACCATGCGCTGGTGCATGACAATGACCGCAAGGCGTTGATCAACGGTCTGGCTATTGGTATCGTTCTGGGCATTGCCTTTACCGGTCTGCAAGCTTTTGAATACTATGAGCTGCTGGCCCACGAAGACTGGAAATTCGGTGGGGATCAGTTCTATTCGAACTTCTTCATGGCCACAGGGTTCCACGGCGCGCATGTGATCATCGGCACGATTTTCCTGTCAGTCTGTCTGATCCGGGCGCTGAAGGGTGACTTTACGCCCGAAAAACACGTCGGGTTTGAGGCGGCCGCCTGGTACTGGCACTTTGTTGACGTTGTCTGGCTGTTCCTGTTCTTCGCTGTTTACATCTGGGGGCAGGCGCCGCTGATGTAACGCCGGTTCGGCGATCCAATTGCAAAAGCCGCCCTTTGGGGCGGCTTTTTCTCGATAAGGGCGCAAGATTGCGCCCGATACAATTGCGTGGTTGCAATTCTGTCCACGTACCCCTTACCAAGACGCCGGTTTCCGCAACAAGGTCTCGTCCCATCATGCGTCGCATTCTGTTCCTGCTGATCTTCGGCCTCGCCGGTTTGGGTGTGCTGCTGTCGCTGGGCATCTGGCAGGTGCAGCGATTGGCGTGGAAACAGGGTGTGCTGGCCGAGATCGAAAGCCGGATTTCTGCCGAGCCGGTCGGGCTGCCTGCAGAGGTTTCTGAGGAGGCCGACAAATACCTGCCTGTGATGGTTACGGGCGAGATGCTACCCGATGAGATTCACGTTCTGGTCTCGGTCAAGCAAGTTGGGGCTGGATATCGGATCATCCAGCCGCTCCGCATGGAGGGCAGGACTATTCTGGTGGATCGGGGCTTTGTGCCTGTGACCGCAAAGCAGGCCGTGCGCCGGTCCGGTCCGATGGAGATCACCGGCAATCTGCACTGGCCCGATGAGATCGACAGCTATACGCCTGAGCCAGATATTGACGACAACATCTGGTTCGCCCGCGATGTGCCTGCACTGGCCGCCGCGCTGGGGGCAGAGCCGGTGTTGTTGATCGCGCGGTCTGAGACTGATCCGGCGGTCACGCCTCTGCCGGTCGACACGGTCGGCATTCCGAATGATCACCTGCAATATGCAATCACCTGGTTTGGTCTGGCTCTGGTCTGGGCCGCGATGACCGGTTATTTCCTGTGGCGCAACCGCGCCAATTCTGAGAGTGACGAGCGATGAAATACATCTCGACCCGCGGGCAGGCGCCCGAACTGACCTTTGAAGAGGCGATGCTGACCGGGCTGGCCCGCGATGGCGGCCTGTATCTACCCGCTGAGATTCCGGTGATGTCACAGGATGAGATCGCCGCTCTGGCCGGTCTGCCATATGAAGAGATCGCCTTTCGCGTGATGTGGCCCTATGTCAGCGGGTCCTTCGGTGAGGGTGAGTTCAAAGAGATCATTGCCCGCGCTTATGCAGGCTTTGGCCATGACGCCCGCGCGCCATTGAAGCAGCTGAACGAGAACCACTTTCTGCTGGAACTGTTCCACGGGCCGACACTCGCCTTCAAAGACTTTGCCATGCAGCTGATTGGTCAGCTGTTCCAGGTGGCGCTGAAACGGCGTGGGGATCGCGTGACCATCGTTGGTGCGACCAGCGGTGATACGGGCTCGGCGGCGATCGAGGCTTTCCGTGGGCTGGACGCGGTGGATGTGTTCATCCTGTTCCCTCATGGTCGCGTGTCTGAAGTACAGCGCCGCCAGATGACGACACCTGCCGACAGCAATGTGCACGCGCTGGCGGTCGATGGGGATTTCGACGATTGCCAGGCTGCGCTCAAAGATATGTTCAACGATTTCGACTTTCGCGACAGCGTGAAACTGGCCGGCGTGAATTCGATCAACTTTGCCCGCGTTCTGGCGCAGATCGTGTATTATTTTTCGGCGGCGGTCAGCCTGGGTGCGCCGCAACGCAAGGTCAGCTTCACCGTGCCGACCGGAAATTTCGGCGACATCTTCGCAGGTTATCTTGCCAAACGTATGGGCCTGCCCATCGACCGTCTAGTTGTAGCGACCAATCAGAACGACATTCTGCATCGTTGCCTCTCGGGCGAGGGGTATTTCAAGGGCGACACCATCCCCTCGATCAGCCCGTCGATGGATATTCAGGTCAGCTCGAACTTTGAGCGGGCGCTGTATTATGCATATGGCGAGGATGGCAGTGCCGTGGCGCAGCTGATGGATGAGCTCAAGACCGGTGGCTTCAACGTCAGCCAGGGCGCGATGCAGGCTTTGGCTGAGAGCTTTGACTCGGGCCGCGTGTCCGAGGATGAGACACTGGCGGCGATCAAACACACGCTGGCCCACAGCGCTGAACTGGTCTGTCCGCACACTGCCGTTGGCATCAAAGTCGCCGAAGAACACCGCGCGGCGGACGTGCCGATGATCACGCTGGCCACTGCGCATCCGGCGAAATTCCCGGCTGCGGTTGAGAAGGCGTCAGGCGAACATCCGCCTCTTCCATCCCGTATGTCTGATCTGTATGAACGTCCGGAACGGGTGACGCGGATTGCCAACGATCTGGGGGCCCTTGAGGATCATATCAAAAGGCACATCGCTGAGTGACTGTCAGACAAGACCAACTGAAGAACGGATTCCGGATCGTCAGTGAACATATGCCGGGGCTGCAATCAGCGGCCATCGGCATCTGGGTGACCGCCGGCGGGCGGCATGAGCGGATCGAACAGAACGGTATCGCGCATTTTCTTGAACATATGGCGTTCAAGGGAACCGAGCGCCGCTCGGCGCTGCAGATCGCCGAGGCGATCGAAGATGTGGGCGGATACATCAACGCCTATACCTCGCGCGAGGTGACGGCGTACTACGCGCGCGTTCTGAAGGACGACGTGGCGCTGGCCATGGATGTGATCGGCGACATCGTTCTGAACCCGATCTTTGATCCGCGCGAGATCGAGGTTGAGCGCGGCGTGATCCTGCAGGAGATCGGGCAGGCCTATGACACGCCCGACGATGTGATTTTCGACTGGCTGCAAGAGCAGAGTTATCACGATCAACCTCTGGGCCGCACCATTCTGGGGCCGACCGAGCGGGTCAGCGCTTTTTCGCGTGAGGACCTGTCGGGTTTTGTGGCCGAGCATTACGGGCCCGAGCAGATGATCCTGTCGGCGGCTGGCGCCGTGGATCATGATGCGCTGATGAAAATGGCCGAAGAGATGTTTGGCCATCTGAAACCGCGCAAGGGTCTGATCCCCGAGGTTGCGCGGTTCACCGGTGGCGAGGCGCGGCAAGAGAAAGAGCTGGAACAGGCTCATTTCGCACTGGCTTTGGAAAGCCCCGGCTATCGCGACGATGCGATCTATACCGCTCAGATATATTCGACTGCGCTGGGCGGGGGCATGTCCTCGCGTCTGTTTCAGGAAGTCCGTGAAAGCCGTGGCCTGTGCTATACGATCTTTGCGCAAACCGGGGCCTATGCGGACACCGGCACAACCACGATCTATGCCGGAACGTCTGCCGATCAGATCGGCGAACTGGCGACCATCACCATTGATGAGATGAAACGTGCCGCCGAAGATATGAGCGCGGAAGAGGTCGCCCGCGCCCGCGCCCAGATGAAGGCAGGTATGCTGATGGGGCTGGAAAGCCCATCGAACCGCGCCGAACGTCTGGCGCGTCTGGTGCAGATTTGGGATCGCGTGCCCTCGTTGGAAGATACCGTTGCCAAGATCGATGCGGTCAGCACCGGGGATGTGCGGGCCTTTGCTGAGGATATGGCCGTACAAGCGCCCGCGGCGCTGGCTCTGTATGGACCGGTTACCGGGGCACCCACGCTGACCGAACTGCAGGAGAGGCGAGCGGCGTGATGCTGTTGGGCCGACGCAAGCTGAAACTTGAAACCGAGCGGTTGAGCCTGCGCCCGCCGGTGCATTCCGATTTTCACGACTGGTCTGCGCTGCGTCGGGCCTCGCGCGATTACCTGACCCCTTGGGAACCGATCTGGGCCAAGGATCACCTGAGCCGCAAATCGTTCACCAACCGGGTCTATTGGGCGCAGCGTTCGGTGGCCAGCGGAACAGCCATCCCGTTGTTTCTGTTTCGCCGCAGCGATGATGTGCTGATGGGGGCGATTACCTTGGACAATGTGCGCCGCGGGCCGGCGCAGGCGGGAACACTGGGCTATTGGACAGGGCAGGCCTTTGCCCGCCAGGGCTATATGCGCGAGGCGATTGGCGCGGTGGTGCATTATGCCTTTGCACGGCTTGATCTCAGCCGGATTGAGGCTGCGTGCCTGCCTGAAAACGCGGCGTCGCGGGGATTGCTGGAAAGCTCCGGCTTTAAATATGAAGGCGTGGCGCAGTCTTATTTGCAGATCAACGGGCGGTGGCGAACGCATGTGCTCTATGCCAGTTTGCGATCTGACCGGCGCGGGAAGACTGACGCGGGATAGATGGCCGCCCCAAGCTCCGCGAAATTCGGGTCAGATGAACAAGGGGCATGACTTGTGGGCGTTCTGCGCTACACTCGGGTCATGCGTTGGATCATCGCGGCCTTGATGGTGAGTGCGAATATGGCTGTTGCTGAGGAGCGGCGGCCAAGCCATTGCATTGCCATTGCAGATGCCACACCTGGGATTGAATACGTCCACAGAGCCGCGTGGAGCGATCCGGTGTCCGAGTTCTCAGTTCGGATCAGCTATGTCGCGCATGCCTCGTTTCTGATCCAGACGCCGGGCGGACTGAATGCGGTGACCGACTTTACCGGGTTTATTGGCGGCGCTGATCTGATCCCGGATGTGGTCACCATGAACCATGCACATAGCACCCATTGGACCGCGCATCCTGATCCGGCGATTCCGCATGTGTTGCCAGGCTGGGGCGAATTCGGGCAGGGGATCGAACATCATCTGGATTTGGGCGAGATGCTGGTCCGGAATGTGTCGACCGATATTCGTTCGGCCTATGCCGGGTTGGAGGAGCGCGGCAATTCGATCTTTGTGTTCGAGGTCGAAGGGCTGTGTATCGGCCATCTGGGACACCTGCATCACATCCCGTCCGAGGCGCAGTTTGCCGCGCTGGGGCGGCTGGATGTGGTGATGGCCGCAGTGGATGGTGGCACGACCATGCCGCTGCCCGAGATGATCACGGTGCTGCGGCGGCTGAAAAGCGCGGTCATCATTCCGATGCATTGGTTCTCGGACTACTCACTGGCGCGTTTTCTGGAGGGCATACGGGATGATTTCGTGGTCGAGCGGCAGGGGATTTCCGAGATTGAGGTCTCGCTGCGCACATTGCCCAGCAGGCCAACCGTGGTGGTGCTGGAGCCGCGCTATCTGATCGAGCTGGAATAGGGCTTGCCCCGGCAACCGAGCTTGGGCATTGAAATGCTATGAGTTTGCAGTCAGCCGATCAGAGTTTTGCCGATCGTATCCGCGCACAGCTGGGCGACGATGTTCTGCGCCCGGTTGAGCCACGCTATCTGGAAGAGCCGCGCGGAAGGTTTGCCGGACATATTGGCCTGTTGTCCCTGCCGCGCCGGGTTGAGGAAGTAGCCGCGCTGGTGCGGCTGGCGTCCGACGCTCAGGTGCCGGTTGTCCCGTATGGCGGGGGAACCGGTTTGGTTGGCGGGCAGGTGATGGCTAATGGACCCGCACCCCTTGTTATCTCGCTCGAGCGGATGGCGGCGATCCGTGGCATCTATCCGACCGAGAACATTCTGGAGGTTGAGGCCGGGGCGATCCTGTCGGATGTGCAGACCGCCGCCCAATCCGAAAATCGGCTGTTCCCGCTGGCCCTTGCGGCGCAGGGGTCATGTCGCATTGGCGGCAATCTTGCGACCAATGCGGGTGGGGTCAATGTGCTGCGCTATGGCAATGCGCGCGACCTGTGCCTGGGGCTTGAGGCGGTCTTGCCCAATGGTGAGATCTGGCACGGGCTGAGCCGCTTGAGGAAAGACAACACCGGCTATGATCTGCGGAACCTGCTGATCGGTGCAGAGGGGACGCTTGGCATCATCACGGCAGCGGCGCTCAAGCTGTTTCCGATCCCGTCTGGCATTGGCACAGCCGTGTTTCAGGTGTCGTCCCCCGAAGCGGCCATTGATCTGCTCTCGTTGGCGCGCGATCAGGTGGGCGAGGCGGTCAGCACGTTCGAGCTGATCCACAAGCAGGGGCTGGATTTTCTGACCGAAACCCTGCCGGATGTGCGGCAACCGTTTAAAGATGCGCCCGAATGGTGTGTTCTGACAGAGTTTGGGTTGCCAGTGGGTCTTAACCCGTCAGAGGCGCTTGAGGCCTTGTTTCAGGCCGGTGTCGTGCGGGGTTTGGTCAGCGATGGTGTGATCGCCCAGAACGAAACCCAGCGCGCTGAGCTGTGGGCGGTGCGGGAGCGCATCCCCGAGGCCAACCGGATGATCGGCTCGGTATCCAGCCATGATATCTCGGTGCCCATCGCGCGCATTCCCGAATTCATCCAGCGCGGGGCGCAGACGGTTGAGGGGCTGGGCCCGTTCCGGATCAACTGTTTTGGCCATCTGGGGGATGGCAATCTGCACTATAACGTATTCCCGCCCAAAGGGCATGATAGGGGCGCGTTTGACCAACAGCGCAAAGCGGTCAAACATGCGGTTCACGATCTGGTTCACGCGTTCGGAGGGTCGGTTAGCGCCGAGCACGGGGTGGGTCGTCTCAAAGTCGAAGATCTTGAGGAATACGCCGACCCGACCAAATTGCAGGCAATGCGGGTGATCAAAGCGGCACTTGATCCAAAGGGGATCATGAACCCCGGCGCGGTGCTCAGAGGATAGGCGCGACCTGATGAGGCCGCGCCGAAAAGGCCTCAGGAGGCGGGCAGGATCACTTTGTCGATGACGTGGATAACGCCGTTTTCAGCCTCGATATCAGCCTGAACCACGTTGGCGTCATTAACCATCACACCGGAATCCAGATCGATGGTGATCTCCCCACCCTGAACGGTGGCAGCTGTCATATCGTCAGACAAATCGCCCGACATGACTTTGCCCGGCACCACGTGATAGGTCAGAATGGCCACTAGCTGGTCCTTGTTCTCGGGCTTCAGCAGCGTTTCGACCGTGCCTTCGGGCAGCGCAGCGAATGCGTCATCTGTTGGGGCAAAGACCGTGAACGGCCCGTCGCCTTTCAGTGTGTCGACCAGTTCAGCGGCCTGAACGGCGGCCACCAGGGTTGAGAAACTGCCTGCAGACACCGCAGTATCCACGATGTCTTTCCCATGACCGTCTGCCATGGCGGTTGTGCTGAAAAGAATACTGGCAACACCGGCAACTGCGATTTTACGAAACATGACGATACTTCCCTTGTTGAGAATGCCTCAGTCGGCATCAAACGGGGTACGCCGCTGTCTGACGGGAAGATCACCGAATGTGTGAAGGAACTCAGCTTGAAACAAGATCAAAGCGCGCTAAGCCCGGAGGGATTGAAAAAGCCACTCACAAAAACGTGAATGGCGGGACGTCAAAGCCCCTCGAATTCGCACAGGACATGGACGTCCATGCCCATTTCTTCCAGCACTTTGCGGCCGCCCAGTTCCGGCAGGTCGATCACAAACACGCAGGAAACGATCTGCCCGCCCAGCCGTTCAATCAGCTTGATGCCAGCGGCTGCGGTGCCGCCCGTGGCCAGCAGGTCATCGACGACAAGAATCTTTTCGCCAGGCTGGATGGCATCATCGTGGAGTTCGACAATCGCCTCGCCATACTCCAGCTTGTATTCTTGGCTGATCGTAGTGCCGGGCAGTTTGCCCTTTTTGCGGATGGGCACGAAGCCGACGCTCAGCTGATGGGCAATGGCCCCGCCCAGAATAAAGCCACGCGCCTCAAGCCCGACCACTTTGTCGATCTGCTCTCCAGCATAGGGGTGCAGCATCTGGTCAATCGCCATGCGAAACCCGCGCGGGTCGGCAAACAAAGTGGTGACATCGCGGAACATGATCCCTTCATGGGGGAAATCAACGATTGTCCGAATGTAGTCCTTGACCGATTTGTTTCTCGACATGGGCTATTCCTTTTGCGCCAGACACGCGCGGGTGTTTGGCCCATTCAGCCCGTTCATGCAAGGCGAGTCTGCTTTCGCTGGCTTCTCGACAGAAATGACAGACCAACATCACGGGGCGTTGCCTGATGCCTTTTGGGGGTGTTAGATGCTTGGATATATACATTTGTTATGCGTTGTATATACAAATTACCGCAAAATGCTTGAGATTTAGATAGGGCAAGACACGTGGGACAGAAAGACGGTAAGGGCTTTACAAAGAAAAACAGCCAGCTTGTGTTGCGTCTGGACAAAGATGAACGTGACGCCTTTGTCGGGCTTTGCAGAGAGCTTGATACCTCAGCCGCGCGCGAAATCCGGCGTTTCATACGCGGGTTCATGAAGGAAAACGCGGAACGCTAATCCCCTCAGAGTGGGCAGAAGCAGCCTGTTTTGCGATGCAGGATCAGGCCGGGCGCCGCAGAACAGCCGTGGCCATTCCCATCCCGATCAAGGTCAGCCCGCCAAATCGCGTCATCGCGGTGATGACGCCCGCGCGTCCGATCATTCGGCGCAGGCGGTCGGCAAGCAGCGCATAGGCCAGCGCGTTCAACCAGGCCAATCCCACAAACGTGGCGATCAGAATGGCGAATTGCGGACCCAGTGGCTCTGCCGGGCGCAGAAATTGCGGCGCAAACGCGATGAAAAAGGCGATAGATTTCGGGTTCAGCGCCGTCACCGCCGCCGTATGACCAAAAACGCTGCGCGCGGTCACGCTGCGCTGCGTGGCAACGGTTGCCATGCCGTCTGATGGGGCGCTTCGCAGCAGCTTGATGCCCATCCAGATCAGATAGGCTGCACCCACCCATTTCAGCGTGGTGAACAGAGTGGCCGAGGCCAGAACCAGCGCCCCAAGCCCCAACAGCGAGGCCGTCATGGCCAGAAGATCCCCCGCCGCAACCCCCGTGGCCGAGGCAACGGCAACGCTGCGCCCCTTGGACAGGGCGTAGCTGAGAACAAGCAAGACTGTAGGCCCCGGGATCAGCAACAGGGCGGTTGATGCGGCAACAAAGGCCAGCCAGAGTTCAAATGACATGAGACATCCCGTTTTTACGCGCCTCAGCAAGCCTCAGGTCCCCGGCCAACGTCAAGCGGTTTGTGGCTCGGGCGTTTGGCCGCAGGCTCGGGGAACCTTAAGGCAAGGTTAAGCTTCGGGCATGTTTCTTGATTTCGCAGGGCTGAACCCCAAACTGGGGATACTGATCAAGGAGGGGCTGATGGTACAGACCGAAGGCGCATATCCGGGCAAAGATGATGCCCGGCTGAAACCAGGGGGCGTAAGACGGGGCGTCTGTGCGGTGATCGCCCTGGCCCTGTTGCTTTATGCCGGCGCGGTTGGTTACATGTACCTGAACCAGCGGGAGCTGCTGTTCAAGCCGGGCGGGGAGCTGCCCGCGCCGCATCAGGTTGGCCTGTCAAATGTCGAAACCCTTTCACTGCCGATGTCGGATGGCACCACATTGGCAGTGTGGCTCGCGCCTGCTGCAACCGAGAGTGCCCCCACCGTGCTGTTCTTTCACGGGCAGAGCGGCAATCTGGGCGACCGGGCAGACCGGATGCGCGAAATTCTCAACAGCGGTTATGGGCTGCTTGCGCCCAGCTATCGCGGGTTTCCGGGCAGCGAAGGCCAGCCGTCAGAGGCAGCTTTCATCTCAGATGGGCTAGAGCTGTTCGACTGGTTGGATGCGCAGGGTGCGCCGGTCATTCTTCACGGACAAAGCTTGGGCACAGGTGTGGCCGCTGCTGTCGCAGCACAGCGCCCAAACGCCGAGCTTTTGGTGCTGGAAGCCCCTTTTACCGCCACCGTTGACGTCGCGGGCGAGCGTTACCCCTGGCTGCCTGTCAATTTGTTGATGCAGGATCGGTTCGCGACGCGAGAGATAATCGCCGATATCGACGTGCCGACGCTGATTTTCCATGGAACAAATGACGAGGTTGTCCCCGTACACCATGGCCAGGCGCTTGCGGCGCTTCCAAACGACAATGTGAACCTGATTGTCATCCCAAACGGCACCCACAACGACTTGTGGGATCATGGGCTATGGCAGCAGGTTCAGGCGAACCTGCCACCACAATAACCGGGTGCGGATCAGAGGATTCGCCCCGCCACAGCATCCAGCTTGGCCAGCAGCGCCGGATCGCGTTTCTCGGGTGCAGTCAGAATGGCATATTCCAACGCCCGGTCGCAGCCATGTGGACAAGGTGCGCGTTCGGACCCCAGCAGGTTGGGCAAGCCCTTGACCAAGGCGCGGCCTTTTTCGGCATTGCCGGTCAGGGTTGCAATAATAGCGGTGACGTCGACCTCACCATGATCCGGGTGCCAACTGTCGTAATCCGTGACCATGGCGATGGAAGCGTAGCAAAGCTCTGCCTCTCGGGCGAGCTTGGCTTCGGGCATATTGGTCATCCCGATCACATCGCAGCCCCATTGCTCGCGGTACATTTTGGACTCAGCCAGTGACGAGAACTGCGGCCCCTCCATAGCCAGATAGGTGCCGCCCCGATGGACCGTGATGCCTGCAGCCTTGCCCGCCGTCTCGCAAGCGTCTGACAGGCGTGGGCAGGTCGGGTGGGCGACGCTGACATGTGCCACGCAGCCGGTTCCGAAAAAGCTCTTATCCCGTGCAAAAGTTCGGTCGATGAACTGATCGACGATCACAAAATCTCCGGGCGCCATATGTTCGCGGAACGACCCGCAGGCTGATACCGAGATCACATCCGTCACGCCCAGCCGTTTCAGCGCGTCGATATTGGCGCGATAGGGCACCTCGGTCGGAGAATGCACATGGCCGCGCCCATGACGGGGTAGAAACGCCATCGCAACTCCGTCCAGCGACCCAGTCAAAATCTGATCGGAAGGGGCGCCCCATGGGGTTTCGACGCTGACCCATTCCGCGTTTTCCAACCCGTCAATGTCATAGATGCCCGATCCGCCAATGACGGCAATTTTGGTCTGGGTCACAGCTGTTCTCCGTTTGCGTGTATGATGTCGGATTTCTGCGGGCTGGCGTGGGTTTTGGCAAGGGGCGGGTGGCTATTCCGCCGCGAGCAGACCGCGCGCCTGCGCCTGTGCGCGAAAATCATCCCAGGCCGATCCAAATCCCTCCAGCGGCCATGTCAGGTTCTGCGACTGTCCATGACGGTCGCGAAAGACAAACCGATAGGTGTCGCCCGCCTGCATGGCCTCCAGCACAGTCTGCGCCGCGCGGCCCTGAAACGTGCAACTCAACCCGGTCAGACAGCCCGGGCGCCGAGTGCGCCAGATCGTGTCTGTGCCCTGATCGATGCGAAACCCGGAGGGGCTGAACAGGGTGCCGGGTTCGATCCCGAACTCGACCTGATAGCCGTCGGGCGCCGGCGTGACAAAAAGGAACTGGGCGGCAAATTTCGGGCGCAGCGAGAACACATCGGCCCAGCGGATGTAACACCGTTGTTTCAACGCGCCGTCTTCCTCGCGCTCATCGCAGATCGAGTTCCAGATGCCGAAGGTTTCGTAGTGGGTCACGCGCCAGTCGCTGGGGGTGTTATTCCCTTGTCGATCCTGCGCAAATGCCGAAAGCGGGGCCAGAAGGAAAAGAACAAACCATCTCATGGAGCTAGGTTGCGCATGGCGGCGGGGGTCTTCAAGTCACGTTGTCGAGAGAGGCAAGCTATGCGCTTGCAGCATGGCTGCCTCCCGCCTAACGCAGTAGCTCGTGCGGGGGAACACAGGTAAAAGACCCCTTTCGCGCGAACATATGAACCCACAGGACTGTCCAATGCCCCGAGCCTTGCTGGCAAGCTTTGCCAATCGCCTAGCCATACCCGACCTGCGCTGGATGCCGGACGAGGGGCTGACCGTATCGCGCTTGCGCATCGAACTGTTGTCGGGTCTCACCGTCGCGCTGGCCCTTGTGCCCGAGGCTGTGGCCTTTGCCTTTGTGGCCGGTGTGCATCCGCTGGTGGGGCTCTACGCGGCCTTTATGGTGGGGCTGATCACTGCGCTGATTGGCGGGCGTCCGGGTATGATTTCGGGCGCGACCGGTGCGCTGGCTGTGGTCATGGTGGCGCTAGTTGCACAGCACGGTGTGGAATACCTGTTTGCGACCGTGGTTTTGATGGGCATCCTGCAGGTTATTGCTGGGGCCATGCATTGGGGCCGCTTTATCCGTCTGGTGCCGCATCCGGTGATGCTGGGCTTTGTAAACGGTCTGGCTATTGTGATTTTCCTTGCCCAGTTGGGGCAGTTCAAAGTGCCCGGTTCCATGGAGAACACCGGCCATGGTATGGGTGGCGGAGAATGGTTGTCCGGCATGCAGCTTTATACCATGCTGGGTCTTGTGGCGCTGACGATGGCGGTGATCTGGATCATGCCGCGCCTGACCCGTATCGTGCCTGCGCCGCTGGCTGGGATCGTTGTGGTTGCAGCGCTGGTGATTGGCATGGGGCTGGACGTGCCGCGTGTGGGCGATCTGGCCTCGATCGAGGGTGGCCTGCCGTCCTTCCACATCCCGATGGTGCCGCTGACTTGGGAAACTTTTCAGATTATACTGCCCTATGCCGTTATTCTGGCCGCGATTGGCCTGATTGAATCGCTGCTAACGCTGAACCTTGTGGGTGAGATCACCGGCAAACGCGGCGGTGCTTCGCAAGAATGTATCGCTCAGGGCGTGTCCAACGTGGCCACCGGCTTTTTCGGCGGCATGGGCGGTTGCGCGATGATCGGTCAGTCGATGATCAACGTGAAATCGGGCGGACGCACCCGCGTCGCTGGGATTGCGGCCGCGCTTTTCCTGCTGGTCTTTATCCTGTTCGCGGCCCCGCTGATCGAACAGATCCCGCTGGCCGCGCTGGTGGGCGTGATGTTCATGGTTGTGATCGGGACCTTCGCCTGGAACTCGTTCAACATCATGCGCAAGGTGCCGATGATGGATGCATTCGTCATCGTGCTGGTCACCGTGGTCACGGTGATGGAGGACCTCGCGGTTGCCGTTGTCGTCGGTGTGATTGTCTCGGCGCTGGCCTATGCCTGGAACAACGCCAAACGTATCCACGCGATCACGCGCGAGTCTGAGACCGAAAAAGGCGCGAAGGTTTATGAAATTCAGGGCCCGCTGTTCTTCGGTTCGTCCGAGGGGTTCATCGAGCTGTTTGACGTGGCAAACGACCCCGAAACCGTCATCGTCGATTTCGCCGAAAGCCGCGTTGTCGACCAATCGGCCCTGCAGGCCATCGAAAACATCGCAGGTAAATACGAGGTCGCAGGCAAGCGCGTCATGCTGCGCCACCTCAGCCGCGATTGCCACAGGTTGCTGAACAAAGCAGGCCACCTGATGGTCGATAGCGACGACGACCCCGATTATGGTCTGGCCGTCGACTATTCTGTGCGCACCGGTATTCTGGGCGGGCATTAATTCCAAAAGGGCGGCCTTGTGGGGCCGCCTTTTTTTCTGATCGGCTGATGGCTTTAAGCGCTCTGGGTCATCCAGACAGAGCAACCGATGATCTCGTCAGTCATCAGGTCGCGTCAGGCTGAACAATTCAGTCACGACCGAGTAGTCCCGATATCCAAGCCGTGCCAGCGGTTGGAAGGATGTCACGTCAAACTTGCCATCGCGGATATGATCGTCCTGTAGATGAACGCCCGTGACCTCACCAAACACGGCCCGGTTGGCTTCTCCCGGCAGGGTGACAATCTGGGTCAGCTTGCATTCAAGCGCCGCGGGCGCGCCCTTGATCCGGGCGCAGGGGATCGTTTCACACTCAACCGGTGTCAGCCCCGCGTGGTCGAACTCGTCTATATGTTTGGGCAGCCCCTCCGAGCTTGCATTCATCGCGTCGCGATGGGCATAGCCTACGACATTGACGCAGAACACGCCCGTCGCCTCGATATTCGCGATGCTGTCCTTGCCGCTATCCTGATCCTGCTTGCTGCCGGTTGAGGCAAACATCACCTGCGGCGGGGTGTAGGCGACGCCGTTGAAAAAGGAATAAGGGGCCAGATTGTTGATCCCATCCGCGTCGCGTGTCGAAATCCAGCCGATAGGGCGTGGCGTGATGATGGCGTTAAACGGATTGTGCGGCAGGCCATGGCCGTCTTCGGGTCGATAGAACATCTTATCTCCAAGCGTTTGCCCAAGACGTAGCGAAGTGCTAGGGCGGATGCCAGCAAGGAAAATGAGGGCAGGGGTGCAGCAGTTCAGTATCAGGCCGGAAGAGCCCGACGACTGGTGGGAGGTCGAGGCGCTCTATGACCTCTGCTTTGCGCCGGGGCGTGAGGCGCTGTCGTCCTATCGGCTGCGGGATGATGTGCCACCGGTGGCGGGCTTGTCGCAGGTGGCGCGGGACGGGCAGGGTATCCTGGCCGGTGCCATCCGCTTCTGGCCGGTCCATATCGGCAATCACGACGCGCTGCTGCTGGGCCCTGTGGCCGTGCACCCGACCCATCAGGGTGAGGGGCTGGGCGGATACCTGATCCACGAAGGGGTTGAAACTGGTCGCCGCAAGGGCTGGGATCGGGTGATGCTGGTGGGCGACGCCCCCTATTACGCGCGATTTGGGTTCACGCGTTTGCACGGGGTCGAGATGCCGCCACCCACCAACCCCGAGCGTATTCTGGGCATGGAACTGGCCGACGCCGCGTGGGCCGGGATTGCTGGCCTCGTCACCCGCTGGACCCGCTGACCTATTGAAATACCGCCGTCAGGTGCCAATGTTTCAATATCAGGAGGACCCGCATGCAAGACGTTGTTCTGATCGAGAAAATTGATGCAGAGGCCGAACTGGATCGGTTGGCCGCGCACTACCGGTCGGCAGGCGGAACAGGGGTCAAGCTGCTGAACCGATTGGGCGGATCAGCGGAGTCGCTGTTGGACACGCTGCCCGAACCGGTGCGCCTGGGCCTGACCGATGCCACGGAACAGGCGCTTTGGCTGGCCACACATGCCGCGCAGGGCAGCAGGCAGGCGATCCCGGACCAAAAACCATGGGTCAACACCGCCGTGACAACCGCTATGGGGGCTGCTGGCGGGTTGGGGGGGGTCTCGACCGCGCTGATAGAACTGCCTGCCACAACGGCCATGCTGCTGCGCGCGATTCAGGGCGCGGCGGCAAGCGAAGGCTTTGATCCGGCAGAAGAAAACGTCAAATTCGACTGTATCCGTGTCTTATCCGCAGCAGGACCGATGTCCCATGATGATGGGGCTGACCTAGGATTTTTCTCGGTTCGGTTGACCCTGACCGGCCCGGCGATGCAAAAAATGATCACTATGGTTGCCCCGCGCCTTTCGGTTGTCTTGGGGCAGAAGCTGGCGGCGCAATCGGTACCTCTGTTGGGGGCGCTTGCTGGGGGTGGTACGAATTTCGTCTATACCCGCTATTATCAGCAGGTGGCGCGGGTCCATTTCGGGCTGCGCCGACTGGCGATGGATGCCGATATTCCCCATGCCGATCTGGTGCAGCGCCTGTCGCAGCGTATGCTGCACTGATCCTCTTTGCGACGCCGGCTTGGCGCATCGCGCCATCTGTGGTATCCTTTGCCTATCAGCCCGATAAACAAAGAAAAATGGGCTGTTAAAACAGGCATTGATACCCGATTGAAAGGCGTGACGGCGTTATGAACGCAAGGCTTTCGCCACATATTTTGGCCAGCGCTGGGCAGCTTCCGGTTGCGTCCCAGTCGGCCGCTTTGTGTTACCGCATGACTGGCGATCAGCCAGAGGTGCTGTTGATCACCAAGCGCCGCTCCCGACGCTGGATCATCCCCAAGGGCTGGCTGATGGATGGACTCAGCCCGTCCGAGAGCGCGGCTCAGGAAGCCTGGGAAGAGGCCGGGGTCAGAGGGTCTTGCGCGGCCAACCGGCTAGGGCAGTTTTCATATATCAAACAACGCGCTGGCAAAGGGGCCAGGATGTGCCTGGTCGATGTATACCCCTTGCGGGTCGACCGCATCGCGTCTGAATTTCCGGAATGCGGCCAGCGATCCCGCAAATGGTGTCTGCCCGTTAAAGCAGCGCTGAGCGTGTCAGAGCCCGATCTTGCCGCACTATTGATGAGGTTTGATCCACATCCTAATCCAATGGCCACTGGAAAGACTTGATATTGCCATGCCGGTCGGTATCTATTTGCCAACCGGTCAATTGGACGACAGATGATTCAGTACGCTTTGAAATGTGACAACGGTCATGTATTTGACAGCTGGTTTCAGTCCGCAGATGCCTATGACAAGCTGGCATCGGCGGGTATGGTAACGTGCGCCGTCTGCGGCTCTGTCCATGTTGAAAAGGCGATCATGACGCCCCGGGTTCGCCCAGCGCGCAATGCCAAACCCGCAACCGAACCTGCGCCGCCGCAAAACAGCGAAATCGCGGTCGAGCCGCCCGCTGCGGATGTGGAAAAGGTTCTGGCCGAGCTGCGCCGCAAGGTCGAAGAGAATTCCGACTATGTGGGCAAGAATTTTGCCGCCGAGGCACGCAAGATGCATCTGGGTGACGCACAGGACCGACCGATTTATGGCGAGGCCAAGCTTGAAGAAGCCAAGGCGCTGATCGAAGACGGCGTGCCCGTCGCGCCGCTGCCGTTTATTCCAACCCGCAAAACGAACTGACCGGTGCATGTTGTCATCACCGGGGCTGGCCGTGGCATAGGACGATCCCTGGCGGACTACTATCGCGCGCAAGATCACAGCGTCACCGGAACCGCACGTGACGGCACTGCGCAGGTGGCTCTCGATGTCACCGACCCGGAGCAGCACAAGGCCATGGCTGCGCGTCTTGCCGGCCAGCCGGTTGATCTGCTTATCTGCAACGCTGGTGTCTATCTGGACAAAGGGCAGTCGATTGACGGTTACCCGGCCGAAATGTGGGCGCAAAGCTTTGCGATCAATGTGACCGGTGTCTTTCTTACGGTTCGGGCGCTGCTGCCCAATCTGCGGGCGGCGAAGGGCAAGGTTGCGATCCTGTCATCGCAGATGGCCTCGCATACGCATGCGCCGGGCGGCAGCTACATCTATCGCGCCTCCAAGGCGGCGGCGCTGAATTTGGGGCGCAACCTGGCAACGGATTTGCATGCAGACGGTATCGCGGTTGGTATCTACCATCCGGGCTGGGTGCAGACCGATATGGGTGGAGTGCGCGCTGATATCACCACCGCTCAGGCCGTCGCGGGCCTGAGCGAACGGTTCGCAGTGCTCGGCCCTGAAAACACCGGATGTTTCGAGACCTGGGACGGCCGTCCGCACGCCTATTGAGTGTTCAATGCCGCTGTCGGGATCTCGTAGATCTCGCCCGGATCGATGAAAATCACCATCAGGTCGCCGCGCGTTTCATGAGTCAGTTTTGACGCTGAACTGCTGGAACTTGGCAAGCCATCAATAAAGTAGATGCTGCGCACCGTACCGGTTGGTAACGCCACTGCCAATGTCGCGGTGCCATCGTCGTGGCGGCGCAATTCGGCATTGCAGCTTTGCAGCGGATCGCCCGCCAAAGCGGCACAGGGCACAGTGCCAAGAGCGTTTTTTCCATCGGTTGCGGTCAGCGATGCAACCTGTGCAGTTGCTGATGTCGATATCATTGCGACGGCGAAAGCGTAACGGAGCATCGTAAACCTCTTGGTGCAAATTGTTGGATTTACGCTGACACTCCGGCCTGACATTGTAAAGCCGGGCTTTCGCGTGGTTGCCCACTTGCTCTTGCACGTCCCCTCGCATAAGACGCACGGGATCAGAATTCCAAGGCGCGGAGACAACAGCCCCCATGCCCGTACTCGTGATGAAATTCGGCGGCACATCCGTCGCCAACCTGGACCGCATCCGCCGTGCTGCCAAACGCATCGGTGTTGAGGTGGCCAAAGGCTATGATGTCATTGTGATTGTGTCGGCCATGTCGGGCAAGACCAACGAACTGGTTGGCTGGGTCGATGAGATCTCGCCGCTCTATGATGCCCGTGAATATGATGCGGTGGTGTCGTCGGGTGAAAATGTGACTGCTGGGCTGATGTCCCTGACGCTGCAGCAGATGGATATCCCTGCACGCAGCTGGCAGGGTTGGCAGGTGCCTTTGATCACCAACGGCGCGCATTCATCGGCGCGGATCGAAGAGATCCCGACCGATAATATCAACCAGAAATTCGGCGAAGGCATGAAAGTTGCCGTTGTGGCCGGTTTCCAGGGCATCAGCCCTGAGGGCCGCATCACAACGCTGGGCCGGGGCGGGTCAGATACCACCGCCGTAGCATTTGCCGCAGCCTTCGAAGCCGAGCGCTGCGACATCTACACGGATGTGGATGGGGTCTATACCACGGACCCGCGCATCTGCGACAAGGCGCGCAAGCTTGAAAAGATTTCGTTCGAGGAAATGCTCGAACTCGCCTCGCTGGGCGCCAAGGTGCTGCAAACCCGCTCGGTCGAGCTGGCGATGCGCTACAAGGTGCGTCTGCGAGTGCTGTCCAGTTTCGAAGAACAATCCGACAATGCGGGCACATTGGTCTGCGACGAGGAGGATATCATGGAATCCAACGTAGTGGCCGGTGTGGCCTATTCCCGCGACGAAGCCAAAATGACCGTGGTCTCTGTGGCCGACCGTCCGGGCATCGCGTCGATCATCTTCAGCGCGCTCAGCGAAGAGGGTGTGAATGTGGATATGATCGTCCAGAACATTTCGGACGAAGGGCGCACCGACATGACCTTTTCGTGCCCCACCAATCAGGTGGCGCGCGCCGAACAGGCGCTGCTGGCAATCAAGGAAAAAGGCGATCTGAACTATGCCGACCTGGTTGCGGACGAAGACGTCTGCAAAGTCTCTGTCGTGGGCATCGGCATGCGTTCGCAATCGGGTGTGGCGGCAAAAATGTTCAAGGTTCTCTCGGATGAGGGGATCAACATCAAGGTCATCACAACCTCCGAGATCAAAATTTCCGTCCTTGTCGACAGGAAATACATGGAACTTGCTGTTCAGGCACTGCATGATGCCTTTGAATTGGACAAGGCGGCCTGAGCTGATCGGCCAAGGGTCACGTCTGACACCGTAATTTGGTTGGGCCATGGCAGACGGCACCGAAACAGAATCCCGCAAGCTGCTGGGGCGGCTGCGCGAAGAGATGGCCAGCGAGGCCGCTGGTCAGGAACGTCTTGACCGGATTACGCACTTGATTGCGGACAGCATCCGGGCCGAGGTCTGCTCGATCTACCTGTTCCGGGATCAGGACACGTTGGAACTGTGCGCAACCGAAGGTCTGTCACCCGAAGCGGTGCATCAGACCCGGATGCGTATGGGCGAGGGGCTGGTGGGCCGCGTCGCTAAAAGCGGCAAGGTGGTCAACACAGCCGATGCGCCATCGGCCAAGGGCTTCCGCTATATGCCGGAAACGGGCGAAGAACGGTTTTCCTCGTTCCTTGGCGTTCCGGTGCAGCGGCTTGGCGAAAAACTGGGTGTGCTGGTTGTCCAGTCACGCGACGCGCGCGAGTTTTCAGCGGATGAGGTCTATGCGCTGGAGGTTGTTGCCATGGTTCTGGCCGAAATGGCCGAGCTGGGCGCATTTGTCGGCGAAGGCGCTGCGCTGTCGCCCCTGCACCAGCAATCGGTACAGCTGAGCGGTGGCCCCGCGCAGGAGGGGGCAGCCGAAGGCCATGTCTGGCTGCACGAACCCCGCGTTGTCGTTACAAATCCGATTGCCGAAGACCCGCATCGCGAACGCGAGCGTCTGGTTGATGCGGTCGAAGAGCTGCGCGTGGGTGTCGATAAGATGCTTGAGATCTCGCAGAACGGCGACAAGGAACAGCTGAAGGTTCTCGAAGCCTACCGGATGTTCGCCAATTCCAAGGGCTGGATGCGCCGCATGGAAGAGGACATCGCCCTGGGCCTCAGCGCCGAAGCCGCAGTGGAGAAAGAACAGTCGCAAGCCCGCGCCCGTATGGAGCAGGTCACCGACCCCTATCTGCGCGAACGGCTGGCTGATCTGGATGACCTCAGTAACCGGCTGTTGCGCATCCTGACGGGGCAGGGGGCAACTGACGCCGCTGATCTGCCGCCTGACCCGATTCTGATCGCCCGCAATATCGGCCCCGGCGATCTACTGGAATATGGCCGCTCGCTGAAAGGCATCGTCCTTGAGGAAGGCTCGGTCGGCAGCCACGCGACGATTGTTGCCCGTGCCCTTGCCATCCCGCTTGTGGTGCATGTGGGCCGGATCACGACTGAGGCACTGAACGGAGACCATATTCTGGTCGACGGGGACGAAGGTATTGTTCACCTGCGCCCCGAAGATACCGTGGTCACTGCATTTCGCGATAAGGTCGCGATGCAGGCCAAGGCGCAGGAACGCTATGCCTCGATCCGGGAAACGCCGACAGTTACGCAGGACGGTGCGCAGATCAATCTTGTGATGAATGCGGGCCTGATGGCCGATCTGCCGTCGCTTGGAAACTCTGGGGCCGAAGGGGTGGGCCTGTTCCGCACCGAATTGCAGTTTTTGGTGCGCAACCAGATGCCCAAACGGTCCGAGCTTGTCAGCCAGTACAAGCGTGTTCTCGACGCCGCACAGGGCAAGCGGGTGGTGTTCCGCACGCTCGATATCGGCTCGGACAAGGTGCTGCCTTATATGAAACATGTGGCGGAACCGAACCCGGCCCTTGGCTGGCGTGCGATCCGGGTCGGTCTGGATAAACGCGGCGTCATGCGCATGCAGTTGCAGGCCCTGTTGCGCGCCGCAGATGGTCGCCCGCTGACCATCATGTTCCCCTTCGTTGCGCAGGCCGAAGAATATCGCGAGGCTCGCTGGGAGGTGAATAAAACCATCGAGCGCGAAAGGCGGCTGGGCCATCTCCTGCCCGAGTCGCTCGAGGTGGGCGCAATGCTGGAAACGCCATCATTGGCCTTTGCGCCGCAGAAATTCTTTGACGAGGTGGATTTCATCTCGATCGGCGGCAATGACCTGAAACAGTTCTTCTTTGCGGCCGACCGCGAAAACGAACTGGTGCGCCGCCGCTATGACACGCTGAATGTCAGCTTCCTCAGCTTTATCGAGCGGATCGTGGAACGTTGCAATATCTCGGACACCCCGCTCAGCTTTTGTGGCGAAGATGCGGGTCGCCCGGTTGAGGCACTGTGCCTTGCTGCGATGGGTATTCGCACATTGTCGATGCGCCCGGCCTCGATCGGTCCGGTCAAGAGTCTGCTGTTGCGGTCAAACCTGCAGGATGTTCGCAAGATCATTGCCGATGCCCGTCACCGCGGCGTACAGACCGTTCGCCCTGAGGTTATGGACTGGCTGCGTGAACAGGGGTGAGGTGCGGCCTGCAGGAATATGGGTCCGATGCAAATCAGCGCTTGATTTTCCAGCCGCGACTTTTTATTGAAACGGCGAATGTTAGCGATAACATGAGCCGGTATCTGCGCGTTTCCCATGTGCGAAGGCCGTCATGTTAAGATGGTCGCGATGAACTCGAAAGGAGCCGTGCGATGGTCTCACGCGTAATACCAGTCCATCCGTTTGATCTGGTGTTGTTCGGCGCAACCGGTGATCTGGCGCAGCGAAAGATCTTGCCGGGTCTGTATCACAGGTTCGAAGTAGGCCAGATGCCCGAAGATGCGCGCATCATTGCCACCGCTCGGTCCGAGATGGACGATGCGGGTTTCCGGGATCAAATTCGCGCCTCGATGCAGCAGTTTGCTCCGGAATTTGCACCGGATGTACTCGACCGTTTTCTGACGCGCGTTGAATATGTGCCTGTTGATGCGCTCGGGGATGCAGGGTGGAAAAAGCTCAGCAAATCCCTGCGCCCCGATGTCGTGCGCGCCTTTTATCTGTCGGTAGGTCCCAGCCTGTTTTCCGGCATTGCTCAGCGACTGCAGGATCACGGTCTTGCGACCCCCGACAGCAGGATTGTTGTCGAAAAACCGTTCGGCCATGACTTGGCTTCGGCCAAGGCGCTGAACGAAGGGCTGCGCGGCTGCTTTGAAGAACATCAGATTTACCGGATCGACCACTATCTGGGCAAGGAAACCGTGCAGAACCTGATGGCACTGCGCTTTGCTAATTCCCTTTTCGAGCCGCTGTGGAACGCAACCCATGTCGATCATGTACAGATTACTGTGGCAGAAACGGTTGGGGTCGAAGGGCGCGGGGCTTATTACGATCAGTCCGGCGCGATGCGCGACATGATCCAGAACCACTTGGTTCAGCTTCTGTGCCTCACCGCGATGGAGCCGCCGTCGAAATTCTCACCCAATTCGGTACGCGACGAAAAGGTCAAGGTGATCGAGGCGCTTGAACCGGTCGAGCAATCCGACATAGCGCGCGGTCAGTACCGGACAGATAAGGGCGGTGACGGATATCTGGACCACGTAGGCAACTCCGCCAGCCGTACCGAAAGCTTCATTGCGCTCAAGGTCCATCTGGGCAACTGGCGCTGGGCCGGGGTTCCGTTCTACCTGCGTACCGGTAAACGCTTGCGCGCGCGCGAATCCGAGATTGCGGTGTTCTTCCGCGACCCGCCGCACACGATCTTTCCCAATGTCGGTCCGCTACGTGGCAACGTGCTGGTGATCCGCCTGCAGCCCGATGAAGGCATCACTTTGCGCACCACGATCAAGGATCCGGGGCCGGGCGGGTTCCGCTTGTCTGATGTGTCGCTTGATATGAGTTTTGCTGACGCGCTGGGTGATGACGAGCAGGCACCGGACGCTTATGAGCGGCTGGTTATGGATGTCATTCGCGGCGACCAGACCCTGTTCATGCGCGGGGATGAGGCCGAGGCCGCCTGGGCCTGGGTCGACCCCATCATCCGCGGATGGGAAGAACGCGGCGACCGGCCCGCGCGCTACGATCAGGGCAGCTCAGGACCCGAAGAGGCCCTGATGCTGATGCATCGCGATGGGCGCCGCTGGCGTCAGATCGGAGGATAGTCATGCTCAACACAGTTATTGCCGACGTCACCAAACGTATTGTTGACCGCAGCGCCTCCTCACGCGGCCCGCATCTGGAACGGATGGAGCAGGCCAAATCCAAAGGTCCGGCCCGCGCGCATCTATCCTGCAGCGGTCAGGCCCATGCCTATGCCGGTGCGGGTGAGGATCAGGCTTCGATGGCCACAGGTACGGCGGGCAATCTGGGGATTGTCACCGCCTATAACGACATGCTGTCCGCGCACCAGCCGTTCGAGCAGTATCCTGCCCTGATCCGCGATGCGATCCGGGCGGCGGGTGGCACGGCTCAGGTCGCGGGCGGCGTGCCCGCCATGTGCGATGGCGTCACGCAGGGCGAGGCAGGGATGGAGCTGTCGCTGTTTTCCCGCGATGTGATTGCGCTGGCGACTGGTGTTGCGCTCAGCCACAACACCTATGACGCGGCTGTGTTTCTGGGGGTCTGCGACAAGATCGTGCCCGGTCTGGTCATCGGCGCACAGGCCTTTGGCCACCTGCCCGCAGTTTTCCTGCCCGCTGGCCCTATGACCAGTGGTTTGCCGAACGACGAAAAAGCCAAGATCCGCCAGAAATTCGCCGCCGGAGAGATTGGCCGCGATGAGTTGATGGCCGCTGAGATGGCCGCCTATCACGGCCCCGGCACCTGCACCTTTTACGGCACCGCCAACACCAACCAGATGCTGATGGAGTTCATGGGTCTGCACCTGCCGGGCTCAAGCTTTATCAACCCCAACACGCCCCTGCGCGATGCGTTGACCGAGGAAGGCGCGCGCCGGGCCCTGTCGCTCAGCGCGCTGGGCAATCACTATACTCCGGTCTGCCAGATTCTGGATGAAAGGGCCTTCGTCAATGGCATCGTCGGCCTGATGGCCACAGGCGGATCCACTAACCTTCTGATCCACCTGATCGCCATGGCACGAGCAGGTGGTATCGTGCTGGATTGGCAGGACTTTTCCGACATCTCCGCCGTGGTCCCGCTGGTTGCGCGGGTCTATCCCAACGGCTTGGCCGATGTGAATCATTTCCACGCCGCAGGCGGTCTGGGTTTCACGATCAGCACGCTGCTCGAGAACGGTTTGTTGCACCCTGACACGCTCACGGTTGCCGGGCAGGGCCTGCACAACTACACCAAAGAGCCCAAGCTGAAAAAGGGCGAACTGGTTTGGGAAGACGGCGCCGGCCACAGCCTTAACGACAAGATCGTGCGCCCGGCTCAGGACCCGTTCCAGCCCACGGGCGGGTTGTCGCGTCTGATCGGCAATCTGGGCACCGGCGTCATGAAAGTCTCGGCCGTTGCGCCTGAACATCAGGTGGTCGAGGCGCCCGTGCGCGTATTCCACGATCAGGACGCAGTCAAAGCCGCCTTCAAGGCCGGAGAGTTCACCGATGATATCATCGTGGTCGTCCGCTTTCAGGGCCCCAAGGCCAACGGTATGCCCGAACTGCATTCGCTGACCCCGATGCTGTCGATCCTGCAGGGGCGCGGGCAAAAGGTGGCGCTGGTCACAGACGGCCGCATGTCTGGCGCTTCCGGCAAGGTGCCCGCCGCGATCCACGTTGTCCCCGAGGCGCTGGACGGCGGCCCGATCGCCTGCTTGCAGGATGGGGATCTGCTGCGCGTGGATGCCGTAGAGGGCACGCTGGAAATTCTGACCCCTGGCGCCTTGGACCGGACCCCGGCAACCGCTGATCTGTCGGGCAATCAACACGGTGTCGGGCGCGATCTGTTTGGCGCTTTCCGCAACGCCGTTGGCTCGGCCGATGCGGGTGCCAGTATTTTTGGAGCATAAGTGATGTCAAAAACCCAACAGACGCGCGAAATCTGCGCGCTTGCACCCATTGTCCCGGTTCTGGTCGTTGATGATGCCGCACAGGCCCGTCCGCTGGCCGAGGCACTGGTCGCAGGCGGGTTGCCTGCGCTTGAGGTCACTCTGCGCACTCCCGCCGCGCTGGATGCCATCCGCGCTATGGCCGATGTGCCGGGCGGTGTTGTCGGCGCAGGGACGCTGGTCACGCCCGAAGATGTCCGTGCTGCCAAGGCCGCCGGCGCGCAGTTCGGCGTATCACCAGGCGCGACCGATGCCCTGATTGCAGCTTGTGAGGCAGAAGGCTTACCCCTGCTGCCCGGCGCGGCAACCGCCAGCGAGGCGATGGCTCTGTTGGAAAAGGGCTATGATATGCTGAAATTCTTCCCTGCCGAGGCCTCAGGCGGTGCTCCTGCACTCAAGGCCATCGGGGCGCCGCTGCCGCAGATTAGCTTCTGTCCGACCGGTGGTGTCTCACCGGCGAACGCCATGGATTATCTCTCGTTGTCCAACGTCATCTGCGCGGGCGGCAGCTGGGTCGCTCCGAAACAGTTGGTGAGCCAGGGCGACTGGGCCGGCATCGAAGAACTCGCGCGCGATGCGGCTGCTCTGACGGATTGACGCGGCATCACTGCGCGCTAGGGTAGGCGGCAATTCAGACAGGTTGACCTACCATATGACGCAAAAAACGACTTTGTCGCAGGGGCGCGGATATCTTGCTATTCCCGGCCCTTCGGTGATCCCTGATGTGGTGCTGCAGGCCATGCACCGCCCCTCGCCCAATATCTACGCGGGCGAATTGGTTGATATGATGCCGCAACTGGTCGACGATCTGTTGCGTGTTGCGGGGACACGCCACGACGTCGCCATTTACATCTCAAACGGCCACGGCGCGTGGGAGGCCGCCCTGTCCAATGTGATCGCCCCGGGCGAAACTGTCCTTGCTCCGGCCTCGGGCCGGTTTACCCATGGATGGGGCGAGATGGCCGAACGTCTTGGCGCATCCGTCGAGGTGATCGATTTCGGCATGTCCGCCCCATGGGATATCGACCGCATCGCCGAGGCGCTGACGGCCGACACCGATCACCGGATCAAGGCTGTTCTTGCCGTACATGTCGACACGTCAAGCTCGGTTCGCAACGACATTCCGGCATTGCGGGCGCTGTTGGATGACCTCGACCATCCGGCTCTGCTGATGGCCGACTGCATCGCCTCGTTGGGATGCGATAGGTTCCAGATGGATGCCTGGGGCGTCGATGTGATGGTCACCGCCTGCCAAAAGGGCCTGATGACCCCCGCAGGCATGTCCTTTGTCTTTTTTAACGATAAGGCCCAGGCCAAACGGGCCACCATGCCGCGCGTTTCAGGATATTGGGACTGGGTCCCGCGCAGCCAGCCGGACTGGTTCTACCAATATTTCGGCGGCACCGCGCCGACCCACCATATCTACGGCCTGCGCGCCGCGTTGGATTTGATCCACGCCGAGGGGCTGGAACATGTTTGGGCTCGCCATGAGAGGCTGGCCAAAGCCGTCTGGGCCGCCTGTGAGGTTTGGGCCGAAGGTGGCGCTCTGCACCTAAATGTCGCCGACCGGGCCCATCGCAGCCATGCCGTGACCGCGCTGCGCCTGACCGAGGGGCGCGGAACATCGCTGCGCGCTTATTGCGAGGCCCATCTTGGCCTGACGCTGGGCATCGGGCTGGGGATGGAGGATCAGGATGGGTGTTTCCGCCTTGGCCATATGGGTCACGTGAATGGTCAGATGATCATGGCGCTGCTGGGCGGCATCGAGACAGGCCTGGCCGCATTGAACATCCCGCGGGGGCAGGGCGCGCTTGAGGTCGCCGCAGGTGCTTTGGCGGCAACCGAATAATTCGGCGTCGGTTCGTTGTCCGAGCGCATCCACAAAGGATATTGGCCAGTTATGTTTTGCCAGTTGGGGCAGAGTTTTTTGAAGTATCTTTGTGTCGATACTTCTGAGCAGCGCGCCAGCTTTGGCGATGGCACAGGCGCCGTATCCAAATTCAGTGGCTTCAAACGACCTGGATTTTATCCTGTCAAATGATCCCGGGGCCTGTTGGACCATCTCAGAGAATAGTGGCGGTCGGACTGAAATGTATGACCCACGGCGCGACGTTCTTTTTGTCGAAGGCGCGTCGCATTTCGACGTGAGCTACCCCGATCAGAAAATTCGGATCAATGTCCACCCTGATGTCAGAAACCCACAGCAAAGCGTCTTGGCCGCAGCGACTTCGGTATCCAGATTGCCTATCCCGATGAGGGCTGCGTTAAAATATGTGAATATTCTCGATGGTGACGGGAACGCGTGGGCCGAGGATCGCGGGCGGTTTTTCACGTTATACGACGGTCTTATCGAGCGTAGGTTGGCCGAGCATGACCTCGATGAAACGGTATTTCATGAAACCGCGCACATCGCCTTGGATCCGCTCATTTCAAGCGATCCAGACTGGCAGAAAGCTTAGGCTTCGGACGGCGGTTTTGTCACAACTTATGCCGCTGAAAATCCAAACAAGGAAGACATCGCCGAAAGCGCCCTGTTCGCGTGGACGATGATCTATCATCCGGGTCGTTTACCTGCAGGGGTCGAGAGTGCTGTTCGCCGGATCATGCCGAACAGGTTGGAATATCTGGGAAACATGTTGCAGGGCTACGAACCGCCCGCGTGCCCGTCTTATGGCTGTTCTCAATCATTGGAACCTGGTCATAGTGCTTGCCTGAACGGGTGGTAGGCAATCCTCTTGGTTTCGGTCAACCCGCACGCGCCGTTGCAAGTGCCTGCGGCAAAGCCTTGGCAAACGCCTCCAAGTCAGTCTCGGAACCACAACTCACACGGATGCAGCGGTTTTGGGGGGCTGCAAACGGCATGCGCACAAAGATACCTTGTGCGGTTAAGGCGTCCAGAACAGCTTTGGCAAACGCAACATCGCGCCCGCAGTCGATTGCTACGAAATTGGTGGCCGAGGGCAGAGGGGTCAGCCCGTTTTCTGACGCGATCTCGCTGATGCGCTTGCGGGCCTCAGTGATCTGTTGCTGCACCTGTGCCAGCCAACCCTGATCCTGCAGCGCCGCCAGCGCGCCGGCTTGTGCCGCGCGGTTCATGCCAAAATGATTACGAACCTTATTGAAAGACGAAATCAACTCGGGCGTCCCAATCGCATAGCCAACGCGCGCGCCTGCCATGCCGTAAACCTTTGAAAAGGTGCGCATTCGGATCACGCGCGGATCATCTGCGGCGACCGGCGCGGCGGTGCCGTCCGGTGCGCATTCCACATAAGCCTCGTCCAGAACCAGCAAGCAGCCCTTGGGCAGAGCGTCCATCGCCGCGACGATATCTGCCCCGGAATGCCAACTGCCCATCGGGTTGTCGGGATTGGCCAGATAAACCAGTTTGGCATCCACCTCTGCCGCTTTGGCAAACAGCGCGTCCGGGTCCTCATGGTCATCGCGATAGGGCACCTTGTGCAGCACCCCGCCAAACCCGGCGACATGATAGTTGAAGGTTGGATAAGCTCCGTCCGAGGTTACCACCGCATCGCCTGGCCCGATCATCAACCGCACCAGATAGCCCAGCAACCCGTCGATCCCTTCGCCCACCACGATATTCTCGGGCGCGATCCCATGGAAATCGGCCAACGCATGGCGCAGATCGTGGTTTTCTGGATCGCCATACATCCAGATGTCAGCCGCCGCCCTCTGCATCGCCTCTACGGCGCGCGGGGACGGGCCAAAGATGCTCTCATTCGCGCCCAGCCGCGCCACAAACGGCGCGCCGCGCTGGCGTTCCTGTGTTTCGGGCCCCACAAAGGGCACGGTTGCAGGCAGGGATAAAGCAAGCGGAGTGTATCGGGGTCCAGTCATGGGCGCAGATAATCGCAAGCCTGTCCCTTGGGCAAGCCTTGCGCGATGCCACGTTCGGCGGCAGTCTGCGATCAGACTTGGCCGGAGGTTCCATGCGCATTCTTCTGATCCTGCTCGTGATCGGGCTCGCCTATCTGATGTTATGGCCCGTCCCGGTCGCTCCGGTTGCTTATGACCCGCCTGAACCGCCCGGATTTACCGGTGATTTCGTGGAGAACAGTGAATTGGACAAACTTCAGCTGATCACCCTGCCGGATGGAGAGATCGGCCCCGAAGACATCGCCATATTGCCCGATGGTGCGGTTTATACCACCAGCCTCTTGGGGAAACTCTACCGGATTGACGGCGACACACCGCAAGAGATCGACGATCTGGGCGGGCGCCCGCTGGGCCTGAGGGCGGGGCCGGATGGCGTGTTGTATATCGCCGACAGTTTTCGCGGTCTGATGCGCTGGACCGGGCCGGGCACGCTGGAAACGCTGGTGGCCGAGATAAACGGCGAACCAGTGATCTATGCCAACAACCTTGATGTGGCGCGGGATGGCACGGTCTATTTCTCGAACTCGTCTGACCGGTTTGACCCCGAGACGATGGGGGGTACCAAACCCACCTCGGTCATGACGATTTGGGAGCAATCGCCCACCGGCTATGTCGCCCGCTACACGCCTGACGGTAAAACTGAGAAAGTCGCCGAGGGTTTTGTCTATACCAATGGGGTCGCACTTTCGCCGGACGAAGACTTCCTGCTGATCGCTGAAACCGGGCGGGCACGGGTACACAAACACTGGCTGACCGGCCCCAAGGCGGGGGAAACCGAACTGTTTCTCGATAACCTGCCGGGCTATCCGGATAACCTCAAGGCACAGGGCGATGGCACCTACTGGATGGCGTTTGCCAGCCCGCGTGTTCCGGCGGAAAAGCTGATGCCCTATCCGTTTCTGCGCAAGGTGATCTGGAGGCTGGGTCCGATGGTGCGGCCTGCACCGATCCATCGCGGCATGGTGGTTCAGTTCGACGGCGACGGCACCGTCCTGCGCACCCTGCAGGACCCTGATGGACGTCTGGGCATCACCACCAGCAGCCAGATTGCCGAGGATCAGTTCTATGTAATGACGCTCGATTCCCCGTGGTTTGGACGGTTGCCGGTGTCGCAGCTGCCCTGACGTCGCGGTGGCGCGGGCCACCGGGGCAGGGCAATATCGAAGAAACAGTTTCAGGAGGCCTGCATGGCGCGCGTATCAGTCGACTATAGGGACCACATCGCTCATGTCACGCTGACGCGCGGCGACAAGATGAACGCGCTGGATGACGCGATGATCAAGGCCATCCTGTCCGCCGGGGCCGAGGTCGCCGCCTCGGACGCCCGCGCCGTGGTCCTGTCGGGCGAGGGCAAGAGTTTCTGCGCCGGGCTAGACATGGCCAGCTTTGCCTCGATGGCCCACACAGACCCGACCGAGTGGCTGATGGCCCGTAGCCATGAGGATGCCAATGAGATGCAGGAACTGGCGTTGGTCTGGCGGCGCGTCCCTGTGCCGGTGATCTGTGCCATTCAGGGCGTGGCTTATGGCGGTGGGCTGCAGATCGCTTTGGGGGCTGATATCCGCATCGCGCATCCCGAAAGCAAATTGGCGGTGATGGAGATGAAATGGGGCATCATCCCTGATATGGGCGGAATGGTCCTGCTGCCTCGACTGGTGCGCTCGGACGTGCTGCGCCTGTTGACATACACCGCCCGCCCCATCGGAGCCCCACAGGCGGCCGAATGGGGGCTGGTCACCAAACTCTCAGACGATCCGCTGACCGAGGCATGGGCGCTGGCCGAGGACATCGCAGGCAAAAGCCCCTCAGCCATCCGCGCCGCCAAGCGTCTGATTGAAGTGGCTGAAAGCAAATCCCGCGCCGAAGTTCTGTTGGAGGAATCCGCTGAACAAATCGAACTGATCGGCAAGCCTGATCAGATGGAAGTCGTGATGGCCCAAATGCAGGGCCGCAAGCCCGAGTTCAAATGACGTCGGTGGCGATCACGCGGATCATCCTTTATACCAAGCGTATCGACGAGATGGTGCGCTTTTATGAGGAACACTTCGGCTATGCCGCTCGGCAAGCGGCAGGTGATCGCATTATCGAGCTTGTTCCACCCGCCGGAGGAGCACATCTGTTGCTGCATCCAGCCGCCAAATCCGCGCGCGAAGGGCAGGCTGCTGTTAAACTGGTTTTTGATATAGAAGACGTGACGGCTTTTTGCGCCCGAGCAGCAGAAAATGGACTGAGCTTCGGCACTATTCATCAGGCGGACGGATATGAGTTCGCCAACGCGAAAGATCCGTCAAAAAACTCAATTTCAGTGTCCAGCCGGGCTTTTGCTGATTTAAGCTAGCGCATAAACGCCCGCCGCGCATCGCGGGCCATGTTGTATCGCATCTCAAGCTCGGCGATGCCCGCCATCGCCACCTTACGATCCTCGGGATCGGTAAGGATCGCATAAGCCTTGCGCGCGGCATCCAACTGTTTCTTGATATCAAACTCTTCGGGCAAAACTCCGGCCTGGGCCATGATCCGGTGACCGGCTGCCAGGGCTGGATCGGTCTGCGCCTCGGACGAGCGGTCTGGCAGCGGGTGGCCTTCGCCCTCCAGCCCCTCCAGCTGACCCTCGGCCTGCGCCTTCTTGATCTGGTGTTCCACCAGTTTGCCAAATGATCTCAGCATAGACCAAACATACGCTATCGGCGTATCTCGCGAAAGCGTTCAGCGCATGCGCTTGCCCACAACGTAAACAAGCCCGCCAACGACCAGCCCCCAGACGGCTGCCCCGAGCCCAAAGGTTGTGATGCCCGATGCGGTTATTGCAAAGGTCAGTACGGCGGCTTCACGCTCTGCCGGAACCTCTAGCGCGGCGAAGGTGGCGTTGGCCATCACGCCGATCAGCGCGACGCCTGCCAGAGTACCCATCAGCAGAGGATCGGCATGGGCGGCAAAGCTAGTGATGGCGATGGCGAAAATGCCGAACAGGCAGTAAAACACGCCCCCCATGATCGCTGACCAATAGCGCAGCGCAGGGTCGGGGTGGCTATCCTCGTTCGAACACATCGCAGCGGTGATCGCTGCAAGACATGTCGCCGGCGCACCAAATGGAGCAGACAATATGCTGGCCCCACCCACGGCAGAGAACATCTTGCCCGCGTCAGGCGTATAGCCAAAGCTGCGCATCACCGCGATTCCGGGGATGTTCTGCGTGGCCATCGTCACGATGAACAGGGGCAGGCCGATCCCGATGGCTGAGGCCAGTGAAAAGCTCGGCATGGTCCAGACCGGGGCTGCAATCAACTGCTCGGGTTTGATTGTGCTGTCACCGGCATTCAGGATGACGACGATGGCTGCAGCCACCACCGCCGCTGGAACCGCCACCAGCCGGTTGATCCGGCCTGCGATGAACCATGTCAGTATAACCGGCAGCGCTTGCCAGGGCAGTTCAACGGCCGCTTTGAACGGCACGATGCACAAGGGAAGCAAGACACCGCCCAGCATGGCCTGCGCCAGAGTGGTCGGGATTGCCGCTGCCAGCCGCCCGAGTGGCCGCCAGAGCCCGGCAATCACTGTCAGCGCTCCGGCGCAGAGAAACGCGCCAACTGCGCCCGAAAACCCGTTGGCAGGTGTGGCAGAGACGGCCAGTAGCGCAACGCCCGGTGTCGACCACGCCACGCTGATCGGCAGCTTGTACCAAAGGCTAAGGACAATCGCTGCCAGCCCCATAGCAACCGCTGCCATCATCAGGCCGGATGCGGATTCTGCCGCCGAGGCGCCCATCGCGTTCAGTCCCTGCAGGACAATCGGGAACGAGCTGAAGAAACCAACGACAGCCACTACCAGGCCGGTGGATACGGTCTGCATCGGGGGGAAAGCGCGCGCCATCACAGCCTCAAGGTTGTTTCCTGAGATTGCTAGCAATCGCAAGCCGCTGCGAACAAGGTAAAAAACGTCACCCCAACAAGAAAACCCGCCGGTTTGGACCCGACGGGTTTTGCAGTTTTCTTAAAGGCGCGATCAGGCGATTTCCGCCAGACGCTCCAGAGCTTCGTTCAGCTTCGCCTCTTCTTCCTCGCGCGCGGCAAGGTTGGCTTTGGCTTCCGCAACAACTTCTTCCGGGGCCGAGGCCACGAATTTGGGGTTGTTCAGCCGTCCGCGCAGACCGCCGAGTTCCTTGGCCAGCTTGCCCTTGGCTTTCTCCAGCCGCTCTTTTTCTGCGCCGATGTCGATGATATCGGCCAGCGGCAGCCCGAAGGACGCGCCGGGGGCCGCGATCGAGATCGTCCCTTTGGGCAGTTGATCTGCCGCTGTCAGGCTGTCGATCCGCGCCAGACGTTTGATCAGGGCCTCATTGCGATCCCAAGCAGCCTTGCCGTGGTCGTCGATCTCGGTCACCAGCATCGGCACATACAGCCCCGCAGGCACCCGCATCTGCGCGCGGGCCGAGCGGGTGTTTTCGATCACCGAGATCACCCAGTTCATCTCACGATCTGCCTCTGCATCCACCAGTTCAGTGCCATAGGTCGGCCAGTCGGCGTGGACGACCATTTCCGCGCGGTCGCCGGTCAGGCCCCAGAGTTCCTCGGTGATGAAGGGCATGATCGGGTGTAGCAGGACCATGCACTGATCCAAAACCCAGCGCATGGTGGCGCGGGTTTCGGCCTGCGCCTTGGCGTCATCGCCCTGCAGCAGGGGTTTGGACAGTTCCACATACCAGTCGCAGACCTTGCCCCAGACAAAGGCATAAAGCCCGTTGGCCGCGTCGTTGAAGCGATAGCTTTCCAGCGCTGCGTCGACCTCTTCCCGCACGCGGGCGGTTTCGCCGATGATCCAGCGATTCACGGCCGCCTTGGGTTTCAGGTCAGCGACATCCAGATGCGGCACGGCGTCGGTGAAAACCTCATTCATCTCGGCAAAACGGACGGCGTTCCAAAGCTTGGTGCCGAAGTTGCGATAGCCGGTGATGCGCTCGCGGGACAGTTTCAGCACACCGCCAATCGCCGCCATTGAGGCGTTGGTGAAGCGCAGCGCATCGGCGCCGAATTCGTCCACGATCTCCAGAGGGTCGATGACGTTGCCGGTGGTCTTGGACATCTTCTTGCCCTTCTCGTCACGGACGAGCTGGTGCAAGTAGACGGTGTGGAACGGGATCTGATCGACCACAGCCAGTTGCATCATCATCATCCGGGCGACCCAGAAGAACAGGATGTCGAAGCCGGTGATCAGAACGTCCGTGGGGAAGTAGCGTTCCAGTTCTTCGGTCTGTTCGGGCCAGCCCAGCGTGCCGATAGGCCAGAGACCGGAGGAGAACCACGTGTCGAGGACGTCGGGGTCGCGGCGCAGGTACACCTTTTCAAGGTTCACTGAATCCGTAGTAGCAACAAATTCGTAGCCGCCTTCACCAAACTCCAGCTCGACGTCTTGACCGTAGTACTCATGTGCTTTGGCAAGGACTTCTTGTTCGTTAGCCCCGCAGAACGCGATCTGCTTGACCTTGGCTTTGTCGAACGGATCTGGAAGTTCCTTTTCAGGCCCATACCAAACCGGAATCTGATGTCCCCACCAAAGCTGGCGCGAGATGCACCAGGGCTCGATGTTTTCCAGCCAGTGGTAATAGGTCTTCTCGCCCGCCTCGGGGATGATCTTGACCGTACCGTCCTTGACCGCGTCCAGCGCGGGGCCGACGACCTTTTCGGCGTCAACGAACCACTGATCGGTGAACATCGGCTCGATGACGACTTTTGAGCGGTCGCCGAAAGGCTGCATGATCGGTTTGCTCTCGACCAGCGGCACCAGTTTATTCGCGCCTTCGTGATCGGGTTTCAAGGCGGTCGATCCCAGACGCGGATCATCCGCGCGGGTCATGACCGCCAAACCGTCACTAGTGATCTCTTCGACCACTTTCGCCCTTGCCTCGAACCGGTCGAGGCCACGCAGGTGATCGGGGATCAGGTTGATCGCGTCGATCTCGTTTTCAGTGAACTCTTTGCCGCGCGCGTATTCCTGCGCCTTGCCCGCCTCTTCGGCGTAGGGCGCGCCATCCGCCCGCATCGCGCCTTTGGTGTCCAACAGGCGGTACATCGGAATGCCGCCGCGTTTGGCAACCATGTTGTCGTTGAAGTCATGCGCGCCGGTGATCTTCACCGCGCCCGAGCCGAAATCGGGGTCGGGGTAGTCATCAGTGATGATCGGAATCTGGCGGCGGTGTTCTTTCGGGCCAACCGGGATCTCGCAGAGTTTTCCAACAATTGGCGCGTACCGCTCGTCCGAGGGATGCACCGCAACCGCGCCGTCGCCCAGCATGGTCTCGGGCCGCGTGGTGGCAATCGAAATATAGTCGCGCTCTTCCTCAAGCACGATATTCCCGTCCTCGTCTTTTTCGACGTAAGTGTAGGTCTCGCCGCCCGCCAGCGGGTATTTGAAGTGCCACATATGGCCCGCAACTTCGATATTCTCGACCTCGAGGTCTGAGATTGCGGTCTCAAAATGCGGGTCCCAGTTGACCAGACGCTTGCCGCGATAGATCAGGCCCTTTTCGTACATATCGACGAAGACTTTGATGACCGCATCGTGGAAATTGGCCGAATTCTCATGACCCGTACGCGGATCGCGCGGCGCGCCCGCCATGGTGAAGGCGTTGCGCGACCAATCACAGGACGAGCCCAAACGTTTCAACTGCTCAATGATCGTGCCGCCGTATTCGCCTTTCCATTCCCAGACCTTGTCCAGAAATGCCTCGCGTCCCAGCTCGCGCCGACCGGGCTGCTGGGTGGCCGCCAGCATCTTTTCCACCTGCATCTGGGTGGCAATGCCCGCATGGTCCTGACCGGGCTGCCAAAGCGTGTCGAACCCGCGCATGCGGTGCCAGCGGGTCAGGATATCCTGCAGCGTGTTGTTGAACGCATGACCCACGTGCAAAGCACCTGTCACGTTGGGCGGCGGGATCATTATGGTAAAGCTTTCGTCGCGCGAACGGTTCGCGCCTGCCTTGAAGGCTCCGGCCTGTTCCCAGGCCTCGTAGATGCGGGCCTCGGCCTCGGCCGCGTTGAATGTCTTTTCCATCGCCATGGGATGCGTCCTGCGTCATCGAATTGAAGGTCAGCGCCTGCAATATCGTAAGGACTACCAAAGGGGAAGGGTCTGCGCGCTCTGGACATCTGCAAGCTGCAGACTAGTGTCGCCCTCTGAGGCAGCCAAAGGATCATCCCATGGAAAAGTTCGGCAAAAGCCAGCCCGTTAAACGGACCGAAGATCAGCGGTTTCTGACCGGGCAGGGCAAGTATATGGATGATGCGGTGCCCTCCGACGCGCTGCATGCGGTGTTCTTTCGCAGCCCGGTTGCCCATGCGGATATCACTGGGCTGGATCTCGATGAGGCGCGCAATGCCGAGGGTGTGCATCTGGTCATGACCCTTGATGATTTGCAGGCCGCAGGCGTCGACACGGGGATGAGCGCAACCATCATGACCAATCGCGACAACAGCAAAGGTGCAGCCCCCACCCGGCACATGCTGGCCAGCGGGCGTGTCCGCTTTGTCGGCGAACCGATTGCCATGGTGGTGGCCGAAACGCCCGAACAGGCCCATGACGCGCTGGAGCTGATCTGGATGGACACCGAGGACCGCCCCGCCAAGCTGGACCTTGGCCCCGGCGGCGAGACGCTGCACCCCGAGGCCCCCGACAATCGCGCCTTTGACTGGGGTATGGGAGATGAACAGGCGACCGAGGCCGCCTTTCAGGCCGCCGCGCGCACCGTCTCGCTGGATGTCTATGACAACCGGGTCATCGTGAATTCCATCGAACCCCGCGGCTGTCAGGCAAGCTGGGCCGAGGGTCGGCTGCATTTCTCCTATGGCGGGCAGGGCGTCTGGGGGATGAAAGATGAACTGGCGAAAAAACTTGTGCTTGAGGCAGATACCATTCGGGTGACAACCCCGGATGTGGGCGGCGGGTTCGGCATGAAGGCGATGCCCTACCCCGAATACTTCCCGGTGGCTGTTGCGGCGATGAAACTGGGCCGTCCAGTGCATTGGATGTCAGGCCGGACCGAGGCGATGTTGTCCGACCATCATGGCCGCGATCTGACCTCGCTGGCCGAACTGGCCTTTGATGCAGATAACAAGATCACCGCTTACAGGGTCCACAGCAAGGTCAACCTTGGTGCTTATAACAGCCACTTCGCGCAGGCGATCCAGACCAGCCTGTTCAGCAAGGTTCTGATGGGGGTCTACGACGTTCAGACCACCTATCTGCGGGTCGAGGGGTTCTATACCAACACCACGCAGATCGACGCCTATCGCGGTGCCGGCCGGCCTGAGGCGATCTATGTCCTGGAACGGGTCATGGACCGCGCCGCGCGCGAGCTAGGTGTTGATCCGTGGGAGCTGCGGCGCAGGAACTTCATCCGCCCCGATGCCTTCCCGTATGTCTCGGCCACGGGTGAGACCTATGATGTGGGTGATTTCAACATGGTGCTCAGCCGCGCGGGCGAGTTGACCGAGGGCTTTGCAGCCCGCAAGGCCGCCGATGCGGACCGCGGCCTGATCCGGGGTCAGGGGCTGTGTTACTATATCGAAAGTATTTTGGGTGATCCTACCGAGGGCGCAAAGGTCGAGTTTTGCGAGGATGGCAGCGTGAACCTCTATGTGGGCACACAATCGAACGGGCAGGGGCATGAGACGGTCTATGCCCAGTTCCTGTCGGATCAGACGGGTATCCCCGCCGACCGGATCACGGTGGTGCAGGGTGACAGCGACCGGATGGCACAGGGCGGCGGCACTGGCGGGTCGCGCTCGGTTACGGTGCAAAGCAACGCGACGCTGGCGACCGTGGACAGGATGGTTGCCGCATTCACGCCTTATCTGGCCGATAAGATTGGGGTCGAGGAGGCGGATGTGACCTTCGACCATGAAACCTTTCGCGCGCCGGGGTCGAACCTGACGCCAACCCTGATCGAAGCGGCTGATATGGCCCGTGCCGACGGGCGCACCGATCTGCTGCTGCATCAGGCGCGGGTGACGCTGGATGCGCGCAGCTATCCGAACGGGGCGCATGTTGCCGAAATCGTTATCGATTCTTACACTGGCGAAACGCGAGTTGACCGCTATACGGTGGTTGATGATTTCGGCAACCTTATCAACCCGATGCTGGCCGAAGGGCAGGTGCATGGCGGGGTGGTGCAGGGCATCGGCCAGGCGCTGAATGAACACGTTGTGCATGATGCGGACGGGCAGCTGCTCACGGCAAGTTTCATGGACTATGCCTTGCCCCGCGCGGGTGACGTACCCATGATTAAGTTTACCTCGGCGCCGGTTCCGTCAACCGCCAACCCGATGGGGATGAAAGGCTGTGGCGAGGCAGGTACCGTGGGTGCGCTGGCCGCTGTATCGAACGCGGTTCAGGATGCGCTCTGGGATTACGGGGTGCGGCAGGCTGATATGCCTTTCACACCGCAGAAAGTTTGGGAATTGCTTAAGGATGGTACTGTCACGGCTCACTAAGAAAGTTCTGGGATGGCTTGGACGGCCGCTGCGGTCCGAGCATTCTGCCGAGACGCGCCATCGCGAACCGATCAGCCATGTCATCATCCTTGACGGCACCATGTCGACACTTGAACCCGGTTATGAGACCCATGCCGGACTGACCTACCGCATGATGTGCGAAATGGGCAGCAAGGTCTCGGTCTTCTACGAATCCGGCGTGCAGTGGGAGAGCTGGAAGACCACGCTGGATGTGCTGATGGGGCGGGGCATCAACCGTCAGATACGCCGGGCCTATGGCTATCTGGCATCCCGCTATAAGCCGGGGGACCATATCTATTTCATCGGCTATTCACGCGGCGCTTACGGTGTCCGCAGTCTTGCCGGGGTGATCGACGCCATTGGTCTGCTCAAGGCTGAACACGCCACTGAGCGCAATATCAAACAGGCCTACCGTCACTATGAATGCAACGCCAGTGGCGATGCTGCGGCGGTTTTCCGTCGGGAATTCTGCCACGAGGATGTCGCCATCGAAATGGTCGGCGTCTGGGATACGGTCAAGGCGCTGGGCCTGCGTCTGCCGCTGCTCTGGCGCTGGGCCGAGGAACGCCACGCCTTCCACAACCACCAGCTTGGCCCCGCCACCCGCCACGGCTATCACGCCATGGCGCTGGACGAGACCCGCGAAGTGTATGAGCCGGTACTCTGGGCCTGTACCCCCGATTTCAAGGGCCATATCGAGCAGGTCTGGTTTCGCGGCACACATGGCGATGTCGGCGGCCAACTGAACGGGTTCGAACAGGCCCGCCCCCTCAGCAACATCTCCCTGATCTGGATGCTGGACAAGGCCGAGTCGCACGGCTTGTCGCTGCCCGATGGCTGGCGCGACCGCTTTCCAACCGACACATCCGCGCCTTCCGTCGGTACGTGGCGCGGCTGGGGAAAGATTTTTCTGCTCCGCAAGCATCGCAAATTAGGCAAGGACCGATCCGAGCGCTTGCACGTCTCGGTGTCGCCGGACGAGTTGCCTCGCTGGGTGCCGATGCCCGACCCGCCATCACATCCGGCTCAGTAGTGTCTAGTCGAATTCCGCTGCTCGGCTGTCGGATGCCGCGACCTTGAAGGCCGTTAAGATATCAGAGCGAATAGTTCTGGTAAGTGAAAGATCGGGCAGGTCGTCTGTCGTAAAAAAAGCCACTTCCGTGGTTTCGGCGCCAGCTATGGGAATGCTGGCTTCAATCTCGTCGCAAAGAAAAAACACTTTGTAGAAATCCCGCGCGTCCGCCGGATAGGGATGCCGTGCCTTGTGACGCAGAGCATAAAGTTGCCGCGCGCGCACTCTTAGCCCTGCCTCTTCCCAAACCTCGCGTTCGATGTTCTCGGCAGGAGAATACCCAATATCGGCAAACCCACCGGGCATTGCCCATTTGCCATCACTGCGCTCACGTACAAGCAGGATGCGCGTATCGCGGATCACTGCGCCGCGTATGTCTATACTTGGCGTTGCATAGCCGCCTGCATGTCCCGGAAACAGCCCGTCGATCTGGGATAGGGGCACATTCCCAAGATCAGCCAGCATGGCACGCGCTATGTCTGCGATCTCGTCATAGCGCTCCCGATCAAACGGGTCTTTGGTAAAGTGCTGGCCGGTCTCAGACAGCGCGAGCAAGCGTTTTGCCCGTGCTAGCCAGGTATCCTCCATCGCTGTCGGACCCTGGCGCATCAGCTTCAGCGACGTCTGTCGCGGCGCGAACTCATGGGCTGAAACGCGACGCCCACATGTGCCTCGCAATAGGGTTTGCCCGCCTCAACGGGCAGGCCGCAGAACCAGAAATCCTCAGTCGCGGGGTCGCCCACGGGCCATTTGCAGGTTTTCTCGGTCAGTTCCATCAGCGTCAGCTTCTTGGCCTTTTTCTCAATCTCGTTGACTTTGGCCAGCGCCTCGGGGCTGATTTCGTTCGCCGAAGGCTGCGGAGGCAGCGGCTGACCCGCGGGGATGATCTGGCGACGCGCAGGCGTGGCTGGTTTCGCTTCAGGCGCCGGGGCCGGGCGGGCCGGTTCGGTCTTGGGGGCGGGCTTGGGCTTGGCCTCGGCCTTGGGTGCGGGGGCCGGCTTTTCCTTGGGCTCAGCTTTGGCTGCACCAGCGCTGGTTGCACGGTTCGACAGGCCCAGACGGTGTACCTTGCCGATCACCGCATTGCGGGTCACGCCGCCCAGCTCCTTGGCAATTTGGCTGGCCGACTGGCCTTCGCCCCACATTTTCTTCAGCAGCTCTACACGCTCGTCAGTCCAGGACATCGTTAGCCTTTCAAAAGCGGAAAGCGGCCCCGGATTCGGGCCGCCTTGGGAATTCGTCTCAGCCCCCTATTCTAAACACTGCGCGCCGAGTTACAAGCGGTCTTCGAATCAGATAAGAGGCAGAATATGCAGATTTCCGCAGATCACAGCACCCGCCGGTTCGGGGCGGTCAACTGGATGGGCCTCTATACGCTGGCCCAGCGTGAATCTCTGCGGTTCCTATCGGTCTGGACACAGACATTGCTGGCACCGCTGGTGACGGCCGGGCTGTTCCTGTTGATCTTTAACATCGCGGTTGGTCCGGGGCGACCGGATGTGATGGGCGTGCCCTTTCTGACCTTTCTGGCGCCGGGTATCATGATGATGACGGTAATCCAGAACTCGTTCGCCAACACATCCTCATCCATGGTCATCGCCAAAGTGCAGGGCAATATCGTCGATACGCTGATGCCGCCGCTGTCTCCGCTGGAAATCCTGCTGGGCTATCTCGCCGGAGGTGTCGTCCGCGGAGTGTTGATCGCGCTGGTGGTGGCCGCAGCTCTAGCGCTTGTTCTGGGGCTGGTACCGCAGCATCCATTGATCGCGTTGGTCTTTGTTATTCTTGGTGGCGCCTTCATGGGCGCGCTGGGCCTGTTCGCAGGTATCTTTGCCAACAAATTCGACCAGATGGCGGCGATTACCAATTTCATCGTCACCCCACTCGCCTTCTTGTCAGGGACATTTTATTCGGTCGATGCGCTGCCGCCGCTGCTGAACCGGATCAGTCATGTGAATCCCGTCTTCTATCTGATTGACGGGCTGCGATATGGGATGATCGGGGTCTCGGACAGTTCACCTTATCTGGGGTTTGCGGTCTGCGCGGTGGCCACAGCGCTGGTCTGTGCGCTGACCTGGCAGATGCTGCGCACCGGTTACCGGCTCAAGGCCTGACGCTGCCGCGCTTCGCGCCAGACAAGGATCAGGGCACCGGTCAGGATGATGGCCGAGCCGGACAGGCTGATCGCATCGGGGGTCACGCCAAAGACGGCAAGGTCATAAACCCCGGCGAATATCAGCGTCGCATAGCTGATCGGTGCCACAAAAGAGGCATCCGCCCGCGCCATCCCGTTGACGAAACATGCCTGCGCGCAAGCCATCAGCACGCCAATCCCTGCCAGTGCAGCCCATTGCGCTGGCGTAGGGGGGACCCACACGGCCAGAACAGCCACGCTGGCAATCGTCATGCCCATCGTATTGTTGATCAGCAGAATCTGGATCGGCATCTCTTTGCCCGACAACAGCTTGATAAAGATCAGTTCCATCCCGATCAGAGCCGCCGCAGCCAGCGCCAAAAGGGCTGCGGGTTGAAAGCTCTGGGGTGTCGGACGCAACAGGATCAGCGCACCGGCTAATGCCACTCCCGCGGCCATCCAACGCCATGGGCCCACGCTTTCTTTCAGCAGCGGTATCGCCAGCACCATGGCAAAAACCGGGTTCAGAAATGAGATCGCGGTTGCGTCCGCCATGGGGATATAGGCGACCGATGCAAACATCAGCGTTATACCGCTCCAGCCGAATGTGGTCCGTCCGATGTGCAGCCCCCAATGCGGTCGTCGCAATCGAGGCCGCAAGACAGCGACAGCGCCGAGGATTGCTAGAAAGGCAAACAGAAACCGCCCGTGGCTGATCTGAAGCGGGTGCAGGGCAGGACCTAAGGCCCCCGATCCCAGCGCCTTGGCCAACAGTGTTGTGCCTGCGAACAGCGCGCTGGCAGCGCAGATCAGCGCAGCTGCCAGAGGTGGGTTGTGTTTCTTGGGAACAAACATGGCCTACCGGTGCGACAGGCCACCGAAAATGACAAGCCGGAAATGCAAATTTGCCGCAAAATCCGCAGGTGCCCAATTTTTTGGGTTTTCAGATCGCCCGCTCGCCGTTATACGGCCTCTCCATGATCAAACCTTCGCATATCCTGCGCCTCCGACGCCGACGCTTTACTGCGTAACCGGCGCCTTGATCTGTTCGCGCATACCAAATGCGCGCAAACCTCACCAAATCTGTTGACGAACATGGGCCGAGTGTATCACTCACGAGGCTTAACTTACCCGAAAAGGATGATCCGATGATCCCGTCCGTTCTGCCGACCTATAATCGCGCGCCGCTCAGCTTTGTGAAAGGCGAAGGCGCCTGGCTGACCGAGGCGGATGGCCGACGTTTCCTGGATCTCGGCGCAGGGATCGCAGTGAACGCGCTGGGTCATGCGCATCCGGCACTAGTCAACGCGCTGACCGAACAGGCGCATGCGCTGTGGCATGTGTCGAATCTCTACAACATCCCGCAGCAGCAGGCGCTGGCGGATAAGCTGGTGGAACACACCTTTGCCGACACGGTGTTCTTTACCAATTCCGGTACGGAATCCTGCGAACTGGCCGTGAAAATGGCCCGCAAGTATTTCTACGAAAAGGGCCAGCCTGATCGGGTCGAGATCATTACCTTTGACGGCTCGTTCCATGGTCGGTCGTCGGCAGGCATTGCGGCGGCTGGTTCGGAAAAGATGACCAAGGGCTTTGGTCCCTTACTGCCGGGCTTTGTGCATCTGACCTTCGGTGACCTTGACGGCGTTACCAACGCCATCAATGACAAAACCGCCGCCATTATGATCGAGCCCGTGCAGGGTGAGGGCGGCATTCGCCCTGTACCCGATGCAGAACTCAAAGCGCTGCGGCAGATTTGCGATGACAACGGTCTGTTGCTGATTTTGGATGAGGTGCAGTGCGGTGTTGGGCGCACCGGCAAGCTGTTTGCCCATGAATGGGCGGGGATCACCCCGGATATCATGATGGTTGCCAAAGGCATTGGTGGTGGCTTTCCACTGGGGGCCGTGCTGGCCACCGAAGAGGCCGCCAGCGGTATGACCGCAGGTACCCATGGCTCGACCTATGGCGGCAATCCGCTGGGCTGCGCAGTGGGCTGTGCGGTGCTCGATCAGGTCGCCACACCCGCATTTCTGGATGGTGTCAACCGCAAGGCGGGCCTCTTGCGTCAAAAGCTCGAAGGGCTGGTCGCCGACCACCCAGACGTGTTCGAAGAGGTGCGCGGCGCGGGCTTGATGCTGGGTCTGAAATGCAAGGCGGCGAATAACGATCTGGTCAATGCTGGCTATGACAACGAGGTTATCACTGTCCCTGCGGCGGATAACGTGATCCGCCTGCTGCCACCGCTGACCCTGACCGAAGATGACATCGCGCAGGCCGTGATCCGCCTCGACAAAGCTGCAAAGCAGGTTGAAACCTCTCTGGCCACCGCCTGATCCGGACGAAAGAACAAAGTGACAGTGAAATGAACCACTTCCTCGATATCCACAAAACAGACGCTGCCGACCTGCGCGGCATGATCGATCAGGCCAGCGCCATGAAACAGGCGCGTCTGGGCCGCCCCAAGGCTGCCCCGGATGACGACCAGCCGCTGGCGGGCCGGATGGTTGCGCTGATTTTCGAAAAGCCCTCGACCCGGACCCGCGTGTCTTTTGACGTTGGTGTGCGCCAGATGGGTGGCCAGACGATGGTGCTGTCGGGCAAGGACATGCAGCTGGGCCATGGTGAAACCATCGCGGACACTGCCCGCGTCCTGTCGCGCTATGTCGATATGATCATGATCCGTACCTTCGACGAAACCATCCTGACTGAGATGGCGGAATATTCCGACGTGCCCGTGATCAACGGCCTGACCGACCGCACCCATCCCTGCCAGATCATGGCTGACGTTCTGACATTCGAGGAACATCGCGGCCCGATCAAAGGTAAGAAAGTCGTCTGGACGGGGGATGGCAACAATGTCTGCGCCTCATTCCTGCACGCGGCGGGCCAGTTTGGTTTTGACCTGACCTTCACCGGCCCCGCGCAGTTCGATCCCGAGGAAGAGTTCATGGGCCTCGCCCGTCAGAAAGGCTCGAAAATCGTCGTCGAACGCGATCCGTTCAAGGCGGTTGAGGGGGCCGATCTGGTCGTGGCCGACACCTGGGTCTCGATGCATGATTCCCAGTCTGCCAAGGAACGCCGTCACAACCTGCTGCGCCCGTATCAGGTCAACGAAGAACTGATGTCCCATGCCAAACCCGACGCGTTGTTCATGCACTGTCTGCCTGCGCACCGCGAAGAAGAGGCGACGTCAGAGGTGATGGACGGCCCGAACTCGGTCATCTTTGACGAGGCTGAGAACCGTCTGCACGCCCAAAAGGCGGTGATGCGCTGGTGTCTGAACGTCTGAGACCCGCAGAAAACCAAAGAGAGCCGAATGGCTCTCACATACACCGGAGCACCTGATGCCACATGTCACCCTCGAATTCTCGGCGGGGCTTGAGCAGTCCCATGACTTTCAGGCCATTTGCGAGCAACTCTACGCAGTCCTTGCCGCGCATGAGGAATTCGACGCCCCAACGCTGAAAATCCGCGCCATGCCGGTCCCGTATTCCTGTATCGGGACCGCGCCGCAGACCTTCATCCATGCCACGCTCTTGCTGATGCAGGGCCGGGATGAGGCGACGCGGGCCGAGCTGAACGCAATCATTCTGGATGTTCTGGCAACGGCTGCACCAGCTGTCGGCAGCATCACCGTGCAGGATGTCGAAATGACCCGCGCGACCTATGCCAAACGTCTGTCCGCCTAAGCGCGCCGTTTCACGTCCCAAACCCGTAGTCTGATTAACGTTCGGACGCTGGCCAACAGAACAAGTCCGCATAGCGCGGTCTTGGTCATAAACTCCATCGTGCCCTCAATCAGCATCGCATGCACGACGCTGCCAATGATCGTCACGCTGGCCAGCGCGGTATGGTTCAACCGCCAAACCCGAAACCGCCACCTCAGGCGCTGTCGGAACACGCCCAGCAACGCCACAGCAAATGCGGCCCACATGGCGGTTACGCCCCAGACTGAGAACGGGGTGGGTGAGACGAACAACAGCGCATCCAGAACATCCGGCGGGCTGGTGAGCCACAGTCCGCCAACATGGATTAGAATGGCCACCACCAGCGCAAGCCCGCATACCCGATGCCAATATCGGCTGGCGATCGGCGACACCCCCGGCAGCCATCGTCCCGCCAGCAACGGCTGCATCAGCAGAAGGCACATGCCCAATATGCCGGCAAATCCTGCCACGATGTAAACCGGGTCGCGCCACGCCAGCAAAGGGCTGAATCCGGCGGCGATGATCGGCACAGCGATGATGACACTCAGGGCTGCCCAAATCAGAAATGAACGGCTCACCCCGGATCAGGCGGGCTTGAGGACGAAATGAGCGGCCAAAGTCTTGTCCTTCGAACTGTCCATCACCGGTCGCAGGAATACCGTCTCAAACTCACCGCTGTCATAGGCCAGATGCCCATGCGGCTGACCAAAGGCCGGTACGATCTGTGGCATTTCCAGCCGAAACGCGCCATTGGCATCCGTCAGCGTGGCCCCGTGGCTCTGCGGGTCCCGCTCATGACCTTCGGTGGTGTGGGCCCAGATCTGGATGCGCTGACCGGGCAGGGGTGCACCATCGCCCGCACGGCGCACGGTGCCAGTCATCCAGAACCCGCCGCCCCCGATCCGGTCCACGATCGGCGCGCCGGGGCGGTAGTTGTTCGACCCGCCCCGCATTGATGCCGTTGCCGCAAGCCCCTTGGCATGTGCGGGCGCGGCCAAACCACAGACCAGCGCGGCACCTCCGGCACACAGTATCCGACGACGGTTGAACGCAAACCCGGACATCAAGAAATCTCCTACCAAACTGCCTTTCTGCGAATGATAGCACGATCCGTCACGATTCCGAGCGTGCCGGATGTGATTGGCGTCTTGTAACCGGTTGGACCACAGGTCTGAGCGGCTGCACCCCTTATGTGCGTTCATGCGGTTTATTTGTTGATATATCGCATTATACTCACATTATTCAACATATGATCCAACGCCCTCAGCCCACAGGAGACCCGCATGAGCTGGAACCCAACCCACAGCCCGGACTGCCCCTCCGACAGCGGCGCGCTTGAGGCCTTGATCATTCCACGCGCCCGCGATCTGGGCGGGTTCGAAGTGCGCCGCGCGCTGCCGTCCGTCAAACGTCAGCTTGTCGGGCCGTTCATCTTTTTCGACCAGATGGGGCCCGCTGAATTCATCACCGATGGTGGCATCGATGTCCGTCCGCATCCACATATCGGGCTTGGCACCGTAACCTATCTGTATCAGGGCGAGTTTGAACATCGCGACAGCCTCGGCACCCATCAGATGATCTATCCGGGCGAGGTCAACTGGATGGTCGCCGGTCGTGGTGTCACGCATTCCGAACGCACCAGCGCCGAAACGCGCGGCAAGACACACCAGCTCTTTGGTATCCAGACCTGGATTGCTCTGCCTGAGGCGCATGAGGATATGGCCCCCGATTTCGAACACCACAAACAGGGTGCGCTGCCGCATATCCAAGATACCGGCGTCAACGCGCGCCTGATCCTCGGCTCAGCCTATGGCGAAACCAGCCCGGTCACCATGTTGTCCGAGACCTTCTATCTGGATGTGCAACTCGATCCCGGAGCGGCCTTCCCTTTGCCCGACGACCACGAAGATCGCGGCGTCTATGTCACCCAAGGTTCAGTTGAGATCGCGGGTGATACCTTCGATGCGGGCCGCATGATGGTGTTTCGCCCCGGTGACTGCCTCTCGGTCAGGGCCGGACCGTTGGGTGCGCGGTTGATGCTGCTGGGCGGCGCAACCCTGAACGAAGATCGCTATATCTGGTGGAACTTTGTCTCTTCCTCGCAGGAAAAGATCGAAACCGCGACCCGCGAATGGAAAACCGCCGACTGGGCCAACGGCGCGTTCCACCTGCCACCCGGCGACGATCAGCAATTCATCGAAATCTCCGCCGAGCTTGACCGTACCCGGCCTAGACGGGCGCGCGTCTGATTTGTCGTTACGTCAGGCTGGCCACAGGGCGCGTTCCCGGCAATCCTGTCAGCGACAGAGGAGCGTACCATGAGGATTGTCATCGCAGGGGCCGGCAGCATCGGTTGCTATTGCGGGGCATGGCTGGCCGATGCGGGCCACACCGTCACACTGTTAGGGCGCGCGCGCGTGTTGGATCCGATCCGCCAAAATGGGCTGACGGTCACCGATTTTTCCGGGCTGCGCTGCAGCCTTTCTGCTGATCAACTGATCACCAGCACAGACCCGGCCTGCCTCGGCACCGCCGAGCTGATCATCGTCACCGTGAAATCTGGGGCCACCTCTGAAATGGCCGCGCTGATCGCGGCGCATGCCCTGCCCGCGATCCCGGTTCTGTCCTGGCAAAACGGCATGGACAATGCGCGCAGGCTGCGCACCGCGCTGCCGCAGCACGACGTCCGCGCGGGCATGGTACCTTTCAACGTGGTGCCGTCGGATAAGGCGAGTTACCACCGGGCGACCTCGGGCGATATCGTGATTCAGGCCGGGCCGGGTGCGCTCGCTGCGCAGCTCAGCAGCAGCAATCAGCCGGTAACCGAAAGCGATGACATTCAGGCGGTGCAATGGGGCAAGCTGGTTCTTAACCTCAACAACGCGCTGAATGCGCTGTCGGGGCTGACGCTGCGCGAGCAACTGCTGGATCGCAGTTGGCGTCGCCTGATGGCCGACCAGATGGCCGAGGCGCTGGCCGTTCTCAAGGCCGCTGGTCACGCCGTTGCCTCAACCACGCCGCTGCCCGCTTGGCTGGTCCCGCATATCCTGCGTCTGCCCACGCCGCTCTTTACCCGGATCGCCGCGCGGATGCTGACCATTGACCCCAGCGCCCGCACATCCATGGCCTATGATCTGATGGCAGGCCGCCCGACCGAAATAGACAGCCTGCAGGGTGAAATCATCCGCCTGGGCCGGACACATGAGGTGCCAACACCGATCTGCAACCGGGTTACAAAACTGATCCAGGATGACCACCGCGCATCGCTGGCCGCCGATCAGATCATGCGCTGAGCCGCTTCATCCGGTACAAATATCGCCCGAGCACGCGGCAGCGCCTTGCCAAAACCCGGACCTATCCAAATGCGGTCAGCACCCAGAAGATCATGGCTGACATGATTGCGGCGGCTGGTACGGTAATAATCCACGCAGCCACGATGGTCATGAAATGCGATCGGCGCACCAGCTTGCGCCGCTGGCGCTCTTCTCTGGCCAGACGCACATCCGCCGGGCGCTGACGGTTGGACCGTTGCCAGCGCCGATCCGCATGCCACTCGCGATAGAAGCCCACACCAAATACCGCGCCTACGGCGATATGAGTCGAGCTGACCGGCAGGCCCAGCCAACTGGCAAAAATCACCGTGATCGCCGCTGACAGCGCGACGCAAAAGGCGCGCATCGGGTTCAGCTTGGTGATCTGGCTGCCCACCATGCGGATCAGCTTGGGGCCAAACAGGAACAGGCCAAACGAGATCCCGAAGGCCCCGATGATCATCACCCAGGTCGGGATCGCAACTTTTGCGGCGAAATCGCCGAACTCGGCGACATGTACAATGGCCGCCAGCGGGCCCACCGCATTGGCCACGTCATTGGCCCCATGCGCAAAGCTCAGGAAGGTGGCCGAGATCACCAGAGGCAGGCCAAACAGTGTTTTCAGCGACTTGGTGCGGTTCTCCAGCCCCTCGGATTTGCGCCGGACCCACGGTACTGTGACCGCCCAGGCCAGCGCGCCCGCAGACAGTCCGATCAGCAGGGCGACCTCCAGATCGATCCTGACGATCCGTTTCAGCCCCTTGACCGACAGATAGGTCGCAAACGCGCCCGCCATCACTGCTACAAGGATCGGCACCCAGCGCCGCGCGGCTGCGATCTTGTCGTCCTGATACTGGATTTTGGTCTTGATCAACGCCAGAAACAGTGCCGCAATCACGCCGCCCAAGACCGGTGAGATCACCCAGCTGGCCGCAATAGCACCCATTGTGCCCCAGCTGACCGCGCTCAGGCCCGCAGCAGCGATACCCGCGCCCATGACGCCGCCCACAACCGAATGGGTGGTTGATACCGGCGCACCGACCCAGGTGGCCAGATTGACCCACATGGCCGAAGAAATCAGCGCTGCCATCATTGCCCAGATAAAGACGTTGCTGTTTTGCACCGACATCGGGTCGATAATCCCTTTCGAGATCGTCGAAACCACATCTCCGCCCGCCAAGAGCGCGCCCGCGCTTTCGGCCACGGCGGCAATGGCAATCGCGCCGGTCATGGTCAGTGCATTTGCACCCACCGCCGGGCCCATGTTGTTGGCCACGTCATTGGCCCCGATATTGATCGCCATATAGGCGCCGAATGCGGCGGCTGCGACCACGATCAGGCCACCATCGGCCTGCCCGAACAAAACGGCCGCCGACAGGCCTGCCAGCGCAATAAAGGCCAGGGCAATGCCGGGCGCCAGCATCGGACGTGCAACATAGGCACCTGCACGTTCAACGCTGGTGATACGCTGCAGATCACGATCCAGCTTTTGCCAGCGGGGATTTGGTTTTGAGTCGGACATGGGGCTACACATCAACAGTTATGACGCCCGCGCGCTAACGCGTTGTCCACAGCAGGACAAGTGTGTTGTCATAAAATTGAAGAAAATGCGTTAGAATTCCAGCAGCAGATCACGCAGTTCCGGCTCGTCAACCCGCGCGGCGGCAACCTGCGGAGACACCCAATGGCGTTCCCGCTGATCCGCCTCAGGATAGTCATCCGACAGCTTGGCGACCGTTAGGTGGTACACATTGGTCAGGACCGGCTCGACCGAACCATCCTTAAGCACCTTGCCATATGTATAGTATCCGACCGGGTCGGGATTGACCTTGGCCTCGCGCACGCCGGCCTCTTCCCAGGCCTCCTGCGCGGCGGCCTGCGGGCCGTCCAGCCCGTCGATGGGCCAGCCCTTGGGGATGATCCAGCGTCCGGTGTCTCGGCTGGTGATCAGCAGCACCTCGGTCTCTGCGCCGGTGCCCTGGGTACACAGGGCCGCGAACTGCACCCGCTTTGGGCGCAGCAACAGAGGTCGTGCAACCTCATCCCATATCTTTCGCGACCATTTCGACATCAGTCTGCTTACACTGCATTCGGAAGGTTAAAACTTTATGTCACATAGAGACACAGAGCGGCGTTCTCAAGATTTGCGCCTCAAAATGCCTGTTTTGGGGCGATTTCGTGGGATTTTTGCCATTTTCCGCCGGAAATCGCCGGGACGGATCAGCTGCGCCGACGTTTCGCTCGCAGGGTCGGGTCGGCCTGTGTCGGGTCTTCGGGCCAGGGGTGTTTTGGATATTGCGCGCGCATATCCTTGCGCACATCCGCATAAGACCCGGCCCAGAACCTGGGCAGATCGCGGGTGATCTGGATCGGGCGCTGCGCAGGCGACAACAGCGTGATCTTCAACGCCTCGTCGCCGATCATCGGGTGTTCCGACACGCCAAACAGCTCTTGCAACCGCACCGAGATTTCGGGCACTGCCTTGCCATAGTCAATCGGCACCTTGCGGCCCAACGGCGTGACAAAAGACGCGGGCGCGCGGCGGTCCAGCTCCTGCATCTGATCCCAGCTCAGGCGCGCCTGAAGGGAGGGCAGCAGGTCGAACCGTTTCCAGTCCTCTGCGCTGCGCACCCCGGTCAGCATCGGGCGCAGCCAGTCTTCCAGGTCCGCCATCAGCCCCGCCTCTGAGAAATCAGGCAGTGCAGTTCCGGTCCCGCGCACCAGTTCGACCCGGGCGGCCAGCCGTGCGGCCGTCCCCTGCAACCGGATACCCAGATCGCGTACGCCGTCCAGCATGGCCTCGGCCACGGCCTCGTCCGGCACATCCTTCCAGATACGATCCTCCAAGGTAATCGCGCCGAAACGTTGCTGTTTGCGGGCCACAACCCGCCGTTCGCGTTTTGACCAGGCACAGCTCTTGGCCCAGTGAATCTGATCCCTAAACAGCGCGTGCAGTTCCCGGTCCGAGATCTGCACTGCCATCCGCAGCCTTGCCTCGCGCGGATTGCCGTCGGTGTCGATGGCCACCAGATAGGGGGCTGCGGCGAGCGTATCGTCGCTTTCCATCACAACGCCCTTGCCGCCGCTCAGCACATAGCGCGGGATGTCACCCTTGCGGCGTTGTCCGATCCGGTCGGGATAGGCCAGCGCTGCCATCGCCGCCGGGCTCAGATCGCGGTTTACCGATCCGGCCTGTGATCGCAATCGCCGGGTTTCACCTTTGATGCGGTCCACAACGCCGGGATTTGCGGGCCAGGGCCGCCTGCTGCGGTACCGTCCGGGATCCCGCACCGCCTCAAGCCGCAGGTTTAGATCAACCGGCGCGCCTTTCAGTGGATCGCGCTCGGCCATAAGGGCGGCCAGCGGTGCGGCCTCTACCCCTGCGGTGACCAGCATATGCCCCAGTCTCGGATGCAGTGGCAGAGCGGCCAGCGCTCGCCCGTGAGCGGTGATGCGCCCCTTGTCGTCCAGCGCCCCCAGCATCGCCAACAGTGCGCGGGCTTCGGCCATGCTGCCCTGCGGGGGAGGTGTCAGAAAGGCCAGATCACCGGCCTCTGCCCCCCACAGCGCCAGTTCCAGCGCCAGACCGGTCAGGTCCGCTGCTTCGATCTCGGCGGGTGGAAACGCGGACAGCGCGCCTTCTTCGCCCTTTGACCACAGTCGGTAACAGACCCCTTCGGCCACACGTCCGGCCCGGCCCGCGCGCTGCGTGGCCTCGGCCCGAGTGACGCGTTCGGTCACCAGCCGCGACATGCCGGACCCCGGATCGAACCGTGCGCGCCGAGCCTGACCCATATCCACGACCACGCGAATGTCCGGTATGGTCAGCGAGGTTTCGGCAATCGACGTCGCCAGCACCACCTTGCGCCCGCGCTCGACCGGCGCAATCGCGGCGCGCTGGGCGGCAAAGGGTAGGGCACCAAAGAGAGGACGCACCACGCATGCCTCGGGCAACCTCTTGGCCAACGCTCCCTCGGCGCGTCGGATTTCTCCCTCTCCGGGTAGGAACACCAAAATCCCACCGCCAATCGCGCGGCTCTCGCGTTCAGCCTGCACTACCAGATCAACCAGCGCATCCAGCCGCCGTGCCTGAGCGGCAAGCGGACGATCCAACCAGCGCGTTTCCACCGGATAGCTGCGCCCCTCTGACGTGATCAGCGGTGCATCCATCAACCGTCCCACCGGCTCGGCATCCAAGGTCGCCGACATGGCCAGCAGGATCAGATCGTCGCGCAGCGCACCCGTGACCTCCAGACATAAGGCCAGCCCCAGATCGGCATTCAGCGAGCGCTCGTGGAATTCGTCAAAGATCACCGCGCCGATACTGGGCAGATCGGGCTCGGATTGCAGCATCCGGGTCAGGATGCCCTCGGTCACAACTTCGATCCGGGTTGCCTTGGACACCTTGGCCTCTCCGCGCACCCGATAGCCGACGGTTTCGCCCGCGCGTTCGCCCAGCGTCTCGGCCATCCGTTCTGCTGCGGCGCGCGCGGCCAGCCGGCGCGGCTCTAGCATCACGATCTTGCCCGCACACAGGCCGGCCTGCAGCATCTCCAGCGGCACCCGTGTCGTCTTACCCGCGCCCGGAGGGGCCTGCAGCACCGCCCGCCCATGGTCGCGCAGCGCGTTCAACAGGTCCGGGATGGCGTCATCAATGGGCAGGCGTGTGATCATTGGGCTCTTATCCGCGATCCGGCTGATGGCGTCCAGACAAGGCGGGCTGCACGCTAGCGCCTCGGCACGAAAAACAACACGGAGATTACAAGAAACGACAGCAGACAGATTTCCGGACCTTCCGGGCTGGACAAACCGCATCCCAAGGCGGCAAGTAGTCGTGCCGTGACGATTGGGACGAAGATGCAGACAGAAAGCCTTGCCGATAGGATTTTGAACGGAGACCGCCGGGCGCTGGCGCGTGCGATCACTCTGGTCGAAAGCAAACGCCCCGACCACCGGGAACAGGCCACGGCCTTGCTGGACGAACTGGCCGGGGCCGAGCGGCAAGCGTTGCGGATCGGGTTGTCAGGCACGCCCGGTGTGGGCAAATCCACCTTCATCGAAAGCTTCGGCATGATGCTGACCGGGCAGGGGCTGCGCGTGGCAGTTCTGGCCGTCGATCCCAGCTCGGCCCGCTCGGGCGGGTCCATTCTGGGCGACAAGACCCGAATGGAACGGCTGAGCCGCGAGAAAAACGCCTTTATCCGCCCATCCCCCAGCCAAAGCCATCTCGGCGGCGTCGCCCGCCGCACGCGCGAGGCGATCGCGCTGTGCGAGGCCGCCGGGTTCGACGTGGTGCTGACCGAAACCGTGGGTGTCGGTCAGTCTGAAACGGTCGTATCCGAGATGTCCGACCTGTTCCTGCTGTTGCTTGCCCCCGCCGGTGGCGACGAATTGCAGGGCGTCAAGCGCGGGATCATGGAAATGGCGGATATGATCCTTGTGAACAAAGCGGATGGCGATCTGAAAGCCACCGCAACCCGCACCTGCGCCGACTATGCCGGGGCGCTGCGCCTGCTGCGCAAACGCCCGCAGGACCCCGAGAGCTTTCCCAAAGCGATGACCGTTTCGGCGGTCGAGGAACACGGGCTCGACAAAGCCTGGCAAGAGATGCAGGAGCTCAGTGAATGGCGCCGCGCGCAGGGGCATTGGGATGCCAACCGCGCTGGACAGGCCCGATTCTGGTTCGACCAGGAGGTGCGTCATGCGCTGCTGTCCCGTCTCGACACGGCGAACGCGCGGGCCGAGATGGATCGGCTGGGCTCTGAAGTGGGGGCGGGTCATCTCAGCCCATCTGCTGCGGCGGATCGGATGCTGAACCTGCTGGCGACGGGGTGAGAGGGCGGCGGGGCAGCCCTCGGCAGAGCAGTCTTGAAATCCCGTGAAAGATTTCGCACAGCCTGTCTTGACCCTTCCTGTGATTCCCACTACACGCATCCAACCAGTTTTCGGGCGCGACTTCGGGTTGCGCCTCTTGTGATTTGGCCGCAGGCTGCTGCCCGGCCTCCAGAAACAAAGGAAGAAACCATGTCGCGCCGTTGCGAACTGACCGGAAAAGGCCCGATGACTGGCAACAATGTCAGCCACGCCAAAAACAGAACTCGTCGTCGTTTTCTGCCTAACCTGAACGACGTTACCCTGCAGTCTGAGACTCTGGGCCGTGGCGTCAAGCTGCGCATCTCGGCGGCTGCTCTGCGCTCGGTCGACCACCGTGGTGGTCTGGACGCGTTCCTGGCCAAAGCCAAGGACGACGAACTGTCCGCCAACGCGCTGAAAGTCAAAAAAGAAATCGCCAAGGCACAAGCTTCGGCGTAAGGCGTTTCCAGCCTGAATGTTTTGCCCCTGTTCCTTGCGGAGCGGGGGTTTTTGTTTTGTGCCTCATGCCGTTTGGCGCTATTTTCCCTAAAAATCTTAATAAATCACGTCGAACGTGAAGTTGTTCACATACGGCACGCTGCGGATGACCTAGGGTCAATCGTGTGAAGCGGCGGGGGCCAGGTTATGTCTTTAAAGAGTTTTTATTTTTTCCTGTTGTTTACCAACCTGACCGGCAAGGCAATTTCGGCCTGCTCGCGCATTCAGCGGCGGGTGAACCGGTCGCATACCAGCTTTACAGATGGGTCAATTAAACGGCCTGGGCTGGACTACTAAGCCGGGCTTCAGGCGCGACTGTTTGGCGCTTGAAGCTCGTTTAAGCCTCGTCCTATACCGGGGCTAAGATGAGATTTGTTTCTGCACAAATTCTGCCCTTTGCGCTGTCGCTGCTGGTTGCCCTGACAGGGCAGGCCGTCGCTGCGTCGCGCGGGATGGAGCGTGCAACGGGTCAGATGGTGCTGTGTACCGGCAGTGGACCGGTTGTTGTCTATATAGACGCAAACGGCGCGCCCACCGCACCGCCGCATTATTGCCCGGACTATGCGCAGGTGTTGCTGAGCGCTCTGGCGATTGCCGGACCGGACCTTCCACGCGCGCCCCGGCGGACACATCTCGCGCCAGCAGAACGGATCGGAAATCTGATTGTTGTGCCCTGCGCGGCGCATCCAGCGCGGGCGCCACCGCTTGTTGTCTGAACCCTTTGTAATGCAATTCAGACAATAAGAACGGACCTTCCAATGACTTTCAAAACCACTCTGCTGGCCTCTCTGGCCGCCGTGGCGCTTGCCTCTGCCGCTTTTGCGGAAGATACCATCAAGATCGATGACGCATATGCCCGCGCCGCCGGAAAACATGCAAAGGCGGGCGCGGCCTTCATGATGATCGAAAACACCGGTGAAACCGATGATCGCCTGATCAGCGCCACGTCGGATGTGTCGGCTCGCGTCGAGCTGCATACGCATAAGATCGACGAAAACGGTGTCGCCAAAATGGTCCACCTGGAAGAGGGCTTTGTGATCCCCGCAGGGGACATGCATATGCTGAAACGCGGCGGTGACCATGTGATGTTCATGGGGATCAAAGAGCCGTTTGAGCATGGGGCCACTATCCCGGTCACGCTGGTGTTTGAAAACGCGGGTGAGATCGAGGTGGAAATCCCTGTCGATTTGGAACGGCAGGACAAGGGCGCGCATTCTGACTAAGGCAACGCCTGTCTTCGGGCCGCGTTGCGGCCCTCATCCATGCTTCAGGCCGGGCATTGCCCGGCCTGTTCTTGTGTGGAGAACTGTGCGTCTAGCGATTGATGGTGCGCATGCCCACGCGTTCGCCTGCCTGTTTGAACCGCGCCGCCATAAAGAACATGACCGCCGCAAAACCCAGTGCCGAAAACGCAATGGCCCATCCCAGCGCCACCAGCCCGCTGCCGGGCCAGAAGATCAGCACCAGCCCGATGATCAGCGCCACAATGCCCGAGTTGCGCACGGTTGCGCGGGACGGGTCTGTGCCCGCCATCTGCCCCAGCGCCATCAGGGAGCCGATGCCGATGATCAGCGCCCAGGCGCCCAGCAGGAAAAAGGTGATCCGTGCAACCCCTTCGGGCCAGATCAGCAGGACCAGCCCGATCAGCATCGCACCCAGCCCGATGCCGCCGATCAGCCCGCGTCGGCCAAAGCCCAGCAGCGTCAGCCCGCCATCCAGCACCAGCAAAAGCCCCACCAGGCGCAGCAGCAGCGAGATGCTGCTGGTTGGCCAGAACAGCGCAGCAACGCCCACAAGCGCCGCCAGAATGCCGCGCAGCAGGAACGTCCACCACAAGTCGGACAGGTTAGCACTCAGGGCGTCCCGTTTGGCCATGCTGGCCTCGTCCATGATTTCGCCGTCGCGTGTTTTGTTCTCGGTCATGGGGATCTCCCAGCTGGTTGTGTTTGCAGCATAAACAGGAATGCAATCGGATGTCTGCACCCTTTGCGGCCTAGCGCTGGCCCAGCAATTCCGCGACCCAATCGGGTACGGTTTGCGTCGCCGGCCCGAACCGGGTGTCATTAAAGCTTAAGACCCCGGCCGAGGGCTCGAGGTTCAGCTCAACCGTGCGCGCACCGGCCGCGATCGCCTCATGCACAAATGCCGCCGCGGGATAGACCTGACCCGAGGTTCCGATAGCTGCAAAGATCGACGCCTTGGCCAGATGGTCGTAAATCTCATCCATCCGGTACGGCATCTCGCCGAACCAGACCACATCGGGCCGGGCGGTGGGGTTGTGGCAAGAAGGGCAGGGCTCCCCGACTGCCATCTCGGGCGGCGCGGCCCAGCGGTGGCTGCAGGCGGCGCACAAGGCACCGGCAAGGGTGCCGTGCATATGGATCACCTCATAGGCGCCGCCTGCCTCGTGCAGCCCGTCCACATTCTGTGTGACAATGATGACCTCTCCGGGCCAGTCGCGTTGCAGCCGGGCCAGCGCCTCATGCGCGGCATTGGGCCGGGCCTCAGCCGCCTGCACGCGCCGCGCGTTATAGAAGCCATGCACCAGCGCTGGGTTTCGGGCGAACCCTTCGGGCGTGGCCACGTCTTCGATCCGGTGTTGCGCCCACAATCCCCCTTCGTCGCGGAACGTGCCCAGCCCGCTTTCCGCCGATATCCCGGCCCCGGTCAGAATGACGATCTTTTCCATTTCCCCTCCACGCGCTACACCATGTGCATGACACACCGTATCCTCTTTGTCTGTCTGGGCAATATCTGCCGGTCCCCCGCCGCCGAAGGCGTCTTTCGCGCCCATGCGCCGCAGTATGAAACGGACAGCGCGGGCACCTCGGGCTGGCATATCGGGGATCCGCCTTATGGCCCGATGCAACAGGCCGCGCTGAACCGCGACATACGGCTGGACGACCTGCGCGCCCGCCAATTTGTCGCCGGTGATTTCGACCGCTTCGACCTGATCATCGGCATGGATGCCAGCAATATCGAGAATATCGAAGCCCTGCGCCCCTCTGGGAACACCACCCCGGTGCGCCTGCTGACCGATTTTGCGCCCCATACGGGGCCCGATCACGTGCCCGATCCCTATTACACGCGCGATTTTGACGGGGCGCTGGATCTGATCGAAGCTGCGGTCGAGGGGCTCGCGGTGCATCTGCGCCGCTGATCGCCCGCCGCCGCCTGCACCCTGATCGAAGGAGGGCGATATTCCGGCGCCGGAGACTGCGGTTCTGTTCGTTGATGGGCGGTGCGCGCCTTATGCCGGGCCCTTTGGCGGTTTGCCTGAACCTGGGGATAAAGACCGGCGGCCTGCGAAAAACCCGTTCAAATAAGCGTTGCTCCACTGCAGGTCAGCGTGAATAGTGATCATGAGGGACCACACCTGCGGATGATTGAGTACCGGATGCAAACGAAAGCCCTTATATTTTGCGCAGTGATCGCCAGCGGCGTGGGCGGGTTTGCCACGGCGCAGTCGGAACAAGACCCGCCCAGCGTGGTCGTTGCTGCGGCGGCATTGCAACAGCTTCAGAAACAAGACGAATTCGTCGGGCGCGTTGTCCCGGACCAAAGCGTCGATCTGCAGGCCAGGGTCGAAGGCGTCCTACAAGAGGTCAACTTTACCGAAGGTGGGCCGGTCAAAAAGGGCGACGTGCTGTTCCGCATCGAAAAACGGAAATATGCAGCAAGCATCGAGAGTGCCGAGGCCGCGCTGAAAAGCGCGCAGGCGTCGGCTCAAAGCGCCAAGGCTGAAGTGGACCGGCAACAGACGCTGTTTGACAAAGGTGACGTTCCGCAGGCGGTTCTGGATACCGCAATGGCCACCTATGACGAAGGTCAGGCCGCGGTGGATGAGGCGCGGGCCAATCTGAAAATCGCACAGATCGATCTGGATTATACCGAGATTGTCAGCCCTCTGAACGGACGCATCGGGCTGTCCGCGGTCGACGCGGGCAATCTGGTCGATTCCGACAGCGGCGTCCTTGCGACGGTCACCAGCGTTGATCCCATTCTGGTCAGCTTTTTCGTCAGCGAGCCCGTTTTGCTGCGCGAACGCCGCAACGGGTCCATTTCCGCGCAGGGCGTCACGCTGTCGACGCAGATTACCCTGGCCGATGGCGAAACCTATGGGACCGACGGTAAGGTGACCTATGTCGGCGACAGCGTCAGCCAGGACACCGACACGATCGAGCTGCGGTCGACATTCGCCAACCCGGACGGCGTTCTCATTCCCGGTCAGTTCGTGAGCGTCGCGCTCAGCAGGTCCCGGGACACCAAGGTTCTGACCGTGCCGCGCAATGCGGTGCAGTTCGACAAGCAAGGCTATTTCGTGTTCTCGGTGGATGACAAGAACACGGTCCACCGCACGGATATTGAAATCGGAACCCAGACGGCGAACCGAACGCAGGTAAAGTCGGGCCTGACGGACGGGGACCGGGTCGTTGTTCAGGGGGTGCAGAAAATTCACGACGGTCTTGTCGTGAAACCGGTCGATAGTCAGAGTTAGGGCTTGGCTTGATCTCTCACTATTTCATCAATCGCCCGCATTTTGCCGCTGTCATCGCGATCCTGATGGTTCTTTTCGGGGCGGTGTGCGTGCGCCTCATGCCCATCTCGGAATACCCCAACATCACGCCTCCGCAGATTTATGTCTCCGCTAAATATCCCGGTGCAGATGCACAGGTCATTCTGGAATCTGTCGCCACCCCCATCGAGGAACGGGTGAACGGCATCGACGGCATGTTGTACATGAAGTCCAAAAGCTCGAATGACGGCAGCTATATGCTGAACGTGTCGTTCGATCTGGGGACGGACCCCAATGTTGCCGCGGTCGAGGTGCAGAACCGCATCGCTCTGACCAGCGCCGAACTGCCGTCTGTGGTGCAACAGCAGGGGATCGAGGTCACCAAACAATCCGGCAACATGATCCTTGTGCTCAACCTGACGTCGCCCGACGGGTCGCGGGACGAGCTGTATCTCAGCAATTATGCGGCTGATTTCCTGCATGATCCGCTGCAGCGCCTGACGGGGGTCGGCGGGGTCTCTCAGTTCGGGCAGCTGGAATACAGTATGCGGATCTGGATCAACCCGGTGCGCATGGCCGCCCTGAACACAACCGCATCCGAGATTGCCGATGCGATTGAAAGCCAGAATGTCGTTGCCGCCGCCGGGCAGGTTGGCGCACCGCCGTTTGGCGATGCGCGGACCGATTTTCAGTACAAATTGCGGGCCGAGGGTCTGTTGCGCGACGCCGAGGAATTCGGTCGGATCATCGTTGCAACGGGGGATGACGGCTCGGTCACGCGGCTCGAGGATGTGGCGCGGATCGAGCTTGGCTCTGCCACCTATGCCGGGTCCTCGCAGCTGAATGGCAGGGATACGGCGGCGATTGCGGTGCATCAGGAGAGCACAGCCAACGCGCTTGAGATTTCGGACAGTGTCCACAACCTGATGAAGGCGCTGTCGAAAAAGTTCCCCGACGGCGTTGCTTACGACATCAGCTATGACGTCACCGATGCGGTGCGCGTATCGATCAAGGACATTCTGAAAACGCTGGCGCTCACCGCCGGGTTGGTGATTGCGGTGACATTCCTGTTTCTGGCCAGTTTCCGCGCCACCATTGTCCCGGCGATTGCAATCCCGGTGTCGTTGCTGGGGGCCGTCGCACTGATCTATGTCATCGGGTTCAGCGCAAATATGATCACCCTCTTCGCGCTGGTGCTGGCCATCACCCTTGTCGTCGATGACGCGATCATCATCATCGAGAACGCCGAACGCATTCTGAACGAAGAGGGCCTTGATCCGCGCGAGGCCACGCTCAGGGCGATGTCACAGGTCAACAGACCGATTATCGCGACCACCTTTGTACTGGCGGCGGTCTTCGTACCGGTTTGCTTTTTCCCCGGCGTAACCGGAACAATCTATTACCAGTTTGCGGCAACTATTATTTTCGCCTTTGTCTTGTCTGCGGTGAACGCACTGACTCTGGCCCCGGTACTGTGCGCCATGGTTTTGAAGTCAGGCATCAGACCGATCGGCCCTTTGCGTTTTGTTCCGTTGGCCGTGTCCTGGATCAGGCGGCTGTATATGCGGCTGGTGTCGTTGATGCTGCGCTATATTGCAGTAACGCTGCTGCTGTTTGCCGCCTGTGTCGGCGCGACGGTGTATCTGTTCAGAACCGTTCCAACCGGTCTGATCCCGCAGGAAGACAACGGCGTTTTGTTGGCCGCGATGACGCTGCCGGACGGGGCTTCGCTGCAACGTACACAGGCGTTTATGGCCAAAGCTGGTGACGTGATCCAAAAGGCGCCGGGGGTCGATACGGTGACCACCGTGTCGGGGGCCAGCATGCTGGCGGGCGCTCGCTCGAGTGCCGGAATGGCGATTGTCACCCTCAAGCCATGGGATCAACGCCAGAGCCCCGATCTGCACTGGGATGCCATCCTGCAGGATCTGGACCGGCAACTGTCCACCTTGCCCGAGGCGGAAAGCTATGTGTTTCCGTTTCCCACCATTCACGGGCTGGGATCGACGGGCGGCATCTCGGTCGAGCTGCTGGACCTCGAAAAAGGCGATGGGGCGCAGCTGGATTCGGTGATGAACGCCTTTGTCACCGCGCTGAATGCGGCGCCGGAATTTGTCCGTGCGCATGGCAGCTTCTCGGGTCAGACTCCGCAGTATCTCCTAGCTGTTGATCGGGATCGCGCGGAAGCGCTCGGCGTGAGCGTTGCAGATATCTTCACAGCGCTGCAAGCTAACCTTAGCACGTATTTCGTTGACAATTTCATCCTGTCCGAACGCGTCTATTGGGTAGTCATCTCAGCTGATGCGCAATTTCGGCAAACACTGGATGATGTGGACAACATCTACGTCAAAAACAGCGACGGAGAGTCGCTGCCATTGAGAAACTTTCTGAGTAGCGAGCCGGTTCTCGCCCCGGATTCGATCCCTCGGTACAATCTGTTCACGGCTGCATCAGTCAGCGCACAATTGGCAGACGGTGTCAGTTCGGGCGCGGGCATCAAAGCCATGCAAGAGATTGCGGACAAATCGCTCCCCGGTGGTTTCCGGATCGAATGGTCGGGGGTAACGCAGCAAGAGGTCAAATCCGGCGGCATGGTGCCCTATATCATGCTCTCAGCCCTGATTCTGGCCTATCTGTTCCTGGTGGTTCTCTACGAAAGCTGGATCTTGCCTCTGTCGATTATCACCTCGACCGTCTTTGCCTTGCTGGGCGCGCTCATTCCCATTGCGTATTATCCGTTTCTCACAAGCAACATCTTCGCGCAGATCGGGATGGTTTTGCTGATTGGATTGGCAGCGAAGAAAGCCATCATGGTCGTCGAATTCGCCAATCAGCAGAGACAATCCGGGGTCAGCATCCGCGATGCCGCCCTGAAGGCCGCCGAAATCCGGTTCCGCCCTGTCACAATGACCGGCCTTTGTTTCATCGTCGGTGTGCTACCTCTGGTCCTGTCCAGCGGCGCAGGTGCAGCAGCACGGGTTTCGATTGGCTATCCCGTCCTGTTTGGCATGATCGTGGACAGCACGCTTGGCCTGATCATGATCCCGATCCTGTTCGCAACGTTCCAGATGCTGAAGGAATACATGGTTCGGTTGTTCCGGCACTAAGCCGTGCCAGCCGCCTCTGGCGGATTGGCGAGCCCTGACCCTAGTCCAGCACTTTTAACTGCCCGCCCAGCCAGGGCAGTTGCGCAATCGCGGGATCGACAATCTGGCTCTGCATCAGCCGGCGCATCATTCCGGCCACCTCACGCGGCACCTGATCGGGCCAGTCTGACCGCGCAAACAATGAGATATTGCGGGAAAACGCATCGAACGGGACAGGGTAGGCCGTCATACCCTCATGGAACCGGGCCGCACGCATATACCCCATCGAGGTCGTGAGCGCCCAGCCCAGCCCCCGCGCCACCATTGCCATAAGGGCCAGATGTGATCCGATCTCGAACCGTTCCTCGAACTCCAGCTGCTGACGCGCCACATGGGCCTCGATCTGACGGCTGATCAGCTGTTCGCGGGCATAGCGCAGAAAAGGCAGTTTCTCGACAGCCTCTGTTCCGTCGCCGACGCTGCTTGGGGCCACCAGAATAAAAGGGTCCTGAACCAGGGGGTACTCGACCACGCCCTCCAGCACCTCACCGCTATGGGCCGAGACGGCCAGATGTAGGCGCTGGGCTTCCAGTTCGGCAAACAGATCCAGACTGGGCAGGGTGATCAGCTTGAACTTCGACCGGGTCAGGCTGTCGGCCAGCAGCGTGGCCAGACGCGGCGTCAGGTTGTTGTCGAAATCGTCGATCAGCCCGATCGACAATGTGGTGAGATGGCCCAGATCCATCACCGTCAGTTCGCTCTGCGCGATTTGCAACTCGGCCAGCACCACCTCGGCGCGCGCCAGAAAGCTGTGCCCTGCCTGCGTCAGCCGCATCGGACGCCGCCCGTGATCCACCAGATCAGTGCCCAGAGCCTTTTCCAGATTGCGCAATTGCTGACTGACCGAGGGCTGGCTCAGCCCGGTGATCTCAGCCGCCTGCGCCACCGATCCTGTTCGCGCCAGCGCCTCGAACACCTCAAGGCCCCGCAGGGTCAGCCCTTTCATCACCATCACACGTCCCTCTTGCTGCGCCTTTTCTGAGGCGCAGCGGGGATCACGTCAAGGCGCGAGATTGCTCAGCTGCAGATCGCCTGGGCCATCTGGCCAAAGTTCTGATACCGATCCCACAGCGCATCATCGCTGGCGGTCCGCGACATCTTCAGCTCTTGCGCCTGATGGGGGTCTTCGAACCATTTCGAGACGGTTTTCTGATCATTGCGCGTCAACGCCTGATCCGCGACGCGCTGAATGCAACTGCACCGCGCCCGCGTCGCGGCCTCACGGTCAGATGCCAGACACGCCCGCTTGATCTGCGCCGCGTCCGCTGTGGGGGCAACTGCGGTCAGCGATGCCGCACAATATGCGATAAGGAGGAACTGTTTCATGCTAGAGCCTCGTGTTTGCCTGCCCGGACGGGTCTTACGCCCCTCTCGGTCTGCGGCGGAGTATGAATCAAACTGGAATCGGGATCAATCACACGTTGCGAAAAAGTGAATACCCGCATCGGAAACACTCACCCCGTAGACCGGGCTTCAGCCCGGCACCGGTCACGAAAGAAATGGCAGCCACCGCTCCAAGGCCTCGATAAGTGCCTCGACTTTTTCAGGATGTTTGGCAATGTAGTTATCTGCTACGGCGGTTGCGCCTCTTGTAGTTCCGACCAATACTGCCGTGCTAACCGCTAAATTGACTTTTCCAATGGACCATTTGAGGAGGCCGGCTAACCCAGCTTTAAGTTTAATCAGGATTTTCTCAACCCATTCTCGTCTGGGTTCTTCCTGTTCTAGCGCGGCTGAAAGTTCTTGAGCGGCGTCCCAAACTTGAGTTGAAGAGACCGATATTTTCTCTAACTCGATATCTTCTGGTGGATTGTTGCCACCGATTCCAAGACGCGAATTCGATTGAATTGTCGTAGTTCTATTCAGGTTAGATAAGGTGGTCTCGACATTCCATCGTGCTCGGATTTTTGCGATTTTTTTCGCGACAGCCTCTGGGCCCTCCTTCCAGTACGTATCATCAATTAGCGCGACCTGTCGTTGTAATGTCCAATCAAGCGGTCGTCCGTCGAGCATCCCTTCATACCACTCGGCCCAAAAAAACCACGGGGTCCCTTGAGCGCTGTCAAAAAAATGCAACGACAAATCCCTAGCACTGCCCGGCATCTCGCTGTTCCAAAGTTTGGTAGAAAACAGCTGCATGGTGTCTTGGGGCGAGGCTGTGAGGGCTGTTGCGTCGGCGGCGCGCGCGTCGGTGCGTGCAATATTACGACCGGCAGTGAGGCCTACGTGGGCGGCAGTTTGGGTTGAGGAGTCGTCGGTGCGGGCGGTGTAGGTGGCTATGTGAGCTGCGCTGTCTTCGTAGCGCGACGCGGAGCGTGCGGCAGCACGTGCGGCTGTGAGGCTGGAATAGGCAGTGACGTCGGCTGCGGCGTTGGTGGTGCGGGCTGCAGAACGGGCATTGGTGTCAGCGGAGCGTGCGGCTGTAGTAAGCTCAATACTCATTTGCGGCATCGGCCATGTACCCGCGACCACGGAAACAATATTAGACCTCAGGCAAGTCAAAAGAATTTGGTGCGGATCGAAACTCTCTACTTCTTGGTCTTTTAGTGGAAATGCGTATGGAAGTTCTCTCAATGCCATGCGCGCAGCAAAAGATGTCATTGCTGTCGCGGGAAGTGTTCTAAGCCAATCTTCTATCTCAATCCTCTTGGTCAAGTTGACCATCGGCGCCTCCTCAAAATGGAGTGCGCACTCTGCACGCCAATTATTCTTTGGACAAGTCATCGAAACTCCAACGCGTTTCTATTGACCAATCCACGATTCCTCTACATATCCCCAACCCATGACAGACCTCGCTCATATCCGCAATTTCTCCATCGTCGCCCATATCGACCATGGCAAATCCACCCTTGCTGACCGGCTCATCCAAGAGACCGGAACGGTGCAGGATCGCGACATGAAGGAACAGCTGCTCGACAGCATGGATATCGAGCGCGAGCGTGGCATCACCATCAAGGCCAACACCGTCCGCATCGACTATACCGCCGATAATGGCGAGAAATACGTGCTGAACCTGATCGACACGCCCGGCCACGTGGACTTTGCCTATGAGGTCAGCCGGTCCATGCGCGCGGTTGAGGGCTCTCTGCTCGTTGTGGACTCCACCCAAGGGGTCGAGGCGCAGACGCTGGCGAACGTGTACCAAGCCATCGACGCCGATCATGAGATCGTGCCGGTGCTAAACAAGATCGACCTACCCGCGTCGGACTGTGACCGCGTGGCCGAACAGATCGAGGATGTGATCGGCATTGACGCCACCGACGCCATTCAGGTCTCGGCCAAGACGGGGCAGGGCATCCACGAGACGCTTGAGGCTATCGTGCAGCAACTGCCCGCGCCGCAGGGCAATCTGGACGCGCCGCTCAAGGCGATGCTGGTGGATTCGTGGTACGACGCCTATCTCGGCGTCATCGTTCTGGTCCGTATCATGGACGGCACGCTGAAAAAGGGCATGCGGGTCAAGTTCATGTCGAACAACACCCTGCACCATGTCGACCGCGTCGGCGTCTTCCGGCCTGAGATGGAGATGGTCGACAGCCTTGGCCCCGGTGAGATCGGCTTTCTGACCGCCTCGATCAAACAGGTCCGTGACACGCGCGTCGGCGATACGATCACCAATGACCGCAACGGCACCGAAGACGCGCTGGACGGGTTCAAACCCGCGCAACCCGTCGTATTTTGTGGCCTCTTCCCCGTCGACAGCTCCGAATTCGAAGACCTGCGCGACGCGATCGACAAACTGGCGCTGAACGACGCCAGCTTCAGCTTTGAAATGGAAACCTCGGCAGCACTTGGCTTTGGCTTCCGCTGCGGCTTCCTCGGGCTCTTGCACCTTGAGGTCATCCGCGACCGCATCGAACGCGAATATGATATCGAGCTCATCACCACCGCGCCGTCGGTGATCTATCACGTCTACATGAAAGACGGCGAGATGATCGAGCTGCACAACCCCGCCGACATGCCCGACCCCTCGAAGGTCGACCATATCGAGGAGCCGCGCATCAAGGCGACCATTCTGGTGCCGGATGAATACCTCGGCGACGTGCTGAAACTCTGCCAGGACCGCCGCGGCATCCAGCTGGACCTGACCTATGCGGGCACCCGCGCCATGGTCGTCTATGACCTGCCGCTGAACGAGGTCGTCTTTGACTTCTACGACCGCCTGAAATCGGTGACCAAGGGCTATGCCTCGTTCGACTACCAGATGACCGGCTATACCGAGGATAATCTGGTCAAGATGTCTGTGCTGGTGAATGACGAGCCCGTTGACGCGCTGTCGACCATGGTTCACCGCGACCGGGCCGAGATGCGGGGCCGGGCGATGTGCGAAAAGCTCAAGGACCTGATCCCGCGCCACATGTTCAAAATCCCGATCCAGGCCGCCATCGGAGGCAAGGTCATCGCCCGCGAGACCCTCTCGGCCCTGCGCAAGGACGTGACCGCCAAATGCTACGGAGGCGACGCCACGCGGAAACGCAAACTGCTGGACAAGCAGAAGGCGGGTAAAAAGAAGATGCGCCAGTTCGGGAAGGTGGATATTCCTCAGGAGGCGTTTATTTCAGCGTTGAAGATGGATAGCTGAATGAGCGAAACGCACGACAAATTTAGCTATTTGTCGTTATTCTTCAGCAATTTAACAATTTTATCGCCACCGAAGATTCCCATCAAAATTGGCGTTGCAGTTACCATATGTGCGCCTGCCAGTGAAAAGAGTGCGATGCTGCCCAGCATGGCTGGCATCTTTATTCCATAGAAAACTGCATCTTTTTTGTTGTCGGCTAAATAATTGAAAACCTTATCTCTGAGCGCAAGAGTATTCTCGGCAACAGCTCTCATAGCCCCGTCGCTGTCATCGGAATCAAGATTTGCGATTTGTTCGGCTAGTTTTCCTAAAGAGTGGGCCAGCGCCTCCAAAAACTCCAACTCTCTTTCAAAGGCTGCGACCTCTTCGTTTGTTTCGAAGTTTGGTTTAGCGCTTTTCTTGCGTTCGACCTCGTCTAAAATTTGCAGCTCAATGGAGCGGGCGAGTAACGCAATCGAAGGGCTGCTGTTTTTGAGTTGATAAACAACTTTCCTTTCTTCTTCGTACTTCTCGACGGTTTCACCATCTTCTGTGGTAGTGTCAAAAAACTTGATTGAAAAGTTGTCGAGGGCGCCTTTGTGATCTTCTCTGGCTTCGCCAGTAATATACTCGACGACCTTATACCTTATGGCACCATGTTGCTCTAGTAGATGAAGGGCATGACATTCTTTCTCAGCAAAGAAGGCGGCGAAGAAGTTGATCCCTCGGACGACATTTAGGTTTCTAGATTGCACATTAATGGCAGCACGTTGTACTATTCGCTGATAGGTTTGATCAGGGACAGGCTTGCTGGAAAACTGTTCTTTAGTCACGCTTGGTAGTTCATTTTCAATGAAGTCTTCTAAACTGAGCCTAAGTTTTAGCGGGTCAATTTTCAGAGTAACTAGAAGGTTGGCCACCCCATCTTCAAAAGTTAGGGCCAAAAGAAAATGTTCCGGAGTTACCAACTCTTGTCGATGACTGGACGCAATATCCAGTGACATTCGAACCGCGTCTTCCGCCGAATTACTGAAGGTAGGCAAAGAAATCTCCCTCAAATACTGTTACTATCAATCATCACCTACAGTTGTATTCAAGTCATTAGATCCGCGTCTATTTTCGTGTTTCAGTCTAGTTTATGAACTCGGAATAACCATGGCTGTGCTTCCTTGCGTTTGCGCCACCCCTCGGGTCGGTCGCGGCCCTAAGCTCTTTTGATCAACCGCCCTACGACCCGACCCCTGCCACCACAGCCTCAAACCCCTCAGGATCAGCCTGTTTCAACTTCCGCAACGCCTCCTCTGCGTGATCCCGCAGGGCCTGTTTGCAATCCACCTTGACCGCCTCAACCCCGTCGACCAGCGCGTCGATCTCGGACAGGTCCACACCGGTGGCCTTGGACAGTGCCTGCAACGCCTCCAACACTTTGCCCAGCTGCGTGCCATAGCTCGCCACATCGCGTTGCACCCGTGCCTCGATGGCCGGGATGCCGCGCAGGCCGATAGTGGGCTCGATGTCCTGCTGCACATCCCCGCTCAGCGGAAAGCGGAATTCGGGCGACCAGACGGAAAAGGGACCAAACATCTTAAATACTCCAGAAACCAAATACAGAATTCAGCTTCGGTTGCGGTGTGGCCTCCCGTCAAGGGTAAGGCGCGCGCAGAATAGGTCTGTGCCTAAACTTAAGCCTTTGTGAAGTTCTCTTTAGATAGATTGTAACCACAGCGCGCCCTCCCAATCTGTTTAGCGAAGGCCAGCGATGGCCCTGACCTGAGAGGAGAGACCATGACCAGATATATGACTGCCGGAGCAGCCGCTCTGGCCACGAGCCTCACCCTTGCCACCGCCGCAATGGCGGAGACCACGCCTGATCTGCGGGGCATCTGGACGGGCAGCTATACCAAAGTTTCGCCCTCGCGCACCGCAACCGGGGATGCGCCGCGCTTCCATCAGGGGGAATGGGTGCTGGATATCCAGAAGCAGCAGGACAACCTGTTCTGGGGGCCCAGCAAGTGGCGTCCGAATGCGACCACCGACTGGAGGGTGTTTGATGCCACCGGCACCATCAGCCTGGATGGCTCTGGTCGGATCGGCCTGGTCGAAAGCTCGGCTGACCCGGATGTGGGCGTGAATGCTCTGGTGGATGCCTATTATCAGGATGGCAAGATTTATGCGGATTTCCGTAGCCTGCGTCGAGGAACATCCTACAGCACCGTTCTGGAACGTCAGGTGAACTGAAGCGTTTCCGGCCCGCCCGCAAGTAGGGGGTAAATACTGCCGCTGCGATTGAAACGCGGCAGAGCGTAGTAGGTTGCCGCGGCCGGGTCGGAACGCTTCTCAAAATCCAAACCAGCGTCTCCTCAGGGAGGGGACAGGCCGGGCGGCCACCTCGCCGCCTGCGACACAATCCAGACCGCCCCGCGCAAGAATGCGGCGTTCCTCGGCGCGGGTCATCTGGATTTCGCGGACCTTCAGCGCAGCCTCGCGCGCGGTGACATAGGTGCCGTCCGGCCCCGGTTCCATTCCCGGAATATTGCGCCCCTTCGACCACCAGCCGCGCAACCGGCTCAGCGGATGTCGCCAGCCGATCTTTTCGTTATCCCGCAAATCCCAGATCCGCTCCGCCTCGGTCACCGAGACGAGGGCGGCCAGCGGTTTGCCATGCCGGGTCAGGATGATCACCTCGCGCGGGTCCTGGGCGCGGGTGACCAGCTCTCCCAGTGTGGCGCGGGCTTGGGAAATGGTGCAGCGCATAGGCGGGTCTCCGTTTGTACGATTCGAAAGGGGGGGGGTGAGAATTGTACAAACCGTACAATTTCCACCTAAACGGCCGTTCGGTGGCCTTTGCAGGCGCAGAAACCGAGGAAAAATCGGCGCCGGAATAAAGTCTGAACTTATCTATCGCCAACCCTGCGCAAAACCGCAGGTTCTGGAGTTATCCACATCGCTCTCCCTGCAGATACCAACAGGTTATCCCCGTCTAATTTTTATGCTGCAGTGCTATTTTCTTGTCTGATCGGGGGTGCCGGTGCCACAGTCTGTTCATCGCCTCAGGGTCTTAGGAGCCTGGGGCGGGACGCAAAGGCCAGGGGGTCTGAGCAAGGAGGGCAGGTCCTAGGATTTGTGTTCCAATGCAAAGGCTTACCGGTAGCTGATTGGTCGACAGAAAGCTTCGGCTTGTGTCGGATGACCAGCTTATCAAACGGTCGATGCGGGTTGCGGCAGGCCCTCGGGCAGGTCGCGGCAGCTGCGGTTCTTTCGGGGCCGGAGCAACTGGATCGGGGCGTCCCTCGGGCGTGTCGAACCGGCAAGGCGTCAGGGGCATCCTCAGGGGTGCATGCAAAGACCGCGTCTGCGCACCTGACGCCTTTTCCTTTTGTGGGACAAAGGTTTCATACAGGCTACCACGCACGACCCTTCAGAATAGAAACGGGGTTCTTTCGCTTGCGCGAAAGAACCCCGTCCTTGCGTCAGATGATGCAATGCCGCGTCTATGCACCTGTACGGCAACTATATCCCGCGTCAGGATATGTATCAACCATATATTGAGTGTGGAAGTGGTGCGCGTACGATATAAAGCGTGCGTCAGAGGTTCTCCTGAACGTCCGTTGCGGCCCCCTGAATTGCATCACCGGCTTTTACGATGTCTTTGCCGGCGCCTTTTGCGGTTTCGCAGGCGCTGAGGGCAAGCAGGCTTAGACCAATCAGAAGTGTACGGATCATCGGTGTCTCCTTGGCTACTCGATTTTCCTTGTCGGTAGCACCTTTCTTGGATTTGAGCCAGTATTTTAGCTGCGCTCAACCCTTGAGGGCTAAGCGTTTGCGGCTGGTACGGAAGCGGCCTTTCACCTGGGTGGATCGATGGACCAGCCGGTGCGCTTAGGATTTGTCATCGTTGCAGAAAAGCTCGTAGACAACTTCCAGCATCCGGCTGGGGCGATCATCGGCCAGACGGTAATAGATCGCTTTGCCTTCCCGGCGGGGCGTGACTAGCCCCTCAAGGCGCAAGCGCGACAATTGCTGAGAGACGGCGGCCTGCCGGGCGGACAGCAGCTCTTCAAGCTCGGTGACAGATTTCTCGCCAGAGACCAGATGACATAAGATCATCAATCGTCCTTCGTGGCTGATCGCCTTAAGAAAATTGGACGCCCGTGCAGCATTGCCAACCATTCGATCAAGATTCTCTGACGACATATCAGGAGAAATCTGAGGAAGTGCCATATTCTTTTTCCTTCTTGGCCCGTTTGACGGGCAAATCTTACGCCAGATACCTTTACGGAACCTGAGCTGTTTCAGTACATGCTTCGTGCATGTATTTCTATATGCACAGATCAAAATAGCGTGATGACTAAAGGCAATATCGGTCTGGCCAGCGCTGCATCTGCCGGTGCCTGATTGCCGATCGGGGGTGTCGCCGCCATTGCTGCGGCAGAGAGGAAATGAGGCCGCGCCCCTTTGAATTCTGCAACGGGACCTACAATAGATACATGAAACCGGCAGGCCCCCTTGCAGCCTCCCGGTGCCGATAATAAGACTCAGGTAACTCCTACTCGGGTAAGGTCCCGATCCACAGCAAAAACAGGCAGGTTGCGAATGTACGATCCAGTTGAAACCTACATGAATACGCTCGTCCCGATGGTCGTCGAGCAGACCAGCCGGGGAGAGCGCGCTTACGACATTTTCTCGCGCCTGCTGAAAGAGCGGATCATTTTCATCAACGGCCCGATCCACGATGGGATGAGCCATCTGGTGGTGGCGCAGCTGCTGCACCTTGAGGCCGAGAACCCCAACAAAGAGATCTCGATCTACATCAACTCGCCCGGCGGCGTGGTGACCAGCGGTTTGTCGATTTACGATACAATGCAGTATATCAAGCCGAAATGTTCCACATTGGTGATCGGTCAGGCGGCTTCGATGGGGTCGGTTCTGTTGGCCGGTGGCGAGAAAGGGATGCGCTTTTCGCTGCCTAACAGCCGTATCATGGTACACCAGCCTAGTGGCGGCTATCAGGGCCAGGCCAGCGACATCATGATCCACGCGGCTGAGACGCAAAAACTCAAGGATCGTCTGTATGACATCTATGTACGTCATACCGGGCAGACCAAGAAAGCCGTTGAAAAAGCGCTGGACCGTGACAACTTCATGAGCCCGGAAGAGGCGAAAGAGTGGGGGCATATCGACGAAATCGTCGAGAACCGCGCTAAGATGGATGTGGAAGACAGCTAAGATCAAAACCTCGCGCGCTGAGCGCGAGGTGTGATTTTGAGATTGTAGCTACCCCAGCGCTGGCCTAAGCTGGATAAACAGGCGCAAGCGCGACGGCGCGCAGGGATGGAGCCCGAAAGGTAAATCATGGCGACGAATTCAGGCGGTGACAGCAAGAACACGCTCTATTGCAGCTTCTGCGGCAAGAGCCAGCATGAGGTGCGCAAGCTGATTGCAGGCCCGACGGTGTTCATCTGTGACGAATGCGTCGAGCTGTGCATGGACATCATCCGCGAGGAGACAAAGGCCAGCGGGCTCAAGGCCTCGGATGGGGTGCCAACGCCTAAGGATATCTGTGAGGTTCTGGACGATTATGTGATCGGACAGGCGACGGCCAAACGGGTGCTCTCGGTCGCTGTGCATAACCACTACAAGCGTCTGAACCATGCGCAGAAGGCCGGCAGCGATATTGAGCTGGCCAAGTCGAACATCCTGCTGATCGGTCCAACCGGTTGCGGTAAGACACTGCTTGCCCAGACGCTGGCGCGCATTCTGGATGTGCCGTTCACGATGGCAGATGCAACGACGCTGACCGAGGCGGGTTATGTGGGTGAGGATGTCGAGAATATCATCCTCAAACTGCTGCAGGCCAGCGAATACAACGTCGAACGCGCGCAACGCGGCATCGTTTATATCGATGAGGTCGACAAGATCACACGCAAGTCCGAAAATCCTTCGATCACACGCGACGTGTCGGGTGAAGGCGTGCAACAAGCGCTGCTTAAGCTGATGGAAGGTACGGTTGCCAGCGTGCCCCCTCAGGGTGGACGCAAGCATCCGCAGCAGGAATTCTTACAGGTCGATACCACCAATATCTTGTTTATCTGCGGTGGTGCGTTTGCCGGTCTGGACAAGATCATTGCGCAACGCGGCAAAGGCTCGGCCATGGGCTTTGGTGCTGATGTGCGCGACAATGACGACCGCGGCGTGGGTGAGATCTTTAAGGATCTGGAGCCCGAAGATCTGCTAAAATTTGGTCTGATCCCGGAATTTGTTGGCCGCTTGCCGGTGCTGGCAACCCTTGAAGATCTGGACGAAGACGCGCTGGTCACGATCCTGACCAGCCCCAAGAACGCTCTGGTAAAGCAATACCAGCGCCTGTTCGAGTTGGAAGATGCCGAGTTGGCCTTTACCGATGATGCGCTGAAGGCGATCGCGAAAAAGGCGATTGAACGCAAAACCGGTGCGCGTGGGCTGCGCTCGATCCTCGAAGATATCCTGTTGGATACAATGTTCGAGCTGCCGGGGCTGAAGAATGTGACCGAAGTTGTGGTGAACGAAGAAGCTGTGACCTCTGACTCGCAGCCATTGATTATTTACGCAGATGCAGGCCCCGAGTCGGCATCTGCGGGCTGATATCACGGCCATCAAACACACACGGCGCGGTTATATCCGCGCCGTTTTCATTTGAGGGAATTTGAATGAGTATCAGACGTATTTCATCTGGCGGAATATACGAGAATAGAGTTGGATATTGCCGCGCGGTCGTTGCAAACGGCTTTGTCTTTGTTGCCGGAACCACGGCTCAGGGTGACAACATACCGGAAGACGTTGTTGGGCAGTGCAAGTCCTCATTGGATGCGATCGGCAAAGCTCTGGGCGAAGCTGGTGCAGGGTTCGCCGATGTCGTGCGGGTCACATATATGCTGCCGGACCGGCACGAGTTTGAACCGTGCTGGCCAATCCTGGCAGAGGTGTTTGGCGCGAACCGGCCAGCTGCCACAATGATTGAATGCGGTTTGATCGATCCGAAGTACCGGATTGAAATAGAGGTGACCGCAATACTGCCAGAGTAGCCGCCCCTGCTCTGGTGACACTGGACCTTGGCCTGCCTTTGGTCCATACCTGCAGCAACAAAACTGCCGGAGGCGTCAATGGGAATCCTGAACACTCTTTTGCGGGCTGTGACCTGGTGGAACGGGGCTACCCTGAACACGCAGATTTTCACTGCGCGCAAGGGTATCAAGGTTGGCGAGGATGATCAGGGCAATGTGTTCTATCACAATGCGGATGACAGCAAGCGCTGGGTCATTTTCAACGGCGAAGCAGAAGCCAGCCGGGTTGACCCGGACTGGCACGGGTGGCTGCACCGCACCTGGGATGAGCCACCGACAGACAAACCCCTGCAGCACAAAGCATGGGAGCAGCCGCATCAGGAGAATCTGACCGGTACGGCATTGGCCTATGCGCCTGCCGGATCTCTGCGTCGGCTCGAGCCGGTGGATCGCACCGATTACGAGGCCTGGAGCCCGGAATAGGCGAGGCACACAATGTCTAATCACAATTTGACCGAAGTTCTTGTCGGCGGAGCCGTTCTGGCCTGTGCGATCGCATTTGGGGTTTATGCCAGCCAGTCGACGGGCCTATCCCAGAACCGGGCCGGCTATGAGCTGAATGCCTCTTTCCGTTCGCTGGAAGGCGTTGGGGTCGGAACGGATGTCCGTTTGGCCGGTGTTAAGATCGGGGCGGTTACAAATGTAGCGCTGAACGCCGATACCTATCGCGCCGATACAACCTTTTCGGTCGGGGATGGCATTCTGATCCCTGATGACAGTGCCATTGTCATCTCTTCCGAAGGGTTGCTGGGCGGTAACTTTGTCGAAGTGATGCCAGGCGGGTCGCCGTTTTATTTTGAGCCGGGCGATGAGATCGAGGATACGCAAGGTGCGGTCAGCCTGATTTCGCTACTGGTGAAGTTTGTGGCGGGGGATGGCAGCGAATGATGCGTGTTCTGCCCATTGCGCTTATGCTTGCCGCGACCGTTGCGGTTGCCCAGCAAAAGGTCGAATCCGGCCCCGGCGCCACGCTGCGCGGGCTCGACAAGGTCAATGGTCATACCGTGGATGTCGAAATGCAGAACGGTGAGACGGCTGACATATTCGGTCTGGATGTCGCTTTGGGCGATTGCCGCTATCCGGTGGATAACCCGACCGGCGATGCCTTCGCTTATCTGACCATCTGGGAAAAAGGTAAATCCGATCAGTTGTTCGATGGCTGGATGATTGCCACATCCCCCGCCCTGAACGCGCTGGATCATGCGCGTTATGACGTTTGGGTGATCCGCTGTATCACCCCGGCTGGCGACTGAGCGATTGGGGCGCTGAAATCGGCGGAGGCAGTTGTCGCCTCTTCAAGCGCGCTCCGGTACTGGGTTCTGGAAATTTCAACAGCCCCAAGCGACGCCAGATGAGCGGTCAGAAATTGCGTATCGAAAAGCTGAAAGCCCGTCTGACGCAGGCGATCAACCAGATAAGCCAGAGCGACCTTAGAGGCGTCGGTGCGGCGCGAAAACATGCTCTCACCAAAGAAAGCGGCGCCCAGAACAACGCCGTAGACGCCGCCAGCTAGCTGATTTTCCTGCCAAACCTCAAGCGAATGCGCATTTCCTGTTCGGTGCAGTTCCAAATACAAGCTGCGCAGCTCCGTGTTAATCCAGGTATCTGAACGGTCGGCGCAGCCGTCGACGACCGCTGCAAAATCGCGATTGATGCTGATCTCAAACCCGCCATTGCGAATTCTGCTCGCAAGGCTGCGCGAAATGTGGAACCCGTCCAGCGGGAACACGCCGCGAAACTTGGGATCCACCCAAAAGAGTTCGGGATCGTGGCGATGCTCGGCCATCGGAAAAATGCCGATGGAATAGCCGTGCAGCAAAAGTTCAGGGGAAAGACTCATGCAGAACGCCCGAAGGCCGAAGGGCAGTGACCCTTCGGCCTGTTGGTTTTATTGAGCCATATTCTCCGCAAGCCAGTGCTCCAGCCAGTGGATGTTATAGTCACCGCTGTGAAGGTCGGGTTCCTGCAGAAGCGCGTGGAACAGCGGCACGGTGGTGTCGATCCCGTCGACGATCAGCTCACCCAAGGCACGCTCAAGACGTGCGAGCGCCTCGGCCCGGTCGCGGCCCTGCACGATCAGCTTGGCGATCAGCGAGTCGTAGTAGGGCGGGATCGAGTACCCGTCATACAGCGCTGAATCCATCCGAACGCCCAGGCCACCCGGCGCGTGATACGCCGTGATCTTGCCGGGGCAGGGTGAGAAGTTGGGCAATTTTTCGGCGTTGATCCGAACCTCAATGGCATGGCCGTTGATCTCAAGATCATCCTGCCCGAACGACATCTCTTCGCCAGCTGCCACGCGGATTTGTTCGCGCACCAGATCGACGCCAAAGATGCCTTCGGTCACCGGGTGTTCCACCTGCAGGCGGGTGTTCATCTCGATGAAATAGAACTCGCCCTTCTCATAGAGGAACTCGATGGTGCCGGCGCCGATATAGTTGATCTTGGCCACGGCGTCGGCACAGACCTTACCGATCTTGGCGCGTTCTTCCGGGCTGATCGCTGGGCCGGGGGCCTCTTCGAACACTTTCTGGTGGCGACGCTGCAACGAACAGTCGCGCTCGCCCAGATGCACCGCCTTGCCTTTGCCGTCGCCAAAGACCTGAATTTCGATATGGCGCGGTGTGGTCAGGTATTTCTCGATATAGACCTCGTCATTACCAAAGGCGGCCTTGCCTTCGGCGCGCGCGGTCATGAAGGCGCTTTCCATCTCGTCGGCGCTGTTGGCAACTTTCATGCCACGCCCGCCGCCGCCAGCGGTGGCTTTGATGATGACGGGATAGCCGAACTCTTCGCCAATACGCTTGGCATCGGCCAGCGTGGGAACGCCGCCGTCCGAGCCAGGAACACAAGGCACGCCCAGTTCTTTCATCGTGTCCTTGGCGGTGATCTTGTCGCCCATAACGCGAATATGTTCGGCGGTGGGGCCGATGAATGTGATGCCGTGATCTTCGACGATCTGCACGAATTCGGCATTCTCGGACAGAAAGCCATAGCCGGGATGGATCGCCTGCGCGCCAGTGATTTCACAGGCCGAAATGATCGCGGGCACGGATAGATAGCTTTGCGGGCTGGGCGGAGGGCCGATGCACACCGATTCGTCCGCCATGCGCACATGCATCGCGTCGCTGTCGGCGGTGGAATGCACGGCGACCGTCTTAATCCCCATCTCGCGCGCGGCGCGGATGACGCGCAGGGCGATCTCGCCTCGGTTGGCAATCAGGATCTTGTCGAACATGGGCCCGCCTTACTCAACGATGACCAGAGGGGTGCCGAATTCCACGGCGTCGCCATCCCCAACAAGGATACGCTTGATGGTGCCCGATTTGGGCGCGTGGATGTGGTTCATGGTTTTCATCGCTTCCACGATCAGAAGCGTATCACCTTCGGACACCGAAGCGCCAACGCTGATGAACGCAGGTGCGCCGGGCTCGGGCTGCATGTAGACAGTGCCGACCATGGGCGAGGTGACCGCGCCCGGGTGGCTTGCCGGATCGTCGGTTGCTGCGGGGGCTTCTGCGGCAGCGGGGGCCGGGGCGGCGGCCGGTGCAGCAGGGGCGGCGGCGGGAACGGCCATTTGGACCGGGGCCGCTACGGTTTGTGACATGCGGCTGACGCGCACGTTCAGGCTGTCTTCCTCACCGTATTCACGTTTCACCTGCAGCTCGGTCAGGTCGTTCTCGCGCAGCAATTCGGCCAGTGCCTTGATGAACGCGACATCCGCTTCGTGTTTGGTATCTGTCATGAGTGTCCTCGAAGGTTCCCCTTTGGCCCGTCTGTGTTTGCGGGCTTGGTCTGATTACGCAGCGTTATAAGCTATGCGGACGGCCATGAAAAGCGCAGTCTGAACGCATGAAATCGAGGGTGTTATCGCTCTCAGCAGAGGGCGGCGCGTCACAGCGGCATCCCTGACAATTTCGCCACCAGTTCGGGTAGTTTCCGGGCGCCGAACTTTTCAAGCAGTCGGGCGCGATAGGCCTCGATTGTGCGGTAGCTGAGGCCAAGTTCAACGCCGATTTCCTTGGCCGACAGACCCCGGCACGACAGGATAGCGACCTCGCGCTCGCGTTGTGTGAGTTCGACAAGCGGCCGTTCTTCGGAGATGTCAGAGAAGCTCCAGATCCCATGACGGAACGGATCGTCCGGCGTCAGCGAGCGGCCGCGCGCCCGGCACCAGAACAAATCGCCGTTACGTCGCCGCATCACGCGCTCATCCGTATAATACCCGGTGTCGCGCATCATCTGCAGGCTACGCGCCCCGATCCTCTCCCAGTCGGCGACCGAGGGATACAGGTGCAGCAGGGGCATGTTGCGATAGTCCTCTTCGCTGCCGCCGAAGGTTCGGGCAAACTGCAGGTTGCAGCGCCGGATGATCCGGTTTTCAAGCTCGACAAGCCCGATGGGCGCATATTCGAAGGCTGGGTCGCTCATGATGTCTATCGTGACGTGGATTGGTGCGGATTTGAAGGGGTGAGTATGCGTGGCCGGGCGCATCAGCGCCACCCTGTCCGATCAGGCCCGCCCGCCGGCGGCCTGTGCTGGGGTGGTTTGGGTGTCAAGAAGTCTGTAAACACTGTAAACTCTCTATGAAAAGAGACTGGTAAGCATTAAGAATAAAAAAGCTATTCTGAAAAGCAGCGCCCGATCCCAAGGACGTCCTGTAACCGCCGAAGGAAAACGATGCAGATACGCGATACCCTGACCGGCAGCCGAATTCGGGAGCGGAGGCAGATTTCCGGCCTGAGGCAGGCTGAACTTGCGCGTCGGGTCGGTATCTCCGCGTCTTATCTGAACCTGATCGAACACAACCGGCGCCGGATCGGGGGGAAGTTGCTGGTCGACATTGCGGCGGCGCTGTCGATTGAGCCGTCAGTGTTGACGCAGGGGCTGGAGGCGACCCTTATCGCCGCATTGCGCGAGGCTGCTGCCGAGGCGGTTGGCCAAACCGCCGAAATCGATGCGCTGGAAGAGTTTGCGGGTCGGTTTCCGGGTTGGGCGGGGGTGCTGTCGCAGATGCATCACCGGGTGGTATCGCTTGAGCGCACCATTGAGATGTTGTCGGACCGGCTGACGCATGACCCCCATCTTGCGGCGTCGATGCACGAGGTTCTTTCGACCGCTGCGGCCATCAGATCAACCGCAGCCATTCTTGCCGAACCCGGCGAAATCGACACTGCATGGCAGGACCGCTTTCACAGCAACCTCCATCAGGATGCCGAGCGTCTGGCGGAAAGCTCCAAGGCTTTGGTGGCGTATCTGGACGAAAGTGAGCGTGAACCCGACCGACGCGGGATGCCGCTGGAAGAGGCCGAGGCCTTTATGGCCGCAAAGGCATATCACTTTCCCGAAATCGAGACCGGCGCGGCAGTCGATTCGATTTCCCTGGATGGGCTGGAGACCTCAGCGGCCCGATCTATGGTGCAGAGCATTCTTGAGAGCTGTGCAGAAGATGCCGGCGCGATGCCTCTGGACAGGCTCGAACCCTTGCTGCAGGGGGGGGATCCTGATCCGTTGGAGTTGGCCAGACACTTTTCAGTTGATGTCGCCACGGTGTTGCGACGTCTGGCCTTTTTGCCGCCAGAGGTTTTGTCACGCGCCGCTGGTCTGGCGGTCTGTGACGCTTCTGGAAGTATTTTGTTTATTAAGCCGGTGCCGGGGTTTACTTTGCCGCGGCACGGTGACGCCTGTCCGTTATGGCCGTTATTTACAGCCCTGAGCCGCCCGCTCGTGCCGGTGCGTAAACGGATTGTTCAACTTGGCCGGTCGGCCGCCACATTTGATTGTTATGCGATTGCATGGCCGCAACCGGCTCAGTCCTATGATCAAGATCCAACCTATCGCTCGGTCATGCTGGTGCTGTCTGTCGAGGATGCGGTTCCCGACGATACTTTGGTAACTGAGGTGGGGACCAGTTGCCGGATTTGCCCCAGGGCTGTGTGTCATACGCGACGTGAACCTTCGATCCTGAGCGAAGGTTTTTGACAGTTTCCTGACAGAGCGATTAGTCTAAGGCCATGGGTGGCTGCGGAATTCAGCGGCCCTGGGGAGGAAGTGAACATATGAGCCGAAGGGTTCTGTTGATCGAGGATGAGCCGAACATCACCGAGGCGATCCGATTTCTGCTGACCCGCGAGGGTTGGCTGGTTGAGACACATGCCGAGGGCGTGGATGCCGTGCAGGTCATTGTTGCCGCAAGGCCGGATCTGGTCATTCTGGACGTTATGCTGCCAGGCAAGAGCGGCATGGATGTGTTGCGTGATCTGCGCGAGCTTGAGGGTATGCAGAGCCTGCCGGTTCTCATGCTGACCGCGCGCGGGCAATCGCGCGACCGGGAAATGGCCGAACGCGCCGGTGTCAGCCGTTTTATGACCAAGCCGTTTTCGAATGCCGAAGTTCTGACCGCTGTGCGCGATCTGCATGCGCAAGCGTCCAGGTCATGACCACGCCCGAGGGTGAGCGCGAACGCACCGTCGCAAGACCCTCGTTGTTCCTTGAGCGACAGAGTTATCGCCGACGCCGTCTGGCCGACGCGGCCCGGCTGTTGCCTTTTCTGGGGGCGGCCCTCATCGCAATCCCGTTGCTCTGGCCTGATGGGGATACCGCTGAGACATCGGTGCCGCTGTCATCGGCGATCCTCTATATCTTTGTCTGCTGGGGCGCACTTATCGTGATCAGCCTGCTGTTCGGGTTTGCTGCCAAATACATGGCCACACGCGAAGAGCCCGGCGCGGAGACGGACAAATGGCAACGCTGAACGTTCTGATTCTGGTCTGCCTGGGCTATGTGGTTTTGCTGTTTGGCGTGGCTTTTGCCGCTGATCGTCTGGCGGCGGCGGGGCGCGGAAAGTGGTTGCGCTCGCCGTTGATCTACACGCTTTCACTGTCGATCTATTGCACCGCCTGGACGTTCTATGGCGCGGTGGGCAATGCTGCACGCTCAGGGTTGGAGTTTGTCACCATCTATCTTGGTCCGACGCTGGTGATGATCAGCTGGTGGTGGGGTCTGCGCAAGCTGGTGCGCGTGGGGCGCAGCCAGCGGGTGACCTCGATCGCCGACCTGATCTCGTCGCGCTATGGTAAGTCGAACACGCTGGCGATCTGCGTCACGATCTTGGCTGTGCTGGGGGGCACGCCCTATATCGCGCTGCAATTGCAGTCGATCACCCTGTCATTTTCGATCTTTGCCGAGGCCGATCCCTCGGGCCTCTATCGTGAAGGATCCAGCGTGTTCTGGGTCGCGGCAGGACTGGCCGTTTTCGCCATTCTGTTTGGGACCCGGAATCTGGACGTCAACGAACGGCACCATGGGGTGGTGACCGCGATTGCGCTCGAGTCGGTGGTCAAGCTGTTTGCCCTGCTTGCGGTGGGCATATTTGTTGTCTGGGGGGTTGCCGGGGGCGTGGGGCCGATGATGGACCGCATCGATGCCTCGGAAATCGGCACATGGCACGTGGATGCCGGGCGCTGGACTACGATCACGTTCCTGTCCGCTGCAGCCTTTGTCTGCCTGCCGCGCATGTTTCAGGTAATGGTAGTAGAGAATGACGACGAAGGGCACCTGCGCACGGCGGCGTGGGCCTTTCCGCTGTATCTGCTGCTGATAAGCCTTTTTGTGATTCCGATTGCAGTGATCGGATTGGACCTGATGCCCGAGGGCTCGAACCCCGATCTTTTTGTTCTGACGGTGCCGTTGTCGCAGGGCAATGACTGGTTGGCCATGTTCTCTTTCATCGGAGGTTTTTCGTCTGCCACATCCATGGTGATCATCACAGCGATGGCGCTATCGACGATGGTGTCCAACCACGTTGTCATGCCGATCTGGCTGAATACGCAAGAAGGGTCCGGGGCTGTCTCGGGCGATGTGCGCAACATCGTTCTGATGGCGCGCCGTGTCTCGATCGCGGCTATCATGGCGCTGGGCTACTTCTATTTCCGCCTGTCGGGCGGCGGTGCCGCGCTGGCATCGATCGGTCTTGTCGCTTTTGCCGGGATTTCGCAAATCCTACCCGCGCTTGTTGGAGGATTGTTCTGGCGCGGGGCTACCCGAACCGGAGCTCTGATCGGCTTGAGCGTTGGCTTCTTCTTGTGGATTTACACCATGCTGCTGCCCGGTATGGGTGAGAACGTGATGCCAGCCTCGGTTCTAAAGAACGGTCCTTTCGGGCTGAGCTGGCTGAGACCGCAGGCCTTGTTCGGGATCGATGGGATCGATCCGATGGTGCATACGGTCATGTGGTCTTTGTCGCTGAATACCATTGCCTTCTGCGTCGCATCGCTGCTGAGTTTCCCTAGCCCGCTGGAACGGTTGCAGGGCGCGCAGTTTGTCAATGTGTTCGAGCATTCGGTTGCCCCGCAAGGCTGGACCGGGTCGGTGGGGCAGAGCGAAGATCTGATGATCATGACGCAGCGCATCCTGGGCACCGGGCCGGCCCAGATGTTCTTTCAGGCCGAGGCGCAGAAACAGGGCGGGCGCGGGCGGTTGCCGGAGCCCACACCCGGTTTTCTGGTCCGGCTTGAACGGGAACTGAGCGGTTCAGTCGGCGCCGCGACAGCCCACGCGATGGTCGGGCAGATCGTCGGCGGGTCGTCGGTGTCGGTCGAAGACCTGCTGGCCGTGGCAGACGAATCCGCTCAGCTGCTGGAATACTCTGGCCAGCTAGAGGCAAAGTCCGCCGAGCTAAGCCGGACCGCCCGTCAACTGCGCGAGGCAAACGCCAAGCTGACCCAGATCTCGATGCAAAAGGACGCGTTTCTGGGACAGGTTAGTCATGAGTTGCGTACCCCCATGACCTCGATCCGGGCGTTCTCAGAGATCATGCGGGACACCGAAGAGCTGAGTGCCGAGGAAAAAACACGCTATGCAGCGATCATTCATGACGAAGCGCTGCGTCTGACGCGATTGCTGGATGACCTGCTGGACCTAAGCGTGTTGGAAAACGGGCAGGTTAGTCTGAATGTTGGTGACAGTAATTTGCGGGCAGTTCTGGATCGCGCGGTTTCCACGGCCCTGACAGGCGCGGATCACAAACTTGAAGTGCGGCGTGTTCTGTCCGCAGAACGGATCGCCCTGCACACCGATCTGGATCGGTTGGGGCAGGTCTTTATCAATCTGATCTCGAACGCGCAGAAATACTGCGACGCGACCGAGCCCGTGCTGACGATTTCTGCGCATGATGTGGGCGGGCAGGTGGTGATTGACTTTGTCGACAATGGCAGCGGTATCCCGCCCGAGGCGCAGTCGATGGTGTTCGAGAAATTCGCACGCGTTGGGTTTGACAAGGCCGGTGGCGCGGGGCTTGGGCTGGCGATCTGTCGCGAGATCATGCAGCGGCTCGGCGGAGAGATCACTTATCTGCCGGGGCAGGTGGGGGCCACGTTTCGGGTCAGCCTGCCACTCGCGCATAAGCAGGCCGCTCAGTAGGCGGGCTTAAAGATATTCGTAACCGTCTCCGGATAAAGCTGAAAACTGATGAGCAACAGATGGCGGTTCGGGCCATGGCGAATGATGTCGGCGCTGCGTTGGCGCGAAAACTTATGGCAGGGCAGGGTGGCGGTGACGATAAGCCACGTTCGATCCTGCGCGCCCTGCGGTTGGCCTCGGCGCAATCTGCGGCCGAGTGTCTGCACCTGTCCCTGGCCGTGATCGGGGCAAAACAGGCGTCCCGGACACCGGAGCACCTTTCTGCGGCGGTGAGTGATAAACACCTGCTGCTTGTATTCTCTGCGCCCGATGGCATGACGGCTGCGGTTTGTCTGGATGCTGAATGCGTTTCAGCCGTCGTTCAGAAGCAGACGATAGGCGAGGTAATGGCAGCAAGAGGCCCCATGGATCGTGTGTTTACCGACACAGATGCCGCCATGGTTGCGCCCTTTGTCGAGGATATTTTTTGCCGTGCGCCGGATATGGTCGACGCCGCTGATGATCATGCCTGTTTGTCGGGCTACGAATTCGTGTCACGCGCCGAAGATGTGCAGGCTTTGTCACTGGTTCTGGTGGAAGAGGCGTTTCGGGTCCTTGATCTGACAATCGAGCTGGAGGGCGGGCTCAGGCAGGGGCATCTCAGTTTTTGGATGCCGGTCCGAACCGTACCTGCAGATGAGAACATGACCAAGGCCGAAGACAATGAACTTTGTCTACAGCAGGCGTCAGGCGTTATGCGGGCCGAATTGAACGCAGTCCTGTGCCGATTGCCGTTGTCTGTTGCCGATTTGTCTGATTTGAAGCTCGGGCAAGTCTTGCCGCTAAGCGGAGCGAGGCTAGACCGGGTCGAGTTTGTGACAATCGAACGGTCGCGGGCCGCTGTCGGACGTCTGGGACAGTGCAGCGGCCTGAGGGCGATCCGGATCAACGAACAGGCACAGCCCCCCGTGTTGTCGGGGTCTTCGGCAGACGAGTTCCTCGAAAGCCGCAGCGCAACACTGATGCCGGAGCAAGACATCATACATCCGAACGCCGGGGATATCGGGGGCCTAACAGAGGCAGATCAGCCGCTGTCGGACGCTCTTGTCCCTTTGGAGACTGATTTTCTGATCGGCAGTTCAGACAAGATTACAGCAGAAATCTCGCAATTGGCGGGGCTGCACCACCCGTATGACGAGCAAGATGAAAAGGTCTGATCAGCCCTTCATCGCGCGAAGCTGATCAAGCGTTGGGCGCAGGTTGTCCAGCGCATAACCCGCGTCTCTGGTCGCGTTCAGGATGTCATCCGTGCTCATGCGATCGCATTGCCCCAGAGCCCAAACCACCGAACATCGCGTGCCGGACGCGCAATAGGCAAAAACGGGTCCGGAACTGCTCTCGGTCAGCTGCCGCTGATGGGCCACGTTTTCGGGTGTCATGGTCTGATGGGTCAGCTCCAGCACCTCATACTCCAACCCAGCGGCGCGAACCGCCTCGCCAATCGCATCGGACTGCATGTTCGCAGGAACTTCGATATTGGGGCGGTTGCAGATCACCCGGGTGAATCCTGCGGCGGCAATGGCGGGAACGTCTTCGACCATGATTTGGGGCGAAACGGCATACTGTGGGGTAATCCGGCGAATCTCCATGCAAAATCCTTAGGTCGCGTTTGCGATCCTGTCCAGTTGTGCCCCGATTTTTGGTGCAAGGAACATGCCGCCGGTCATCGCGGCAACAAAGATCAACCCGCCAGTGCCGCCGTAGCTGAGGGAGGCCAGTGCCGGGCCGGGGCATAGCCCGGCCAGCCCCCAGCCCATCCCAAACAGGGTGGACCCAACAATAAGTCGGCGATCTAGGTCGGGTTGTGGAGGGGACGGAAAGTGACCTCCGGTCAGAGGGGTCCGGCTACGCGTCAGATACCACGCAACCAACATCGGTAGAATGGCTCCACCCATCACAAACGCCAGCGTTGGGTCCCAGTTGCCGAAGACGTCCAGCCACCCCTGAACCTTGGTCGTATCGGTCATGCCCGAGATCAGCAGGCCGGTGCCAAACAATGATCCGGCGACAAGTGCCACAAGTATACGCATCAGATAATCCCCAGAACGTGGCGGAGCAGGGCGATCGTCAGCCCACCGGCGAGAATGTAAAATATGGTTGCGACGATCCCGCGCAGTGAAAACCGCGAAATACCGCAGACACCGTGGCCAGAGGTGCAACCGTTTGCGATCCGGGTGCCGATTCCAACCAGCATCCCGGCAACGATCACCACGGCCCAATCCGTGGTCAGATAAGTCTGCGCCTGAGGGGCAATCAGGGGTTTCAGCAACAACGGCATAACAATGACGCCAGTCACAAAGGCCAGGCGTTCACCAGCTTCGCGCTGATTGCTGCGCTCGACCAGAGCGCCAAGTATCCCGCTCGCCCCCATGATGCGCCCGTTCCCAAGCAGGTAGACTGCTCCGCCCAGCCCGATCAACACGCCGCCAATCAGGCCCATAATCCACTCTGGATTCATTTCGCTTTCCTCTTTTTAGATACGCCCGTGCGTCAGAGTTTGTTGATCGGGACTTTGAGAAACACATCGCCCTCTTCGTCGGCGGGCGGCATCTGGCCGGCGCGCATATTGACCTGCAACGAGGGCAATATGAGCTTTGGCATCGCCAGCGTCGCGTCGCGGGCATCGCGCATATCGGTGAACTCTTCGATGCTGCGTCCTTGACCGATGTGAATGTTCAGCGCCTTTTGCTCTCCGACCGTCGTTTCCCAGGCATAGGCGTTGCGTCCAGGGGCCTTGTAGTCATGGCCGACATAGATCCGGGTTGCGTCCGGCAGTGCGAGGATTTTCTGAATCGAGGCAAACAGCATGGCGGACGACCCGCCAGGGAAGTCGCAACGCGCGGTTCCGAAATCCGGCATAAACAGGGTGTCGCCCACAAAGGCAGCATCCCCAATTACATAGGTCAGACAGGCCGGAGTATGGCCGGGCGTGTGAAGCACATCGCCCCGCATCTGGCCGATGTAAAAGCTGTCACCCTCTGAGAACAGCGCGTCAAACTGGCTGCCATCGCGTTGGAATTCCGTGCCCTCGTTGAACACCTTTCCGAACGTGTCCTGAACCACTACAATGTTTTGACCTATTCCGATCTTACCCCCAAGTTCCTGCTGCAGATAGGGCGCAGCCGAGAGGTGGTCGGCGTGTACATGGCTCTCCAGAATCCACTCAACCCTGAGCGTGTTTGACCTAACATAGTCGATGATTTGGTCGGCAGAGACCGTACTGGTGCGCCCGGACGCATGGTCAAAATCAAGCACGCTGTCGATGATGGCGCAGGCGGTGCCTTCGGGTTCCTGGACAAGATAAGAGACCGTATTCGTCCGCTCGTCGAAAAACGCTTTTACTGATGGTGTCACGAGATTCTCCCCTTGTTTGAGTTTCATATATTGATAACGGAATGTGAATCAATAACCAATTCACAACTTGATGCCTGTCAAGGCGGCGCAGATTAATCTGGCTTAAAGAATAGACAGCCTGCGGCACTTTGCTTAAATTCGCGATATGGTTGAGCGAACTTCCTCAGGGAAGCGTTAAGGTTCAGTGTCGTCTTAAAGTCGTTACCTATATCTACCAAAGTGAGATTTAGTGGGAGGATGCAACATGACTGCAATGGAACTCTATACCGAAGCTGAACGGCTTGAGAAGCAATTGCAGGGCGCGTGTTTGGATACACGGCTGGCTCTTCAGCCCAATGTAAGCAAAGTTATCGGATGCATGCGCGAGCAGGGCATGCGCATACCGTCGCGTCTCAAGCGCCTGGATGCAGCTTTGTTCGAGGATGCGGTCGAAGCAAGGTTCGACAACATGCCAGTCTAAGTCCCTGATGCGGGTGCACGCCCCATCGTCTGGTTGCCTTCGACACGCCGCGCTGACGCGTGCGCCTGAATATTGGGTGCTGGAATAGTTAGATTGTTTCTGCCAGCTAACGCGAAAGAAGTCGTGATTTCCCGCGCTTCCAGGCAAGTTTCGTGATGGCATGACTTCTCGCGAGATGACCTAACCCGCTAAGCTGTTGCTGAGGAGCTCTTTTTTGGTGAGCGCGAGTTTCTTCGATTGCGAGACAAGTCAATAGTAAGTCACCTAGGGGCTTAGGCGAACGCAACCCCAATCGAAGCGACCTTGTCAGCATTGCCGGAATGAAAGAGCGGAGCGCCGCGCCGCTGAACGGGAATATCAGCTTGCGAAGAAAGCTGCCAATGTCGTGCCCGGTGCTGAGCCTCAACGGTGGCTCTCAAATTGCAACATAAGCTGACAATTTACCCGCTGCCTCATTGAGGTGGTGGCGTATTTTTCGACCGCTAACAAAGCCCTGTGGCTCACCGCTAAGAGACCCTCTTCGCCGCCGTAAGTCTTCCCAATGTTCGGGGTCGAATAGCCTGGCACCTCGTCTTGAGATATCTTGTCCACGCCAGCCTTGTGCACCTCATCTTTTAGACGGTGTCGCTGCGAATAGATCACATGTCGCTCATTTGAAGTGAAACCGTGCAGGTGCTTCATGAGGATTTTAGAGAGGCTATCTACCCCACGCGGTTTGGCTGCGTAACGGGGAAACAGATAGACATCATCTTCAGACGAGGCGAGAGCCTGTTTGAAAGCTTCGAGCGTGTCACCAATAAGGGGGATGGGACGAACATGAGACGTGGCTTTGAGGCGTCTTGTCTCGTGCCATTGCAGTCGGATAACTGCATCGCCACGCGGGGTTCTGATGCCCTTCGCCCTTGCGTGGCTGATTCACAGGGAAGCCCATGTCCCCTGTGTGCTGAGCGCCGATGACAGTGCAGGTCCGGCTTCCCGGCTGTCATCAGCGCTCATTTATTTGAAAGCATGATTTGAACATTCCGCCACAACAGATAGTATTCAATTCGATCTGATATACACAATATACGAGTTTTTAAATGTCAGAAGCCGAAACCAAGGGTGTACGTTTCTCCCATCTTTACATCAGTCAAGACGCGCCTCTCCGAGACAGTGAAAAAGCTAGATTTAGATTAGCCAAACACTGTGAAGCTTCCTGCCCTAAATCAAAGCCGGACCGTTATGGCCGTACAACTGAGCGTTTTAGGCCAGCTGTAGAGGTCATCGAAAGCGAGATAGGTATTCAATTTGGAGGCCGTTCTACTTCAGGCTCTTACCACGAACGTTGGGACTGGTACTTCAATCGAGTCACCGTTGTGGAGATGTTGGACACGATCACGGTTGTCGGTAACACCCTACATTCGAGCTTTGAAAAGTATGATCGGAAGGGTGCCTTTCTAAAGACTGTTCGTCGGATATTTAAGGAAGAAAATCTTGCCTACACGATTGACGAAGCCGGTGGCGTTCATCCGTTGGTGGATTCTGCATTTTCTGCAACTCATTCCGCTGCAATATCGGCACTGTCAGGGGACAGGCATCAGGCAACCTTAGATGCCGTTGCAAGGATCGACAACTGTCTGCTTCAAAGTCCGCCGGACTACCGTGAAGCAATCCGCTCAGCCTTTGCCGCAAACGAAAACCTCTTCAAGCTGATGTATTCGGTCCCGAGGCTAGATTCTCGTTCTGCCGGTGAGAAAATCGGCAAGTCCCTTCAAGCGATTCATGCTGGGCACCCGGCACAGCAGTCCGCCAGTGCAAAGTTGTTGGAATCCTACAAGGACTGGATAAATGCAGCGCATTTTTACCGCCATGAAGAAGGTGTCGAGGAACCAAGCCAACCCAGTGAAGATCTAGCAATTCTGATAGTCTCTCAAGGCTTGTCATTCGTGCGGTGGCTGGCTGGGATTGATCGGCAGGTATCTTGAACAGTTCTGATTCACTAAGGAATCTTCGTTTCCCTTTCTGCTTCCCTTTTTGGCGCGCAGTTCGGTGGAATTTCGGCTAAGTTGTTGATTTTTATGGTGCCCCCTGACCCAGCCCCTTGATCCGGGCCGTTTGGATGTAGAATCCGTTCCTGTTTCTTTCTCGTGTTTAGGTTGCGGTCAAGGCCTGCTGAGCGGAGCCGTTGCGTAGCTCAAG
>NZ_JBQFXH010000004.1:0-209342 GCF_056540745.1 Ruegeria sp. AM1
CGAACCGGAATTCTCAATCGTCGTGTTGAAATGGCCCGTCTGACCGTCATTGTTGATATCGACGCCGTAGAACGCTTCGACATCAATCACATTGCCCACAAGCGCACCCGCGGTCTGTTCGCCCTGGCTGTCCAGCGTCCACTCGAAATACGTCCCGTCCGTGTGTTGCCACAAGACGCGATAGCCGCCGCCGTCTGCCTCGGCCTGGATCGCACTCCAGCCCGCGATGCTGGTCGGACCCATCGCAACGCCGTTCTGCGTGATCTCGACGCTGCCGTCGATCAGGTACATGCCGCGTGTCGAAGACGCCAATGTCGTCGAACCGGAATTCTCAATCGTCGTGTTGAAATGGCCCGTCTGACCGTCGTTGTTGATATCGACGCCGTAGAACGCCTCGACATCAATCACATTGCCCACAAGCGCACCCGCAGTCTGTTCGCCCTGGCTGTCCAGCGTCCACTCGAAATACGTCCCGTCCGTGTGCTGCCACAAGACGCGATAGCCGCCGCCGTCTGCCTCGGCCTGGATCGCACTCCAGCCCGCGATGCTGGTCGGACCCATCACAACGCCGTTCTGCGTGATCTCAACGCTGCCGTCGATCAGATACATACCGCGTGTCGAAGACGCCAACGTCGTCGAACCGGAATTCTCAATCGTGGTAGTGACATGCCCGATCGTGCCGTCATTGTTGATATCGGCACCGTAGAATACTTCCAAATCGACAACATTACCGATCCCTATATCGGATACATATCTTCCTTCGCTATCGAGGGTCCATTCATTGTATGTGCCGTTCAGGTTTCGCCAAAGCAGCTTGTATCCACCCGCGACGGACTGAACCTGTATTGCTTCCCATCCAGCGATGCTGCTGTCCCCGATGGTTCCGCCATCGCGACTTACGACGATGTTCGACGCACCACCTCCCAGCAAATAGATCCCCTGTGCTGCGTGCTGCAGGATAGTACCGGTGGTCTCAACATCAGATATTTGCGTCGCGGCAATCAGACTAGACAAATCATAGCTTTGGGCACCGTTTGCGAACTGGAAAACCTCTACATCTGTGAAAGCGGTAAAGACGACACCCGTGATCGCGTTGACGAACTCATAGCTGGTGCCATTGTTCAGGAACAAATAGCTGCTTATGGCGCTCACAAAACGCAAGGTATCCGTCCCTGTCCCCCCAGCAAAGGAACCAGAGTTATTTGCAACGATTGCCGTGTCGTTGCCCTCATTCCCATTTATTGTGTCTGCGCCAACTCCAATTGCCGCATAGATCGTATCGTTACCGTGACCCGCATTGATCGTATTGTTGTTGGCACCATTGGAACGTGAGTGGATCGTATCGTTCCCACCATTCCCGTTAAGTGTGTTTTCCGCCGCATTTCCGAAAATGGTATCGTGGCCTGAACCACCCGAGGCGATCTCGATGACTACGCCTTGCGCAATAGTAAAGCCGCCTTTGACGCCTTCGACAAAAGATACGCCACCACCGCCAATTACACTATAGTCGATCGCCGCAGGGCGCAGGTCGATATGGGCGTTCGCGCTGCCGAAGTGGCGAATGGCATCCACACCGCCTGTATCCCAGATGGCTTGATATCCGACGCCTGAAGTATTGTAGGACGCAAGCTCATAGCTGTTTGTACCGGAGTTATGTGACGTATTCGCCCCATACATGGCCTGCAAAGCAGCGATATCCAGCGCGCCCAGCCCAGTCGACCCGCCCCAGGTTGCGCTTACTGGCAAGAAACCATCGCGAGCTGTCCAGCCGTCATTATAAGACATGACGGTGAAAACACCCTGATTCAGATTACCGACCCCATAGGAGCCAAAAGGAGATGTAACGCCATTCAATACGGTTGTATTCAGCCCAGTGTCATGCGGGTGCCCGAGGCCAAGCGCATGCCCGAGCTCATGTAGAAGGGTCGTAAAGAAAAAACCGCCCGGATCTCCGTTCCCACCTGGACCTGCGATCCAATAGTCTGTGCTAAATGCGCCTTCAGACGGGTTGTTCGATGGCGTGAAATGATATCCCAACGTGCTGGGCGAACTAAAGAACGAGCTGGAATTCGGCGCAATCACTTCATAGATGTCGGCCTGACTCCAATGCCCAACCTCAACAAACTGGATGTTGGCCACGGATTCAATGACAGCGAGTGCCGCTCGGAAATCGTCTTTGTAGGCGTCGGTCCAGAACTGAGACCCGTTGTACTGATCAAAATTGTAGCTGATGACCGTGGTCGTGTTGGGATTGCCATCGCCGTAGGCGAGGTTCCCTTGAATCGCGCTAAGCGGAGAAGAAGAAGAAGGACTAGGAATAAATACTGTCATAGCTCGACCTTGGGATTCAAATTTTTTGGCAAAGTTAATGCCTATGTTGTCTTTTTTATGGCGATGGGTGGCACATTAAGGCAATTCGATGAATCGGTAAGTGCAAACTAGGCGCGGTATTGACGCGGCGGCTTTTTCCGTAGACCCACTTTGTACAGACCTGTCTGAAGTGCAATCTCTGCGGCTTTACCCAGATGGTGTTTCGATTGACTGGCACCCTCTGCCGCTCCGGTGCGAGACATCGCATTTGGCGCCTGGCTCTGAATTTGTTGGTTTTCCAGCCATCGCAGACGCGCCTCGATCTCGAGCAGGCGATCCTGACAGGCCGCAATCGGAAAAGGCAGACCTGTATGCCGCTGATAGACCTCCCGGGCCTTGGGAACAATATCGCGATTTTCAGCGCGCTGAGAAAAATAGGCAAAATGCACGAATGGAATGGTTTGCTCGCAAACAATGACCGAGTTGTTACGTTTACAATACTGGTGAAACATGTGTTCGTCATCGCGGCCATTGTCATCGATCTTCGCCCAGAGCTCTTTTCTGAACAGGATGGCCCCAATCGAGTAGCGATCTTCTGAAGGTATGAGGGCGCGGCCCTGCCCTTTGCAGCCGGCAATCATCCGGTCGGGATCCAGTGTCGTGCGTTCATGCAACCAGCGGGCCACGTGCGGGCTTGCCCATATTGTTCCATTTGCGCCCGTCGAGATTTCGTCGGCCGGCAGTATACGGAAAGGATTCTGACTATCGCCGGACCCCACTCGATGAGGACGAGCAACAGAACCGAAATACTCGTCTTCAAGGCCAAGAATTTCAATCGTCCGTTTGAAACCCCAAGTGTTGTTGTTGATCAGCGGCGTCACATAGGCCAGTTGATCACCGTGCTCTTTTTCAGAGGCACGCCAGCAGTCAATCAAACTGTCCAGCCAACCTTCAGCAATTGGAAAGGCATCATCGTCAACTTTCAGGATGTGACTATAGGGTTCAAGCTCTGGGCGCTCCAATAGCCGTTTGATATTGTGATAGGGCGATGCCTCACCCAGATCATCGATCACGCGGACGCGTCCCCAGTAGAGGCCTTCGTAACGACGGGCGACCTGCAATGTTCTTTCCGCATCATAACCGCCGAAACAGTTCTGCAGTACAAAGAAGGGCACCTCTGGGTCGCCAAAGCGCATATGGCAAGCAAGAGCAACCTCCATCGATTCATAATCGCGACAGGCCAGCATAATGATCGCGGTCTTGCTCTTGGTAATATCGACCATTGGTTGGTTCCTTCTCTGAGTTCCGACAGAATAGATTGCAACTTTTGCTTGATTGCGCGGTAGCCCGTCGCGAGTCAGACGTCCTGTTATCACATTGATGCGGATAGGCCAGAGGTCACAACCCCAGATAAACCATAGCGTCCATACAAAGAGCTTTTGTAGCGTATTGCCGCCACATCACCGCAGACCCGCATATAGTTGCCGCCGCTGCGTAGTGCTGATTGACATGACGTTAGAAGCCTATAAGGAGAGCGGACAACAAGTCGATCAGAACTTAAAGGGCCCGATGAAATGACAAGAACCGACAAGCCATGGTATTCGCGACTGGCGTCCACGACACAGCGTAAGTTCCGCTCCACAGCTCACCGGGTCAAATCCATCGAGGCATCTTTAGAGGAGCTCAAATCTCTGACCGCGAGGTCGTCAGATGCATCTTTTAATCTGCGTATGCCGCTGATTCACAATCCCACTGACGCATATGACCTGCGCAGCCTTGCAGAACTAGAAGCAGCCCTGTCATCTGCAAAGTATCTCAACACACATCTGAGTAAGGTAAAGATGTTCGACACGCTCGATGCTTTTTTGCACGATTGCGTCACAGAAGCCGGTGAGCAAGGTATCTACCTGGAATTCGGAGTGTTTTCCGGTCGCTCCATTAACCTGATCGCAGACAGCGCGACATCCGGGGCGCGGGTTTGTGGCTTTGACAGTTTCGAAGGACTGCCCGAGAAATGGCGTGACAGCTTCGACAAAGGAACATTCGCAGTCGATAACCTGCCCGAAGTTCGCGATAACGTGGAACTGATCAAAGGCTGGTTCGATGACACGCTGCCCGATTTTGTATCTTCATTGAATCAGAAAGTTGGCTTCGTACACGTTGATTGCGATCTCTACAGTTCTACCAAGACTATTTTCGACTGCTTGCACCCACACTTCAAAGAAGAAGTAGTTCTCGTTTTCGACGAGTACTTTAACTATTCGGGATGGGAACAGCACGAATACAAGGCGTTTCAAGAATACATCGAACGCACCGGCTATCGTTATGAATACATCAGCTGCGTGCCGGTTCATCAGCAGGTCGCCGTTCGTATGTTCACAACCTAGGCTAATGTCACCTAGCTAACATCACATGGCTAAAGCCGGAGGCGCTGCGATCCAAACGACTTTCACCGGTCGAACACTTAATAACATTGGGCGTAGATATGACTGAAATTCTTCAAAATTTCGTTTTTGCAGACCAATTTAACTCCGACAAAACCGCTTTGTACATGCGTTGGCCGGATGAGCCTGGGCAGTTGGCGGACAACAATGGAATACTGCATATACGCGCCCAACAACGGCTTGACCTGTGCACATTCTATAATGCGCTTAGTCTGTCAAAGTGGCGAACTATTGCCGGGTTAACGCGTGTCGGCCTGCGCCTCGAAGGCACCGGCCGCGTTACAATACGCGTGATTGCACACAACAAAACCCTGGCGGCCCGGACAGTTCACCAAGAAACACTTAACCTGGATGCGCAACAGTTGATCTGGCTTGATGCTCAGGACATGAACTGGGCTAAAAACTTGTCCATTATCGTAACAGCGCTTGAAGAAACAACCTTGAGCGCATGTGCATGGATAACAGATCAGGCACCGCGCCGAGAGGTTCGCATCGCTGCTGTCATCACGACATTTCAACGCGAACGCGAAGCGAGACAGGCGATCAAAAAGTTTCAAGACGATATCCTGCCGGTGCCCTCAGGCGGCGTAGATGCCCTGATCGTAATTGATAACGGTCAGTCATTGGACCCGCAGCAAACAGATACTGTGCGTGTGATCCCCAATTCCAATCTGGGGGGCGCCGGCGGGTTTACCCGTGGCCTTCTGCACGCAATGGATCAGGACCAGTTCACCCATGTGTTGTTCATGGATGACGATGCGTCTTGCGAACCCGAGTCAGTTTTTCGCACCGCAGCTCTTCTGAGACATGCCAAAAGTAGTAAGACAGCGGTCTCAGGAGCAATGAATTTTCGCGACAAACCAACCCTTCAATATGAAAAATCAGCCGCAATGCCGCTGGGACGCAAGTTTAAAAGCAGGTTTGAGGCGATTGGCTACCATATGGACCTGGCCGATCCACTATGTGTCGTTGACAATGACGGCGAGGACAGGGGCAACTATGGGGGATGGTGGTTTTTTTGCTTTCCAATTGAGCACGTGGAGCGCCTACCGTTTCCGTTCTTTGTGCGCGGAGATGACACAGATTTTTCACTGTCGAACCCGTTCGATATCGTAACACTGAATGGAATCGCCTCCGAATGCGATGACCTAGGTAAAAAGCTGTCTCCGGCAGTGCACTATCTAACCGAGCGCAGTTGGTTTGCATTGTGCCTGATGCATTCACATAAGGACGGATTGCGCAGACATCTGCGCAAAGCAGTCCGTCAGGCGTTAGAGTGTGGGCGGTATTTCGACTATGGCCGGATGGAAGCGTCCATCGCAGCATTGGAAGATGTTGCCAAAGGACCTGCATTTTTTGCTGACATGCCCTCTCCGATAGAACGACTTAAGGAACTGGGCGCCTCCAAATCTGGCCGACCGATAGCCAATGAGGAGTTTGACCTCCTTGAACCGACCAAACGGAAACTGAAACGCTGGCCCAAGCTGCTGCGCAAAATCACGCAGGATGGGCACAAAGGGCGCAACCGGTCTTATTCTTCACGGGTGTTTCATGTGCGGGCTGGCTGGGAGGTGAGCAAAATCGACACCACAGTGGCCCAGAAGATCGCCGTTGGCGAAGGGTGTGAGACTATGATGTTCGAACGCGACAACGCACGCTATCTGCGCAATCGCCAGCGGTTGATGGAACTCCACAAGAAGCTGCAGCGCGAATTGCCGGCATTGGCTGATCTGTACCGGTCCGAAGGTCCGAACTTTCGAACCCGCAGCTATTGGGACCCTCTGCTGATCCGCGATTGAATGGGGATCGCCCCTGTCTGAATGGTCGCATCGCGATACATGAGATCACAATGCCCTCAGCAAGCGTTTACCGCATCCGCGGGCTCGCTTATTAGAGAACTGCAGGCTGAGTGTGACGAACCCTTGCATTCAGCACCGACAGACAGGAGCTGGCTATTGTTGTTTCGCCTTATCATTCATGCATTTGCCGTTTTGGTGCTTCCGCTTACAGCTCTGGCACAAAGCGCTGAAAACGCCCAGGCCGGATTGCAACTGGAACTCAACACGGTTCAGGACGTCAGCGGCAATTGCCGGCTGACTTTTCTGGTGGAAAACAAAACCGGGACGGCGATCGACAAGGCCGTGTTTGAGGCGGTTGTTTTCGACCGTTCCGGCAGCGTTGTCGGCCTGTCGCTCTTCAATTTCCGCGATCTCCCGGCCGAGCGGCCCCGCGTACGGCAGTTCGAGCTTTCGAATACAAACTGCAATACAATAGGCAAGGCGCTAATCAACGGTGCAAATTCTTGCATCGTTGAAGGGTCGGAAGCCGAGATTTGCGACAAAGCGCTGTCACTGCGCAGCCGGATAGATGTGGAGCTTCTGGGATGAACCCTTTAGACGCATTGCGCGCAATCCTGTCCCTCGGCGGGCCAGTGGTTGCAATTCTGATTGTCATGTCGGTTCTGACGCTGGCTGTCACGCTTTACAAACTGTGGCAGTTCGCTGCCTGTGGTGTTGGACGGCATCGGGTTCTGTCGCAGGCCCTGACTGCTTGGGATACCGGCGACAGGGCCGAGGCCCGCGCGCGGCTGACCAAAAGCAACAGCTATCTTGCACCGCTGGTCAGCGCGGCCATGGATGCGCCCGACATGCCCGGCCTTGACGATCGTCTGGACGCCGAAGCGGGGCTTGCTCTGGCACAGCTTGAACGTGGCTTCCGCCTTTTGGATACGGTGGCGCAGCTTGCCCCCCTGCTGGGCCTGTTTGGCACGGTTTTGGGCATGATCGACGCGTTTCAAAGCCTGCAGGCGTCAGGGTCCTCGGTCGATCCCTCATTGCTGGCAGGTGGGATCTGGGTCGCCCTTATCACCACAGCGGTGGGTCTGGCGGTGGCGATGCCCACGTCGATGGTTCTGTCATGGTTCGAAAGTCGCACGGCGCGCGAACGGGTTTTTGCAGACAAGGCGCTCAGGACCATTCTGGTCCCGGGCCAGACTATCCAGAACACCGCCGGGCTCGATGCAGCGCCCGAACATGCGTAACCGCGCACCCTTTATCCGCAGGCCTTTGTCGATGACGCCGCTTATCGACGTCATCTTCCTGCTGCTGCTGTTTTTCATGCTGTCGTCGACCTTCTCGACCTTTGGCGAGATCGAGCTGAGCAGCGCAACCACCGGGGCCTCTGCAACCGATGAGCCGACGGACCGCATCTTTGTTCAGCTGGGGGCAGAGGATCTCTCTGTGAACGGCACGCCGCTCACCCTGCAGGACCTGGATGATGAACCGCTGGCAGGTCAGATACTGGTCAGCCTCGCCGACGACACCTCATCCCAGCGCCTGGTGGATTTTCTAGCGCGGCTGCGGGGGCGCGAGGGCCTCACGGTCACGGTGCTGGAGTAGCCGATGATCCGCGCGACACGCACACGCCAAAGACGCGACTCGACGATCCCGCTGATCAATGTCGTTTTTCTAATGCTGATCTTTTTCCTGATCGCCGGAACACTTGCGCCGCCACTGGACCCGGATCTGGAGCTGATAGACACCTCGGATCTGGCCGGTCGCGAGCCGCCGGATGCGCTTGTGCTGCATCAGGACGGAACGCTCAGTTTTCGGGGTCAGCCGACAGATGCTGAAACCTTCGTGGTCAATCATGCTGAGGAACCGGTGCGGATCGTGCCAGACCGTAATGCCGCTGCGCGCCGTCTTGTCGAGGTCACCTCGACCCTGCGCCGCGCGGGCGCACCGTCGGTTTATGTTGTAACCCGGCAGGCACTCGAATGATCCGGGGCTCGATCTTTGTTGCGGTCGCGGCCATCGCTCTGTCGCTGCTTCTGCACATGCTCGGGCTCAGCATTACGTCATCGGACCGCACCGCGGGCCCGCCCGCCAGCGCAAGCCCCGAATCCGTTACGTTGGGAAACAGCTTCGAAGAGCTGGCCGGCGACACGTCTGACCCGATCGAGCCTGAGCCGACCGAAGCCCCGGAGCCGCCAGAGGAACCGCCGATTGAGCCCGAGCAGGCCGAAATTCCGATCAGCGAGGCGCTGGTGGCGTCGTCCAATCCACAAGAAACCTTTGCACCTGATACCGGCTCGGAAACCATCGTACAACCTGCGCCACCCCTGACAGAACCGGTCGAGCCATCCGGCGACGGAACGGCCAGCGATGCGGTTGACGAAACCCCTCCGGTTCAACCCGAGATTGCCGCTGAGGTACCAAAGGGCGATCCCGATGCCGGCACCCCGGTCGAAGAGGCCCCCTCACCCGAAGACCCAGAACAGCTGGCCGCCTTGCCCGACGCCACGGCTGCGATTGTCCCACCTCTGGATCAGGCAACCGACCCCGAGATTGCTAACCAACCTGCCGAAGCGCCCGGCGAGGCCACCCCGGACGGCGATTCCCAACAGGCTGTGACGGCATCAATCCGGCCCCGTCTGCCAGATCGACCGGCCACGCAGAGCAGGCCGGGCACCCCCGAAGGTCTCGAAGCGTTCGACAACCTGCGTTTCCCGCGGCAAGAGATCGACTCGCCTCTGACCACCTATCGGCGCAGCGGCGTGGATGCCTTTACTCAGGGCAATGCGGGCGCACGCTCCGGTGGGCGCGGACCGGGGAATTCGGACACGACCAACTATGCCGGTCAGGTTCTGGTTCACCTCAACCGCACCCCGGTCGTCTATGTGGCATCGCGGGGCTTTGCCAAAGTGTTTTTTGAAATCAACCCCGACGGTACGCTTGCCTGGGTGGATGTTGTGGACAGCTCTGGATCGCCAGAGGTCGACCGCGCCGCCAAAGAACAGGTGCGCCGCGGCTCGCCTTTTCCAAGACCGCCGGATGGTCGCAGCCGCAAACTGTCCTTCTTTTACCAGATCAACTGATCGCCTCAGGCGCAGGACTCAGTCCGGCGCAAACGTGATCTCGAACCGAGCGCCGCCCTGCGAGGGTGCGAGAGCGATCTGCGCGCCGTGCGCCGCCAACAGATTGGCCGCTATATTCAGCCCCATACCCGTGCCCCCCTGTTCACGCGCCGTGGTAAAGAAGGGCGCAAAAATCTGATCCCTGTTCCCCTCGGATACGCCCGGGCCGTCATCTTGAACACTCAGCTTGCCCGGCGTCGCGGTCAGGTTGACCCGCCCCGCCCCGTGACGAAGGGAATTGTCCAACAACTGCTGCAACACCACCTTTAGCCCTGAACCGGCCAGCGGCAGCGTTTGTATCGCCCCCTCAACGGCCAGCTCAAGCCCCGCAAACTCAGCCCGCAAATCGGGTTCAAGCGCGGCCAATGTGACCTCACCGTGATGGTCCGGCGCGCGGGATGCGGCGACCTGATTCAAGGCGCGCAGTTGCGATTGCATCTGATCATTGGCGCTGATGATCTGCTCTAAAACGACACGATCCTGATCACTAAGGCCGTCAGCATCCTGCAACAGCTCAGCCGCAGCACGCACTGCTGTTACCGGGGTTTTTAGTTCATGCGTCACATGATCGGCAAAGGTACGGATCGACGCCTCGCGGCGTTGCAACGTCGCCGCCATGTCAAGAACGGAGCCCGCCAGTTGCGACAGCTCCTGCGTACCATAATGGGCAGGCGGTTCAGCGACGTCTCCGCGCCGTACCCGCGCAGAATAGCTCGCCAGCGCCGAAATGGGCCGCACCAACAGGCGCACCATCAGATACCCCAGAAAGGCAGTGGCCAGACCAATTAGAACCGCGAGCAGAACCGCGGCGTTCCGAAACCCGATCTCTGATCCAAGATAGCGCAGGGCGATCAGCCCCAACAGCGACAAAACCAATGTCCCCGCCAGACCGCCGCCCAGCACCAGCCCCAACGAGGGGCGCCATTTACGCCTCAACCCTGCCAAGGGCCCATCCGCAGACCGATGCCATGCACCGTCTCAATAGCACTGGCCCAACCCTGATCCCCCAGCTTGCGCCGCAGGTTCCGCAGATGGCTGTCTAGCGTCCGATCAGAGACCGGACTGCCCGCGCCATAGATGGCATCGATCAGTTGCGGGCGCGACACGATTGCTTCAGGGGTCTGCATCAGCCGTCGTAGAATAGACAATTCGGTCGCCGTCAGAGTCAGAGTCGCTCCGTCCACCCGGGCGCTGTGACCAGCCGGGTCCAGCTCCAGCGGACCAAACCGCAGGACCGTATCGCCGCCTCGCGCCGTACTGCGTTTCAGGATCGCTTTGATCCGCGCCACCAGCTCGCGCGGGCTGAAGGGTTTGGTAACATAGTCGTCTGCCCCCAGCTCAAGCCCCAGCACACGGTCAATTTCATCGTCGCGCGCAGTCAGAAACAGGATCGGCAAGTCTGAACGGGCCCGCAGCCGGCGACAAACCTCCAGCCCGTCCAGTTCGGGCAGGCCCACATCCAGCACCACCAGATCCGGCACCTCTCGCATCGCATGGGTCAGCGCCATCTGACCATCCCGCGCCGTGACAACCTGATAGCCCGCGCGATCCAGCGTGATCGACAGAAGCTCACGCAGCCGCGGGTCGTCATCCACGACGAGGATTTTCATATCCGACCTCCGGTCCCTGTTCGGCGTGCAGACTACGGATCACCCGATCCGCGCGAAACCCCCAATCCCGCCAATTGGTTATACGCGGCGCATGGATGCCACAAACGGTCGAACGCGGGGATGCCGCAATCTCGGCCGCAGCCATCGGCCCCAGCTGACAGATGTAATAGGCATCGTATCGCTCCGTATGCCTTAGGTTTTCCTTGGCGATCACAGCAGTGAAATTCACAAAGCAGCAGGCATAGAGCACACCCAGCCCCAGCCCGGACGACCACACCAACAGCCACCGGTTGGATTTGCCATTCAGGATCTGCCAGGCCGTCAGGCACAGCCCAACCGCAACCAGCCCCATCCAGATGGCCGCATGCAAACGCAGATAGGTCAACCCATATTCCTGAACATAAAGCGACAGGCGCAAAATCGATGAAATCACCAGCAGAACGTTCTGCGCCAGCCACAGCATCATCCAACCGGTCAAGCCCTTCCGCTCGGCCAGATAGGGGCGCGCAAGCAGCGCAAATGCGCCTGCAAGCAGTGCGGTGACCAGCAGGGGATAGGCCCCACGATGCGCGTATTCGGCATGGCTCATCCCATCGGGCAGTTCCGCATTGCCCCACAAAAAGAAGGCGTCCATCACGGTCTGTAGCGCCAGCATCAGGTTGAACAGGATCAACGCGTTTGCCACGGATTGCGCATTCAGGCCAACGGTCGGCAGGCGACGCTGGGTCGGCGGGCCAGATTTCGGGGCCAGCAGGCCGGGCTGCGTGGCAACCGCCAGAACCGGCCACAACATGATTGCCATTCCCAGCCAAAACAACACTCGTTCAAAACTGATATCAAAGCGCCAAAGCTGATCCGCCCAGTCGGACAGAACCGGGTTGGCGGACACCATAAGGCTGGCCAGAACCAGCCCGCCGCCGATGGGAAAGGCCCAGGCCCTCAGGAATTGCGGGCCAATACTGCGCTTATCTTGCATGGGCTGCCTTTGCCGAAGGGCGCTGATCCCCTGCCAAATGGCAAGAATAGGCATCAAGGTCAGAAACCGTCGCACCGCCGCGCCCAGATCATGGCGGCTGCCCAAGACAGCCCAGCACAGCGCAACTGTGGACCCGCCAATCAGAAACGCAACAGACAAGGCCTGCACATATTCAACCACCGGCAATACGCTGAGGATCAGCAACAACGCGGGGCCAAGCCGCCCCGACGGGCGCCCCATCAGAACCCAGACCACCGCCGCGATGGCCAGGGCAAAAACCGCCAGCGAAAGACCCGGCGCAGTATCCAAAAACAAAACATCCGCCAAGGCCACCAACAGGGCCAGCGCGCCTCCGGTCACGTTTTTACCCGGCCTGCCGCGCCCATCCCGGCGATTTAGGGTATCATCCGGATCATCCAGCCACCAGCTGTCCTGTAGTACCGAGGCCGGCACCCCTTCTATGATGTACTGTCCCATGGTCTGCTCCTTGCTTTTGTCCGGCCCTGTCTGGCGGATGCAGGTGCAGAACGACGCGCATTGGATGTGCAGAAACTGTGCAGATGGCGAAATTTCTCTGTCGCCTTCTGGAGGCCCTTCCCCTCCCCCGCCCTGCTGGCTAAGACATTCTTTCAAGCGACGTCAGGAGGCCCCATTGGATCGTATCGCCCGCACCATCGCCACGGAAATCAATGCCAAAGCCGAACAGGTGGGGGCCGCGGTCAAACTGCTGGATGACGGGGCAACCGTCCCGTTTGTTGCGCGTTACCGCAAAGAGGTGACGGGTGGGCTGGACGATAGCCAGCTGCGGACGCTGGCGGATCGCCTGACCTATCTGCGCGAGCTTGAAGCCCGCCGCGAGACAATCCTGAATTCGATCAAGGATCAGGGCAAGCTGAGCGATGATCTGATCAAATCCATCGCACAGGCCGAGACCAAGGCGCAGCTGGAAGACATATATCTGCCCTACAAACCCAAGCGCCGCACCAAGGCCATGATCGCGCGCGAGAACGGGTTGGAACCGCTGGCCGACGCGATCCTTGCCGACCGGTCCGCCAATCCCGAAGCGTTGGCAGATGCCTACGTCACTGAGGCTGTGCCCAGCACCCGCGATGCCCTGAACGGCGCCCGCGATATCATCACCGAGCGTCTGACCGAAAACGCCACGCTGCTGGGCGAATTGCGCAACTTTATGCAGCGCGAGGCCCTGCTGACCTCAAAACTGATCGAAGGCAAAGACAAAGAAGGCGCGAAATTCAGCGATTACTTCGATCATTCCGAGCTTTGGTCCAAAGTGCCCTCTCATCGCGCGCTGGCGATGCTGCGCGCCTCAAAGGAGGGGATCGTAACGCTGGACATCGCCCCCGAACCAGAGGCCGGGGCCGCCCGCGCCGAAGCCATCGTTGCCGCGCATCTGCAAACGCGCAGCGACGCGCCCGGCGATGTCTGGCTACGCAAGGCGGCGGGCTGGACCTGGCGGGTGAAACTGTCGCTGTCGATGATGGTCGAGCTGATGGCGGATTTGCGCACCCGTGCGCAGGATGAAGCAATTCAGGTATTCTCACGCAATCTCAAAGACTTACTTTTCGCTGCACCTGCTGGTGCGCGGGCCACGCTGGGTCTGGACCCCGGCATTCGCACCGGCGTGAAGGCCGCTGTCGTTGATGCAACCGGCAAGGTACTGGCAACAGATACGCTCTATCCCTTTCAACCCAAAAACGATCTGCGCGGCGCACAGGGGACGCTTTTGAACCTGATCAGCGCGCATGGGATCGAATTGATCGCCATCGGCAACGGCACCGCCAGCCGCGAAACCGAACGCCTGGTGACGGATACACTGTCATTGCTACCCAAGACCGTGAAAGCGCCGACCAAGGTTGTCGTTTCAGAAGCGGGCGCGTCGGTCTATTCGGCCTCGGAACTGGCCGCGCGCGAGTTCCCCGATCTGGACGTGTCCTTGCGGGGGGCGGTCTCGATCGCGCGCCGTTTGCAGGATCCGCTGGCCGAGCTGGTCAAAATCGAACCGAAATCGATCGGTGTCGGGCAGTATCAGCATGACGTCGATCAACACCGGCTTTCGCAATCGCTTGAATCCGTGATCGAGGACGTGGTTAACGCCGTTGGTGTTGATCTGAATACAGCGTCAGCTCCGTTGCTGTCTCATGTCTCGGGCCTTGGTCCGGGGCTGGCCGAGGCCATTGTCACGCATCGCGATTTAAATGGGGCATTTGGGTCGCGCAAGGATTTGCTGAACGTGGCCCGTCTTGGCCCCCGCGCATTTGAGCAATGCGCCGGGTTTCTGCGCATTCGCGATGGGTCCGAGCCACTGGATGCCTCGTCCGTTCACCCCGAAGCTTATGATGTGGCGCGCCGGGTGGTCGCAGCCTGCGGGCGCGATATTCGCCAGATCATGGGGCATGACGGGGCGCTCAAAGGACTGCGCGCCGAGCAGTTTGCAGATGACACCTTTGGCCTGCCGACCGTCCGCGATATTTTTTCCGAGCTCGAAAAGCCCGGTCGCGATCCACGACCCAGCTTTGTCACTGCTTCTTTCACTGACGGGGTCGAAGACATCACCGACCTGAAACCGGGGATGGTTCTGGAAGGGACCGTCACCAACGTCGCCGCCTTTGGGGCGTTTGTTGATATCGGCGTTCATCAGGACGGGTTGGTGCATGTCAGCCAGTTGGCCGACCGTTTCGTCAACGACCCCCATGAGGTGGTCAAAACCGGGCAGGTCGTCAAAGTGCGCGTGGTCGAAGTTGACGTGCCGCGCAAACGTATCGGTCTGACCATGCGCAAGGATGGAGGGGCTTCAGCGCGGGAGGATCGCGCGTCTCGCGGGTCAGGAAAGCCTTACAATGCCTCAAAAGGGAAATCCTCTCAATACGCAAAATCACGCGATAATGCGCAGCACAGCGCATTTGGTGACGCGCTGAGGGATGCATTCAAAAACAAATAGAGCGGATCGTTGGACACCCTCTGGCTTTTGCAGGTCAGAGGGTGTCCAACTCATGGAATGCATCGGGCTCCAACTCTTCCCAAAAGTCGAAAATCGCGGTGGCGTTCAACCCGGATCGCCATCCGTGCGCACGGAAATGTTCCCGATCCAGCTCATCATTCAGCCCGGCCATAAACAGGCGTTTGTCAGCGTCGCGCTGCGTGGGGTTTCGTCGCGAAACCAGCTGTTCGACAATCGACAGCTTGCGCGCGCGTGCCGTACGCTCAGCCGCCCGCGCATCATAGGCCTGATCTTCTTTCGCCTTTTCTTCGGCGCGCGCCCGGGCCGCGGCGACTGCCTCGGGGCTGGGCTCGGAAGGTGCCTCTTTGTCAGTTGGCTGGTAATCATCACGCAGCGCGGCTGACAGATACCCAACCGTCGACTTCACATCCCCCTGCCCCGCGACATAATCGAGCTTTTGCTGAACATAGTCTTCACCATGTTCAGCAATCCACTGGCGGGCCAGCCGGTCAGACACGCCCTGTTTGCGCAATGTCTTATAGACCTCAAGATTGCGCACGCCGTCGATGTCATCGATCTCAAACATCGCTTTTTGCGGATTACCTTTAATCCGAAAGCGAATGTCCGTGACGCTGCGCCCCTTTTTGCGGAACTCCGGTTCGATCAGGATATCCGAGCTTTTGTTGACCTCCGCCACCGCTGGCTTGATTATCTTGGCGTTCAGATGTTTGAAGCTCGCATAATAGTCGCTGCCATCAACGCCCATCAATTTGCGAAAGACATCCAGCGCCAGCCACCCGGTCGAACCGGTGCGGACAAACCGATAGCAGTTTTCATAAAGCGCCAGCCCATGGCCCGAACTGAAATTACGCTGGATATGGACGTTGATCAGCGCATAGATTTTCGGGTCATAGAGCTTCTGCGCGAGGGCCGGTGAATACGCATATTCACAAACCCCGTTTTTAAGCTTGGCAAAGCTCAGCAGCGAAGAAACGCCCCATTCCTGACGCCCCTGCTCGTCCAGCATATCCCATTCTGCCACAGTCTCGGCCAACGCGCGGAGGCTGGCCCGCAATGTATCGAAATCATTCGAGTTATAGCCAACCATCATCGCCAGCGTACGCGCATCAATTGTATGGGTAGTTGCAGACGTCAGCGCGTCATAGGCGTTCAACAGCAGCACATTGGACAGCTTGCGCTGCAACAGCGAAAGCTTGCCGCTGATGTGAATCGCGGCAACGTTCTTTTTCACCGTCTCTCGCCGCAATGCGCCAGAGAGGTGATCCATATCCAGTTGTGTATCTGGCATGATTCTGCCTGACTGCTCGTTTTGAGAGTCTTGCCATAAAAGGTACCTTTTTATCAATCACAATTGGGTACCCAAATACAGGATGCACCGAATCCCGCAGACGGGTACCTAACTGTGACAGGCGCTGAGTTATCCCCAGATCGGTGACCTCAAGCACCTGACAACTGCGAAACCTTTCTACCCAGAGGCTCTAGTCGTACAATATTAGACACCGAAATTGCTGATTTTTCAGTCCCCTGCGAATCGGCACCCGTCTTACTGGATTCGGACACTTCTGAACCTGCATTTGGGTACCTTATGTCCTGAATTCAGGTGCCTTTGATCCTGTAGTTAGGTGCCAAACTGTAGTTAATACACTGTAATATAACAGATAATCACTCGCAAAGACTCTAAACTATCTAAAGATAATAAACAATTTGTAGTGCCCTATTATCTTCGATTTGATTGGTTTCGCAGCGAAACTGCCTCGCTCCTCGCGTTCTTGTGGAAAACTTCGAGATAAAGGATAGCGCTGGAACATAATGTTCGCTACATTCCCCAATATACGCTGGTAAGGCGAACATTATCTGAGGCATCGACAGTGAACAAAACAAACCAACCTCCTCTGCCGCCATATCTCAATCTTGATCCTGAGAGCGCGGCGGCAAAGTTACCCGATCCTATCGGGACATCTCGATTCGCAAAAGCGGCTGCTTTCTGCGCAAAAGGCCGGGAAGATCTGGCTCGGCGCGGGTATGCGCCCGATGGTGAAAAGCGCCTTCGCAGATTCTCGATCTGGGAGATCACCAAGTACTTGATCCCCGTCGCGCCTGCCCATCTGCGACGGGTCCTCAAAGCGAACCCGGAGCTACCGCAGGGCGAGGGCGAGGGTGGCTCGAAATGGTTCACATTGGACGAGGTTTTGGCCCTGCGCCATCACTTCGCTGCCGAGGGGGTAAGCACCAAGGAATACCTGCCCTATCGCCCCCAGGGCCTGCCGGCCAAGGTTGTGGCGGTTGCCAATTTCAAAGGCGGCGTCGGCAAGACATCGACCGCAGCGCATCTGGCCATGTCCGCCGCGCTGGACGGGTATAAGGTGCTGGTGATCGATCTGGACAGCCAGGGTTCCATGACGTCGATCCTGGGCGGGCGTGTTGCGGATGAATGGCAGACGGTTTTTCCCCTGATCGCCAAGGATTATGCCCGCGCCGTGCAGGAAGAAAACAGGGTGCGTTCAGCGGCCGGGCAACCGGAAATTCCGCTGGACGAGACACTACAAGAGGCGCTGACCACCCTGCCCCGCGATGTCATCCAGAAAACGCATTGGCCCAATATCGATCTGATCGGTGCCCAGCTGAATCTGTATTGGGCCGAGTTTCAGATCCCGGTTTGGCGCATGGGGCTGCGCAGCTGGCCGCTATGGGATGGTCTTACGAATTTCCTGGAGGATGAAGGTGTCCTTAACGATTATGACATCGTCTTTCTCGATACGCCTCCTGCTCTTGGGTACCTAACGATCAATGCGCTGGCGGCGGCGGATATTTTGTTGGTGCCTTTGGGGGCGTCATTTCTTGAGTTTGACTCGACGGGGCGTTTTTTCGACATGCTCTATACCACCTTCGCAAGTATCGAGGATGGCGAGAATGCCGCGCAACGGGCGGCGGGTTTGCCTGAACTTAAGTTCGAATGGGATGTAGTACGCGCGATTATCACGCGCTTCGATGCGAGCCAACAAACCGATATGGCCAACGTAATTCAGGCTTATTTCGGGGATTTCATGAATGCCTACCGGCAAGATTATACCGCGTTGGTCGGGCAGGCGGGTGAGCAGGTGAATGGTATCTATGAGGCTGACTATCGCGACTTCAACCGCGACACATATGTGCGCGGGCGGGAAACGTTTGATCGAACCTATGCGGAATTCAAAGAGGTTCTGATTGGGTGCTGGTGGCGGGATGCTCAGATAGGAGGACAGGCAGATGGCTAAACGTAGAAGACTGACCGCTCCGGACTCCGCCGAGCTGGAACAGCTTGAGGCGGGTTTCGCGACGAAACCATCGCTCAGCCCGTTTGAAACCAAATCGTCGACACCGCCCATCGCACAGGTTGCGGGCGAAGCGGCGTCGCTGGGCGGGATGGCGGCGGTGACCGACCGGGTTGCTTTGGTTCAGGACCAGGGGGATGCGGCCCGTTGGCGGGATGCGCAGGACGCCGGGCTTGTTGCGGAGCAACTTCCGCTGGATCAGATCGACGTTGACTTCATTCGTCGTGACCGGATGGTTGACGACGAAGAAGCTATGGCCGAATTGCTGGAATCGCTGCGTGTGCATGGACTGCGAACGCCGATCGAAGTGGCCAAAACCGACGCGGGTTATGGCCTGATCTCGGGCTTTCGCCGTTTGGACGCGTTCCGCAGGCTGGCCGGGTCTGATCCGCGATTTGCTCTGATACCTGCCTTTGTCCGCGATTCGGGGACAGGGCAGGGGGCCTATGTCTCGATGGTCGAAGAGAACGAGCTGCGGGCAAATCTCAGCCCTTATGAGCGTGGGCGCATTGCCGTTCTGGCCGCAGGGCAGGGCGTGTTTGCGTCGACCGAGGCGGCGGTGGATGTCTTGTTTGCAGCAGCGTCCAAGGCCAAGCGGTCCAAAGTGCGCAGCTTTGCCATGGTGCATGAAGCATTGGGTGATTTGCTGCAGCACCCGATCGCATTGTCGGAAAAGGCGGGTCTCAGGTTGGCGTCTGCCCTACGTGACGGAGCGCAATCCAGGCTGCGCGAGGCGCTGGCCGGGGCCGCGGCTGAGGACGCCAAGTCAGAGTGGGCGCTGTTGGAGCGGGCGCTTCAGGGCAGTCCCGAACCCTCCAAGGACAAGTCCCGAGGCGGCCGTCCCCAGCAGGTACAGCGTATCCCTGCCCGCGCCTTGCCCGGAGGCGGCGATATCGCGGGAGAGGTTTCGGGCGGAGAGCTGCGTATTCGCATACGGGGGCGGGGTCTCAGCGTTGAGGATGCCGGGGAGTTGCTGGATCAACTCGCCCGGCAGCTGAAATAGTTTCGCCGCGAAACGGGTGCAGGGTCGCTGGTATCAATCCCGTAAACGGGCGCCTAACGGCAGGTATTTAACCAATGCGCATTACGGCGAAATAATGCGCATTATAAAGGCGCGGCTGTTGTTGAAAAGATCGGAGAAATAGTAGGCCAGCTCGCAGCGTTTGTCAGAGTTCATGCGCCCACGGCGGATTGGCACCCGCACGCGAAACCGTTACGGCAGCGACATTTGCGCCAAAGCTCAGCGCGGCGCTTAGGCCTTCGGGCGTCAGGGACCGCAAGCCGTCCTTACTCAGTTGACCAGAGCGCTCAAGCGCGGCCAGCACGCCTGCGTTGAAAGTATCTCCTGCCCCGACGGTGTCGATCACCTCTACGGGTTTCACTGGTACTGAAACCTTTGCTCCACGCGCCAGATACCCGGAGGCCCCTTCGCTGCCCCGCGTCACGATGACAAGGGCAGGGCCGGATTGCAGCAGCAAGGGGACCTTTTCCTCCAACCCTTCGGGACCGGGAATGATCCAATCCAGATCTTCGTCGGACACTTTTACGATGTCTGCCTGCGCGATCATGTTGTTCAATCGCGCCCGATACCGCGTGTGGTCGGCGATGAAATCCGGGCGGATGTTTGGGTCCAGCATCACGGCGCGCGTTGCCCCGTGACGCTCCAGGGTGGCGGCATAGGCATTGCCGCAGGGCTCGCAAGCCAGGCTGATTCCGCCGAAATAGAGCGCCGAGACAGCCGACAGCTGATCCGGCATGTTTTCGGGCAGCAGCATGCGCCCGGCGGTGTTTTCGTCGACAAAGTTGTAACGCGCATGCCCGTTCTTAAGCTGCACAAATGCCAGCGTTGTGGGGCGGTCCGAATAGATGACATGGGCCGTATCAACATGGCTGGCGGTCAGCCCGTCAGTCAGCTGGGTCCCGAACATATCCGTCGATAGCCCGGTCAGCATCGCCGAGGGGACACCTAATCGCCCAAGCGCAATGGCCGTGTTGAAGACGGCCCCGCCGGAATGGGGGACAAAGCCGTGTTCGCCCGACACCGTTGGTGTTGCGATCATGTCAATCAGGGCTTCACCGCAGCATAAAATCATGCAGCGCTCCTTTGGCTTTGGCAAAGATCAGGTGTTGAGATCACCGTGCGAGCGCATTTTTGCAGAAGTTGTTAGCGCCAACAATGCCAAATTCATCCTGTTTGGATACATAAAGGTTCATGGATCGGCGCAGTGCGTCAAACCGGCCACCGGCGTTAAACGCCTCAAGGAATGCATCCTGAAACAACCAGCGGTTCTTTTCGGCAACGCCGCCCACCAGAAAAACGCCCCCGGCAGGAACCACCGCTACGGCCAGATCGCCCATGACAGCGCCCAGATGGGTTGTGAAGATTTGTGCCACCCTGACCGCATATTCATCCGTCCCAGCGCGGGCGTCTTGCAGGATATCTCGCGCCGTGCGGAGCGGCGTTTTGGATTGCCCGGCGGCAAGGCCGACGGCCTGATAGAGGATAGGTAATCCGGTTCCACTGAGGAACATCTCAGCCTCAAGGGCCAGACTGTCGTCAAAAAAGCATTCCGGCGCAATCTGTCGTGCGGCCTCAAAAATATCGACCTCGTCCCGGTGGCGCGGTGCCAGACCCATATGGCCGCCTTCGCCTGCAAGCGTGTGATAATGCCCCTCGGAATAGAGCAGCGCACCAACGCCCAGCCCGGTGCCGGGGCCAACCACCAGCCGTGTTCCGATTGGAGGTGTGGCATCGCCTTGCAGCACCTCGACATCATCCGCAGTGATCTCGGCAACCGACCATGCGGCAGCCGTGAAATCATTGATGACATAGGTATGCTGCGCGCCCGTTGCCTGAGACAGGGCAGCCTCGGACAGATCAAGATGCGCATTGGTCAGACGGATGGTCCCGTCCTTGACCGGCCCAGCCCCGGCGGCGACCACCGCGCGCGGGTCGGTTCCGATTTCATCCCGCAGCGAGTGCAACGCGTCCAGCAGGTCAGGAAGGCGCCCCGTGGGCGACCGGCGCAGATCGGTCAGCTGACCATTCGAGACAACGCCCAGCCGGGTATTGGTCCCCCCGATATCCGCAACCAGATTCCAGTGCTCGTGCATTGCGCCCGCTGGCTGCGCAAGTGGCAGCGAAACGGGCTGCCCGTCGGACAGCGCGGCTTTGACTGCATTGAACGAGGCTTTGGGTCGCCGCTCAAGCGTATCAAAATCAACATCGACCAACCCAAAGCGCTTTTCATAGCCAAAGGCCCATTCGTAATTGTCCAGTAATGACCAGATGAAATAGCCCTTGACCGGAACACCCTGCAGCAACGCGTCCTGTACGGCACCCATGTGCTGGTTCAGATAGTTGATACGGTCGTTATCCTGCTGCCGCTCAGGGCTCGCCATGCCGTTTTCGGTGACATAGATCGGCAGATCGCCGGTATAGTCCTGCATCGTGCGCGTCAGAAACCGGGTGAGGGCGGTTGGCTCGATCTCCCATTCCATCTGGGTTTTGGGCAGCGGGCCAGCAACCTCCTGAAGGCCGGGCCAAGCGGTGTCTGCGGGTGCAATGAGTTTGCGGGTGTAGTAGTTCAGGCCGCACCAGTCGACCGGCGCGCCTATGGTGTCGAAGTCATCCTGCCAACCGGCAGGCAGGTGTGGGGCCAGCCCCTCCAGCACATTCTCAGGGTATGCTTTGTTGAAAACGCCGCCTAGGAAGAAGCGATTATAGATACCATCGTAGAGGGCGGCGGCCCGTTCGGCTTCGGGGCTGTCATCGGCTGGTTCGGCCCACTCCAAGTTAAAGACGGCACCCAGATTGGACATACCCAGCCCGCGCATCGCTTTGATTGCCCGTCCATGGGCCAGCAGAACGTGATGCATCGATCGGGCCGCCGCGCGGATGTCGCGCAGACCGGGGGCGTGGTGTCCTTCGAAATGGCTGAGCCAGCTGACACACCATGGTTCGTTGATTGGGGCAACGCTGTACATGCGGTCGCCGATGCGGCCCATGATGACCTCGGTAAAATCAGCGAACCACCCAGCGATATCGCGATTGCGCCAGCCTCCCATATCCGCGAGGGCAGATGGCAGCTCCCAATGGTATAGCGTGGCGCAAGGGCGGATGTTGCGCTCAAGCAGCGCATCGGCCAGCCTGTCGTAGTAATCCAGGCCCTCATGATTGATCTGACCGCGCCCCTCGGGCAGAACGCGTGCCCAGCTGGTCGAGAAGCGATAGCAATCAAAGCCTGCCGCGCGGACCAGATCAAAATCCTGTTCGAAGCGGTTCAGATGATCGCAGGCAAGATCTCCGTTTTCCTGCCGCACGACATTACCCGGTGAGGCCGCAAACGTGTCCCAATGGGTCTGACCGGCGCCGCCCTGTGCGTGGCCTTCGATCTGGTAGGCAGAGGTTGCTACACCAAAGAGGAAATCTTTGGGAAAATCGTCGCGGGTATATTTCATATTCAGGACCTGTTGGGGGCGGGGCCGGTTGACCGGCCGACGACCAGCTCGGCTTCGAGCAGTTTCGTTTTCACGGGATCGCTGGGTGACTTGATCCGCGCGATCAGCATATCAGCAGCCAGTTCTCCGGCCTGACGGACCGAGGAACGCGTGGCAGTGAAGATTGGCACATCCTGACCGTTCTTGAGATAGGACAGATCATCATCATGGGCGATGACTGACACATCCCGGCCCATCTCGAGGCCGGATTCGACCAGTGCACGTCGCACACCGATGGCCGAGATCATCGAGGCCGTCAGGATCGCCGTAGGCGGTTCGGGCAGCTGCAGCATGTCGCGGGTTTCGTGGTGGCCATAGACTTCGGTCATTTCCGCGCTGCGCATCAGTTGGGGATCGGGCGTCAGGCCCGCCTGTCGAAGGGCCTCAAGATATCCGTCGCGGCGGCGTTGTGCAAAATCCATATCTTCCAGTCCGTTGATCAGGGCAATTCGCCGATGCCCCAGATCGATCAGAAACCGGGTGGCGCGCATGAAAGACCGCTTGTTGTTTACGTCCACCCAATCATAGGGCCCTTCGATCCCGGTGGATCGGCCATGCACGATAAACGGCACACTCATCCGGTTCAGAACCTCGATGCGTGGCTCGCTTACTTTGGGCCCTTGCAGGACCACGCCATCGACGGCCCCGCGTTGAAACAGGTTGCGATAAGCTTGTTCGATCGAGGTGTCATCGGCATTTGTGAACATCATGTCATAGCCATGTTCCGCATATTTGCGCGCCGCTCCAGCTACAAAATCGCCAAAGATAGGATTCACCATCTCATGCTGGGCCGAAGTGGGAATCACGTGTCCGATTACCATGGATTTTCCGGTCGCCAGTCCCTTGGCGCGGCTGTTGGGACGGTATCCATGTTTGTTTGCTGCGGCCTGAACCCGCACCCGCGTATCCTCGCTGACCTCTGGGTAACCGTTCAACGCGCGGCTGACGGTTGTCTGCGAAAGTCCAAGGATTTCCGAGAGCTGTTTGAGGTTCATATGACTTTCAAAGCGCCTTCAAGTTCTGTGTGCCCTCTGTTTTGTTGGCAATTCCCGTGCAGGTCAACTGGTTTTGCACCTGCCATGCCATAGTTTTATTGCGATTGTGGGCTGCTTGTTGTTGACAGAACTTGAATGTTAGCGGATAAAAACCGCCATCCAAAGCGCTTTGAGAAAATATCAAATAGCGTCAGATCGAATTGGGAGGAGAATTCATGAAACACGCGCTGTATGCGGGCGTGGCTGCATTTGCCCTGATCGCCGGGGCCGCACAGGCCGAGGGCGATTTGCTGCACGCCGAAGGCGATGGCAGCTTTGACTGGGCGGGGCTCAAGGCCTTTGCCGATGCACATGATCTGTCCGGTCAAAGCCTGACCATTTTCGGACCGTGGCTTGCGGGTGAGGGGAAGTCGTTTGAGAATCTGGTTGCCTATTTCGATCAGGCGACCGGGGCCGAATCCAGCTATGTAGGATCGGATTCGCTTGAGCAGCAGATTCTGATCGACGCCGCCGCCGGGTCTGCGCCGAACCTGACCGTATTCCCCCAGCCTGGTCTGGCTGCCAACATGGCTAAGAACGGCTATCTGGCGCCGTTGCCCGAGGGATCAGCCGACTGGATCAAAGACAATTTTGCAGCCGGGCAGTCCTGGGTTGATCTGGGGACGTTCGAAAACGCGGAAGGGGCCGAGGATTTCTACGGCTTTTTCTTCAACGTGAACGTTAAGTCTCTGGTCTGGTACATCCCCGAAAATTTCGAAGACTTCGGTTATGACGTTCCTCAGACGATGGAGGAATTCCGGGCGTTGATGGATCAGATGGTTGCCGATGGCGAGACACCTTTGTGTGTGGGTCTAGCGTCGGGTGGGGCCACGGGATGGCCTGCGACCGATTGGGTCGAGGACCTGATGCTGCGCACTCAGCCGCCCGAGGTGTATGACCAGTGGGTCTCGAATGAGATGAAGTTTGATGACCCGCGTGTGATTGCCGCGATTGAGGAATATGGCAGCTTTGTTCGCAATGACGACTATGTCTTCGGAGACGCTGACGATACCGCGGCGATCGACTTCCGCGACAGCCCCAAAGGTCTGTTCGACAGTCCGCCAGCTTGCATGATGCATCGCCAAGCGTCGTTCATTCCGGCCTATTTCCCCGAAGGGACTGAGCTGGGTGTGGATGCCGATTTCTTCTACTTCCCGGCTTATGCCGAAAAGGATTTGGGAACACCGGTTCTGGGTGCAGGCACGCTGTTCACAATTACCAATCCGAACCCGGCTGCTGAGGCATTCATGGAATTCCTCAAGACGCCCTTCGCGCATGAAATCATGATGTCACAGGACGGGTTCCTGACCCCGCATCTGGGTGCAAATCCTGAGAACTATGCCAACGACACGCAGCGCGGGCAGGGCGAGATTCTGACCAATGCCACCACTTTCCGGTTTGACGGGTCGGACCTGATGCCGGGCGCAGTCGGAGCTGGTACGTTCTGGACCGGCATGGTCGACTATTCCTCGGGTGCGAAAGATGCCGCGACAGTTTCTGGTGAAATCCAGTCGTCGTGGGACGCAACCAAGTAAGGTTTGGGACGGCTCTCAAGCCGTCCCGCTTTCTTAACCGATGAGGGCGTCATGACTCCGGCACTTCAGGGCCTGCTGACCATCGCCATCGGCGTGTCGGGCTGCGTGGGCTACTTCTACCTCTCGAACCAGTTTCTGGACAAAATTCTGTTCCCGCCGCGCGGGCCGAATGCAGGCCGCAATATCAACCGTGCTAATATGATCAGGCCGTGGCTGTTCCTGTTCCCTGCGCTGGCTGCGCTGGGGCTGTACCTGGCTTATCCGGTGGTTGAAACCTTGCGCCTCTCACTCACGGAGCGCGTGCCCGGCGGCGGGTACAGATGGGTCGGTTTTGAAAACTACGCTCAGATGGCGGCGGAACCCAAATTCTGGGAGGCCATGCGCAACAACATGTTCTGGCTGATTGTGGTGCCTGCCATGTCCACCGGTTTTGGTCTGCTGGTGGCGCAGCTGACCGACCGCATTCGTTGGGGCAATTTCGCCAAATCGCTGATCTTTATGCCAATGGCGATCTCATTCGTGGGCGCCTCGGTGATCTGGAAACTGGTCTATGACGCGCGCCCGGCCGAGCAGGATCAGATCGGGATTCTGAATGCGTTGTACATCTTCTTTGGTGGAAGTGATCCGCAGACATGGCTGACAGTGCCGTTCTGGAACAGCTTTTTCCTGATGATCGTGCTGGTCTGGATTCAAACCGGCTTTGCTATGGTGATCCTGTCGGCGGCCTTACGGGGTATCCCCGAAGAAACCATCGAGGCTGCCATTCTGGATGGCGCGAACCCGTTTCAGATTTTCTTTCGCATCAAGGTGCCGCAGATCAAGACAACCATTCTGGTGGTCTGGACCACGATCACGATCACCGTTCTCAAGGTCTTTGACATCGTCTTTGCGATGACCAACGGGCAATGGGAGACGCAGGTTCTGGCCAACTACATGTATGACAAGCTGTTCCGCGCCAACGACTGGGGGGTGGGCTCGGCGTCGGCCATGGTGATCATGCTGCTGGTCACTCCGATCCTGATCTGGAACGTGCGCAACGCCCGCAAGGAAATGGAGTAGGCCATGAGCGATATTGCAGGAACCAAGCCGGCGCTCAGATGGGTTGTTCACCTGTCGGTCATCTTTCTGGTGGTGCTTTGGGTTATTCCAACGGTGGGATTGTTGGTCTCGTCTTTTCGGACGGCAGACCAGATTTCCGGCAGCGGCTGGTGGCGGTCGTTGTTCCCGTCCGAGCAGAACCTGACCCTGCGCAGCGCCGCCCCCGAAACGCAGGTTCTGGAAAACGGGCTCTATGTGATCGAGGGTAAGCTGTTTGACAGTGAAGAACAGGCCAAAATCTCTCGCTGGGGTATCACCTCGCGCGATGTCGATGCCTATGCGCCCGGCGAGACGACAGAGCTGCGCCGGGGCGGGACGATCACGGTGGATGCGGACGGTAATTACCGGATGCAGAACACTGAGGAGTTCTCGGGCAATCGCGGTCAGCGGATTTTTGTGACGGCGGAATTGCCGCCGGAGTTTACGCTGGACAACTACCACACGGTTCTTCTGGATCAGGGCAGTACCGATAGTATGGGGCGGGCGTTTTTCAGCACGCTGACCGTGACGATCCCGGCGACGATCATCCCGATTCTTGTGGCGGCCTTTGCGGCCTATGCGCTGGCGTGGATGGAGTTTCCGGGGCGGGCCTTGCTGATTGCGGCTGTGGTCGGGTTGCTGGTGGTGCCATTGCAATTGGCGCTGATCCCGCTGCTGAAATTCCACCTGAGTATCGGGATTGGCAAAGGGTATCTGGGCGTTTGGCTGGCCCATACCGGCTTCGGGATGCCGTTGGCGATTTACCTGTTGCGCAACTACATGGCGGGTCTGCCGCGCGATCTGATCGAAAACGCGCGGGTGGATGGAGCGACCGAGTTTCAAATCTTCACCAAACTGATCCTGCCGCTCAGCTTCCCGGCGCTGGCCTCGTTTGCGATCTTCCAGTTCCTGTGGACATGGAATGATCTGCTGGTGGCCAAGGTGTTCCTGATCGACGCGACAGGCCAGACAACGGTGATGACCAACCGCATTGTCGAGCTGTTGGGCACGCGCGGCGGCAATTGGGAGATTCTGGCGACCGCTGCTTTTGTCTCGATCGCGGTGCCGCTGGTCGTTTTCTTTGCAATGCAAAAATATCTGGTCCGCGGCTTGCTGGCCGGATCTGTTAAATAGAGGCGTCTGATGAACGTGCAGAACAACGCAACACTTAACTCTTCCACCAAAGTGTCATCGGATTGGTGGCGCGGCGGTGTGATCTATCAAATCTATCCGCGCAGCTTTCAGGACAGCAATGGCGACGGGATTGGCGACCTGAAGGGGATCACGCAGCGGCTGAGCTATATCGCGTCGCTGGGTGTGGATGCGATCTGGATTTCGCCATTCTTCAAATCTCCGATGAAGGATTTTGGCTATGATGTCAGCGATTATCGTGATGTCGATCCGATGTTCGGTTCGCTGAACGATTTCCGCGATCTTCTGGATCAGGCGCATGCCCAAGGTCTGAAAGTGATGATCGATCTGGTGTTGTCGCATACATCCGATCAGCACCCGTGGTTCACCGAAAGCCGCGCCAGCCGCGAGAATGCCAAATCGGACTGGTATGTCTGGGCCGACCCCAAATCAGACGGCACACCGCCCAACAACTGGTTGTCGATCTTCGGTGGATCGGCGTGGCAGTGGGATTCCCGGCGTCAGCAGTATTACCTGCACAATTTCCTGAGCTCGCAGCCTGACCTGAATTTTCACAGTGCCGCCGTGCAGGAGGCTTTGCTGGATGTCGCCCGGTTCTGGCTGGACATGGGGGTGGATGGGTTTCGGCTGGATACTATCAACTTCTATTTCCACGATGCGCAACTGCGCGACAACCCGGCTCTGCCGGCGGAGATGCGCAACGCCTCAATCGCGCCGCAGGTGAACCCATATAATCATCAAAACCACCTCTATTCCAAAAGCCAGCCCGAGAATATCGCGTTTCTGGAGCGGCTGCGGGCGCTGACTGATCAATATGAAGGCCGGGCCTGTCTGGGCGAGGTCGGCGACGCGCAGCGTGGGCTTGAGATCATGGGCGAATACACCAGCGGCGAGAAGCGTATGCATATGTGTTACGCCTTTGAGTTTCTTGAGAAACAGCCTCTGACCGCGCCTTATGCCAAGCAGGTCTTTGATCAGTTGGAGGAAAAGGCCGGGGACGCCTGGCCGTGCTGGGCGTTTTCAAACCACGACGTGCAACGCCATGCCTCGCGTTGGGGTTTGGATGACGCTGCGTTGCGCCAGCATGCGATCCTGTTGATGTGCCTGCGCGGATCAGCTTGCCTCTATCAGGGTGAAGAACTGGGCCTGCCCGAGGCGGATGTCCCTTTTGAGCGGCTGCAAGACCCCTATGGCATTGAGTTCTGGCCCGAATTCAAAGGGCGCGATGGCTGTCGTACCCCGATGGTCTGGGCGGCGCAGGATGAACATTCCGGGTTCAGCGCGGCTGATCCGTGGCTACCGGTCAGCCTGGAACAGGCGGGGCAGGCCGTTGACCGGCTTGAGGATGATCCGCAGTCCATACTCAACCATTATCGCCGCGCCATTGCATTGCGCCATGCGTATCCGGCACTGGCCTCAGGGGCGCAGGTTGAGATGGAGCAGAACGGGCCAATCCTCAGCTTCTATCGCGCGGGCGCCGCAGAACAGATTTTCTGCGCTTTCAATCTGGGTTCGGAACCGGCTGAGGTGGCGCGGCCAGCAGGCAACTGGCGTCTGATCGGGCAAGAGCTGGGTGCGGTCGAAGGTCCGGTTTTATCGCCTGCGCAATTCTGCCTGATGGCGGCGGACAAGGGGTAGGGCATGTCAGAACTTAAACTCACGGATGTTGCCAAGTCCTATGGGCCGGTCGATGTACTGAAACATATCGATCTGGATATTCAGCAGGGCGAGTTGATCGTCTTTGTCGGCCCGTCGGGTTGCGGCAAATCCACATTGCTGCGGATGATCGCGGGGCTCGAGAAAATCTCGGGCGGAACGCTTGAGATCGAAGGTCAGGTGATGAACGATGTGCCCCCGGCGCAGCGCGGCATTGCGATGGTTTTCCAGAGCTATGCGCTCTATCCCCATATGACCGTGCGCGAAAACATGGCCTTTGCTCTGAAGATCGCCCGGATGCCGTCTGCCGACATCGACGCAGCCGTTGATCGCGCCGCGCGCATTCTGCAGCTTGAGCCGTTTCTGGATCGTTTGCCCAAGGCTTTGTCGGGCGGGCAGCGTCAGCGCGTTGCCATTGGACGCGCCATCGTGCGTGACCCCAAAGTGTACCTGTTCGACGAGCCGCTTTCCAATCTGGACGCAGCGCTGCGCGTCGCAACCCGGATCGAGATTGCGCGGCTGAAAGAGGCGATGCCCGACAGCACGATGATCTACGTCACCCACGACCAGGTTGAGGCGATGACCCTGGCCAGTCGCATCGTGGTTCTGGCCGATAAAGGCATCGCGCAGGTCGGCACGCCGCTTGAGCTGTATGAGACGCCCGACAACGAATTTGTCGCGCAATTCATTGGCTCACCCGCGATGAACCTGCTGCCCGGCACGATCACGGAAACCGGGACGACCACCACCGTTGCGCTGGCCTCTGGCGGTGTTGCGGTGTCGGCGATCCCGACAAGCTCGGACGATCAGGGCAAACAGGTCAATATCGGTGTTCGGCCCGAAGATCTGGTCATGACCGAGGGTCAGGCCATTCTGACCGGCATGGTAGATTTTACCGAGGCTCTGGGCGAGGTCACGCTGCTCTATTTCGATAAGACCGAGGGGGCCGAGTCCGTCATTGCCAAACTGCCCGGTGTGCAGCGCAACCTGCGCGGGCAGCAGGTTGCGGTCACGGCGGCGCCTGAGAAGGTGCATTTGTTTCACGACGGGCTGTCGATGCGGCGACCCTGAGACCGGGCCGCCCTAGACAGCGGTGTCGCGTGGCAGGATGGTGACACCGCAGGCGTCGATCGTCTGGCCCTGCCAGTCGATGGCGTGGGCATTGTAGTTGATCAAAAACGTATACTGCGCCGTTTCCCGCCGCCGCAGCCCTTCGGGCATGGGAAGGACAGTCAGACCAACCTCTTGTGCCGCGTTACCGATGATCCTGTCCCACAGCGCGTCATCGGGGAACCCCGCCAGATACCACAGGCCATCCACGCCTTTCAGCGCGGCGGTTCCATTTGCAAATGACATCAGGTCCGGGGCATCGCCCGACAGGTGTTCGACCCAATGCACCGCCGCTCCGCCGCCATCGACCGGACGGGGCGAGCTGGGCGGCAGCGACTCGACAAGATCAACCTCACACTCCAGACCCGCCACACCGGGGCGGCCCTGTTGCGGGATCTGGAAGTCGTGTGAAATCGCGCCGGTCCGCGGGCCCAGAATGACCAGTGACCCAGCAGCAGCCAGCCGGTGCGCAAGATCAGGCGTCAGCACCGCCAGACCGGGGGTCAACACAAGCTTATAGCCCGCATCAGACGCGATGGTTTTCGCATCCACAATATCCACCGAAAGCCCGGCCCGCCGCAGCGCCTTGTAGGCTGCAAAGACAAGGCGGAAATAGTTGAACCCCGCCCCTTGCGGTTGCGTGTCCCATGCCCAGTGAGAGGCATAGTCAAAGGCGATGGCAACCTCGGCCTGTTCTTGCCGGATATCGCCCAACGCGGCCAGTTCCTTGGCCACCTGCTGTACCTCGGCTTGGGCCGGGGCATCGCGGCCATGCGGTGTCAGCAAACCTGCATGCATCTGCTCTTGCGCAAACGGTGCTTGTCGCCAGCGGAAATAGCTGACCACCTCGGCCCCGTGCGCGACCGCCTCATGCGACCAGAGCCGGACCATGCCCGGCAGTGGTGCGGGGTTGTAAGGCGCCCAGTTCACCGGGCCCGGCTGCTGCTCCATCACCCACCACCGGCCGCGCCCGACCGCGCGGTAGAGGTCATGGTGAAAGGCCTGCATGTCCGGGTCGCCCTGTTGCAGGAACGCCGATTTGTGCGCATCATCCGCCTCAAGCCGGTCCGACAGGAAGCCAATCGGATAGCTGTCCCACGTGGCGATATCCAGATCGGCGCCGACCTCGAAATGATCGAAACCGAGGATGCGGCCCATGTAGTTGTGCAAGAGCGGCGCATCAGTCAGCGGGCGCAGCGCATCGACCTGCGCCTTGTTAAAGACCACCACCTGATCCGAGCTGAACCGGCGAAAGGCCAGCACATGCGCGGGGTTGGGTTCGGTTACGGTCAGGTTGGGCAAGTCGATCTGATCAAAGTTGTTGTACTCCATCGACCAGAAGACATTGCCCCAGGCCTCATTCAGGGCCTCGATTGTCCCGTATTGCTGCGCAAGCCAGTTTTGAAAGGCCGACAGGGCAGGACGGCTGTAGCTGACGGTGGTGTCGTGACAGCCATATTCGTTATCAATCTGCCATGCCGCGATATGCGGGTGTTGCCCATATCGTTCGCCCAAAAGCCGCACAAAGCGCACGCATTCGTCGATATATCCTGCATGGCTAAAGCAGTAGTGGCGACGCGATCCGAATTTGCGCGGATTGCCTTGCGCATCAACCGCCAGCATGTCGGGATGTTTGTCCAGTATCCAGCGCGGCGGGGTTGCTGTCGGCGTGCCCAGAACCACCTTGAGCCCGGCTGATCCCAATGTTTCGATGGCACGGTCCAGCCAGTCGAAGTGCAGGTCGCCCGGGGTGGGTTCCAGCCGACTCCATGCGAATTCACCGATCCGCACCCATTTCAGGCCGGTTTCGACCATCCGCGCAGCGTCTTCTGCCCACTGGGCCTCGGGCCAGTGTTCAGGATAATAACAAACGCCAAGTTCCGGCTTCATAAGATCACTCGATGCTCGGCCTGACCCTGACCCGCACTTTCGGCGGCAAAGGTCATGCCATTGGTGGGCTGTGCTGCGATCGCCTCGCGCTCCAGTCCCTGACGCGCAGTTGTGCAATACAGCGTTGTCAGATCCGAGCCGCCAAAGGCCGGGCAAGAGGTATGGGCGGCCTCGAAGGTGATGGCCTTAAGGAAACGCGCGCTGCCGTCATAGGCCGCAACACGGTGCGCGCCCCATTGGGCGATCCAGATGTTGCCCGCCGCGTCGACAACGGCCCCGTCAGGGTTCAGGCCGTCGTCCCGCAGGTCCAGAAACACCTGGCTTTCCCCCTCAGGCCAGCCCGTTTCTGGGCTCAGAGAGGTGCGCATGACCTGACCCGTAACGGTATCTGTGAAATAGGCGCAGGATTTGTCAGGTGCAAAACAGATCGCGTTCGAAATGGTGACATCCGGTACCAGTTGACGCAGCTCGCCCTGCCAGTAGCGATAGATCGCGCCTGCGCCGGGTTCAGCCTGTTTGCCCATGGTGCCGATCCAGAAACCGCCCCAGGGATCGGCCCGCCCGTCATTTGACCGGGTGACCGGGTTGTCTGCCTCAAGCGGCGCAAGCAGGTCTTTGGCCCCGTTTGTCAGATCAAACCGCCAGAGCGCCGTTTCGGACGCAATCATCAGCGTATCCCTGTCGACCCATCCCGCAGCCGAGACATGTTCGGCGAAGTCCCAGCTTTGCGGTCCGTCCCCGTCGCGTGTCATCAGGCGTTTGTTCACGATGTCGAACCAGAAAAGCTGCTGCCGTTCAGGGTGCCATAGCGGGCCCTCGCCCAGTTCGCAGGGGCGGTTGTCAAAGACCGCTGTCATCCGCAGGCCTTGTCATAGGCCTCGACGATGTTGCGGGCCCGGTCTGCGATTTCAGCCACGCCCATCCCCGGCTTGTAAAGAGCAGACCCGATCCCGAAGCCATCCGCGCCCGCCGCGATCCAATCGTGAAAGTTTTCGGGTCCGGCACCGCCGACGGCGTAAACTTGGGCTCCCTTGGGCAGGATCGGGCGCATCGCGGCCAGCCCGGCGGGGCCAGCCATCACGCCGGGAAACAGCTTCAGCCCCGTTGCACCGGCCTTGAGCGCCGCGAAGGCCTCGGTCGGGGTATAGACACCCGGCCAGCTTTGCATGTTCAACGCAACTGTGCGTTGGATGACCTCAGGATCGCAATTGGGTGAGACGATGAGTTTGCCACCAACAGCCGCAACAGCCGCGACCTCATCAGGGGTCAGCACCGTGCCCGCTCCGATCAAGGCCTGATCCCCGTATGCATCGGCCATAGCCTTGATGCTGTCCAGCGGATCGGGCGAATTCAGCGGTACCTCGATCTTGTCGATCCCTGCCGCCAGCAGGGCCTCGCCGACAGAGAGGGCCTCGTGCGGGCGCAGCCCACGCAGGATGGCGATGATGGAACGGCTCATGCGTGTTGCCTCGTGAGATTGCGGGCCTGTCGAAGACCGGCCAATGTTGTTTGGGTGGCGTCAGAGATTTCGACAAATGCCCCCTGTTGCCGCAAGGCGCTGGCATAGATATCGGCCAGCCCCGAGGCACCAATGATGGCCATCTGCTGGCCCAGCCAATAGGGACGCGTGGCGGCCAGTTCGGCACCAACCAGATAACCGGACAGCCGGGCGCGATTCACGCCGCAGCCCTGACCATGCAGCAAATCCGCAGCGCGCAGACCAAAGAGGCGCACGGCCAGTTGTTCGGGCTTGGACAGCGTATCGGCCACCGCATCCGCAAAGGCGGCGTCATCCCATCCCTCGGTGACCGAGTGTTTCAGCACAGATTGCCCTTGCAGCAGATCAAACATCTCACCGGTCATGAAGGTGCGGAAGCTGACGACCTCATTGGCGCTGATCTGAACCCATTTGGTATGGGTGCCGGGTAGGCAGATCACACCGTCCCAGTTGGGGTGCATGGCCAGAAAACCCGCGATCTGGGTTTCCTCGCCCCGCATCACATCAGCCGGGTCAAGCTGTTTGAGGCCGGGAACCACAAAGGCGCGAATGCGCGGGTCGGTGCCGCTGACCCGGAAGGGCGCATGGGGCAGAGGGTGCGACGGAACCGCCGCATAGGGGGCCTCAACCCAGCCCTGCCGAGCGCCGACCATGCCGCAGGCGATGACATCCAAGGGTGCGTCGCCCAGCCATCCGCCGATCAGTCGCAGTAGGGCGGCCTGAAAATCTCCGCCCGTGATGCGCGACATGCCTTCGTCGGATTGGGCGTGATCCAGAATGGTGTCCCCCTGCATGGCCCAGGCACGCAGGCGGGATGTCCCCCAGTCTACTGCTATCCACTCGGTTTTCATGCGCTTATCCTGTGACCACAACGCCGCCGTCGACGACCATGCACTGGCCGGTCATCGCGCGGCTGGCCTGAGAGGCCAGAAACAGCGTGGGTGCGATCATGTCTTCGGGGGCCAGATGTTCCTTAAGGCACTGACGATCCAGATGCGCAGCCAGATCGTCGGGTGTCGCCCATTGATCCAGTTGCTTTTGCGTCAGAACCCAGCCGGGGGCCAGCGCGTTGATGCGGATTTTTTGCGGACCCAGCTCGCGCGCCAGCGAACGCGTCATTCCGGTGATACCCGCGTTCGAGGTGGTGTAGATCGGATAGCCGTCATTGCCCATCATGTAGCTTATCGAGCTGAAATTGATGATCGAGCCACCGGTCGCCTGCATCTGGCGAGCGGCTTCCTGACAGGCGAAGTAATAGGCCTTGAGGTTGATGTCGATCATCCAGTCCCAAAACTCGGCGGTGGTGTCGGCCAGCGCGTGGCGTTCGTCATTTGCCGCGTTGTTGACCAGGACCTGAATCGGGCCGAAAGCCTCGGCTGCTTTGCCCATTGTGGCCTGCAGCAATTCGGTATCGGTGATGTCGCCCTGCAGGAACAGCGGCGCGCGACCGTGTTTGTCACGCATTTCTTCGACAAACGCGCTGGCGTCTGATCGGCCGATAAAGGCGACATTTGCACCTTGCGTCAGAAACCCGTCGGTCAGCGCGGCGCCGATCCCCGAACCGCCGCCGGTGATGAAAACCGATGCGCCACCGAGGTCGGGGAATGTTGCTGTCTTGTCCATCAGTGACTCTCTCTGGTTACAAGGCGGGTGTCTTTACCGACCAGGAAATCCAGATCAGCCCCCTGATCGGCCTGCAGAACATGGTCGATATAAAGTTTGGCATAGCCGCGGGTGTAATGCGGCTGATCCGGTTGCCATTGGGCGCGGCGCGCCTCCAGTTCCTGTTCATCGACCAGCAGTTCAAGCTCGCCTTTGCTGGCTGAGACGCGAATGCGGTCGCCGGTTTTCACCAATGCCAGCGTGCCGCCGGCCTGCGCCTCGGGGCTGACGTGCAAGATTACTGTTCCAAACGCCGTGCCCGACATACGCGCGTCCGAGATTCGGATCATGTCGCGCACGCCCTCTTTGACCAACTTGGCCGGGATCGGCATGTTGCCGACCTCGGGCATACCCGGATATCCTTTGGGGCCGCAGCCTTTGAGCACCAGGATGGTGTCTGGCGTTACCGGCAGATCATCCCGGTCGATATTGGCCTTCAGATCTTCGATGCTTTCGAAAACATAAGCCTCGCTTTCGATTTCCAGCAAGGCGTCGGTGGCGGCCGAGGGCTTCACAATCGCCCCGTTTGGTGCAAGATTTCCGCGCAGAACACGCAGGCCCGCGGTGGGTTTGACCGGATCGTCAAAGGGCCGGATCACATCGCTATTGAAACACTCTGCCCCTTCGTAATGGGCCGAGATATCCTTGTTGAGTACGGTCTTGGCGGGGCGCAGGAAAGGTTTGAGTTCGTTTAGAACCACCGGTACGCCGCCTGCGTAGCAGAAATCCTCCATCAAGTATTTGCCCGAGGGCATGCAGTTCACCAGCAGAGGAATTTCCGAACCAATTTCGAAGTCCTTCAGCGACAGGTCCACGCCCACACGGCCTGCAAGCGCCAGCAGATGCACCACTGCATTGGTCGAGCCGCCGACAGCCGCATTGGCAAGGATGGCGTTCTCGAACGCTTCTTTAGTCAGGATGTCCGAGGGCTTGAGGTCTTCATCCACCATCTCGACAATCCGCTTGCCGGTCAGATGCGCCAGCGCCATGCGGCGGGCGTCAACAGCGGGTAGGGCAGCGTTGGTGGGCAGGCTCATGCCCATCGCCTCGACCAGCGAGGCCATGGTTGAGGCCGTCCCCATGGTCATGCAGACCCCGGCGCTGCGGGACATGCCGGATTCGGCGTTCATGAAATCCTGCAGGGTCATCTCCCCGGCGCGCACAGCCTCGGAGAATTTCCAAACATCCGTCCCTGAACCGATATCCTGACCACGATACTTGCCGTTCAGCATGGGGCCGGAACTGACCACGATCGAAGGCAGATCAACCGAGGCCGCCCCCATCAACTGCCCCGGAGTGGTCTTGTCGCAGCCACCCAGCAGGACAACGCCGTCAATGCCATAGGCGCGGATCGATTCCTCGACATCCATCGCCAGCAGGTTGCGGAACAGCATTGCGGTGGGCTTCATCTGGGTTTCGCCCAGCGACATAACGGGGAACTCGACCGGGAAACCTCCGGCTTCCCACACGCCGCGTTTCACACCTTCGGCCAGATCGCGCAGACCCGAGTTGCAGGGGGTCAGCTCGGACCAGGTGTTGCAGATGCCGATAATCGGGCGACCGTCAAAGGCGTGATCTGGAAAGCCTTGGTTCTTCATCCACGACCTGTGGATGAACCCGTCTTTGTCCAGCTTGCCATACCAGTGCTGTGAGCGGCGCTTTTTTGTCATTTTCTTCTTCTCGAATAAAGGTCAGGCGGCTTTCGCGGGTCTGCACCATTCCGGCAGCCAATCGGCATGCGCGACCAGCAGGTCGCTTACCAGATTGCTGATTTGGCGCAGGTCCAACTCGGCTGCGGTGTGGGGGTCCATCATCGCGGCGTGGTAGATGTATTCGGGGTTTTCTTCAACCAATGCACGGACTGTCAGCTCCTGCACATTGATCTGGGTGCGCATCAAAGCGATCAGCTGAGGCGGAATATCGGTAACCACCGAGGGTTGTACCCCGTTGTTGTCCACCAAACATGGCGTTTCGACAACGGCACCCAAGGGCAATTGCGGTATCTGGCCGGTGTTCGGAAGATTGCCATAAGCCGTATAGGGCGTGTCGGTGACAACCGCGTTCATCAGATCGGCAGCGAATTCGTGGCTGCGCTTTACCTCGATATCGCGGCCATCTGTTAGGGTCTTGGCCTGTTCTTTCCAGTTGGCCACCTGCTCGACGCAACGTGTCGGGTATTCGTCCAGAGGGATCGAAAACTGCTCGATCAGGTCCTGCCGCCCGTCCTTGATAAACCACGGCACATATTCCGCCAGATGTTCTGAGCTTTCGGTGCAGAAGTAGCCCAGATGATCCATCACCTCATAGCGCACCTTGTTGGGGCAACGCGGCATCAGCAGCGGCGCTTTGGGGAAGCGACCGCTTGCATAACCCTGCCGCAGCGCCGGATAGAGGTCGCGGCCCTGATGTTCCAGCTTCAGGAAAAACGCGACGTGGTTGACGCCTGCAACCTTGTACTGGAATTCGTCCTTGGGCAGGTCCAGATCGTGGGCCAGTTCTTCGACCGTGTTCTGAACCGAATGGCAGAGGCCCACATGTTTCAGGGTGGGGAATCGTTCGGCCAGTGCCCAGGTGTTGATCGCCATGGGATTCACATATTGCAGCAGCGTTGCATTGGGGCAAAGCTGCATCATGTCCTGAGCCACATCCCACAGAACCGGAACCGTGCGCAGACCGCGCATAATCCCACCAACACCCAGCGTGTCGGCAATGGTCTGACGCAGCCCATATTGCTTGGGGATTGCGAAATCTGTCACCGTGCAGGGTTCATACCCGCCGATCTGAAAGGCGGTGATGACGAAGTCTGCGCCGTCCAGTGCGGCGCGGCGATCCGTGTGCGTTGTGACGCGAGCACCACTTCCGACCGAACGGATCATGGCTTTGGCGACGGTTTCGCTCTCGGCCAGTCGCTCGGGGTCGATATCCATCAGCGCAAAATGGCTGTTGGCCAACGATGGGGTCAGCAGGGCGTCGCCCACGATATTCTGCATGAAAATCGTGGAACCAGCCCCGATAAACGTGATCTTTGTCATGAGACAAACCTTTGGTTTGACGTTAGTTTTTGGTTTGGCGTTATTTTACGGCACCGAGGGTCAGGCCCGCGATGAAGTGTTTCTGCATCAGGAAGAACATGGCCACCGGCGGCAGGGCCGCGATGATGGAACCGGCACTCATCAATTGATAGGCGGCGCGGAACTGCGCGTTAAAGCTGGTGATCCCTGCCGTAACGGGTTGGCTTTCCGGCCCTTGAGTCAGGACAACAGCCCAGAAAAAGTCATTCCAGATGAAGGTAAAGATCAATACGCTCAGCGCGGCAATCGCAGGCTTCATCAGGGGCAGAACCACGTACCAGAAAATGCGCCATTCGCTGATGCCCTCGACGCGCGCGGCCTCGATCAGTTCAAAGGGCAGGGCGCGGATAAAGTTACGCATAAACAGCGTGCAGAACCCGGTCTGGAACGCGATGTGGAACAAAACCAGCCCGGTCTTGGTGTTGTACAGCCCCAGCTCCAGCGTCAGGTCCCGGACCGGAACCATCAGAATCTGGAACGGCACAAAGTTGCCCGCAACGAACATGAAGAAGATCCAGATGTTCGACTTGAACTTGTATATCCCCAGCGCGAACCCGGTCATGGTGCTGAGTGCAATGCAGCCAACCACCGTCGGGATGGTGATCATGAATGAGTTCAGCAGATATCGCGGCATGTCCGAGTTAAAGAAGACCTGCCCATAATTGAACGCACCTTCAAAGCTGGATGGCAGGCCCCAATAGTTCGCATTGGTGAAATCCGCCGCCGGTTTGACCGAGAACAGGGCAACGGCCAGCAATGGCCCTAGCCACAGCAGCAAGGCTACTGGCAACAGGGCCTGATAGGTGATCTGCGCCGCGCGGGGTTGTTTTTCGATAGGTTTGGGAAACATCTCAGTGCCCCTTTTCTTCGCGATACATCGACCAGAGGAAATAGGCGATGAAACACAGCATGATCAGGAATAGGACCACGGCAATCGCCGCCCCGTATCCCATTCGGAAACCATATTCGGACAGTGCGACTTCGAACATGTAGTAGGCCAGCACACGGGAAGAGCCAAACGGGCCGCCCTGGGTCATGATCGAGATCAGGTCAAAGCTGCGCAGCGCGCCGATGATGGTGACGACAAAGGCGATGAAGGTTGCGGGGCGCAGTTGTGGCAGGATGATATTCCACAGCATGCTCCAACCCTTGGCACCGTCCAGTCGCCCCGCCTCGATCTGTTCCGGGTCGACGGCGTTCAGGCCGGTCAGATACAGGATCATGCAATAGGCCGTCTGCGGCCAGAGGCCCGCAAAGATGATGCCATAGGTCACGAAACGCTCATCCCCCAGCACGTTCAGGGGCCCCAGACCAAAGAGGCCGAGGAATTCGTTCAGCAGGCCAAAGGTCGGATCATAGAACCATGTGAACACAAGGCCGACGACGACTTGAGAAATCACGAATGGAAAGAAAAACAGTGATTTATAGAGTCGGATACCCCAGACAGTCTGGTTGAGGAACAGCGCGATAAACAGGCCTGCCGGGATGGCCAGAAGATAGAGCACCAGCCAGATCAGGTTGTTTTTCAGCGAGGTGTAAAAGGCGTCGCGGTCGACCCATTCCCAATACAGGTCTTCGTAGTTGCGCATCCCGACATATTCGGCAGCGCCCAGCCCGTCCCATTCATAGAGCGACAGGTTAAAGGACTGAAAGACCGGGATGATCACATAGACCAAAAAGAACAACAGGCCCGGCGCAAGGAAAAGCCACGGGGCGATGCGTTGCTGATTTCTGTGGAACCAGCTTTCCTGTTCGGGAGCGTCTGCAACAGCGGTCATGGGATATCTCGGGTTTTGTTGGGGGCAGGGCAGGCCGAAACCCGCCCTGCTGTGTCTGGCGACGCAGGCCGGGCCTCAGCCCAGCCCATGCCGGATCAGTTGTCGTAGATACGCTCGCGGGCGCGTTCCAGCTTGGCCAGAATACGGTCGGCATTATCCGGTTTGACCATGAATTCCTGGAAACCCTCCATCGAGACCTTGGCCATTTCCGCCGGTGCGTCACGATCCCAGAACTGGGCTACGCCGCCGGGGCTGTTGGAAGATAGCATGACAAAGCCCTGTTGCAGGAACTTGTCGTCATCCACAGCCGATTTTGCGTTGACCGGCAACTGGCCAAGGTTGGCACCGTTGTTGATCTCGGTCTGCTCATCCGCCGAAACAGCAAAGCGCAGGAATTCACGTGCGGCTTCTTTGTTCGATGCGTTGGCCGGGATGTGGAACGTGTCGGTCGGTGCGTCCTCGGACAGTTCAACATCGGGGTTGATGGCGACGAACTGGTAGAAATCCAGCTGGTCATCGGTCAGACCTGCCTCGCGCAGCGGCGCAACGGCAAAGTTACCCATCAGATAGGCCGCAGCTTCGCCATTGACCATGAAGGGCAGCGCTTCCTGCCAGCTATAGGTCTGGTGGTTGTCGATGAACGCGCCCATGTCGATCAGCTGTTTCCAGTTGGCGAAGGTCTGTTTGACCCGGTCGTCTTCCCAGCTGATTTCGCCATTGGCGAGCTGATTGTGGAAGTCGAACCCGTTGGTGCGCATGTTCAGATAGTCAAACCAGCCACCCGCGGTCCACAGGAACTTGGTCCCAATGGTATAGCAAGCGCGGCCTGAATCGACGATCTTCTGGCAGTTGGCCAGTTCTTCTTCCCAGGTGGTCGGCTCGGTCAGGCCCAGCTCTTCAAAGATGTCTTTGCGGTAATAAACGCCCCACTGGTAGTAGGTATAGGGCACACCCCATTGCTTGCCGTCGATGGTCATCGCGCCTTTGGTCGAGGCGAGATTGTCGGCAATTTCAGGCTCGGCCCACAGATCGGACACGTCTTCGAAGAGACCTGCCTCAACATACGGCTTCATCCGGTTGGCTGCGTACCAGGTGGCAACGTCCGGCGTGTCCGCGGTCAGGAAGTTGCGGATCTGGGTCTTGTACGCCTCACGGTCAATCACCGTTGTTTCAATCTCCAGATCGGGATGCTGCGCCTGGAACCGCTCGATCATCGCCTCCATCGTCGCGCGCGGCGCGGGGTTCGACGTGTCGAGAAAGATCCGCAGCTCACCGGTGAGTTCGGCAGATGCCGGAGCAGCAATTGCTACACTGGCCGCCAACGCCGCGGCAGTGCGCTTGAACATGGAATGCATGGTTTCCTCCCTTAGCTTCCATCTTTAATGGTTCCATATAATGAAACCAAGTTTTATATATTGAAAACTACACATCGAATCGGCTAGGCTTGTCAATACTCTCGTGTGGAGGACATGAGAGTATATGCGGAGGAGAACGGGCACCCGTGGCAGGTGACGGCACTATAGGCAAAGCATGTGATGTGCTTGAGCAGGTTGCGGGCTTTCAGCGCCCGGTCCGGTTTGGTGAGCTGCTGGACAGAAGCGATTTTCCCAAAGCGTCCCTGTATCGCTTTCTGCAATCTCTGACCAATCAGGGGATGCTGTGCTATGACCCCGACAGACAGACCTATGCGCCCGGCTTGCGGCTGGTCCGGCTGGCCCATTCGGCGTGGACGCAAAGCTCGCTGGCCCCCATCGCGCGGCCGATTATGGATATGCTCAGCCTTGATACGGGCGAAACCGTCCATCTGGCGCAACTGGATTCAAGCCAGGTGCTGTATGTCGACAAGCGCAACGCCAAAAACCCGGTCGAGATGTATTCTGAGGCAGGCAAGGTTGGGCCTGCCTATTGCACGGGCGTCGGCAAGGCGATGCTGGCGTTTCTTGACGAAGACAGGCTGGAACAGGCCGTTTCGCTGCAGAGTTTTCACCGTTTTACAGATCATACGCTTGCCTCGAAAGAGGCGCTGCGCGCTGATCTCGACCTGATCCGCCGCCGTGGTTATGCCATCGACAACGAAGAGCATGAGCCCGGTATCATCTGTATTGCCTGCCCGATCCTGACATCAGGCGGCAGGATGCTGGGGGCGATATCCGTGACCGGCTCGACCGAACGGATGGGCTTTGCCCAGCTGGAAAAGTGGGTTCCGCGCGTTCAGCAGGCTGCTGAACAGATCGGGACCGAGGCGCAAGCATGGCGGTTTCCTGAAAACCGCGGGAACAGAAAGAAGGCATCATGACCGGCGTAACCCTGAATGGCGCAATCAAGCGCTACGGCCAGACACAGGTTATCCATGGCGTGGATCTGCAGGTCGAAGACGGCGAATTCTGCGTGTTCGTTGGCCCTTCGGGCTGCGGCAAGTCCACGTTGTTGCGCATGATTGCTGGGCTGGAGGAAACTTCGGAAGGCGAGATTCGTATCGGTCAGCGTGACGTGACCCATATGGACCCAGCCAAGCGTGGCGTGGCGATGGTGTTCCAGACCTATGCGTTGTACCCACACATGACTGTGGCCGAGAATATGGGCTTTGGCCTGCGTATGAACGGTGTGCCCAAGGCAGAGATCAACAAGAAGGTGCAGGAAGCATCAGAGATCCTCAAACTTGGCCCCTATCTCAAGCGCAAGCCCAAGGCTCTGTCGGGGGGGCAGCGGCAGCGCGTTGCCATTGGTCGTGCCATTGTGCGCGGTCCCGAAGTGTTCCTGTTTGACGAACCGCTCTCGAACCTCGATGCCGAGTTACGGGTCGAAATGCGGGTCGAGATTGCACGCCTGCACCAGGAAATCGGCGCAACCATGATCTATGTGACCCACGATCAGGTCGAGGCGATGACCATGGCCGACAAGATCGTGGTGCTGCGCGATGGCCGGATCGAACAGGTCGGTGCGCCGATGGACCTTTACCGTGATCCGGACAATCGGTTTGTTGCGGGCTTCATCGGTTCACCTTCGATGAATTTCCTGGAATGTGACATCGTTGACGGGATGGTGCAGCACCCTGCATTGACGACAGCGATCCCGGTTTTGGCCTCGGTGCCTTCTGGGGCCACCAAGGTGACGCTCGGCATTCGGCCGGAACATATCGAAGTAGATCGCAACGGTGACACCTGCACCGTGGATCTGATCGAGGCGCTGGGTGGCGTGTCCTATTCGTACCTTCTGTCCTCAAACGGTGACAAACTGATTGTCGAAGAACGTGATGATCAGCGCAGCGCACAGGGCGACAAGATCGCAATCTCGGTACGACCCGAACGGGCGATGCTGTTTGACGCCGAAAGCGGCTTGCGATTGCGCTAGAGCCCCTCGGTGCTCAGGCGACGGCGATAGACGTTGTTCAGATACCCCTGATCCTGAATGCGGAAATGGGTTTCGCCCACATGTTCGAATCCGTGCGCAAGATAATATGCAATTGCGGGGTCGTTTTCGGCGTTGGTGGCCAGCCAGACGGAGTCGGCGGCGTTCTGGCGGCAATGGGCAAGGGCGGCGTTCAGCAGACGGGTCCCGATTCCTTTGCCCTGATGGCGCGGCTGGACATAGAAGGTTGCGATTTCCATCTCTGAGCAGCCCGCAACCGGTGCTTTGCTGCCTGAGGAAACCCGAATAAACCCATCGATGCCTTCGGCGTTGTCCGAGACCAGAATGAATTCATTCGGATCAGATATGAGCTCTTCGATCTTGTCAGCGGTGAATTCGGCCAAAGCGTAGTCCGCAAAGAAAGCGCTGACGCCGCGTTTCAGATAGGTTCCGACCCAGACCTCGATCGAGATAGCCGCGATGCTGGGCGCGTCTGATTTATCCACTATTCGCAATGTCATGGCCCATAGGTGCCAGAATTTCCGCACGGATCAACATCAAACCTCGGCAGTGCCATGCATTCAAAAGTGGATTTTGTATCCAAAATCCCTTACATCTGCTGATAGTCACGCGCCAAAGGATCACCGCCTATGCAATCCGATGTTTTTACAGGCACGATGCCTGCCCTTATGACCCCTTGCACACTCAACAGAGAACCAGACTTTGACGCACTGGTCCGCAAGGGCCAGCAGATGATCGGCGCGGGCATGTCGGCAGTGGTCTATTGCGGTTCGATGGGGGACTGGCCGCTGCTGACCGATGCCCAGCGGATGGAGGGGGTCGAGCGGTTGATTGATGCCGGCCTGCCCGTTGTTGTCGGTACGGGTGCGATCAACACGAAATCCGCGGTGGCCCATGCCGCCCATGCGCAGCGGATGGGTGCGGCGGGTCTGATGGTCATCCCGCGCGTGTTGTCGCGGGGCAGCTCGCCAACGGCGCAGAAGAACCATTTCGACGCGATCCTGTCTGCAGCCCCGGACGTGCCCGCGATCATCTATAACAGCCCCTATTACGGCTTTGCGACGCGGGCGGATCTGTTCTTTGCCCTGCGGGCTGCGCATCCGAATCTGGTCGGGTTCAAGGAATTCGGCGGCCGGGACGATTTGCGCTATGCGGCCGAGAACATCACCAGCCGCGATGATCAGGTCACGCTGATGGTAGGGGTGGATACTGAGGTGTATCATGGCATTGTCAATTGCGGTGCAACCGGATCGATCACCGGGATCGGAACCGCACTGCCGCATGAGGCATTACTGCTGGCCGCGTTGTCGAAGAAAGCGGCAGAGGGTCATGCCGAGGCCCGCCAGCGTGCGCAGGAGCTGACCGAAGCGATTCATGTCTTGTCCAGCTTTGACGAGGGCCCCGATCTGGTGCTCTATTACAAACATCTTCTGGTGCTGAACGGGGAACAGGAATACCGGTTGCACTTCAATGAAACAGATGAGCTGACGGACGCGCAGCGGCGCTATTGCGAACAACAATATGCCTTGTTCCGCACCTGGTTCGCCGATTGGTCAACGCAGGGCGGTGTGATTTCCAAATGCATGTGATCGACAGCCATACCGGAGGTGAACCGACACGGGTGATCCTTGATGGCGCACTCGATCTGGGTGACGGGCCGCTGGCAGATCGTGCGCAACGGTTGGCAACCCGGCATCAGGGCTTCTGTAATGCGGTGATGGCGGAACCGCGCGGGCAGCCTGCCATGGTCGCTGCCTTGTTGGTCGAGCCCGTTGATCCCACCTGCGTAACCGGCGTGATCTACTTTGATCTGGATGCGGTGTTGGGCATGTGTGGTCATGGCACAATCGGGCTGGGCGTCACGCTGGCGCATCTGGGTCGTATTGGTACCGGCCGTCACCGCATCGAAACCCCGGCGGGTGTTGTGACGCTTCAGCTGCATGATGCCAATACGGTGACGGTGATCAATGTCGAAAGCCGCCGGGTGCATAAAGACGCTACACTCGACCTGCCCCAGCTGGGGCGCGTGACCGGTGATGTGGCCTATGGTGGCAATTGGTTCTTTATTGTCGATCCCAGCCCGGTTCCGGTGCGTAGAGATAACATCAAAGAGATGACCGAACTGGCTGTTGCGATCCGCGAAGCGTCCATTGCGCAGGGTCTGGGCGGCGAACAGGGCGAGCCGGTGGATCATGTGATCTTTCAGGATGCCTCGCCCACCCAAGGGGTCCACAGCCGCAATTTCGTGCTGTGCCCGGACGATGCCTATGATCGCTCGCCCTGTGGTACGGGCAGCTCGGCCCGGTTGGCCTGCCTCGCGGCCGACGGTCGTTTGGCGGTTGGGGACGAGATTGTGCAAGAAAGTGTGATAGGGAGCACCTATCGCCTGTCCTATCAGCCAGGATCGCAGGGGGGCGTGATCCCGTCGATCACGGGTCAGGCCTTTGTCATGGCCGAAGCGCAGTTGTTCTTTGACGAAAACGATCCCTTTCGGACTGGTATCGGGGTGTGACGCAGGCATCTGTCATTGTGATCGGTGCTGGTGTGGTGGGCATCAGTATCGCGCTGGAATTGCAGAGACGCGGGTATAGTGTCAGAGTTTTGGATCGCGACGGGGTCGCGGCGCAGGCTTCAGCGGGAAATGCCGGGGCCTTTGCGTTTTCGGAAATCGAACCGCTGGCAACCCCCGGCATCATGCGCAAAGCGCCGAAATGGTTTCTTGATCCAATGGGGCCTTTGGCCGTTCCGCCAGCCTATGCGGTGCAGATCATGCCGTGGTTGTGGAAATTTTTGCGGGCCAGCCAGCGAAGCCAATATGCACACCTGCTTGCTGCGCAGGTTGACCTGATGCGGGTGTCCAAGGCGGGTTTTGATCGGCTTGCCACTTCGGTCGACGCAGAAGATCTGCTGCAACGTGATGGCCAGTTGCAGCTCTACGAAAGCGAAGCTGAGTACCGTGCCAGCCTGTCCGCGTGGGAACTGCGGCGGCATCACGGGATCGCGTTTGACTTGCTGCAAAGCCCTGAGGCGATTGCTGAAATCCAACCGGGTCTCAGCAAACGGTTTACCCATGCCGGGTTCACGCCGAACTGGATTAACGTTGTCGACCCCAAGGCATGGGTAGACCATCTGGCGCAGGTGTTTCGGGATCGTGGTGGGCAGATTGACCGACAAGAGGTGCGGGCCATCGTGCCTGCACAGCCCGGCGTGCGGCTGACGCTTAGCTCTGGTGAGGTCGAGGCCAGCAAGGTCGTGATCGCGGCCGGGGCATGGTCGCATCATCTGGCGCGTGGGATGGGGGATCTTGTCCCGCTGGAGACCGAGAGAGGATATAACACCACCTTGCCGCCGGGCGCATTCGATCTGCGTCTGCACCTGACCTTTTCGCGCCACGGCTTTGTCGCGAGCCGGATCAACGGGGGTGTGCGGGTTGGCGGGGCCGTTGAACTGGGCGGGCTTAAACTGCCGCCAAATTTCAAACGGGCTGACACCCTGCTGGACAAAGCGCGTGACTTCCTGCCGGGTCTCGATACGCAACGGGCTGCGCAATGGATGGGGTTTCGACCATCGCTGCCCGACAGCCTGCCGGTGATTGGGCCCTCACCGGCATCACGTGATGTGATCTATGCGTTTGGTCACGGTCATCTGGGGCTGACGCAATCTGCCGGTACCGCTGAACTGGTCGCGGATGTGATTGAGGGACGAGCATCCGCGATATCGCTTGAGCCCTTCTTGGCAACACGATTCTAAGGGCCTCAATCCAGCAGCGCCGACAACTCGTCATGCAATGGTTTTGAAACCTCGGCAAAGCCGCGTGCAGTATTACGCGCCCGCGCCGCAAAGCGGCGTTGCGAGGGGAGTCGCGCACCCTGGTCAGTAATATCGGCAAACAGGCGTTCGGCCCGGCTGTCATTGGCCTCGGTTTTGCCATTGCTGAACTGTTTGGGATCAAAGGCCAGCACGATCTGGCCATGGTAGGGCGCGCCGCCAGCGCCTTGGGCGAACTCCATGCTCTCGATACTGGTCAGATCATCAATCAGCGGTCCGGCCATCAGTTCGATCATGATCGACAGAGCCGATCCCTTATAGCTGCCAAAGGTCAGCATCGCCCCGTCCAGCGCTGCCTGAGGATCGGCGGTTGGGTTGCCGTACTTGTCTATTGCAACCCCATCGGGCAGAGGTTTGCCCGCGCGCATATACAGCTCAATCTCTCCCCGCGCGAAGGCGCTGGTGGCAAAATCAAAGGTGAACGGATCTTTGCCGTGTCGGGGCCAGCTGAAGGCAAGCGGGTTAGTGCCAAGGCTGCCACGGGTTCCCCCTGCCGGGGCCACCCAGGCATGGCTGGGCACCATGGTCATCGCGGCCAGACCGGCGGCAGACAGGCGCTCGACCTCGGGCCAGAGGGCCGAGAAGTGAAAGCAGCGATTGATGGCCATCGCGGCGATCCCATGGCGGCGCGTCTTTTCGATCAGATGCGGCAGGGCCTGTTGAAACGCCAGCAAGGACATCCCGCCCTGCGAATCCACCCGCACGATGGCAGTGTCAGAGGGTGAGACAACCGGTTCGGCGTGGCCGTCCAGTTTGCCGGTCTGCATAGTCTGCACGCACATCAGCAACCGAAACAGCCCGTGCGACTGGCAGTCATCCCACTGGCAGGTGGTCAGAAAGGCAGCAATCGCCTGCGCGTGGTTGTCGCCAAACCCCGCACGGGTCAGGACCTTGAAAGACAGGTCCGTTATCTCATCAGCGGTCAGTTTGACGGTGTCACTCATGATCCATCTCTTCTTTCAGATATGACAGGGATAGCGGCGAAAGGTGCAGGAGTTCAACCGACGACGGATGGTTTGTAGTTGGCAGGATCAGGCGGGCCAGATATTTGTATCCAAAATGCAAAAACGGACAGCCCTTTGGGACCAAAGCGTACGATAACCCGTCAAAGCCTGCCTGATGTCATCGCCAATGATCTGCGCGACCGTATCCTGAGCGGTGAGCAGGTCGGTGGCGAGGTGATCCGACAAGAGGCGCTGGCCGAAGACTACGGCGTCTCGCGCATGCCCGTGCGCGAAGCCCTCAAGCAGCTGGATGCCGAGGGGCTGGTGACCCTGACCAACAATCGCGGCGCGACCGTGACAAAGCACTCACCTGCCGAGATTGCCGAGATTTTCGACCTGCGTATATTGTTGGAAGTTGACCTTTTCCGCCGCGCAATCCCGGCGATGACATCGACCGATCTGACACGTTGCGAACAGATCTTGCACAAGATGGAGGCCTCGTATGATGCAAATGATGTTGGCCGTTGGGGTACCTTCAACCAGGACTACCATGCCGCGCTCTATGCCGCGGCAGATCGGGGCCTGACCAACGATCTGCTGCGCCGGATAAATTTGCAGTCTGACCGCTATGTGCGGATGCATCTGAGCGTGATGAAACAACGAGAACCCGCCCGCGCCGAGCATCGCGAATTGTTGAACCTGGCGCAGGCCGGTCATGTGGACGCGGCCTGCGATCTTCTTGTCCGGCATATCAGGCGTACCCGGGATCAGCTTTTGACCTTGATCCTGGATTGAGCTGAGGTTTGCCTTTTGCGGTAAACCTCAGCCGTTGGTTTCCTCCTGAATATAGGCGATGACATCGGCGATATCGGTGTCTTTCTTCAGGCCGGGAAAGGCCATCTTGTTGCCTGGAATGCTCTTTCGCGGATCAGCCAGAAACGCGATGAGTTCAGCCTCAGTCCAGACAAGCTCCGAGCCCTGCAATGCAGCGGAGTATTTGAACCCCTCGACCTGTCCGGCTTGCGCGTCGATGATGCCGTGCAGTGACGGGCCGACTTTGTTCTTGCCCGGCTTTACCTCGTGGCAGGCCTTACATTTGCGAAAGACCTTTTTTCCTGCTGCAGGATCACCCGCCAGGCTGACAGCCTCGACAGGTGTCGCCTCGGGGGCGGCTTCGGCTTTTTGGTCATCCATTGTGAACATCAGCCGCGCGGTAACCGGAACGGTTCTGGTGATGCCGGGCAGCTCTGCCAGTTCCATCAGCTTGTCGATTCCTGCATTGATGCCTGCATCTTCGGTGCTGAGGAACACCATGTCATTGGTTGAAACCAGAACGGATGTATCGCTCAGCCGGGCCACAAACATCTCGACATCAAATTCAACGTCGGTGCCAGCCAGCGACAAGACTGCCTCGGCATCGATAAGGGTGGTCGCGCCTGTTTGCAGGTTCGAGATTTCGGCCATGTCGAACTGTGCCGTCAGCGTCGCGGTAGGGGCTTGGCGAAAGACATATTCGATCATCCGTTCGTTGCGGATATCGATGTTGGTTTCAACCGATGACAGGTCAATTTCGATCCTGGCCTGACCGTCCGGACTGACCTGACCGCTGAGCCCGGTAAAGCTGTTTACCTCGCCGACAGTGTTCTTTTTAATTGAGCCATAGGCCAGATGCGATCCTTCCGGAACAAGCGTCCAGCTTTCTGCGATGGCCTGTGTTGCCACAATCGACGACGCGATTGTGAGGGCTTTCAGCATAAGTTTCATTTTCTTCCTCCAGAATATATGTCAGTGCTGGTCGCACGGGTGTGGCCCGTGAAAGACAAACAGACATAGGTCCCGATTTATTCGATGACTGGCGAAATCAGTTCAGAACAGGCCGTGCGCGCCGCTGTTCAGACACATTCAAAACGTGTCTGGCGCTTTGCGCTTGCGCTGTCGGGGGCTGCGGATGTCGCTGATGATCTGCTCCAGTCTACCTGTTTGCGCGCGCTTGAGCGGCATCATCAGGTCACATCACATGCGCGGCTGGATTCGTGGCTGATGACCATCTGCCGCTCGATTTGGCTGAATGAGGTGCGTGCGCGGTCTGTGCGCAAGGCGCAAGCGCTGTCGGTAACACCCGATGCTGAATTAATTGCAACTGGGCCCGATTCAGAAACGAATATTTTCGCGACTGAAGTGTTTACAGAAGTGATGCAGCTGCCAGAAGCGCAGCGGGAAACGGTCATGTTGGTCTTTGTAGAAGGCTACAGCTACCGCGAGGCGGCCGCATTGCTGGAGGTGCCGATCGGCACGATTATGAGCCGGCTTTCGAATGCCCGGCAAAAACTGAAAGCTGTTATGCAGATGGATGCTGCGGACACGGCGCGACGGAGTGGCAAATGAAGTTTTCCGACGAGACGCTGCTGGCGTATCTGGAAGGCAGGCTGGATGAGGCCGACTGCCGCGCCATTGAGGCCGCCGTCGAAGATGATTCGGCGCTTGAACAGCGCCTGATCGCGCTGGATCCGTTTGCGCCGGTTGTCGGGGAAGTCTTTCAGGCCCTGCCCGCAGAGACACCACAGGTGGATTTGCCCGATATCATTGCGGCACCCAAACCCGCGCGCGTGGGCTACCTGCGTTTGATTTCTGTGGCTGCAACAGCAGCAATTGCCGCGGTAGCACTGACCTTTTGGGCCACACGCCCCGCACCTTTGGGCTGGACCCAACAAGCCGCGATCTACCAGTCGCTTTATGTGCCCGACACGATTGCGACGCTGGACAGCTCACCCGAGGTTTTGGACAAGCAGTTCCAGATGGCAGAGGCGCAGCTGGGGCGCTCGTTGCAGCGCGATGCGCTAGAGGCGCTGCCGGGGCTCGAGCTGAAACGCGCGCAGGTTCTTTCTTTCAAAGGGAAACCACTTGTTCAGGTGGTGTTCGCCGATGAACAGGGTCGCCCGTTTGCGTTCTGCGTCATTCGACAGGGCCCCTCGGCGCCGAACAAGGCGGTGCAACAGGCCACGCTCAGCGGTTTGGCGACAGCCGCATGGGCGCAGGATGGCTATGGGTACATGCTGCTTGGCGGTAATGCGCTGTCCGATCTGGACGAGCGGCTGGAGATGTTGACCCGAACCTTCTCAGGTTGATCCATCGCACAAAGATAATACCCCTTGTGAACCGCGACGAATGTCCAAAGAATAGCGGGTATGAAGCCGAAACCTGTCCTGCCAGATCCGGATGACGAGGCCGCCGACGTCGGGCCGCGCAGCATCTATGACACGGATGATTACGACGAAGATGATCTGTGGTTTCTGCCGCCCGAAGATGATGATGCCGCTGCGGACTACCTGCCACCGGGGCCGCGGGCTGATCGCCGTCTTTTGTTTGATCCACGCGACTGGCACGCGGCGCAGGCGGAGCTGTCGTTTGAGCTTGCCGATCTGGCCGCGACCTTTGGAGCGTTAGACGAACGCCTGCGGGCTGGTCCGGATGGCTGGAGGCACCGCCTTGCCCTGATGGATGTCTCCGATCTGGGCTGGTGGACCGGCGATAGGATCAGTGTGGATCGTCTGGCGCTGTGGACCGGTTTGCGGATCGGTGCCACCAGCGACGACGTTCAGGCCCTGTACCGCGCAGGCTGGGCCGTTCGTCGCCTGACCGCGGGCGCTGCCCCGTCTGCCGGCGGGTGGGAGGTCGGTCTGACCGCCTTTCTGGACCGGCAGGCGCAAGGCATCGAGGATGTTCCCGAAGCGGTCGGTGACCTGGCCGAAGTAATGCAGAACGCCGAAGGGCTGCACCCGGTCACCCAGGCCGCGATGGCGTTCCACGCCTGGCGCGCCCTGTCACAGGGCGTTGGCCCGGATACCGAGGCCGCAATCATCGCGGCCCGCCATGCCGCATCAATGGGACGTGGCGGAGCGCTGTTTATGCCGCTGGCGTTATCAGGGCCGGGCGCCCTGCGCGGGGTTGGGGAACCGTCCGAGAAGCTGGCCGCTTGGATTCAGGGGGTGGGGCAGGCGGCTTTGGCCGCGCTGCTGCATCTGGATCGGGTCAGCGCATGGGCGGCGCGCGCGCAAGAGTTGACCCAAGACCTGAGCGGGCGTACGCCGCCCGTTCTGATTGAGGTTCTGACCGCGTGGCCCATGGTCTCGGCGCCATTGGCAGAGGACCTGACCCAGGCCTCACGCGCGGCGGCGCAGCGCAATCTGGATATTCTGACGGACCGGGGCCTGATCCGTGAGGTCACGGGGCAAGGGCGGTATCGCGTGTGGACCGCAGCGCTGTAGCGACGGATCGGGCGCTTAGCGCCCGACACCCACATAGCTTTCAAAGCCTGATTTCAGCACTTTGCTTTCCGAATAGATGTTGCGCAGATCGACCATGCGCGGGCTCTTCATCGTCTCAGCCAGCTCGGTCAGATTAAGCGCGCGGAATTCGTTCCATTCGGTCAACAATACCACGGCGTCCGCATCTTTGGCCGCAGCATAGGGATCGTCTGACCATTCGACACCGGGCAGCAGCGCTTCGCCCTCTGACCGGCCTTGCGGATCAACCACGCGGACCTTGGCACCGCCACCAATCAACGCGGGTACAATCGTCAGGGACGGCGCATCGCGCATGTCATCGGTATTGGGTTTGAAAGTCACGCCGAGGATGGCAACCGTTTTGCCGTTGAAGCTGTCTTCACAGGCTTCACGGATTTTCTCGGTCATGCGTTTTTTGACCTCGTCATTCACACGGATGACGGTTTCCGTGATCTGCATGGGATGTGCGTGTTCCTGCCCGATACGGGCAAGGGCCGCGGTGTCTTTGGGAAAACACGACCCGCCATAGCCCGGTCCGGCATGCAGGAACTTGTTGCCGATCCGGCCATCCAGACCGATGCCGCGCGCCACCTCTTTGACGTCGCCGCCAACGCGTTCGCACAGGCCCGCGATCTCGTTGATAAAGGTGATCTTGGTCGCCAGAAAGGCGTTGGCCGCATATTTAATCATCTCGGCGCTTTCCAGATCGGTGGTCAGGATCGGGAAATCGCGCAGATAGAGCGGGCGGTAAATCTCGGCCATCACCTCGGCGGCACGGTCGCTTTCGACCCCGACGACCACACGGTCCGGGCGCATAAAATCGTCAATGGCGGCGCCTTCGCGCAGGAACTCGGGGTTTGAGGCTACGTCAAAGGCAGCTTTGGGATTCGCGGCGGTTACAACTTCATGCACCTTGCGGTTTGTGCCGACCGGAACGGTCGATTTGGTGACAACGACCGTATAGTCGGTGATTGCGTTTGCGATCTCTTCCGCTGCGGCCATCACATAGGTCAGGTCTGCATGCCCATCACCGCGCCGCGTGGGCGTGCCCACGGCGATAAACACCGCATCAGCGCCGTCAACGGCGGCAGACAGATCAGTGGTAAAGCTCAGCCGTCCGGCGGCGACGTTCTTGGCCATGAGCGTGTCGAGGCCGGGTTCGTAAATCGGAACCTCGCCTGCCTTCAGCATCTCAATCTTCTGGGCGGCCTTGTCGACACAAACCACATCGTGCCCAAAGTCCGAGAAACATACCCCCGACACAAGGCCGACATATCCGGTGCCGATCATCGCAATACGCATACTTCAAAATCCTTTGTTACCAATTACCATCGATGGCGCGCATACATTCGAAGAAACCTCCGCCGGTTTCAATGCCTGACTGTACCCTTGGGTTGCATTCCGCACATTCTTGCTGTTTTTGGAACGACAAATGGGCAACTTGAAGTTGGTGGAACATCGTCATGGCCAAAACAGCATTGATTACCGGCATCACCGGTCAGGATGGTTCTTATCTGGCAGAGCTGCTGCTGGCAAAGGGCTATGAGGTTCATGGCATCAAACGCCGCGCTTCGTCGTTCAACACGCAGCGGATCGATCACATCTATCAGGACCCGCATGAGCCGAATCCAAAACTGCATCTGCATTATGGCGACCTGAGCGACACGTCGAACCTGACGCGGATCATCCAGCAAGTTCAGCCGGACGAGGTCTATAACCTCGGCGCGCAGTCGCATGTGGCGGTAAGTTTTGAATCGCCCGAATACACGGCAGATGTCGATGCGATCGGCACCTTACGGCTGCTTGAGGCGATCCGCTTTCTGGGGCTTGAGAACAAGACCCGTTTCTATCAGGCCTCAACCTCCGAGCTGTATGGCCTCGTCCAGGAAACACCCCAGCGCGAGACCACGCCATTTTACCCGCGTTCGCCCTATGCGGTGGCCAAGCTTTATTCCTATTGGATTACGGTGAACTATCGCGAGGCGTATGGGATGTATGCCTGCAATGGTATCCTGTTTAACCACGAAAGCCCGCGCCGTGGCGAAACCTTCGTGACGCGTAAGATCACCCGCGGGTTGGCCAATATCGCGCAAGGTTTGGAAAACTGCCTGTATATGGGCAACATCGATAGTCTGCGCGATTGGGGTCACGCCAAAGATTATGTGCGAATGCAATGGCTTATGCTGCAGAAAGATAAGCCTGAGGACTTTGTAATTGCGACGGGCAAGCAGTATTCGGTCCGCCAATTCATCGAATGGTCCGCCGCAGAACTTGGGGTGACGCTTGAGTTTTCGGGCGAGGGCGTGGATGAGATTGCGCGCGTTGCCGCGATCGAGGGGCAGGACTCGCCTGCCCTGAATGTGGGTGACGTTGTGCTGCGGATTGATCCGCAGTACTTCCGCCCCGCCGAGGTTGATACGCTGCTGGGTGATCCGAGCAATGCCAAGACCAAGCTGGGCTGGGAGCCGGAACTGACGGTACAGGAAATGTGTGCGGAAATGGTGGATGAAGATCTGAAAACCGCCAAGCGCCATGCCCTGCTGAAAGAGCACGGGTTCGAGCTGCCGGTCAGCCTGGAAAACGGCTGAGGAGGCGACGATGCGCAAAATCTATGTGGCCGGGCATCGCGGAATGGTCGGTGGCGCTATTCTGCGTCGCCTGCAGGACCGGCAGGCCAAGGGTGAGGCGCTGGAGCTGATCACCCGCACCCATGCTGAACTTGATCTGACCGATCAGTCTGCGGTGCGTGGTTTCATGCAGGACCAGCAGCCCGATGTGGTGATTCTGGCTGCAGCCAAGGTTGGTGGTATCCACGCCAACAACACCTATCCCGCAGATTTCATTTACAAAAACCTGATGATCGAATGCAACGTGATCCATCAGGCTTTTGAGGCCGGGGTGAGGCATCTGCTGCAGCTGGGCAGCTCTTGTATCTATCCGCGCGCGGTGGCGCAGCCGATGCCCGAGAACGCGTTGCTGACCGGCGTGTTGGAGCCTACGAACGAACCGTATGCGGTCGCCAAGATCGCCGGGATCAAGTTGTGCGAAAGCTACAATCGCCAGCATGATGTTGATTACCGCTCGGTCATGCCGACCAACCTCTATGGCCCCGGCGACAATTTTCACCCTGAAAACAGCCATGTGTTGCCGGCCCTGATCCGCCGCTTCCACGAGGCTCAGCGCGACGGGCTGGACGAGGTGGTCATCTGGGGCACAGGAAAGCCACGGCGTGAGTTTTTGCACGTGGACGATATGGCCGAGGCTTCGCTGTTTGTGCTTGATTTGCCGCGCGATGTCTATGCGGCGAACACCCAGCCTATGCTCAGTCATATCAATGTAGGCTGCGGTCAGGATGTCTCGATAGCCGAGCTGGCTGGCATGATCGCTCAAATCACTGGGTTTACCGGGCGTATCACGCAGGATGTCAGCAAACCTGACGGCACAATGCGCAAGCTGATGGATGTCTCACGTCTGGCCGAGATGGGATGGCGCGCACGCATCGGTCTTGAGGATGGGCTCCGCGAAACCTATGCGTGGTTTCTGGAGCAGGCCGATGAGGATTTGCGCGCCAGCTGAGTTTGGAGGTGTCGCCTAGAACCAGCGCCCGATGGCGGTGACCGCTGGCACCAGAGCTGTTGCATCATTTGTCACTGACATTACCTGCAGGGTTGCTTGCGTGGGGGTCGGTTCGTCAAATCCCACAAAGCGTCCAACAGCGCCGCCATTGCCGCTGAGCGCGGGTGCGCTGCCTGCCGCGAAAGCGGTCGGAAAGTCCCAAACCATTGATGTGCTTGCAAAAACGGCCCCTGCGCCTGTGGCACAGGCCACAGCGGCCAGCTGCGCGGTGCAGATTTGGGTGCCGTCTGCAAAGCGCACATAATCGCCGTTGGCATTGCTGCCGCGTTCGATGACGGCCCCCGTGGGCGCGCCGCTGGTTTCCGAAACGGCCCCCAGCAGATTGCCTGGCCCGTATCCAAAATCTGCGCGCATCAGACGCCCGGTTGTGGTGTCATCGGCGCTGGTTTGAATCGCGGCACCACTGGCCACGCCGCTTGTCGGATCAAAGCTCAGCGCGTCGGTCCAGCTGCCGCCATCGGCTGAAACCTTGATCGAAAATCCGGTGTTCCCGGCAAGGCCCATTTCCGCGTGGCCGGTCCAGTTCGACTGAAACAGCAGGGATGCCGTATCGCCATCGCTGGCCTTGTTGATTTTAAGCTGGTGCCCGTTGCCCTCATGGCTCAGCAAAGTTGCCGGGCCCCGAACGGACAGGCGGTTGGTGTTGTCATAGCCGGTTGCTACGCCAACACCGGGCAGGTTCTGTGTCGAAACCGGCGGATCAATCCAACCCGCACCGTCCCAGATTTTGGGTTGGCCAGACTGCAGGTCCCAGGCGCGCCAGCCCGCACCCGGCACAACAAAATGCCATGCGTTGTCCAGCCACGCGGCCAATTCCCTGCCATGACCAGCCCATTCGCCGGTTGGCGATGCACCCAGTGCGTGGGTCTCGCCCTGCTCGGGCACTGCGGGAGGGGTGGTTGCATCGATGGACGCGACGCTCAGCTGGACCACCAGATCCAGCTGCCGCAGCGCCTCGTTATGAGTGACATGTTTTTGCGCCTGAGACGGTTGCAGAAAGGGCAAATTCAGACGGGGCGAGTTTTGTGACATGGGCATCCTCCTGTGGCTGTCGGTCCGACACTGTCGTCGCGCGCCACCCTGCGGTGGAAGCTATGAAGCCTGCCTGACCCGCTCGAACTGGCTGGAAAGATTTTGTTAAGCGCAAATCTCCTAACTGGAAACAAAGCCGCGCTTTCGTTCGGTTTGTGATCGAATTGGTCCCGGCGTTGTTTGTCGTGATTCTCAAGAATCAAAAAAAAGCGGCTCTTGAGGCCGCTTTGATCTGCCGAGCGCAGAGGCTCATCAGTTGCGTGCGTAGACGTCCTCGTAGCGGATGATGTCATCCTCGCCCAAATAAGACCCGGTTTGCACCTCGATCAGAACCATGGGAACTTTGCCGGGGTTCTCCATCCGATGCACTGCACCCAACGGAATATAGACCGATTGATTTTCGCTCACGAGGCGGACCTGATCGTCGATGGTGACCTTTGCGGTCCCCTCGACCACTATCCAATGTTCCGAGCGGTGATGATGCGACTGCAGGCTCAGCGATGCGCCGGGGTGTACGTGAATGCGTTTCACCTGGAACCGCTGACCAACAACAAGGCTTTCGAACCAACCCCAAGGACGGTGATCAACCGGCAGTGACTCAGCCTGACTTGCGCCTTTTTCCTTAAGCGCGGCCACCGCCTGTTTCACGTCCTGCGCTTTGTCCATGCTGGCCACCAGAACGGCGTCAGGCATCGCAACCGCGATCAGGTTCTCGAGCCCCATCGCGACCACCTCTTGCGCCGGGGATTCAGAACGCACCAACACGTTGCGGCAGTTGATCGTCGTCACTTCGCCGGTGGTTGCGACACCATCGGCGTTAGGGGCGCTCAGCTCCTGCACGGCTGACCAGCTGCCGACGTCCGACCAACCTGCAGCATAAGGAACAACGCTGAGGTTGCTTGCCTTCTCCATCACGGCGTAGTCGATCGAGATATCTTCGACCTTGCCCCAGGACGGCGGATCCAGCCGTAGAAAACCCAGATCAGCCTCGGCCTCGCTGACGGCCTGTTGCACCGGGTCCAGCAGGGCAGGGGCGTGTTTTTCGAACGCGGTGATGATGTCGCGCACCGCAAACAGAAAGATGCCGGAGTTCCATAGATAGTTGCTCTCGGCAACCATCGACTTGGCCTGATCCAGATCAGGCTTTTCGACGAAGCGGTCCAGCGGCACGGTCGCACCTGATGCATCCGGCATGGTGTTCAGTTTCAGATAGCCATATCCGGTTTCCGGCCGGTCCGGTGTGATGCCAAAGGTCACAAGATCGCCCCGTTCGAGAATTGTTTTTGCACCTTGGGCAACGGCGGCGTGAAAGGCATCGCTGTCTGGAACAACGTGGTCCGAGGGCGCTACCAACATCAAACCATCCGGATCGGATTTGGCCAGATACAGCGCGGCGGCCAGAATGGCCGGGGCCGTGTTGCGCCCCTCGGGTTCGATCAGAATCGGGCCGGGATCCACACCGATCCCGGTCAGTTGCTCGGTGACGATAAAGCGGAAGGCTTCGTTCGTCAGAATCACGGGGCGGGCATAAGGCGCGTCTGCAGGGCCACGCATCCTTTCCGCGCAGTCCTGCAGCAGGCTTGTTTCACCGGTGAGCGGGACAAACTGCTTGGGATAGCTTTTCCGAGACAACGGCCACAATCGTGTACCCGAGCCACCGCAGAGAATGACAGGATAGACATTGTTCATGGCGCACGTACCCATTGACTGATCTAGGGCAACCTATCGCAAGGATCATCACAAAGGTGAAGTGGCTTGGGCTACTGAGCTGCCCGAGTCGTTGCAACAATATCATGCAAGAACTGGTTCAGGTCATCGCGAAGGTCAGGGCGAGCCAGCGCAAAGGCAACCGTTGCCTGAAGGAAGCCCGATTTCGATCCGCAATCGAACCTTTCTCCTTTGAAGCGATACCCGTAGACTGGCACGCCATTTCCGACATCTTCAGCGATCGCATCGGTGAGTTGAATTTCACCGCCGCTTCCTTCTTTGAGCTGGTTGAGATTGTTCAGGACAGACGGTTCGAGAATATAGCGGCCGATAACTGCAAGATTCGATGGCGCGTCTTGGGGGGCGGGTTTCTCCACCATACCCTTGGCCCGCACTACAGCGCCCATATCCTCCGCGACATCGAGAACCCCGTAAGAACTGGTTTGCTCGGGTGTTACTTCCATAGTCGCGACCATGTTCCCGCCGGTTTCCTGATAGGCCTCAACCATTTGCTGCAGGCAGGCTGTATCGCCCGCGATGACATCGTCGGGCAACATTACGGCAAAGGGCTCATCGCCAATCAAGCGACGGGCACACCAGACGGCATGGCCAAGTCCTAGAGCCTTGTGCTGGCGAATGTAGGCTATCGCACCACTTTCCATATTGGTCGCGTTGAGCTCTTGCAGAAGGTCTTTCTTACCCTTTTCCTGCAGCGTTTTCTCAAGCACCAGATTGTGGTCAAAGTAATCTTCCAGTGCGGACTTCCCGCGTGATGTAACAAAGATGAATTCTTTGATCCCTGCTGCGCGCGCTTCGTCGATGGCGTATTGCACCAGCGGGCGGTCAACCAGGGTCATGATCTCTTTTGGAACCGATTTTGTCGCTGGCAGAAACCGTGTGCCAAGCCCGGCAACGGGAAAAATCGCCTTGGTGACCTTGCGTGTCATGTTACCTCTCAAACTCAATTACTGGCCCGGTAATAGTCCTATGTCCGGGGTTTCCTCTTAGGCCTTGAAACCAAATCAATCAACATCGCTTGCCAGCATGGGCAAAAACCAACCAAAAAGTGCCATTTTGCGGCTGCAGAGTCAAAGTTAGGCAGGTGGGGTTCGGTAGAATAAAGCCGTTTCGTTGGGGTTTCGGACCTAATCTGCACTCAAATTGATCTGCGCGGATTTATGCCCGCAGTTTGCAGATCGAGCTCTGAGGGCGTGGTTTTGCCCCAGAGCTTTGATCAGCAGCTCTGAGGTTCGGCATCAGCTATTGGCCATGATCGTCTCCAGCGGGTCATGTTCAGCGACAAAGTGGTCGGGCGCGACCTGACTTAGACGCGGAACATAATCGATCTGACCGGCTGACAATCGGCTGGGCAGGAAGCGTAACGCGGCTTTCGGGTCCAGTGGCGACGGAAGCTCGCCTGGCAGTTTCAGCCTTTGGCGGCTGCGTTCGACGTCCGGGTCCGGGATCGGTACTGCCGAGATCAACGAGCGAGTGTAGGGGTGAACCGGTTCTGAGCAGATCACCTCACCATCACCCAGTTCGACAATCCGACCCAGATAGAGGACCATGATTCTGTTCGATATGGCGCGCACAACCGAAAGATCATGGCTGATGAAGATCATCGACAGCCCGAACTCCTGCTGCAATTCGCGCAGCAACTCGATGATTTGCGCCTGAATCGAAACATCCAACGCCGAGACGGCCTCATCGCAGATAATGAGCTTGGGCTTGTTGATCATCGCGCGTGCAATGCCGACCCGCTGGTTCTGCCCGCCAGACAGTTCATGCGGATAGCGGTTGATCATGTTTGCCTTCAGGCCCACCCGCTCCATCATAGCGGCGACCATCTCTTTGCGCTCACGCTCTGTCAGATCGGGCCGGTAGGTTTTCAGAGGTTCCGCAATCGAAGCCGAGATCGTCATACGCGGATCAAGGCTGGCCAGCGGATCCTGGAACACGATCTGCAGATCCTTGCGGTATTTGTTCAGCTCGGCTCGTTTGAGGCCCACGATAGGATGGCCCAGCCAACTGACACTGCCGGCGCTAGGTTCGATCAGCTGCAGAACCGCACGGGCCAATGTGGACTTGCCGCAACCGGACTCGCCCACAACACCCAGCGTTTCGCCCTTGCGTATATCAAAGCTGACGCCGTCAACTGCCTTCAGCGGCACTTTATGACCAAAAAGCCCGCCTGAAATATGGATCGGGAAATGCACCTTGACGTCATCGACCTTCAGGAGCGGCTCTTGATCCTTGCCCAGTGCCTTTGGCGCGTCACCTGCATCGATCCGGGGCATCGCCTCAAGCAGCGTGCGGGTATACGCGTGCTGCGGGGATCGGAAAATGTCATGCGTATTGCCCGCCTCTACAAATTCTCCCATGCGCATAACCTGGATGCGATCGCACATGCGGGCCACGACGCCCATGTCGTGGGTGATCAGAGCAATCGCGGTGCCTTCGTCCTTTTGCAGGCGGACCATGAGGTCCAGAATGTCGGCCTGCACTGTGACATCCAGCGCGGTTGTGGGTTCATCCGCGATCAATAGCTTGGGATTACACAGCATCGACATGGCGATCATCACGCGCTGGCGCATCCCGCCCGAGAGCTCATGCGGATATTGGTCCAAGCGCCGCGCGGCCTCGGGGATGCGGACACGGTTCAGCCACTCAAGACAGCGCTGGCGCGCGGCCGAGCCCTGCAGACCTTCGTGAATCTGCAGCACCTCGCGCATTTGCTGGCCTACCCGCAGATGCGGGGTGAGGGCGGTCAGCGGATCCTGAAAGATCATGCCGACATCCGCGCCGCGGATCTTGTTCAGCTTGTTCACTGGCAGGTTCAGGATTTCGTTGCCATTCAGCAGCGCCGATCCTGACGCGTGCCCGGCTGAGGGTAGCAAACCCATCGCAGCCATGAAGGTCTGGCTTTTGCCCGACCCGCTTTCGCCCACGATGCCCAAACACTCTCCCGGGTTGATGTCGAAACTGATGCCTTTGACGGCCTCGACCACGCCATCGGGGGTGTCGAACCGGACGCTCAGGTCTTTTACGGAAAACAGGCTCATATCAGCGATCCTTCGGGTCCAGAGCGTCACGCAAACCATCGCCGATGAAGAACATGGTGATGATGATGGCTACATAGAATGTCAGGGGGAACATCAGCTGCCACAAGGTGCCATAACTCATCGTGCCAGCCCCTTCGGCGATCAGACGCCCCAGCGAGGTGTAGGGTTCCGAAATCCCAAGACCCAGGAACGAGATAAAGCTTTCGGTCAGGATCATTTCGGGCACCAGCAGCGATGCATAGACGATCACCACGCCCAGAAGGTTGGGCAGGATGTGGCGATACATGATGGTGAACTCGCTGACACCAGCGGCACGGGCGGCCTCGATGAATTCACGGTTTTTCAAGGTCAGGGTCTGTCCCCGGACGATCCGCGCCATGGTCAGCCAGCCCACCGCGCCAAGCGCAATGAATAGCATGAAAAACGAGCGCCCCGCCACAACCAGAAGTAAGATGATCACCAGCGTTGCCGGGATCGCGAGCAGGATGTCAACAAAGCGCATCATGACACTGTCAGTACGACCCCCGATATAGCCCGCGGCGATGCCATAGCAGGTGCCAACGATCAGCGCCGTCGCGGCCCCGATCAGGCCCACCAACAGCGAGGTTGTCGTCGCCTGAATGACTCGGCTGTACAGGTCGCGCCCCAGATCATCGACGCCGAAATAATGCCCGCTCTCGACTGAGGGCATGCCCATGCCGCGCACGTCGCCCATGACGTTCCAGTCGATCTCTTCGTTGTTCCAGACGGCGAAATAGGGCCCAAGGATCGTGAACAGCACGATCAGACCCAAGATAAAGACGCTGGCCATTGCGGCCTTGTTGCGCACGAACCGCATCCGCGCGTCCTGCCAGAGTGAACGCCCCTGAATGACCGTGTAATCTGTGATTTCCTCGGCCAGATGGGCGGCTTTTTGTGATTTTCCAAGCATAGCCAGCCCCTCAGTACCGGATTTTCGGATCGAACCAGGCATAGGCCAGGTCTGTCAGCAGATTCACGATGACGGTCAGCGCTCCGTACAGGATCGTAACCCCCAACAGCACCGCATAGTCCCGCGACAGGGCCGAGCCAACATAGGCCTGCCCCAGCCCGCCGGTCGAGAAATAGATGTCGACGAAGACGGAACCCGTCAGCACATAGACGAAGACTGGACCTAGATAGGAGACGACGGGCAACAGCGTAGGTTTCAAAGCATGGCGCCAGATGACGGTTCTGGTGGGTAGTCCTTTTGCACGAGCGGTGCGGATGAAGTTTGAGTTCAGAACCTCCAGCATCGACGACCGTGTTATCCGCGCGATTGAGCCCATATATGACGTCGCCAGCGCGATCACGGGCATGATCAGATATTGCCACTGACCTCCGTTCCAGCCACCGCCGGGCAGCCATCCCAGCCACAGGGTAAAGGTCAGGATTAGGATCGGACCCATGATGAAGTTCGGCAGCGCTTGCGCAGCAATGCCCAGACCCACAGCGAAATAGTCGATCCAGCTGTTGTGCTTGATCGCAGCCGCAATACCCAGGCTGACGCCGATGAGGGTGGCCACCAGAAACGACAGCGATCCATAGGTCAGCGAGATTGGAAAGCCTTGGGCGATGATGTCATTGACGTCGCGGTCCTTGAACTTGAAGGACGGGCCAAAATCGAAATGCACCACGATGTTATAGAGGTAATCCCAAAGCTGTTTCCACAACGGCTGATCCAGCCCATAGCGCGCCTCGATATTGGCCAGGACCTGCGGTGGCAAAGGCCGTTCTGAGGTGAAAGGCCCTCCGGGCGCGAAGTGCATTAGGAAAAAACAGGCGACGATCAGCAATAGGATCGTCGGAATGGCGACCAGCAGTCGCCGCAAACTATAGGCAAGCATTTGATGCCCCCATTGTTATTGGCCCTGCCCCAGACAGTTCCGGGGCAGGGCGCGGTCCAAAGACGATTACTCGGCGATCTTGTAGAGGTTCTTCGAGTACCAGTTCTGCTCGACGTTGTTCACCGGCCAGTTCCCAACATCGCTGTCCATCATATAGACGCCTGCGTAGTGATAGATTGGGATCACCGGGGTTTCCTGCGCGATGATACGCTCAACCTCTGTGTACAGAGGGGCCGGATCGTCCGAGGTTTTGGCCTCGGCCAACAACTCGTCGATGCGGGCGTTGGCATATTTGCCGTCGTTGTAGCCCGAATCCGACTGCAGTAGATCAAGGAAGGTGGAGGCTTCGTTATAATCACCACACCATGCACCACGGGCGAGATCGAAATTCTGGTTGCCGCGTTCTTCCAGGAAAACCTTCCACTCCATATTGGCCAGTTCAACCTGAACACCCAGTTTTTGCTTCCACATCTGGCTGACGGCAACAGCGATCTTTTTGTGCGCTTCGTCTGTGTTGTACACCATCTCAAAACTCAGCGGATTGCCCGCGTCGTAACCTGCTTCGGCCAGCAGCTCCTTGGCCAGCTCGTCGCGTTCGCCTTGGCTCATGGACGCCATCTCTACGGCGGGAACTGTAAAACCAGCGGTCGCTTCCGGCACAAATGTAAAGGCCTGAGGTTCACCACCCGCCTTAACTTTTTCCGTGATGATGGCGCGATCTACTGCCAGCGAGAGAGCTTGGCGTACCTTCGGGTCCTTGAACGCTTCGGGGCCGCTGTCTGAGACGTTGAAGGTGTAGTAGTAGTTGCACAGACGCGGAAAGCTGATGGCTTCTTCCGGATGCTCTTGTTGCAGACGTGGAAACTGTCCGGCCGGAATTTCAGTGCGGTCCAGTTCACCCGCCAGATAGCGGGTCAGGGCGACGTTCTCATCATTAATAACCAGGGCCACAACTTTTTCGATGATGGTGTTGTCGTTGTCCCAATACATCTCGTTACGCTCACGTACCGAGCGTTCCTGCGGCAGATGCTCGGTCAGGACATAGGCACCGTTTGAGACAATGTTTGCGGGCTTCGTCCAGGCGTCGCCAAACTCTTCGATCACTTTCTGCGGTGCCGGGAAAGTTGTCGAATGCGTGGTCATCTGTGGGAAATAGGGCAGGGGTGCACTCAGACGGACTTCCAGTGTTTTGTCATCAATGGCTTTGACGCCCAGCTCGTCCACCGGTTTTTCGCCGGCAATAATGGCGGCTGCGTTTTCGATCGACATCAGTTCCATGAACCAAGCGTAGGGAGAGGACAGTTCGGGATCAACGGCACGTTTCCAGGCGTAGACAAAATCGTCCGCTGTGACCGGATCACCGTTTGACCATTTGGCTTCATCGCGCAGGGTGAAGGTATATACATCCTTGGTGTCATTGACGTCAAAGCTCGAGGCGACGCCGGGAACCAGATTGCCGTCTTCATCCTGGTTCATAAGACCTTCGAACAGGTCGCGGACGATTTCAGCGCCGGTTACGTCTTCGACCACCTGCGGGTCGACCGAGCTGTGCTCGTCCAGAACGCGGTAGGTAAAGGTCTGATCATCGGCCAGCGCCTCACCGGTGTCGGGGTGTGTGCCTGCGGCCAGTGCTGCGTTGGTGATAAAGGTCGAGGTCAGCAACCCCGCCAGCGATGTGCGAATGATTTTGTTCATGGTCTTACTCCCGTTTTTTGGTGGTGGTGCCGTTGCAAAAAACTGCGCTTTGTCGGCCCACATTGGTTGTGTGTCCCGTTTCCGCCGGGTCTCGGCTTTGATCTGGATCGGTTTGAGGTACAAAATTTCCGGGCCAACGGCCCGGCACTCGGACGAGATCAGTGAGAGAAACAGGGTCTTCACTGCGTGAAAACCTGTCACTTTTTGTCTGATTAGGAAAGGTGCGTTGGCAAAATCGGAGCCGTAGGTTCGATCCTAAAGGCTACGCCCTGCAACTTTGAAAGAATGTTTTGAGATATGCTGTCATGGTGACATTTTCGTGAAGCTGCGTGTGCTGATCACGTGTCGAAACGACGAAACGCCGCACGAATCAGCGGCTCAATTGAGCTTTCATTCGGGCCTCGGGAAAGCACGTCGCGGGCTGTCCAGAACCTTCCTGCCAGCGCCCGATAGAGCGGCGGGTTTTGAAACCGGGCAGCCCGTCTGCACCACCGACATCATGCCCCATCTGCTCCAGGGCGCGCTGCATGGCGGCGATGTCCGAGCGATACATGGTGTCAACCTTGCCCCAGCGCCCGTTGAAGTCTCCCATGCCGTACTGAATGCGATCCCCGACATGGCCGACAAAAAGGGCATAGAGGTCACTGGTGTTATAGTCCTTCAGGACATAGAAATTGGGTGTGACGATAAAGGCAGGGCCGCTTCGCCCGGCTGGCATCATCAAATACCCTTCGGCGGTCAGTTCATGGGCCGGAAACGCTTTGCCAGAGCTGCGCGTGATCCCCATTGCAACCCAATCCCGGATGGGCCGTCCCTGATCGGGGCCTTCCAAAGTGCAAGAGACCGAGGCGGGGACCGAGACCTCAAACCCCCAATCGCGCCCGCGCACCCATCCGTGTCTGGCAAGATAGTTCGCGATAGAGGCAAGCGTGTCATCCGCGGACCCCCAGATATCGGCGCGCCCGTCTCCATTGCCGTCCGCTGCATAGTTCAGAAAGCTTGACGGCATGAATTGCGGCTGCCCCAGCGCGCCCGCCCAGCTGCTTTTCATCGCCTGCCCGGACAGGTGCCCGGCTTCGGCGATCTGAAGGGCGGCAATCAGTTCTTGCGTGAAGTACTCGGCCCGCGTGCTCATGAAACCCTTGGTGCCAAGGACCTGAAAGGCATCGTGGCGGATCGGGACCTGTCCATATCCGCTCTCACGGCCCCAAATGGCCAGAATGATGCGGGCGGGCACGCCGGTTTGTGCCTCAATACGGCTGAGGGTCCGGGCATGCCGGCGGGCCATTTTCCAACCAACCGAGGTCGCGCCTTGCACGGACCCGGCATTGAAGTATCGACTGGGCGCGCCAAATTCTGCTTGGCGCTGGCGTTTTGGTGTGCCCGCAGGGCTGCCGGGCGGCACCAGATCAGGCAGGTCCCAATTCAGGGTAACATTGGCGAAGGCTCTGTCCATGGTTTGGCGCGACACGCCCTTGGCACGGGCCTGTGGCCATATTTCCTGCTGCAGCCATGTCTGGAACTGCCGTTCAATTGCAACGCGATCTTGCGCGATGGCGCTGGTCGCACTCATCATCAGGCTGAGAAGAAATAAGACAATACGCATCGCTCAAAGATCTCGCGTGGCTTGGGTTGCAAGTCAACGGCTGTCTGACCGAGGCCCTGAATAAATCCCCGGTTGAGCAATTGCGGCGCCCGGCAATCACCAATTTAGAAAAAACCTTGAGAAATTGTGTGACTCTGCCGATAGTTGGGCGAATACGACGGCATGAAAAAAGGACGGGCGGGCGTGAGCATTTTCAGGATGTCCCCTGCAACGGTGCCGGTACTGGCGGCATTGGCAATTGTGGTCGCGTCAGCCCAGATGGCTGGCGCCAGCGACAGCTTTATGGATCCGCAAGGGCCAATCGCTGCCGTTCAGAAAACGCATCTGTTGCGCGCCACCGGCCTGATCCTGATCGCGGTTGTCCCGGTGCTGATTCTGGTTCCGTTGATCGCCTTCCGTTATCGCCGGCGCAGGGGGGGGCAGGCCGCGTATCGGCCCGATTGGGATTTTTCGGCAAAGCTGGAGTTTCTGATGTGGGGCGTTCCGGTGGTGATTGTTGCCATCTTGTCCTTTTACCTCTGGAAAGCGACTCACCGTCTGGACCCCTATACTGCCCCTTTCGGAGAAGAACCCGCCCTGCGTGTGCAGGTGGTTGGTTTGGACTGGAAATGGCTGTTCATCTATCCCGATCTGGGCATCGCAACCGTGGGTGAGATGGGCATTCCCGTCAAACAGCAGATTGCGATGACGCTGACCACCGACACGGTCATGCAGTCTTTTATGATCCCGGCGCTTGCCGGTCAGATCTACGCGATGCCGGGGATGACAACGCAGCTGCATCTGGTTGCGGATCACGCCGAGACAATGCAGGGCGAGAACACGCAATATAACGGGCGCGGCTTCACCAAGCAGAAGTTCCAGACAATTGCGATGCAGCCCGGCGATTTCAACGCCTGGGTCGATGGGGTGAATTCAAACGGAACTCTGCTGACGCCCGAGATTTATCAGACGCTGGCGATGCGCACTGACCGGGACGAAGTTCAGGCGGCGCTCGGCACCGCGCAGATGCCCGCGGATGCCTTGTATTTCAAACTGGATGACGGCGATCTGTTTCACACGATCCTGCACCGGTATCATAGCGGCCAGCCGCTGCCCTTGTATCAGCAACCGGGAACGACCGCGTATGGTCAGGAGGCGCAGCAATGACATCCACAGATACCGGTTTCTTTGGTCGTCTGAACTGGGATGCGTTTCCGATTGCCGGTCTTTTGCGCGACCCGAATGCAAATGAAATCGTCGCCAATACTGCCGCTGGAATTGTAATCATCGGCGTTGTTGCTGTTGTCGGGTTGCTGACATGGTTTCGTCTGTGGGGGCCGCTCTGGCGCGATTGGCTGACCAGTGCAGACCACAAAAAGATCGGCATCATGTATATCGTCTTTGCGATTGTCATGCTGGCGCGCGGGGTGTTGGAAGGCGTCGTGATGCGCGCGCAGCAGGCCGCAGGGCCGGGGGATGGCTTCCTCGAAGCGGAACACTTCGCCGAGCTGTTTAGCACACATGGCACGATCATGATCTTTTTCGTTGCGGTTCCCTTTGTCTTTGGTGTGGCGAACTTTCTGGTTCCGCTGATGATCGGGGCGCGGGATGTTGCCTTTCCCGTGATGAACCAGATCAGTCTGGGGCTGACGGTGTCCTCTGGCATGATGCTGATGGTCTCGCTGGTTGTGGGCGAGTTCTCGACCGGCGGCTGGACCGCCTACCCGCCCTATACAGGCGCTGCGTTCAATCCGGGCGTTGGGCCGGACTACTGGATTTGGGCCATCGTGGTCTCGGGTATCGGCACCACGCTTACGGGGATCAACTTTGCCGTCACCATCTATAAGCTGCGCGCGCCGGGGATGCATTTCATGCGTCTGCCGATGTATTGCTGGACGATCATCTGCAGCTCGATCCTGATTGTTTTTGCCATGCCCCCTCTGGGCGTGGCCGCACTGTTGCTGGCCGCTGATCGCTATCTGGATTTCCACTTCTTCACCAACGACCTTGGCGGCAACATGATGAACTACGCCAACCTGTTCTGGTTGTTCGGCCACCCCGAGGTCTATCTTCTGGTGCTGCCTGCTTATGGCATCTACTCGGAGGTCTTTGCGACCTTCTCAGCCAAGCGGCTTTATGGATACAACTCGTTGGTGATTGCGACCATGTCGATTGCGGTGATGTCGTTTACTGTCTGGCTGCACCATTTCTTTACCATGGGGCAAAGCGCGCTGATCAACGCGGTGTTCGGTATCGCCACAATGCTGATCGCCATTCCAACAGGCGTAAAAGTCTATGATTGGATGGCTACAATGTGGCGCGGGCGCATCCGGTTTTCGGTGCCGATGCTCTATGGTCTGGCCTTTTTGATGCTGTTTGTCATCGGCGGGCTCAGCGGAGTGATCCTGGCCAACCCAACCATCGACTATCAGGTCCACAACACGCTGTTCTTGGTGGCGCATTTCCACAATGTGCTGTTGCCGGGCGTGCTGTTTGGCCTGTTGGCGGGCTATAACTATTGGTTCCCAAAGGCCTTTGGCTTCCGCCTGAACGAATACTGGGGTCGGGTGACCGTGGTGCTATGGACTGTCGGCTTCATGTTGACTTTCCTGCCGCTTTATTTTGTGGGCCTGATGGGTATGCCGCGGCGGTCGTTCAGTTGGGAAGACCCAAGCTTTCATCCCTATATGATCGTTGCCGTGCTCGGCGCGCTGGTTATCCTCGCGGCGCTGCTGTCTGTGCTGGTGCAGCTGTGGGTCAGTATCCGCGACCGAGAGAAAACCCGCGTCCCGGTGGGCGATCCATGGGATGCACGGACGCTGGAGTGGTCCATCCCGGCCCCGCCGCCGCCCTATAACTTTGCGATCATCCCAAACGTGACGGACCGCGATAACTTTGCCGCAGCCAAAGAGCGTGGTGATGCCTATCCAACCCCGGATGCCTACGAAGACATCGTGATGCCGCGCAACACACCGATTGGCTTTGTTTTGTGTGTCTTCAGCGGCGTCTGGATGTTTGCGCTGGTGTGGTGGATTTGGTGGCTGGCCGCATTGATGACCGTTTTGCTGATCCTGTCGCTTATCATCTGGAGTTTTGACACCGATACCGAAGAGGTCATTCCCGCCGAACAGGTGCGGAAGGATCACGAGGCATGGCTGGCGCTGGCGCACAGCGCTGTGGCTGTTGACCGCGATCATGAAACGATGCCCGAGAACAAAGGGCTCGCCCGACCCGATATGGAGGCTGTCACATGAGACGCGCGCCCTCTCATAGCTATCCCGGTCTGAATCTGGGCGAGGATCACGCCAGTGCTCATAGAGCCAGTGAAGTTGTCACCTTCGGCTTTTGGGTCTTCTTAATGAGCGATCTGGTCTATTTTGGCCTCATGTTCGCGATCTATATTACGATGATCGACGCACAGGCGGGCGGGCCGGGGCCGCATGAGCTGTTTGACCTCAAAAGCATCTTTGCCCAGACCCTGATCTTGTTGACCAGCAGCCTGACCGTTGGGCTGGCGATGCTGGCGCTGAAGTATAACCTGCCGCGCGCACGGATCGTGCTGTGGTTCGGCGTGACGCTTGTGCTGGGGATCAGCTTTCTGGCGCTGGAAATCCGCGACTTTATCTCGATGGCGGAAAAAGGCGGCATCCCGCAGCGCAGCGGTTTCCTGTCGGCCTTCTATGGTCTGGTCCCGTTGCACGGTCTGCATGTGGCGGCAGGCTGCATATGGCTGATCGTGCTGGGCATTCAGCTGCGGGTGATGGGGATGACGGACCTCGTGATCTCGCGCGTGGTGCGGCTGGCGCTGTTCTGGCACTTCCTCGACCTGATCTGGATCGGCATCATCACCATCGTCTATTTCGGAGGGCTGACTTATGGATAAGCGCACCGAGATGCACCGGCGCGAACGCCGCCGCTATGTTATCGGTTATGGCGGGTCACTGCTGCTGACGCTGCTGGTCTTTGCCGTCGCCTATCATTTTGGGATCGAAACCACAGGGGTCTATCTGGCGATTGGCTTGCTGGGTCTTGCCCAGTTGATCGTGCAACTGGTCTATTTCCTGCATATCGACCGCCGGCGCAGCAGCCGTGAGGATCTGGACCTGATCCTGTTTTCAACCCTTGTTCTGCTGATCATCATTGGGGGCACGGTCTGGATTCTGGGCAACCTTGCGCTGCGCATGCATATGCACGTGATGTAGCTGTTGGAATAATGCGGCCTCAGTGCGGGTTTTAAAAGGCGCTCATCACGCCCAGTCCCAGCCAGAGGGCGATCCAGCACAGCGACAGGCTCAGCAGGATGTTCCCGGCGGCAAGTGCAAGCGTCCGTTCGCGATGCAATTGCAGCGATTGATAGGCAAAGCTGGAGAAGGTTGTGAAGCCGCCGCAAAAGCCAAAGACCAGCCGCTTTTCCTGTTCGCCCATATGGACCGACCCTCCCAGATAGCCGATCCATAGGCCCAGTAGCAGGCTGCCCAGCACGTTCACGACCAAGGTCGAAAACGGCAACTCGTGGGCCAGCAGGCGCGCCAGCCAGTGCCGCAGAACCGCACCCAGACCACCGCCAAGGCCAAACATGGCATGCAAATATAGATCGCTCATTGGCGGTGCCTTTCGGATTGAAACCGGCGCCCCACCGCCTCGCCTGCGATAGCGGCGCCAAGGCCAAGGAAGATTTCCGCGGCGATGGCTATGAGGACCGACCAGCCACTGTTTTCGGCAAGACGCTCAAGTTCGGCGACAAAAGACGAAAACGTAGACAACCCGCCGCAAAACCCAACCGCGCCCAGATGCAACACATGGGCATGCACCTTGTGCCTGATTGCATAGAGCCAGCCCAGTATGAAACAGGCCACTATATTGACGCCAAAGGTGGCTGTCAGAAAGGGCGCGCCGGGGATGTTGTGGGCAAACGTCTCGCGCAGAAGCGAGCCAGCCGCCCCGCCGACAAAAACCGCCGCATACATCAGGGCTCGGTCACCTCGCGAAGAAGCTGATTGCGTCACTCTTATCTGCCCTGCCGAACCATGTTGTTGCTTTGGGATATCGTCTGCCAATACGCGGATCAACCGGTACCGCTTGCGTCACGCCGTTTGACGATGGTTCACAAAATCACGCGGTAGTGCGCTAACCGGTTCAAACCTATGCCATTCTGGGCCAAGATGCGTATCAACGGTTGGCCAGAACAGCGGCTGAATCGCCGGTGACTCAGAGGCGCCCCGACAACGGTGCCCTCCAGGGAGAGTAAGATGATCGTACGCAGACTCTATTATGTGCTAAGCTATGTGGTGCTGCCACTGACGGTGGTTTTGGGGCTGTATTGGCCGCCCGCGCATCTGTTTCTGATCATTCTGGTTCCCTACGCAGTTGTCGGGCTCTACGACATGCTGACGACCAAGCATAACGTGCTGAACAACTACCCGGTTCTGGGACACTTTCGATACATGCTTGAGTTTGTCAGCCCGGAAATCCGTCAGTATTTTGTAGAAACCAATGAAAGCGGCAGGCCATATAATCGAATTATACGCAGTTTGGTCTACTCGCGGGCAAAGGGCCAGGTCGACACTCAGGCCTTTGGGACGCAGTACGATATCATGAGTGCTGGATATCACCGCACCAATCACTCGCTGGCCCCAAAACATGTCGCCGAAAGCGAAGAGCGGATCATGCTGGGCGGCCCGCAATGCGAAAAACCCTACAACGCGTCCCGTCTGAATGTCTCAGCCATGAGCTTTGGCGCGCTCAGCGCAAACGCGATCAAAGCGTTAAATGGTGGGGCCCGCGACGGCGGTTTTGCGCATAACACCGGCGAGGGCGGGCTGTCCCCGCACCATCTGGCCGAGGGCGGCGACATCATCTGGCAGATCGGTACGGGCTATTTTGGCTGCCGGACCGCCGAGGGTGGCTTTGACAAGGACAAGTTCGCCGAAAAGGCGCATAAAGACATAGTTAAAGCCATCGAAATCAAACTGTCTCAGGGGGCGAAACCCTCGCATGGCGGCGTGTTGCCTGCCGCCAAGGTAGATGAGGAAATCGCTGAGATACGCGGTGTACCCGTGCATCAGGATGTGATCTCACCACCTACCCATTCCGCCTTTGATGGACCCACCGGTCTGATGAATTTTGTGCAGCATCTGCGTGAGATGTCGGGCGGCAAACCTGTTGGGTTCAAACTGTGCATCGGGCGGCCATCTGAGTTCATGGCGATCTGCAAGGCAATGTTGGAAACCGGCATTCTGCCAGATTTCATAACGGTGGACGGGGCCGAAGGCGGCACAGGCGCGGCGCCGGTTGAGTTCACAAATCGTCTAGGCATGCCTTTGAATGAGGCTTTGATATTCGTGAACAACTGCCTGCGCGGTGTCGGCTTGCGCGACCAGATCAGGATCATTTGTTCGGGCAAGGTTGCCACTGGTTATGACATGATCGAGAAATGCGCCTTGGGTGCCGATATGTGCAACGCCGCAAGGGCCATGATGTTTGCCGTCGGCTGCATTCAGGCGCTGCACTGCAACACCAACCGTTGCCCCTCCGGTGTCGCCACGCAGGATCCGATCCGCGGGCGCGCCGTGAATGTGCCTCAGAAACGCAAGCGGGTGCATCGATTCCATGATGCAACGCTTGAAAGCTTTCGCGAACTTTTGGGCGCAATGGGCAAAGAAAAGGTCTCAGACCTGCACCCGTCAGATATCCGTCGCCGCACATCGGATGAGCGGGAGTATTCTTATGCCGAGCTGTACACTTTGCTCGAAGACGGGGCGTTGCTGGATGACGCCGCCCCCGAGATTTATGCTCACGAGTGGAAGGCCGCCACAGCAAGCCATTTTTGAAAACGCAGAAAAATTTCGGGCGCTGCCAAGGATCACGGTTTGGCATGCGTCTTATGATCTGAGATGCGTATGATGACATCGGATGAGGACCTGGCGCAGGCCGCTGCCAGTGGTGACGCAGATGCGTTTGCCACGCTATTGGCGCGTCACTATGATCGCATGTTTCGCCTGGCCTTCCGGCTGACGGGGCGTGCAGATGCGGCCGAGGATCTGACGCAGGATATCTGCGCCGCCTTGCCCGCCAAGATTGCGGGCTTCCGGGCGCAGTCAAAGTTCACGACCTGGTTGTATCGTGTTGTGGTCAATGCAGCTGAAGACACCCGGCGCAGACAGGCCAGCCATGCCCGCGCCGCCACCGGATGGGGTGACGTTGAAAAGATGCGCCGGGCTGAGGCGGCAGAAACTGCCGAAGCACTGGATTGGTTGCAACGCGCAATGAATGATCTGCCAGAGGAGCTCCGCGCGACCCTGGCGCTGACGCTGGAAGATGAAATGACCCATGCTCAAGCCGCCGCCGTTCTGGGTGTGTCCGAGGGCACCATCTCGTGGCGGATGTCAGAAATCCGCAAACGCCTGCGCGCCATGAAACAAAAGGAGCTTGCGCAATGAGTGATGAGCTCGACGATCTAAAAACCCTGATGGATGCGGCAACACCCGCGCCTGACGCGCAGCGCCGTGCAGAAAATCTGGCGCGGGCGCAGAAAAATTTTGCGCAGGCCCAAGGATCACTTGCCGGCGCGCGTCCTACTGTCAAGCGAGGCCGGATGGTCCGCATGACAGAAGGAGTGAAATCTATGTTGAATGCCCTTTCCCATCGCGGTGCGTTGGCTGCCACAACGGCGATTGCTGCCGTCGCAATGGTGATGGTTATCCCGCAGACGCGCGACATTGTGCTGTCTCCGACCTCCACGGGGGCCGAGGCCCTGTTGGATGTGGAAATCAGAACGGCTGCGCCCGAGGTTCCGTTGGTTGACGACGCTGGCGCGCGGGCCGAAGCCGATCTGGCCGCGCCGGTTATGGAGGCACCTTTGATCATTGAAGAGGCCGTCGCCCCCACCGCCAAACGTCGGCAGGGCGCGGTCGCGGGGCTGGGTGCGTCGGCCGAGTTGTCTCACGCGGTCCCCGTGCCGGATTATGTCGCACCGCAGGAACAGAATACCGAGAGCTTTGCCAATGCCGACACCAATCCGCTGAAGATCACTGCGGAAGACCCGGTTTCGACCTTCTCGATTGATGTCGACACAGCCGCCTATTCCATTGTGCGCTCATCTTTGATGAATGGTTATTTGCCACCGAAAGAGGCGGTGCGGGTCGAAGAGATGGTGAACTATTTCCCCTATAAGTACCCCGCGCCCGAAGGGGACGTGCCGTTCAAGCCCACAATCACCGTTACGCCCACACCCTGGAACGACGGCACGCAACTGGTGCATATCGGCATTCAGGGCGCTCTGCCTGAGATCGAAGATCGCCCGCCGCTGAATCTGGTGTTCCTGATCGACACGTCCGGTTCGATGCAGGACCCGAACAAGCTGCCGTTGCTCAAACAGTCGTTCCGCCTGCTGCTGTCCGAATTGAGGGATGAGGATCAAGTGTCCATCGTCACCTATGCAGGCAGCGCCGGACAGGTGCTGGAGCCGACGTCGGCCTCGGAACGCAGCAAGATCCTTGCCTCTCTGGAACAGTTGGAGGCAGGTGGAGGCACCGCCGGACAGGCCGGTTTGCAGCAGGCTTATCAGGTGGCGGAAGAGATGTCAGAGGACGGCGAGGTGACCCGCGTGATTCTGGCAACTGACGGGGATTTCAACGTCGGTCTATCCGATCCTGACGCTTTGGAAGACTTCATTGCAGATAAGCGCGACAGCGGCACGTTCCTCAGCGTTCTGGGCTTTGGCCGTGGCAATCTGGATGACGCGACGATGCAGGCGCTGGCGCAGCATGGCAACGGGCAGGCAGCCTATATCGACACGCTGGGCGAGGCGCGCAAGGTTCTGGTCGATCAGCTCACAGGGGCTTTGTTTCCCATCGCCAATGATGTGAAGATTCAGGTTGAGTTCAACCCGTCTCAGATCGCCGAATACCGGCTGATCGGATATGAGACCCGTGCCCTGCGGCGCGAGGATTTCTCGAATGACAAGATCGACGCCGGCGATATCGGGGCTGGTCACAGTGTCACCGCGATTTACGAGGTCACGCCGGTTGGCTCTGACGCGATCCGCAACGGTCCGCTGCGCTATGCCGCGCAGGAGGCCACCGAAGGGTCCGCAGAGCTGGGGTATCTCAAGCTTCGCTACAAAACGCCCGGTGCCGCACAGAGCCAATTGCTGGAACAGCCCATTCTGCCGGGGCAGGGCGCTGTTTCAGATGATGTGCGGTTTTCCTACGCAATTGCCGGGTTCGGCCAATTGCTAAGGGGCGGAGAGTATCTGGGAAGCTGGTCCTATGACGACGCCATTGCCTTGGCCAATGCCGCCAAAGGGACCGATCCTTTCGGCTATCGGGCCGAGGCTGTGACATTGATGCGTCTGGCCGAGACATTGTCCCAGTGACCCAAGCGGCTGCCGCCTTTGCGGCAGTCGTGCCGATTTAGTTGACCGTGTTTCTTGGATTGTTTGCAGCGTGCGTATTGATTTTGCGCACGCTCCATTCCACTGAATCCCGCATTGTGCGGCCCAATGCCAGATCGAAGGCTTCAACAAGGTCAGACGTCTGATCGCTGGCCGAAACCACGCTTTCGCTGAACGAACTGGACGCAATGATCTTGTCTTCGAACTCGTCAATGATCTTGATGTTCAGCCGCACCTCGATCCGGACCGTTTTTGCGTTTTCGGTCTCGGCAATTACGATGCCCTGGAACTCGCGCAGGTCAGGAACGATCGTATAGTCCGCGCGCAGGCCGACGGTTGATTTCCCAACAGCAGACACCTTGTTGCTGTTCTCATAGCTTTCAACCAGCAGCGACTGCACGATCAGCGGCGCACGATCTACCCAACGGGCGCGCGGCAGGTATTGGACCTGCAATGCCGTCGGCTGCACGGCGATCTGATCGGTATTGACGGCTGCGGTTGCTGTTGGTTCTTCGACAACGATCTGCTTCTGGATGCGGGGAAGCGAAGAGGAAAACGTGCTTTTGGGTGTCAGCAGATACAGATCATTGGGCTGTGCCGCTTGCTTGAGTGTTCCTAAACCGGCGCAGCCGCCGAGCGATGTAATCGTCAGGACCAGAAACAGGGGCCTAATCATTGGCGAAACTCCGATGCTTGCGTGCCCAACAGGAAGCGCGCGGGATCACGCTCGACCTTATCCACCAGCCGGTCAAGGCTGATCACCAGTCGCTGAGATTCCTCGATGAAGCGAACAAACTGCGGCAGTCCGACTCGTAGGAAATCCGAGACCTGACGCTGGTTCTCCTCAACGATACCGTCGATGGTCCCCAGCAGTTTCGAAGCAGAGTTCGAAGCGCTCAGGACATCCGCTGAAATCTTGTCGAGCTTGTCAGTAACGTTGGCGACCGTCGAGGCAATCTGATTTGCCGCTTTGCGGATATCTGCCGCGACTGCCGCGACATCTTCGTCCATGACACGGTTGGCCGAGTCAAAGGCACGTTCAGCAGAGGCCAGCGTTCCCTTTGCCGTCTCCATCGTCGCGCTGATCGACCCCAGTGTTTTGTTCGCATTCACAAATGTCTCGGTCACCGTAGCCAGTGTCACGCCACCCTGTTCGGACAAACGTGTCAGATGTTCGGCCAGATTTGAGGCGCGCTGAATGAACGGCTGCAGATCCTGCTGGATCACACGATCGGCGGTGCTGAGCGTATCTTTGGCCTCATCCAGAGCTACTTTGGCAGAGTCTGATGCCGTTTTGATGCTTTTGAGCGTGTCCGTCCCGGTGGTCAGCGTGCTCTCTGCCGTGTCGGCCAGTTGATCCAGACGCTTGGTGAAGGCCCCGATTTCCTTGGCGGCCCCGCCCAGATCGCTGGACAGCGATTCAAAGTCCGACAGCGTTTTGTCCAACCGGCCGGAGGCAGAGGACAGATTCTGCAGAATGTCGGTGACGGCTTTGCGGTTTTCTTCATCCACAACGGAGTTTAACTCCTGCAACAGCGTGACCGCCTCATCCAGAACCTTTGGCGCGCCTTCGAACAAAGACTGAATGGCGCTGCGTTTGCTTTTGATGACACTGTCCTGTTCCAGGCGCTTTGCATTCGGTGAGCCGCCTGACAGCTCAACATAGCTGACACCGGTGACGCCCAGCGACTGAAGCTGTGCAATGGTTTCTTCGGTCACCGGGATACTGGCGTCGACTTCGATCCGAACGCGGACCTTGGAGGGGTCATCATCATCCAGATTCAAAGAAAGAACCTGACCGACCGGCAGGCCGTTGTAGCTGACGCCACCCGCCGCCGACAGGCCCGAGACATTGTCAAACAGAACATCGTAATAGGCGTACTGGCGCGTCACCTCAAATTTGGCCAACCAAAGGAAAAAGCCAAATGCGCAGAGGATGCCCGCTAGGGTGAATGCGCCGATGAGGGTATAGTTCGCTCGGGTTTCCATCGCCTCTACCTGTCCCTACCCCTTCTGCTGTGCCGCGCGGGCACGGGGGCCGGTGAAATATTCTTGTACCCAAGGATGATCTACCTTGGTCATTTCTTCAATCGGTCCTTCAACCAGGACGCGTTTTTCTGCAAGGACTGCGACTCTGTCGCATATGGCATAAAGGCTATCCAGATCATGGGTGACCATGAAAACGGTCAGGCCAAGCGCTTGTTGCAGCTCTCCGATCAGATCATCATAGGCCGCCGCGCCGATGGGGTCCAAACCGGCGGTGGGTTCGTCCAGAAAGACGATTTCAGGGTCCAAAGCCAGCGCACGGGCCAGCGCTGCACGTTTGCGCATACCGCCCGACAGCTCAGACGGATACTTGCCGCAGCTGAGCTGTGGCAGACCCACAAGGCTGATCTTGAGGGCCCCCAAAGACCGCATCAGGCTTTCGCTGAGCTTAGTATGCTCGCGCAGCGGGGCCATGACATTCTGCAGGACGGTTAATGATGAAAACAATGCGCCATCCTGAAAGGCCACGCCCCAATGTCTTTCAATACGCCGCCGATCTGCCTCCGGACCGTTCAGAACATCAACGCCCAAAACCTCGATATCGCCCGCAGCAGGTGTATTCAGCCCCACGATGGTGCGCAGCAGGACTGATTTGCCGGTGCCCGATCCGCCGACAATTCCCAGAACCTCGCCGCGCCAGACATCGAGGTTCAGATTATCATGCACTACCTGAGGGCCGAATTGATTGGTCAAATTGCGCACACGGATCACCGCCTCGCGCTGTGTCTCGGCCTCGATGGGTTTGTGTTGAGTTGCGCCGTCCATGTCAGACCCCAATCTCTGAGAAAAAGATCGAGAACAGTGCGTCGATGGCGATCACCATGAAGATGGATTGGACGACGGACGCTGTGGTGCGCTGGCCAACGCTTTCGGATGAGCCCTTAACCTGCATCGCCTGCCAGCATGCGATGACGCCGATGACCAACGCAAAAAACGGCGCCTTGATCATGCCAACGGCCAGCTGCCAGACGCCGGTGTTTTCTTTCAGACGGGTGATGAACATGCCGGGGCTGACGCCCAGATCAATCCAGCTCATCAATGCGCCGCCGATCAGGCCCGCCATATCCGCCACAAAGCCCAGGATCGGCAACATGATCAACAACGCCAGCACACGCGGAATAACCAGAACCTCTATCGGGTCCAGACCAAGCGTGCGCATCGCATCGATCTCTTCCTGCACTTTCATCGACCCTATCGAGGCAGTAAAGGCGGAACCTGACCGGCCTGCGACGATAATGGCGGTCAGCAAAATCCCCAACTCGCGCAGCACTGAGATCGAGATCAGCTCGACCACAAAAATTTCTGCACCAAACTGCTTAAGCTGCGTCGCCCCCTGAAAGGCCAGCACAACGCCGATCAGAAACCCCATCAGGCTGACAATGGGCAGCGCCTTAAAGCCAACCTCTTCCATCTGCGATACCAGCGCGGCGCGGCGCAGGCGCCAGGGCATCACAGCCGTTCTGAACAACCTATGCAAAGTAAGGCCTAGAAACCCCAGAATCGACAGCGTATCCCGCCAAGCCCCAACGGTCTTTTTCCCAACATGCCCCACCCAGTTGACGAACCCCCGGGGAGGGTCCTGGGTTTGCGTCTTCTCAGGGATGTTCTGGGAAACCGTGTCGATCAGGGCGGAATAGGTCGGTTTGAGGCCCTGAAAGGACAATTGCGCGCCGGCCGCTGTATGGCGTCTCGACAAATCCGCGATCAGCCAGGCACCGCTGGTGTCCAGCGCCTCCAGCCCTGTCAGATCGACGATGATATTGTTGCCGTCTGGTTGAATGGTCTCGAATGCAGTTTCCACATCACTCAGGGATTGCGTCAGCATCTCACCTGAAATCGTGATGCGCGTGGCGTCTTTCTCACGTTCTGATGCAATCGAGGGCCGTGTCATATGCGTATCAGAGGTGAAACAATCAGCGGCTGCAATGAATTTGTGCAATTCCGCTGTGATTTCAGCCGCATGAATTGCCCAGGTGTGACAGTCCGGGTCATATTGTCCGACAAACTGTGCCCGGATTGCAGGAATTCTGCGCGAAGCATTTGCGCCGCCGGTTTTTAATGCTATCTTGTGCCGTGTTTACTTGTTGAGTTTATTTGGTTGTGTTCAATGGCAGATCATCACGCAAATGTTGATGTAGAAATCGGGTCAGAGCGAGGCTTTGGCTATGTCTTTACCGCAGTATTCCTGATCATAGCGCTGTGGCCCGTTTGGGGCGGCGGTCAGGTGCGCTGGATTCCCATGGCGATTGCCGCTGCAATCCTGGCGATCACACTGTTTGCACCGCATATTTTAAGGGTTCCAAACCGTTTGTGGTTCAAATTCGGCATGCTTTTGGGCGCGATTGTCGCGCCGATCGTCATGTTTTTGGTTTTTTTGACAACCTTTGTGCCCTTTGGCCTTGCCGTGCGCCTGCTGGGCAAAGATCTTTTGTCAATAAAGTTAGATAGTTCCAAGAAAAGCTACTGGATTGAGCGGCAAGACCAGCCCGGCAGCATGAAGCAACAGTTTTAATCTAGGGGAGTACCAAGCGTGTCGTTTGTTGCGGAAATTTGGTCATTTATGAAGGTCAGAAAGAAGTTCTGGCTGTTGCCCATTCTCATTGTTCTTGGTGTTTTTGGCGGTCTGATCGTCGTGAGCCAGGGTTCGGCTATCGCACCATTCATCTACACGCTATTCTGATATCATGACGTATGTATTAGGGATTTCTGCGCTGTACCATGACAGCGCAGCAGCTCTCTTGCGGGATGGCAAGATCGTCGCCGCCGCGCAGGAGGAGAGGTTTTCACGCCGCAAACATGACCCGGGTTTTCCCGATCATGCGGTTCAGTATGTGCTGGAAGAATCAGGCATTTCACTGAGCGAGGTGGATAATGTCGTCTTCTACGACAAACCGTTTCTGAAATTCGAACGATTGATCGAAACTTATATCGCGGTTGCGCCGAAGGGGTTCAATTCCTTCCGGATGGCCATGCCGGTGTGGTTGCGCGAAAAGCTTTTCCTCAAGGATCTGCTGGCCAAACAGTTCCGCAAGTTTGATCCCGATTTCTCGGTCGATAAGCTGTTGTTTGCCGAACACCACATCAGCCATGCGGCCAGCGCCTTTTACCCGTCACCCTTTGACGAAGCGATCGTGCTGACCGTCGACGGGGTGGGTGAATGGGCGACCACGACCGTAGGGATCGGGCGCGGCAACGAACTGACCATGCTGAAAGAGCTGCATTTCCCGCATTCGCTGGGCCTGCTCTATTCCGCATTTACCTACTATACCGGGTTCAAGGTCAATTCGGGCGAATACAAGGTCATGGGCCTCGCGCCCTATGGCGACCCGAAATACAAGGACCTGATCCTCGAACATCTGGTCGACCTTAAAGAGGACGGCTCATTCCGTCTGAACCAGAAGTATTTCAACTATACCGCCGGTCTGACTATGACCAGCAAAGCAATGGAAGAGCTGTTTGGCCAGCCGGTGCGCAAGCCCGAAACTGACCAACTAACACAGTTCCATATGGATATTGCGGCCTCTGTTCAGGCGGTCACCGAAGAGATCATGTTGCGCATCACCCGCGATCTGGCGCGCGAGCATGGTATCCGCAATCTGTGTATGGCGGGCGGTGTGGCGTTGAACTGTGTGGCCAACGGCAAAATCTTGCGGGACGGGGCCTTTGACAATGTCTGGGTCCAACCCGCCGCTGGTGACGCAGGCGGTGCGCTTGGTGCGGCCTATGCGGCATGGCATCAGGAATTGGGGCAGCCTCGGACTGTTACCCAGGGCGATCAGATGCACGGCGCTTATCTGGGCCCGAAGTACGAAGATGACGATATCGCGCGCGAATTGTCGGCAGCCGGGGCAAAGTTCACGGTTTATGAGAATGGCGAGATGATCGGCCAGACCGCGCAGGCATTGGCAGACGGCAAGGCCGTCGGTTGGTTCCAAGGCCGGATGGAGTTTGGTCCGCGTGCTTTGGGCGCCCGATCAATTCTGGGCGATCCGCGATCTGCATCGATGCAGAAAACGCTGAACCTGAAAGTCAAATACCGTGAAAGCTTCCGGCCCTTTGCGCCTTCGGTTTTGCGCGAAGACGTTGCGGATTGGTTCGAGCTGGACGGCGACAGCCCTTATATGCTGATCGTCGCGGATGTTCAGGAAAAGATCCGTCGCCAGATGACCGACGAGGAAAACGCGCTGTTTGGTATCGACAAGCTGAACGTCAAGCGATCCGAGATCCCGGCTGTGACGCATGTCGACTATTCGGCGCGTATTCAGACCGTGCATCAGGATACCAATCCGCAGTACCACGCGCTGATCTCGCGGTTCAAAGAGCTGACGGGCTGTTCGCTGGTTGTGAACACGTCGTTCAACGTCCGGGGCGAGCCGATCGTCTGCACGCCAACCGATGCGTTCCGGTGCTTTATGGGCACCGATATTGAGGTGCTGGCCGTCGGCAATTGCCTGCTGCGCAAGGAAGATCAAGACCCCGCGCTTAAGGAAAACTACGAAACCAAATACGAACTCGACTAGTTCCGATCTCCGCTCCGCCCGAAAGGGCGGGGCGTTTTCGTCGACTCTTATTTACGTCCGATGATTGGCGTCAGACCCTGCTGGGTGTTTCCCCTGATCCTCTACATATTCTAATAAGTATAGACAAACCACGTGCTTAGGGTATCGTGAAGTCACGAATTTCCTGTTCTGATTGACTTGCGCCATAGTGGCGGATTGCAAGCGGATTAAGACCACTGTTTTGCCGCCCGCCTTTACCTTCGGACCGTTCAGATCCGGATTTGGGAGGTGAATTGTGATCGACTGGTTTGTGACCGTTCTGCGAACCTATCCTGAACTTGCGGTGTTTTTGGCCATTGGCATCGGCTTTTTGGTCGGCCCGTGGAAGATGTTGGGATTCAGCCTTGGCACCGTGACAGCCACCCTGCTTGCCGCCGTCGTCATCGGTCAGGTGCATATCCAGATCGATTCAGCGGTCAAATCGACCTTTTTCATCATGTTCATCTTTGCAGTTGGCTATGGCGTTGGCCCGCAATTCATGCGCGGCCTCAAAGTCGACGGCGCGCGAGAGGTGTTCTTTGCCCTCAGTGTTCTGGCGCTATGCCTGATTGTACCGCTTGTCGCGGCCAAGGTGGCGGGGCTGGAGCTGGGCTATGCCGCCGGTCTTTATGCCGGGTCTCAGACCATATCGGCCGCGATTGGGGTGGCCACCGATCAGATCAATCAGTTGGGTCTGGCGGCGGATCAGGCACAGAAATATGCCAATCAGATCCCCGTCGCCTATGCGGTCACATATATCTATGGCACGATCGGTTCGGCCATCATTCTGGCAAAAATCGGTCCACGGCTGATAGGTGTCGATCTGGTGGCCGCCTGCAAAGAATACGAAGCCAAGCTGGGCGGCGGCGCAGCGGCAGAAACCGGTGACGTGATTGTATCCGCCTATCGCGCCATCGAGGCGCGCGCGTTTGAGATACCGCAGGGCAGCGATCTGCTGGAAAAGCCGGTCAAGGAGTTGTTGCCCAATGTCCGCGTTTATGTCGAACGGATCAGCCGCGACGGACAGATCATCGAAGCCGACGCAGACACGGTGTTGCAAGCTGGCGACATTGCGATGTTTTCAGGGCGTCGCGCCGATCTGGTCGGCCTGCTGGAGACCAGCCTGAAAGAGGCGGATGCGCCCGAGCTGCTCAGTATGCCCTCGGAAAAGCTGGATGTTCTGATCACCAGCAAAGACCTGCATGGCAAAACACTGGAAGAGCTGAGCAAACTGCCGCTGGCGCGCGGTGTCTATGTCTCGAAACTCACGCGCAACATGCTGGACCTGCCATTGCTGCCCGGCACGGAAATTCATCGCGGTGACATTCTGACGATACTTGGCAGCAAGCGGCATGTTGAGGCCGCGATTGATCAGATCGGATATGCAGACCGCCCCGTCGATACTACAGACCTGGCCTTTGTCGGTTGGGGGATATTCATCGGCGGCCTGATCGGGACGCTGGCGATCACCATGGGCGGGTTCCCCATCAGCCTGTCCACCACCGGTGGCGCGTTGCTGGCCGGTCTGGTTTTGGGCTGGCTGCGGACCGTGCATCCGACATTCGGGCGCATTCCGGCCCCGTCGTTGTGGCTGATGAATACGCTGGGTCTGAACGTGTTTATTGCAGTGATCGGAATTTCTGCCGGGCCGGGATTTGTGGCGGGGCTGCAGCAGGCAGGCATTGCGCTGCTGTTATGGGGGATTGTTGCGACCTCACTGCCGATGATTTTTTCGGTTTATGTCGGGCATTACGTGTTCAAATTTCACCCCGCGATCCTGTTTGGCGCCTGCGCAGGCGCGCGGACCACCACGGCTGCGCTGGGTATGATCCAGGAAGCCGCGCAAAGCCGCATTCCCGCACTTGGATATGGAATGCCCTATGCCATCGGCAACACGCTGCTGACCATCTTTGGGATGGTGGTTGTCTTAATACTCAGTTGATTTGGAAAGGTTTGGCACATGGACAGACTCAAGCTGCACGATTACGAGGCGCTCAGCCCGTTTCAGATCAAAGATGAGCTTATTCAGTTGGCGTCCGCCGAGGCGCGCAAATCTAACAGCGCCTTTCTGAACGCCGGGCGCGGAAATCCGAACTGGGTGGCGACCCGCCCGCGCGAGGCGTTCTTTGCACTGGGGCAATTTGCGGTGACAGAATCCAAACGAGTGATGAACCATCCGGCGGGTCTGGGTGGTATGCCCGCCATGGCCGGGTGCCACGATCGGTTGCAGGATTGGGCAAAGACGCATGCTGATATGCCGGGGACGGACACGCTGCTTGAGGTGGTGGGACATGCGATTTCCGCGTTCGAGTTTGACCCGGATGAGTTCGTGCATGAGCTGACTGATTCAATCATTGGCGATAACTATCCGGTTCCGGACCGAATTCTGAAACATAACGCGGTAATTGCGCATGAATACCTGATGTGGGCGATGTGTGCGGGTCGCAGACCCGCAGCCGAGTTTGACCTGTTTGCGGTCGAGGGTGGCACCGCCGCGATGTGCTATATCTTCAAGACGCTCAAAGCCAACCGTTTGCTGAAACCCGGCGATACCATTGCGCTGTGTACACCGATCTTCACCCCATATCTCGAAATGCCCGAGCTTGAGGATTACAGCCTTGATTCGGTGCATGTTGAGACGGATGAAGAAGATGGCTTTCAACTGACGGATGCTGCGGTGGAAAAGCTGAAAGACCCAAGGGTCAAAGCGTTCTTTCTGGTCAATCCCGGCAACCCATCCTCGGTTGCGCTGAATGCAGCATCGTTGAAAAAGCTGGCCGATCTGGTGGAAAACCATCGCCCCGATCTGATCGTGCTGACGGATGATGTCTATGGGACGTTTGTGCATGATTTCACATCCGTCATGGGGTATGTGCCGCGCAATACGATCGGGGTCTACTCATTCTCGAAATATTTCGGATGCACCGGCTGGCGGCTTGGTGTCATCGCAGTGGCCAAGGACAATATCTTTGACCTCAAGCTTTCAAACCACCCCGAAGACATCAAGCAAGCGCTGGATAAACGCTATGGTACGCTCAGCCTTACACCGCGTGACATTCGGTTCATCGACCGGCTTGTTGCCGACAGCCGCGATGTGGCGCTGAACCACACGGCAGGCCTGTCGCTGCCGCAGCAGGTGATGATGACCTTGTTTTCGCTCTGTGAATTGGTGGACACCAAGAAGGCCTATCAGACCGCGTGTATTGAGCTGGTGCATCGCAGATTCGAACTGCTGACCCAGGCGATGGGGGTCGAGGTGAAGGCCGGTGATCACTATGACGCCTATTATGGGATCATCGATTTCGAGTTCTGGCTCAGGAAGTATGTCGGCGAGGATGTGGTGGATTGGATCAAGAAGAACGTCCACCCGCTGGATATCACGTTCAAGCTGGCAGAGGATTATGGCATCGTCCTGTTGAACGGCAGCGGCTTTGATGCGCCGGGCTGGTCGGCGCGGGTGTCTTTTGCCAATTTGCCTGACGACGCCTATTCGCAGATCGGCCGGGCCGTTCGGTCGGTCGCGCGCGGCTATGTCGAGGCGTACCGTGCGGCGCAGGGGCAGCCTTTGCACGGATAAGGTCTGAAGCCGTCGCTGACGGATCATCGCCTGTGACATCGTTGGAGTTGCGTTTTCCCTCTTTATTGATAAACCCGAGTAAATCTGAATCATCAGGGAAAATTATCTATAAAATGTCGGCTACATCGAATGTTTGGACGCGCGAGACGGCGCAGGAAATCTACGATCTGCCGCTGATGGATCTTCTCTATCGGGCGCAGACGGTTCATCGCGAAAATTTTGATCCCAACAAGGTGCAGATGTCGCGGTTGTTGTCGATCAAGACCGGTGGCTGTGCCGAAGACTGCGCCTATTGTTCGCAATCGGCCCGCAACGGTTCAAAACTCAGCGCATCCAAGCTGATCGAGGTAGAGCGTGTGCTGAGCGAGGCGCGCAAAGCCGCTGATGCCGGCTCAACCCGGTTCTGCATGGGCGCCGCCTGGCGCGAGCCCAAAGCCCGCGATATGGACGCGCTGGTGGCCATGATCGAAGGCGTCAAGGCAATGGGCATGGAGACCTGCATGACCCTGGGCATGCTGGATGACACGCAGGTGGTGCAGCTGCGCGATGCAGGCCTCGACTACTACAACCACAACATCGACACGTCCGAGCGGTATTACCCCGAGGTGATCACCACCCGCACGTTTGCGGATCGGATCGATACGCTGAACCGCGTGCGCGAGGCCGGGATGAAGGTCTGCTCGGGCGGCATTCTGGGCATGGGCGAAAACGGCGAAGACCGGATTGATATGCTGGTGACACTTGCCAATCTGCCCGAGGCGCCAGACTCAGTTCCGATCAACATGCTAATGCCGCAGGCGGACACACCGTTGGCTGATGCCAAGCCAATTGACCCCATCGATTTTGTTCGCATCATCGCATTGGCGCGGATCATGATGCCGCAATCCCATGTGCGCTTGTCCGCTGGGCGCAGCGATATGAGCGATGAAATGCAGGCGATGTGTTTCTTTGCCGGTGCAAACTCGATCTTTGCGGGCGATACGCTGTTGACCGCCGAAAACCCCGAGGAAAGCAGCGATGCGATCCTGTTCGCCAAGCTCGGCATCCAGCCAATGGAGCCCGAAGCCGAGGCTTGCGTAAAGGCCGCCGAATGACAGCCGCCGCAAGGCTGGACCGGGCGTTGGAGGTGCTGAAATCGCGCCACCGCCTGCGCCGCCTTGCGCCGCGTCGGGGGCTGGACTTTGCGTCCAACGACTATCTGGGGCTTGCCGGATCAAAAGTGATGCATCGCGCGGCGCAGGATGCGCTGGACCGTGCCGTGCCGCTTGGGTCTGGAGGGTCGCGTCTGTTGCGGGGAAACCATCCCGAACATGAGGTGCTTGAGGCAGAAGCCGCCGCCTTTTTTGGCGCGGACGCCGCGCTGTTTATGGGGGGTGGGTTTCAGGCCAATCAGGCGATCTTTTCGACCCTTCCGGCGGCGGGTGATCTGATCCTGCATGACGAGCTGATCCACGCCAGCGCGCATGAAGGAATGCGTCTGGGTCGCGCCGAAGCACGGTCTTTCCGGCACAATGACCTGCACTCTGCCCGCCAAACACTGGCCGAGTGGCGCGCGGCTGGTCATGATGGTCAGGTCTGGATTGCCGTGGAAAGTGTCTATTCCATGGAAGGTGATCTTGCGCCCCTGGCTGAGTTTGCCACCCTTGCCAGTGCCGAGAATGCGGTGTTGGTTGTGGACGAGGCGCACGCCACCGGCGTTTTCGGACCTCAGGGCCGCGGGTTGGCCCATGGTCTGCAGGCCGAAGTTCTGACCTTGCACACCTGCGGCAAAGGGTTGGGGGCCAGCGGCGGCCTGATCTGCGGTTCGGCGCCGATGATCGATACTTTGGTCAACCGCGCCCGGCCTTTCATGTTTGCCACGGCGCCATCTCCGTTTAACGCCGCTCTTGTGCGGGCAGCGTTACAGGCGCTGCAGGAAGACACAGACCTGACCCTGCAGGCCCGCGATCAGATGGCCCACGCCCATTCCGAGGCGCAGCGTCTCTGCGGGCTTAGCGGCTTTCACAGCCAGATCATGCCCGTGATTATCGGCAGCGATGCAGACACGATGAGCCGTGCGGAACAGTTGCAGCAGCTTGGGTTCGATGTGCGGGGCATCCGTCCGCCAACCGTACCGCGCGGGACATCGCGCCTGCGCGTGTCCATTACCGGGAATGTAACGCCCGCCGATGTCACCGCGCTGTTTCAGGCTATCGCCAGCCAGCAAACGGATATCCCATGACCGCGCTGATCGTGGCCGGCACCGATACCGGAATAGGCAAGACAATATTCTCGGCCGGACTGACCGCCGCGCTTGGCGCGCAGTATTGGAAACCTGTGCAATCGGGGCTTGAGGAGGCGACCGACAGTCAAGTCGTTGCCGCATTGTCTGGTCAGCCCGTCTTGCCGGAAACCTATTTGCTGAACAGGCCCGCCTCGCCCCATTTGTCGGCCGAGGATATGGGGATCGAGATTGATCCGGACCGGTTGGCTCTGCCGCAGGTTGACGGCCCGCTGGTCGTCGAAGGGGCGGGGGGTCTTATGGTGCCGCTGAACCGGCAGGCCTATTATCTTGACGTCATTGCAAAATGGCGCGCGCCGGTGATCCTTGTCGCGCGTACCGCATTGGGCACTATCAACCATACTACACTATCGCTGATGGCCTTGCGCAACGCTGGCTGCCCGGTTGTCGGGGTAGCCTTTGTCGGGGATGTCGAGCCAGAGGTTGAAGAGACAATCACCCAGATGTCCAAAGTGCCGCATCTAGGGCGGCTCGATGTACTGGAGGAGCTGACCCCGCAGTCACTTAGCCGGGCCTTTAAGGCCATCGACCTTGATACGATCCGGGCCGCCCTATGACACCTTTGGAGTTCGACGCAGCCCATTTGTGGCACCCCTACACCAATGTGGCTGATCCCGGCCCCATGCATCTGATCGACCGCGCCGACGGCGTGCATCTGTTCCGCGAAGACGGAACCAAAATGATCGATGCCATGTCGTCGTGGTGGTGCGCCATCCATGGGCATCGTCACCCGGCCATCGTATCCGCGATGCAGCAGCAGCTGGAGCAGATGCCACATGTCATGTTCGGCGGCCTGACCCACACACCCGCGATCGAGCTGGGGCGGAAGATGGTCGCCATGCTGCCCGATGGGTTGGACCGGATATTCTATTGCGACAGCGGCTCGGTCTCGGTCGAGGTTTCGATGAAGATGGCCGTTCAGTACCAGATGGCCCAAGGCCGGACCGATAAGGTTCAGTTTGCGACCATCCGGGGCGGTTATCACGGCGACACCTGGAAAGCGATGAGCGTTTGTGACCCGGTCAACGGGATGCATGGCCTGTTTCGCGGCGCCCTGTCGATCCAGCATTTTCTGCCCCGTCCGCCCGTGCGTTTGGGCGAGGACTGGCCTACGGATGCAAGCCGGAACGGCTTGGACGTGCTTGCGCAGTTGCTTGATGAGAACGGCCACCGGATTGCCGCGCTAATCCTTGAGCCGGTCGTACAGGGCACGGGCGGGATGTATTTCTACCACACCGAATGGCTGCGTGCGGCGCGGGCCATGTGTGACGCGCATGATGTGCTGATCATCTTTGATGAGATCGCAACGGGTTTTGGTCGCACAGGGCGCCTGTTTGCGATCGACCAGGCTGGTGTCACGCCGGATATCATCTGTCTGGGCAAGGCGTTAACGGGGGGGCATATCTCTTTTGCAGCGACCGTCACCAGCAAGAAAGTTGCCTTTGGCATTGGCGACAGCGACGCGGGCGTGTTCATGCATGGCCCGACATATATGGCAAACCCGCTTGCCTGCGCAGCGGGCATTGCCAGCCTTGGGTTGCTTGAACAGGGGAATTGGCAACAACAGGCCGCGCAGATCGCCGACCAGATGGCGACTGAGCTGGAACCCGCCCGCGCCTTACCCGGGGTTGCGGATGTTCGGGTGCTTGGTGCCATCGGTGTGATCGAAATGAAAGAGGCTGTGGACCCGCGCATCGCGCATCAGCGCGCGCCGGGCACCGGCGTTTGGTTGCGGCCTTTTGCGCGCAATATCTATTGCATGCCGCCTTATGTAATTTCTGCGGATGATTTGACCCGCGTGACCGCAGCCATGGTCGCCCTTGCGCGGGGTGACACATGAGGCGGCATTGGCTGACACGGGATGGGGGCTCGGAACTGACCCTTGTCTTTGGCGGTTGGGCGCTTGGCGCCGCGCCGTTCGCCGGGCTCGGCGGGGCTGCGGATGTGATGGTGGTCGATGACTATCGGGATCTCTCTGACCCATTACCCGAGGTCGCGGCCTATGACCGTGTGCGCATTTTGGCCTATTCCTTTGGTGTCGCATCCGCGGCGCACTGGCTGGCATCCGCGGCGCTGCACCCGTCCAGACTGGTGGCTGTGAACGGCACTTTGTTTCCGGCGGATGCGGAACGCGGGATCGCACCTGAAACTGTTACTGCAACCGCCGATGGCCTGACAGAGGCCAGTTTTGCGCGGTTTTGCCGGCGCGCTGGCCTAACGGCCGTGCCGCCGATGCCCGATATCGCGGCGGCGCAACAAGAGCTGCGCGAGATCGCCCGGCGGGGCACGGCCCCTCAGACGCCATTCGACCGCATCTGGATATCCAGCCGGGACAGGATCATCCCCAAGGCGGCCCAGGAACTGGCCTGGGCCTTTCAGGAGGGCAATGTACGGCGGATTGATGGGCCGCATCAGCCCTTTCACGCTGCACAAAGCTGGCAGGAGTGGTTTGCTTGAACGTCATGACCGCCGCACGCATACAGCGCAGCTTTAGCCGCAATTTTCAAACCTATCACAGCTCGGCCGGGCAACAGGCACGTATCGCGCGGCAGCTTGCGCAGCGCTTGCGGGATTTTGATGCGCCAAAACAGTTTGGCACGGTCTTCGAAATTGGATGCGGCACCGGTCATCTGACCGAGGCCTTGCATCAGCATTTCGACCTTGAGAGCGCCGTATTGAATGATCTTATGCCCGAGGCTGAACAGACTGCCCGTTTGTGGGGGGCCGAGTTCCGGCCGGGCGATATCCGTCGCGTGGACTGGCCAGAGCAGCAGGACCTGATCGCATCGACCTCGACAATCCAGTGGTTGGATAGGCCAGGTGATATCCTGCAACGCGCGGCGCGATCTCTGGCTCCGGGGGGCTGGCTGGCGTTTTCCGGGTTTGGGCCTGATCAATATGCCGAACTGGCACAGCTCGGCTCGACTTCGCAGGCTCCGGGCCTGTGTGGCCCTGACGTGCTGGCCCGCGCCGTGCAACAAGCCGTGGATACGTTGGAAATCGTCGATTTGGGTCAGGAAACGCGCAAACTGTGGTTCGACAGCCCTCAGCATGTGTTGCGCCATCTGCGGCAGACTGGCGTGAACGGACGCGCGGCCAAGGTATGGACGCGCGCAACATTGGCGACGTTCTGCAATGACTATCGCCGCGCCTTTGCATCGCCATCCGGGGTTCCTCTGACCTATCATCCGATTTGGATCATCGCCCGCAAAAGACCATAGGGGCCAACGGGTCGCATCCGTCCCCTCTACACCTGCGTCAGATCTGATGTTACGCCTGTGTCGGGGAGGATCGATTTGCACACAACCGAACAGCGCATCAAGGCGATGACAACCGCTGGGCTGAACCTGATCGGTCAGGCGCTGTCGATCTATGACAGTCAATTGCGTCTGGTTGTCAGCAACCTTCGCTTTCAGGAGATGTTCGACCTGCCTGACCGGCTGGTCCAGCCCGGTGCCTCGTTTTATGACACGATCCATTTCCTCGCCAGCCGTGGCGAATATGGCGATGAACAGGATGTCGAAGAGATGGTGTCGGTGCGGGTCGAACAGGCGCTGACCTTCGAGCCGCATTATATGGAACGTTTACGCCCCAATGGTCAGGTGATCTCGATCGAGGGGGCACCTTTGCCAACTGGCGGTTGGGTTGCGGTTTACACAGACATAACCAGCACCAAACGCGTTGAGGAACTGTTGCGCGCACGGTCCGAGGAACTGTCTGGCCAATTGCTCAGCCATGCCGAAGAGCTGTCCGCCACCAACCGCAAGCTTGCGGCCACCATCTCGGCGCTGGAAGAGGCAAAACGGCAGCTTACCGAGATCGAGGCGCGTACGCGTATGACAACCGAGATGATGCCGGCCCATATCGCTCATCTCGACGCAAACGGGCGATACGACTATTCCAATCGCCGCCTGAGTTCTGTCATGCCCGGCCGCCCGTCAGAAATTCACGGCCTGCATATATCGCAGGCGCTTGGGTCTGCCGCTTTTGAGCGGGTAGAGCCCCATCTGGCGCGGGCCTATTCCGGGCAGCCGTCGGTTTTCGAGTTTACCGAAGATCAGGATTCGCGCCGCATCCGGGTCTCGTTCACCCCCGATGAGACGGGGGGCGTTTATGTCATGTCGGTGGACATCACCGAAGAGACACAGGCCCGTGTTGCCCTGCAACAGACCCGCCGCCGCGCGATGGCGGCACAGATGACAAGTGGGCTGGCGCATGATTTTTCGAACCTTTTGACGATCATTCTGGGCATGCAGGCCAAACTGGACCGGATGGACCTGCCGGAAGAAGCGGCAGAGCTTGTGTTGGCAACGCAACAGACCGCGCGGCGGGGCAGCCAGTTGCTGCACCGGCTCACCGACATGACCGGCAACAGAACACCGCAGCCTCGCGCGACGGATATGGGTGCTTTGCTGGAAGATCTGCGCATTCTGGCCACGCCGTCTTTGCCCCGCGGGGTCGGGTTGTCGGTGGTCAACACATTGCCGGATGTCCCGCATATGCTGGACCCGGGTATGTTGCAGGACGCGCTGCTCAATCTGGTCCTGAACGCGCGGGACGCTTGCGGCTCATCCGGTCAGATAACGATCAGCGCGCACGCCATCGGAGAGATCTGGGTGGAGATTGCGGTGTCCGACACCGGCACTGGTTTCTCTTCTGAAGCATTGAAGAAAGCGCTCAACCCGTTTTTTACCACCAAAGGCAGTGATGGATCAGGTCTGGGGCTGCCGATGGTTTATGACACTGTTAAACTGGCGGGTGGCGATCTGAACCTGCGCAATACGGTCTCGGGCGCCTCTGTTGTGTTAAGGCTGCCGTATCGTCCCGCCCTGCCGGTGCAGACCGGGCTGGTGTTGCTGGTCGAGGACAGTGATGAGTTGCGCAGCCAGTTCCGCGATATGCTTGTTGAATTGAACTTTGCGGTGATCGAGGCGACCTCGGTTGATGAGGCGGTAAGCCTTGTCCAGGAGATTGATGATATTGTTCTTGTCCTCTCGGACATCCGCCTCGAAGGGGCAGAGACCGGCATTGATCTGGTCAACAGGCTCAACGGCACCTTACCAGCCATACTGATGACGTCGTTGCCACAAGCGGACCCGCTTTGTCAGCAGGCGCTTACCCTTGCGCCGGTCTTACGCAAACCTTTCACCCGTGCGCAGCTTTATGCACTGATCCGAACCGAGGCTGTCTGATGATACAACCGCTGGTGACCATCCTTGATGATGAACCGGAAATTCGACGCATTTTGACCGATGCGCTGGAAGAGGCCGGGTTCAGAACCCAGAGCTTTTCACGCGCGCGCGAGTTTGAAGCCTCGCTGAAACGTGTTACACCCGATGTCTGCCTGGTCGATTTATCTCTGCCAGATACGGACGGTTTGACGCTGGTACACCGTCTTGCATTGGAACAGGGGGCAGCGGTGATTATCATATCCGGCCGGGCTCAGGTGCAGGATCGGGTGACCGGGCTCGAGCTTGGCGCAGATGACTATATCACCAAACCATTTGATCCGGCTGAGGTAGTCGCCCGAATTCGCGCAAGGCTCCGGTCGTCCAAGGCACAGGCGCAAAGTTCGGAAGTGGCGGCGTTCAATGGCTGGACCGCGCATTTTGACCGGTATGTGCTGGAGGATGAATCAGGCACCGAGACACCGTTCAGCCATGCCGAAGGAGAAGTGTTGCGGCTGTTTCTGGAAAGCCCCAAGCGATTGATCAGCCGCGGACAAATGCAGGAGATGCTGGGCGGCGCTGCGGGCGAAAGTTTTGACCGGGCCATGGACGTTCGAATATCGCGGTTGCGCACCAAACTTGGTGAAGATCCCAAAAACCCTAGGTTAATCAAGACGATATATGGGGCAGGCTATATTTTTCTCGGCGATGTGGCTTGGTGTTGATGACAACCGAGTGGGTTGAGATCGATCCATCGGGCGCGTGATAATGATCATGTTCCCTCCTATTCTTTGCAGGCCCTCTGGAAACTTCCGCCAGTCCCGCATAACTAGGCGCAACCTTTCGCGCGTTTCGACGCCTTTCAGCAGCGATTTCTCTTGTATAGGGGCCCAAGGCCATAGCGGACGAGAATGATGCGATTTTGGAGAACGGAATGATCAGGAAAGCCTGGCGTAAGTGGCGATCCGGCTATGTCGGCCGTTTGGTAGGTGACAGCATTCGCGGCCAGGGGTGGCTATACGGTGTTGCAATGATTGCGATGACCGTCGTTGCCGCGACCACGGCCGGTACCGCATGGATGATGGAAAACATTGTCGATGCCATGACGACGCCCGAGATGCGTTCTCAGGTTCATTTGATCGCATTGGCTGTGGTCGGGCTGTTTCTGACCAAGGCGTTGGCGTCATACATTCAATCTGTCTTTCTGGCACGCGCAGGGAACCGCATCATCGCGGTTCAGCAAGAGAACGTGTACCGTAAGCTGCTGCGGCGCGGCGTCGATTTTTACTCCAAGGTCGAGTCCTCGGAACTTTTGATGCGCGTCACTTATGGAGCGCAGGCAGCGCGTACGCTGGTTGATGTGATCGTCACCAGTTTTGTGCGCGATGCGTTGACGCTGGTTGGCCTGGTTTTTGTCATGGTCTACCAGCAGCCTGTATTGTCAGTGCTGTTTTTTGTTGTTGGCCCGGTTGCGTTGTTGGGTGTGCGCTACTTGTTAAAAAGCGTCCGAAAGATCATGCAATCCAATCTCAAGTCGCTGGCCGAAATCATTCGTGTGCTGCAGGAAACGTCCGGCGGCATCAAGGTGATCAAAGTCTTTGCTCTGGAAGGGCATATGATCGACCGCATGGATGACGCCATTCGGGCGGTTGAAAAGCGCTCGAACGACATTGCGAAACTGCAATCGATCGCCAGCCCGCTGATGGAGTTTCTGGCCGGTCTTGCAGTGGCAGGTGTACTGGTTATCAGCACCATGGGGATTGCAGGTTCAGAACCGCCGACAGCAGGGCAACTGATGTCCTTTATCACTGCGCTTTTGATGGCATATGAGCCTGCAAAACGTTTGTCGCGTATGCGTGTTGTTATCGAAACCTCGCTGGTGCCGATCGGCATGATGTTCGAGCTTCTTGATGAAGATGATGCCATGCGCGAAAGTGCCGAACCAAAAGAGCTCCGCTCGGGATCGGGTGAAATCCGGATGCGCAACGTAACCTTTGGTTATCAGGGTTCGCTGCCGGTCATCAAGGGACTAGATCTGACGTTTGAGGCAGGGAAAACCACAGCGTTGGTGGGGCAGTCCGGTGGCGGAAAATCGACGATTTTTGGTTTGATCATGCGGTTTTACGACCCCGATGAGGGGAGTGTCGAAATCGACGGCCAAGATTTGCTTGATGTGAGCTTTGCGTCATTGCGTCGCAAAATTTCTTATGTTGGTCAGGACACGTTTTTGTTCTCGACCAATGTGATGGAAAACCTGCGTTTTGCGCGACCAGACGCCACTGATGAAGAAGTTATGGCCGCTGCGCGCGCTGCGCATGCGCATGATTTCATTAGTGAGCTCCCTGAGGGATATGGCACCCAAGTGGGTGAGAACGGCGCATTCCTATCTGGAGGGCAAAAACAACGGCTGGCGATTGCGCGCGCAATTTTGCGCGACGCTGAGATCTTGCTTTTGGACGAGGCGACCAGTGCGCTGGACGCCGAATCTGAAGCCCTTGTGAAGCAGGCGTTGGATCAACTGACTGAAAATGTGACGACAATCGTCATCGCGCACCGTCTGTCGACAATCCTTGAGGCGGACAGGATCATGGTCGTGCAGGACGGCGAAGTTGTCGAGCAGGGCAATCTGGACGAGTTGATGGAACAAAACGGCAGCTTCCGCCGCCTGTTTGATCAACAGTTCAAAACTCCGGCGGCCAAGTGACAGGCTGGGCGCCTGCCACATCCGCGCGTGTGATCACACGCCGCTGATCGCGCTGCGCCTTTGGCTCAGTTTGTGAATAAGCATCCGGGCCTCGGGTGGGGGCCTGCTCTCGATGCGATGATAGTTGGTACCATCCCGGTCGCGGCAAAGCAGGCCACATGAAATCAAGCTGCGTCGCAGTGTTGCGACATCACCAAACCGGTGGGCTGGCCCCAGAAATGCATTGATTTCAACTTCCGACATCATGCGATTGGCAGGAAGGGCCGCCCAGATTGCCCAGAGCGCAAGCGTCTGCACCGCGCGTTTGGACGGCCATTGCCGCAACCGCCCTGCGTCATCAAACTGACGCAGCGCACGTTCAAGCAGGCGATGGTCTGCGGGAGGCTCGCTGATTTGATCAGCCAACCGCCGTTTGGCTGCATCCGCGGCCCGCATATGCTGGACATTCTGAAAGCCAGCCGCGCGGGCAAGCATGTTCATCAATTTCAGGTGTGACGGGCTGCTATGGCCGAGTTGTCGGGCCAGACTGCGCGTGAACCCGGACAGGTCACGCGCGTATAGTTCAACAGGGTTTTGTGTCATGAACGCATCCACATGGGGCGCTGGTTGGTGTTGTCGGTCGCTGACTTAACAACGTCGCGCCATCGTTGATGGTACACCGTTTGATACAGGCAGTTTTAGCTTTCCCAAAGCAGGAACAGCGACGCCTAGGGGACTGCCGACCTGGGCCCTTTCTATGTCACGTCAGGCATCACTGCCAAGAAGAAAACCGGTGTTAAAACAAAGTTGCGTGCCTATGCAGTGTTCTTACTCGCGAAGGGCCTGGTTCTTGATCTTCAAAACCGGTTGGATCAGATAATCCAGTACCGTTTTCCGCCCGGAGAGAATGTCAACTTCGGCAACCATGCCCGGAATAATTTCGACCGCCAGGCCAGCTGAATCCAGCATCCTGCCATCTGTTCGAATTTCGACAACGAACACGTCCTCATCGTTTCGCTCAGAGCGGGTAATCGTATCTGCGCCGATGCGAATTATTTCGCCACTCAACCCGCCATACCTGGCAAAGTCATAGGCGGTTATCTTGACCTTAACCCGCTGTCCGGCATGCAGGAAAGCGATGTCCTCGGGGCGCACATAGGCGTCGACCAGCAAGGTGTCGTCCAACGGCACGATCTCGACCAGTTCCTCGCCGCTGCGCGCCAAACCGCCCAGCGTCGTGCGATGCAGGCGGTTGACGATCCCTTTGACGGGTGCCCGAACCTGCGCGCGCGCTGCACGATCCTGCAACGCGGGCAGGGCGGGTTTGAGCGCGGCAAGCTCGGCTGTCACCAGGGCAAGATCGGTCAGGGCAGCGCTTCGAAACCGGCTGCGGGCGGCGGCGATCTTGTCATCCATTTCGGCCAGACCGGTTTTTAGCCGGCTGGTGACCGCCTCGGCCCTGACCTTGCGCCCTTTCCATTCTGCCTCGCTTCGGCGCAGCGCCAGCAGTGTTGTTGCCGGTTCCATGCGACGCTCGACCAGCGGCGCCATCATGTCACGTTCTTCTGCCAGAACCTTAAGCGTTTCTTCGGCGGTGATCTGATCAACCAGACCCTCCTCATATTCGCGCTGACGTTGTTGCCGCTGGCGTTCCAGTATCGCGATCTCGGCCCTCAGTTCGGCCTGCCGACCCTGATACAAAGCCGTTTCAGAACGCACGACCTCGGTCGCCTCGTCCATCAAGACGCGCTCGAAATACAGCTCGGCCCCATCGATTTCAGCCTGCAGCCGCTGTGCACGGGCCATAAGGCCATAGGCGCGTTGCTGTTCCTGACTGAGCGCGCTGTCCAGCTCGGTTGCGTCGAGCTCCATCAACAATGTGCCCTTGTCCACGATCTGACCCTCGCGGACGTGCAGAGCCAGCAATATGCCGGACTCGGTTGCTTCGATGACCTGAACATCGCCAGAAGGCACGATGCGCCCATCTGCTCGGACAACGTCATCGATTTCGGTGAAGTAGGCCCAGAGTGCGGCAGTGATCAGACACAAGAGAATAACTATGAGCAGCAGTGATCCCCGCAACGGTGAGCCGCCGCGCATCTCTTTGGCGAGCGTGTCCAGATCAGGATGCCGCGACATTGAGATGCCTCCCGGTCTTGCGGACATGCTGCGTCAAAAGGCTCTTTGGTCCGTCCGCGCCAACCTTGCCGTCCTCGATCACGATGACCCGATCCACCAGCTCCAGCAGGCTGGTGCGATGGGTGACAAGGATCATGGTCGAGGACCGGGTAGCGTCCTGCAGGCGGGCGATAACATCGGCTTCGCATTTGACATCCATCGCGCTGGTGGGCTCATCAAACAGCAGAACCGGTGGTTCTCCGATCAATGCGCGCGCCAAAGCGATGGCCTGACGTTGCCCGCCGGAAAGCCCTTCGCCACGCTCCGCCAGCCTCAGATCGTAGCCGTGCGGGTGTTGTGCAATGAAGTCTTCGACCCCGGCGATACGACCCGCGCGCAGCAAATCTTCATCGCGTGCCTGAACGGTGCCGCTGACGATGTTTTCGCGTACTGTTCCTGAAAACAGCCAGATATCCTGCAGGACGGATCCGATGTTTCGTCGCAGATCGCCGGGATCAATCTGGCGGATATCCAGCCCATCCACCATCACCGACCCGACCCGAGGCTGATACAGCCCCAAAAGCAGCCGTGCAACCGTGCTTTTACCCGATCCGATCTGTCCGAGAATTGCCACCTTTTCCCCGGGGTTGATTGTGAAACTTACGCCTTTCAACGCGTCTTCCTGTTGGTCGGGATAGGCGAAATGGACATTGTTGAACGATATACGACCGTCGAAATCCGGACGACTGATCCAGTTTCGGCCATCGGGGCGTTCGCTGTCCGCCTGCATCAGTGCGCTTAGGCTGCGATAGGCGCTGCGCGCCTGATTGACACGGGTCAGGGTCTGCGCAAGTTGACCAAGAGGGGCAAGCGCCCGTCCGGTCAGCATCACGGACGCGACCAACGCCCCCATGCTGGCCGCCCCTTCGGTGATCAGGAATACACCATAGAAAACGATCAGCACCTGGGCGGCCTGCTGCGCAAATCCTGTCAGATTGAGCGCAAGTTGCGTGATCGCGCGACTGCGCAGACCATGCTCTGACTGGAGAGCCATGGCCGCTTCCCAACGGTTGCGCATTTGGCGCCCGGCAGATGTTGTTTTGATGGTCTCCAGGCCGCTGACTGCTTCGACCAGAACCGATTGTTTGGATTGGCCGTCCGCAAAGCTCTGCTCTGCAAGGCGCGAGAGAAACGGCTGAACGGCCAGTCCGGTAATCAGCACAATCGGAACCGCCAGCGCGGGGATAAACGCAAGCGGACCGCCGACCATGTAGATGGTGAAAATAAACAGGCCGATAAAAGGCAAGTCGACGATCGCGACCAGAGTGGCGGATGTGAAGAACTCTCTGAGGGTTTCGAACTCCCTGACCGTGCTTGCCATCGCGCCGGTTGAACCTGTCCGTGATCTCATCTGGATATTCAGCAACTGATCGAATATTCGGCGGCCCATCAGTTTGTCGGCGTGTTGCCCCGCGCGATCGATAAATCCCGCGCGCAATATCTTAAGAATAAAGTCGAAAACTAGCGCCAGGCCCACTCCGGTGGTCAGTGCGATCAGCGATTCTGTTGCCTCGTTTGGCAAAACCCGGTCATAAACGATCATGATGAAGACCGAGGTGGACAGCCCAAGAAGATTGGCAAGTGCAGCCGCCAGCCCAACCTGCATGTAGGACCAGCGATTGGCAGCCAGGGCCGACCAGAACCAATGCCCTGTAGGTTGGGAGCCGCCCGGTGTGATTTCCTTGCTGTGCTCCCGGCGGAACAATATGGCATAGCCGGTGTAAACCGGGTCGAGATTGCGCTCTGATATCTCGCCTATATTTTCATCCAGATCGGGATCAAATATCAGCAGGTCGCCGGTGTCGGTGCGACCGCGATAAACGACGGCTCTGTCATCTTCCAACAGCAGGATCGCCGGGGCCAGGCTTGGGTCAAAGGCCTTCAGGCTGCGTTGGCCAAAACCTGCCTGCATACCGGCCTGATGTGCAACATTGATCGCATCCCGCACTGTGAGAGCGCCCAGCGGCCCGGTATGAGCGGCCTGCAGCATCGCCGTTGTCAAAGGTCGCTCCAGCGAGCTGCCGACATGTATTAGGCAGGTTTCCAGTGGGGATGACGCGGTCATAATGACCCGTCCCAGGCCGGCAACGAGACGCCCAACAGATTCACGATGTCGCCCGTCAGGCTAAGCGCGGCATAGTTGGTCAGGAAAAAGCTCTGCTCGGCCAGAATTAGACGTTCCTGCGCGTTTACATAGTCGCGTTGCGCATCAAGTATTTCGATCAGACTGCTGCGCCCGATGGTGAATTGCTCGCGTGTGGCGGTCACCGTTTCGGCGTTGGCGCGGGCGGCAATTCGGGCTGCGCGCAAACGTTCAGCCCCCGCCTTTTGGTCTGAGCGGATAAAATCCAGTTCACGTTGAATTTCCCGGATCAGAGCTTCGCGGGCATATTCTGCGCCCTCCAGCTGAGCCGCGGCAGCAGCAATCGACGCGCGGCGTTGTCCGGTGCTGTCGATCTCATAGTTGAATGACAGATCGACACCGAAATTGGCATCTCGATTTTCGTCCTGATCCGCAAAAGCGGAGACACGAATGTCAGGCTGCCGCCGTGCAAGCGCCGCGGCATGTTCGGCCCTCGCCGCCGCCAGTGCCGCGTCAGCGCGGCGAACCTGTGGGCTGTCCATGACAATCTGGAGGTCACTGCGTTCTAATGCGGGCGCTGGCACCGGTGGTGAGAGCTGACCCGGCGCGGTGCCGAAGACTTCGCGAAACCGGGCGGCGGCCCGATCCGCGCGCGCCTTGGCATCTGCAAAGCGGGTCCGCGCATCGGCCACGCGCGAGCGCGCCGTCAGGAGGTCAGCGTTTGAGCCGGCGCCGCTGGTTGTTCGGTCTGCGATCTGCTGTTCCAGTGCCTCATGCGTTGCTACATTTCGCCGGGAAATCTCCAGAACCTCGCGACGGTCAAGCACCAAAACATAGGTCTCGATCGCGGCCAGTGCTGTTGCTGAGGCTGTCTGCAGCTGATCTCCGCGGCCTTCCAGAACCCGCGCCCGTGCTGCCGCAAGATCACCAGCTGCGGCCCCACCATCATAGACTAACTGCGACACGCGAAGATAGGGCGTCACATCCGCGATATCAGAATCTATCCGCTCGGACCGGGCATTCACGCCCAACGAAACCTTTGGCAGGAAGGCACCCTTTGCCGCATCGCGGTTGGCTTGTGCGCCGGACATCCGCGTGTTGCTTTGCGCCAGATTTGGACTGGTCTGCACGGCCTGACGCACCCGCTGCCCGAACGTGCTGTTGATCAGTCGAGCAGATGGTTTTGCAGCCCCGGCACCAGTGGATCCCTGCGCAAAGGACATTTCAAGCGGCGCGAGATCAGGCGCCGGTTCGCAAGCCGCACACAGCACTGCGAGGCACAGCGCGCCGACAAGACCGAGAGGCGTGCTAGCGGAGCGCATATGTGCTCTCCGACTGATGGGCGTTCGCCATGGCGTTCAGGAAGCCGGTCACCCTGGTATTTGTGGCGGATTCACGTTGTGATGATTGGCCGTACCGCCGCTGCTGAGCGTTGGCCAACCAGGCGCAGTGCGACAGTGAGACCTGATGGGCATGGATCAGGCGCAGTGCCTGGCTGTTCATCAACAGCACCCCATGCGATTGCGAGAGGGCCTCAACCCGTTCCTGGTCAAGCGCCAGAAGGTCTGGCGGCAGACTGACGCCCTCATACTGATTTATTGTTTTGAACAGACCCATCTTCTCTATGATGCCACAGATGCCTTGGGTCGCTGTCGCCGCATTCAGGCGGTTCTGAAAGAATGTGCGAACGGCGCACAGATCGGGTGTCAGCCTTCCCTTATCTGTAAAAAACATCTCGTCCTCTGTGTTGTCCGTGACGAGGCCCGACGCCTCGTCTACAAGCAGATGAAACCTTTCGGCTGTGTTCGAGGATGCGTCCGGCAACGCCTGCGCCTGAAACGGAAAACAGCGCAAGGCCGAGGGGACATAGCTGGCGCGCCAGTGACCTTGTTCCGAAACAAAGGGTGTCGGTGCGCCGCTCAAAGACAAGAGGGCGACCGGTTCAATCCTGCTTTCGGATCGGCGAAACAAGATTGGAAATGCGGCCGCAATCTGTTGAGCTTCTGTAATCACAATGGGGCATTGATGACTGCCTCGTGCGAATTCATAAGATGTGAAACGCCGCCAATACCGGTTGTGATGTCGGTCGAAGCTGACTGGAAACAGGCCGTTCTGTGCCATATAACCCCCGAGGTTGAGTGTGCGGCACCCGCTGTAAAGGTGTCGCCCTTGGTGAAAGTTCTTGTTTGTCAGGCTGTTGCCCCGGTGGGGTCGCTGAGCAGAATGTTGTCGTTGCTTAGGCCGCTTAGATCTGCCAACCCATCGAAATGCGCGAGTGTTTCAACGCTTGCGGTGCCGGGGGCTGAATAGTCGACCTTAACCAGAACGCTGTCCGCGCCGTCTGTGGCAAGCACGTATATTTCGTCTCCTGCCTGCGTGCCGGACAGGCTCTCAACAGCGGCTGTAATTGTCGCCGCGCCGAGGTCTGACAACGTGCTTGTCAGTCCAACAAAGCCGGTTTCGGCCCCAATCACGCTGCCAGTGGTCAGAATTTCCACGTCAGTCCCGTTGCCACGTAGCGTTGCAACGTCCAGGCCGCTGAACATCAATGCATCCGTCACATTGCTCGCTGGTCCGATCGTAAACCCGGTGATGGTATCGGTGCCGTTCGAAGTGACGTCGGTTTCGAAGATAACGATATCGCGGCCCGCCCCTGTCAGATCAATCGTGTCGTTTCCATCCCCGCCGCGGATAATGTCGTCGATGCCGCTGGCGGTGAGAGTGTCGGCGTTTTCGGTGCCCAATTGAAAGCTTACAGGCCCGCCATCCGGCGTGGTGATCGTCAGCTCGATAGGTTTTGTTGGATCCACGACGGTCATGGTAAAGGTCATCACCGGTGCCGAGACATCGCTGTAACTGGTGGCAGCGCCTGCAATGCTGACGGCAGCACTGCCGTTCGGGTTGACGAGAAACAGGTCAAAGTCGTCATTTTCGGTTGCTGAGCCGCTGTCGAAAACGGCGACCGTTGGATCAAAGCCCAGATCTGCGGTGATCGCGAAGCCGCTTGAGACATCGACATCCGAGTCGACATGGATCTCGAACGTAACGGTAGAGCCGCTGCTCCCCGCTTCGGTGATGACGTACACAGCCGGAACATGCGCGACTGCCTGATCACTGCCGGGAAGAGGATCAGGGCCCCCTGATACGGTTGCGCTTGCGGCAAAGTTCAGGTCGTCGCCGGCTTCGATGCCAGAGAAATCAGAGGCCGGAACGGTCAGGCTCCAGGTGCCGTCAGCGCCGACGGTTGCTGTCCCTACCGATACACTGTTGAGGGTCACGTTTACAACCTGTCCGTTACTGAGCCCTGCTGACGTGCCCGAAACAGCAACCCCCGTGCTCTGAGCATCGGCCAAGGAAACCGAGTTGTTCGAGCCGACGCTGTTGATTTCAAGGAGCGGGCGAAAATCGGTGGTGAAGGATGTTGTCACGTCAGAGACGGGATTGCCTGCGGCGTCTGTGGTTGAAGCCGTAACCGTAAAGGTCCCGCCATCCCCAAGCGCGTTCAAATCCGACGCGGGCACCGTGAGCCCCCAAACCCCACCGCTTGCAGTGGCCGTGTATGTTTCTCCCCCCAGGCTGAGCGTGATGGTTTGGCCGTCTTCGGCTGTTGTCGTGCCGGAGATACTGAGATCGACGTCCCGCTCGACGACGTCCAGAACCGACCCAACCGACAGCGGGTCGACCGAAATTGTCGGCGCTGAAAAGTCGGTGTCGAATGAGGTTGTCGCGCTTGCTGCGTTTCCGGCCGCGTCTGAGACCGCGGCATTCACGTCATAGCTTGTCGCGTCTTGCAGGCCTGACAATTGAGACGGCGTTGCGGTGAATGTCCAGGCCCCATTGGTGACCGTTGCAGTTCCGCTGATATCGACCGTGCCGTCCCCCCGGACAATTTCGACCGATACGACCGTACCGTTGGCCGCGTCAGAAGTTCCTGATACGGTCAGATTTGTCCCTTGTTCAGCTGCGTTCATGACTGCCCCGTCGGACAGCGTGGAAATGGTCAGTGTCGGTGCTGTGAAGTCGGTATCGAAACTACCCGATGCCTGCGGTGCCGGGTTGCCTGCAGCGTCCGAGACATCTGCTGTGACTGCAATCGTTGAGCCATCGGCCAAAGCGCTGAGATCAGCTGCGGGGACGGTCACGCTCCAGGCGCCGCCTGATGCAGTCCCTGTGTAGCTGTCGCCATTCAGCGAGACCGTTATGGTTTGCCCATCTTCTGCAGATGTCGACCCGGAGATGATGAGATCAGAGCCCTGTTCCAGGCTGTTCATGACAGCGCCATCCGAATAGCTATCGATGCTCAAAGAAGGCGCAGAAAAGTCGGTGGTCAGTCCGGTACTGGCTTGCGGGGCAGGCAGCCCGTCGGCGTCGGAAACATCCGCAGTCACGGTGAACGAGCCGCCATCTGCCAAAGCTCCCAGATCGCCCGAGGGTACCGTTACACTCCAGCTGCCGCCGGAAACGGTACCGCTATAGGTTTGGCCATCAAGCGAGACGGTGACCGTCTGACCGTCAGGAACATTCGCGGTGCTGCCTCCGAACACCAGATCCGATCCGGATTCGGCAAGGTTAAGAGAGGTTCCGACCACCAACGGCGAAATAGCGATCGACGGACCGGTTAGGTCAACCGGGACTGAGACGGCGACGGGCGTGGCAGGATTTCCTGCCGCGTCATTCACCGTCACACTGACCGAGGCAGGGATCCCTGTGGCAAGCCCGGCGAGATCGGCGACGGGTATTGTCACACTCCAGCCTCCGGCCGAGGCCGTGCCGCTGTAGATCTGCCCGTCAAACGCTACGGTGACCGTCTGTCCGTCCTCGGCAGTGGTGGTCCCGGTAAGCGTAAGGTCGCTGCTGGCGTCGACCAGTTCAATGGACCCTCCGGCAACCGGGTTTAGTGTCACCAGCGGGGCCGTAAAATCAGTGTCGAAGCTGCTGCTTGCCTGCGCCGCCGGATTGCCTGCCGCATCGGCCACATCCGCCGTTACCACAACTGTTGCGTCATCTGACAGCGCGCTCAGATCGGCCGCTGGGATGGACACGCTCCACGCTCCGTTGGCGACAGGTGCCGTATAACTCTGGCCGTTGATCTCTAAGGTGACCGTCTGGCCGTTTTCGGCGTCTGTCGTGCCAGTGACGACGAGGTCGGTGCCCTGTTCCTGAGCGTTCATGACTGCCCCATCCGAGAAACCGGTGATGGCCAGCGTCGGCGGAACTGTGTCGATGACAAAAGTCACGGAGTCCGTAGAGAGCGGATTTCCGTCAGCATCCAGATGCGTGATTGTAATCTCCGAGGCACCTTGCGGCAGGCCTGCGATTTCAGACGGGCTTAGGGACACACTCCAGCTGCCATCGCTTGCAGGTGTTGCCGTCAGAGGCTCGGAGCCGATCATTACCTCGACCGAAGCTGTCCCGTCTGGTGCGATCAGATCAGTGCTGTCGCTGCTGAGACCAGTCCCCTGGAGTTCAGCCAGATTGAGGCTGGGCAGCGCAGGGGCAGGAGGGGGGAGAACGACGTTCGAACCGCTGTCTTCCGGGGCGTCGTCACCGCCGCCGCCAGCACCTGCGGCGGCTGCACCGGCAAGGCCGATACCCCCAAGAACAGCACCGGCTCCACCCAACCCGCCGGCAGCAGCTCCGCCTGCCTCGGCAGCGACGCTGAACTGGGCAATCTCTGCCACGACCCCTTCGGCGATCATGATGGCACCACCCTCAAGCACCTGAACGTTTTCAGCCGGAACAACAAGCGACCGACCATCGACCATTTTCAGCAGGACATCCCCGTTTTGCAGAAGCTTGGCCGACCGCACGCCAGGGATGGTTTCAACGAACTGAAAGGCATAAAGCTCCTCGATGGTGGCCTGCGCCAGAGCGGGGAGCGCAAGCAATGAGGACCCCAGCCCACCGACCAGGCCCCGCCCAGTCCATTGTCTGAGTTTGCGGTCGAACCACTTGCGCATGTGACGTTTACGCCCGCCCTGATGCAGAGTCTCCGTGGTCGAAACGTCATTCGAAACGGGGTCTTTCATAGTCATGCCCTCACATTTATTGCCGCATACCCAGGCCAGGGTTCGGTGCGTGCCGGTACCTGTTCATCAGTCTTGCCAATTGGTGTCTCATGCGACCGGCCCAGAAAAATTGATTTAAACTCGAACCGAAATCCTCGTTCTCACCACATTCCTGCTCTGGTTTCGGGCTGGGCATCTAATCATCCTGTGGTCACTGCCAGGGGTGGCACGGGGTGAGTTGTTGTGATGCTTCAGTTCGAAAATGTGGTGGCAACGGGGAAACCGGCGCTTGATTCAGGTATCGGCGATACGGCTTTAAAAACGTTTAACGGGGAAACGTATCTCTACAGCACGACCGGCCCGGGTGGCGGGATTGCGGTTTGGCAGCTCATCGATGGCGGTGCGCCTGTGTGGCAGGATGAGCAGTATTTTAGCGGGTCCATCAGTTTTGAGGTTGGTGATATCGGGGTGCCGCTGACACTGGGCGACACCGATCTGCTGGCGCTGGATGTCGATACCGCCGTTGGCCTGGTTGGCTATGTCCTGAACGGGGACGGGACCGTTGGGGCCTTGCAGGAAACCGGCACACTTGTGGGTGGCGGAGACATCTCGGCGCTGGTTCAGGTGTCAACGGGCGCTGCGGATTTGCTGACAGTCGCCCATGAAGATACCGGTCAGATCGCAACCTATCATATCGCCGCTTACGGGTCCCTGACCGTCGCAGGTACCATTGCAGGGACAGCTGATTCTCTGCAGATATTGCAGGTGGGGGCGCAACACTATTGCGTTGCCACTGACGCGGTGACCAAAATGATCGTCACCTATTCAATCGATCAGAGTTCGGGAGAGCTGACGGCGGTCGACAACGGTGATTCTCTCGCGACGCTGGGGATCAATGCGCCCACCGCGGTTGAGGTTGTGCAGGCTTATGGTCAGCCATGGGTGGTGGTTGCCGGCGCGGGCAGCAACTCGATCAGCGTGATGCAGATGGGGGTTGATGGCAGCCTGACGCCCAAAGATCATGTGTTGGATACGCTCGGCACACGGTTCGAGTCAGTGCAGGATTTGCAGGTTGTCACCGTCGATGGGCGGGTGTTTGTGGTTGCCGGTGGCGGTGATGATGGGATCACGCTGTTCACGATGACGCCCGACGGTCAACTTATCTATCTCGATAGTTTTGCCGATACATTGAGCACCGGTTTGCAGAACGTGCAGACGCTGGAAGTGGCACATATCGGCAATGATCTGCAGATTTTCGCAGCCGCGCAAGAGGACGCGGGCCTGACCCAGATCTCGGTCTCGTTGGACGATCTGGGCGTAGTGCATCAGGGCTTTGGAACAGTCGCGGGGACCGCAGGCGACGACATGCTCAGCGGTGGCATTCTGGCGTCGGATCTGACGGCAGGCGCAGGTGATGACATCTTGATCGCGGGGATCGGGGCCACGACGATGACCGGCGGAGCGGGCGCGGATATCTTTGTCGTGCGGTTTGGCAGCGAGCCGACGACGATTACGGATTTTCAGGTCGGTATAGACCGGCTCGATATGTTCGATTACCCGCTTTTACGCAATCCGGGACAGCTGAGTTTCACGTCAACCGCAGAAGGCGCCATTGTTGGGTTCAACAGTGAGACGGTGATCATTCACTCTGCCGCTGGCGGTCCGCTGACCAGTGCAGACGTGTTTGGGGCAGGATTTGTTGGCCCCGATCATATCCCGGTTGATTTTGGTGACTTTGGTGCGCTGCCTCCAACTGGTTCACCCGGTATCTTAGGTCCTGTTCAGATTAACTCGGAAACCGAGAATGCCGGGCTGGCTGATGCAGAAATCCGCTTCACACCAACCGGTGGCGGAACGGTTGCGGTAGATGCGGATTCTGATGGCGCGTTCGATTTGGATTTGCCGGATGGCACATTCGCAGGTGAACTGGACATCATCAAAACATACTCAACCGCCAGTGGTGAAATCACGGCGCTGGATGCTTTGCAGGTGCTACGCCTGTCAGTTGGCCTGGACCCGACATGGGGGCCTGCCGCACCGGAGAACCTGATCGCTGCGGATTTGAACCAGGACGGAAGGGTCAATGCGCTTGATGCGCTTGCGATCCTTCAGGTTGCGGTTGGCCTGCCCACACCACACACCCCGGAATGGGTTTTTCTTGACCCCGATGCCGATCTGTCCGGCATCACCAATACCAACGTGAACTACGAGACGGGCATCGCCGTCACCGCGGTTGATGGCGTGATAACCACCGAAATGACATCCATTCTTCTGGGCAACCTCGAGGCGGTCTGACGCGCTGAGTTATTCCCTGAAAGCCCTGTTGAAATAGTCCGCCATCGGTTTCACCAGATAGGACAGGGGGGTGCGTTCATCCGTTTTTATCATCGCCTCAACCGGCATGCCCGGCAGCAAAATCTGACCATTCAGCCGCTCAATCTGTCCCTCATCCGGTATCACCTCGGCCCGGTAAAAGCTGAAACCTGAATTTTCATCGGTGAAAGTATCTGCTGATACGTTGATGACCCGGCCATCAATTTCAGGCGTCTCACGCTGGTTGAACGCAGGGAACCGCAGCGCAACAGGCTGTCCCAAATGCAGTTGATCGACATGTATCGCATCAACACGTGTGGCGACCAACAAAGGTGTATCCTGCGGAACGACATACATCATTGGTTCGGCTGGTTGTATCACGGACTGCACCGCAAAGACCTGACTGCCATAAACGGTTCCGGCAACGGGCGCGCGGATGTCAAGGCGCGACAAGCGTTCGGTCAGCGACAGCCTGCGTTCCGCCAGCTCCACGACTTGTGCCAGCACATCGCGGAGCTCGGTTATCGCTTCTTCACGTCGTGTCGCGGCAAGCTCGACAGCCTGAATCTCGTTTGCCGCGATTTGCCCTCGCAGCCGGGCAACCGTCGCAGTGAGCTGACCAATCTGGCCCGTCAGGCCTGCTTCTTCGCGCTGCAGCGCAGACACCCGGCTGGCTTGTGTCAGACCACGTTCCAGCAGGCTTTGCTGATCTTCCAGCTCGTCCGCAATCAGCTCGAGTTGCCGGCGCAATGAGACAAGCTGCGCCTGCGTGCCTTCGATTTCGCTTTCGATCTGGACGCGTTGTTTGCCAAGCTGTTCGGTCTGTTGTTCCTGCGTATTCAGGCGCGCCGCGAACAGACGCTCTTGTCCCGAGAGCAGTTCGGTATCAATCGCCTCTTGCGCGTGTAAATCCTGCATCCGCTGAGCCAGAACTTCAGCGGTCACACCATCCCGCTCGGCTTCAAGCCGGGTTTTACGCGCCAGCAGTTCAAAAAGCTGCGCCTCAACGATTGTTTTCTCAGAGGCCAGAAACGTGTCGTCCAGCCGCAACAGCAATTCTCCGCTGGTGACAGCATCACCATCGCGGACGAAAATTTCACCGACAACACCGCCGTCGGGGTGTTGAACCACCTGACGGTTGCTCTGAACCTCGATCACGCCCTGTGAAACGATCGCGCCCGCCAGACGTGTTTTGATGCTCCAGATGCCGATGCCGCCCACCAGGATGATAAGCGCCATAAAGCCAACAATGGCGGGAACGGTAATATGCCAGATCGGGCGCTTCTCCTGATCGTTCATTGTTCACTGACCTTTTTGAGCTGTCGCTTAATCGGGCCCGCATTCTGCACCATGGCGCTTAGTACTTCATCCCGGCTGCCGGATTTGACAATCTGCCCGTTTTCGACGACTGCAAGATTATCACATTCAGAAATCGCCTGCGGTCTATGGGTCATGATGATCGCAGATTTCCCGTTGGCTTTCAGATCGCGAATGGCTGTGTTCAACGCTTCGGTCCCTTCGGCATCAAGGGCCGAGTTGGGTTCGTCCAGAATCAGCAGGATCGGATCGCCATACAGGGCGCGTGCCAGACCGATTCTTTGTTTCTGCCCGCCGGATAGCTGACTGTCGTTCCCTTCCAGAAAGGTATCATAACCCTTTTCAAGGCTCAGAATAAGCTCATGCGCTTTTGCCTTTTTCGCGGCTGCAACAACGGCTTCAGCGTTGGGGTTTTGCGATAAGCGGGCGATGTTTTCCGCGACTGTCCCGTTGAATAAGGTCACCTGTTGCGGCAGGTATCCGATGTGGCGGCCCAGATCATTCGGATCGTATTGATCAAGCGTCGCCCCTCCAAGTCGGATTTCACCTCCGACAGGCTGCCACAACCCTAGTAGAGCTTTTGCTAGCGTCGTCTTGCCTGATCCGCTTTTTCCGATCACGCCCAGGGCTTTGCCCGGGTCCAGTTTCAGAGAGGCGTTGCGCAACGTTGGCGCAGTAGCACCCGGTGGGAGAATGGTGAGACCTTTGGCGACCAATCGAGCCTCGGGGGTTGGCAGCTTTGTCCGCGTCATCTCGGGTGGTGAATTGTCGAGGAAATGGTTCAGCGAGACCCACGCGGCGCGTGCCCTTTCGATGGTTGACCATTGTCCGACGGCCATTTCGATCGGGGCCAGAGCCCGACCCAACAGGATCGATCCGGCGATCATCGCGCCGGCTGTCATCTCGTTTTGCAGTACAAGCCAGGCCCCCAGAGCAAGCATTGCGGACTGCAGAAACAGGCGCAGTGATTTCGTCAGCGAAGTAAAGCTACCGGTCCAGTCACTTGCAGCAATGGTCTGAGCCAAAGCCTTGTTTCGTTGGCTGAGCCAGCGCCGGGTGACGTCGTCCTGCATGCCTTGCGAACGCACCACTTCAGCGGCCTGACGGGCATGTTCCGAAAATGACTTGGCGCGAGCCGAAGCCGCCTTAGCATCCGACACTTTTCGGCGGGTCAGCGTCTGATTGAGGATGGCAATCACGACCAGAAGTGTTCCCCCGCCAACGGCGAGCCATCCCAGCAATGGGTGAAACAGGAAAATCGCAGCCAGAAAGAGCGGCGTCCACGGGATATCCATCACCGCCAGAAGAATGGGTGACGAACATAGAACCTGAATCGATTCCAGGTCACGCAGGGCAGTTGCGGGAGCCGAGCGTTCCTTTGGCGAAAGCGCCCGAATCAGCGTTGCTGCAAAGACCCTTTCATCCAGTGCGGACTGAAAGCGTGCACCGAACCGAGCGACGATCCGACCTCGTGCAAAATCCAGCATCGCCATCAGCCCATAGAGCAGTGTCACGAGCAAAAACAGCGCGGTCAGCGTTTCAACAGCGCGTGAGCTTAAGACCCGGTCATAGACCTGGAGCATGAACAAGGGGCCTGTCAGCATCAGTAGATTTACGAAAATGCTGAACAAGAAAGCCAAGGCGAGGTAGTTAGTGCCTTGATTGCGCACTTTTCGCAACTCGTTGCGCGGGAGGGACGAGATGCGGTTGGTCAAGTTCACGATGTGCTGCCCTTATTCTTCATAGAAGGTCCCTTGTCAGGCAATGTCATTCAAGCCCGTCTGACCCTATGGCATAGCCACCCAAAATTGCCAAACCAAGGCGATTTATGGTGCATAAGTGGGCACTGATCTGCTCATGATAGAGCTGGCAACCGCTCAGGCAGTTGCCAGCCAATATGGAGCTTTGGTTTCCGTGCTTTACTTGAACACGTCGACCAGATCAGAAACGCTGACGCCTTCTTTGATCTCTTTGAGTCGGGCGAAAATGATCGCGACGGCAATACTGAGCAGACCATAAGAGATTGCGTTGACCACGGCTTCGAAGACCAGCCAGGGCAGAGAAACGCCAACTGCGAGGAAGTCACCCGAGAAGATGCCGGTGATAAAGGCTGCCGCTGCTGCAAAGAGCATGATGCAAAGGGTGATGAGGATAATTGTCCCGACAATCGGCCAGCGATAGCCCTTGGTCAGCTCAGCACTGCGGCGCATCGCGCCGAACCCGGCGCCCTCGATGACGATGGCGGGTACGATGACCGAGTAAACCGCATAGACCCACAGGCCGGGGATCACCAGCAGCATTGCGCCGATGACATACAGCAGAGAGGTCACAAAAGACAGAACCGCAATTGCCGGCAGGTTTTTGATCGCGGCAGAGAAGTATTTGCCGATCTGCATCGGGCGACCCAGTTTGGCGTCATATGACAGCTGAACCAGTGTTGCCGTGATGACTGCCATCATGATCAGGCTCACCACGAAGGTAATCCCAAATCCAAAGGCCATGCTGCCAAAGTCGACATTTCCGCCCGGCTCAAAACTTGCGGAGGTCTGATCCACCATAGCGTTGTTCAAGAACACATCGACAAGCGCGGGGATAAATCCCAGGAGGGCGACTGCGGGAAGTTTTTTGAACAGGATCGAAAACGAGTCCCCGATCACCGATCCAACCCCAAAGGGTATATGCGTTCCTGTATGTACTGCATCCGTCATTGCGGTGTTCCTTATCAATTTACTAGAGTATCTGACCGCGATTAAAAACCTTTGAGGGCACTCATCTGCAAGAGGAATCGACCTGAACGCATTCGCGCACGTGCAAATTTACAACAAAAAAAATCACTCGGACTCCTGCTTGGTGCCGTGATATTTGTCCTGTCTTTTGTCTCCAAAAAGCTGGCGTTGCTCAAGATACCGGCGCTGTGCTGTATAAAACGCCTCAAGAAACGCCTGACGCTCTTCGGGCGGAACGGCGTCTGCGTATTCGATTTTACGTCTAATCTGTTCGACGACAGCCTCAAGCGTTGCATTATGACGTATCGCGTCTGTTGCTCCCTTTGCGCGGCCGCTTGCGCGCAAGAACCCCTCGAGCGTCTGCAATTCGAACGCGCCGTAGTGCTCCAGATGGTGTGTCAGGAAGCGGAACTGCTCTTGTTGCGCGGCACCCGGGCGGATTGTGCGGGACATATCCTTAAGAAGGACAGGCTTGGGCTGGTGGATAACGTAGGTTCCCGCGATGATGTCGCCCAAGCGCCTGCGCCGCTTGTTCAGCAACGGGACCGCCAGAACGCCGATAATCCACAAAGATGAAAGGATCGATGGCACAAGCCTGTCGGCATTCAGCGTCAACAGCAGGGTGCCGGGCAAAAAGACCTCGGCCTCTTTCATCAGATTGCGCACCACGAGCGATTGGGTGGTCAACGCTCGCCCGTCGGCGGATACCACTTTGATCTTCATCAGGCGCTTGCCGAGGGTCTGACCGTTCCAGATCAGTTCTGACATCGCATAGTAGGGAATTCGGATAAAGAAAAACAACATCATCGCAATGGCAATGGTGGTTTCGGGTGTTGTCAGATTCAGGGCAAGCACCAGCAGAAAAAAGGCAATCGCCGCGATCCCGGTGATCAGGATATCGCTGAGCTGCGCCGATATGCGAACGCCAACGCCCGCGATGCGAAAGTGCAAAGGCACCCCTTCGGGTGGCAGCAATTGGTCCAGCGCGCGTACGCTCATGACCGTGCCCTCCCGCCCATTGCGAACCAAAGCAGCCACAAGCCGCCAATGATCCAGCCGACGGCGATGCGTGTGCTTTGATCCTGAACCAATTGACGTCCGAACCCTTCAAGCAGCGCCGCTGCGACCAGCATCAATGCTGCCACCAGCGCCAGCTTAACGGCATCATGCCCCGCCGCCCTCAGCGCATCGGCGCGCGTTTGGTTGCCCGGGAACAACACAGCAAGGCCCAGTTTCAACCCGCCCGCACAGGCAATGCAAATCGCAGAAAGCTCGGTCACGCCATGGATCGAAAGCCAGCCGAATATGTCCCAGCCAAGGCCCCGGTCCACGTGCAGCGCATAAAAGACGCCCAATATCAGACCGTTATAAAAGACCAACATGATGGATGGCGCACACAAAAAGGCACCCAGCCCGAAGACAAAAATCGCAACGCGGGTGTTGTGGGAAAACAGGAAGGTCGCAAATGCGCCCAGACCGGCGCCATCCTCTTCGCCATATATCTGCGCGTGCAGGTAATCCGTGCTGGCATCCGGACCGCGCCCGCCGGCCAGCTCTGGCGACATGAAGACATAATACCATTCGGGGTTTTCAAAGTAGAAGAAGTATCCTGCCACGGCACCCGCCACCATGCACAGATATCCAAGAACGATGACCTTCCACGAGGATCTAATCGCCTCGGGCCCGCCGCGGGTCAGGAACCTGCGCAGAATACCACCCAGGCGCTGCTGTGGAGCATAGACGCTGAGATAGGCGCGGCTTGTCAGCGCCTCAAGGTAATCAAGCAGGCCGCGATCCAGCGAGATTTCACGCGCAATCGAAAGCGATGTTGTCGCCTGTCGATAGAGGTCGGCCAGATCCCGCGCTTCCTGAAAGCTCATGCGATGCATGCCCTGGTTTTCGGCTTTGTCGACCAGTTTTGACAGCCTCTTCCAGTCGTTTTCGCGTTCCTGCCTGAACCGGGCTGATCGGATCAGATTTGCGTCTGACATCAGATCATCTCCCGCGCTTTGATTTCCAGATAGGTCGAAATCAACTGGGCCGAGATATGCCCGGGTTCCGCATCAATGATAGTAACGCCCAGCTGATGCAAGCGCTCCAGCACAAGGCGGCGTTCATGCAGGAGCTGACCCGTCGAGACGGTTTCTGCGACGCCATCCATATCTGATGGCGTGACCTTAACCCGTTCTTCCAGCATCGGATCGCGCAGTGCGACGAATACGATCAGATGCCGCTTGGCCAGAACGCCTACATTTTCTACCATCAGTTCGGCGGATGTCGTATCCACAAAATCCGAGAATACGATGATCAGGCTGCGTTTCGGCGTGCGCTGGTTCAACTCGGTCATGGCCAGCGTATGGTTTGTCTCGCGGCTTTCATAGCTCAGTTCAGCCGTCCGACTGCGCAGACGCGCAAAAGCCGCGCGTCCGGGTTCCGGCGGCAGAAACATTCGCGGTTCGGCGTCATAGGCATAAAGGCCAACCAGATCACCGCCGATTGCGGCGGCCCAGGCGGTGGCCAATGCGGCGGTGATGGCATGGTCGATCTTGGGCAGACCGGCGATCTTTTCACGCATCTGGTACCCGTTATCCAGCGCGATGATGACGTGGTGATTGCGTTCGGCCCTGACTTCTTTGGCGACGAGCGACCGGTGCCGGGCGGACCGCTTCCAGTCGATCGAATTGGCATCCATGCCGGGGACAAAGTCGCGCAGTTGGTGAAATTCGGTGCCTTCGCCGATGGCCCGGTTTTCTTTGACCCCGAACAATCGGGACTGAACAGTGGTCGATATTTCGCCCGACTGGACCCGCCGAATGTTGGGGACGACCGACACCTCCAATCCAAAGGCGATGCGCGGCACATATTCAAACAGTGTCAGGCGTGACGGCCAGAACAGCCACAAATGGGACATCACCCAATGCCCCCGCCTGACCGCGCGGCCTTGAATGACGGCTTTGCCACCGTGCAGGTCGAAATCCGAAGGGCCTTCCAGACCTTCGGGCCAGCTCAGCTGTCCCCGCATTTTCGCGGCGCCGGGCACGATATCCAGAGTGATATCAAAGGTTTCACCCACGAACACCTCTCCGACCGGTTCGACCGTGATCGACCGACGCCGTGGCCAGGACAACAGCAGATCGCAGGCTGCGATTGCCCCCAGCAGCACCCAAGGCACAACAGCGACGCTGCGCGTTGCCTCGCCCAGGACCACCGCCGCAAGGGACAGGCCAAGGGCGATACAAGCCGCGATCAGAAGTTTTGGTGACGGACGGATCAGCGGGGGGCCTCGATCTGATTGAGGATGTTTTCAAGAACCTGCCGGGGGCTGCGCCCTTCGATCTCGGCAGAGGGGCTGAGAACGATCCTGTGTTGCAATGCGTGAATGATCAGGGCTTTCACATCGTCCGGAATGGCAAAATCGCGCCCGTTCAGGGCTGCGGTGGCCCGTGCAGCGCCGGCGATGGCATCGGCCGCACGCGTCGACGCGCCATACGCGATGTCGGCGCTTTCGCGGGTCGCGCGGACAATTCTGAGGATATAGGCCAGAATGTCATCATCCAGCACGATGCTATCAATCAGCCCCCGCGCGGCTGCGGTTGCGGCGCTGTCCAGCAGGGGTGCCACCCCTTGCGTTGCAGTCAGGAAATCCAGAGGTTCCGCTGCGTGATGGCGCAGGATGGCCAGTTCGACATCCTCAGGCGGGAAGGTGAGGTTCACTTTGAACAGGAACCGGTCAAGCTGCGCCTCGGGCAGGGGATAGGTGCCTTGTTGCTCGATGGGGTTTTGCGTGGCAACCACCATGAACTCGGAACCCAGCTCATGGTCTTTGCCATCGATGGTCACCATGCGTTCGTTCATCGCCTGCAACAAGGCGGCCTGGGTTTTGGGCGGCGCGCGGTTGATTTCATCCGCCAGCAGGATCTGACTGAACACGGGGCCTTTGGTCAGAACAAACTCGCTGGTCTGAAAATTGTAGATCGATGTGCCCAGTACATCGCCGGGCATCAGGTCAGGTGTGAATTGAATACGCCCAAAGCCCAGGTTCAGAACCCCGGCAAAGCTGCGCGCCAGCAGGGTCTTTGCGGTTCCCGGCGGCCCTTCAAGCAACACGTGACCGCGGGCAAAAAGGGCGGTCAGCAAAAGGTCGACGGCCTCTTCCTGACCCTGAACAACTTTGCCAATTTCGGCGCGCAAAGCCTCGGCATGGTTAAACAATTCATCAAGCGTCATGGGCTATTCGCTCCAGTATCGATTCAAATTGGTCTACATAGGTGATGGCGTCACGGGCGCTCAGATGTGTTGGCAGGGCCCTGATCTGCACCAACAGCTTTTCCAGCCGATCGGCGAGCACAGGCTGCCGCGCGCGAACATATCGCAGATACGCGGCCTCGACGCTGTCAGTCACAACATGGGCCGGGCCAAAAACATCGCCGGCCTGAACGCGAATGCGGGTATCCACAAAATCGGACAGCAGCGCACCATCCTGCCCCGTCAGACGCATCAGCCGCGCCCGAGCCCTGTTGGCCGAACGTTTGCCGGTATCCAAAGATGGCGCAGTCTCGGTGACAGGGCCATTGCGAATGCCGCCCCGCCAGATGGCCAGCGCCAGCAGCAATGCGCCTGCAATCCAGAGAATGCGGAAAGGATAATCCAGAAGGCGCAGCAAATCCGCCCATGTCCGTTTGCGTTCAACCGCGTTTTCGGGGCGCGTCAGCCAGTTGCGCTCGCTATAGTCAATCACGATCCGCGCACCCTCTGCGATCTTGGGCAGCAGATCGGCCGCGATCAGAGCGTTGTCGCCAAGGCGCAGGCCGTGATTGTTCAGCAAATCGGGGTCCGACAGGACATATACCTGTTGAACTTCCTGATCTTCGCCGCCTTCAAAAAGGCAGAGCCCCAGCAACATCGCACCCGGCCGGCCAATGACAGGCTCGCATTCATGCCCTTCAAAAACCTGAGCAACATATATGCGGGCGGTAAGGTCGCCCGTCTCCGAAACATACCTAAAATCCGAGAACGGTTTTGGAATATATGAAACCTTCCCAACGCTGGTTTCGGTTACCTCGTGCAGTAGGTCCTGCGCTTCCCCGGGCGGGATCAGCAGATAGGGATGGCCAAGCCCGGTCAACCGCATACCACTGCGCCATTTCGGCAGGATGATCAGGCTTTGCACTTGCTCCGCCTTTTGGCGTATGACCACGCTGCTCTGATCGAACTCATCGGTCTGAAGCAACAGATCGTCCTTGGTGCTCGCTGTTTTTCTTTCCGTGCCGAGATGCGTGTCAAATATTGGCTGCACCAGCAATCCGATCGAGCTGCGATCCAGCGGCCAGCCTCCGGTAAAGCTCTGTGCCGGGTGGCGCTCGCTGCTTAGCCAGACCTGCAACCCGTCAAACCCGCTGGGCGAGTCCCGCAGTGTGTATTGCCGTTGATTGACCAGATACAGAAACACGCCCAGCGACAGCAGAATCACAACGCCAATCACGATCCAGTCCAGCCGGATCTGCGGTGCCGGGTTGGTGTCCGAGATATCGCTCATGCGGTTACCTCGCGCAGGATCGGGCGCACGCGGGCGACGTGATCCGCAAAGTCACTTTCTGTGATTGTCCGGCCGCCGAAATGGACCAGCTCGCAATCACGGACTAGTACCCGCAGATCCTGCAGATAAGATTGGTTCTGCGGCAGCTTTCGCAGCGCTTCGCGTTGCGTCCAGCTGCGTTTGAACAAAACTCCGTTGGCGTTCAGGCATCGCGTCAATGCCAGCTGCGCCAGCCCGATCAGCGCCAGTTGCCGATCAGATATGCGTAAGATGCTATTGAGATCAGACAGTTCGGGATCATCCAGATTATCTGCCGCCACTGTCGCACCCTTCTTGCGCCGCGTGTTCTCAACCTTGCCGCCAAAGGAAACCGATGTGCCGCCGACCGAAAAATACACAAAGCTCAGCAGAACAATCAGTACGATCAACGAGATGATCGCCGTTGGCCATTGCGAATCCGAAGTCCAGCTGCGCTCACGGTCGACAGGTTCGGGCTTGGGTGCTGCAGTGGTTTCTAGTGGAGGCACTGGTCTAGTCGGGTCAAAATAGACGACATCCGTATCGACGCCGTGATATCTGACTGCCTTCAGATAGTCCCGCCCCGAATCCGTCAGCTCATGCGGTTCAACGGCGGCCTCCTGCGCGATCGCACCGGACGTCACGCAGGCAAAAAAGGCAAAAATCAACACAAAAACACAACGCATTAGCGTATCGATAGATCACCCGCGATGTGCTTGCAATACGTCACAGATATCCGGAGCCCAAGTGATGTCCGGCAAAGACTATGGGTTGTGCGCGTGGCGGAAAATTCTGCCTTTTTCGCGGCGAAACTGACGTAGGAAAGTTAGATTTTAAAGATATTTCCCAACATGTTGAGCGAAATCGTGAACTTGTTATCGGTCTCTTGCGTTACTATCTAAGGGTGAGCGATCACCAAGTTGGAGCCTTAATGCGCATACGCCTCGCCGCCCTGATCTTTGCCTGTTCCGCAGCCTATCTCTCATTTCGAACGCCTGCCCAGCCAAAGTCCGAACACGCGGCAGCACATACGATCTGCACTCAAGGCAGCGCCAATCGCGAGCGGGTGATCGAAGCCTGCACCAGACTTCTCAGGGCTCAGGATGTTTCGACCGACCGTCAGGCCCACCTTCTAAGCCAACGCGCGCTGGCCTATCGTGGGGCAAAGCAATATGAAGCTGCAGTGGCGGGCTACGACAGTGTTCTGACCTTGCGGCCAAATGATGTGCCAGCCTTGGTACAACGCGCAAAAACGCATGCGGCGGCGGGTGATGCCGAACTGGCCGGGGCGGATTTTGACAGGGCGCTGGAAATTGAGCCTGACAGTGTTCTGGCCGTTTTTGAAAAGGCCAAGTTTGACCGCGCGCAGGACCGCATGCCCGAGGCAATGCAGGGTTTTGAGAGGGCGCTGGCGCTTGACCCCAGTTACGCCACGGCGGCGATCGCACTGGTGAATGCGCGCTACAGTATCGATGGGCATGACGGCATGGTCGAATTTTTCAAGCAGGCTGAGATGCGCTGGCCAGATCAAGAATGGGTTTACTTCGACCAGATCCTATATGCCCTCCAACATTCGGGTGACCACGAAAGCGCATTGCAGGCCGCCTCTGGTTTTGGAAGGTTGAAGCGAAATCAGGGTGGCGAACGTGTTATGTCTGCTTTGATACATCTGAAGATCGGCGATGAGGCTAAAGGAGTAGCCCTCGTCGAGACGATTGCAGCATTGAACCTTGAACGCAGCTATTCGAAGCAGAGCTTTGTAAAAAGGTGGTACAACAAGACTGCTGACAAAATCATGGTAGGGCAAAGCCGTGAGGGGCTGTCGCGCGGTTTTTGGTTCGCGTATTTTGGCAGAACTGATCTGGCGACATCTGAGATCAAAGAGTTTTTGCAGGAAACCGGAACCTATGGTCGCAATGCCTTGCTTCGCAACATTAGGCAGGTGGGCGTTGCAGTGCCGCGGCAGGCCTACGCTGGCTCATCGAAGCATCTGGAGATAGCAGTCAATGACTACGTCAACCACATCAACGCAGAACTTGGTTTTGGTGGCATTCCCATGCTGAAAAAAAACGCTGATCGCTGATCTGCCAACAAAATCCGTTTTGTTCACGATTGCCAACATTTCTTTAGCAGCCACAGCTTTGATCAATGACCGGAGCCTCAATGCACCCACGGCTACTCATCCTGATCACCACTTTTGCTCTTGCGTTTCTTTGGGTCGCTGAGCCGCTCAAACCTCAGGACGCGGCTGCGACTTGTGTCAGCAACACAGCGTCGCGCGCGGATGTGATTTCAGCCTGCACCGCGTTGATCGAGGATGGGAGGACCGCACCGGACTATAGACATCTGTTCCTGACCGAACGCGCCTGGGCGCACAGCTGCAACCGGCATTCTGACAATGCGATTGCGGATGTGGACCGGGCCTTGGCGCTGCAGCCGAAAAACTACAAAACCTGGGTGTTGCGTGCCCAGATCAATGATGCCAATGGCGATCACGAAACCGCGCGCGCCGACTATGAGCGGGCGTTAAAGCTGTCGCCGCAGAGTTCTTATGTCAATTGGCGCAGGGCTAAATTTCTGGACAAGCACGGGGATCGCGGGGCCGCCTTTGAGGGTTATCAACAGGTGCTGCGCGCGAACCCGAACGCCAGCAATGCGGCAAAGCGATCAATGATCTATCTGGCAGATGTTGGCGAGTATGAGCGCGCCTTGCAGATGGCCAGTGCGGCTGCTGAAACTTGGCCTGATGACTACCGGTTCTATGCCATGCTGATCCAGCTTCACGTCGCGCATACAAAAGATGTAGATGCGGCTTTGGATGCGGCGCAAAGGGGCATCGATCTTAAAGATCAGCCTTTGTCTGAATATTTCTACCAAGCGGTGATTCATCTCTCGATCGGGGACGAGCAAAAAGGGGTAGAGTTCATCGACGGATATGTGACGTCGCTCATCGAGCGATCCCGTTCCAAATGGCCAAGTTGGGATTGGTTGAAATCTCAACTCAATGACTATCCAAATGAAGACAAAGCTGAGCGTTATTGGCTACGCGCAGTGACGTATGCGCTACTCGCCCGAGAGGACTTGGCGCGACCCGAGCTTCTTCGATTTTTAGAGATTTCGGGGCCCGTGAGCAAAGAGAGGTTGATCGCTGCCGCCGAAAAGGAGGGGCTTCAGCTCTCGGAACGCGAAAAGCAAAATGCGGAGTTGATTGTGAGTGCCTATGTCGCGCATCTTGCAAAAGATGCGCCAAGTTGGAACACGGGCCGCAAATGACGGGCATTGTCAGGCCAATTCACCGGCCCGTGTCAATTTGCGCGCAATCCTGAGATTGATCCCGGACCAATCCTGATTTAAGGGAGGCGCGGAGAAATCAGAGTCATCGTGGGGCGGTCAGATTATCCCGACCCTCACACGTCACATGTTTGGTGGCACAACTCTTTGGATCGCACGCCCCTGAAAGGCTTAAAAAAGGTAAGGGAATATGGCAGAAAAATCGAACTTCGATATATTGTATACCATTGTAGACGAAGCGCCGGAGCTGGCGAGCGCATCGTTCCTGCCCATCATTCGCAAGTTCGCATCTGCGGCGGGCGTCAGCGTCGGCACCAAGGATATTTCACTGGCCGGGCGTATCCTCGCGACCTTCCCTGAGAACCTCACCGAGGCACAACGCATCACCGATGATCTGGCCGCTTTGGGTGAACTGGTGAAGACGCCCGATGCCAATGTGATCAAACTGCCGAACATCTCGGCCTCGGTCCCGCAGCTGGTGGCCGCAATCGAAGAGCTGCAGTCGCAGGGCTATGACATCCCGAGCTATCCCGAAGAGCCCTCGACCGATGATGAAAAGGCTGTTCGCGCGCGCTATGACGCCATCAAGGGCTCGGCTGTGAACCCGGTACTGCGCGAAGGCAACTCAGATCGCCGCGCGGCGCGGGCGGTGAAGAACTATGCCCAGAAGAACCCGCATTCGATGGGCGAATGGTCGTCGAACAGCAAAACCAAAGTGTCGTCGATGCCGGGCAACGATTTCTATGCCAACGAGAAATCGGCCACCATCACCGCTGCGCAGGCCGGTGACGCCAAGATCGAATTTGTCGGCAAAGACGGTGCCGTGACCGTTCTGAAAGATGGCTGGCCGCTGGCCGAGGGTACCGTGGCAGACGCGACGTTCATGTCGGTCAAAGCTCTGTCCTCGTTCCTGGCGGGTGCCATCGAAGACACCAAAAAAGACGGTACCATGTTCTCGCTGCACATGAAGGCCACGATGATGAAGGTCTCGGACCCGATCATCTTTGGCTATGCCGTACGGGCCTGGCTGGCGCCTGTGTTCGAGAAATTCGGTGCCGAGCTTGAGGCGCTGGGTGTGAACCCGAACTCGGGTCTGGGCGATCTGCTGGAGCGCGTGAAAGACAACGCCGATATCATGGCGGCCATCGACGCGATCAAAGGCGACCGTCCCTCCATGTATATGGTCGACAGCGACAAAGGCATAACTAACCTGCACGTGCCGTCGGACGTGATCATCGACGCCTCGATGCCGGCGGTGATCCGTGCGGGCGGCAAAGGTTGGGACGAGACCGGTGCCAAGGGGGATACCAACTGTGTCATCCCTGACCGCTGCTATGCGCCGGTTTATGACGAGGCCGTCAATTTCTTCAAAGCCAATGGCGCGCTGAACCCGGCAACCGCTGGTGCCGTCGCAAATGTCGGTCTGATGGCGCAGAAGGCCGAAGAATACGGCTCGCACCCGACGACTTTCCAGGCACCGGCAGACGGCACGATCCGCATCGTTCTGGCCAATGGCGATGTGCTGCATGAACATGCGGTTGAAAAAGGTGACATCTGGCGGTCTTGCACAGTCAAGAAAGCCCCGATTGAGAACTGGATTCAATTGGCTATGGATCGTCAGCGCCTGACCGGGTCCGAAGCCATCTTCTGGCTGGATGCCAACCGTGCGCATGACGCGGAGCTGATCAAATACGTTAAACCGGCGCTTGAGGCCGCTGGCGTAGCAGACAAGTTCCAGATCATGGCCCCGCGCGAGGCGACGCGCCAGTCGCTGGAAACGATCACGGCAGGCAACGACTCGATTGCGATCACCGGCAACGTGCTGCGGGACTATCTGACCGACCTGTTCCCGATCCTCGAGCTGGGCACATCGGCCAAGATGCTGTCGATCGTCAAGCTGATGAATGGCGGTGGTCTGTTTGAAACCGGTGCGGGCGGCTCAGCCCCGAAACACGTGCAACAGCTGGTCGAAGAAAACCACCTGCGGTGGGATTCAATGGGTGAGTTCTGTGCGCTGGGTGAATCGCTGAACTTCCTGGCGGATACCAAAGGCAACGCCAAAGCTGGCGTTCTGGGTGCCGCGGCCGAGGCTGCAACACAGGGCATCTTGGACAACAACAAATCGCCCAGCCGCAAAGTGGGGCAGCCCGACAACCGCGACAGCCATTATTGGTTCGCGCGGTATTGGGCCGAAGCTCTGGCCGCGCAGTCTGATGACGCTGATCTGGCCGCTGAGTTCGCACCTGTGGCAAAGGAACTGGCCGCGAAAGAGGCTGACATTCTGGCTGAACTGGCTGCCGCACAGGGCGAAGCCGCTGATCTGGGCGGTTACTACCATACCGACCCGGTAAAGGCGGCGGTTGTTATGCGCCCCAGCGCGACCCTGAACGCGATTATCGACTAAAGACTTTGGGGCCGGTCAGCCTTGGCCGGCCCCATTGGCTGTAAAACCCGCCAAACGCCCACGCACTGACCAGATGGGCCTTTAGTTTCATTGCAAATCCCGGCCTGTATGATACCACAACCGATGTTTGTGGTTTTATGTTTGTGCAATGAGTTTGACGGTTTTTGATTCTTCCATCCAACGGATATCGGTCTCTGCTGGTTTGCAGGCGGCACCTGAACTGAGGCGTGCGGTGCTGTGGCTTCGATGAGCACCGATAAGATCGCCGTTCTGTCCGACATTCATGGCAATGCAGGTGCGCTGGCTGTTGCCATCGCGCAGACAAAGCTTTTTGGTCCGGACCTCGTGGTGATGCTGGGTGATCTGCTGACCTACGGGGTGCAGCCGCGTGAGGTATTGCAGGCAGTCGATCAACTGCATCAGGACGAGAACTGCGTTTTCCTCAGCGGCAATCACGACCAGTTCTATTTCGATCTGGATCGGGGCGCGCCTGCATTTTACGACAATATCTCAGACTTCGTGACCGAGTCCGTGCGCTGGACCCATGACCTGATGGCTGACGCGCCGAAACTCGCCGACCGTTATCCGTGGGCGACGCGGTATGAGGCCGGGCCTGTTCTGTTTTCTCATGCCAACCCCTATGAGTATGGTGACTGGTCCTATGTGTCGAAACCCGATCAATGGGCAACTGCGGCGCAGACATTGCGCGATACGGGGTTTTCGGTGGGCGTGTTTGGGCATTCGCACAGGTCGTTTGCGGTGCTGGTGGATCAGTCGGGCGAGGCAACTCAGGCCGAAACTGGTACATGGCTGACCTTGGCTCCGGATGAGGTATTGCTGCTGAACCCCGGCACAATCGGTCAGCCGCGCGGGACAGGCTTTACCTATATGACGATCGAGCGCGATCAGGACCGGATCAAGGTCGACATTCCCAAAATTGAGTTTGATCGGGCAAAATTCTGCCATGCCATTATGGCAACTGATCTGAGTGCGGATACAAAAGACAGACTTATCTCGTTTATGGAGAAGTGAATTGATCACGGTTTTGGTTACAGGTGCTGGTGGCGGTGTCGGTCAGGGGATCATTAAATCTCTGCGGCTGATCTCAGATTTACCCCTGCGTATCATTGGCGCTGATATGGCGGCGCTATCTGCGGGGCTATACGCGTGTGACAAGGTGTATCTGGTCGAAGGCTGCCGGTCGCCCAGCTATCTGGCATCGCTTGCCCGGATTTTTGAGGCTGAGAATGTCGACTACTATATCCCCGGCACGGATATCGAGCTGGCGCTGTGCGCAGAAAAGCGCGATGAGATTGCACGGGATTTTGGGGTGCGCGTAGTCGTCAATCCACTGGACGCGGTCAAAATCGCCGATGACAAGGCGCAAACGGCGGCCTTTCTGGCCGAAAACGGGCTGCCCTATCCCAGGACCTGGTCGATGGCCGAAGCACTGGAAACCAAAGATCTGTCCTTTCCGGTCATCGCCAAACCTGCCGTCGGCTTCCGATCGATTGGGGTTGAGCGCGCGAACAGCCGCGAAGAACTGGCCGCCTATCCAGGTGATCACAGCCAGATCATCGTGCAAGAGCTGATCGGTGACGATACCCGAGAGTTCACCTGCACCATCGTTGGCGTGAACGGAAAGCTGTCGCCCGTTCTGGCGTTGCGGCGGACGTTGCGGTCTGGCGATACCTATCGTGCGTTCCCTGAGCGGAATGCCGAGGTTGAGGCTTATGTCACCGCCATCGCCGAAAAGCTGGGCGTTGACGGGGCCTGTAATTTCCAGCTGCGGTTGGATCGGGACGACGTGCCAAAGGTCTTTGAGATCAATGCGCGCTTTTCCGGAACAACGCCGTTTTGTGCGCAGCTTGGGTTCAACCCCGTTGAATTCTACATCAAGCAAGATCAGGGTATCTCTCATAACCCGGAAATCGCGTGGGACAGTGCCGTGCTGCGATATTGGAGCGAGCTGGTGCTGCCGAAAGCCGCGTTGGAACAGCTGGATACTGACCGCGAACTGACGCCGAACCCGGGCGCTCAGTTCAGCCTTTATGGCAACACCAAATGAAAGTCGCTCTGACAGGCGCGACCGGTCTGCTAGGCCGGCATCTATGCGCCCTGCTGACGGATGCCGAAGTGCCATTTGTGCCCGTGGGTCGGCAGTTGTGGGATTTGCGGAATTGGTGTGACGACGCCCGTTTCGATGAAATCACCGACGGCGCAGATGTTTTTGTGCATTGCGCGGCCCGGATTGCAGATGCCGATGATGCCGGGTCGCTGCGCGATCTCTATGACACCAACCTGCGCGCGACATTGAACGTTGCTCAGTGGGCGGCGCGGCGCGACGTGCATCTGATCTTTATCTCCAGCGGATCGGTCTATCAGGACCCCCACGCCCCACGTATTGCCGAGGATGCCCCGACCGCGCCGGGCCCTTTGGGTGGGGCTTATGCTGCGTCCAAACGGTTGGCTGAACACGCGCTGACAGAGCATGCAGCCCTGCAAGGGCTGAGGGCAGCGATCCTGCGTCCTTCGTCGCTCTATGGGGTTGGCCTGCCGCAGGATAAATTCCTGATCAAGATGCTGACTGCCGCGCATGCAGGGCAGGGGCTTACGGTTACCGGCCCGGACAATCGCATAGACTTTGTTCACGCCCATGATCTAAGCAGGGCAGTGCTGTTGGCGGCACAAAACCAAAGCGTAGGCACCTACAACATATCGGGCCCCGGCCTTGTCAGGCTGGCCGAGCTGGTTGAGGCCATCGCACAGTTTGGCCCGTCGGGGCCTGTGGACGTGACCACGCAGCCCGGAGACGGCGCAGCCTTCACCCGGTTCGCACTGGATCACAGCGCCGCAACGCAGGCCTTTGGTTACCGGCCCGCTGTGTCGCTGCAAACCGGGCTAGGCATGACCTTACATCAGGACTTGGTGCCCCCGGCGTTATAGCAAGGTGCTGTTCAGGGACAGGCAACCTCATCAGGTGCGTAGGACATGCGATTGACAAAGCTGTCTTCGATTTCAAACGTGTCGAGACCGTTTTGCTCAAGAAACCGTGCTGCGGCGGACGCCACGGCATAGTTGCCAATCTCCTGCAGATGGTGATCCGGGTGGCCGAACAGGTCTGTGACGGGCACGTTCTGTTGTGCCGCCAATGCCTCCAGCTCGGGCTTCAGATCAAGCCAGACAAACCCATGCCCTTCGGCGGATTGGTCAATCAGGCCACGTACGGCATCGCTGTATCCGTTTGGGTCACTGCGGAACGTCACGAAGTCTTCGCCGACAAACTCTGATACGCTGGGCAGCGAGAACACGACCAGCTTTGCGCCCTTGTCCGCGACGGCCTGATTGAGGGTGTCGAGCGATTCCATAAACAAGGCCGTTTCAACATCGGTGGGCTCAGATGGATACAGGTCGCGATTGGTCATCATAGATTTGAAACGGATCAGAAGTTTGCCGACCTGGAACTTGGCAATCTCTGACATGGTGCGCTGCAGCAGCGTCCGCTTCTGGTCTGCTGGTGGAGGATTATCCTGCCATTTCTGGAACTTGATGTTGTCGATTAGATCGTTGCTGTTGAAAACAAACAGCAGCACCGTGTCATGTGGCATCACATCCTGAAACTCCTGATATGTCAGGCCGTGTTGCAACGTTCCGTGGCCGCCGGTTCCCAGGTTCACATAATGCGCGTCTTGCGACCAGCGGGACAAAAGCGCCGGAATGGTCTCGGTCTCGTCCGACAGTGTTCCGCGGATGAAGGAATCCCCTAACACAAGTACGCGCCCTTTGTCCTCAGCAGGTTCGGTCGTGCCTCGGAAGCCGTGTTCATTATATTTGTGATACGAGACGATGCCGTTGCGGAACTCGAAATAAGATTGCGAGGGGTTTTCACGGGAATAGACCGTATCGTGCCGCTGCAACCGTTCGGGCCCGCCCTCGCAGAAATATACCCCTTGATGCTGCAGGGGGACATTTGCGATTTTCTGGCTTGAGTGGGGCTGCAGGTTCAAAGGGTCAAACACCCTGAGCAACACTTCAACACATGCCAGGGTAATCAGGCAGCTAAGAGCGAACAGTAAGAAATTCTTGAGCACTTGAAACTCACTTTCTGATATGCGCTGCCTCGTACCCCAGTGCCGGTTTGGGCAGCAAAATCCCAGTTGCACAGCATGTGTGTGACAACAGATGAACGTATCGTCGTTAGGTCATCCACTCATCATGCCAAAAGCTGTACGCCAAAACGAACCACAGATGCGGCCCCCAGTTCCGGCTGCCGTTCAGATGTTCGCGCCAGCGTCTGCGTAACACGCTTTGGTCGAATATCTCGCCCAGGCCACTATTGCCTTCGAAAACCCCTTGCGCCACATCTTTGAGCGGACCGCGCAGCCAATCGTTCATCGGCACTCCGAACCCTTGTTTGGGCCGGTCATAGAGGTCTTTGGGCAGGCGTTTATCCACAAGTTGCCGCAGCGCAACTTTGCCGACAGTACCGTCGTATCGCAACTGATCCGGGGCGCGCCATGCGGCAGCAACGACACGGTCATCCAGCAACGGTGCGCGTACCTCAAGCCCCACCGACATCGATGCGCGGTCGACTTTGACCAGAATCCCTTCGGGCAGGTAGATGCCGGAATCCAGCATCATCATGGTGTGCGTATCGCTCAGACCTGTGGGGAGAGAGCGGCTGATATAAACGCCATCCTCCTTCACCTCATTTCGCAGTTCTGCGGCAGGCTCCCAAAGGCTAAACATGGAATTGTATCTGCTGCGCAGATTTGGGTGACGTACGATATCAGCAACTTTGGATAGCCGATCCGGAGTGATTTGATTGCGCAAGTTTCCGGGCAGGAACGGGCGCAAAACTGACAACAGCGCTTTGCTGACACCATCCGGAGCCGCCGCCAGCGCAGCAGCAGCCGGACCGGGTAATTTATGCGCAAGCCGTTGCATGGCCAGCATCCGGGCATAGCGTTCGTACCCGCCAAAGGATTCGTCGCCGCCATCGCCAGACATGACGACCTTGAGCTGCTTTTGCGCCAGTTGCGACACCAGCAGGGTCGGAATTGCCGATGGATCCGCAAAAGGCTCGTCATAGACTTTGGGCAGGCTCTGAAGCAGATCAAATGCCATCTGCGGAGTTGCTGTCACCTCGTGATGGTCCGTGCCCAGATAGCGGGCGATCGCGGCGGCATGATCGGCTTCGTTCAGGTCCTTGTCCTCGAAACGCACCGTGAAGCTGGTGACATTTGTCGGCGACAGCTCTTGCATGAGGGCGGTAATCAGGGTTGAGTCGATGCCGCCCGAGAGGAATGTGCCCACGGTGACATCTGCAACCATCCGGTCCTGAACCGCGCGGGTAAGCTCGGCCTCGATTGCGGAGAGCGCCTCTTGCGCGGAGCCATATGGTGCCTCCAGCCCGTCGGCGGCGCATTGGCGAATATCCCAGAAACTCTCGATTGCTTCTGCCAACGCGCGGGCGGATTTTGGTGGCGCGTCCAGCGAAACCTCAAGCAATGTGCCGCCGGGCAGCTTGATCACGTCTTTATAGATCGAAAGCGGGGCCGGAACAAAACCATAGCGCATATATTGCGCCTGCGCGCGCCTGTCGGCCTCGGCAGCGCCAAAATCGGGGTGCGCACGCAGGGCTTTCAGTTCAGACCCAAACAGCAGCTTGCCCGATTTCAGACCGATATAAAGCGGCTTTTTCCCCAGCCGATCACGCGCAAAGACCACCCGGTTTTTCTGCCGATCAAAGACGGCAAATGCAAACATGCCATGGCACAGTTCTACCGCTTTACGCACGCCCCATAGATCCATTGCCGCCAGCAGGACTTCGGTGTCCGACGTGCCGCGCAATGCCACCCCGCGGTCGATCAGCTGTTGGCGCAACTCGAGAAAGCCGTAAATCTCGCCGTTATAGACGATGGTAAAGCGGCCGCTGGGTGAGGTCATCGGCTGCGCGCCCGTCTCGGACAGATCGACAATGGCCAGTCGACGGTGTCCCAGCGCGACGCCCGCATCGGTATCGACAAACAGACCATCGGCATCGGGTCCGCGATGCTGAATGCTGTCGCACATGGCCTTTAGCGTGTGCCGGGTCTGGTCTGCTGCCGCAGCCTGAAACGTAAGAAATCCTGCGATGCCACACATACCGGGCTTCCTTTATCTGGCGTTCAGGGCAACAGGATGCCCATGGCGCGAAATCGCCTGGGCCAGCACAGCGTCATAGGCCTCGGCAATCGCAGACAGAGAATAATGCTGCGCAATTCGGTCCCGTGCCTCAGCGCTTTTGGCTTGAAATGTCTCGACCGGCCAGCTGGCCGCCTTGATCATGGCCTGCGCCAGCGCGGCGGGGTCGCGCATGGGCACGACATAGCCATTGTCGCCGACGATCAGTGCTGAATCGCCGACATCCGTCGTGACAACGGGCCTGCCATAGCTCATCGCTTCGGCGATGACATTGGGGAACCCTTCGGTTCTGGAGGACAGAGCCAGCGCGTCGATACGGTTATAAAAGGCCGACATATCGCTCAGATCGCCGCACAGCTCGACACAGTCGGAAGGCAAGTCATTGGCCGCCAGCAGGTTTCGGATCTCAGGGTTGTCCGAAGTCACGCCATCCCCGGCCAGCACCGCCCGCAGATCAGGGACCGCGCGGCGCGCCTGGGCAAAGGCCTGAAAGAAGGTCGGAAAATCCTTCTGCGCGTGAAATCGCGCCGCAACGCCGAAAATGCGGGCGGGCCCGGTACGTGGCTGCGCAGTGTCGGGAATGATGAAACCGTTGGGGATCACAGCGGACTGCGCGTCCGCGTAACCGTATTTCTGGTGCTGCACCTGCGCGCGGGTCGAGTTGTAAATGATACCGTCGCTGAGCCGGGACAGTGATTTTGACAGGCTGACTGCAGCCCGTGCGCTGCGCGTGAAAGACGATGGGTCATCCAGCGCCTGCCGTACCGTCCAGACAACGGGGGGGCGTAGCGATGTCAGCTTGTCCGCAATCAGCCCCACAACCATGGCGTGGTACATCCAGCACAGCACAACATCGGGCTTATGTTTCTGGATCAGTCGCCGGATCGTCCAGATCGCCCGCGGCAGCGCCAGCGGCGATTGCGCGTGCAGCGAGATGTATTCAACCCGGTCATTATTCGCCATGTCGCGGCAGCGGTCGGATACCTCGGTCAGGGCGACAACAACGGCTTTTTCCTGCGCGTTGGACAGCAAACGCGCAAGCATCGCCTGAGCGCCGCCCTGTCCCGAAAAATCAGTTGTTACGTGCAGGATCATCGGCGCACCTCGCTACTGGCCAGCCATCTGGGGAACCAAAGCCCGATTGCCAATATCAACGATGACCTGGCAAAGCTGTGCTACCTCTTCATGGGATCGCGCGGGATCAACCAGAAAGGCGAGGCTTGTGTCCCCCAGCTCTTGCGCGACGGGCAGCGGTTTTTCCGGCCCAAGCCCGCGTTTCTGAAAGGTCTGCTCGCGATAGATTTCCGAGCAGCTGCCGGAAAAGGCCGGAAAACCTGCCGCCGTGATTTCGGCGACAATCCGATCCCGGGTCCAATCGGAGGCCAGCGCTTCGGGGCGAACAAATGCATAGAAGCGGTAATAGGCATGGGTGATGTCATCACCGGGCATCGGCACGCGATAGGCGCGGCAGGTCGATAATGCCTCATGCAGCAGGCGGGCATTGGTTGTGCGATGATCGCGCCATGCGTCCAGCCGGCGCAATTGGACGCGCCCCAGGGCCGCCGCCATTCCGTTCAGCCGCAGATTGGTGCCCGGGCCTGAATCATGCAGCCAGCGAAATCCGGGTGGGGCAGGGGTGTTAAAAACCGTGTCATAACCCTTGCCATGGTCCTTATAGCTCCAGATGCGCGACCAGAGATCGTGATCATTGGTCAACAGCATGCCGCCTTCACCGCCGGTTGTCATGATCTTGTCCTGACAGAAGGAAAACGACCCGATGGTGCCCAACGTACCGACATGGGCATCGCCGATCATGGCCCCGTGAGCCTGAGCGCAATCTTCGATCACCCACAGATCGTGCGCCTGCGCCAGATCCATGATTCCGGCCATGTCGCAGGGCCAGCCGCCCAGATGTACGGGAATGATGCCCTTGGTCCGCTCGGTGATCAGCGGCGCAACAGTTTCCGGCGTGATGTTCTGCGTGTCGCGGTCCACATCGGCAAAGACGGGGACAGCGCCAAACAGCATAACCGAACTGGCCGAGGCGACAAAGCTGCGCGGCGTAACGATGACCTCGTCGCCCGGCTGCAAATCAAGCCCGTGCAGCGTGGCATCCAATGTCAGCGTGCCGTTGGCAATGGCAATGGCATGCGCGGCACCGGCATAGGCGCGGTATTCATCTTCGAACGCGCACACATCCGGTCCGGTCCAGGCGTTTACTTTGCCCGAGGCCAGTACCTGCGCGACGGCATCAATCTGTTCCTGATCGTAAACGGGCCACATCTGCATCGTGTTTCTCCTGCTAGATGACCGATCTGACCAGCACAAAGCCTTCGGCGGCCGGACGGTGTACGGTTGCCCCGCGCAGTGTCGCCAACGCCCGCAGGCTTTCGACGGAGCGTTCATGCGGGGCGGGTTTCACCTGACTTGCAAACTCGGCGAAAGCGGCCAGCTTGCGGTCAAGCGTGTCCGAGATGTCGACAAAGACATTGGGCACAAAAGGTGGCGTCAGATAAGGCGCGTTCCAATTGGTTTCGGACAACGTCTCATAGGCCGCAATTGTCGCCGGATAATCGTGCTGATGCGGCCTGCTGGCCACCAGCGTCGACAGAAAGCTCAACTGATGGTCCAGATGAATGTCACCGGGATGGGGCGCAAAGATCAGCTCGGGCGCCAGCTCGGTCACCAGTTTGCCAAGACCTGCGTTCAGGGCCGAATGTGGAAGTTCAGGCAATTCAGCTGCCGGGAACTCCAGCCAATGGGTTTCTTTCACGCCCAGCAGATCGTGGGCCTTTTGGGCCTCGGCCGCAATGCGCTGCACCTGTTCCAGCGGAAATTTAGGCGGCGCACCGCGTGTAACGACAACCACATGCACCTCTCGCCCGGCATCGGCCAGACGGGCGATCGTGCCGCCGACGCCCAGAACCTCATCATCGGGGTGGGGAGCAACAACAAGGACAGAACCCTGTCCTGCGTTCAGAAGATCGGAAGCGATCATGGAGTATTCCTTAGTTTCGAATGCAGGGCCGGGGGCGCATCGGCCCCTGACCATTCAAGAATATCGATGCAGCGCCCGTCGCCGCAGGCAACGGTGAAACCCTGATCGGTAATGGCCTGAATCTGACCGGGCAAGCCGATGTAATATCCTTCGGGCTCGGTATATCTGACGGCTGTCATCGCAATATGCTGCCCTTTGGGATCAAAGGAATAGGCGCCGGGATAGGGTGGTCCAGAGGCGCGGATCAGGCGGTGGATTTCAGCTGCAGGACGGGACCAGTCGATCAAACCATCCTCAGGACGGCGCCTTGCGCACAGGCTTACGCCCGTTGTGACCTGCGGCTCTGCCGGGATGTCGCCCTCTGCGATCTGCTTCAACAGCGGTGGCAACAGACCAGAGACCGCGCGCAGCGCTCTGTCATACAGCTCGCGGGCAGTGACGGTTTCCGGGTCGACGGCGTATCGCGCCTGCGCGGCAATCGGCCCGTCATCAGCCCCTTCGCCCAGCCAGAACAGCGAGGATCCCACGCTACTTTCCTGCATCAGAATAGACCACGGGATCACACCGCGTCCACGCAACTTGGGCAGGGCAGAGGGGTGAAACCCGATGCAGCCGATCCGCGCGATGGCGCGGAATTCCGGGCCGCAGATCTGCGACCATCCGATGACCAGAATCACATCGGGTTCATAGCGCGCGATTTGCTCGATCGTTTCGGGTGAATTGGTTTTTTCGGTAAAGATCACCGGCACGCCATATTTCTGCGCAACCGGCGACAGATCAACATAGTCGGAATGGCGCGAGCCCAGATGCGGCGGCACGGTGACAACCAGATCGGGCGGATGACCCGCCGCGCAAATGGAGACCAAAGCACCCAAAGAGGATTCGACAGCGCCAACAAAAACGATCTTCACGCGGGCATCTCCTGAAGGTTGAAAGTGTGAGACCCGCTTTCCTCAAGCCATTTGGTCGCGGCTTCAATGCGGTCGGTATGCCTGCGCTCGCCGCGTATGGCGACGCCAAGGGTTTCGCTCAAAATCTGGAAATCCAACTTGAGCGAGCGATGCGCAACGTACCACAGATCAAGATGCAGCTTCTCAGTATCGCTGAGATTGGTGTTGCCGCTGACCTGTGCCCAGCCGGTCAATCCCGGCCGCACGGAACATCTATATTGTCCGGCAGGTCCAAAACCCTCGATCGTCGCTGGCAGCAAGGGGCGAGGTCCGACCAACGCCATTTTATACTGCAACACCAGAATAAGCTGCGGCAATTCATCGATGCGCAACCGCCGGATCAGCGCAGTGGCGCGGGTTTGGCGTGCAGAATCGGGCAGCAAATTGCCTTGTTCGTCACGCGTGTCTTTCATGCTGCGCAATTTGAACAGGCGGAAATCCTGTTTATGTCGACCAGCGCGGGTTTGCGAGAACATCAAAGGCCGACCAACCGAGGTGAAAATGATAACGCAGCCAATCAGGAACAGGGGCAGCGTCAGCAAGCCCAGTACCAGACATATCAGGATTTCAAGAAACCTGTTCACGGTGTGATCCAACCCAATTCACGGTTTCCCGCGACACAATATAAACACAACAACTACAACCGGCGCTAATGCGCATCGAAAAAACTTTGCCCAACCTGCAGGCGCATGCCCCGGCTGGCAGAGAATATCGGGATCAATTTGTTCGAACTCGTCTGGATTTGCAAGAATTCCCGACCGCAAATCTCGATTCGTGTGAATTACGTTTGTTATCGGATGGGGAGATCGAGAATATGAGAGGTCTACGGCGACGATTCCGCCATCCTTTTCTGATTGTTGCGCTGGCAGATACAACGCGGGTGAGGGCTTGCTTGGTCTGCATATCAAGGCGTCGGATGCGCGGCGTCCTTTAAATGCCACAGCTCTGGCCACAAGATGCGCCCATTGCCTGTATAGCAGGCGGGTGGAACGGCCCCTGACTCCAACAGTCGCGCAACGGGATTGCAAGTATGAGGCGTGTCTGCGCCCGGCGACTCGCTTGTCTTGGCACGCAGCAACAGCTATTCTTTCTGTAGCCTGCCGGTCTTAACGCGGGCTGTTCGCGCTAAATTGATTGGGCTGGACCCCTAGTTGTGATCCGGCCCTGTGCTAAATGTGATTTGAGTTCGTTGGCTGTGATGCACTAATGTCATGGCCTGTATGTTGATGAGTGAATTGGGAGAGTGAGTTCTGATGAACTGTTTCAGAACAATCTATGTGGCCTTGTGCCTTATGCTGGCGGCAACCGTCGTGTCAGCCGAGAGTTATCGTTTGCATCATCAGGACAAGATCTCGCTGCGCGCCATGCGCTGGGATTTGAACTCGTCATCCTATCTTCGCTGGGACGGGCTGTCTGGCGAATATACCGTGGCGCGTGACGGCACACTGATGATCCCGCTGGTCGGAGAAGTGGTGGCCGAAGGCAAAACAAGTGCCGAGCTCGCGGAAACGCTTGAGCTCAAGCTGCGTCGTCAGATCGGTATGGTGGAACCTCCCAAGATCGCGCTTGAAGTTATAGGCCATCTTTCGGTCTATGCTCTGGGCGATGTGGCGTCACCGGGTGCCTATAGTTATCACGCCGGTATGACTGCACAGCAGTTACTGGCACTGGCAGGCGGCCCGCTCAGACCGCCGGTTCAGATCGCCTCCAGCAATGACTTTCAAATTCTCAGAATGGGCGGCGAGATTCGTCTGCTGACTACGCAGATCGAAGAGCTGGAACACGAAAAGCGGCGCCTGCTGGCCGATCTAGCCAGTCTGGAGCAATCCGAAAGCAGTAGCGAAACCTCTGCCGCGCCTGAGGGGTTGGAAGGTGAAATCCTCTCGGCGACGCTGAACGCGCGCCAGGGGCTGGGGGATCGCATTCGCGACCTGCAGAACATGCTGAAAGAACAGATTTCCAGCCTGACGATTCAACTTGAACTGCGCAACGCCCAGATCGAGAACGTAAGCCGCGAGCTGCAGAACCTGACAGCTCTCAAAGAAAAAGGTCTGACGGTTTCAAATCGGGTCACGACCATGACCAATATGCTCAACGATCTGGAAACCAAGCGACTCGATCAGGAAATCGCGCTGATGACCGCTCGGCAGGAGCTGAACCGTGCAGAGCGGGATGAGCTGGAACTCGATGACAATGCCCGATCAGCCTCGCTGATTCAGCTGAATCAGGTCGAGAGCGAACTGGCCGTGCTGAAAACGCGCCTGACGACCGCTCAGGGGTTGCACGCCGAACTGGCTGCTGCAGGGTTGCTGAGCGATGAAGATATCGGTAGCGAAACGGTGATCGAGTTTGTCGTGACACGCGGCGAGGATGGCCGGACACAGCGGTTCAAAGGCTCCGACAAATTGATGCCCGGTGACACGGTCGAGGTTGTCAGATCGATTGTTTTAACATCTAACTGACATGTGGGGCATGGTGGCCCCGGTTTAAGATTGACGACTGCAGACGTTTCTTAGTTACGAGTTTTGTTATGCCCTTACCTTCCAACCGCGCGGTTGATTTTCTGATTATTGGTGCTGCGAAATGCGCGACCACCTGGTTGCAGCAATCTCTTATGCGCACCCGGGGCATTTATATGCCGGATCCAGAACTGCATTTCTTCTCCCGCGAATATGAAAGAGGGATTGGCTGGTACCACGAACAGTTTCACGTCGATGCAGATGCGTCGCTCATTGGTGAAAAGTCGAACTCCTACCTGACGGTTCCAGAGGCGGCGCAGCGTATCCGGGACCACTATCCTGACGCGCGGCTTATTCTTCAGATGCGCGACCCGGTCAAACGGGCCTATTCGGATTACTGTATGCTTTTCCGTCGCGGAGAGGTCACGGCAGATATCCAAGAATATCTCGATCCCGCGCGCGCAGCCGATCAACGATTTTTGTCCGACGGGCGCTATGCACATCATCTCAACAGATTTTATGATCTCTTCCCGGCTGAGCAGATTCAGCTGTTGGCTTACGAAGACGTTCGCAGTGATCCTAAGTCCAATCTGGAAAAAATCCGGAGGCACCTTGGGCTCGACCACCAGCTGCAGCCACCGGTTCGCAGCAGGGTGAAGGATAAGAACACGCCAATGGTGCCATTGCCGCTGCGCCGTGTTCTGACACCGATGCGGTCGGTGCTGGATCCAGTGCGCCACACATGGCCCGTGCGATCTTTGCGCAATGCCGTGGCCAAAAAGGTCGAATATCCTGCTTTGCCAGGTGATCTGGTGCGTAAGATGATGGCATTCTACGCGCCCGACGTCGAGCAGCTACAACGCATCGATCCGGCGATTAGCAAGCTGTGGACTGTTGAGGCAAATGAAAGGCGCGCGGAACGAATCGGTTGAGTTCCAGATGCCGTTCAGTAGCTCCTGTTTCCGCCGGGGAAACAAAAACAGTGTTTCGGCGACTGGGTTTACCTTGTGGATAAAGAGTCTTGGTGTCTCGCGATTCAATTCTGCACCTTCCGCGTGTATGCGGTCATAAAAAGAGGCATTTCTTTGTCGGAACGGTGTCCGGAGGGTGAAAAATAGTTTCTTATCCCTCAGGTCGTGTGATAAAGTTAACAGATATTAACGGATGTTGGCCGCAGAGTGGGCCGTGTCCATGATTTTGATTTGGTGTGTGTACGAGTGAGAAAGGGGTCTTGGTTTTTGGTGCCTGTTTTGTAAAGCACCTGAGCCGCAGGGGGTCTTTAAAACGAAATCAGTCAATGGTCGGCACAGCCTGTGTCGATGTGGTGTTTTGGCTTTTGTAAGCTTGGTCGGATGCGTTTCCGCCAGCTGATTTAGTCGAGTGTTTGGGGCAATTTACGCCGGAGTTGTGAGTATGTACGAGCAAGAGTTGGTTAAGCTCAAAAGTGGACTTGAAAAAGAGAATCTGATTGAGGCCGAGCGTTTGTTCGGAGACGTCAGATCAAAGCTTTCACAAAAACTGGCTGAGCTGAGTGCGAACCGTCGACTTGTGATCGGCGACATTGCTGCTTCCGCGATCGCGGTTCTCATGGCGGTGGTTTTAGCCAATGGCGGTGCTTTGCCCGCGCAGTTCGGTTCTGCGCTTCTGCCGCTTGTGTTCATGTCCTGCTTTGTGGCGCTGGCTGTTCTGCCGCTGTCGGGGATCTACAAGCGCCATACGCGCTCGACTTCGCTACGTGACGTGACGCTTATTGTGCGCGCATCGGCTCTTTCAGTTGGTGTTCTGGCCCTGGTGGGATCAGCTTTCCAGGTTACGGCGCAGATTCCACTGGCTGTCTATTTCATCCAGTTCCTGTTGGTTGTGCCCGCATTCGGAACTCTGCGCGTGCTGGCGCGCAGCACCGAATTGACCCGCAAGGTGCAGCCCAAAGCAGCCGAAGCTGACGGCAAGATTCCTGTCATTCTGGTGGGTACGGGCGCAAGCTGTGACCTGTTTGTCCGGTCGCTTCGCAATACCGAATCCAAGTATCAGCCCGTCGGCATCATTGACGATGCACGCAATACGCAGGGTCTGTATTTCCATGACGTTAAGATCATCGGGTCGCTTCTGGATGCGGATGTTGTGATCGAACGTCTGAAATATTACGACGAGCTGCCCCAGCGCGTGCTGCTGACCGAGCCGGTGACCCATTTCGAAAGTGATGGCATCCGCAAGCTGACCCGCTGGGCAGAGGCGAACAGCATCACCGTGTCCCGTCTGACCGGTCTGGAAGAGCTGGGAACCGAAAACAACGGTATCCGCACGGTTAACCCCGAGGATATTCTGGATCGCCCGCAGAAAGCGGTTGAACGCTCGATGCTGCGCGAAATGTTCAAGGGCCGTCGTATCCTGATCACCGGTGCCGGTGGCTCGATCGGCAGCGAACTGACGCGTCAGATCGCATCCTTCGAACCGGCTGAGATCGTGATGATCGAAAACACCGAGTTCAACGCTTATTCGATTGATATGGATCTCAGCCAGAACTTCCCGGACGTCGCGCGCCGTATCTATGTCGCCGACATCCGCAATGCGGGCCGAGTGAACTCGATTTTCGAACGCCATCGTCCCGAGCTGGTCTTTAATGCCGCGGCGCTTAAACATGTGCCGATGGTCGAGCTGAACCCATGCGAGGGCGTCCTGACCAATGTCATCGGCACGCGCAACGTCGCGGATGCGGCCCGCAATGTGGGCGCGATCGCGATGGTGCAGGTTTCGACCGACAAGGCCGTCAACAGCACCAGCGTCATGGGCGCGACCAAACGCGTTGCCGAATTCTATGTTCAGGCGCAGGACCGTGTGACCAATGAAACCGATGAAGAGACCCGTTTCTTCTCGGTACGGTTCGGCAATGTTCTGGGGTCGTCGGGCTCTCTGATCCCGCTGTTCCAGCGTCAGATCTCTGAGGGCGGACCGCTGACAGTGACCGACCCGAAGATGGAACGCTACTTCATGACCATTCGTGAAGCCGTTCAACTGACGCTGGTTGCGGCGGCCAAGGGTCTTAACCTGGAAAACAGCCATGGTGAGATTTTTGTTCTCGACATGGGCCGCCCGGTCAAAATCGTTGATCTGGCCGAGCGGATGATCCGTCTGGCTGGTCTGGTGCCCTATGAAGATGTGGACATTAAATTCATCGGTATTCGTCAGGGTGAGAAACTCTTTGAAGAGCTGTTCGATGTCACCGAAGATCATCGCGAGAGCGGTATTCCCGGGGTCGCCTCCGCCATCCCGGAAGGTGTATCCGCTGCGCGGTTGCGCGCGATGATCCTCAAGCTGGAACAATCTGCGCATGACGGAAACGATCTGGGCGTGAAGAAACTGCTGAAAGATCTGGTGCCAGGATATGGAGCGAATGGTCTGCGTCCGATCGACGCCAAGGAACTGACCGCTCGCCCGAGCGTTCCGCATATCAAGCCGGTTCCTACCGAAAGCCTTGTTGGAGGCTTCAGCAAAGCAAACGGTTTGGAAACCATCAGCGCTGGTCGCTAGGTTAATAGTTTGAATTGATTAAGCTCGGGGATTATCCCCGGGCTGTGTAAATGTTACGAGTGTTTTCGGCTCTCAGGAGCGTGTTTGATATGTTAGACTCACGTCAGCTTGGTGCAATGAATCTGCTCCGACAACACGGAGACCGGATCGTTCGGTTTCTCGGCGCCGGTGTTGTGAATACCTTGTTCGGTTATTCGGTCTTTGCGGTGCTGGTTATGTTTGGAACCCACCCTCAGATTGCGCTGATCCTCCAGTTCATCCTCGGCGTTTTGTGGAACTACAACGTGCATGCGCGTTATGTGTTTTCTGTTCAGGGCTACGACAGACTTCCCCAATATGCCGCATCTTACGTGGTGATCTATCTGTTCAATGCCGCGTTGCTTTGGGTGCTGCTGGGCTTGGGTCTGGGCGCCTATGTCGCGCAGGCAATAGCCCTGATGCCCACTGTCGCGCTGTCCTATCTGCTGATTTCAAGCGCGTTGCGCGCCGAGCTTGATACGGTATCCTGATGACTGCCCAAGCCGATCAGATCGAAGGGGTAGGTGCGCTGATGCCCGATGTTCATTCCAAAAGCGGAACGCTGTTGTTGCGACTTGTCGCTGTCGTAGCATTGATTGTGGTGTTCGCAGCAGTGTTCGGGCGCATCATGAGCTTTGGTCTGCGGCGTGACGAGTTGATGTTTGTGCCGCCCGCAGAGTTGCTGGGCTATTGGGGCCTCTATGGCGACTTCTTCTATAATCACGTGCCGGATTCGGCCTGGTATTTCCGCGCCTTCTATCTTGCCCTGGGTTCCGAAGGTCTGCTGGCCTCTGCCCGGATCGGGGTATTCTTCGCTTGGTTGCTGATGGCGTCGGGTGTGGGTTGGGCCACCTACCGGCTGTCTCGTTCATCTTTGCTGGCGGTCTTCTTTGTTGTCGGACTGGCCGTCAACGAGACGTTGCTGTCGCAGGCTGGCATGGCCGCCAGCAACAACCTGCTACCACTGTCGTTTCTTGTCTGGGCAATCGGTCTGTTCATGGTGGAAACACAGCGTGACGCACCGCGGCCGGTGATCTTTGTGATCGTTGGGGTGTTGCTGTCGGTTGCTGCAGGCATGAAGGTCAGCGCTGCCATGTTCATTCCACCCGTTGCGATTGCAGCGGTGCTGATGCCCGTGCATTTGCGCTTGCCCAAGCGTCTCAAAGTCGTAACGCTGCCGACCCTATTGGGCGGTTTGCTGGGGGCTTTGCCCTTATTTATGTATCTTTTGGCCGATCCCGGCGGGTTCTGGGCGCATGTCGTGAGCTTTCACACGGGGCCACATGTCGCCTATTGGCAAGCCAATGCGGCCAGTGAACCGGGTCTGGCGCTGGGGCTTGGCGGGAAAATCCTTCTGGCCTACAGCGCGTGGTTCTCAGGTGCCGCGCTGATTGGAGTCATGGTGCTTGCTTATCTGGCCATGCTGACTCTTGGAAAAGTGCGCCGCGCTGATCTCGCGGTTTCTCAGATTTTGCTCGCTATCGTGGTGATGGGTGTTGCTGCGGCCTTCAGCTTTGTTCCGACGCCGGGCTTTCCGCAATACTTCATCCAGCCTCTGATCGTGCTGCCGCTGCTTGCCGCGCTGATCTATCGGGCGCTGCCCGCGCAGGTTCACGGGCAGGTGGCGCCTCTGCTTGCGGCAGGGTTAGTGATTTTCTTCGTCTTGGGCGCGCCACGGCTTGCGCCGGGGCTGGCGTCTTTGTCGAACCCGTCGGGCTTTACCACGGCCCGCATCGCACAAGGCGGGCAGGTCTTGCGTGAGACTGTCGCGGACAGCACCAATCCCGACGGCCCCGTCGCCACATTGATGCCGATCTACCCGCTGGAAGCACATTTGCCGGTCTATGCCGAGCTTGCGACCGGCCCGTTTGCCTTCCGCATCGCTGATCACACAAACCCTGAGTTAGCCAAGAGCTATACAATGACGGACACGGCCGGTTTAACCGCTCTGTTTGATTCCAACCCGCCTGCGGCTTTCCTTTTGGGATATGATCCGACGCTGGAAGAGCCATTGTTACGCTATGCGGAAACAAACGGATACCTTCCAGTCACAAAAACAGGGTTAGATAACCGTTACGGCAAGGGTGTGATATACTTGAAGACAGCAGGTGAGGCAGATTGATCATGTCCGGTCGCCTTCACTTGTTCGCTCACATAGAACGGACATGAGTTTCACCAGCGCACACGTGCAGATTTGATTATTAGGTTTTTTTGAGGGAGTGGCACGAATGAAAACGGTACTATTGGCTGGAGGCCTGGGATCACGGTTGGCCGAAGAAACGGTCTCGATCCCGAAACCCATGGTCGAGGTAGGCGGTCGACCGATTATCGCGCGGGTCATGGATATCTATAGCCACTTTGGCCATCGCGATTTTGTTGTTGCCGCGGGATATAAAGCACTGTTGTTGAAGCAATTTTTTGCAAACTACCACCTGATTGCGAACAATATTTCTGTTTCGCTGGATACGGGTGAGCTGAAACTGGTGCCGTCTGCGCCCGGCGGCTGGAACGTGTCGGTTGTCGATACGGGGGCTCATACAATGACCAGCGGCCGTATCCGTCGGTTGAAGGAATGGCTGAATCCGGGTGAGACATTTATGTGTACCTACTCGGACGGGGTCGGCAATATCGACATCAACGCCCTGATCGATTTTCACAAGTCTCACGGCAAGCTTGCGACCGTTACGGCGGTTCAGCCACCGGCGCGATTCGGCAATATCGAGCTCAAAGGCGACCGTGTTGACGCGTTCACCGAAAAGGTGCGCCGGCGTGAAACCTGGATCAATGGCGGTTTCTTTGTTTTTGAGCCGGGCGTCATGGACTATATGGTCGACGATATGGAGCCTTTGGAACAATCTCCGCTGAGCCAGATGGCGCGGGACGGAGAGCTTATGGCGTTTCGCCACGATGGGTTCTGGCATCCAATGGATACGATCCGGGATCGCAACGCTCTGAACGCGCTGTGCGAGGAGGGTACGCCACCCTGGCTGCAGTTCGGCGACAAACCGTCTGCCGAGTATCCGGCCATAGCGATCTGAGGCGCATATGACTGATCATTCGGATCAGATGTTCGGCGGCTGTTTCCATGGCCGCCGCGTCCTTGTGACGGGGCATAGCGGCTTTAAGGGCGGCTGGATGTCGGTTTGGCTGCACCAGCTTGGTGCGCAGGTTACCGGCCTGTCGCTGCCACCGGAGCCGGGTGCATCGCTCTATGCGGCCTGTCGCCTGGATCAGGTGACCGACAGCCGTTTTGCCGACATCAGGGATCAGGCGGCGCTGATGGAAACCTTGCAGGGCGTGGATGCCGAGGTCATTTTCCACATGGCCGCGCAGCCTCTGGTGCGAAAATCCTATCGCAAACCGGCAGAGACTTTTGCAACCAATGTTCAGGGCACCGTTCACGTTCTGGAGGCGGCCCGGCATATGCCGTCGCTCAAGGCTGTGGTCGTGATCACCAGCGACAAATGCTACGACAATCGCGAATGGTTGTGGGGATATCGCGAAAACGATCCGATGGGGGGCAAGGACCCCTATAGCGCCTCGAAAGGCGCGACTGAGCTGGTGGCGCAATCCTATGCGCATTCATTCTTTGCAGATCCAAACGGCCCGCAGCTGGCAACGGTGCGCGCAGGCAACGTCTTTGGGGGCGGTGACTGGAGCGAGGATCGCCTTGTACCCGACATTATTCGAGCTTGGGAACAGAACGAACCGGTTGTTATTCGCAATCCGGCCAGCATTCGGCCCTGGCAGCACGTCCTGGAGCCGATTTCCGGATATCTGCAAGTGGCGGAAAAGATGTTGAACCAGGGGCCTGAATTTGCCGGGGCCTGGAATTTTGGTCCTGATATCTCGAGTACGGTCGATGTGCGCCAGCTGGCGGATATGATCCAGCGTGCCTGGGGGGCCGCTGCCCCGGTTTTCAGCTTTCCAGAAAGTCAGGCAGACGCCCCGCACGAGGCCGGCGTGCTTCGGCTGGACAGCACCAAGGCACAGACGCAATTGGGCTGGCGCCCGCGCCTGGATTTGCAGTCGGCCATTGATCTTACGGCGGACTGGCACAAGGCCTATGCCGCCTCCGCAGATATGCTGCGTACGACGATTACGCAGATCGGCGGCTATGAAAATCTGATGTCGTCAAACGGGTTCAGCAACCGCTCGGTTGCGGCTCAATAGAACAGTATTTTAGGAGATGATTTTATGCGGGTGAATTACGGTCAAACGGTACACGGTCAGGAAGAGATCGACGCCGTCGTCGAAGTCCTTAAAACCTCGACGCAGATGGGTCCAAAAGTGCGCGAGATGCAGGAAAAGGTTTCGACCCTGTTTGCGAAATCGCACGGGATCATGACCAATTCCGGGTCATCTGCAAACTATCTAGCGGTTGAAATTCTGGATCTGCCCAAAGGCAGCGAAGTGATCACCCCGGCTCTGACCTTTGCGACCACCGTTGCGCCGCTGGTCCGACAGGGCCTGATCCCTGCGTTTGTGGACGCGGCCGAAGGCACGTACAACATTGATGTTGATCTGATCGAACGGATGATCACCACCAATACATCGGCGCTGATGATCCCGTCTCTGATTGGCAACCTTCCGGACTGGCGCAAAATCAGAGAGCTGGCAGACCGCTACGGTCTTAAAGTCATCGAAGACAGCGCCGACACGCTGGGGGCGACCATGGACGGCGTCAGCACTGGCAAGTACTCGGACGTGTCGACCACCAGCTTTTATGGCAGCCATGTCATCAACGGCGCTGGCAATGGCGGCATGCTCTGCGTCAACGACGACGAATTGGCGCGCAAGGCATTACTTATGAGATCCTGGGGCCGCAGCTCATCGCTGTTTGTCGAGTCGGAGGCCATCGAAAACCGTTTTAATGTCCAGCTGGACGGCATCGAATATGATGCCAAATTCCTGTTCGAGGCATTGGGCTATAACCTGGAGCCGTCCGAAATCAGCGCCGCCTTTGGTCTGGTGCAGCTGGGCAAGCTCGACAACAACATCAAAGTCCGCGAGGACGCCTTTGCAGCGCATCGCACTTTCTTTGCTCAATACGAAGAGTGGTTTGTTCTTCCCGAACAATTGCCCAATTCGCGCACGGGCTGGCTAGCCTTTCCGCTGACCTTGCGTGAAGGCGCGCCTTTCACCCGGCGCGAGATGCAGATTTTCCTTGAGAAAGCCGATATTCAGACCCGTCCGGTTTTTACCGGCAACATCCTGCGCCAGCCGGCGATGAGAGATGTTGAATGCCGCACCGATCCGGCAGGGTATCCGGTGTCCGATGCCGTGATGCGGGGTGGTATTCTGTTGGCGTGCCATCACGGGCTGGATCAGGCGCAAATCGACTATATGCACGAGAAAGTGACCGAGTTCCTGCGCCCGCATGTGTCGGGACTATCGCGCGCGGCCTCCTGATATTACTGGGGTAATTCCTTTTTTGGGTGGGCTGGCGGGCGTTCTACGCCCAGCCCCCCAAGCCGCATTTTGCATTCGGTTTGCATAACAAAGTGATAAGCTGGAACGGCTAAGGCTGGAATTGATAGAGATGGCGTCACGTTCAGACAATTGCATCATGCCGAACGCAACACTCGGAGCGCAGGGCCCGTTCTGTTGCGCCGTAGGGAGGGAATCATGACCCGGGTGTTGATCACGGGGGCATCCGGCTTCATTGGCTCGCATCTTGTGCGCGCCTGCCTGAGCCGCGGTGATCAGGTAACCGCCGTGGTTCGACCCTCTTCATCAACAGATATGTTGCCCGGTATCGGTTCAAATGCCGAGGTGATCCGTGCCCAGCTGACGGATGTGGCTCGGCTGCGGTCGGTGTTTGACCGTTGTCAGCCGGAACTGGTGTTTCATGCTGCTGCCCGCACCCGGATTGCGGCGACAGATGAATTCGACGACCCATCCCTCAGCATCGATGAAAACCTGCATTCTCTTTTGGGGTTGTTAAAGGCCGCAGCGACCAGCGCAGCGCCGCCCAAGACGCTGATCCGTCTGGGGACGATCGCTGAATATGGGGACAACTCTGTACCCTATGTGGAGACGCAGCGCGAACGTCCGCGCGACAGCTATGGCACGTCGATGCTGGCGGGCACCAAATACCTCGAAATGTTGCGGCCACGTTTGCCTTTCGCTGCTGTGACGGCGCGTCTATCACTCACGTATGGTCCGGGGCAGGGTGGTGCGCAGCTGGTGCCGTATCTTGTCGAGGGTTTGCTGACGGGTCAGCCGGTGCAGATCGGCAGACCGGATGACGCGCGCGATTTCATTCATGTCTGCGATGTCGTGCGGGCGCTTTTTCTGCTGGCCGAAAACCCGCAGCCCGCCGGGCCGGTGATCAACATCAGCACCGGAATCGCAACCAAAGTCAGAGATGTTGTGGCAGCGCTGATCGAGCTGACGCGGGCTTCACCCGATCTGGCGCAGATGGGGGCGCCAACCGGCCCCGCGATGGATCTGGTGAACGACCCAACTTTGATAAAGTCCCATTACCCCTGGGTGCCGGAAATCGCTTTGTCCGAGGGACTAAAGGACACTGTAGAATGGGCTTGCAATGCCATAACGGCACAAACTTTGACAGGACAGAACGCATGACCGTCGTATCGATCCTTATCCCCGCCTACAACGAAGAGGCCAATGTCAGAACCGCTTATGACCGGGTGCTGGCGGTATTCGACGGGTTGGATGGCTATGAGCCCGAGATCATTTTCACCGACAATCATTCAGAGGATCAAACCTTTGAAATCCTGTCTGAAATCGCGGCTTCGGATCCGCGCGTCAGGGTCATCCGGTTTGCCAGAAACATGGGGTATCAGGCCTCGGTTCTGACCGCATATCGTGAGGCAACGGGGGCCTGCGCGGTTCAGATGGATTGCGACATGCAGGATCCGCCCGAGCTGATCCCGCAAATGCTTGATTTGTGGCGGCAGGGGCATCACGTTGTCTACGGTATCCGGCGCAGTCTGCCGGACGGGCCAGTGATTGCGGCTGCGCGGCGGTCGTTTTACGCATTGATTGACATGATCAGCAACGACCACCTGCCGCGAAACGCGGGTGAGTTCCGCCTGACCGACCGTCGAATTCTGGACGAACTCCGGCGTGTCGATGACCGCTCGCCCTATGTCCGGGGTCTGATCAGTGGGATGGGGTTTTCGCAAGTCGGCTTTGAATATGACCGCGCGGCGCGCACGGCCGGGGAATCCAAGTTTCCTGTGCGGGCGATGCTGTCGCTTGCAGTCGACGGATTAATCAACCATTCGCTGCTGCCCCTGCGCCTAGCGTCGATGATCAGCCTCACGGTAGGATTCAGTATGTTCCTGCTGATGGTCGGCTATTTGATCGGCAAGCTGGTTTTTGGACAGGAATGGCCAGCTGGTTTCGCAACCACAACCATTCTGTTGCTGCTGTCGATGACCCTGAACGCAATGTTCCTTGGCATTCTGGGTGAATATGTGGGCCGAATATTCCTGCAGTCCAAGGATTTGAACCGCCCCGTCGTTGAGTCCGAGTTGAACCAACCGGCCCGGCCCAGTGACGCCCCTGCCTTGCAGACTGCAGCGGCTGCGCCTGTGCGGCAGACCGAGAAGATTTCGAGGTAGGCAAAGTGAAGATCCTGATCGTGCAAGGCGGCTTCGGGGCGGGCGGTGCCGAAAAGATCGTGTCGGTCCTGGCCGCGCACCGGGCAAAGCTGGGTGACAAGGTATCGGTTGCCGGCATGACAATGCCGGAAGGCGGGTCCTATTTTGCATTCCCTGACGATGTTGAACTGCTGGTCGCAGATCGCGACGGGGCAGGGGGCAGCGGACAATGGGCGCGTCTGAAACACATCCGTCAGGTCATGAAGAGGGTGAAACCTGATCTGGTTATTGCGTTCCTGACCAAAATCAACGTTCTGACCCTTGCTGCGGCTCTGGACAGCCGGGTGCCGGTCATTATTTCCGAGCGCAACAACCCCAGAGCGCAGAACGCACATCCTATCTGGCGCCATGCGCAGAACCTGCTGGCGCATCGTGCCAAAGCTATCGTGATGCAGACCGAACGGGCCAGTCAGGACTTACCGCGTTCCCTGCATCGAAAGGCCTGCGTTATCCCAAACCCATGTGCCCCGCTGGATGGTGTTCGCGCGCAATTGGGAAGAGGGACGGATCAACTGGTTGCGGTTGGCAGGCTGGACCGCCAGAAGGGCTTCGATCTGCTGCTTGATGCCATGCCTCAGATAGTGCAGAGTAACCCGGCCGCAAAACTCACGATCTATGGCGAGGGCCCGGAAAGGGCCGCGCTTGAAGCGCAGCGAGAGCAGCTCAATCTGGGTGATGCCGTGTCGCTACCGGGGGCCAGCACATCTCCGGGTGGGTGGATGTCTGGCGCCGATATGCTGATCTTTCCATCCCGGTTCGAAGGGTTTCCCAATGTGGTGGCCGAAGCAACCGTGACCGGCTTGCCGGTTGTCTCGTTCGATTGTCCCTATGGGCCAAAGGAATTGATCCAGCATGAAGAGAATGGTCTGCTGGTGCCTCCCGAAGATACGGGGCAGCTTGGCGATGCTGTTGCGCGCCTTTGTGCGCAGCCAGAATTGCTGACCAAGATGCGGAGGGCCTATGCGCAGAACCAAAGCTGGCTGACACCTGACAGCATTCTGACGCAATGGGATGGCATGATCGATGATACCTGCACGGGGCGGCTCAGCCATGCCTTTTGATCGACACCACGAAGACCTGCGCGCACCGGGGGCCGCCAGACAACATATGAGGGGTGGGTCTTGCTGCAAGCGCTAGAATCACAGACTGCCGTGCAGATCCGCAGGCCAAAAATTGCCGTGGTCGCCAATCTGACGTCGTCACTGCTCAATTTCCGATACGATCTGCTCAGAGATATGTCCAAACGGGCCGAGGTGATCGCCTGCGGGCCAGAGCGGCACGAAGCCACCGAACGCGCCTTGCAGCAAATTGGCGTCCGGTTCGTCCAGTTCCCTTTGGCGCGGGCGGGCATGAATCCAATGGATGATCTGCGGACGCTGCGCACATTGACGCGCATATTCAAAGAGTTCAAACCGGATATCGTTTTCCCCTACACAATGAAGCCCATAATCTATGGTTGCCTTGCGGCTAGATTTGCCGGGGTTGAACGCAAATATGCCATGAATACCGGGCTGGGATACGTCTATTCCAGCCACAACCTGAATTTGAAACGGCATATCGTAAGGACGATCTCATCCAGTCTGTATAAGCTGGCCCTGCGCGGCGTCGACGAGGTTCTGGTGTACAACAAAGCGGACGAACAGGAGTTCCGGGACCGAAGGCTGATTACATCGGATACACCGCTGAGTATTGTCCCCGGATCGGGTGTAAACCTCGACTCCTATGCGTTTTCGAAGCCCCCAGACGGTCCGCCGGTTTTTCTGATGATTTCACGTCTGCTGAAAGAAAAGGGCGTGTTTGATTACGTGGAAGCCGCGCGTCAGCTGAAGCAGCGGCATCCCGAGATCCGGTGCCAGCTTTTGGGGCCGATGGATGCAAACCCGGATTCCGTTACCCAGCAGGATATCGACGACTGGTCTCGGGAAGGCGTGATCGAATATTTGGGAAAAACCGAAGATGTCAGACCGTACCTGACCAACTGCTCGGTCTTTGTTCTGCCATCGGCCTATCGTGAGGGGATACCAAGAACCATACTTGAGGCGATGTCGACTGGACGCGCAGTGATCACATCAGACGCACCGGGATGTGCTGATCCCGTTCTCGACCAAGAGACCGGTTATGTTGTACCCATTCGAAACCCGCAGGCGCTGAGCCAGGCGATGGCTCAGTTCGTCGAAAAACCCGAACTGATCGCGCGCATGGGACACGCGGCACGGCAACGGGCTGAAGCCGAGTTCGACGTCAGCCTCATCAATACCATTCTGTTGCGGAAGATGGGGTTGCTGGCAGATGGCGAAACAGCCTGAGCATTCCTGAGCTGAATTCGGTCCGGAACCACATGCGGATACTGACACTTTCCCGGTCCAGATGACATCATGGTGAAAAAAACTCTACAAAATCATAGCATCTACGGGAAACCCCTAATACACTGATACTGCTGAATTGATTACACAAAGAATAAGCATATTAACGACCGGTAGAGGCGCTTCGCCTGACTACTCACTCAGAGAATGGCCAGCATATGGGGTGCTGGCCATTTTCGTTTCCGACCGTCGGGCAGGTGCGTTGAGGGGCACTATGTTTCCGGTAACTGGTATCCGTGGTGTTTCAGATCGAGCCCGCTGAGTTCCTGAAGGATCGCATTCGACTCTGCAAAGGCGCCGTCAAAACGCTCCTTGATGGTGTTGACCAATCGCCGTTTTAGGGCCTGATCCAAGGCGCGCGGCACCAGGCAACTCACCGGGCCGCTCAGCTTGCCAAACTTCCGAGTCGCATTCGGAATGGGCAACAATGCACCACCACTAAGCTGATTGTTGCATAGTGTACGATTGACGATTCGTTGCAGAATCTGAAAACTCTCTGATCTTTTTGCGTTCGCACGGCTGATTCTACGCTCTTGATCGGTCACACCAGCAAAACTGCAAAGCTGGTTCAGGAAAGGTTTTGGGTCTTCCAACAGCTGTTCAAAAGTCAGACCCAGCACACGTTCTTTGCCAAAAAGATTCTGATAATATCGGAACAACCGATGATAGCGATAGAACTCTGGTGAAAACGACGGCACACGGCGCAGGCTCGGCTCGACCTGGGTCAGATACCGTTTCAGCGACTTGTGGCCGCCATCGGTGATGTACTGACTGTACATCGACAAAATGCTCGAGAGCTGTTCGCGAAAAACAACAAAAACATAGGCTTCGGGGAACATCTGATGCAAACGATCTGCGATCAGCGTGCTGTCGAACCCGCCGGACGCTGGATAACCCGAAAACCGCTCATGCGAGAAGACGGGGACTTTGCCTAAATCCTGAGTTTTTCTTACGAAATCTTCGTATTCAGCCCGTGTAGCAGCGGCATCAAATGTCATAGGCTGTGGCAGGACAACCTTGTTTGAAAAGATGTATTTCGGCTCGTTGTCGGGAACACAGAACGGGGCATCCGGCACTGCGAATAACTGCTGCTGCAACGTGGACGTAGCCGTTTTATGGTAACCAATGTGTAAAAGTACGGGTGCGCGGTTCATAATGTGTTAAACTTCGATCAAATCATCTGGACTGCGCGGGACGCGGGCGAAGGGGCCGAAATTGATACGGCTTTACACCGCGCAACTCATGCAGTGCATAAACGAGTGAGAAGCCTGCAAGCAAGTTAAGTTATTCCTTCAAACAACACTGGATTCCGTCCCCGTTCTGCGCTTTCGTCAGCGGCACTGCTGTAGAAAACAGAATGCTAGAATTAGACACAACCACAAACATTAAAACTACGATTAAAAAAGAAAGGTTCAAACTGCACTAAGTGCTTTGGCGGCATTAGCGTCAGGGCTTAGGATGTCATGTCAGGCGTTCAGGCAGGTTTCAGTTAAAAAGTATGTCCGGTTCCAAATCCAACTCTCTGTTAAAACGTCTTGCCAAGAACATGTCATGGCTGTTCTCGTCGCAGATACTTGTCGCCTTTTTTGGGTTGGCGAGCCTCATTGTAACTGCTCGGGCGTTGGGTCCGGCTGCGGTTGGCATTCTGGCTCTCGTCGACGCCTACGTTCAGATCCTGGATCGGCTGTGCAGGCTTGAGCCTTGGCAGGCGGTTATTAAATACGGAACCGAAGCTCTGACACAGGATGATACATCACGGTTCAGACATCTTATAAAGCTGTCTGTCGTCATCGATCTCGTGGGGGGTATTGTTGCCGGTGCTGTTGCAATTCTGCTGGCACCAAAGCTCGCCCCGCTGATCGGTTTGCCCGAGGGGATCGGGGCCTCTTACATCTCTCTTGTTGCCGTTGGTTTGTTCTTTTCGTTACGGCCAACTGGGATTGCGGTGCTTCGTGTTTTTGATCGTTTCGACGTGCTCGCAATGTCTGACATGGCCATCGCGGGTCTGCGTCTGGTCGGAACGCTGATCGCCTATGCGCTTGATCTTGGCATCTGGGCGTTTTTGGGCCTGATGCTTATGCATCAGATTCTGACAGGTCTTGTTGCCTTTTTCCTTGCGCTGAACGAACTGCGCAGGCGTGGCCTGCAGGTCTTTATGGGCCTGAAACTGACCAAGGCGCTGTCGCAAAACCCGGGGTTTCTACGTTTTCTCTGGAACTCGAATTTCAACGTGGTTCTTAGGCAAGCAACCCAAAGGTTGGACGTCGTCGTCGTGGGCGCGCTGCTGGATGTCACCTCGGTCGGATTCTATCAGATTGGTAAACGTATCATGACAAATGTGGTGCGCATCGGCGGCCCAATCCGGCAGGTTCTATACCCCGAGATGACGCGGCTGTGGGCCGGCGCAAAATACGACAAGTTCTGGCGGCTGGTACGGCTGACCTCTTTTGGAATGTTCGGGTTCTCGCTTTTGCTGGCGATTCCTTTGGCATGGGAAATGCCCGTGATCGCCGTGGTGCTGTTTGGGCCTGAATTCCTTGGTGCCGCGCCGGTCATGACGATCCTGATGTTTGCTGCGGTGCTTTATCTTGGGGCACTGGTGCTGAACCCCGCCTTGCTGAGCATGGGGCTGGACAGGGCACTGGTCAGAACAACGATGGTCTCGACCGTCGTGTTTGCCGTCTCCTTCCTGCCGCTGCTCTACTGGCTGGGGATCGAGGGGATTGCGTTGACGCATGTCTTGTTCAATCTGATCTGGACTTTCGGATGCATCACTGCAATCCGAACCCATGTGGCGAAAGGCCGATCAACCTGACCCACCCTTGTAACCTGTTTCCCGAGTAACTCATTTACCCAATAACCCGAGATCAAAATGCCCAAACGTATCCTTTTCCCCTTCGAAGGTGACACCGTAATCGGCGGCAGCCATGTGTCGGCAATGAAGCTGGCCGCAGCGCTGGACCGGTCAAAATATGAGCCACACATCCTTGTTCACTACCAGGCTGGACCCGCCGCAGATTATGCACGTTCGCTCGGCCTTGAGTATGAGGTTTTGGAGACCCCCAGCCTGATGTCCCCCGGCGGCCTCAACTATCCGCGGGATTGCAGTGCCGGGGCTTATTTGATGTCCAGTGTGCGCGGCCTGATCTCGACCCTGCGTCGCATCAATCCCGATATCGTACATACGAATGAGGGGCGGATGCATGCCAACTGGGTACTGCCCGCCAAGCTGGCGGGTAAGAAACACATCTGGCATCATCGGCAGGACCCAACGGCCTTTGGAATCAACAAGCTGGCGCCGCTGTTTTCGGACCACATCATCAGCGTGTCGGAATTTGCCAAGCCCAGCAAACCTGTGCGGTCGGTCGACCGCAGGTTCACAGTTGTGCGCAGCCCGTTTGATTTCGACAAGACACCACCCGACCGAGCGGCCAGCAGAAAATCGGTTCTCGCGGAAATGAACCTGCCCGACGATGCGCTGCTGCTGGGGTATTTTGGCAACTTCGTCACCCGAAAGCGCCCCGATCACTTTGTCAAAGTCATTGCGGCCGTTCAGGCCGCTATGCCTGACGTGCCGGTACATGGGTTTCTGTTCGGAAGCGTCGCGGAACGGGATGAACCGCTAAAGCAAACCTGCCTGAAGATCGCGTCAGAGGCAGGTATAAGCGAGCGGATTCATATGATGGGTTTCCGGCAGCCTATTGACGGGTATATGGCCGCCATGGACGCCAATCTGGTCACCGCTTTGGATGAACCCTTCGGCCGCACGCTGATCGAGGCCATGTATATGGGCACCCCGGTTGTTGCCACGCATCATGGTGGCAATATCGAAGCGATCACCCAAGGCAAAAACGGTTTTCTGGTCGACGCGTCCGATCCTGCCGCCTTTGTCGACCCGATCCGGCAATTGCACTCAGACAAAGACCTGCGCGCGCGTATTTCGGAAATCTCACAGCGCCACGCTAGCGAAAATTTCGGCCTCTCGATCCATGTAAAAGGCGTTTGTGCGATCTACGATCAACTGCTGTCTTAGGCCCGTTATGCGGGGTCCATCATTGGACCCCGCCATCACAGCGCGTCGATTTTATAGAACGTGTTGCCCGCAACAAACCCGTCCAGACCAACCTGACGCGCATAGTGGGCTAGATCGCTGGTCTTGTTGATGAAGCCCGAGTTCTTGAAATTCAGCGACGTGTTGCATAGCACGCCAACTCCGGTCACCCCTTTGAACTCTTTCAGCAGTTCATAGAAGTACAGGTTCTGGTCGCGGGAAACGGTTTGCACCCGTGCCGAGCCATCCACATGGGTCACCGCGGCAAGGCTGGCATCTTTGACACGGTAGAAATCAAGCATGTAGGGCGATGGCCCAGCCATCTCAAAGTGGTTTTGCGCATCCTCTTCCAGAACCGAGGGGGCCACCGGGCTTTTGAGGGCCCGACCCTTGATCCGGTTCAACCGCTCACGCGTCTCGGCCGAAAACGGGGCGGCCAGAACAGAGCGATTGCCCAATGCACGCGGGCCAATCTCACAATTGCCACGCGTCCAGCCGATAACTTTGCCCTCTGACAACGCCTGCGCAACCTCTTTGAGGTTCAGCTCGGTGATGGTCAGCCCGTCGACATCCATTTTGTCGTCGATAAAGGACTGACCGGAATAGACCGACCAATCCAGTTTGGCCCGCCCTGTAAAATGCCGCATCGCATCAACGGCGGTACCAATCGCGCAACCGGAATCACCCGTGGTGGGGGGAACAAAAACCTCGCGGAAAAGGCCACTTTGCTTCCAACTGGTGTTCCAGTGCCCGTTCAGGCCACAACCACCCGCGATCAGCAGCGGATAGCTCTGATTCAGATTCTGTTCAGCAAATTGATGGAACCGGTCAAAAATCGCGTCAGAAAGCTTGATCGCCATATTCTTCAGCTTCTGACTGTCGGTCCCGATATTGAAAAACGGCGAATTGACAAAGGAACTTTTGCGCAAGGGATCGGTGGCCATGTTGGTCGACAAAAGCTGGTCGATCAGCTCCTGCTCATCCTCGTCGGCAGGACCGTTTTCGCCAAATGCGCACGCGGCCATCAGGCGGCCGGGATCTTCGGGGCGCAGCTCACCACCGGAAATTGGAAACTCGGGGTCGGCCAGCGCATAAAGAAACGCAAAACGTGTACCCGGAGCGGTCATCACTTGCCCCAAATGGCGGATCTCAAGATTTGCGTCGATCTCATAAAAATCGCCAAGGGCGCCTTCCCACAGCAACACGTAACATGGCTCACCCTGCTTGAACGGAGACAGGGCATAGCTGCACCAGATATGCGCCCGTTCATGCGTTGAGGAGTAATAGTCGACGGTCTTGCCAAAAAACATGCGCTTGCCGATGTTTTCCGACCCGGGACCCACACCAAAGTACCCGGCACCAGAGGTCGTGACGTGATCAAACCCACTGCTAGACCAGCCGCTAAGTGCCAACACATCCGGCAAATCCTTGAACCAGAGACCCGCGTCGATGAACGTGTCGGGGGTAACTGGGGTATATCTTGGAAAGCTGTTCTTTTCGGCCTCATACGAAAACAGCAGACTTCCATCCGTGCTGTCGACGCCTGCAACCGTGCCGTCATGGCCTGATTTAAACGACAGAATCTTCATGTCCCGAACCTCATTAAACAAGTCACTTCTCAATACCAAAACCACGCTCGAACCCAGCCGCCCTCAAAGGACGCGGGGCTCGAACACTAATCAATTCAGGAATAGCAGATATACACACAAACCAAGAGTGATTTTCGCCCCCATTTGCTCAGACAGATCCTGTCTATGTGATTAGACGACTGCGGTGCTGTGCAGACGGTTCGTGATTTCATCGGACGGGCGCCGAAGCCTTGGGGCTATTTCGTAAACGGAGAGGCAATTTCCGGGATATTGTTTACCAGAATCGCAGCACGATCAGGGCAAGCCCAACACGCACGGCCCGGTGATATCTGGGCAATCCCAATGATTTTAGTGCACATAGCTTATGTAATTACCAAATACCCGTGAATTCCCGGTCACAACTACGATCAATCGCCTTGCGTGACCCCGCATATGCCCGTTAATCTGCGCGGGTTACGGGCAGTTATTTTAGCCAAGGGTGTTTTGAGTTATGTCAGTGGTTCTGGGTTTAGCAACGATGAGCAACAGTGCAGCCGCGCTGTTCAAAGACGGCAAATTGGTTGCCGCCGTTGAAGAAGAAAGACTTACGCGGGTCAAAAATGACGGGGCATTTCCGCATCACGCGATCACCGAAGTTCTGCGTATTGGCGGGCTTGAGTTTTCCGATATCGATGAGGTTGCCGTCTATTGGCTGCCGTGGCGCATGGCCGGACGTGGTATGGGAACCGTTCGCAAGATTTTGCAGCGTCCGTCTGCCGCCAAAAGCGTGACGTCGCGTATTGGCGCATTGTTTGTGCCGGATAACGATCCGGATGCCTCACCGGAAAGCGGCTGGATGGATCTCTTCCGCATCCGCAAGATACTGACCGCCGAACACGGTGCGGCCGATTTCAAGCTCAGCTTTATCAATCATCACCTGACCCATCAGCTCTATGCCGAGGCGATGCGGGATTGGGACAGTTTCGTCTCTCTGTCTTATGATGGCGGGGGCGAGGAAAGCTCGACCATCGTGACCGTTGTGCGCGATGGCAAACGCGAGAGCATCGCCGATCATCGCTGGCCAAATTCGCTGGGTCATTTCTATTCCACCTTCACCGGCTTCCTGGGCTTTAAGATGCTGGAAGGCGAATACAAAATGATGGGTCTGGCGCCCTACGGCAAACCTATCTACCGCGATGCGATCCTGCGTGAAATCCTCACATTGGAAAGCAACGGCGGCTATCGTGTGAATACCGCAGTCTGTGACTATCACTCAGCCCTGCGCGGTGAATTCCACCCCCGTATGGAAGAGCTGTTTGGCGAAGCGCGCGAACCCGGCACCGCGCCGATTGAACGGCATATCGATCTGGCGGCTTCGGTGCAGGCCGCGTTCGAAAATGCGCTGCATCACATCCTCGGCCCCGTGCGCGAAGCCAATCCAGACCTGCGCAAGCTGGTGATCTCAGGCGGTTGTGCCTTGAACGTGACAGCAAACGGAACTCTGATTTCCGATGATACCTTTGATGAGGTGATCATTCCCCCCGCGCCGCATGATGCGGGCTGTGCGGTGGGTGCGGCGCTTGCCTGCATCCCCTCGGACCAGATTGATCTGGCGTCAGTCCGCAGCCCCTATCAGGGCGCCGGTTGGGACAACACCCAGATTGCCGGTGCGTTGAATGCCTATTGCAGCCAGCCCCAAACGGCGCTGGAACAGGACGAGCTGATTGACAAAGTGTCTGATCTGCTGGCCGAAGGCCGGATCATTGCCTGGTTTCAGGGCAGGGCGGAATTTGGGCCGCGTGCCTTGGGGACACGTTCGTTCCTAGCCGACCCCCGCAAAGACAGCATCCGCGATGATCTAAACGCAAAGATCAAAAAACGCGAGCATTTCCGCCCCTTTGCGCCAAGTGTGGCCGAGGAAGCCGCACAGAAGTTCTTTGAGATCGACCAGACCAGCCCCTATATGAACATCGTTGCCCGTGTTCGCGATGATCGTGCGGCGGATATTCCAGCGATCACTCATACTGATCAGACCGCGCGCGTGCATACTGTATCGCAATCGGCCAACCCGCTTTATCATGCCCTGCTGACGAAATTCGGTGAGAAGACCGGCGTGCCTGTCCTGCTCAACACTTCGTTCAATATTCAGGAGCCGATCGTCTACACGCCCTCTCATGCCTGCGCGACATTCGCCGCGTCAGGAGTGGATGCTCTTGTGATCGGGAACTTCATAGTTCTGCGGGAAGCTTTGCGCGAGGAAAGTCAGGGCAAGGCGCAAGCCGTGGCGTGACCGCGGTGTATCTGAGTGTCGATTTCGAAGATTTTTCGCACGACCTGAAACGGGTGCTTGGTGTCTGGGACACCGGCCCGTTGCGGGACGATGCCTTGTGGGCAAGCTTTGAGGCCATCGATGCGTTCCTAAAAGCGCATGGCGGTGTGAATGGCAGAACCGCAACTTTCTTCTGCACAGGGATACTGGCCGACCATGTCCCCGACCTGATCGCGCATATTGCGGCGGAGGGGCATGAGATTGCCTGCCATTATCACTATCACGACAGTATGGGCACGCAGTCTGCCGATATTGTGGATACGATGCTGGCACGGGCAAAGGATGCCTTGCAAATTGCGGCGAATGTGCCCGTTCGGGGGTTTCGCGCCCCCAGGTTCCATCTGAATCGCAAAACGCCGGCACAGTACAAGCTGATCGAACGCCATTTCGGCTATGACAGTTCATCTTTCTTCCCAAGCGCCGAGGATTGCAGCCGTTTCGTGGCTGAGATGCAGCTGACGGATCTGAAGCTGATCCCTCTCTACAGCAGGCCGCTTGTCGGACGCGGGCCGAATGTCCGGCTGGGTGGAAGTTATCTCAAGTTTGCGCCTCTATCTCTGGCCAGGACGCTTGTTGACGAAACTCAGCAGAAGGGGATCGCGGCGCAGATATATCTGCACCCGTATGAATTCGCCGACGGGCTAAGCTTTATGGTTCCACGCGCCGAGCTTTCATCGCTGGGAGCTGCTAAGTCGCGCTATTGGGCGCTCAGGCAGCAGCAATGGCTGCGTTTCGGCGGCGCGCGCTTGCTTGGGAAAGTACGCAAGCTGATCCCGCCGCATGGGCTGGCGGGCCGGTTGGATCAACTGCTGTAACCTTTGGACAAAAAAAGGCCGGTCCTAAGACCGGCCCAAATGCTACGGTGAAACCGAGGGATCAGTTCGACGCAGCTAGGATACGCTGGTTGTGTTCATTCAGCGTATCCGAAACGATCGCGTACCACTCACCGGATTCACGCATCTCGTTCAGACCTTTGTTCAGCATCGACAGGTACTGACGGCCAAACGGGTTGCTACGGTGCGCCAGGAAGCGCAGCGATTGAACAGCCGAAACGTAGGGGTTTTCGACCAGGTCGTTCTGAGTCAGACCCATCTCACCCATGGTGTCTGCAACCAACTGAACCTCGAAGCTGGCGACATCGGCGGCACCAGTCAGAACAGCGTCGAGACATTCGTTCGCCGTAACAGGCTGCATCAGCGTGATGTCAGGCTCTTGCAGGCCATTGGTTTCCAGATCCGCCAGACCCCAACCGATCATACGGCAGATGGTTGCACCTTTCAGTTCTTCATAGGTGGTTGCGGTGGCATAGGGGCTCTCGGGCCGTGCATATACACCAAACACAGTATCGTATACGGGCACGGACGAGTTGAACTGTGTGCAGCGAACTTCAGTTTCTTCCGACCATTCATACGTCCGGTTGGTGCAGTCCGGCACAACCCAGGCCATGCTGATATCAAATGCACCTAGCGGCAGCAGGGTATGCAGGTGCGCGTTCCAATCATCAACGAAGCTAACAGAATAATCGCTCGCGTTACCGCCACGCTGCAGCGCTGTTGTACCAAGGCGCGTAATGAAACCGCCGCCATTCAGCGTTTCATCGGCAAAAGGTGCCCAGCCGTTGCCAGTCACCAGCTTGATCGGCGGCTGATACACGTTTGAACGCTTGACGCTTGCGGCACGCTGTTCTTCCGCCGCAATGATTTCCTGCGCGGACTGACCGTTGGGCAGGCTACCGTCTTCACAGGGCAGAGCCAGAACCAGACCCGGCGCCAGCGCGTTGGGGTTGGTGATGACGCTGCGGTTCGCGTTAAAGATCGGCTGATAGTTCGATGTACCATAGGCGGCAATCGCGATAGTCGCCATCGTGTCACCATCCGCAACGGTATAGTTGGTGCAAGCTTCCTGAGCAGCGGCGGCACCGGCGCTCAGAGCAGTAATGGCGGTTGCCACCATTACGGTCTTCTTCAGGCTAATTGTATACATGTCCACTTCCTCCAGACTTAGTTTTGTCAGGCCTCTTGGGGCCTCAGCCATTTTCCATTTGATAACGCAGGGCGGTTGCGACGATGTCTCGCCATTCGCCCGATTGCTGCATGATTGCCAGACCCTGATTCAGCGTCTCAAGGATCGCCTCCCCATCTGAATTAGCCTTGTGGGTCATGACGTTAAGCGAATTGATCGCCGCCAGGTTGGGGTTTTCGAGAATTTGGTGCTCGTAGCCAAGGCGCCGGATGGCCTCGACGGCCAGATGGGCTTCGATCGCGACGATGTCTGCGGTTCCGTCCATAACGGCGTGAAAACAGTCATCTGGATCGACCGGACGCATCAGCTTGATCGCCGGCTCATAGAGACCAACCGCATCCATATGCGACAGAGACCAACCCTCGGGGCGGCAGATCGTCGTGCCCGCGAAATCGGCATATGTCAGCGTCTCAACGTACGCAGTGCCTTCGCGCGAGAAAAAAGAGTCCACAACTTCGTAGAATGGGTTCGAGAAATTGTAGGTCTCACAAAGATTACGGTCGGTTTCAGACAGTGCCTCGGCTGCCTCGCAATTGGGGCGAGACCACGGGAAGGTTCCGTCAAAGGCCAGCGTTGGCATCAACAGATCCAGATGCGACGACCAATCGTTCACGAACTGAATCTTATAGGCCTGCTCAGGGGCTGCCCGCAAAAGTGCGGTTTCTACCAGATTGGTATAGAGCCCCCGGTGCGGCAGCGCTTCATCGGTAAAGGGGGCATAGTTGCCGCCGGTGATCAACAGCAGCTGACGATCACGAATTTCGGGGCGTTCGCCATCACCTGCGTTACGGATCAGAGCAGCGCCTTCGACGCGGGCTGCCTCGATTTCCTTTTTGGCTGCTGCTCTGGCCTCGACCACGGCATCTTCGCTGGCTTTCTTGGCTTCTGCCTCAGCAGCCGCAACCCGAGCCTCAGCTTCGGCAATAGCTTTTTCAGCACGCTCCTCGGCGGCTTTGACCAGTTCCGAGGCCATGGCCGCAGCGATACGGCCTTCTTCGGTGTCAGCGCCAGGTGCCGTGCGTCCAATCTCGTCCAGGCAAGGCAGGGTCAGAACATCGCCAACGCGGATAAGGTGCGGGTTCGCCCCGATGACATCACGGTTTGCGTCAAAGATAACGCGGTAGTCTTCGGTGGAATACACGTCCAGCGCCAGCTCCCGCAGGCTGTCTCCACTTTGGATTTCATAGGTGGAGCAAGCCTCTTGGGCAGATGCTGCCCCGGTTGCGGCAGCAAGTGCCAGGGTGGATATGATCAGTTGGTTTCTCATGGGTCCTGTTGCTTTGCCTAAGTTACTGCCGTGCCGGCTTGACGACGGCGATTGATATATTGTCCTGATCCGGGTCGCCCTTGGCCTGCAAAGCCTGCAGAAGGGTATCGGCGATGTCCTGAGACAAAAACTGCGCGTTGTTTTGCAGAATGGCCTCGATCTCCGGGTTGCTGAGGTATTGAAGGCCGTCGCTGCCCAGCAGCACGATGTCATCGGCCTCCAGAACCAAGGGATCTTCAGGGCAATCCACCTTGGGAATGGACGCGCCCATGATCACCGACGTCAGCTGATTGCGGTCGGGATGTGAGCGGGCCTCGGCCGCAGACAAAAGACCCTGGGTAACTTGCGCGTCGATCTCGGGCGCCATCGAATGATCTTCGTTGATCTGACGCAGCGTGCCGGCGCGATACAAATACATCGGGCTGTCGCCGATCGAAATCCAGAACATCCGGCGATCCAGCATAAGCATGCCCAACAGGGTCGAACCCATACTGAAGCCGTTTGCCTGCTCTTCGCTGTGGCTGGCAATCGCTGCATTGGCCTGCATGGCGGCCATGGGCAGCGCATCGACAAGCGCGCGCTCGGCAGCATCTACATCTTCCATTTGCGCGTCCACGACGTCGCGCCACGCGGAAAGCACAAGCTCTGACGCAACCTCACCGGCTTCGTGACCGCCCATTCCGTCGGCGACCACAACATAGCCAGAGCTGGTCGCGTCAAAGACACGCGCAGCAGCGGCATCTTCCTGCGAGTCGCGCTGGCCCTTGTCCAGGATCAGGGCAATATCATATGCAGGTTGCGCAAGCATCAATCACGCATCCCGCCAGTCAAAGCCATCATCACAGAAAGCTGTGAACCGGACGGATGTTTCGCTGATGCGGATCAGGTCGCCGTTGGACAGGGCAACCGTGCTGAGCACAGGTTTGCCGTTCAGCCGCACCAGATTGGCTTTACCACCATGGCCCAGATAACATTTACGGTCTTCAGGATCATACGCGATCACCGCATGGCTGCTGCGCGAGATGCCGGTGTCACCGAAATCCAGCTGAATGGCCTGGTCGTCATTGCGACCAATCTGCATCAATCCTTCAGTGAGCGTAATGCAGGCACCCCGTCCAGGACCGCCGGTGACAACCAGCCAGCCAACCGGGAACGTTTTCTCGGCCGTCTCTGTTTTTGCAACAGGTTCGCTGGTTTCCATCAGATCCTGAACATGCGTATCGGCACGATCAAAGCCCAGAAAGGTTGTTTTGACGCGCGAACGGCGATCTTCCGCAGGCGCAGGCTGCGGTGCTACAACAGGGGCCGGCGTTTCGGCCACCGGCTGCGCGGGCTCTTCGACGACCGGTTCTGCGGCAACAGGCACGGGGCTTGCTTCTGCAACAGGGCTTTCGGGTGCGGGCGCAGGTTCGATGCTGTCCTCCAACACCAGCGGCTCGGCGCTTGGCTCGACCTCGTCCTGAAACTCTGCGGGCGCGGCGTGCAAGTTCACAACTTGCTCCTCGTCGTGCTCTTCGGCCTCGGTTTCAGCTGCCGCTTCGGCAATTGCGGTCAGCGTTTCGTTTTCCTCGGCCTCGTCCTGCTCGGCAAAGTCGGGCATTTTTTCTTCAGGGATCAGCTCATCTGTTTCCTCGTAAGAGTCAGATGGCAAGTTGCCGCCAGCCAGTGCCTCACGCAGGGCGTTAAAATCCGCGATGGGCTCCGCCGCCTGCTCCGCCGGTTCCGCCTTGACGTCCTCCGCTTCGGTTTCTTTGGCTTTCCCGGCACCTTCAAGAAGCCGGCTGAGTGGGCTTTTGTATTTGAACATGGTGTCGACACCCTTCTGAATTCTAATCACGGGGCAGTGGTCCCGCGAGGCTTCTGTTGTCCGCTGCATATCGAAATGCGCGGCGGTTCTTACGGTCGGATCAATCCGAACACTCTTCATCTGTAGAGCGGGCCGGCCTTACGTGTGTGGGATGAATCTTGGTTCCATCCCGGACAAGCCCGCGGTTGTATGCGGCACATGGTGCCGCTGATTTACTCCTGTGCCAGCGGCATGGTTGCGGTGGTCTCGGCACCGCTGCGCAGCACAGTCAGACGCGCCTCGGGCTGATTTTCGGAAACAAGTTTGGCCAGAGCTTCATCCAGGCCTTCCGGACCGCTAATGGTGACGCCGGTGTGGATCTCGCTCAGCAGGATATCGCCTTGCTGGAGACCACCGACATTGTCAGAGGGAACGCTTGCAACAACGGTCTGCCAGCCTTCGCCGCCGGCGTTCCGCGCTGTCATGGAGTATCCGTTCTCAAGCCCGAACATGCGGAACGCAGGCAGGGCGAGCAGCCCGTTCTTTGCCCGTGTCTCACCCAGGGTGCGATACCGCGCTGCCGTCCGAATATAGCCATCCGGATCGACATTGAAATCCGTCAGAATCTGAGCGGCAAACGTTACATCACCTCGAATAGGCTCGCCGTTGAGGGTATAGATTGCTGCACCACGCTGAACCCAGTCGCCGATGACCGACATATCCTGACCTGCGTCAACACCGGTTATCGCTATCGTGTTGCCGGTGGAGGCGCGACGACGGGATATAGTGAACGGGATTTCAACGTCCCAATGCCCAAACGCAACCTGGTTCGCCGCCAGATTGTCAGCGGTTGCCGAAACCAGCGCTGGTATTGCTTCTTCTGCGGCAGGCTCGGCTGATGTCAGTTCTTCTGACTTTGTTTCAGCAACGGTGCTTTGTGCCTGCTCGACAGGCTCCTCCTGTGCAACCGGTTCTTCCTGAGCCACTGCGGCAACTTCCGCATCGGTTGGGTCATTCGCGGCAGATGGGGCTTGCGCCGATGCCTCTGCGGCCGGGGCCGGTTCGGCCACCTGCGCTGTTTCAGTCTCGGCAGATTGCGCGACCTGAGTGTTGTTTGCTATGCTTTCAGGCTCGCCCTCGCCACCAGACAGAACAAAGAACCCAACCGCGGCCAAACAAACGGCCCCCACTGCGGCGGCAGCGATCATCTTGCCATTGCCACCGGACCCGCTGCTCTGCACAACGGTATCAACTGCGGTGGCTGGCTCATCGGCTGCTGTAAAGCTCGCAAGCTCGTCGTCTTTCTTCTCTTCATTGCCCAAGGCAAGATCAGAGTTTCCGGCCAGCAGAGCTGTCACGACCGCTTCGGCATTCTCGCTTTCGGCTTTGACACGTGCTTTTTCAGCTTCTTCATCTTTGCGATCAATCCCGACGATCGCGGATACGGGGCGATAGGCGAAGGTTTCAAACTTCACACCGGGACCGCGGAACATGCGCAGCCAATCCAGCGCGGTCTGCAGGCGATCAGTCGTGTGAACCTCCATCGCCTTGTCGATCGCTTCCAGAAACCCCTTGGGATACCCCTCAAGCCGCCCGGTCAGCGGCATATACGGATCCTGCAATCCGTTGTTGAACGCTGTCAGGCGGCTTTGGCCGTCAACGGGACGTTCGCCGCTGATCGCGTGGTAAAGGGTAGCAGCCAGAACATACAGGTCGCTGCTGGGCCCCTGATCGGCACCGCGCACATAGAACTCATGCGGGGAATAGCCGTCTTTGATCACGCGCAGCGTCAGCAATGCGGCAGTCTGATGCGCAGCCTGTTCACGCGCGGCACCAAAATCAATCAGGATCGGCTCACCGTTTTCATCGATCAGGATGTTATCAGGCGAGATATCACGATGCAGCATGCCGCTTTGGTGAATGAATGACACCGCCGACAGCATCTTTTCGGTCACCCGGACAATGAAATCCGGACCGGTTTCATTTTTCTCATCGTCCATGTAATCCAGCAGATCGGATCCACGGATCAAATCCATTGCGATATATGCGGTGTTGTTGTCCTCAAAAACCTGATGCACATCCACGATGTTCGGATGCACCAGACGCGCATGGTTGCGCGCTTCCTGAATGAAGAGGTCAACAATGGCGTTCAGGTCTTCTTTGTATTCCGGTTGAGCCGGCTCAACCAGATCGCCCTCACGACGACACAAAGCCCCCGGATAGCATTCTTTGATAACGACATCGCGCTCAAGGCTGTCGCGTGCGAGATATGTGATCCCAAAACCACCATTGCTCAGAAAGCTGAGTATCTCATACTGACCGCGCAAAAGCTTTGCGCCCGGTTGGAGACCTTGTATATGTGGTTCGTCGTGCGATGCACCGACCGCCTGATGTTGGCTCATAATTCCCGCCCATTCTACTCGTTTTGCGGCTCGTTGTAACGAGGCTCATAGCCCGCGAACTCATTAACCAATACAACCGCAGGACACTTGGGACGGTTAGACGGTTCAAATTTGACTTTATTTGGGCCGCCTCATGGCTTCACTAAGGATCGTTTTTTCGTGAAGGAAATATATGGTATCTACGACGAGCTCGCATACCATATGTTGATATGCAGGGGTAAAAAAATGGGGGCAGTCGCCCCCATTTGCTTCATTTGGTCTACAAAATCGAAACAATGGAGCCGCGATTCCCGCAGATTCGAATCGCTGCGCTGCGGCTCAATTTAAGCGGGAAAAGCTCAGGTACCGGTCCTGGTTTGCACCGTGTCTACCGTGCTGCCCGCCCAGGCGAGGTTGTCGCTCAGCTGCGCGAGAATACCAATTGCATCTTTCAAAGGGGCATCTCCGCTTTCAAACTGCAGCAGCAAAAGCAGGTCAGTCGCCTTCTCGAATTCGCCCGGAATCCAGTCCGCCTCGGGATCGATTTCCGCGCCACCCTCCAGCCGCTCGGCAAAATCTTCGACGATTTCCTGACAGCTTTGCAGGAAGGCCGCCGGTTCGATATCCGAAGAATCGCGCAGATCCTCATAGATGCTCGCAATAGCGGCAAGCCAATCCTCCAGAATCGGATTGTTTAGCGGCGGCAGGGCTGCCTCGAGGCTTGTTTGAATTGACCGGGTGTCCGGCTCGACCGCTTCCTCGGCACCAACAATCTCATTGAGATACGGCAGGAAATCCTTCGACAAGTCGGTGCGGGCCGCCTCAAGATCGTTTTGGCGGCGATTAGATGCAGCTTCCAATACCTGCTCGGCCAGATTCTGGCCCCCACAGGTTTCCCAAAGCGTGAAGTCAGGTTCAGGCTCCTGCGCCATTGCACGCACGGCCACCGGAGTGCCAATTGGAACAATCGACCGGAACATGCCGGATTTTTCTTTCTCAAGCCGCGACAGAACCCGATCCAGCGCATCGCGAACGGGCGGAAGGTCGGTATGAGTGACCGCCAGCAGGCTGTTGGTGCGCAATTCCTTGGGGACCTGCGCCCAAAGATGGCGCTCGGTCTCGCGCCAGGCATTGGTACCGTTTGTACACCAAATTGCACAATCGACGAATTTCAGCAGCTCCAGCGTCTGTTTATAGGTGTCGTCCAGCGCCCCCGATCCCGGAAGATCGAACAATGAGATTTCGCGCAGTGCAGGGGTATTTATCCCCACCGAGATAAAATCGGGCTCATCAGCAGCCGCCTTTTCCAGCGCGATTCCGGAATAGGTTTTCGGCTCTTTGTTCCACCACCCGACGGTGGTTTCAGGCGTATCGGCATAGGCCACAATAACGAGCGGCAGCTTGAGGTGCTGCGGACCGGTCGGCAGGATATCTGCGCCGGCCAGCATGTTGGCAAGGCTCGACTTGCCCGCCCCAAACTCGCCAGCGAAACCGATCGATACGGCATTGGACAGACGCTCGGCATGGCCAAGGGCGCGGGCGCGCATATCGTCCAGATCGGGCGTTGAGGGGAGTTGTTCGGTAGCGGTCAGAAAACGCTCCAGCTGGCGCACTTCCTGCTCGGTTCCGGGAAATTCGATCACTCGGCAGCCTCCGCTTGCATAGTATCCGCGTGTTCCGATGCAAATGCTGTTTCCAGCTCATCCACGATGCGCCGCGCACGGTCGAAATCGGCTTGTGCATCTGTTCGTTCGCATGTTGCACCCGAACCCACACGATTTTCAAGATGACCGGCGAGCAAGGCCACGAAATGGTCGAGAACCGTGTTCAGCCGTTCCAGCAAATCCCCGCGCGCCGTATCAACCAGATCGTCGCCAATCAGCTCGAATTCCTGGATGATCATGCTCTCAGCTCGCGTCACAACGCTGTTGCGAGAAATCAGACGCGACAGCCAGTTAACGCGCAGCTCGACGGTGATGCCGCGGGTCAGGGCCGTTGTGTCCGGACGGAACCATCTGACGGCGCTGGTGTTCATGCGGTTGTCGGCCGGCTCCTGCCAGCCGGGCAGGGCGCGCAACGCTGCGTTGCTTTGCATGTCAATCGCGTAAAGCTCGCTAAGCATCCGCTGCCGAACAACTTGTGTCGCGCCCTGAACCAGCTCGCGCATACGTTCGCGCAGCGGCGTAAAGTTCAACTCGGTCGCACCGCCCTTGGCCAGCAGCGGCGAGTTGCCATCGGGTCCGCGCACAACGGTCGAGACGGCCTCGGCCACCGTGTCATCCATAACACCGCGCAGATTCGCCAGAACGTCATCCATATCATTGGTGATTTCGCTGATCTTCTCTGTGACAAGACTGCGCAACGAGGCCAGCGTTTTATTTTTCTCATCGGCGTCCGGAGCGGTGGTGGTGTCTTCGCTCTCCAATACGCGCAGGCGAGCGGTGCTGCGTTCAAGTTCGCCTTTGGCGAAACTGTTGAGATGCTGCCAAGCCATCTGCAGATGCTCATTGCGCGGGCCTTCGGTCAGCGCGGTCGTCACATGCCGCCGCAGATCCGGCAGACCCGAAGCAATCATTGCTGCAAAGCGCAGCACGGCTTCGCGGCTGATCGGACCGGGACCCTGCTTGATGTCTTCAACGCCGTCCAGATATTGACGCATCTGTTCCGGGTGCGCACGCAACCAAGCCAGAACCGCATCATGGTCAACACCGGTTTCATCCCCGGTCAGCGCATAATGTGCCCATTGGGCACTGCCCATAAGCACATCCACATTGGGATTGCTCAGCGCTTTCTCGAGCCCATCCAGAACATCCGCGCGTACTTTGGTCGCGTCTTCAGCCCCACCGCCCAGTTCGTCCACTCGGTTGATGAACACAACGATCTGCCCCAGCTCCAGCGCCTGCATTAGTCGGAACAATTTGAGATCGGCACGCGACAGCGCCTGATGTGCAGACAGCACCACGACAAAAAAGTCCGATTCCTTCAGATACTGACGTGAGATTTCTTCGCGGATCAACAGCGGGTCGTTGACGCCCGGCGTATCGGTCACGGTCAACGGATACGGGAAGTGACCTATGTCAAAATAAACCTCAGCCTTGCGTGTGATATCGCTATAAAGCCCGCGATCCGAGCCCGGGTCATGCTCTTCTTCATCCGTTGGGTCATCACCAGCACATACATAGCGCGCCAGATCATCCGAGGTCAGCTCTTCCAGATCGTGCTGCTGGCCCAGCAGGTGTTCGTAGCTGTCACCCAGCCGCAGGCGCGCGCGCGTTTTCATCGCCTCGACCTGCTCTTCGATCATCTCGCGCTTATAGCTGTCCTCATCATCCGGGAACATGTTGCGCAGTTCTTCGCCTTCGGCGATCAGCGCCTGCCATTGCTGATTGTCAAAGAAATGAAATTCAGCCCCCGAAGTGCGCCCTGTGGGGTGCCCGAAATGCATGTCCGTGATCACCGTAGTCCACGGGTTGACGTCTGAAGGCAGGAACTCGGCCTGCCCGGTAAACCCATTAATAAGGCGCGATTTTCCGGCCTTAATTTGCCCAACAAAGGCGATCGAAGGTTTCAGGTGCGTCAGATCTTCGACGATTCGGGAAATGAACTGACGAGTCTCGTCATTGCTGGATTCATTCATTTCCCCCGCGATGCGGATCAACTCACGACGATTAGTTTCACTCATAACACACCTACCAACTTGACTTCAGACACCAACCCAACACCTGAAACCGATCCCGGGAAACGGTCATTGCGCCGCCTCCCGGACAGATTTCCACAAATTCACAACAGCCCCCAATCGGCGCGTTTCGTGGACCACCGCAGCGGTATTCTGACCGTCGCGGAAAACAGCCAAACCGGCGCCCTGACCACCTGAAGGCCGCATGACGATCAATTGAGGGTGCGAAAGTGTTGTTGCGCTGTCGGCATCCCATCCCGCCAAGTCTTGCGCGAAATTCTTCAACAGGTCCTGATCCGGGTGGATGGCTTCTCTGGCTGCACAGACGCCATCACATTGAACAGTTTTCTCCGCGCTCTGCATCAGGATACGCCCAGTGGCAAAGCGTTCCGCTGCGTCAAAAAAGCCTTGCGCCGCCACCTTGTCCGACGAGGTTGGCCGGGTCTCTGCCACAGCTTCTTCCGGTTCCGAAGCGCGTTCGGGCACAACTGACACCTGCGACTCACCGACCAGCGCGATGTCGGCGCAGGCGGCATCGATTTCTGAGAACGTGATACCAACATCATCAGCCTCAAGCGCGCTGTCGGGGCGCAGCGAAGTCATCTGAAGCGGGCCGGGAGCCGACGCCATGTCAGACACCAGCTGAGCCAGCTTTTTGGTCAGAACTTCACGTGCTTCGGTTTCAAAATCCGGCACCTCCCCGGTGCTAGAGCCAAATACGTCGGTCACACGCGAACTGTTCACCTCAATCGCAAGGCTGTGGCCGTCTGGTGACGTGTATTCCAATCTGCGCGGCAGGATGGTGCCGCGAATTGTGCGCAGAATCTCGGCGCGGCGCGCCTCTGCGGTTTCGCCCGACAACGGAATGCTAGGCGACAACCGGGGTGTCGCAGATCGCCCGATGTCTTCGAGCATCTCAAGTATACCTGTGTCCATAGTGCCGTGACCCCCTCTGGTCCCGTCTAAACTGCGGCCGCCACCGGCCCCAGGCTGAGATGTGATTTCGTAAGTGCCAAACCGATATTCGCGCTGTCGCGGCAGATATAGCAGACCACGTGTTCGGGATACTCCTTGGTTCGCAGAAAGATGTGCAACCGATCATCCGAAAACACAGCGATTTCCCCGAAGCCCGCAGCGTCACCCGCCGCTGCCAGCAGTTTTTCAAAGGCTCTGACACCCTGTCCCTGAAACAAATTGGCCACCGCCAGCGCCAGCGTATCCAGAACATCGCTGTCTTGGCTCTCTGCGACGCTGGATCCCAGCAACATACCGGTTTCCATGTCGATATACCCGGCTGCAATACAGTCGGGTATGGTTTCCATCGCAGAGGTCATTGCCGCTTCAATTGTCATTTAACAACCTGTTATCCCTAGAAAGCCTTCAGGCGCAGCGATCCGGAATCGCTGCGCCATTGGCTAACATCGTTTTTGATCGCGGCATACGACATTCCGTCAGCCGCAAGCCGTGGAGGTGGCCGATCAGAGGACATGCCATTCCGCTCCACTGCTTTCATTGGCGCTCGGGAGGGTGCTCATTTCCTCTTTCCTGGCTTGCTTGGCGCTGTGTTCCAACGCGATCTGGTCGTATTCTTCCAGGAACGCCCTGAAGACCGCTTGCAGACCCTGAGAGTCGTCGGGTAGATCTTCGCTCGCTGCAATCTCGCGCCACATGGCGGCGGCGCTCAGCGGGGATCCTGCCGGAACGTTCAGCAAGTCCTCAAGTGCTGTGTCCGTACCCGTGGTTTCGGCATGCGCAGCGGGGGTCTTGACTGCAGCCTCTGAGGGGGTGTCGGGCATCGACACAACTTGTGCTGCCACAAGTGCATTCGATTCAGGTTCGGGTTCGTAATCGTCGACGTCTTCGGCCTGCTTGGACAGCAGCGCCGTGATCGAGGATACCGAGACCTCGATTTCTGAAGTCTCCTGCACCGGCGGCACATCTACCGCGGCTGTATCTTCTGCCGATTGCTCGTCCAACTTGCTGGACAAAGACGCCAGCATTTCGTCAGCAGCGTCTGGCTCTGCTATGGCCTCATCCTCGTCCTGCGTGTCAAGCTGATCATCATCAGCAAAGATGATCACCGCGTCAGAGTCATCCTCGGGCTCATCTTCAAAGTCATCGACCTCTTCAAGGTCCAGATCGTTCACATCGGTAGGTGCCTGCGACAGGGTCGGGATATCCAGCGGATCACTGGGCGCGTCCCGGAAAAACGCCCGTAGTTCATCGCCCGTTTCCGCATCTGCGGGTTCCTCTTCCAACTCGGGCTCGGGCGTCATCTCGGCGCGCAAACGTATGGCTTCATCGGCATCTATACGCGGGCGCTCGGTTTCTTCTGTGCGCCGCTCGACCCGCGCAGGACGAACGGGGAAGGCCGCAACAACGTCGTTTTCGACCGTTTCACCCTCGGCCGGCGCCTGGTCGGCAACCGGGTTCAGCAATTGCAATGGCACCGCACCCGGTTCGGCAGGGGATGGGGTGGTCAAAGCATCAGGCGCAGGTCTGGAGGGACGCAACGGGTGTACCTTGGCACCGGTCGACAGGGTTTTGTCAATTTGGTACCGGGCCAGCATGTCGGCGCGGTTGTCCATAATCTGTTCCGTAATCTCCAGGAAACTATCGATCATCTTGCCGCCGCCGCTGCGCGCCCAGAGCTCGGCATCGCCGGTCTTGTCGCGCGCTGTAACCGCGTCGCGGGCCGAAAACAAAATGGACCTGTTGAACAGATGGCCAGCCTCGCGGTTGACCCGGCGCAGTACCTTCTGGCGGTCTTTCGCCCCCAGCGCATCTGCCCGTGTGACCAACAGCAACGAGTTGTGCTGTAGACGTTCGGGCAGCGAAACCCAGGTCGCGCGCTCGGTTTCGCGCCAGGCCTGCGTCGAATGTGTACACCACAGCACGCCGTTGGCTTGGCCCACCGCACGGCGCCAGACATCGGTGGAAATCTTCGGATCAGAAATGCCGGGCGTATCGATCAGATCGACAGCCTCCAGAATATCCGCTTCCAGATAGATGCGAATGAACTGAGCGTCGTTGACACCGATCTCATCCAGTTGATCCAGCTCGATATCCTGTTTGCTGCCGTCATGGCGATGAACATAGGCGGACCGATTGCCCCAACTGAACCAAACCGGCGGCAACTGGGTCGCCGTGACCTGCGTCGGCAGCGTGTGGGTGCGCAGAAGAAAGTTAATCAGCGTGGACTTGCCGGCGCTAAATTCTCCCATAAGCGCAAAAACAGGTTTGCGGCGGGAGCACTGCTCGATGCGTTCCCATGCCCGGGGAGAGACGAAGCGGGTTTTAGATTTATTTACCATAACTCTTCTTATGCTGCTTCGTTGCTAAGATCTTTGAGGATGTCACCCAGGATCTCGTCACGAGATTTTTTGGGCTGCATACCAGCCATCAGTTCGGCATTGCGCGCCGGATCTTTGTCGGCCGACTGCGAGATGTTCAGCAGAGTTTCTTTCTGCTCGCGCATGAAGTCGGCCAGCGTTGCACGTACATTTTCCAGCACGGCTGCGATCTGGTTTTCCTCAATGTCTTTGGTGATTGAATTCGCCTCGGATGCGATCAGGCGTGTGTAATCTGCGGCGTAAGCCTCAAATCCTTTGCGCTTTTGCCACCAGCGTCGCCACCAGGTGCTTTGCAAATCCAGTGCGATTGTGCGTCCGATGCCCAGTGGCGGCGGGACGCGTGGCACAATGGGTGCTTCGATGTTGAACTCGCCCAGATGGTTGCCCAACAGTTTGTGATACAAGGCCTCCACGTCAGCCGCGGCGGCGCTATACAACGCGCCAGCATCCTTACGCATGGACCGGGCAAAGCTGAAATAGGCCGCTTTCTGAAGTGTCCGCAGACCTGCAGGGTCATACTGCCATGTGCCCTGCTCACCATTCTGTTCAAGATGCGCAATCAGCGAATCGGTGGCACGCTTGACAAAATTCGCTTCGGCCGAGGCCAACCGCTCAAGAACCTTGCCCCGCAACGCGGTTGTCAGCTCCGCAACTTTCTTTTCGTACTCGCCTGAGACGGTCGAGATAGCATCCTCAGGCGAAACGCCGTCCAGATCACGGACTACCCCGTCACCTTCCGACAGGTTCTTGGCAACGGCGGTTGCGCGAATCTGGCTAGCGATGTTGCGCGCGCGGTGGCGAACACGGTCCAGCAACCGGGTCCCTGCGCCATCAGCGATTCTCTCGTTCATCGCCAAAAGCAAATCAGGCAAGCCGGACAGCGCCCAAATCTTGTCCAATGATGCGGCCTGATTGCCAAAACCTGCGGCTAGGTAAAACGTGTTCAGCGCCTCACGGGATTCTTCGGTGAGAATATCAGGGTTGCCCGTCAGCGCGGCTTCGGCCCATAAGGCGCTGCCAAAGACGATGCTGGTGTTGGTGTCGATGTTGTTTTGTTTCAGCGTGTCCTGAATCCGGTCCCGAATCTCAGGCACCTGATTCACAGGATCGGACAGCTCGTCGATCCGGTTCACGAACAGGATGATCTGACGGTTTTCGAACTGCGCAATAATCCGCATCAGCGCCATATCCATGGTGGTCAGCGCCTGGCTGGCGGCAAGCACCACGATACAAACCTCGGACCCGCGCAGGCTGCGTAGGGTGATCTGTTCGCGCACCATGAAGGTATCGTTGACGCCTGGTGTGTCGCACAGTTTGAGCGAAATCGGATATTGGGGGATATCCATATACAGCTCGGCTGATTTGGTCACATCAGCAAAACGTCCCGTTTTGGGATCGATATCGGGGTCGTCTTCATCCCCAAGGCAAACGTAGCGCTGGATCAACTCTTCATCGAAATAGTCATACTGATGGCTTTGCCCCAGAACCAGATCAAAGTGCTTGCCAAGCCGCTCTTCGGATTTCGCTTTCATTTCGGCGATCTGACGGCGGATGTCGTCCATCTCATCATCCGCGCCCGCACGATTGGCCAACTCGCCCAAACGACCGCCGCCAACCATCAGATTGTCCCACTCTTCTTGTTCAAAGAATGTGAACTTCGACTTGGTGTCTGCTGGTGTGCGCGTGTTGATGTTGAGCGTAGTTACGACCGAGGTCCACGGGTTCACATCCGACGGCAAAAGGCCGGGGCGGCCTGCCAGAATGTTCACGATTGAGGATTTACCAGCCTTGACCTGACCAACCATGGTCACGCTGGCCGAAAAATTTTCCATGCGCGTCTTGAGCGTTGCAAGACGGGCCGAGGAGCGCGCATCGGCCACCTCTGTCAACTGATCAATCTGCGTCGTCAGCGAAGTTATCGCCGATGTCATCGGCGCAAGCGCTTCGTTTCCCACAGACAGAAGATGATCGTTACGCGCCATAGGTCAGCCTCCGGTGCCAGTTGCAGGAATGTGCGCCTCGGCGGCGGCGGGCAACGCCCCAACCGGTACGCCGCTAAGCGTGTCGATACGCGCGATAAGGTCCAGAGCATTGCCAAGAATTTCGGCCTCGGTTCTCGGCGACATCATTTCATATGCAAGCGAATCGGCCAGCACCTCGATTGAGCTGAAGTGGTCACCATTCTCGAGGCAAGCGACGCGACGACCGGTCGGGAAGCCTTCGGATTTCACGGATGGCAAGGGCATTCTAGTGTTGGCCAGCAAATACTCTTCTCCATCATGTGTTTTGAGCGCGATACCGAAGCCGGTACCCGGAAACTGCTTGTTCAGCGTCTTCAGCTCGCCAATGAAGCTCTCGCGCGCAAATGAGGCAGCGTCTTGCTCGGCGGCAGCGGCGTTGATCTGTTCGGTCACGATGAGATCCCTTTGTTGGTGTTGAGCGAAAACTCATATGGCGCCAGAGGGCAGAAAAGACTCATTAACTCGTTGACAGAAAGAATTACCCTCAAGGCGGTCTTAGTTTGACGTGAATAAGATTTTTTGGCGTTTGAATTGTGGCGTAAATATGGTCGCAACCCCATAAGAATGCCTCAACCCTTGCGAGAGTGGGCTATTTCAGCACCCACAGGCAAGCGAAATCCCGAACTGTAAGACGACAGACCAAGCCGCCAGCCCGGCGCCGTTGACGATGGTCGAGGCGGTCGCTCCTTCTCCACCCGTAACGGTTTGTTTTCCAACACCTTAAGGCAACTGCCGGAGCGGCGCGGATATGCAGATGCCAGAGCCGTATGCGGCTTGATCCCATGCGGATACAACGGAGTACGTTCTGCTCAACGTATCCGCGACCAGTTCGACAAAGTCGGCAACACTCGAATGCTGCGTCACCCTACCCTCTGCGTAGTCTGAGATCGTCACGAATCTACCCCATCCAAGGATCATTTCGGGGAGTTCCCGGACATCCAATTAAAGTCGTCCGGGTGCAAATTTAACTCTCGCGCTCTCCAGCAAGCTTTGCTATGCAGCGCATCATTCGATGCCTCAGGGTAGCGAGTTGCGGGTGTGGCGAAATTGGTAGACGCACCAGATTTAGGTTCTGGCGCCGCAAGGCGTGGGGGTTCAAGTCCCTCCACCCGCACCAAAACAGACTTTCGGATCTGTAATCCCCCCTAACGCTTTGAATGGTAACGCTATTTCCGGGGTTCTAGCTCCCTGATTCCGGTAGTATTTGATGCGGGTTTTGAAGGCCAGTTTCAGGATCAATCTGCGCATATGGATCTGCATGTTTCCCGGTGTTTCCCAAAGTTTCCAAGGGTTTGTGAGGAAGGTGATGGCAGGTTCTAGTTTTTCCTCAAAGGTACCTTTCGGTTCGGCTTGTTTCGCCAGTTTTTCGGCCAAGCGCGCCTTATCGTGTTCGTGCTGTTCGATTTTTTCCTCGTATTTCTTGATCACGGTCGTGTTGTTGGTGGCCATGATCAGGTCAAGAAGCTTCTCAATCTCCTTATCCACGCTGGCGATCTGGCGTTTGCCTGCGCGAAGGATGCCTGCTGCTTGGTTACGTCGCGCGTCCCAGATGCGGCGGAACATATCTGTCAGCAGCCGAACGGATGTTGGATCAGGCTGCAGCGTTTTGATGATGTCGCCGACATCGCCCTCAAGCTGATCGCGCTTGATAGATTTACCGTAATTTTCACATTTTTTAGTCTGGCAGAGGTAATATGCATAATGCCCACCATTGCCCTTTGTGATGGATGACCGCAGCGGCACCTCACAGCAAGCGCAGACTGCGATTCCCCGCAGAGCAAAGGCGTCGCCGATGTTCTTACGCTTCGGCGCTTTGGCCTTGCCAGCGCGGCGCTCCTGCACCTTGTCAAAGGTTTCCAGCGAGATCAGCGGTTCATGCTGGGCTTTGAGCCAATTGATTCCGTAGTTTTCAGAACAGATGTGTCCGGTATAGACCGGCTGGGTCAGTATGTCGGTCACGCGCTGCGGCTTGACCTCGCCGTGTTTGTTACGTGGGAAGTCGGGTATGCTTTGGAAGAAGCGCTTCACTTCGGCCTGAGTCTGGAAGCGTCCTGATGCAAAGCCCTCGAACGCTTCCCGAATGAGATCGTCAAAGGGCGGATTCGGCACAAGGACTTTCCCACGCCCTTTCTGGGTTTCATAGCGATAGCCAATGGGAGGATTATGGATCCAGAAGCCTGCCTCCATGCGGGCACGCATCTTCTGGGCGACCTGCCTTGCGTTCTGTTTGCGTTCAAGCTGACCTTGGGCGGCGAAGATAGTCTCCATGAACTCACCCTCAGGGGAATCGTCGAAGCGATAGTTCAGGCATTCCAGAGTGGCATTGCGGGCACGGAATGCCTCGCGCAGGCGGAAATGGAAATCTCTGTCGCGGGCAAAACGCTTTAAATCGTCGAAAATTACGATGAAGTTTTCATCCGGCTGCGCATCCATGAAGGACAACAGCGCCACGAGACCGGGGCGCTTCATAAAGTCGCCACCGCCCGTCATCGTATCAGGGAAGACTGCGGCAACCTCGTATCCCTTCGCTTCTGCATATTGGCGACAGCGGGTCTCCTGAGACTCGAGGCCATGGCCTTCCGTTTCCTGCCCTTTGGAAGAGACGCGACAATAAATCAGTGCTTGAGGTTTGCTCATGCGTCCTCCTGTTTCTCCGCCGCCCATGCTGCCACAGTACTCAAAATGCGATTTATCAGGCGGTCTTCGGGTATATCTGCCTCGGTGATTGTTGTGATTGGATCTCGCTCAATTTCTGGGGTCATAGTTCCTCCTTTTCCGGGTCTGTGTTGTCATTTGAGTTTAACACAGCAGCGCGGAGGACAGCGGTGAGATCGAGACTTTGTCCACTGGTTTCTTCGCCAGAATCGAGGTTCCAACCCAGATCGACAAAAGCCATGGCGATGTTCCACAGGGTTTCGATCAACTCGATTTTCTCTGCCTCCGTGGCATCGCTGTCTTCAAGATACGGCAGCCAGTCGTCGAGGTTCAGGCGAATGCTGGGACGTTTGTTTGTGGGCGGTTCGGTGGTGTCTTTCATAGGCGTCCTTTCGTTGTGCGTTGCTCCTCCATGTTGAGAACAAAAGCGGAACAACTTATGCCTGAATTTGCTTTAGAGCAAGGAATATTTTCCTATCTTTCCATCAGGTTGAGTTCTCGCGCGCTCAGAGAGTGACTACCGTGAATGCCCCTTTCCGCGCGATTGCGCCTGATCCTGCTGGTTCTGACGATGTTCTTTGAAGGCCGCGCGATCCAGTTCATGGGCGTCGTGATGCGCGCGGCGCGCGAGCTCTGAGAGCCCCAGCATGTCCTTCGGGCGGAAGCTCTGTGTGTCCTGCAATTTGCCATCCCGATCCTTGTAGGTGCGCGAGACAGTGACGGAATGATACGCGCCGTTCTCTCCATCGTTGCGCCAGATGGCGGCTTTCAGAGGGCCTTCGCGCAGGGTTTCTTCCGGGCGGCGTGCTTGGGTGTCGTCTGACATGGCGGTGTCTCCTGTTTGAGATTGAGGGGAATACGACTGTGTGTGCCGCTGACGTTCGGCCTCCCAGCGCGCATCGAAGTCGGCGGCGTCAACTTCGGCGGCCATATCTGGTGAAGGGCGCGGCGCGGGATGGGGCCGAGCTTTTTCTACCATCGTCTTTTCGACCATGTGGGTGACCAGCTGCGTGAAGGCGTGGTCCAGATTGTCGTTTGCCTCACTTTTCTGAGCGAACTCGCGCGCGATCCGCACCTCCTGCAGGCGCGTGGAAAAATCGCTGACGGGTAGATCAGGGACGCTATCCGCATATGTGATGGGCTGTCGCTTGTTCATGGATCACATCTCCACCCGAGACCACATTCCGTGACGGTATTGCGGCAGATGGGCAAATCGCTCCGGAACCGGTTCCTTGATGACACGGCGGGTGCGCTGGCCCCAGCGGGTTTGTACGGTCACACAATCGAGCGGCGGAAAATATGGATTCGGATGGTATAAACCGGCTAGCTCGCGCGAAAGCCAATACGGGCGGCGCTCAATCTCAATCGGATACGACACATCTTCGTGGAACAGGTAGGCGCGATCATTGCGCATATTCATGATCTCATCGGGTGTCTGAAGATCGCGCCGCTGCTTGGTCTGGTGGGTCTGTTCGAAGTTGTGCTGAGAAACGGAAAACGCGGCCTGCATAGGGTCGCCACCTCCAATCAGAGAGTGGAGCGCCTGGTTGCGCGCATGCACCGCACGCTGCTGCGCCAATGTGTCATCATAGGCCAGCGTCTGGGTACCAAGCCGACGCGAGCAATCGAGACAGCTTTCCCAGTCACCCCGCAAGGCAAACATCAAGGTTGCGGCGCTGCTGGAAAGAATGAGCTCTTTGGCACCGGGGCCGAGACCTTTCATCTGGCCGTTGGATTGGAATACCGAGACCGGTTGGCAGCCTATGCCCGCGCCGTAGGTATAGAGGCGCGGAACAAGCGGAAAGCCGGTCTCACCGCCCAGCTGCCCGCATTCATCGAGAAAGAACGTGATGCGCCGGGCAGACGGTGCACGGGATTTCAGAAGCATCGCCGAGACAAAGGCCGATTTGATCACGGGCGCCCAGGCCCCAACAAACTCTGCAGGCGGCATCAGATAGAGCTGCCATGCCTGCTCTCCTGAGATCAAATCCTCCATCTTCATGGTAAATGGCGGCGAGACGGAGTCCATGAGGATCGGATCAGACAGGCAGGCAACCGAGCGCAACACTTCACCAAGGATGCCGCGAAAGCTGTTTGTGGAATCGTCCCTGGAATTGGCGATTTCGGCCTCGACGCTGCGGACCAGCGGGAAGCGCGACCGAGACATGTGGAAAGCGAGATCAAGCCATTGATCACCCCTGGTCGGGATCAGATTGATCGCCTCATAGAGTGCCGGGAAAGTCAGTTCGCCGGTCAGTTCGATCACCGCCAGACACATGGCTTCCAGATATTCCCGACCGCGCCCGATGAAGTATTCAGAATCATTCGAACGGCCTCTGGCGATCATGTTCTCGCAGAAGACTTTGACATCCGAGACAAGCGTCGGGCTGTCCATGCGCATATGGCCGAGGAAATTGATCTTGTCCTGCGGCAGATCGTGGAGGTTGGCCGGGTTCCAATAAGCAAGGAACTTTCCATCCTTCGTCTGATCCTGACTGACGTAAGCACCTTCGCCTTTGAGATCGAGCATGATCAGCGATTGCAGGCATGTGCCGGACAGCAGGTTGCGGCACAGCACATCCCGGAACTTTCCGGCACGCGCCCCTGCTGTGATCGTCAGTCCTGCGGGACCGTGGAAATAGACCGGACGCCCGTCAAAGAAGCCAAGAAAGATCGACATCGGCGTCTGATTGAAGAGGCCTGCGCCCTCCAGATCCTCGGTCTTTGCCCAGTCACTTGAGCCGAAACGGTTGGCAGAGTTATTCCCGCGCATCAGCGTTGCCCTCCGAAAAAGCGGTTGATGATCCACATGACAAGGGTCACGAAGGCGATGCCGAGCCCCATGCGCACGGCAAAAAACACCAGCGGATAGGCTCCGAGTTTCAGTAGCCAGTAAACGAAGGCGGCGGTTCCGCCGTCGTATCTCGCGTGAATGGCGCGCAGGATGGTATTCTCCCACGCCACCCAAGCGTCCGTTGTCCAGAAGATCGCGGCATAGATCCCGACACAGGTGGCCAGCCATTTACCGCTGCCTGCAATCAGCGGGTTTGGGGCTTTTCCGCCACCACCGCCGCCCAATCCCATAAGCCAGTTCATTGTTGATCCTCCTTGGTTTGGTGTCTCATCTCATCCCAAGGCCCTAGCGGATCGTCGGTCGTGATGTGGGATGGGCGGGTTGCAGCGACCGCCGAAGCTGCAGGCAGTTCAATGAGATCAACAAACTGCGCGAGGTGTTTCGCAAATGCGCCTTCGATCCGGGTGTAGTTGTTGTATTCGGTATCCGGGCGGTAGCTGTTGGCGACACCAGTGATGCTGTAGGTCGCCCCACCGTCTCGCGAGACCAGAAGCGGACCACCGGACCCGCCAGGTACACCATCGCAGCCCTCGGTGATGATCACCGCCGTTGAGCCGTCGGGAACGTCCCCGGTGTCCTCCCGGCCCGTGGCCCGGCAGCGCACACCAAACACCGCAAAGCGCTCGAACTTGTTGGTGCCCACATCACGATCCGCAAAGAGCGGATGACGCGCGTAGCGATCCAGATCGGCGAAGCGATAGGCCCCCATATTCAGAAGAATCTGGTCTTCGACGTCGGTAAGGTCGTCCGGCGTAAACGCGACCGGAAGAACGGTCGCCGCTTCGCAGGCCGGTGTCGCGAGCTCAGCAATGGCGTAGTCTACGCCCAACCTTGCACGAGGGGCCAAACTGCCAAGATGGATAGCTTTCAGGTCATAGGCCTGTCCGCAGGCTTCCAGATAGATGCGCCCATCTGACGGTGCCGGGGGCTTGTCTGTCGGCCCGTAGGGTCCATCCCATTTACCGCGCTCGGTAAAGAGATGGGCAGTCGTCAGGACTATATCGGGCGCAATCAACGCACCCGTACCGTGTCCGGCATGATCCCAGAAAACCGGCCCGATCCCGGTGAGCTTTTTGGGCAACCCACCATCGTCGAGACCAAAGACATGCGGAAGAAACGCAACCGGTGTCCGATCATCCCGACTGGGTGCGGGCGCATAGGGGACCGCCAGCTTCACCTCAGGAGCCTTTGGCGGTTGCTCCGGCAGTTCGGGGCTGGGAGACCGCCAGTCCCTCAGCCAGTCAGGATAGGCGATCTGATCGGCAGCCGTGCCGAAGATCATGGCCCCACTCAAAAGAGCCGCCACGGGGACTGGCCAGATGTTGAGGAAGGAGATCAGCTTATGCATTGCCAGCACCTCCAGACGCTTTGGGATTGCGCGATTTTTTGACGGCTAATGCCACGCGGGGTTTCGGCTTGCTGGTGGAGTTGGCGGCGCGTGGTCGGCCACGCTTTGGTGCGCCCTTGGCGGCCTCAATACGTCTCTTCGCTTCTTCCGCTCGTGCCACGAATTCTTCGACGCGCCAGAAGTCTTCCAAAGTGACAAGACTCGGAACCTGCCGGTCGTTTTCTTCAGCGATCTTGATCTTCAGGGCGCGGTAGACGGCAATCCTGAAGCCAATTGCGATCCAGCCACATGCGTCGAGTAGCATGGCAGCCATGGTCAGCCCCGGCATCCGCCACATGGTCTGGATCAGACGTTCCGCCGGGCTTAGAGATACCTGCTGAGGAAGATCGGGGGCCAGTGCGGCAATTCGATCCGCTTCTACGCTCAGACCGACCGCAAAATCGCGCATCGACGTGCTGATCTCATCAATCCGCGCCCGCGACTGCGCATTTGCCCGGCTTTGGGTTGGTACACCTCCGGCAATTTTGGCTGCCGCAGCCTGAATCGACCGCGCTGGATCAAGGCTGAGCAAGGCCTGCATCTCCGAGATTGCCTGACCGGACAGAGTTTTAAGACGCACGTCTCGCTGCGAAGGCGAAAGTGCCGCGTCAATCTGTGCCGCGCGCAGCTCCGCAATAATGCTGTTCAGCGTATCGACATGGCCTTGTGCCTTGACCAACGTGGTGCCGAGCAAGTCAGCGGCCTGACTGTAAGCGCGCCCTGATGCACCGAATGAGTTCGACACTGATCCAACGCCGGGAACGCCTGTTGGCCCTTGTCCGGTGATCTCCGCCCGCTCAAAATCGAAAGCCTGTTTGGACCGGTCCTCAATGCTCGCCTGAACAACACCCATCTCACTGACGTAGAAAACGAAGGTCTGCCCGGTGTTTTCCAGCTGATCGATGTCTTGTTTCTGCGTCAGGCCCCGGCTGATGTCGCCGCCGGTGGCGCTGAGGCTGCCCAGAACGGAGACGATGGCGAACATGGTAAAGCCGACGACTGCGACGACGGCATAGATCAGCAAAGGTTGTTTTGTCTCTAGGGAAGGTAAGACCCAGGCACCCGCCCAGAACGTCCTGGATATGATGAACAAGGCCAGACCAATTGCACCGCAGCGCAGATATATGCCGAGGTCCGGCGCATCGAACTGGCTGGCGAAGCCAATGACGGCTGTGCCGGATGAGATGATCGCCAATCCGGTCAGACCGGGCAAGGCAATCGAGTCGAACCACAATGCGATCTGGTAGAGCCAGGGGCTCTTCCAAAGTTTCGAGATGTCGGACTGCATAGTTTGGTCTCCCATGCTGTTGGGCGCGGCAATGCCGCGTGGTGGGAAAAAGAATGATTGGGTAAGGCGCGCGTCAGGCGGTTCGGGTGTGTTGACACTCAGCGCCTGATGGTCAGCCTAGCGCGCTTTGATCCGCGATGTGGGATAGCTGCGCCGCCGCCAGTTCAGGCGGCGGCGCAGAGACATCACCGGATCAGGTGGCGATAGATGCGCGGTTTCATGACCTTGAAGTAGAGCAAAAGCCACTTGTCACGCTCTGGGTGCTCGCAGGATTCACCGGCCAGGAATTCCCTGACATAGCGCTCCGACTTCCAGATGTCGTCGATCAGCGGCGTTGGTACATGCTCTGGCTGGGTCCAGATTTCCGTGCCGTCGAGATAAAGACGTAGAAGAAAGTTCTGTATCTCAGTTGGCCACTCCCGGTCGCTGATGCCTGAGTTGCGAACCGCGATCTGCAGACGAGCGTGGCAGGCAGGCTTCGAGACCTGGGCTGTGGTATCCAGCAGGATGCGGCGTTTGGGTTGATTCATTTTGGCCTCCATCGTTGGTGATGAAGTCAGCATTGCCCAGTGATGGTCTTCCCGTCCCACCTCTGAAATTTCATGAAATTTCAAAAGGCGTTTCACGCAGTTTCAGCGGGTGAAATTTGACTGTTTTCAGTGATTTATGAGAGAATAACGATGCACGAATGAGATGGAGGTATATGACACAATTTGAACGAAGAGACAGCATCGGAGAAGTGCTTGGGACGCACCTTGCATTATTTGAACATGATATGACGGAAGATCCCGACGACATGTTGGTCATGGAAAAGATTCGGGTGATTTCTGAGGCATACCGCAACTTTGCGGTCGGTGATTTGGCGGGTTTCAAGGAAGACTTTGAACACGGCTATCAACGCAGCAAACAAGACCTCTTAGCAGGTCACGAACCTGTTGCGGAGCCGGAGACAAAGCCAAGGCTCGACTTCGGAGAAAGTTGACATACGTTCGCCAAGTTGAGACCGTTCCGATATCTCCAATTTGTTTGTTTGCCGTATGGAATATCTGTTGGAAAAATTCAGTGAAAACTGGTCACTTCACGGCAAGTTTCTATTCTATCATGTGTTCAATAAGACTGGTAGGTCAGACCAGCTCGCTTTGGCCATGGAGTTCGGCGTTTCGAAGTCGTTGTTCAATCGATGGCTTACAGGTAAGCATCGTGTGACGCCCACAAATCTTGATACCGTTGCAGAGTTTATTTTTGGTCATGTTGAGCCGCTGGTTGAAAAAAACCAGATCATTGAGGAATTCAAAGAGTCTTTTCGATACCTTGAAAAATACCAGGATGTTGGTTGCGCGGCAGAAGAAATTGTGCCGGACATGGCAAGAGAATTTCTCTTGCTTCTTGGGCTTACCACTGAAACTGGGATGCCGATTCCGAGCAAAGGCAACAAGGATATCGATAAATCCGATGCGGACCAAAATTCTTCTCGACCTGCGATCCGCGATGGCATCAAGAGCCAGACCAGATCGGTTGGTCAATTACCCAATGATGAAACGAAAACACCAACAGGCCTTGCTGACCACCAAGGGCAAGAACACACTAAAGATAGGCAGACGCCGCGCGCACCGGAACCCGACACTGATAATAGTGTTCGAGGCGCAGTTTCAGTAGGCGGAACTGCGAAACCAAGGCGCAAAATAGCCTCGTTTATCGCTTGCTGCGTGACAGCCATTGCAGCCGTGCTTTTTTGCGCCTTGCCAGTATTTTCCGATGCTCGGGTTGTATTGGCGGAACACCTATCAGGCACAGTGCAAGCACAGAATGTAACTCATCACACTCAATTTGACCGCGAGCAAAAGGGCTTCTTTGGAGACCTGCTAACGTCCTTGGGGTTTCTCATTCTCATGCACGAGGACCGTAGAGGATCCTCACGAGCAACCCACCAGCTAGGCATGGCGAAGTTGCTTGGCATCAACACGGAAAAGGACGTTGATACCGCTGTCTCATTATTCAAGAAGGGCCACGATGCTGGCTATGATCGGGCCTCTCACAGCTATGCCTATTCCTTGGACAATGGATTAGGCGCGACCTACGATCCGCAAGAAGCTCTCGCAATTTATGAAGAGCTCTCAGGGAGAGATGTGGCACAATCAGTCAACTCTTTGGGACAGTTTTACCAATACGGTATAATCAAACCTTACAATCCACTGTTGGCGTTGGAATTGTATAGAAAAGCGGAAGCACTTGGAGAACCATTTGCGACATATAACATAGGTAAATTGCTTCGTGATGGGGTTCCGGGACATATAGATCAGGATACGGATGGCGCGAAGCGAGCGTTTGCCGAAGCTCTCGAAAAAGGAGTGGAAGCTGCGGCAAGCGCACTAGCGTGGTTGTACATTCAAAATGGTGAGATAAACAAAGCGATTGAGTTGCTTGACGTTGAATCCCGCAGCAAAAACACTTCGGCCATGACCTACTTTGCCAGGCAGCTTTGGTCTGGGAAGCACATTCCACGCGACTTAGAACGAGCACGCGCCCTCTTTGAAGACGCAGCCGCAAGAGGGAGGCCTTTCGCGGCATTTCAACTGGCAGAGTTCATTGAGGATGTTGGACCAGATAGCGAAAGGGAGAGAATTCCCGGTTTACTCGAGTATGCTGGGACGCACGGTGGATCAGTGACACTCCGCTTGCTTGGTTACAGGGCCGAACACGATCCAGACCTTATAGCGCGGGCAAAGATTGCCGAGAACTTATACCAACGCGCTTCCGATCTCGGGGATGGTCGGGCAGCCTATCGACTTTCTGGAATGATACTAGATGGGCGTTTACCAGAAAGACCACGTCAAGATGCGATTGATTTACTAGAACGTTCAGTAAGTCGCGGTGATCCTTATGCACAGTGGAAGCTGGCGACAATTCTGCTGGATGAAGAAGTCGAACCAACCAATCGCGCAGACGGCATTGAGATGCTGCGCAACGCAGGCGAGCGTGGTGATGGTTGGGTGACCAACATGGTGGGAGTTGCTTTTGCTAACGGGCAAATCGTCGAACAGGACGACTTTGAGGCATCGGCTTGGTACAAGAAAGCGTTTGAACGGGGTGGAAGCGATTGGGCAGCTTGCAACTATGTTCGACGTCAACTGAGATTGAACCCTGATTCAGAACTGCGGTCGTACAACCGTTTCCTTAAGGCTGGCACCGACGACTTGAATTCGAACTGTGTATTGCTTCTTTTTTCTGATTTTGATCGGCTAAAAACATGGGGTAAGAGTTTCGATGAACTGGAAAAGATTCTTGAACGATATGTTGACGCAGGAAATGCGCAAGCAGTTTGGTACTTTGCCGAGCTCCAGTCTTCCGATCTAGCACCGCCAAACAATCCCGCTCTAACAAGAAAACAATACTTCGAGCTACTGGTGCGTGCTGCGCAAGGTGGTTCAGTGGAAGCAATGCTACAGCTTGGAAAGGATGCCTTCTCTTGGGAGTCCGGCAACGATGACCCCAGCGAAGCCTTTCGGGTTTCCGCCAATGACAATATCCATTGGTTGAGAGAGGCCGCAAGCAATGGGGCTTCCGAGGCGGTGCGCCATCTAGAACCGAATGAGTTCGATGTTGAACCGGCGTACGGGTGGTTTGATCGATTGGTCCACAAAACTAAGGTAGATGAAAATGCCGAACGTCAGTTTTTGATCGGCTTGATTTTTGAGCATGGTGCTGATGGCGTTAAGCGCGACTTGAAGTCAGCGGAACATTGGTACAGCCTTGCTGCGAGAACGATTGACGATGCCCGAATTCGCTTGTCCCGCTTGCTTGTTGAAGGTTGTCATAGCGATCCCGACTACGAAACCGCAATAGCTCTAGCTTCCTCTATCGAAGACTACGCAACGCGCGAAAAAGTCTATGAGGCGCTCCACCTGTTGGGCCAGGCTGAAATAAATTCACGCGGCCTTTCTGGTGAATTGCAAACCTTCACTCTAGAACTCAGGGCTCGGGCATCGGATGTTGCAAATTGGGTGGCATTGGAAAACTACCGAATAGACCCACGCTGCAAGGAGATTAGACTCGCCCATTTGGATGCAGGCTCAGGTTTGGAATTTGTACCGTTGTCACCAATAAAGCCCGCTGAGTTCCGTACATCGCCGCTAGACGTTTTATATCCGTATCTAAGTGATTGACCGAAAGACAACCCATCAATTGTTGAGCACGGTTCGAATCGGTTTTGAGTCCGCTCAGCTTTGACGTAGTCAAATATCACAGCCAAAAACTGGTTTGCTGCCATCGGCACCAACTCGAAACCACGGCGAGAAGGCTAGTGTGAATGCGCGCCGTGTCGTCACGATGGAGCATTCAGCACAAGAGAAAGCCAGGATCGTGCTAGGCAGCTCAAACACCAATGCACGTCGTGACCAGTTTTATCACTGATAAAAAGGAGTGTTGATTGTCAGTAGCTAAAATTCGATCAGTACTCTTGCCGACGGCAGCCTTTCGAAAAGGCATGAAATCCAGCATTGACACTCCTCTTTAGATTGAAACAAGGTCGTGACGCTGAGTTGCGTCATGCTCATGAGGTTCACGGAATGTATATAAATAGGATAATTTCTGCGGCTACTATTTGCGTTCTGGTATGCAGTGTCTGGCTTGCCGAGCGAAGTGTATTAGCTGAAGGACAGGTGAACGCCAGAAGGCTCGATCGCTCACCATACGAACACGTGATGCACATAACTGCCGTGCTCGAGTTTGACGGTGAGCGCATAGAGGTAGACGATCTAGTTGACTGCCGATCTGATTATACGGGTCCAGCATCAAGAGCTGTCCAGCTACCGTTCAACATATCCCGGCAGGAGCTGGCATACGGAACGAGTGATGGCGGCGTAATCAAAATCGACATCCAGACAAATCTGTGTAGCGCTTATTCAGAAGTTTGGGCAGGGATCGACAAGGGTCTCATCGTGCCAGAAGCATGGACTCCTATCATCGGGTGGTTTGATGATCGCGACCCGAAAAAAGCAACCTCTGGCGAACGCTACTGGAGTGAGACTGCACTTAAAAATCCCAGGGGGCGATTGAAAATCGTTGAAGGATTCAGGGTGTCAGTTCCGGAACAAACGGATGCTTTGGCCAGAGAAGCGGAAGAACAGGCTATTGATCGCGATTTGTGGTTGGGTGCAGAAAAACATCCAACAGATCGTGCTCTAAGCATTAATCCTCTTCCCTCATATATTCGAATACCAAGAGAAGAATGGGCGAAGCCACCGAACTATTTGCGAAACCCAAAGCGTCCCGCTGACCCGGACGGTCTAAGGGAAAAACTGGATGCACTACCGCATGGACAAGGGCTGATGTTCCTCGGAGAGGAGATCAACGGCAAGAACAACGAAGCGATTAGCTTTTCGATCAATGATCTCACAACGGGTAGAACAGGCAGGGCAAATGCTATCGGTTACCACGGCATCCCTCAGCGAGATGAGCCGCGGTGGGGGATGTATCTGAGCCAACGTTCCTGGGAGCGCGCGCAAGTCCAGAGGGAGCGAATTCCGTTTTATGATGACCGGATTCCATTGGAGTACCGGGACGGAGCAATGATCCTTCGTACCGATACCCCCGGCCTTGTCTATCACTACCGAGGGTATGGTGATTGGTATCGCGATACTGACCGTTCGTTCGAATTCTTAGGAAAACCCTTCATTAACGGACCTTACGAAGTCCTCAAGGGTTGGCTGATTTTTGACCTGGAAACACGAGATTTGTGGGTCAGAAGCTAGTCAATTTTAAAGTAATTGGAGATTACCAATGTTGACTAAAGAAATTTATGCCATGATGTCTGCTTCGGCGTACGATGAGCGCAGATCACTAAACGATGACAACGTTGGGCCATATGTAGAAGTTCTTAATGACTTGGGGTGGAACAAGTATCGCAACCTAGATGATGACTCAAACGGAGCAACATTTTCGGGAACCCGCAACAGCGGCATGCAGGCTGATGTTTGGGAAAGTGGAAACGAAATCGTTGTTGCATTCCGCGGGACAGAGACATCACGTGGGAATTCGTCAAGTGATTTTAGAAACCCTGACGGGCTAAAGGATAAGAGCACGCTTTCCGACTGGTCCACGGCCCCAAAATTCATCGCGCAGATTCCTGTAGGCGATGAAGACCTGTCTGTCTCGATTGCGGATCAAGCATTAGATGCAATTGAACTCGTACAATCCATTATTGATGAAAACCCTGGTGTTCAGATCACGCTAACAGGGCACTCGTTGGGTGGGGTGCTATCCGCATTCGTATCAACATATTTTTATCTTACGCAGGGTATTTCGCTATCCGCTACGTTGATTGATCCCGCGCCGTTCGGCAGCGAGTACCTTTTGGCCTTATCTGCTATGGGCTTTGATCTTTCCAATGTTCCAGATTTTAATAATGAAGTGGATGCCGATGTTCTAGAGCGCCAGTTCTATCAACAACAAGCGGATCTAGCTGAAGACTTTTTGATATACTCAAATCTCATTAGCTATCACTACATAGAGGATAGTGTAACCTCGAATCCTTGGTATTTGACAATCCCACCTTCAGGTAGACCCTCAGGTATTGAATTCACTAATGCGGGTGGGGCCACAGATGTTTTCCTGCACTCTCAACATTTACATGTTTTAGTTGCAAGTGATGAGCGAAGAGACAAGCTCCTAATGTTGGAGGAGAAAGTCCCTAATCTTCTGAATCTCTTAGAAAATGGAGATATTACAGGCCTTCTTGGTGCCGTTGACATAAATGATGATGGTTTAAAGTCAGATTACAGTTATGATGTCCTGTTTTCTATTCTTTCAGTAGAACCTGATCTTTTTGATGAATTCATCCTAGTTATGACAACAGTCGCCGACTCCGGCGGTTTTGTTTCAAACAATGGCGCCGATTGGAATTTTCTGCTTCAGAGCACATCAGACGTCTATGACACTTCAAATGAGATTTACGATGTTGCGCATGAAGTGGGAACAACCGTAGATGCACTCTTCTACAATATTGGTTTGCAGGGCATACGCGAATTTGCCAGGGGCTCCTCTACCTATTACGAGGGAGGAGTAGAGTTCTCCGCCGACGAGCATTTTTGGGGCGACGTCGCTGCTACAGGTGTAGTCGCCACTCGATTTGATCTTTTTACCCCACCACAGAGCGAAAAGGAAAACAGAAGTGTTTATGGCTCAACCCAAGTAAAAGAGTTGTTTGGGTATTTGGCGTTTGATGGGAACGACCTTGCAGCTCTGCAATACTTCTCATCTGAGAACATTGACGATGGGGTTATCGTTTCCGGCGTTATGGCGGAAGCCAACGATGGGCAAGATACTGTTTTCGAAGAGACCCAACTTGTAGATCAGGCTCCAGGCGGAGAGCATAACTTTGTCTTTTTCGGAGGTGAAGGCTCCGATACGTTTAACCTCACTTTAGCTGGTCACAGTTATGTGTGGGGCAATTGGGATGGTGAATTCCCGAACGGGGACCATGCCAGTTTTAGTGGTGTCGATATATCCAGTGGAGACGCGGGAGTTACACTGGAATATCAGCCTACCCAGTCCACACAAGACTTCGATCTAAATGGCTGGAAAGCTTATTTAGGAGAAGCCAGTAACCCATCTAAGTCCGCTTTGATTTTTGACGTCGAGCAGTTCACGCTGACAAACGGAAATGATGAGGTCATCGTACACGGAGATGTAAACGCCGAAACGCCTGAGCATATGCCCATGACGATCAAAGGTCTGGACGGTGATGACATACTAAGAACAGGGTCTGGCCACGACGAAATCCATGGCGGCTTGGGTGATGACATCATCACCGGGGGTTCTGGCGCTGACTTTATTTATGATCGCGGCGCCGATGACGACATCCGAGAAGGAGAGTCTTTAGACCAGTACGTCAACCGTCTTCTCGCCTATGATGGTGAGGGTAACGATGAAATCCGTGCCGGCGACGGCTCTGATGTGCTGGTTTATTCCGGCGGTACAGACACATACTACGGTGGCAATGGCAACGACACTTATATGGCGACGGAACGTGCCGCCATCAGCACTGCAGAAAACGACAAGGCGACCATTGTTCTTGGCGATGAAGGGACTGATTTTGGCCACGACCTGATCCTTGGCGATGGCCAATGGATTGATAAAGTTCAGTTTCAGGGTGTGAACCTTGCGGATGTCACCATCAACTATGACTTTGAAGAGACCTTTATCGGCAGCGATATCTTTGATTTCGATCCGCATTTCCTGGACTGGTGGGCCTTTGGTGCGAACCCTCAAACCCTTGATCACTATGTCACCGTCGGCACGATCGAAATTATCGTAAATGAGACGTCCAGCCTGACCATCGAACACGTGGTGGGCTATCACACAAAGGGAGACAATGGCGGGAGCATTACTATTGCACCTGCTATCATTGTGCCTTTTGCGGTGGAATTCGAAGATGGCTTTATGGACTGGCCAAATGCTGTTGCAGATGCCAGCACCGGCAATCTGACATTCAAAGACAGCGAGTTGAGCGACACCGCCTTTGCGGCGCGTGGCGCGATGGATGAAGAACGCTCCGTTCCAACCGAGACCATCGAAGGCGATCAGATGGTCAGCAACGAGATCTATGGATCCATTGAGGCCGAACAGATTGTTGGTGGTAATCTGGATGACAGTCTCTTCGGAGGCGGTGCCGCAGATATTCTGATTGGAGGCGTCGGTGCCGATCATATGGATGGAGGTTCCGGAATTGATACGGCCTCGTACGCAAATGCGACATCAGGAGTTCAAGTTGGGCTTTCCAGTGGCTCTTTCTCTACTCAGACCGGAGATGCTGCAGGGGACACATTCGCGTCTGTAGAGAACCTGACAGGTTCTGATTTTGACGATGTCCTAGGTGGCGATGATCAAGACAATGTCCTGCGCGGTGGTCTGGGTAACGATTCCCTTAGCGCTATGGGTGAAAGCAGCAATGAACTCTATGGCGAAGAAGGAAATGACGAGCTGCGCACCAGCTTCGGTAACAACCTCCTGGACGGGGGAACTGGAGATGACACGCTCGAAGCCTGGACGGGATATGACCACCTGCTTGGAGGAGAAGGTGACGATCTTCTGATCAACAAGGGCTATGTCTGGCTGCAGGTCATACCTGGTCAGGGAACCGTCAGCACTTACGAATCTGGAAACGGTATTTACGACGGTGGCGCGGGCATAGATACGTTTGAGACGCAGTCCAGCATGGATGCGGTTATCGATCTGGAGGCTGGGCAAGCGATTTGGGCGGAGTCCGGTGACAGCGTCAAACTCATTTCAATCGAAAACGTCAATGCGTACAGAGGAAATGACATCATCTATGGCAATGATGTCGACAACGTCCTGAATGCGGGCGAAGGCGACGACGTCGTTTATGGTGGAGACGGGAACGACACGCTTCTTGGTGGCAGCGGCAACGATCGTCTGTTTGGTGGAACAGGTATAGATACCGCCAAGATCAATGGGGCGAGCACGACTGCGACTTATGATGTTGTGGATGGCGGAATACGTATCACCATTGATACCGCACATCCGGATTACGTATGGCCAATGGATTCAGGTACTTTCGTTGTCTACGACGACGTGGAGTTTATCGAGTTCAACGACGCGACCCTCACTTACTCGGAGATCGCTGGACCTCTTCAAACCGAGTTTGAAGTTATCGACGACTATTTCCGTGTTGATGAAGGTGGCTCATCCGTTGTTGATCTGACAGACAATGATCTTGAGTTGAATGGAGATCCGATTTCCGTTCTGTCCGTGCTCGGCACGACAATGACAGTTGGAACGATGATCCGGCTGGATTCCGGGGCTACGCTGACAATGCTGTCAGATGGAACGCTGGAGTTCGACCAGGGCGGCGCTTACGCCTGGTTGGAGCCCGGCCAGACCGCGACTGAGACCGTGACCTATACAGCTACAGACTCCTCGGGCGTCCCGAAGACGGGCTCGGTTACGCTGGTTGTCGACGGGGTAGAGAGCAATCCGGATGCGGTTCATCTGGAGCGAAATGCGATTGTGACCAGCCCCGATCCGGACAAGGCCTCGAAAACCAATATCTCGAACTTCAACATCGCGTCGTCGGTAATCGTGATTGATGAAGTCTATGTGGACCCAAACAATCCACCGGCAGGCGTAACCATCGAAGAAATCAGTGGCGATACCTATGTCTTGTTTGGAGGCGACGATGCAATCGTACTTGAAGACATATCGTTTGATGCCTGGAAGTTCGCTGCGGCGAACCTGACGCTCAATGCGACCGATCAAGATGATGTGCTCGTTGGCGACGCGGGTAACGACAGTCTGAGTGGCCTCAAAGGGGATGACTATCTGCTTGGTGGCGCCGGAGATGACTACCTCTACGGGAACGATGGGAACGATGAACTTCTCGGAGGAACCGGTGAGGACGCGCTTCGCGGTGGTGATGGAGACGATATTCTTAACGGCGGAGATGGTGACGATGAGCTACAAGGGGGTCTTGGCCAGGACACTTATGATGGCGGCGACGGGATTGATATGGTCAATCTCTACAGTGACTACGATAGCTCTGCCGGAGAACAGGGCGCTTATGTCGATCTGAACGCCGGTATCATCGAGTGGAAGAACAACCAGGGCGGTTTGGAAACTCTGACCAATGTTGAAAATATCATTGGTACGGATGGGTCCGATACCATTATTGGAGACGATCAGGACAACTATCTTGACGCTGGCGCAGGTGATAATCAGCTGGTTTCGGGCGGTAGCGGCAACGACGTTCTAAGAAGCGGTGGCAATGGTTCTGAACTCCTTGGTGAGGCCGGTGATGACGAGTTGCGCGGAAATGCGCTCAGTCAAGTCCTGAACGGCGGAGTCGGGGATGATCGGCTGGAAGGTCAAGGTGGTGACGATACCTATGTAATCAACCTCGGCGACGGAAATGACTGGATAAAAGAGGGGTTCGGCGACAGTTTTGGTGACCGTATTCTTTTCGGACCAGGCATCACGTCAAATATGATCAGCTTGTCAGTATCCGATGAAGATGGCGATGGTTACGACAATATCGTTTTGTCCATTGCCGGGACTACTCAAACGGTTACTCTTGAAGATGTCTTCTTTGCCAACTCCACCTACAATCAAGCGATAGAAATCCTTGAATTTGCTGATGGAACCGAGATTGATCTGGGTGAGCTCTATTCGAGCATGCAATATCCAGGCACCTCTGGAAATGACAGCTATGTCGGCACTGGCCTGAGTGAAGTGATGAATGGCCTGGAGGGTGATGACACTCTCTCTGGAGGCGGGGGCAACGACCGTCTGCATGGCGATGCGGGGAACGACGTTCTGAACGGCGGTGACGGAGATGATGATCATTATGGCGGTGATGGAGATGATCTGCTGATTGCCAACATTGGTGCGGATACATTTGATGGCGGCGCCGGGATTGACACAATTGATTTCACCTACACGTCTAACGACGTAGCCCTCGACCTTACTGGAGGCATCGCGACGTTTGAGAATGGCGATGTCGAAACCATGATCAATATCGAGAACGTGGTCGCCGGTTCTGGCGACAACGTGATCACCGGCTCAGGCGAGGCTAATATTATTGATGGTGGAGCGGGTAACGACAGCATTACGACAGGTGCAGGTCAGGACACGGTGCGGATCGAGGCCGGTGATGGCATTGATACTATAACCGACTTCGACGTTAACAATGATCAAATCGAGATTAATGGAGTTCTCATTAATCCAAACAGTGTTCCGGTAGATATCACAATCGTTCAGGCTGGCGCAGATACGTCGATCTCGTACGGCAGTGGTGACACGCTGACACTGACCGGCGTCGACCTTGTGGCTTGGCAAGGCGCGACAACGATCCCAAATACTGCGCCCAACTCCACGGATGACACGGCCGCTGTCAGTGAAGACGGCACCGTTCTGATTGACGTCCTAGCCAATGACAGTGATCCGGATGGAGACACGTTGGCCATTACAGATGTCACCGGAGCGACAAACGGGACAGCCACCATCGAAGCGGGCCAAATACGTTACACGCCCAATGCAGGTTTCACGGGTGATGAGACGCTCACCTATACCGTTGATGACGGGAATGGTGGAACAGATACAGCAACTGTGACGATTTCAGTCAGCGCTACTCCAGGGCCTATCGGCGATCAGGTGGGTACATCGGGTGCCGATGTCTATTTCCATACTATGGGGAATGGATCCTATACGATCTCGGACGAGAGCGGTTTCGCGAATGTAAAAGACAAGCTGAAGTTCACGGATGTAAACGTTGGAGACGTCACCTTCTCGCAGAATACCGGCGATGATTTGGTGATAACGCTCAACAATGGCGAGACGATCACCATCAAAGACCACTTCCTGAATAGCCAGTGGGATATGGAACAGGTCGAGTTCGCTGATGGCACCGTTCTGGAAGTTCAGGATATCCGGGATAAGACCGTTGCAGACGCCAAAGCCAGTAGCTTGGTTACAGGTTCCGTGCTTCAGGAGAACTATGTCCATGCTTTGGGTGATGGCTCTTACACGATCTCGGACGAGAGTGGATACAGCGGTGTGAAAGACAAACTGACGTTCGCGGATGTGAATGCGGATGATGTCACCTTCTCGCAGAATGCCGACAATGATCTGGTGATTACTCTCAGTAATGGCGAAGCCATTACCATCAAGGATCACTTCCTGAATAGCCAGTGGGATATGGAACAGGTCGAGTTCGCTGATGGCACCGTTCTGGAAGTTCAGGATATCCGGGACAAGACTGTTGCAGATGCCAAGCCCAGCGGTTTGGTAGTAGGATCCACGCTGCAGGAGAACTATGTTCATACACTGGGCGACGGCTCCTATGTGATCTCGGATGAAAGTGGCTATAGCAGCATCAATGACAAGCTGCAGTTCGCGGATGTGAACGTTGGCGATGTCACCTTCTCGCAAAATGCCGGAAATGATCTGGTGATCACACTCAGCAACGGCGAGAGCATTACGGTCCAGAACCACTTCCTGAATAGCGAGTGGGATATGGAACTGTTCGAGTTTGCCGATGGGACTGTGCTGGACGCGCAAGCGATCGTAATGCTTGTTGCGACTGGGAACGTAACGCCAACCGCTACAGATGATACAGTGAGCCTCGTCGAAAACGGCACTGCTCTGATTGACGTTCTGGCCAACGACAGTGATCCGGACGGAGATGCATTAACGATAGTAAATGTCACCGGTGCATCAAGCGGTACGGCGACCATCGAAAACGGGCAGATTCGTTACACGCCAAATGCAGGTTTTTCAGGTAGTGAGACCTTGACCTACACGATTGATGACGGAAATGGCGGGACCGCTACGGCAACCGTGAGTATTACCGTCACCGCAGCAAACGCCGCACCGACTCCCACGGATGACACGGCCACCGTCAATGAAAATGACACCGTTTTGGTTGACGTTCTGGCCAATGATAGTGATCCCAATGGGGACACGCTGACAATCAGCGCGGTATCCGGTGCATCGAACGGAACGGCAATCATTGAAAACGGACAGATCCGCTACACGCCAAATGCCGGATTTTCAGGTGCTGAAACTTTGACCTATACCGTTGATGACGGAAAAGGTGGAACCGATACAGCAACCGTGACGATTACGGTCAGCCCGGCTCAAACACCTGGCGTCGATCAGGTGGGTACGACAGGTGCGGATATCTACACTCATGCCCTTGGAGACGGCTCGTACACTATAACTGATGTCAGCAGTGGCAGCGCATTGGACAAGCTGATCTTCACGGATGTGAATGCCGGCGACGTGACCTTCTCGCAAAACTCGAGCGATGATCTGATCATCACGCTCAGCAATGGTGAGACGGTGACCATCAAAGACCATTTCTACAGCAGCAAATATGATCTGGAGCTGATTGAGTTTGCGGATGGCACCGTTCTGGACGCTCAGGCGATCCGGGATAAATCGGTGGCCGATCAGAAAGCGTCCGGCACAGTGACGGGATCTTATTATACCGAAAACTACAGCCATGCGCTGGGAGATGGTTCTTATACGATCTCTGATGTTAGCAGTGGTAGTGCATTGGATAAGCTGAAGTTCACGGATGTGAATGCAGGCGATGTGACCTTCTCGCAGAATTCCGGTGACGATCTGATCATCACGCTAAGCAACGGCGAGACGGTGACCATCAGGGATCATTTCTACAGCAGCAAATACGACCTCGAACTGATCGAATTCGCCGATGGCACTGTTCTGGATGCACAGGCGATCCGGGATAAATCGGTGGCTGACCAGAAAGCGTCCGGCACAGTAAAGGGGTCGTACTATACTGAAAACTACAGCCATGCGCTGGGAGATGGTTCTTATACGATCTCTGATGTTAGCAGTGGTAGTGCATTGGATAAGCTGAAGTTCACGGATGTGAATGCAGGCGATGTGACCTTCTCGCAGAATTCCGGTGACGATCTGATCATCACGCTTAGCAATGGCGAGGCAGTGACCATCAGGGATCATTTCTACAGCAGCAAGTACGATCTCGAACTGATCGAATTCGCCGATGGCACTGTTCTGGATGCACAGGCGATCCGGGATAAAACTTTGACGGGCGGCACTGGCGATGACACGATCATCGGCTTCTCATCAGATGACACACTTAACGGTGGTGCAGGGAATGATACCCTGACCGGTGGGTCAGGATCGGATGAGTTCGTGTTCAATTCGAACTTCGGTAACGACATCATCACGGATTTTTCCGATGGAGCCGATATGATCCGGGTAGGCATCCCGGGCGTTGGATTTGATGATCTTGTCATCACTCAGAGTGGAACGGATGCGGAGATCGACATTGCCGGGCATGGTAAGATCACGCTGGAAGATTTTGATAGTACGCTGCTGAACACAGATGACTTTTTGATCTGACAATTGGTACGTAAGGCTCTACTGTCTCAAGCCCTTTCTCGATCTCGCGCTTCGGTGGGATCGAGTACAACCCTATGAGCCCGGTGTACCTTTCGGATGAATGGCGTTCGAGCGTTCGAATTCGGTCAGAGACTAGGGGCATAAATCTATTGAGGTCAACTACATAGCCATGTAAGGTGAGTTGTGCGCTGAAGGCACGTGAGGCAAGCTGTGTGCTGCGTAATACGCGCACCAACTTGGAAAGGGTCTGCAACCCGTTTCATCCCGCTGAAGAATGGTGTTGTTGGATCAGGCCAACATCAACGCATTAAGGGTCAGGCCGAACCACACCAGTCGAAATTCTTGGACCGTTTGGCCAATCCCTCTCTGATCAATTGATCGCCGACATTGACGCCATCCGCCTGTAAAACGCCACAGTAACGTCCGTACCCGCACGATTTTCCACTGAGCTGCAGGTCGATGTTGTCGGCCATTCTTAGGATGTCGCGGAGGCGTTCGCTTGCCGCCTTTCCGAGTTGTGCCTCTCGGGCGCAGCCAGGGCGATAGGTCTCCGGGGTGTCAAACCCGCTGCCATCATCCAGGGTGAGCCGGACGTTGCTTTCGAGCCCCGCGTCAACCGTGTCACCGTCAATGACACGCACTTGGACATCTTCTGGTGGCGTGCAAGCCAGAAGCAATATGGTCATCAGCGATAGGAGTGATGGTCTCAGTCTAAGCACGCCCGTTTCCTCTTTGTGTCTCGATGGCGCGTATCGGATAACAGAGACCTAAGCGATGGAAACCGCGTTGCAAAGTCTGCCGCGAGACACACAACAAGGCGGCGACATAGGCGCATGGATATCCGGTTTCACCCATCCAACAATAGGCTTCCCGGATAGTATCTTCATCCAACTGGGCAGGTCGCCCCAATCGGACACCGCGCTGACGGGCAGCCTGCATGCCTTCCTTGGTTCGGCGGGATATGATCCGTCGTTCGAAATTCGCAAAAGCTGCCACAAGCGTATAGAACAGTTCACCTTCGGCTGTCGTAGTGTCGATGGGCAGAGATAGAATGCGGAAGAAGACCTGTCGGTCCCGAAGATCGTCCGCCGTCAGCATCGCATCGATAGACGAGCGAAACGCCCGATCCAGATCCAGCACCACCAATGTGTCTCGTGGGCGCAGATCTCGCATGAGGGCATCAAAGACAGGCCGTTCCGCTGCAACAGCCGACACGTATTCGATCCGAACCTCATCACATTCGTCATCGAGATGCATTTGCTGCCGGTCGGTCAACTGGGACGCCGTCGAGACGCGGATGTAACCGATCCGGCGTGGGTCTGCGCGAAAAGGATCCTTTCCGAGCAGCGGTTGATCTGGTGTCGCGAGTGGATAGTCCGGCCTGCAAGACACCGATTTTCTTTGATTAACCTTTACGCCTGTAGGGTCTTTCAGTAAAGCGCGCCCATGTCCAAAAACCATGGATTATGAACAGCATAGTAACATGGTGTACTGCAATGGCAGTAGGAGCGCTTACGGCACTTCATCCACAAGAAATCCGGGCGAACGGGTTCACCGGAACGGATTTCGCTCAATGGGATGAAAGCGCACAGAACAGCTATATCCAGACCTCGGTAACCATGGCGGGCGTGGTTCTGACACAGATTGCACCAGAGAAGTCCGGCTGCATTGATGATTGGTATCTGGGAGATGGACAAAAGGCAGCCCGCAATGCGCAAATCCGGGAGACTATCGCGCAATATGGCAGCTACCATCCCAGCGGAACCATTTTGGCAGTACTGCAGGAGGCATGCGGCACGCTGAACTGAAGATCAGCCACCGAGTTTCGGAAGGCCAATGCTCTGTGACGGGGTATCTGGTGCGGAGGCGGTCATCTCAGGCATTTGATCCTGCACGATCTGAGGCATCTTTGATTGAATATCGTCTTCAATACTGTCCAAACCTTCGAGCGAGGGCGGATCATCGGGATCGGTGATCCGGTCGCGCGAAGGTCCGAGGACATCGTTCTGATAGCGGGTTACATCGTCCAATGTTGTCCGCAGGTCTTCTAGGCGTTGCTTCGCAGCCTGAACATCCTCAAAGCTGGGTTCATTCCCTGTCCAAATAATCGTAGCGACGAGGTGATCTTCCACGACTGATCCATCCTCGCGTCTGACAACACCATTCGCATCGCGGAACACCCGAGTTCCATCCGGAAGGCGTGCCGCCCTGTCCATTATGTTGTCCAATTCGGCCTGAGCGGCGATGATTTTACTGTTCAATTGATCGATAGCAGCCTCGGTTGCACGCTCCGCATCTGATAGCGCATGCAACACACTATCGTATTTGGCGCGGTAAATCGGGTCATTCAGCACTTGCGCCAGTCGGGTCAAAGCCCGCTCTGCATCCCGTTCTCTCTTCTTGGCGGCGTCTGAGCCCGGTCCATCCCTCAAAAAGCGCGCTCGGCGCCCTGTTTCGCGGCCTGCAATCTCATTCTGAAGGTCGTCAAACTCTCGACGCTGAACGCCTAGTAACTCTTTCTGATCACGTGTTATTTCCACATGAATATTGTACCAGAAAGTCCGGTCTGAGGGCAAATTTCAGCGCATCTGTGCCGTAGGACCGGCTTCGAACGAGGATCTAAGCTGTGGCGATGAACCTCCGTCAAACAAAATGCGTTTTACTTGCATTGGCGTCCGACTCCGCTAGAATTTATGCGGTTAGTCTTTGAGCACGACAACAGTAAAGGTTTGGAGGACCAGAATGAATTTTAGGTGTGGGGACTGCTGATGGGACAAGCAGCCCCTGTTGCGGACGACCCGAATAATTTAAGAAATCTAATTTCGAACGCTCTGAGAAAGTACGTGCACTGCTCCAAGAAGCAATTTAGAGGTGCGGCACTTTCAGAGGAGGAATGCGCAGACCTTTACTCTTCTCGCCTGCTCGTTCCTGTTTGGGAGGAGTTGAAGGGCGATGTAAACATTCAGCTACATCGTCTAGGATACTCCGATCCAGAGTTCGACTTAGATAATGGCTGGGTTAGAATTACTGTTGGGGAACGCTCCCTTTACTACCCCTTTACTCTTGCCATGCATCCTCCACCAGCGGAAGTTTTGAAGGACTTAGCAGAGGCTGCGCAAAGCTATCGAATGTACGAGAACAGTCTAATCTGTTTGTCTGGTAGCGCACCTTTAGGCGGAGTTGTAAGCACAATTGGCGATCTGGATTTGTTCGAATATGTAGAGCCGGAAACGGTTGAATCTGCTTTACAACAGAAGGAGCCTAAGTATCGCGAAGAGAATGTGGTGTGCTTAAAGACTAAAATAGCGACAACGAATGAGAGTTGGCCTGACGATTTTCCGGTCACTTCCAACTCAAGTAAAATACATCACAATAAAATGAGAAGGTATGCAGCAAAATACCTCGATAACTTCAATTTCTGCAAAATTGATATGGTGGGTGAATTCGGTCCCTTATGGGGTGAGGTCACAAACATCATTTATAAGTCTAGCAGTCGAAATGCCAACGATGGCTTCCCGACTCACACATTCCAGGAGATAACTGTAGACCGCGAACCTCTTGAAAATGCGGGTTCGCTGAAGAATTTTGGCAAATACTGTTACTTCTTGAGGGACTTCATTGAGAGTGTCGGAAATCAGCTAGCCTACGCGAAACAGCACCCAGACACTAAGGCAGCAGTAGACGATAGATTAAACTTTGATGCCGTAAAGGCTGCCAAACGCGCTATAAACCTCTGCTCAGTATTGAGTTTGGATTCTGAGTCTTTTGCAGTCGTTGCAAACTCTGATGTTGGGAAACGGTATGTGGCTAGTCAGTTGCTTACTACATTGACTGGTATGATCAGCAACTCATCGACTTCTAGCAACGCAAAAAGCGCGAAAAAAGCTATTTCGAAAATTTTGAATGACTTGGATGATAGTTCGGACGATCCCAATATTTTTGACATCAGGGAAATTTCGGCATCTCTGCTCGGCCTCGTGACCGAAATGGATCTAATGTGCTTTCCAAGTTCCGTTGATCTGGAAGGAGTATTCGATGAAGAAGCCTAAAGTACTCACACGCCAAGAAGCTATCCGTGAATTGAGAAACAGGCATGGCCTAGATTACCTAAGCGCCAACAACATCATACATGGAAGGCCCGAAATATCTGAATTAGATCTAAAGGCGATAACTCAAAAAATCTCCGAGACCACAAAGATCCCATTGAAGAAACCTCGCATTAAAAAAATTGGAACTAGGCACCATAGCTCTGGCAGGGTCTCGAAACCTAACCGCCTTTATACCGAAACCAAAAATTACATTATGACCCTCGATTGGGACTAACTATGACCAAGTCTTTTTCGAAGCTTCATGGTGATATTTTAGGCGCGGTCGAGGAATGTCTGTATCGTTCATGGTTAAAGCCTGACTCTCCTGACTATCTCGCTGCCGACGACCACTATGAGATCAATAGCGCATTTAAATTCTTATCGAAAAACCGGGCTGATTCCGTAAATGGGTTTTTAACAAGAGCGTCTACCGGAAAATATCACGGTCTCATCGCTGGTAGTGGGCCTAACGTGACTGACCGCGAAACAAGAATTTCTCAGATAATATCTTCTTATCTCAAATTGTCAGCACCTTTAATTTCGTCTAAACGTCAAGCATCGTCAGGTGCAAACAACGACAAAGGCGAGAATGAGGCTGGAGGAGACTTCAGCTTGGTTAGTTCTGTTGCTCATTTTGCCTCGCCACTAGCTGTCGCGCAAAGGATCTTGACAGATCCGATTGCAATCGAAACTGAAGAGATTTCAAGGTTTTTTGGCAAACTCAAGCTCCTCGCTGACTATGGTGTAGAAGTAGACCTACAACAGGCTGTGGGACGATCGAGTGAGAGCAAAGCCGAAGATCGAAAAATCAAATTTTCTGACCTAGACAATTTCTACAAGACACTCCAACGCTTCGTAGCGGGGCGCGATCCATATTCCAAGGTTACGGACAATAAAACAAAGTTCTTGCTAAGTTATTCGGCATCTTTGGGTTTTTTAACTCTCCGATTGCCGATTGGAGCGTTAAAAGTGAAATCCACTGAAGTCGAAATGGTGCGAGAAAACGCTCATAGTATGGACGAGTTTTTTATCACTGATGATTTTCCTGCCTTTCGTAAGCGACTTTCAGATGAGGTGGAGTACACTAAAAGTAAATCTTACGAGGCTCTCCCGACTCTAGCCGAACTTTCCAATCGCGTCTTTGGAATACCAATAGCTCTATCTGGTTTTACTGACTTGCTCCGAGGTGGGCTAAAGCAGGGCGCAGGAGAAGGTACTGTGTCACTTATTCGGGGTGGTGCTGGTACAGGAAAGACTTCACTGGCGATATCAGTTCAAAGAGCCGTCGAGGCGCTCGGCATACCTTCAGTCTTCGTTACAAGCGAGGAGACTTTGTCAGCGATTGAGGCACGTAGGGAAAGCGTTCTAAGTTTATCGCAGAAATCTCACTCGCAATTCCTAAGTGGTCCCAAGATACATAAGTTGTTGCGTGCTCCTTCGGGGAAGTTGCAAGAACCAGCCGAAAATAATTTTGAAGACCAAACTAAAGATCAGAATCCGCTTTTTGAAGTTTTGGACGGAATAATAGATGGGATTTCTGAAACTGAGGATTGGCCCAACGCGGCATCGGTGTTTTCCAAGCTCTTTGTTGTATTTGATGGCGTACACAACTTCCTACGTGACGATCAGTCGAAGGATGACTACGATATTCTGAAGCGGTTTGTAGAAAAATGCCGTGAAACAGGCGTGCAGGTTTTGTTGACCTCGTCTAAAGACTGGATGCTAGACGAAGGCTTTGAGTATCTAGTTGATAACTACTTCTTAGTTGAATCCAAGATTTCAGAGGAACCGGTTCCATTTTCTGAACGAAAATTCGAGGTCGTCAAAACCCGTCATCAAGGGAGTATGGTAGGTAAGCATAGGATGACAATTGGTGATGAAGGTGATCTGCGCTTCCAACCAAACTTTTCGGAACTGCTGAAATCTCAGGCTCGGCGATCACTTTCAGAGCCCGACAATAGCGATTTCTCGTATCCTTTCCGGGATGTTAATGCTGATAGGTATTTTACTAAGAAGCCCTCTATAAACAGCTTGCAGAACCTGCGCCATTACAAAAATTGTTCTACTTTGCTTTATGGCGTCGGCAGCGCCAGTAAGACCGACTTGGCATTGCGAATGTTGGCAAACCCGACTGTGGTTGGAAAGCCTAAGTCTCGAAAGCTGTTGGTTGTAAGCTTTCTTTCGTCTAGCAAATACTATGATGCGTGTGCGAAGCGGCACGTGAAGTACTTAACTGACCATGGATTCGAAGGCTGGGATTTGCAAGTAGATTGCTTGTACTTCTCACCCGGAATGATTTCCGCTGAAGAGGTTTATTTCGCTATTTCATCTCGTATCGACAATAGTGAAACCACGTTGAACTCCTTTGATGGAATTCTGCTCGACGGCGTACACAACGTGTACGTTCAATTTCCGCGACTAATGGGAAAGCCGGAACTTTGGACGGCATTGACTGGCATGTTTCGTAGGTGTTCTGTTGATTTTGTGGTGACGTATTCTGACTTTGATATTTCTCCGGCGGCTATGCTGGATTCTGGTGCATTCAGCAGTGAACGAGCTACACCCTTGATGGTCTCGCTGACCCAAACTCTAGACTACGGATACAATTTGGTTCCCCGATATCTGGCGGAACGCGAAAGGAAGAAGCGTAAGGGTGAACAGGGTGCCTTCATATATACACCCGGATCATTTGAACTGTCGTGTTTTATCGCACATGGTCAACAGGTATCCGGTGAAGAATTCTTAATTTGGGATAAAGAAGCGAAGACACTCAAGACCACTGAGGACATCTAGGTTGAAGTTCATAGATTTGTTTTGCGGTCTTGGAGGGGCTAGCTATGGTGCCACTTCTCTAGGCCTTGAGCCTGTATTGCTGGTGGACTACGATCCAGATGTTATCGCGAGCCTGCACCGAGATCTTGCTGAACACTTCGTTCGGTCTGACTTGAGAGAGCTAAGTGACGACATTCTACAAGTGATGCAAGAAGCTCAGGTCCTTCTTTGCAGTCCGCCATGCCAGAGTTACTCAAGGTTAAAAACAAAAAACTCGACGGCTATTGTCGCTGATGACGATAAGAAATACGCGTCGGTTATTTGTCGAGCGATTGAGAATTCCGACTTTGACACCATTTTGATCGAGAATGTACCCACATTCCTGGAGAGCGGGCAAGGAACAGCAATAATTGACGCGCTATTAAGAAAGGGCCTTTATGTTTGTGCTGGCGTTTACGATGCTGTTAGCTTTGGAGTTCCTCAGCGTCGCAAACGATCTGTAATTTTAGCGTCCAAGAAGTCCAATAAAATCGCTGCAGTCTCTGGTGTTGCATGTGTGCGAGATGCTTTCGAAGGTTTACCTCGATTGAACACTTCTGATGAACTTCACTATAGTCGCAGCCGTCACTCAAAGGTGGTTCAAGAGCGCATTGCAAGTATTCCGAAGGATGGAGGTTCGAGAAGTTCACTACCTCCACACCTCGTGCTTGAGTGTCACAAAAACACGAGCGGATATCGAGACATCTATGGGAGGATGTCTTGGGAGAAACCTTCGCCAACAATAACTAGTGGATGTACCAACCCTTCAAAAGGGCGATTTCTTCACCCGCAGGAAGATAGGGCGATTACACTAAGAGAGGCGGCACGGCTACAAACTCTTCCTGATTCCGTAACACTTGGAGGAGGTGTTTCTCTGGGGAAAAAGGCCCAAATGATAGGTAACGCATTTCCAAGTAGGATGGTCGCAAAAATCTTGGAGCAAGTTCTGTAGACACGCAAGAACAGGCTAGGCTTTTGCAACTTTCCGATATTCAGGTCCGAAAATCAGTTCACCCATAAAAAGACCGGTACGCTCAAAGTCAAAGCCCGCTGGTAGTTTTCCCATTGTCACATGAGGCAGATATCCTGAGAAATCCCATGATGCACCGCTATGCACCAGCTCGGCCCATCGCTCTTGCAGCACCGAGCTTTGGAACGTCAAGACAAGAACATTGCCGTCCAAAACCTTTATCCCCCTTTCTCCTTCCGACACTACCAGTTCATCATTGTGAGGCTGGAATACATCCTGCTCCCAATCAACCTTGGCACGAGAATAAGCAATCGTCGCGTGCGGGTTCTGAAAAACTGTATTGGGGGCAAGTGTGGCTGTTGCCCAGCTTAAGAATTCGGCTGTGTTCTTCAGCGGCCTTCCTATCTGTAAGGAATTTAAATTCAATGGTTTTTCCCCAAAACGCTGCCGCCTCTTAGTGTAGGCCCCTTAAATTTAGTTCTAGTTTTAGATTCTTTCTCGAAAGTGGCGTTCAGTCAAGGTGGCTGGATCAGCCCTTGATACGCACACGCCGCCAACTGGTTTTCAGGAGTACCTTTTTGAGTTTCGGGTTTCGATCGACCACTAGTGGTAACTTACGAAGGGTTGGGATTAGGTCATACGCTCGTATGAGTGGGTTGCTTTCAGCTACTCCGCATGTTCATGTTATGTTCTTGTTTATTAACCCATAATGGCAAAGGAGATTTTATGAATGCCGACAAAAGAAAGACAAGTATTAGTACGCCAGTGCCGGGCCTGAAGCGCCCGTTTATGTTGGCCTACACGGTCAAGCCGATTGATGATGGCAGGAACTCCGTTTGGAGCAAGATCGGCGCGGCCTGGGCGCACAAGGATGGCCAGGGCTACGAGGTGCGCATGGATGCGCATCCGGTAGACGGTCGAATTGTTCTGCGGACGATCCGGGACAGTGGTGATGATCAGACCGGTGAGTTGTTCGAGAAGACACCAGAATAGATGAAACAGGTTTACTGCGTAGGGAAAGGGCGATCCGGTTGGGTCGCCTTTTCTTTTTGCGCCCCGGCTGTGCCGGGCGGGCTCGCGTGAACCAAGCCCGCGAACGGTCTTGGCCCTTCGGCTTTGATCCCTGGCGCGGCTTAGGGCTGCCGCCCTCGGCGCGTTGCAGAAAAAACAGACCGAAGAGGCTCTTTCGTTGTCGGTTCCTCCTCCTTCCATGACGCGCATTCCGAAAACCGCTCCCGGCTTTTCGGAATGCGCTCAGGTGGCCCCTCCAACAACGAAGAGACCCTTTCGTCGATTTTTCCTTCCACTTGCACACCTGCTTCTCGGCGAAAGCCAAGGGTTGCATGCGCAACCCCTGATCCAAGGAAGGAAAGAAAGATGTTTAGAAACCAGATTATTGAAGGAGATTCAGCCCGAGTTTTGAAAGATGTTCCCGCAGGCTCGCTTGATCTTGTCGTGACCGATCCCCCGTATCTCGTGAACTACCGCGACCGTGACGGGCGGAGCCTCAGGAATGACAACAACGCAGATGGCGTTATACCCGTCTTTGCCCCGATGGCGCGGGCGATGAAGCAAAACAGTTATGCCGTATGTTTCGCGGGCTGGTCAGCCTTACCGCAATTTACAGCGGCTTGGGAGGCGGCAGGTCTAAGGATCGTCAGCCAGATCATCTGGCAAAAGCGCTATGCGTCCCGGAAAAGCTTCACAGAATACCGCCACGAAAGCGCGTTTGTTCTGGCGAAGGGCAACCCAGCCAAACCAGCACGTCCGCTGCCGAGTGTTATGGATTGGGTTTATTCCGGCAATCGGCGACACCCCACGGAAAAAGCTGTTGAAATCATCGCGCCATTGATCAGGTGTTTTTCAAAGCCCGGCGATTTGGTCTGCGATCCGTTCAGTGGTTCCGGCAGCACCTCGGTTGCGGCGGCTTTGAACGGGCGCGCCTATCTCGGCATCGACATTGACGCGCAGCACATCGCAACCGCAAAAGCGCGGCTGGCAGGTGTCGCCCGGTTCCAAGCCCAAGCAGATGGGAGGGCAGCGGCATGACCAACGATACCTACCAACTCGGGTTTGATGCGCTCTTGCTTGACGCCGACAGGGACAACGCAGCGCGTGTTTTTAACCGTGAAACCGCGCATCTCCCAAGCGACTGGGGCGCGGCGCTGGCTTGCCATCATCGGCAGATTGCCGACCATCACACCGCCTTGTTGAGCAATGACTTTGACGCGGCAATGGCAATCCGCAAAGATGCATACTTGCTTGCCCGGAAACTCAATGGCGGCAAAGTGGGTATTCTCGCCAGTGACGATGCGCCGGGATGTAAATTGGATGTCCAAGCGCGTGCCGCAGACGGAGGTATACCATTGTGGGGGCAGAGCGGTACTTTCGAAGTCACTGCTGCTGGTCTGACCGCACTGGTCGAGATGGGTGGCATGTTCGGCATTGGCGCAACCGCGATGCCGTATCTCGGATTTTCGGTACGTGCCGTGGACACCCAAAAGCCGTTTCTGAGCGCAACCGGCTACCGCAGCTTTCTGGGCGTATCCGTTCTGCCGGAGATTGGCATGACACCAGACAGGTTTGTACAACGTGTCATTGAAGCTGACCCAGCCCCCTGAAATCAGGCCATTGAGGTGTTAGTAATCCGTCCAAGCAAAGGATGGACTATGAAACGCAGATTTAGCGACGAACAGATCATTGGAATGATCAAGGA
>NZ_JBQFXH010000005.1:0-181261 GCF_056540745.1 Ruegeria sp. AM1
AATCCCTCAGCGCCACCGCCCAATCTCAATCCTCAGATGCCCACCGTCTCTCCAGTGCGTCTCCGCCGTCTCCAGCGTCCCAACAACAACCTCAGTAGCGCCGGTGAAGGGCGTTCTAAGTAATACTACAAATACACGCAAGTGGAAAATTGCATTCCGCCCAACTTTTTTGCTGCCTTATATTTTATATCATTATATCAAATATTTAACACACAATCACCCCACCAACCTGACCGATACCCCGCAACGGGCACCCGGCAGAAACGACCGCCTTGGCTCAGCTGCAAAAGGTTTCACGCTATATATAGCGTTCAATAGCGAGAACCACACAAGCGGCTTCGAGTCGGAGGCCGCGAGTCGCGCCCACCGGAGATGACAAACACCCCGCCCCGACAGCCCCAAGCGCTGCCAGAAACTGGAACCAGACACAGTGTTGACCTTAACCCGGTGACAGGGTCTTGCACACGGGCACATGATGCGCTCAGGTTCGACAGGCCACACTCTAACGGACACCCGGGACCATATGACATCTGCTGCTTCCTTCCCCTTCGTGCGCACCGTTGGTTTTGACGGAATGCTGGTGACCTATGCCGATAGGCTGACCGAACCTGCAAACCGCGCTGCGCTGGCGTTTCGCGCCGAGGTATCGGGGCGGGCATGGCCCGGTGTGATCGAGACCTCAGCATCTTTGGCTTCGACCTATATCCGCTTCGACCCCGACACCCTGCCTCATGCTGAACTCGAACATCGCCTCCGGGCATTGCTAAGCCAGCGCGACTGGTACAGTGCGCCGATGCCCTCCGGTCGCAAGCTTTGGCGCGTTCCGACGGTTTATGGAACCGATCTGGCCCCGCAATTGGACGAAGCTGCTGCCGCCGCTGGTCTCTCATCTGCCGAAGCCATCCGCCGACTGGGGCAAGCCCGTGTACGCGTGCTGACAATAGGCTTCGCACCCGGCCAACCTTATCTTGGCCCGCTACCGCCTGAGTTCAACATACCGCGCCTGAAAGAGCTGACGCCGATGGTTCCCGAAGGGGCGCTGGTTCTGGCGATATCTCAATTCGTCCTCTTTTCCGGCCCCACGCCAACCGGATGGCGTCATGTCGGGCAAACCGCCTTTCGCTGCTTTCAACCCGATAGCGCGCGCAGTTTTACCCTGAACCCCGGAGACGAAATGGTGTTTGGGCCGGTTTCGCGCGACGTGCTGGAACATATCAAAGCAAACAATACGGATGGCATCGGCGGTGCAACCTGTCAGGAGATCGTGGAATGAGTCTGATCGTTCACCGCATCGGCCCCGCATGCACCATTCAGGATCAGGGCCGCACCGGATATCTTGCGCAGGGCCTGTCGCGCTCAGGGGCTGCGGATATTCTGGCCCTGTATGAGGGGGCGGCCCTGCTGGACCAGAACCCGAACTGCGCGGCCCTTGAAATGGCCGGAATGGGGGGAGAGTTCGAAGCGACGCAGCCGGTGCGGATTGCCCTGACCGGGGCACCGATACAGGTCAGCCTGGATGGCAGCCCGATCGCCTGGAACGCCTCACATTCCATGGCACCGGGACAGCGCCTGATGATCGGGGCAGCGTTGCAGGGCAATTATGGATACCTGCACCTTGGCGGCGGGATTGATACTGACCTTTTTCTGGGATCACGATCCACGCATCTGACAGCCAAAGTGGGCCGCGCGGTAGCGGTTGGCGATAGCCTGCCCGCCGGTACGGCCGGAGGGGACACGGGCAAGAAACTGCAGCCGTCAGAACGGTTTTCGGGCGGAACGCTGCGCATCGTGCGCAGCTTTCAAAGCGCGCTGTTTGACGATACCACCCTGACCCGTTTTGCCAATACGGACTTCTCGCGCGGTGCGCGGGCCAACCGCATGGGCATGCAACTGGACAGCGAAGGTGCTGGCTTTGCCGCCAAGGACCAGCTCAATATTCTGTCCGAGGTGATCACCCCCGGCGACATACAGATGACCGGGACCGGGAACCCCTTCATTCTGCTGCCCGAATGCCAGACGACCGGGGGATATCCCCGAATTGCAACGGTCCTACCCTGCGATATGCCGCGCGCAGTTCAAACGCCCGCCGGCGGAACGTTGCGGTTCGAATTTGTCACACTGGCTGAGGCGGTGAAACTGCACGCGGCATTTCAGGCAGAGCTGAAACGCCTGCCCGGTCAGGTCCAAGCGCTGGTCCGCGACCCGCATGACATCCCGGACCTGTTATCCTATCAATTGATCGGCGGAGTGGTCTCTGCCACCGACTGAGGAGAGTTTCCGATGCCCCGAGTTGATCTGAACGCCGACATGGGTGAAAGCTTTGGCCCCTGGGAAATGGGGGATGATGACAATCTGCTCAAGGTCATCACATCGGCCAATATCGCCTGCGGCTTTCATGCCGGCGACCCGGATGTGATGGCGCAAACCATGCTGACAGCGGCAGAGAACGATGTGGGCATCGGGGCGCATCCCGGTTTTCCTGACCTTCAGGGCTTTGGCCGGCGCAATATGAACGTGCCGCATGACAGTCTGCGCAATCTGGTTCGCTATCAGTTGGGGGCCGCGATAGGAATGGCGGCAGCGGTCGGCACCAGGGTGCGCCACCTCAAGCTGCACGGTGCGCTGGCCAACATGTGCTCGGCCGATCTGGATATGGCGCGCGCGTGCTATCGTGGCGCGCTGGATGTGGACCCGGACATTATCATCATGGTTCTGGCGGTCACCAAACAGGAAGAAGCCGTGCGTGAGCTGGGCTGTAAATGGGTCGGCGAGATCTTTGCGGACCGCGCCTATAACGACGACGGTACGCTGGTTGATCGCAGCCTGCCCGGCGCGGTCATCCATGACCCCGACCATGCCGGCGCGCGTGTTGTCGAGATGGTGCAGGCAGGCGCCATCATCACCGCAAGCGGCAAGCGGCTGGACACCTCGATCGATACGATCTGCCTGCACGGAGACGGCATAACCGCGCTGCAAATCGCACGGTCAGTGCGCGAGAACCTGATCAACAACGGGATCGAAGTGACCAAGTTCGACAGATAGGTCCCCGGCCCGCTCGCCTTCTACGGTTGCCCAGACAGGTTTTCACCCCTAGCATGCCTGCAAGTGCATGTTCTCAATACCGTAATTACAGCAACCTGTTCTACGGCCCCGGGGTGGTGTGACCTTATCCCAGCCGATCTTGCGCAAGGAGACGAACATATGTCTTTCGATTTGATGTCCTACACCCCGCGCGGCGACAAAAAGAATTCGGATTTCTTTGCCGAGTATCTGCCGATGATCTATGAGCGGCGCACCAGTACCGGCATCGCCGATCAGGTTGGGCCGATGAAGGCCATCGTGCTGCAGGTCGAAAGCACAACGCTGTTTGATACGCTGATCGAGCTGTATGTCATGACACCCTATCGCCATGCGGCCAGTTTTCTGGGCAGAACCCATAAATTCTCGGTGCTGCATTCTCACCCGGAGTATCCGGCGCTGATCGTTATGGCTCCGCTCAGCGATACGTTCGAGGACTTTATTCCGCGCATCAACCGGATGTATCCTCTGGCCCGCAAAACTCCGCAGACCCGGTATGTCGGCGAGGTGTTCGGCGCATCAGACCTGACGATGCTGAGCAAGACACTTGAGGATCAGAACATCCGCTTTGAATACAGCGGCGACACCGAGAACCCGTTCTATACCCTCGACGGGTTCCGCTTTACCACACCATCGGATTTCACCTGCAACCGGGTCGGCTATTCCACGCATGATTTCAACGACCCCGACAGTCTGGGGCTTGGCGACCGCGTGCTGCTGAGCGACACAGAAAAACAGCGTCTGGACGCTGCGGCTGCCTTTGCTGAGGACAGCAAGATCGGCCCGCTGATGCTGGGCATCGATCACCTTGCCACGCGGGTTCTGGCGGGCGAGCGCGAGGATGCGATCCTCGAATTTCTGACCATGGTACCTTATTATTTCTGGGGGGCTTACAACATCTTCGACATGAACTCGTCGACCAATGTGAACCGCAACCCCAGCGTCGATGACGACAAGAAATCCCCTGCCAAGGTCTTTACCGCGAACAACACGCCCTCTTTCGTGAATTCCTTTGCCAAGCTGCCGATGCCAACCGAGGATTTCGTGCGCAACTTTGGTCGCCGCCTGCACCATATGGCTGTGGAGATTCTGGATGGCGATCACGCGGGCGGAGAGAAGAATGTCGATTTCGTAGTCAACACGCTCAAGGACAAAGGCGTGCCTTTCCTGGCCCATGTGGTGGGCGAGTGCAAAGACGATCCAAACCTCAAACAGATCTTCTCAAAACACTCGAAAAACACGCTGCTGATCACAGAATATATCGAGCGCTGCCACAAGTATGATGGCTTTTTTACCAAGGATAACGTGGCGGCCCTGACGGCTGCTGCCGGTCAGGACGAACAATACGAACACGGCCATGTCTTCGACTGACGTCAAAAAAATGGCTGCGGTCTCTCATCCGCAGCCAGTTGTCGTTAGGAGAGAATGTCGGGCCTTATGATGGCCCGATCATGAAACAGGTGACGTTTCGCGCGGTCAGGCGACGGCAAGCTAGATCGGCCTGTTCCCGGGTCATGCCTTGAAATGTCGCATCGAATCCGCGCGAGCTTTGGTTGACCTTGCGCAGGGTGCCTTCAAGCGTTGTCATTTCTGACAAAGCGGTTTTTAGCAAAACCTTCTCGGCCTCGTAGCGGGAGGTATAGCGGCCCACATTAACGCCCCACAGGTGCCCGCCGGACGTGGACAAGCGCGTGACAACCTCTTGCTCAGGCTCAGGTTGTGCCGCAGGTTCAGCCGATGCCAACACCAGATTTTCAGGCCGCAGGGCAGGCCGGGTATCGGCGTTTTCAACCGGCGGCGCAGTGGGTGCGATATCCGCGGCAGCGATGGCAGCAGCAATACCGTTTTGAATCCGCGCGCCGTTCTTGGCGGCGTTTTCTGCAACCGAACCGGCAACCTGAACCGCAGCACCTACGCCCGGCCGCAACACAGGCCGCAGGCTTTTTTGAGGCGCCCCAACCACGCGTACGATCTTGGTGACTTCACCCAGTCCGGTATTCCCGGCATAGGCCGGGCGCGCAGGCTTACGGATCGGCGCGCGGGACGGCGCCCGACGAAACCCCATATCCAACAGCTCGGCCACTTTGGCGTTGCGCGATGCGCCGGACTGACCGCCAAAGACGGTTGCAATAATGCGTTCATCCTTACGCTTGGCCGAGGCCACAAGGTTAAACCCCGCTGCGCGGGTGTAACCGGTCTTGATCCCATCGGCACCCTTATAGGCAGCCAGCAGGCGGCGGTTTGTGTTGGGAACTGTCTTGATACCGGCATGGGTAGATTGCCGCGAGAACAGATTATAATACTGTGGATAGTCATACAGTAGATGACGCCCCAGCGTGGTCATGTCCCGCGCAGTTGACAGGTGGCCCGATTCTGTCAGGCCATGGGCGTTCTTGAAGGTCGTCCGGCTCATCCCCATCGACTTGGCGGTGCGGGTCATACGCCGTGCAAAGGCTGCCTCGGACCCGCTGATGGCGATGCCGATAGCGGTGGCCGCGTCATTGGCCGACTTCACCGCAGCCGCGCGGATGAGGTATCGAAACGCGATGGTCTGCCCGCTGCGCAGGCCCAGTTTGGATGGCGGCTCGGACGCCGCTTTCTTGGTGATGCGCACCGGAGTGTCCAATGTGATCTCGCCGTTCCGCACCGCCTCAAACGCGATATAGAGCGTCATCATCTTGGTCAACGATGCCGGATGCAGCCGGGTGTCAGCGTTGCGTGCGTGCAAAACCTCGCCGGTTCGCGCGTCGATCACCATCGCTGCATAAGGTGCTGCCATGGCCTGCATGGGCACTGCAACAAGCAGCCACAGCATAGCCATAAGGAATAAGCCCATTCGGGCCGGAACTGTCCGCCGAATCTGCACGATCTTTGCCTCTGTCTGCCTCGAGCCGCCGGATTTTTCCGGTCGGCAAATTTTGTTTTATTGTTGCTCAGGCTAACACAGAGGGTGTTCAAAAGAAACCGAAAGGTGGATTTTTCAGATCACGAATTCTTTGAGTCGCAGCTCTATATATAGGGTCGACACCACCACCACCTACCAAACCGGCGATCTGGACAAAAACGCGGCAAGGCGGCAGGGCGATTTTTCTGTAACTGGTACCAATCCGCAACAGGTCACGCTATCCGGGCGACAAGCCCAGCCAAATCACCCAGATCAGACAGCTCGTGGTATCTTGGATTATCTGCTGGCGTCTCGGCCTGCTCGACCTCCCAGACCAGCCCGTGGGGTACGTATACGCCCCAACACCCGGCCCCAATAGGCGCCACCACATCCGACCGCATCGAATTGCCCACCATCATCGACGCACCCGGCCCGTCGCCATGCTGTTCAAAGATCGCACGGTAAGTGTCCGGGGTCTTCTCGGACACGATCTCGACCCCGTCGAAAAGATCACCCAACCCCGATTGCGCCAGCTTGCGTTCCTGATCGATTAGATCACCTTTGGTAATCAGCAACACGCGATGGGTTTCGGCAACCGCTTCGATCGCCTCTTGCGCATGAGGCAGCAGTTCGATCGGATGCGCCAGCATCTCTTGCCCGGCTTCGATCAGTTGCCGGATAACCGCCGCCGGAACCCGATCCCCGGTGACTTCGATGGCCGTTTCGATCATCGACAGGGTGAAGCCTTTGATGCCATAGCCATAGTGCCGGATATTGCGCTTTTCTGCGGCCAGCAGCCTGTCCATCAGGTGATCGCGTTCTGCGTGGTCGGCAAGCAGATCCACGAAATGCACCTGGGTGAGCTGAAAGAAGCGCTCGTTGTGCCACAGCGTGTCATCCGCGTCGAATCCGATTGTCGTCAGCCTGCCCTGCATCGCGATTACGTCCGGCCCCTCTTTCCTCTGGTCGCTCTGACGTTATATAAGCCATCAGACAAACCGAAGCCTGAATCGGAAACCTGCACGAAATGCTCGAAACCCAGTGGATGATGTCTGACAAGTCGGACGAGGACGGCGATACGTCGATCCTGGTTGAGACCAAGCCCAAGACCAAACGTCCGCCGTTGTACAAAGTACTTCTGCTGAACGACGATTACACACCGATGGAATTCGTGGTCCACGTGTTGGAACGGTTCTTTTCCATGACCCATGCCCAGGCGTTCGAGATCATGTTGACCGTGCACAAAAAAGGCGTCGCAGTTGTCGGAGTGTTCAGCCACGAGATTGCCGAAACCAAGGTGGGTCAGGTGATGGATTTTGCCCGCAGGCATCAGCACCCCCTGCAATGCACGATGGAACGCGAAGAGTAAGGCGCGCGCCGACCCTCTTGGTGGATTTGCCCATGTCCCTTCGCCTGAGCCTTGCATTGGAAAGCGGCCTGTCGCTGTCCCAACCCCTGTCGGTGATCGGCCCGACCCCGGCGCATGACCTGTCTGCACTGGCGCGAGAGACACAGGTGGTGCAGCCCTTTAAACCGTTTCATGACCAGTTTGCCGCGCAAGGATTTGCAGCGGCACCTGAAGCGGATCAGCCCTGTCAGGATGTGATCGTGTTTCTGCCACGCGCCAAGGCTTTGGCACGGGCGATGATCCATCAGGCCTGCCAGCGCGCCCAAGGCACGGTGGTTGTGGATGGCGCAAAGACCGACGGGATTGACAGCCTGCTGAAAGACATCCGCAAGCGGGTCGATATTGATGGGCCCATTGCCAAGGCCCATGGCAAGATTTTCTGGTTTCGGGCCGACGCGCCGGCATTCGCCAACTGGGCCGCGCCAGCGATGCAACAAGCCGATGGCTTCCAAACTGCACCGGGCATATTTTCCGCAGATGGGATCGACCCGGCCTCGGCCCTCCTGCTCGGGGCACTGCCGCCAAAGCTTGGCAGCCGGGTGGCTGATCTGGGCGCAGGCTGGGGATACCTGTCGGATGGGGTGCTGAAAAAGGATGGCCTGCAAACCCTGCATCTGGTCGAGGCGGATCACACAGCGCTGACATGCGCCCGCGCCAATATAACCGACCCACGCGCCCGGTTTCACTGGCAAGACGCCGTGACATGGCGGGAGTCCGATCCGCTGGCTACCGTGGTCATGAACCCACCCTTTCACACATCACGAAGCGCTGATCCCGCCTTGGGGCAGGGCTTTATCGCAGCCGCCGCGCGCAATCTGGTCAGGTCGGGCACTCTGTGGATGGTCGCCAACCGCCACCTGCCTTACGAGGCCACCCTTGATGATCATTTCGCACAGGTCAAAGAAGTAGCAGGCGACAATCGGTTCAAGGTATTTCATGCCTCTCGCCCTCGGCGATAAGGCCCGTTAACCTGCGCCACAAATCAGGAGGATTCGGATGTCCTTTTCCGTAGCTGGCAAAACAGCAATCGTGACCGGCGGCGCAAATGGCATCGGTCTGGCCATCGGGCGTCACTTTGCCGATGCTGGGGCCAATGTCATGTTCGCAGACATGGACGAAAAGCGCCTGCTCGACGAGCTGGGCGAACAGACCGATGACAGCAATATCCGCTATTTCGCAGGCGATCTGCGCGAAAAGCTGACCATCGCCAATCTGCTGTCGGCCACGCTGGATGCCTTTGATCAGGTCGATATCCTGATCAACGGCGCGCGACAGGTCATTCAATCCGACCCGCTGGATATGGATGATGACTCGGTCCGTACCCTGCTGAACCAGAACCTGATGCCAGCCCTGCGGCTCAGCCAGATCGTGTCGAAACGCATGATCAAACAGGCTGGTGACAACACGGAGAACCCGGCGGGGTCCATCATTAACCTGTCCTCTATCGCCGCACGGCGAACACATCCCGACCTGATGGCCTATTCAGTCTCAACCGCAGCGCTGGATCAGATGACCCGCTCACTTGCCGTAGCACTGGCACCCAACCGAATTCGCGTGAACTCGATTGCGCTGGGATCGGTGATGAGCGCCTCACTGCAATCAACGCTCAAGGAAAACCGGGATTTCCGCGACGATATCGAGAAGCACACGCCCCTTGCCCGCATTGCGGCCCCCAACGAGCTAGTTGAAACCGCACAGTTTCTCGCCTCGGACGCGGCAGGCTTCATGACGGGACAAATCCTGACAATCGATGGCGGCCGGACCCTGCTGGACCCCGTTGCCGCCCCTGCGCATTGAGCCCCATGTTCGATACAGAAAAATCCACCGCCTCCGCATGGTTCCGTGAGTTGCGCGACGATATCGTAGCCGCGTTCGAGGGCCTGGAAGACAGCCATGACACAGGCCCGTTCTCAGACGTCCCGCCCGGTCGGTTCGAAATCAAGGAAACCAAACGGCACTCTGATGACGGATCAGACGCCGGAGGCGGGCTGATGTCTGTCATGCGCGGCGGGCGTGTGTTTGAAAAGGTCGGCGTCAATGTCTCGACCGTTTACGGCACGCTGGGCGCGCGCGCGCAAAACGCCATGGCCGCGCGCAAGGGCATTCCCGGCATGAAAGATGACCCGCGCTTCTGGGCCTCAGGCATCAGCCTTGTGGCCCATATGCGCAATCCGCATGTGCCTGCGGTCCATATGAACACGCGCATGTTCTGGACACCACATGCCTGGTGGTTCGGCGGTGGCTCGGACCTGAACCCCTGCATCGAATATGACGACGACACTGCTCATTTTCACGCCACGCAAAAGGCGCATCTGGATCCGCATGGTCCGGGCCATTATCCGCGCCTCAAAGACTGGGCGGATGAGTATTTCTATATCCCCCACCGCAAACGCGCGCGCGGCGTGGGTGGCATCTTTATGGATGACTACTGCACTGGCGACTGGCAGGCCGATTTTGCGCTGACGCAGGATATCGGACGCGCCTTCCTGCCCGCCTTTGTTCCGCTGGTCGAACAGCGCCGGGTACAGCCGTTTGATGACGCTGACAAAGAAGCTCAGCTGGTGCATCGCGGCCTCTATGCCGAGTACAATCTGGTCTATGACCGGGGCACCAAGTTCGGTCTGGAAACCGGCCACGACCCCGACGCGGTCCTTATGAGCCTTCCGCCGCTGGCCAAATGGGTCTGATCAGAAGTCGAAGTCTATAACGTCATCATAGCATTCAGCTTGGGCCGATAATGCACTCATATTCGCGCCGACCCTATTCACCGTTATTGAATATCCGGGCGTGGTGTCAGCGCCCGGTGGAGGTGTCAGCGAAAACTGTACCGTACGTACGCCGGGTTCATAGGCGCGCCATACATAAATCCGCTGGTTCCCCTTTATCCGCAATGTGCGGATCGCAAAATCTCCGATCCCGCACCAATAGGTGATGGCTGCTGAGCTACCTTTGGCGGCGACCTCATAGATACCTCCGTCCAATGGCGTCACCGTGGTCTGAAACGTTGGTCGGATGCCAACACCAAACCCAACCGCCGAAACAGTTCCCGGTGCCAATACCGACGCAGCCAAAGCTGTTATCCTCACCAGACGGTTCATTTCAGATCCAATCTAAAATACGCTAATTGCCACCAATAATAGATAGCCCGCGGCCTGAGTAAAGCCACAGACAATGCGCGGACCTCAGCGCGTGTCGACCGGGGATGTCACCCACCCGCCAACATCCTGCGGTGCAAGGGCAACCGTCTTGACCACAGCATAGCATTTGCAACCGACTTCAAGCTGCAACCCAGCAACCGAGCGGCGTGTCACTCGCGCCAGAACGGTTCCGGCTGTGGTTCGGACGGATACGATTGCGCCCGGGCCGTCCCCTGAACGAATTGCATCAACCTCACCTTTGAGGACATTCAGCGCCGACAGACCCGCGGGTTTGCGCTTGGATAGGATCACCTCTTGCGCCGGGATGCGGATACGGAGTTTCTCATCCACGCGATGCGGGATGCGAGGAAGAAACAGGCGGCTCCCACCGGCCTCCAGCTCGGTTAAGCCGTCGGCATGGTGTGTCAACACTTTGGCTTGCAGCACCGCACCAACCGCCCGGACGCCTGCTGGCGCCACCGTTGGGTCCGCCAAAACCTCAGAGGCTGGACCGTGGCGAAATACCTTGCCATCCTGCAAGGCCACCACCGAAGTGGCCAGCCGCGCCACCTCGGCCGCCGAGTGGGTGACATAGAGGATCGGAACCGAGACCTCATCCCTGAGCCGTTCGAAATAGGGCAGGATTTCTGCCTTGCGCGCATCATCCAGCGCAGCCAGCGGCTCATCGGCCAGGATAAGGCGCGGACTGGCCAGCAGGGCGCGGCCTATGGCAACACGTTGCTTTTCTCCACCAGACAGCCGCGCCGGTCGGCGATCCAACAGATGGCCGATCCCCAACATCTCGATCACTTTGTCAGGATCTTCTCGTACAGCGTTCCGTGGCGCAAACCAGCGCCCATAGGCCAGATTCTGGCGGACGGTTAGATGCGGAAACAGCCGTCCTTCCTGAAAGATGTACCCCAGGCGTCGGCGGTGCGGCGGCAACCACAGACCCTGCTCGGTGTCGAACAGCACCCAATCATCCACCGCAACACGGCCTGCATCTGATCGCAGCAACCCGGCCACCGCATCGACAATTGTGGTCTTGCCCGAGCCCGAGCGCCCAAACAGAACCGTCACGCCAGACGGTGCGTCAAAATCAAGATCTAGGGCGATCCCCGGCAGCGTATGTCTCAGTTTGACGGAAAGGCTCATGACCCGGCCACCCGTGCCGCGACACGCCGACCGACATATTCCGACAGCAACAGCGCGCCCATGGCGATGACGATGGAAATGATCACCAGCCGCGTGGCCGCTGCCTCACCTCCGGGCACCTGTAGAAAGGCGTATACCGCCGAGGGCAATGTCTGCGTCTGGCCCGGAATGTTCGAGACAAATGTGATGGTCGCCCCGAACTCTCCCATCGCTTTGGCAAAGGCCAGTATCGCTCCGGCGATGATACCCGGCAGGATCATCGGCAAAGTGACGGTTGCAAACACAAAGGGCTGCGAGGCACCCAGCGTTGCCCCGGCCTGCTCCAGTTTGGGATCAACGGCCTCGATCGACAGGCGGATCGCACGGACCATCAGCGGAAAGGCCATGATGCCGGCGGCCAGCGCCGCGCCGGTCCAGCGAAAGGCCACCACGATGCCAAGCTCGGCCAGCAGCTTGCCCAGAGGGGCCTGTAGACCAAAGGTCAGCAGCAGCAAATAGCCCGTCACAACCGGCGGCAGGATCAGCGGCAAATGCACCAGACCGTTCAGCACCTGCCGCCCCGGAAACCGCCAGCGCGCCAGCGCATAAGCCACAAAAATGCCCAAAGGAAGCGTCATCAGCGTCGCCCAAAAAGACACGCGCAGTGATAGCTTCAGCGCTTCGATCTCAGCGGGACCGAGCCAACCCATGCGTCACCCACCCGGCAGGGAAAACCCCTGCCCCTCAAAAATCAACTGCGCGCTGGGGGTCTGTAAATGGGTCAGGAACGCGCCAGCGCCCGATGTCGCATCGGGCATCAATGCGGCAGGATAGATAATCTTGGGATGCGTCTGCGCCGGAATGGCACCCACCACGCGCACCCTGTCTTCGGCCACCGCGTCCGAGCGGTACACGATCCCCAATGGCGCCGCCCCAGCCGCCACCAGCGCCAGCGCGGCGCGCACATTGTCCATCTGCGCAACCTGGCCCTGCACCGCGTCCCACAAGCCCAATTCCTGCAACGCCGCTTTGCCATAGATACCGGCCGGAACCGCATCAACCAGCGCCATCGCCAGATAGCCATCGTTCAGCGCTGTGTTCAGGTCGTAGTCGCGCCCGATCTCTCCGATCGCAGCCTGATCTGGCCCACCAATCAGAACCAGCCCATTGCCCAGCAGATCAACGCGCGAGGCCGGATCGGTCCGCCCCTGCGCCTCAAGATGATCCATCCAATCCACATTGGCCGAAATGAACAAATCCGCCGGGGCCCCCAACTGTATCTGACGCGCCAGAACCGAAGAGGCCGCGTATGAGATCGTTACGTCATGACCGCTCTGCGCCTCAAACTGCGGGGCAATCTCATCCAGCGCGGTTTTCAGGCTGGCAGCAGCAAAGACCAGAACGCCCTCGGCCGCAGTCCGAACCGGGATCAGAGCCAGGGCACAAATGGCCAATACGACAAACAGTTGGCGGCGGGCGCCGGGCTGCATCCTGTGCTCTCCTGTCCGGGCGGTTGTAGTCCACTCGGGAATATCGGAGGCGGCAGGGCACAGGCAAGGTCAATCCAACACCACATCGAGGTACAATACAAAAAAGATGAGGCCAGCCAGCTCCGTCAAACGCTGCTGTGGCGCGTAAACGCCATTGATCTGACCCATCTGCGTGGTGATGGTACAGACAAGCCACATAGGACAAACCAGATGCTGCACAACACACCCGGCCTGATTGACGCCATACGCTCACGATTTGCCAATGTGGACAGTTGCCCGTTTCAGGGGCCGCGCATCTTCTTTGAAAACGCAGGCGGTGCGCTGACCCTGAATTCGGTGGTAGAGACTTCAGCCAAATTCGCCGCGATCCCTGACAATCAGGGGCGCGACAATCCCGCCAGCCATGCACTGGTCGATATCATCAACACAGCCAAAGCCGACCTGTCGTTGTTCATGAATGCCCCCTCGGGTCAGTTCTTTATTGGCGAGAGTGGCACCGAACTGCTATTCCGCATGATCCGGACCGCCTGTGTGAATGCCCCAAAGGGCGGCAAAGTGATTGGCAGCTCCATCGAACACCCCGCCAGCCGCAGCGCCGCCCGGAGCTGGGCGGGTATCGCTGGGCTGGATTATGTGAATGTCCCGCATGACAACGGTACGGGTCTGGTCACGGCGGATGCCTATCGCGCACAGATGACGCCGGATGTCGCGGTAGCCACGATTCTGCACGCCTCTCCCGTGACCGGCATGGGTATGGATGTGGCTGCCATCGCCCAAGCGATCCGTGCGGTTTCGCCGGAGTGCTTTATTGTCGTCGACGGCGTCCAGCACGCAGCCCACGGGCAGTTGGATATCAACAGTTATGATGTCGATGGCTATGCGATTTCGCCTTACAAAGTGTTCTCGCGGCATGGGTATGGCATCGCCTGGATATCCGACCGGTTGACCGCCCTGCCCCATGACCAGTTGATCAACGCGCCCTCGACGGGATGGGAATTCGGCACGCGCGACACGGGCGCCTATGCCACGATGACAGATGTGGTTGGCTATTTCGACTGGCTGGGCGCGCAGGTGAGCGCCTCAGAGGACCGCCGGGAACGGATCATCGCCGCAGGCCGCGCCATCCACGCCTATGAAACCCATCTGACCAACGCCATGATCAACGGAACCGGCAACCTGCCCGGCCTGCGCGATATGGAGCATGTCACGATTCTGGCCGGCCCCGATAACCCCGCACGCGAGGGTCTGGTTTCGATCGTGGTGCAGGATATCCCGTCACCAGAGGTTGTCACCCGGCTGAATGCACAAGGCATTCGCACCCATACCCGCAAGGCCGATCACTACAGCGGCAATGTCCTCGACCCTCTTGGCCTCAGCGATTGCATCCGCATCTCTCTGTGCCACTACAATTCGGAACATGAGGTGGCCCAGTTGTTGGCGGCCCTGAAGGACATGAAATCCTGATCCCGGCCTTTTGCAAAAAACTTGTGAAAGAATCTGGCAAACCCTCTTGCACCCGCCCGCAGGCTTAGCTAAATCCCCGTCACGGGTGATTAGCTCAGTTGGTAGAGCGCTTCGTTTACACCGAAGATGTCGGGAGTTCGAGTCTCTCATCACCCACCATTCCTTCAGCTCTCATTTTGTTGGCGTCCCTAGAATATAGAGATACATCGACCCCGCGCCGGATGTGTCACGGTAGAACCACAAGGCACATTGTCGTATCGAGTCCACTGTGGATCAAAGCTTAGTCGTACTTCCAACTTCTTCGGCGCGGGACACTTTGATCACTAAATAAAGCAATCTCGCTTTGCGCGAGGCCTTACGACACAGAAACCTGCCGGCAATCGACGCCGGCAGGACTAATCACGCCAGAATTACAGACACCCGGCCAGTGCCTTAGCCATGTTCCGGATAAGCTCGGGGTAGAGTGTTGCACCGGGCTCCAGGTCCGATCCCAAGGGATCGATCACGCTGGTATTTGCTTCGGTCCCGCCCATTACCGTCTCAACAATCCCTGGGTTGAATTGGGGCTCGGTGAGAACGCAATCGATGCCTTCATCATGGATGCGGTGCTGGATTTCGGCAATGCGGGCCGGGCTGGGGTCAGAAGCGTCACTGAGTGAAATCGCCCCCGATGCGGGGAAGCCAAAAGCGCTTTCGAAATACTGATAGGCGTCGTGGAACACGATAAAGCTGCCGCCCCGGACCGGTTCAAGCGTTTCGGCCACCTCGGCAGACAAGGCCTCGATCTCGGCGCGTGCAGCGTTGGCATTCGCGAAATAGGCGCTTGCATTGTCGGGATCGGAGGCAGAAAGCTGAGCGGCAATCACATTCAGCCATGTGCTTGCGTTTGCGGGCGACAGCCAGGCGTGGGGATCATGTTCGCCATGACCATGCGCATGATGGTCATGATCATCGTGACCCGCGTGATCTTCGTGGTCGTGATCGTCGCTTTCTGCATGCTTATCGTAATCATGGCCATCATGATCGTCATGATCGTGATCCCCACCCTCTGCATGCTCATCGTGATCATGGTCATCGTGGTCGGCATGATCGTCATGGTCATGATCATCACTGTCCGCGTGGTCATCGTGATCGTGATCGTCATGATCGTCTTCGTCCCCATGATCATGCGCTTCGAAAAGTGCATCTTCGCGGAACTCGAACAGGACGGTGCCATCCGCCTCCAACAGAGAGGTAACGGATGCGCCATCGGCTAGGGTCTCAATTGCACCTTCCATCCACGGCGTCAGATCCTCACCGATCCAGAACACCAGATCGGCCTCTTGCAGCGCTGCTGCCTCGGAGGGGCGCAGGTTATATTCGTGAGGAGAGGCTCCGGGCTGCACGATAAGGTCAGGCGTACCGACCCCCTCCATTACGCGTGCCACCAATGAGTGAACCGGCGCAATATCGACCGCAACATTAGGAACATCCGCAATGGCAGTGCCACCCATCAGCGCAGCTGCAATCGATACCGGGAGAAGCTTTCTGGACATCATACCCTCTATGTGATTTTATAACATTGCCAGCGATATAAATGATATGAAATAACATGACAAGCGAAACGCAGCCAGCACAAACAGACGACACCGATCTCGTGGGGTTTCATAAGCATGACCACGACGTTTGCGTGGAAACCGGACTGACCGCAGCCGAGGCGCGATGCAAAGCTGAAGGGCTCCGCCTGACGCCGGTGCGCCGCAAGGTGCTGGAAATGCTGCTGCAGGAGCACCGGGCCCTTGGGGCATATGCTATCCTTGACCGCCTGCGCGACGAGGGCTTCGGCTCACAGCCACCAGTGGCCTATCGTGCGCTTGATTTTCTGGTGGAACATGGGTTTGCCCATAAAATCGAACGTTTGAACGCCTTTGTCGCCTGTACGCATCCGGGTGCATCGCATTCTCCGGCCTTTATGATTTGCAGGAAATGCGATGCGGTGGCCGAAACGCAATCAACACCGGCCAAGGGGGCCCTTGGCGCTGCCGCCCGCGCAGTGGGATTCGAGATTGAGCGCACAGTTGTAGAGGCCGAAGGTATCTGCCCCGACTGCACCCAAAAGGCGCAGAAATGAGCCTGATCACTGTTGAAGACCTGAGTGTGCGCTATGGTGCGAATACCATTCTGCGTCATGTCGGTATGTCCATCGAGGCCGGTGAAATCGTCACGATTGTCGGCCCGAACGGGTCTGGCAAAACCAGCCTGTTGCGGGCCATCATTGGTGCGGCCCCGCTTTCTGCCGGGCGGGTTTCGCACAAACCCGGCCTCAAAATCGGCTATGTGCCGCAAAAGCTGCATATTGATCCGACATTGCCGATCACCGTCGAGCGTTTCATGCGGCTGACCGGGCACGTGTCACGTCAGGATTGCGCCGATGCGCTTGAGGCGGCTGGCGTGCCGGATTTATTGAAACGGCAAATGTCGCAGCTGTCCGGCGGGCAGTTTCAGCGTGTCTTGCTGGCACGGGCATTGATCAACCGGCCGGATATTCTGTTGCTGGATGAGGCCACGCAGGGTCTTGATCAACGTGGTTCGGCCGCGTTCTACCAGCAAATCGAAGCCGTGCGCCATGAAACCGGATGTGCGGTGTTGATGATCAGTCACGAACTTCATGTGGTCATGAGCGCCTCGGACCGGGTCATCTGCCTGAACGGTCATGTCTGCTGCGAAGGCTCGCCCGCTGTCGTCGCCTCGGCCCCGGAATATCGGGCCCTGTTCGGAACGGGCACGGGCGGTGCGCTTGCCCTCTACCGTCACGAGCATGACCACCATCATGACCACACTGAAAAACCGCAGGAAGCTGCTGAATAATGCTTGACGATTTCATGACCCGAGCCACGCTCGCCGGCGTGGGCGTCGCCTTTGCGGCGGCCCCTCTTGGTTGCTTTGTAGTGTGGCGCCGGATGGCCTATTTCGGGGACGCAACAGCCCATGCCGCCATCCTTGGCGTTGCGCTGTCGCTGACATTTCAGATGTCTGTCTTTACGGGAGCCTTGGTTGTAGCGCTGATCATGGCGATGACCGTAACTCTGTTGGCTGGACGCGGCTATGCCATGGACACGCTGCTGGGGGTTCTGGCCCATTCCGCTCTGGCGTTTGGGCTTGTTGCTGTCTCTTTTCTGTCTGGTGTCCGAATTGATCTGATGGCCTATCTGTTTGGCGACATCCTGGCGGTGTCGCGCGCTGATCTGGCCGTCATCTGGGGCGGCGCAGCATTGGTTGTGGCCCTGATCGGCTGGCGATGGTCCCAACTTTTGACAGCGACATTGAACGAAGAACTGGCCTATGCCAGCGGTTTTGATCCCAAGCGCGAGCAGTTGATTCTGACACTGTCTCTGGCTGTGACGGTCGCGGTCGCCATCAAGGTCGTCGGGGTACTGCTGATTGCGGCCATGCTGATCATACCGGCCGCCGCCGCGCGCAGCCTTGCGCGTTCGCCCGAAGCGATGGCCCTGATCGCCGCAGCAATCGGCGCAATATCCGCCGTTGCAGGATTGCGGGCGGCCTATGTTTTAGACACACCTGCGGGCCCTTCGATCGTGTGCGTGGCCGCCATTTTGTTCGCGTGCTTCAGCCTTGTTGGCTGGCAGACCCAACATAAGAACTAAACAGATCAGTTGCTGAAAAGGGCCTGAGGGCGCCCCCTTCCAAGGATGCGCTCAAAGACTCGACTCTGCAAAGCGAAAGAACTAAATAGAACATATAGTGAACATTTGGTGTTTGGCATGTTCGATAAAGCCGATCGGCGCGTCATTTCATTGTGGTTTCCCCGACTTGCAACAGACCGGGTTCTGCGGCGGCGGCCCATTTACGGGCCTTTTGCGCTGACGCTTCGGGAGAACAATACCAACAGGGTTTATTGCCTGAATGATGCGGCCGAGCAGCAGGGGTTGTATCGCGGCATGGTCTTTTCCGATGCCCGCGCATTTTGCCCTGACTTGCTGAGCAGCCCGGCAGATCAGATCGCTGACCGGCGCTTTTTGACCGGCCTGCGACGATGGGCGACACGGTACTGCCCCTGGGTCGGGCTCGAAGGAGAAGACGGGCTGGTCATGGATATTACCGGTTCGGCCCATCTGCTAGGTGGCGAGGCGGGACTGCTCAGCGATTTACGTCAGCGGTTCTGCCGAGCCGGACTTTCCGTGCGAATTGGACTGGGCGATACGCGCGGGGCTGCCTGGGCCTTGGCCCATCACGGAGAAGGTGTAGCGACCCCCAACATGGCATTGGACGCCCTTGCCCCCCTACCGGTGGCGGCATTGCGGCTGGATGTCGACACCGTCACCACATTGCAGCGGCTTGGGTTACGCACCATTGCACAACTGCATCAGGCCGCCCGTTCCCCGCTTGCGCGTCGCTTCGGTCCGGGGCTGCTGATGCGGCTGGATCAGGCCTTGGGCGCACAGCCCGAAGACATCTCACCGCAATCCGACCCACCGCACTATGGCGTTCGGATGAGCATGCCTGACCCTATCGGGCTAGAAGCGGATGTGATGGCCAGCACCGCGCGCTTGCTGGACCGGTTATGTCAAAAACTGACCGATCAAGGCAGCGCGGCCCGCGTGTTCGACCTGACCCTGCACCGGGTCGACCAACAGGCTCAGCATGTCGAGCTGCGGCTGGCCCGCCCCATGCGCGATCCCATGCGCATCCTGCCGCTGTTCACCCGTGGGATCAGCGAGGTGGATGCAGGGTACGGGATCGACCAGTTGCGGCTTGAGGCCCGGCAGGTCGAGCGACAGCAGATGCAGCAGGTCAGCCATGCCCGCGCCGACACATCAGATCAGGTGGATGATCTGATCACCCGCATCGGCACCCAGATCGGGTTAGAGAATGTTCTGCGGTTTCTGCCTGCCGACAGCCACATTCCCGAACGCAGCTCGATCATCGCCCCGGCGGCGTATTCCAGCCCGCAACCCTTTCAGATCGCTCCCAATACCCGCCCGCTGACCCTGTTCCCGCCCGAAGCTATTGCCGCCACCGGCGCACAACCACCACAGCATTTCCGCTGGCGGCGCATGCGACTGGCCACGCTGCGCGCCACCGGACCGGAACGCCTGACCCCCGAGTGGTGGTTCGATGATCCAAACTGGCGCAATGGCGTGCGCGATTACTGGCGCGTTGAAACCCGGCAGGGCCGCCGCCTCTGGCTGTTCCATACACCGCAAAATCCTGGCTGGTTCGTTCAGGGAGAGTTCGCATGATCGAAATCAACCGCGAACACCGCCCCGTCACAGCGCAACGCCGCGACTGGTTGCACCGACCTGTCGATGCCTATGCCGAACTCTGCGTGACCACGAATTTCACCTTTCTCACCGGCGCATCGCACCCCGAGGAATTCGTCACCCGCGCCGCCGAGCTTGGCCTTTCCGCCATTGCCATCACCGACCGTAATTCGCTGGCCGGGGTGGTGCGGGCCTATTCCGCCTTGAAGGAGCTGCAACGCGAGGCGGATGAGGCCGTACGCATCCGCTCGCAACATCGCGTCGACAGCTGTTCGCGGCAGGAAATCGGCAGGCCCGAGGATATCGCCCGCCCGGCAGGGCCGCACGTGCCCCGGCTGATCACAGGGTGCCGCCTTGTCCTGCGCGACAGCACGGTGGAATGGCTGGCATTTCCCTCTGATCTGGCCGCATACCAGCGGCTGACCCGGCTGTTGACCTTGGGCAAAAGACGCGCCGAAAAGGGGCAATGCCATCTTGACTTGCGGGACATGCAGGAGGGGTGCAGCGGTATGATCCTGATCGCCCTGCCCCAAGGAGGGCTGCAAACCGCGATCCCGGACATCCAGCGCATGCAACGACGCTTTCCCGGTTTTGTCTTTCTGGGGGCCGCGCCGCGCTATGACGGCTCGGACCAGACCTATCTGGACCAGTGTGCGCAGCTGGCCCTGCGATGCTCTGCCCCGATGGTTGCGGTGGGCGATGTGCTGATGCACCGCAGCAACCGCCGCCCGCTGGCCGATGTGCTGACCTGCATGCGCGAAGGTTGCACCATCGACGAAATCGGCGCCCGCGCCCTGCCCAATGCCGAGCGGCGTCTGAAAGGCCATGCCGATATGGCGCGGGTGTTCCGCAATCATCCTGCCGCCTTGCGCCGAACGCTTGAGATCACCGCGCGCTGCCGGTTCAGTTTGAAAGAACTGAGCTATCAATATCCCGATGAAATCGCCCAAGGGGGTGAAACCCCGATGGAGCGCCTGCGGCGACTTGCCGAAGAAGGTCTGGCGCGGCGATATCCCGAAGGCCCCCCGGAACGGGCAGTAAGTCTGATGCAGAAAGAGCTGGCCGTGGTGGCCGAGCTGAATTTCCCCGCCTATTTCCTGACCGTCCATGACATCGTGCAATATGCCCGCAGCCAGAACATCCTGTGTCAGGGGCGAGGGTCGGCGGCCAATTCGATCCTATGTTATCTGCTGGGCATCACCGACGTATCCCCGGATGTCATCGGCATGGTGTTCGAGCGCTTTGTCTCACGCCATCGCGGTGAACCGCCCGATATCGACGTCGATTTCGAACATGAGCGGCGTGAAGAGGTGATCCAGTGGATTTACGAAAAATATGGCCGCCACCGCGCAGGTCTGTGCGCCACAGTCATCCATTTCCGATCCCGCGCTGCAATCCGCGAGGTCGGTAAGGCCATGGGGCTAAGCCAAGATGTCACGGCGGGGATGTCCGGCTCGATCTGGGGCCATTCCGGCAGCGGCCCGGATATGGACCGCGTGCGCGAACTGGGCCTTGATCCGGATGATCGCCGCCTTGCGCAGACCCTGACGCTGATCGGAGAGATCATCGGCTTCCCCCGCCACTTGTCGCAGCATGTGGGCGGCTTTGTCATCACCAAGGGGCGGCTGGACGAGCTTTGTCCGATCGAAAATGCCGCGATGGAGGACCGCACGGTCATCGAATGGGACAAGGACGATATCGATGCGCTGGGGATTTTAAAGGTCGATGTGCTGGGCCTTGGGATGCTCAGCTGTATCCGCAAGGCGTTTGACCTGCTGGACATGCACGAAGGGGAACGCCTGACCCTTGCCACCGTCCCGCCAGAAGACCCGGAAACCTATCAGATGCTGCAAGTGGCAGATGCAATCGGGGTGTTTCAGGTCGAAAGCCGCGCGCAGATGAACTTTCTGCCCCGCATGAAGCCGCGCGAATTCTACGATCTGGTGATCGAGGTCGCCATCGTCCGGCCCGGCCCGATTCAGGGCGGCATGGTTCAACCCTATATTCGGCGGCGTCAGGGACTGGAGAAACCCGAACCTTTTGGGCGTGAGCTTGAAGAGGTCACCCGCCGCACCCTTGGCGTACCGCTGTTTCAGGAACAGGCCCTGCAAATCGCCGTTGTTGGTGCAGGCTATACCGCGGAAGAGGCTGACCACCTGCGCCGCGCGCTGGCCTCATTCCGCCGGATGGGCACGATTGGCGAACATCGCGACAAGTTCATCAACGGGATGCTGGACCGGGGGTATTCCCCCGAAATCGCCACGCGCTGCTTTTCGCAGATCGAAGGATTTGCCGATTACGGCTTTCCCGAAAGCCATGCGGCGGCCTTTGCGCTGCTTGTCTATGTTTCGGCCTGGCTCAAACGCCATCACCCGGCGATCTTTGCCTGTGCGCTGCTGAACTCTCAGCCCATGGGGTTCTATGCCCCGGCCCAGATCGTGCGCGATGCGCGCGAACATCATGTCGAGGTTTGCCCCGTCTGCGTCAATACCAGCACATGGGACAATACGCTGGAACGCCGGATGGACGGCTCGCTGGCCCTGCGGCTTGGTTTTCGTCAGATCAAAGGGTTCAAGGAAGATGACGCCGACTGGATCACCGCCGCGCGCGGCAATGGGTATACCGATCCCGAGGCCGTGTGGCTGCGCGCCGGTGTTGCCCCGGCGGTTTTGGAGCGTCTTGCCGAGGCGGACGCCTTTTCCGGCATAAGCCTGACCCGCCGTGATGCGCTGTGGCAGGTGCGGGCCATTCGCGGGACAAAACCGCTGCCCCTGTTCAACGATCCCATTGACGGAGAGGCCATCTATGAGCCCCAAGTCACCCTGCCCGCCATGCATCTGGGTGAAGAGGTGGTTGAGGATTACGTCTCAACCCGCCTGACATTGCGCGCCCATCCGATGGAGATGCTGCGCCCTTCGATGCCCGGCCTGACACCGCATGACAAACTGGTTGACGCACCGCTGCAACGCACCAGCGTCTGCGGCCTTGTCATCACCCGCCAGCGCCCCGGTACCGCCTCGGGCGTTATTTTCCTGACGCTCGAGGATGAAACCGGGGTCAGCAATGTCGTGGTCTGGCGCAAGGTCTTTGAACAGTTTCGCCGCGCCGTGATGGGCGCACGATTGCTGCGCGTGACCGGCAGACTGCAACGTGAAGGGATCGTGGTGCATCTGATCGCGGAACGGATTGAGGACGTCTCTCACAAGCTCAGCGAGCTGGGCCATCCGCTGGAAGAGGCCGTGGGGCAGACAATGCCCCAGACAGACGATGCACCGCGCCCACCCCCGGCCCCACGCGCCATGCACCCGCGCGAGCAGGCAAAACGTCTGTTCCCAAGCCGGGACTTTCATTAGCCCAAACACCCCAACGATACGGCCGAATTGGCTTGTATTTATGCCCGCATCCGCCTAAGCACGGCCTCACCTCGGGGTGCGTGGCCTGCCGCGCTGAGATGCCTTTGGCGAACCCGTTGAACCTGAACCGGCTAGAACCGGCGGAGGGAAAGGTGACGGTTTCATCCATCCTTACCCTCTCGCCGCAATGGAGGATGATATGAAACATCTGCTAATTGCTGCGGGATTGCTGAGCGCAACATCGGCCATCGCAGCCGACAAACCACAGCTGACCGTTTACACCTATGACAGCTTTGTCTCGGACTGGGGCCCGGGCCCAAAGGTCAAAGAGGCGTTCGAGGCGGTCTGTGACTGCGAACTGAACCTTGTGGGCATCGAGGATGGTGCAGCCCTGTTGTCGCGTATCCGGCTTGAAGGCGAAAACTCGGACGCGGATGTCGTGTTGGGTCTGGACACCAACCTGATCACCGCCGCCAAGGAAACCGGCCTGTTTGCACCGCACGCGGTCAGTGCCGATTATGCGCTGCCAGTCGAATGGAACGATGACGTCTTTACCCCCTATGACTGGGGATACTTCGCGTTTGTTCACAACGCGGATGAAGCGGCACCCGCCAACTTCCGTGAACTGGCCGACAGCGAAACCAAGATCATCATTCAGGACCCACGTTCATCTACTCCGGGTCTGGGACTGCTGTTATGGGTCAAAGCGGCTTATGGCGACGAAGCTCCCGAAATCTGGGAAGGGCTTGCCGACAACGTCGTGACCGTGACCAAGGGCTGGTCCGAGGCTTACGGTCTGTTCCTTGAGGGCGAAGCGGACATGGTACTCAGCTATACCACCTCACCCGCCTATCACCTGATCGCCGAAGAAGATGACAGCAAAGCAGCCGCGGCCTTCGACGAAGGCCACTATATGCAGGTTGAAGTTGCCGCCAAAATGGCCGGAAGTGATCAGCCCGAACTGGCCGACCAGTTTCTGGAATTCATGGTCACAGACGCGTTCCAAGAGATCATTCCGACAACCAACTGGATGTATCCGGCCGTGACCCCTGCTTCGGGACTGCCCGAAGGGTTTGACACGCTGACCGTACCGGCGAAATCCCTGCTGCTTGCGGCAGATGAGGCCGCCGCCCTGCGGGATCAGGCACTTGCCGAATGGCTGGGCGCGCTCAGCCAGTAAGCGCATGGCCAGGCATCAGCGCGGCGGCTCTGGTCGCCGCGCTGATACTGGGCACGCTGGCCGCTGTTGCCCTGCGTGCCGAAACTGCCGGCGGGTTTGGTCCTGCCGACTGGGCCGCGCTGCGTTTCACCCTTATTCAGGCGGTTCTGTCCGCCCTGTTCAGCGCGGGCCTTGCCGTACCGGTGGCGCGCGCGCTGGCGCGTCGGCGGTTTCGCGGGCGCAGCGTTCTGATCACGCTGCTGGGCGCGCCGTTCATCCTGCCAATCATCGTCGCAATCATCGGCCTGTTGCAGGTCTTTGGCCGCGCCGGATGGGTTTCAGATATTCTGGGCCTCTTCGGCCTGCCGCCCATCCGGATTTACGGGCTGCACGGGGTCGTGCTGGCGCATGTTTTCTTCAACCTGCCTTTGGCAACGCGCCTGCTGTTGCAGGGGTGGCAGGAAATCCCGGCCGAACGGTTTCGTCTAGCCGCACAACTGGGCTGCCAGGGATGGGCGATGTTCCGTCTGATCGAGATGCCGATGCTGCGGCGCACCCTGCCCGGTGTGCTGGCGGTGATCTTTGCAATATGTCTGACCAGCTTTGCTGTCGCCCTGACATTGGGCGGAGGTCCGCGCGCGACGACAATTGAGCTCGCGATTTATCAGGCGTTTACCTACGACTTTAACCTCGGTCGCGCCGCACTTTTGTCGGCCTTGCAACTGGCATTGACTGCCGCCGCAGCTGCGGCAGCTCTTAAGTTCTCGCGCCGGGACGGGTTCGGCGCGGGACTGGATCGTGCCATCCGGCGCTGGGATGGCGGAACGCCGGTGATCGACGCGCTCTGGATTGCCCTCGCTGCGGCCTTCCTGCTCTTGCCGCTGGCATCGGTTGTGATCTCTGGACTGTCGGGCATGTTCGACATGCCCATATCGATCTTGCGCGCAGCGTTAACCTCGATCGGTGTTGCAGCCGCGAGTACCGTGATCCTGCTGCTGCTTGCCCTGCCGATGGCCGCCGCAGTTGCAACTGGGCGGCATAGTCTTGTCGAAATCAGTGGCATTCTGGGGCTGGCTGCGTCGCCATTGGTTATCGGGACCGGCCTGTTCATCCTGATCCGGCCCGTCGCCAATCCGACGATGCTGGCACTGCCGGTCACCGCGCTGGTGAATGCCGCCATGGCGCTGCCATTTGCGTTGCGCATTCTCGTCCCTGCGGCGCGGGATACTGTAGCGCGGAATGGGCGGCTGGCCCTGTCACTGGATATGAATAAGACAACATTTTTCACCCTGATCCTGCTACCGCGCATGCGCCCGCAAATTGGTTTTGCAGCCGGGCTGACGGCGGCCTTATCCATGGGGGATCTGGGTGTGATCGCCCTGTTCGCAGATGCGCAAATCGCCACCCTGCCCCTGCAAATCTATCGCCTGATGGGCGCCTATCAGATGCAGGCCGCAGCCGGAGGGGCACTGTTGCTGTTGATGTTATCACTTGGGGCATTCTGGATATTGGATCGCGGAGGACGTTGGCATGCTGAAGCTTGAAAGCTGCACCATCGCAAATGGGGACTTTGCCTTGCGGGCCAGCCTCTCGATTGGCACCGGCGCTCGCATCGCGATCATCGGCCCGTCAGGAGCCGGGAAATCAACCCTCCTGGAGGCCATCGCAGGGTTTCGCGATCTAACGCAGGGGAAGATATTCTGGAACGATGCCGAGATCGGCAATCTGCCACCCGGCAAACGCCCGTTAGCCATGCTGTTTCAGGATGGCAACCTGTTCCCCCACCTGAGCGCCGAACAGAATATCGCGCTGGGTATACGCCCGAACGGGCGACTATCGGCGGGTGAGGCGGCAGACGTGCAAACCGCGCTGCAGCGTGTTGGTCTGGCCGGGATGGGGGGCCGTAAACCCGCTGAACTGTCGGGCGGGCAGCAAAGCCGCGTGGCCTTGGCGCGGGTTTTGGTTCAAAGGCGGCAGGTGCTGTTGCTGGATGAACCTTTTGCCGCGCTTGGCCCCGCGTTAAAAGCCGAAATGCTGGATCTGGTCGCCGACCTTGTGGCTGAGACCGGAACAACGTTGCTGATGATCAGCCATGACCCTCTGGACGCGCGGCGGATTGCGGATCAAACCGTATTGGTCGCCGATGGCTCGGCACACCCGCCGATGCCCACGCATGAGCTGCTCGACAATCCTCCGCCCAGTTTACGCGACTATCTGGGATAGAGGCGCGCGCTGCCGCAAAGGCGCCGCAGCTATTCCCCTGAAAACGGGCCGAGCTTTCCTGCGTAAAATGTCAGGGCATCCCCCTCGCTCATACTGGCGCGCAAGACCCGACCAACCACGATGACATGATCCCCCGCATCATGATAGGCGTGCTGCGCGCATTCGAACCGCGCCAGACAATCGGGCAACAGCGGCGTGCCGTTTGAACAGCGATCATGGTCGAGATCACGCAGGGCAAAGGCGTCTTTCGAGCATCCGAAACACAGCTCGGCCTGTTCCGAAGACAACACATGAACGCTGAAATGCCGCGCCTTGTGGAAATAGGGAAACCGGCGCGAATTGCGATCACCGGCCCACATGATCAGAGGCGGATCAAGCGACAAAGACGAAAAGCTATTGGCCGTGATACAGACCGGGCCATCCTCGCTGTCGCAGGTGACGATGGTCACGCCCGTGGCAAAGCGGCCAAAGGCATCGCGCAGGGTGCGGGTGTCATCCTTGTGAGGGACAAATGTATGGGTCATGTCCTTTGAGATTGCATTCATCATGGTACCTCATGCCCCAGCGCCGCCTCATAGAGACGGAACCAGCTTTCACGATCCAACCGGACTTTCAGCGCATCAGAGGCGCGCTTGATCCGGTCCAGATTGTTGGTGCCCAGCACAGGCAGAATGTTAGCCGGGTGGGCCAGCAGGAACGCCACGGCGACGGCGGCGCGATCCACACCGTACTCTGCTGCGATCTCATCCGCGACAACGCCCACAGGCGGGTTTCCAGCCATCAGCATACCGCCACCCAGCGGCGACCATGCCATCAGCGGGTGGCCGTGCTGCTGGTGAAAGGCCAGGCTGCCATTGGTGAAGGGGCCGATCTCACCCAGCGAAATCTCGATCTGGTTGGTGACAAGTTGCGTCTTCATTCCCGATTGGAGCAGGCTCCAATCCCAGGGGCGGAAGTTCGAAACCCCAACCGCGCGCACCTTGCCGCTGGCGACAACCTCATCCAGAGCAGCGCCGGTTTCTTGGTGATCCATCATTGGATCGGGACGGTGGATCAACAGCAGATCGATATGGTTAATCGCCATCTCTGACAGCGACGTATCGACCGATTTCAGGATATGCGCGCGCGAGGTGTCGTAGTATTTGACCTTGGCGTCCGCATAACGTCCGCAGGGCGCGACGATATCGCATTTGGTGACGATCTCCATATTCTGGCGCAGGCTCGGATTGGCCCGCAAAGCATTGCCTAGAATCGCCTCCGCCCCGTAATCGCCGTAGATATCCGCCTGATCGAAAGTGGTGATGCCCTGATCCAGACAGGCTTGGATCTTGGCTTCGACATGAGACGCAGACGTATCGTCGTCATCGCCCAGCCGCCACATGCCATAGACAAGGCGGCTCAGTTCCAGCGTTTCATTCAGTTTTACACGTTGCATCAGCGGCGAACTCCGTTGCCCAGCGGCGTCGCCGGGGTCGTTTTGGGCACCCTTCCGTATTCTTCCGGAAGCGAGCAGGTTTTCAGATTGGGCAGTACGCGGGCGCCAAAGTGCTTGGCCTCGTCCATGTGCGGGTAGCCCGAGAAGATGAAGGCGCGGATGCCCATCTTTTGATATTCTTCGATCTTGGTCATAACCTGATCGGTCGACCCGACCAGCGCCGCCCCGCAGCCCGACCGCGCACGGCCCACACCGGTCCACAAGCCGGGCTCGACATAGCCATACTCATCGGCCAAATCACGGTTCTTGGCCTGATGTGCGACGCCCAGCGAGGTCGAATCCAAAGCACGTTCCCGGATGGCACGGCCGTATTCGTCGTCCAGCTTAGACACGATGTAATCCGCGTATTCCTGTGCCTCAGCCTCGGTGTCGCGGACGATCATGTGGACACGCAGGCCGTAGTCCAGCGTACGCCCGCATTCATCAGCGACGGTATGAACCGCTTTCATGCGCTCGGCCAGTTGGTTCTTGGTTTCCGGCCACATCAGATAGACATCGCAATGCTCGCCACACAGCCGCAGTGCGTCTGGCGAATACCCCCCGAAATACAGCAGCGGCCCGCCATCCTGATAGGGTTTCACCGGATCGGTCGTCAGGCCCGAGAAATTATAGACCTGCCCCGCGTGATTGATCTCATCCTGCGTCCAGGCCTGCTTTAGAATCTCAACCACTTCGCGCGAGCGCTGATAGCGATACGCGCTTTCGGCTTTCTCTCCGGGGAAATCGGATGAGATGATGTTCACCGTCAACCGCCCCTGCAGCATGTGATCCAGCGTGGCGATGGTGCGCGCCAGCATGATGGGCTGCATCTCGCCGCAGCGCACGGCGGCCAGCATGTTGATCTTGTCCGTGATCGGCGCGCAGCCTGCCACAAAGCTCAGAGTGTCCTGCCCGACCTGATAAGAGGACGGGCACAGGATGTTGCGAAAGCCTTGCGCCTCGGCCTCTTTCACGATGCTCGAACAATGATCCCAGCTGGATCGCAAATCCCCATCCGGCACCCCCAGAAACTGATAATCATCCGAGCACAACGCGGCAAACCACGATACTTCGGCAGCGGCCAGATCGGGTGATGTGATGGGGACAACCGTCATGTGATTCTTTCTCCGGGCTGGTCTGCTTTTTCACTTGCGTAGCAATCGCATTGATGTAGATCAATAGTGTATCAATTTTTCCTGCCATCAAGTGAACCGCCCCGTGTCTGCGACCAGCCGCAACCCCAATGCCCTGCCGATCTATATTCAGATTGCCGAACTTCTGATCCGCGATATCGCAGCCGGGCGCCTGATTGATGGTGAGCGGCTCCCCCCTGAGCGCGAGATGGCGGCTGAACTTGATGTGTCGGTCGGGACCCTGCGGAAATCACTTGCCGAGCTTGAGAAGAAGGGAATGCTGGAGCGCATTCAGGGCTCGGGCAACTACATTCGGGGAACAGGCACGCAAAACAGTGTCTACGCGATGTTCCGGCTTGAGCTGCCCGAAGGCGGCGGCCTGCCCCGCGCCGATATTCTTTCGGTTCACCATTTGGAGAAATCCAAGGATCTGCCGCAATTCGGAACCACCCGCAGCGGATCACGCGTGCGCCGCATACGCTATCTGAATGACACAATCATCGCGATCGAAGAAATCTGGCTGGACGAATCGGCCGGGCTGATCGATCAGCGGCAGCTGTCAGACTCGCTCTATCGCTATTATCAGAACCAATTGCGGTTCTGGATCACACGGGCAGAAGACAGGGTATCCGTTGGGGCGGTCCCGGACTGGTCACCTCCGGCATTCACGCGAAAAGAGGGGGAAACGGTGGGGTATATCGAACGGTTTAGCTGGTCCGAAGCACCGGAACCTGTCGAATTCTCAAAAACATGGTTCGATCCCGATCGGGCCACCTATGTTCAACGCCTAAAATAAGAAAAAGGAAATGCGCATGACCCGGACCATCAATTACGGGCTGATCGGATGCGGAATGATGGGGCAAGAGCACCTGCACAACATTGCCCTGCTCGACCGGACGCGGGTCACCGCGATCTTTGAGCCGGACCCGGACATGGCCCGTCAGGCGCAAGACATTGTTCCCGATGCCATTCTGGTGCCATCTGTGCAGGACCTGCTGGCAATCGATGATCTGGATTGTATCGTCATCACCAGCCCCAATCATTTGCATGCCGACCAGATCGCCGAGATCGCGCGCACGCGTCCGCTGCCACTGTTGGTCGAAAAGCCTCTGTTCACCGACCCCGCAGATATGGATCGGCTGCGCAATATCGAAGAGACCTATCCGCATCCGATCTGGGTGGCGATGGAATACCGCTATATGCCCCCGATCGCGGCGCTGATCGCCGAGGCCGAGGCAACAAGCGGCGGCATCAAGATGCTAACCATTCGCGAGCATCGTTTTCCGTTTCTGGAAAAGGTCGGCAACTGGAATCGGTTCAACCGGAACACCGGCGGCACCTTTGTCGAAAAATGCTGCCACTTCTTCGATCTGATGCGGCTGATCCTGCAATCCGATCCGGTGCGGGTTTCAGCAAGTGGCGGACAAGCCGTAAATCACTTCGATGAGACATATGATGGCGAAACCCCGGACATTCTGGACCACGGCTATGTCATCGTCGATTTTGCCTCGGGCGCGCGTGCCATGCTCGAGCTGTGCATGTTCGCCGAAGGCGCCGAATATCAGGAGGAGATCTCGGCCATAGGCCCTGACGCAAAGGTCGAAGCACTGGTGCCCGGCCCCGGCCGGTTTTGGCCCAAACATCTGGGCGCACCGCCGGTTCCGCAGTTAATCGTAAGCCCCAGACACCCGCGAGGCCCGGTTTCGAAGGAAATCCCGGTAGACCCCCGCCTGCTGGCTGCCGGCGACCACAACGGCTCGACCTATTTTCAGCATGAACGGTTTCTGGAACTGCTGCGAGGAGAGCGCAGATCGCCCGAGGTGTCACTGAATGACGGGATTTGGGCCGTCAGAACCGGCCTTGCGGCACAAGAGGCCCTCGCCCATGGCCGGACCGTGACTTTGCAGGGATAAATCCTGACTTGCAGTGAGGCAGGGCAGCGGCTCGGCCTCACTGTATGTGCCGGTCCGCGTGCCCGAACTTGTTGTGAAACCAGCGGCGGGTGACTTCGTCGGCGGGCAACAGGGTTTCGATGCGCAGATCATCCAGCGCGGCATCCGCGCTCATCCCGATGGTTGCGATCAGCGAAAACATCTGCAGCTGCACATCATCAATCTGAAACCGAAGCGCCAAAACGGGCGCGTTGTGGTGCGGGCCGGGGCTGTTCAGCAATGCGTCAACGCCCGGCAACCCCTTGAGTTCGGTCAGCAAATCCTGCGCCTCAGCATCAGTGGGACGCCTTGCAACTTCAAATTCGAGCAGCCGCAGCAAGGCGCGGGCGGCTTCCTGCCAGTTGCCAATGCTATTCCGCACCCGCCCCGGCGACAGGATTTCGCGCAGCAAATTCGGGTCATTGCGCGCCCCTAGATATGGGAAAAACGCCTGCGCTGGCGCATTTGCCTTCACAAGGTTCCAGATCCGGTCAACCGACACGGCCGGAAACGGCGCATGCCCCGACAGCACATGATCGATCGAGGCATCAATGGCCGACTGGGTATCGCCGTCCCATCCCTGCCTCGCCGACCTTGCGGCAAACCCCGCAGACAGCAGCATGGCATCAACCTCAGCGGCGGGCATCTCAAGCGCCTCTGCAAGCTGCGCGATCGCAAAACGGCTTGGGTTTGAGCGCCCAGTTTCAAGAAAACTGATGTGACGCTGAGACATTCCGGCTTGCAGCGACAATTCCAGCTGGCTCAGCCGCCGCCTCTGCCGCCAGTTCTTCAGAAAGCCCGGAAACGCAAGTTCGGGCGTGTTCAGATTATAGCTCATCTCCGAAATCTGCACTTTTGTGACGCGCAGGTCCATTACGTCGGACGTAATTGAGATGAATGCCCGCCAGTTGCAGGATTCCCCCGGTTATCAATCGACAGAATGGACATGATCATGGAAAACTCACAACGCGCCCGTTTCTGGCTGGGCCTGAACGCCGGTTTCTCACTGTTTTTGGGGGCTGTTTTTCTGATTGCGACAGGCACAGCTGCACAAATGATCTTTGCCGGGGCCGCAGACTGGCACGTCATCTCGCTGCGGCTGCTTGGCGCCGGCCTGATTATTTTCGGCATCGACCTGGCCTTTCTGGCCCGGGATCGCTTTGTCACCCGAAAGATGGTGCTGGCGATCACCATGATGGATGTGGGCTGGATCGTTGGCAGTGCCCTGGTGCTGGCGATGGCGGGCCATCTGTTCTCGGACGCCGGAAAAGCCGCCATTGTTGTCGTTGCCCTCTTTGTCGGTCTCTTTGCGCTGGGGCAATACAGCGGATCTCGCCAAATGGTTCCCGCGCTCAGCAAAGCGTCGGTCACCTCCGCAGGGGCAAAGCTGGTGGCACAGGTCACCCGGCCGGTGAATGCGCCTCCTGAAGTGGTCTGGCGTGTTATGAACGATCATCCCGGCTACGCAGATGTGGCCGACAACCTCTCGAAAGTTGAGGTTATCTCTGGTGGGGGCATAGGGATGCAGCGTCGATGCTATGGCCCGAAAGGCGAGAACTGGCTGGAAACCTGCGATCTGTTTGAGGACGGGCGCGCCTATGGCTTTCGCATACATACCGAAGCGCAAGACTACCCCTACCCGATTTCCAATCTGCATGGAGAGTGGAGCGTGCGCAAACTCGCCCAAGGCTCAGAGTTCGCGATCCACATCGAAGCCGCGCCCAAGGGCAATCTTCTGGTTCAGAACCTGTTCAAACTGGCGGCCAAACGGCAGTTCAGGGCCGTCCTGGCGGATCTGGCGGACCGGTGGGCAGCTCAGATGGAGCGCGAAGCACGTACCTAGCGGGCCGAGCCGCCATCCTATCCGGGGCGCACGAGGTTATGACCCTCTTGCGCCCCTTCACATCAGACGATCAACGCGGATTTGATATGCTGGATACCGATCAAGGGATGGAACCGGCAGGCGCGGTTGTGACAACTGCATCGACTGCAGGACAAACGCAGGTTTTGATCGCCCGAGATGTCGTTCCTCACCCCACCTGAACACCGCCTCTTGTCAGCGTCAGGACCTGCGGATCATCAACTACCGGCATGCAGAGCGTCATCCCATTCTCGGGACAAATCGGATGCGCACCATCGACCTGATACATCTCAAACGGCGTATGGAGACCGGCGCACAGCCCAGTCCGGGGCAGCCAGTATGATCCCAGCCACCGCCATGCACGCATCAGCGCGCCCGAGTCGCCGGTAACCTCGACAGCCGCGAAACGTGTGGCAGGCATGTGCTGTATGCTGACGATATCGTCTTCTGTGACCGTCTCATCCACCTCGATGCAGACATCATATTGGCAATATTGCGGAGGCGTAATGCTTGGGTTGTTGGGGCAAATCCCAAAGACTGTCGTATTATCGTGCCAAATACCTTGCCTTTTCGCCCAAGCCAAAAGACGATCAATTGTGTCGGCGATGCCGCCGGTCGGCGCGCCAGCAGAGGGCATATTGAAGTAAGGTCCGATATGCCGAATATACGCCACGCGCGTTTCCGGCATCCGGCGCAGAGCAGCTGACAGCGATGGCATCGGGCTCGCGCTGGGTGATGTTGCCGCAAGCATCGGGTATTGCCACCACTGATTTTTGGGAAAATCAATAACACACCCACGGTTGGCGTCACGAAACCGTCTTGGCCCCACACCATACCGTCGCCGAAATGCATGAGAGAAGGCTTGCGAGCCCGAAAACCCAACCTCAAGCGCGATGCTTGTGATGGGCAGGTCTGGCTTTGCAACCAAAGCCGAAACCGATTTCTCAAGACGAGATCGGGTCAGAAATTCGATGGGGGTCTCGCCGCAGTGTTCCGTAAAAACACGCGCAAAGTGATAACGCGACAGGCACGCGACATCGGCCATTTCGTCCAGAGTCATCGGTTCGGCCCCGGATTTTCGGACAACGTCGATTACCCGGTTCACACGATGACGCTGTAGCGCGTTCTTATTCATCTTCTGGTCCGCACACCCACATGCCTGACTATACAGGCACGTGGGGTAGCCTAGCAGCTACTGGCCTTTGAGTTCAGTATTTATTTCGATCGAGATCGGTCCGGTTGAATAAGATCCGACACCAAAGGCCTGATGATCAATATCCCCCGTCGCATGGAACGCGACCCATGGCCCTTTGTAGTAGTCAATATATTGCCCAACCGGATGATCGCCCTGATGCGTAAGCTTGGTGTCGAAGGTGACGGGTTTGGTCACCCCGTTTAGCGTCAGATCTCCGGTCACCTTGGCCGTATCATCGCCTGTCAGTTCGATTGACGTGCTTTTGAACAGAATCTCGGAATGGGTTTCGACGTTCAGCCAGTTTGCCCCCATCAACTCGGCATCAAGAGGCGGGAACCCGGTGGACAGGCTGCTGGCATCGATGCTGATTTCGATACTGGCCTGATCGGGTTGCTGGGGATCAAGCACCAAAGCCCCGGAAAGTCTGGTAAATTCCCCATGCTGCCGCGAAACACCGGCGTGGCTCCAGCCAAAGAAAACCTCCGTGTGGCCCTGATCGATAACATAGGTGTCAGCGGCGTATACCGGCTGCGTCGCAAGTGTCAGGGCAAGCGCAAAACCCGCCAGTGCCCCACATGCCATTTTATTCATCGTGATAGATCCCTGCTGGCTGAGACGCCCGGAAAGATCTGAGGACAGATTGCACCGGACACCGTTGTTTCAGCCATTGGTAATCAGGTTCCGCACAAGAAACTTGATCCAGATTGCTCTTTTGAACTGCGTATGGACAAAATGAACAGACCGGTGGTCAGCTTCGGTCAGCGTGATCCAGATAGCGGGCCATCGCCGCACGACTTCCCTGCTGCCAGATGAGCGTCAGCCAATGGGAAAACTCATCCGAAAACACTGCTGCCTCCGCAAGGCCGCCGTACAGGTTTGCCTGATCTATCCAAGCTTGGGGGTTTGTCCGGGCGGCATGGGCAGCGGATTGCAACTGGTCCCATACCGGATCATTGGGCGCAATCTCGGTGCCGTCCTCTCGGGTCCCTGCGCACATCCGGCACCAGAAGGCCTCGGCAAGGGCAAGCCCCGTTGCGGCCGTGCCAGACGACAATGCATCGCGTAGCGAAGGGAATAGAAATCCCGCATGTCGGGCCGACCCATCGAAGGCCACCCGGCGTGTTGTGTCGTAGATGGCGGTATTCGCAAATCTGCGCCTGATCAGATCGAGGTATTCGGCGGGCGTTGTGCCGGGCACCGCATCGACATGCGGCAGAATCTCTTCGACCTGAACCTTTTGAAAAAACGCCTGAATATCAGCGTCCTGCATGCAGTCGGAAATTGTCGGAACGTTCAGAATCTCGCCGACATTTGCCAACAGCTGATGACCACCATTCAGGATGCGCAGCTTCATCGCCTCATATATGTGTACGCTGTCGGTTATCGTCACGCCAACGTCTTCCAACGGCGGACGACCGGCGCAAAAATTGTCTTCGATCACCCATTGGCGGAAATTCTCATGCGAAACCGGCACGTGATCTTCGATACCCAGCGCCTTGCAGTGTGACCGGGTCTGGTCCGTTGTGGCCGGCACGATGCAATCCACCATTGAATTCGGGAATGCACCGGTGCGATCTATCCAATCCGCCAACTCGGGATCGGTCAGTCGGGCCAGACCCAGAATGCACTGACGCAAAATCGCCCCGTTTCCCTGCAGATTATCGCAGCTCAGCGCTGTGAAGGGGGCTGCGCCCGCCGCACGGCGCGCCCTAAGCGCAGCCAGCATGGCACCAAAGGCTGTCTTTGGATGATCCGGATTTTGCGCATCATGGCGAATATCTTCATGGTCTGCGTCAAAGTCACCCGAATTCGGGTCCAAATAATATCCACCTTCGGTCACAGTGAGTGAGACAATCCGAATGGCGGGATCAGACATCATCCGGATCAAGGACGCATTGTCGCTTTCGATGGGCAGGTAATCCAGCATAGGGGCGATGACTTCTGCCGAGGTCTGCGACGGATCGAGTTCAATCAACGTGGTGAGACAATCCTGCGCCAACAGTCTTTCGCGCATATCGGCATCATATGGGCGTATCCCGGCGCCAATGATTGCCCAGTCATGGGCCCTTCCCTGCTGCATAAGCCGATGGATGTACCAGGCCTGATGCGCGCGATGAAAATTGCCGAGCCCGATATGTACGATACCCGGGCTCAGCTCTTCACGCCGATATACTGGCCGCGCGATCTCCGAGGGCAGATCACCCAAAGAAGTCAGGCCGAGTTTTGTCGGGATATGGGTGCTGGTCACAGGGGTCATCAGCTCATCCAATTTCCACCATCGACGTTATAGGTCTGCGCAACGATGTATTGGGCGTCATCCGAAGCGAGGAACACTGCCATCCCGGTCAGATCTTCGGCTCGGCCCATGCGGCCAAAGGGGACGGCTGCAGCCACCTCGCGTTTTTTCTGACCCGGCGCTTTGCCTTCATGTTTGGCAAAAAACGCATCCACGCCATCCCAATGCTCACCATCCACAACACCGGGCGCGATCGCGTTGACGTTGATCCCATGAGAGATGAGGTTCAGACCGGCAGACTGTGTCAGCGAGATAATGGCCGCCTTGCTCGCGCAATAGACAGCCACCAGAGGTTCCCCCCTGCGCCCGGCCTGCGACGCCATGTTGATGATACGGCCTTTGACCTTGCGCTCGATCATGTGGCGCGCGACAGCTTGCATCGTGAACAGAGTACCCGCCACGTTGATATCGAACACGTTGGTGTAGTCAGCGCGTTTGATCTCGGTGATCGGCGCGGCGGTGAAAATGGCCGCGTTATTGATTAGAATATCGATATCGCCAAGTTGTGCAGTCGTCTGCGCAACCGCATCGTCGATGCTGTCCTGACTGGTGACGTCCATCTCGACCGCGATTGCATCCTCGCCCAGTTCGGCTGCTGCCGTTTGAGCGCGCGCGATGTCGATATCGGCGATGGCAACACGTGCGCCTTCGGCGACATAGGCTTGAGCAAAGGCCAGCCCGATGCCCCGGGCAGCCCCCGTAATAAGGGCGGTTTTGCCGCTCAGCCGTTTCATGCGATCCGAAGCCCCTGTGTGTCGAACCGATGGATGACATCCGCGCGTGGTGTCAGGTGAATGCGATCTCCGTGTCGGAAGCCCACCTCGCCATCCGCACGTACGGTGATCGTTTCGGCGATACCCGTTTCATGCACGTGAAAGAACGTGTCCGACCCAAGATGCTCGGAGACACTGACAACGCCCGACCAGGTGCCTTCGCTGTCGGACACCGCGATATGCTCTGGTCGGATGCCGATTGTGCGCGCGTCATGCTTGGCAGCCTCTTCCCCTTCGATAAAGTTCATCTTGGGCGAACCGATGAAGCCCGCCACAAACAGGTTGCGGGGCGTGCGGTACAGTTCCAGCGGCGTTCCGACCTGTTCGATCACCCCGGCCTGCAGCACCACGATCTTGTCGGCCATGGTCATGGCTTCGACCTGATCATGGGTTACGTAGATCATCGTGGTGGCCAGACGTTCATGCAGTTCGCTGATCTCAAGCCGCATACCGACCCGCAGCGCCGCATCAAGGTTAGACAGCGGTTCGTCGAACAGAAACGCCGCCGGTTCGCGCACAATCGCGCGGCCAATGGCGACCCGCTGACGCTGCCCGCCGGACAATTGACCGGGGCGGCGGTCCAGATAATCCGTCAGGTTCAGAACACTCGCCGCGCCTTCGACGCGTTTGTCGATATCGGCCTGATCCAGTTTCGCCATCCGCAACGGGAAGGCGATGTTCTTGCGCACTGTCATATGCGGATAAAGCGCATAGGACTGGAACACCATCGCCAACCCACGTTTGGCAGGGGGAACATCGGTGGCGTCTGCACCATCAATGTCGATGGATCCGCTGGTAATATCCTCCAGCCCGGCAATCAAGCGCAACAGGGTGGATTTGCCACAGCCCGAGGGTCCGACAAAAACCGTGAATTCGCCATCTTGAATAGTCAGATCCAGCGGCGGAATAACCTGCACGTCGCCAAAGCTTTTGGTCACAGACTTGAGTTGGATACGTCCCATAAGTCGTCTTCCTTATTTCACAGCGCCGAAGGTCAGGCCGCGGACAAGTTGTTTCTGGCTGAACCAGCCAAGGATCAGGATGGGTGCAATCGCCATGGTCGAGGCCGCGCTGAGCTTGGCGAAGAACAAGCCCTCGGGGCTGGAATAGCTGGCGATAAAGGCCGTCAGCGGGGCGGCGTCTACAGCGGTCAGGTTGAGGGTCCAGAACGCCTCGTTCCAGGCCAGGATGAAGTTCAGCAATACGGTCGACGCGATGCCGGGCACGGCCATGGGGGTCAGGACATAGAGGATTTCCTCTTTCAAACTCGCCCCGTCCATCCGTGCGGCTTCCAAAATTTCGCCGGGGATTTCGCGGAAATAAGTATACAGCATCCAAACGATGATCGGCAGGTTGATCAGCATCAGCACGACGACCAGACCACCACGCGTGTCCAGAAGACCCAACCGGATGAACAGCAGGTAGATCGGATAAAGCACGCCCACCGCAGGCAGCATTTTGGTGGACAGCATCCATAGCAGAATGTCCTTGGTGCGCTTGGACGGAACGAATGCCATCGCCCAGGCAGCAGGCACCGCGATGATCACGCCCAGAATGGTTGAACCACCCGCGATGATGACCGAGTTCCACAGGAACCGCATATAGTCCGAACGTTCCTGCACGACGGCATAGTTCTCAAGCGTCCAGTTGAAGTTCAGGAACAGCGGCGGGCTGGCAATGGCCTCTGCCTCGGTCTTGAAACTGGTCAGGATGGTCCAGAGAATCGGGAAAAAGATTAGCAATCCGACGGCCCAGGCAAGGGCGGTGTTCAGCGATTTACGGCGGGGTGTGACAGCGCGGGCCATGGCTTTACCTCCTCACGCGTCCAGGTTCTTGCCGACGATGCGCATCAGGAAGATCGCAACGATATTGGCAAGGATGATGGCATAGACACCTCCGGCTGATCCAAGGCCGACATTCTGGCTTTCCAGCACACGCTGGAAGATCAGATAGGTGAGTGTACGGGTGCCGAATGCGCCGCCGGTGGTCACGAAAATCTCGGCGAAGATCGACAGAAGGAAGATCGTCTGGATCAGGATCACAATGGTTATGGCGCGGCTCAGATGCGGCAGGATGATGTGATAGAACCGTTTCAGCGGCGGCGCGCCATCCATCTCGGCAGCTTCCAATTGTTCACTGTCCAGCGATTGGATCGCAGTCAGCAGGATCAGCGTCGCAAAGGGCAACCATTGCCACGAGACAATCATGATGATCGAGGTCATCGACGCCTCGGACAGCCACGAGATCGGCTCGGCCCCGAAAAAGCGCCACAGATGCGCCAGCAACCCGTTCACCGGGTCCATGAACATGTTCTTCCAGACCAGTGCCGAAACCGTCGGCATGACGAAGAACGGCGCGATGACAAGGATGCGAACAACGCCCTGCCCCCACATCGGTTGATCCAGCAGCATCGCCAGCAGGATGCCCAAGATGACCGTGATGACCAGCACGCCGCCAACAATGACAAGCGTAGCCTGAACGGCAGGCCAGAAAGAACTTGACGAGACAAACCGAACGTAGTTGTCGAAGCCGACCCAGCCCAAATCACCGCCACGCAGGGGTAGGTATTTTTTGAAGGAAAAATACAGGGTCATGGTCAGCGGCACGAGCATCCAGCCAAGCAACAGGACCACAGCGGGGGCCATCATAAGGCGGGCAACGGATCTGGAGTGTTGGGTAGCCATTTCGCAAAACCTCTCTGTTCAGGCGCAACGCAAGCCTGCGAGAAAAACGCGGATTGTGGAAGTAGGGAGCGGAGGGCAGCGACCTGCCCTCCATTGGAAGGGAGGCCTCAGTACCCTGCGGCTTCCATCTCTTCTGCGGCAAACGCCTGCGCCTTGGCCAGCGCGTCCTCTACCGATTGCTGCCCGGCATAGACGGCCGAGAACTCCTGGCTGACTTGCGTGGCAATGCCCGCAAATTCAGGGATCGCAGCAAACTGAATTCCAACATATGGCACCGGCTTCACCGTTGGATTGTTCGGGTCAGCCGACAGGATCGAATCCAGCGTCATCTGCGCAAACGGAACCTTTTGATACTCGGGGTTCTCATACAGCGATGTACGCGCACCCGGTGGCACATTGGCCCAGCCCTCATTCTCAGCCACCAGCTCGATATAGTCTTTCGAGGTGGCCCATTCGATGAACTGCTTGGCGGCGTCCTCTTGCTGAGTGCCCGCCGGAATGGCCAGCGCCCAGGCCCACAGCCAGTTCGACCGCTTGCCAAGGCCCGTGTCGGGGGCAAGCGCAAAGCCAACACTGTCAGCAACGGTCGAGTCGGTGGGGTTGGTCACAAAGGACGCGGCCACCGTGGCGTCGATCCACATGCCGCATTTGCCCTGCTGGAACAGCGACAGGTTTTCGTTGAAACCGTTGGTCGCATAGCCTGCCGGCCCGGATTCTGTCATCATTTCTACATAGAAATTCAGCGTATCCGCCCATTCCGGCTTATCGAACTGCGGCTTCCAGTCTTCATCAAACCAGCGCGCGCCGAAAGAGTTGGACATTGCGGTGATAAAGGCACCGCCTTCGCCCCACCCTGCCTTCCCGCGCAGACAGATGCCGTTGATGTCATTCTCACGGTCCGTCATGGCGGCGGCGGCTTCTTTGATGAATTGCCAGCTTGGCGCGTCGGGCATGTCCATTCCGGCCTTTTCCATCAGGTCGGTGCGATACATGATCATTGAGCTTTCACCATAAAACGGCGCGGCATAGAGCGTGCCGTCATGGCTAAGGCCACCTGCCATCGCGGGCAGAATGTCGTCGACATCATATTCCGCCGACATGCCATCCAGCGGCACAAGCCAGCCGTTGGCGCCCCAGATCGGGGTCTCGTACATGCCGATCGTCATGATGTCGAACTGACCGCCCTTGGTGGTGATGTCAGTGGTGACCCGCTGGCGCAGCACGTTTTCTTCCAGCGTCACCCATTCGACGTCAACACCGGTCGCCTCGGTGAATTTGTCGGTATAGCCCTGCATCCGGATCATGTCGCCGTTGTTGACCGTGGCAATCGTTATGGATTGTGCATGGGCCGCTGCCGTAGCGACGAAAGTCAGTGCAGTCGCCGCACGAAGTGCGTTCTTGAGATACATCCCTGTCCTCCCTGAGCTTGGATGTCATGGAGGAAGGGTAGAGCACATTTTGTCGCGACGTCAATAAAAACTTTACGCGCGTTAAATTTTAGCTCACGCAGATTCTCTGAGCACAAGGCGCGCTGGGAACAGAGTTTCGAGCCGCTCGTCAAATTCCCCACCACTTTCAATAAGTTCAAAGAGGGTCTCTACGGCGCGGCCCGCAACGGCGTCATAGTCATGCGCTGCGGTCGTCAGGGACGGGCAGGTGAATTTCGAGAACGGGTGATCGTCATTCGACGCCACGCGCAAGGCACAATCTTCTTGGCGGCCGACCCGAATCCCCTGCTCGTAACACGCTGCAAGAAATCCAATCGCAAGCCGGTCGTTACTGCACAAAACTGAGTTTGACTTAAGCGCGCCTTGTTCCAGAACCTTCAGCGCCCCCTCGCGACCGATCTCTTCAAACGCCCAACCTTCGCCATCGACCTTGATGATATGCGGGTCGAACCCAAGCCGTTCCATCACCTCGATATAGGCGTTGCGGCGCTTGTTTGCGTTCGGGTTCGCGGGCGTGCGCATCTCAAAGAAAGACGGCGGCTCACCGGTTCGGGTCATGTATTCCACAGTCTGCGATACAAAGCTGAAATTGTCAGATCCGATAAACGCGGCCCCCAGACCTTCGAGGTTGCTGTCAAACAGAACGGTTGGCACCTGTTCACAGAACTTCTCAATCTGCGACCGGTCCGAGGCCCGGCCAAGCGGCGCCAGCAAAACACCCGCGGGCTTGAGCGAACGGAGACTGTCCAGAATCTCATTCTCCAGCTTTTGCTCACCATGTGAACTGAACAGCGACGGGCGATACCCGGCAGCGATACAGCTTTGTTCCAGATACCGGGCAATTTCAGCAAAGAACGGATCGGCGAGATAGGGAACAACGATCCCGATATTCTTGGTCAGCTTACGATTCTGGTTCACCGCATAGATGTTGGGCCGATAATCAAACCGCTCAAGCGCCTCTTCGATACGTGCCCGTGTTGTTGCCCGAACGCTATCGGGATCATGAAAATATTTGGAAACCGTCGGTCGTGATATTCCGCTCACGGCCGCAAATTCTTCCATGTTTCTGATCTTTGTCATTGGTGTTGGCTCATATACGGCACTGGCTGCGATCTTATCATAACTTTACATATTCTTTGCGCGCGGCAACACTCAATAGCCCAGCGCCGTTTCTGAAATGACGCACGCACGGCTGATCGGCGCAGTTTCCCCGGCAAACGGGCACGCCCCTGATCGCCCCCCCAAAGAATACATGAACTGAAAATGAACAGGACATTCGCGGCACGTTCAAGCGACTTAGCGCATAGTTGTTCCCTCAAGGCCGGGTCACACGTCATGCATCCAGCCGCATGATGGGAGAATCGCATGATCAAGACTGCAACTCAGATCGCGCCAAACTACGTTTCTACAGCAACGCAATCGTCGGGTGCCGCCATGCACGACAAACCGTCAGATACCACGAGTTCGAGCAGTGACCGCTTCCCCCCCCCAATCGAAAATGCTCTGAAAGCTATTGTCAGCAACAGGCGACTGATCCAGGCCCAGCGGGACGACTGATTTCGCGGCCCTGCTGTTCCGACATCTGCACCGGTCACGGAACCTGGCCAAATCCAAAGGGCCGCTCTTGCCCGAAGCGGCCATTTTCGCTTGGTTTCTTATTAGTATATGCTTCACTTCCTCGTGCTGCCGGGCCAGCCATGCAATTGTCCTTACGCTTAAATAGGGGGATGCGTAAAAGGCTGGCCCGGTTGTTTTGCCTCCGTGAGTGGCAGGGCAATGAGTATTAGCTTTCCAGGCCCAGCAACGCCTTCACCGCGGCCTCAACTTCGGCGGTTATGGGGTTGTTGGCCGTGTTCTCAAGCGCTTCACGCTCGGTCTGCGACTGGGTTTCAACCGCATCTGACAAGTCATCGACTGCGGCGACGGCGGGATCGGGCTCCGGCACCGTCTGGTTAGCCGATCTCGATTGACAGCTCCAGATTTGCGATATCCTCGGCCAACATGAAAGACCGCTCGAGCCGTTTCAACGTCAGGGGCGCAACGCCCGTCAGGGCGAGAATATCCGTTCCAGAGCCGCAAAGGTTCTGGCATCGACACCCTCTATATCGACCTGCTGTGGATATCCCTCATCGACAACGATTGTTTGACCATCCGATGCAACCCAAGCCTTTGCCAGAAAATACCCGTGCTCCCGGTAAATCCGTTTAACCGCCTAGGCAATCCCGGCAGCCATGATCTGACCCGATTGATTATGGGCAAACTGCCCGGCGAAGGTGAGCAGCACGTCGCCTTCATAGGCAGTAACGCCCTGAATTGTATGCTTTGCGGCGCTGTCCCAGCCTTGGGCGTACACGCTTGCGGACACCAGCCAAAGCGCAAAAAACACCCTGTGAAAATGCGACAAGTATGGGCTTAACAAAACCAGTCAATCGACAACCTCATGCTGATTTCCAGAACTGTGTTGGAACGCTAATAAGTTGCTCGGTTTGATCAGCCCCCTGCCCCGCTACTCCCCTTGGAAACTGCGCTCTAATTTCATCAGACCCACGCCCCAGCTGTTCCCGTGGGCCGAGGGTCCGGTCGGGGTCATTCAACAAATCTGCGGCAATTGCTTTCCGACAAAGGTATAGACAAGGCGTTGACCGCCAAACAGGGTTTTCAGCGTTACGCGACCCGCCGGACCTGGCGATCAGGGCGGCTGCGCGCCCGGCTTCGGTGGACCGCATTGCGGCAAGGGCAGCCTCGACCTCGGGGACGGACAAAACCAGCGTGCCATCATTTGCCAGGTAAAGCGGGTCGAGCCCCAATACTTCGCATATGCCTTTCACGTCAGGCCGCAGGGGTAGATCAGCTTCTGCAACTTCGATGCTGACCCGCTCTCTCGAGCCTTCGGCACTGAGCCGCCGAAAGTCTTCGACCGATATTGCGCACGCGTTCGGCCCCGTCCTTAGCCACGTCAATGGTCGCTCGCAGGCTTTGTACTGTCCTCTCCAGCTTCAGCTCATCCCGCAGCGCGGCCAGTTCCGGGCGGCTTGTACCGCTTTGCACCACGTGAAAATAGGACTCAAGCCGATCAGAATACTTCACAAGCGCATGGGTATTGGCATAGACAAAGCTGATCTGGTTGCTGAGCTCCTGCGCCACCCCGGCCACCAGCCACCCCAGCGAGGCGAGCTTTTCGTTGCGCCCAGTTGCGTTTGCGCCTGTTGCAGAGTGGCAAAGCTGGTCTCAAGCTCGGCATATGCGTTTCGCAACTCTCCCCGAGGCCATCCGACCAGAACAACGCCCTGACTGCGCCCCGCGGATCAAGTCGAGGGCTCGCGCTGATCTCCAACGGCGTTGAGCCGGTGTGGGGGCGAATGCCACTTCGACCAAGGCAGGTTCCCGCGTCAGCATAACCCTGTCGATGGCGTCCAGAAAAGGGCGTGCGTCGGCATTTTCCAACAACCCCGCAAGTGGGCCCCCGACCTCCGCAGCCACATCCGCACCCAGCATGTCGTGGATGGCGCCTCCGGTCCTTTCGATGGCTCGAGCCTTGTCGACCACGATCAATAAATCTGAAACCGACGACAGCACAGACGTCATGAACTGGCGCATCTCATCGGCTCTCGGTTCTGTTTTCTAGCAATTCCTGATAGTGACCAGTTCCAGATACGTGCGGTCCATCGCTGCTATGACATCCCTCCAGGCATCATCGCTCATGCTGTGTAGTGGGGTATCTGTGACGCTGGGCACTCTGTGGTCTGCCTTGTCGCAAGCCAATCGCGTCGCCCAGACAACCCAAGAATTTGGATGTGACACGTCAGATTTCCAGGCAAGCATCGGCCTGTAAAAATCAGAAAATGAATTAAATCTCAACATGCTACGCTGATCAAATCGCCACGCTGTTGGCCCATTCTCCTCCGGGCGCACGACAAAACGCTGCAGCGGCGCTGACATTCTGGTGCCGCGCAACCAAAACTCGCTGTCTTTCAGAGAACCTCTTGCCGAGACCGGATTAGTTTCTTAACCTCACCCCAAACGGTCACGATCTACAACGGGAGGGCACAAGCTGAACATGCGTATCATCCGCCGACTTCAGCATGGTCCCCGCTTCGCCCTGTAAATTCGTTTGCAGGGCGGGTCCGAAGCACTACAGCATTCTCGGTCTGCCTAAAGCCGCCTGGCGGCATCCTTTTCTATGACCCGAGATCCAATGACTGTTATGAACCTCAACGCTCTGGGCGTGATCCTTGGCGACCCTCTTTTCAGCGATCTGAACCTGACAATTTCCAAAGGCGACCGGATCGGACTTGTCGCCGCGAACGGGCGGGGAAAAACCACCCTTCTGGAATGCATGGCAGGTGTCGCAGAACCAACGCATGGCGAGATCACCCGCGCCCACGGTTTACGGGTTGGTTATGTCACACAATACGTCCCCGACAGGGCACAAACGCAAACCCTGTATGACTGGGTCTTGAACGCCTTGCCTGCCGAGCAGGCGGAATTCGAAAGCTGGCGCGTGGACGTGGTGCTTGCAGACCTGAGCGTTCCGTATGAGCTGCAACACCTGCCGCTGCGCGAACTCAGCGGCGGATGGCAAAGGACCGCGCTTCTGGCGGCTGTGTGGATCAGGGAACCCGATCTGCTGCTGCTGGACGAGCCGACCAACCATCTGGACCTGCAGCGCATCGGCTTGCTGCAAGACTGGTTGTCCCGTCTGCCCCGCGTTGTACCGGTTGTGATTACGTCGCATGACCGTGCCTTTCTGGATGCCACCACCAACAGGACGTTTTTCCTGCGCGCAGAGCGGTCTCGTGTATTTTCGCTCTCTTTCACGGCGGCGCGCATGGCACTTGATGAGTCAGACGCCGCTGACCAACGACGCTTTGCGAATGATCTGAACAAGGCCCAGCAATTGCGCCGGCAGGCTGCGAAGTTGAAGAATATAGGCATCAACTCGGGCTCTGACCTGCTGGTGAACAAGACCAAGCAACTCAACGCCCGCGCGGCGCAGATCGAGGCGGCCGCCAAACCGGCCCATCACGAACGCGGTGCCGGGGACATCAAACTGGCCAACAGTGGCACCCATGCCAAAGCTCTGGTCACATTGGATAATGTCCCGGTTGAAACGCCCGATGGCCGATTGCTTTATAACACCGGGCAAAAATGGATACTGCCCGGAGACCGAATTGTGCTGTTAGGCACCAACGGCACAGGCAAAACACAAATGATCAAAATGATACGGCGCGCCCTGGCTGGTGAGGATGAGGCCGTGAGATGTGCCCCGTCAGTGGTGCCGGCCTATTCCGATCAGCATCTGAGCCAATTGTCAGACTATGAAACCCCGATGGCGGCTCTGACCGAGCAATTTGATATTGGCGATCAAAGAGCGCGCGGCGTTCTGGCAAATGCAGGCGTGAACATACAAATGCAGGACACCAGTATCCACGCCTTGTCAGGAGGGCAAAAGGCACGCCTGGCCATGTTGATCCTGCGGCTAAAGGGGCCAAATTTCTATCTGCTTGATGAGCCGACAAACCACCTCGATATCGATGGGCAGGAGGCGCTCGAAGATGAGCTGATCACGCATAACGCATCGTGCCTGCTGGTAAGCCACGATCGTCGGTTTCTGCGCAATGTCGGCACCCGGTATTGGTTGATCAGCGGTAAAACCCTGGAAGAGGTGGACAGCCCCGACCCCTTTCTCATGGGCGAGATGGCAGTGCCCTGAGCGCAACAGCCCGGCATGTTTTGCCGGACTGCACCCGCCTGCAACGGCCCGGCCTCACATCGAAGAAGAACCGGGAAACTTCAACGAATAAACACGCGCGATTTGTGGGATTCTATATTCTTAGTATTTTACTATGGTATAAGATTTCGTCTCCTGCTAGACGGCTCCCAAACGTTTGAGATTCCAACGCGGAGACCTTTCATGCTGAAATATTTGAGCACAGCAATTTGCCTTACTCTTGCGGGCGGTCCGGTTCTGGCCGATCCCAGAACTGACGTAACGATCGCATCCCCTTGGGAAATCGCCAGTTACGATCCGACTGTTTCAGGGTCGATCGTACAAAGTCTGCAAATCATGGAAACGCTTGTCGACGCGGATGCAAACGGTGTGCTTCGTCCCGCGCTTGCGACGGAATGGTCGACATCCGAAGACGGTCTGACCTGGACCTTTGCCCTGCGCGACGATGTCATTTTTCACGATGGCTCAGAATTCAATGCAGCGACTGCTGTCTCTGCCCTGAACCGCGCACTGGAACAGCCCGGCATCCTGCAAAAGGCCCCGATCACCGGGATTTCCGAACAGGACGGCAAAGTCGTCATCACGGTGGAAACACCCTTTACGGCGCTGCCGTCGATCCTGACCCATTCGACCACCATCATCCCGGCCCCGGCGGCGTTTGACGCCGCGCGCAATCCAATCGCGCTGATCGGAACCGGTCCGTTCTCGGTGACGGAATTCACCCCTCCGCAAAGCGTGTCTCTGGCGCGGTTCGATGGCTATTGGGGTGATGCACCCAAACTGGAAAGCGCGACCTATCTGGCTGCAAGCCGGGCAGAAACCCGAGCGCTGCTGGCCGAAAGCGGTGATGCCGACCTTGTCTTTACACTGGACGCATCAGGTTACAGCCACCTGCAGCACGTCGATACGATTGAGACCCAGGCCGTGCCAATTCCGCGCGCCGTGCTGCTGAAGGTCAACGCCGAAAACCCGCTGTTTTCCGATGCGCGCGCGCGTCAGGCGCTCAGCCTTGCAACGCCGCGCGCCGGGATCGCCAAAGCCATAACACGCTTTCCAGAATCTGCTGCTGGCCAGCTGTTCCCGCCCGCATTGAGCAACTGGCATTCGGACGATCTGGCACCGCTTGAAACTGATCTCGATGCCGCGCGCGCACTTTTGGCCGAATTGGGCTGGACGCCGGGCGAAGATGGTATTCTGACCCGTGACGGAGAGCGGTTCGCTATTACGCTGCGGACCTTCCCAGACCGCCCCGAGCTACCGCTGATCGCAACCGCCCTGCAGGACACCTGGCGCGAGATCGGCATTGAGCTTGAGGTCAGCGTTGCCAGCTATTCCGAGATTCCCAAGGGGCATCAGGACGGATCGCTGCATGTGGCCCTGTTTGCCCGGAACTACGGTCTGACACCGGACCCAATTGGCACCGTCATGCAGGATTTCGGCAACGGCGGTGGCGATTGGGGCGCAATGCGGTGGGATAACTCGGAAGTCACCGAAGCCATTCAGGTTATCGCCTCGACGGCCGATCCCGAGATGCGCGCAACAAATATCGCTAAAGTGGCCGCCATATTGCATCAGGAACTGCCAGTCATTCCCGTGCTCTGGTACCAGCACACCGTGTCCATGGACAAAAACCTGGATGGCGTGGTCATCGACCCGCTCCAGCGGAGCTATGGTCTGAGCGAGATGTTCTGGACCGAGTGATCCGATGCATTCCTTTGTCAGAACACTACCTGCAACCCTTGCGACGCGAGGGGTGCAGGCCATCATCGTCGCGGTGATCGTCGGTATCGTGAGCTTCGCCATGATGCAGGCGCTGCCGGGGGATGCCGCCTATCGGATCGCTGCCGGGCGATATGGATATGACATGATGGATGCCGCCTCTGCAGATGCGGTAAGGGCCGAACTGGGGCTGGATCAACCCGTGCTGGTACAGCTTTGGGCGTGGCTCAAAACTCTGGCGCAGTTCGATCTGGGCACGTCGGCAGTTTACGGAACCTCGGTCGCAGATGAGATCGCCACACAGCTGGGCTATTCCCTTCTGCTGGCGGGGGCGGCGGTGGTTGTTTCGCTGATGATTGCGCTGCCGCTTGGCATCGCCTCGGGCCTGCGCCCCAACGGCCTGCTGGATCGGATGACGCTGGGGATATCGATCTTCGTGCGCGCCATTCCCGCGTTTGCACTGGGCATCGTTCTGGTACTGGTTTTTGCGGTGCAACTGAAACTGTTTCCGGTCGCCGGGTTCCGACAGTTTTCCAACCTCGTGCTGCCATCGCTGACCCTGGGCCTTGGGCTGGCGGCGGTATCGAACCGGGTGATCCGGGATGCGGTCGCCGAAGCCATGAGCGGCGACTGGCGGCTCTTTGCGCGCACCAAAGGTCTGTCGGCGCGTCTGACCCTGACCCGCCATGTGCTGCGCAATGCCGCCTTGCCGGTCGTGACCTATATCGGCGTGCAACTGGCCTATCTGATCGAGGGGGTCGTGATTGTTGAATCCGTTTTCGCCTGGCCCGGCATTGGCCACGCGTTGGTCCACGCAATCTTTGGCCGCGATATCGCAATGGTACAGGGCACCGCGCTCGTGCTTGGCCTGACCTATGTGGCGCTGAACCTTTGCGTAGACCTCGCCTGCCGGGGCATTGACCCACGGGGGCGGACCACATGAGCGACCAGACAAACCCTATGGTTGGCATCGCACCTGCTGACATCAGGCCGCGCCTGCCGGTGACACGGATGATCGGGTTCGGGCTGTTGACCCTTCTGGTCATTGCGGCAATTGGCGGACCGGGCCTGATCGGCGGCGACCCTGCCAAACAATCGCTGCTGCACACGCTTGAACGTCCCAGCGCAGCGCATCCGCTGGGCACCGATAACCTTGGCCGTGACATGGCAGCCCGCCTGCTGTCCGGCGCGCAATTGTCATTGTCGCTGGCTTTTCTGTCGGTGATCACGGCTGGCCTGCCCGGAACCTTGCTGGGCGTTGCCGCCGCGTGGTTCGGCGGCTGGACCGATCGACTGTTGGGGGCCTTCGCTGATGCGGTTCTGGCGCTGCCGGGGCTGTTGTTGGTGTTGATGCTTGCCGCCATTTCCCCGGGTTCATGGTGGGCGCTTTACGCGGGGATATCACTGACGCTTTGGGTCGAGTATTTTCGCTATACGCGCCAGCGCGCGCGCATTGTGCTGGCAGAGCCCTCGGTCGAAGCCTCAAAACTGCTAGGCCTTGGCCCGTTACTGCTGATCCGCCGCCATCTGATCCCCGAGATCGCACCGGGTCTGCTGACGATTGCCGCTTTTGGTGCAGCGACTGCAGTGACCGCTGTGGCCGCGCTTGGCTTTGTCAGCGTTGGCATCCGACCGCCCACCGCCGAATGGGGCGTCATGATGACAGAACTGCTGCCCTATTGGCGTGAGGCACCATTCTTGATCCTGCAACCCGTGGCCTGTCTGGTCCTGACTGTTCTGGCGTTGCATCTGTCGGCCGGAGGACTGCGCCGCCCATGACCCATTCCATCATCGTAGAAACCCTTTCGGTCTTTGCAGGGTCCAAGCGCTTGCTGGGGCCGGTCAGCTTCTCGGTTGCTCCGAGCGGCACGCTTGTCATCATGGGTGAAACCGGCGCTGGCAAAAGCCTGATCGCGCAGGCCATTTTGGGCACGCTTCCGGGAAGCTTGCGCGCCGAAGGCCGGATTACCATAAACGAGCGTCGCGTCGACAACTTGTCCTCCGCCGACCGGGCGGCCATGTGGGGCCACGAACTGGCGACGCTCCCACAGGAACCATGGCGCGCGCTGGACCCGCTGATGCGGGCGTTTCGTCAGGTGGCCGAATCCTACCGCTTTGTTGCGGGCCGGTCGCCCGCGCTGGCCCGGAAAGAAACAACTGACGCTTTTGAAACCCTTGATCTGACTGGTGCTGGCGACCGTTTGCCCGGCACCCTTTCGGGCGGCATGGCGCAACGGGTGGCTTTCGCAGCAGCAACGGCAGGTAAAGCACCGATACTATTGGCCGACGAACCGACCAAGGGGCTGGACGCCGCGCGCCACGCCAAAGTTGTCGACCTTCTGGCCGAGGTCCCGGCATCCGGCGGAACGCTGCTGGCCATAACGCACGAAGTTTCCGTCGCCCGACGCCTTGGCGGGCATGTGATTGTGCTGCGCGATGGGCAATTGGTGGAACAGGGACCGGTTGATGCGGTGCTGACAGCCCCGTCCCACAGCTATACCCGCGCCCTTTTGGATGCGGATCCACAAAGCTGGATGCAGTCTGACCCGCATCCGATCGGAGACGTTGTCCTGACAGCACAGGGTCTCGCCATCGCGCGCGATGACAAGCGCCTCATCGACGGGTTCACCCTGACCCTCAGGCAAGGCGAGCGTGTCGCGTTGACCGGGCCCAGCGGCATCGGCAAGACCACCCTTCTGGACGCCCTCGCCGGACTGTTGCCGCCTGCCGCCGGACAGGTACTGCGCGCCAGCACGCTTTCAAATCATGCTGTGCAAAAGTTCTATCAGGACCCGCCAGCAGCCTTCCCGGCGCGCATCCCGCTTGAAAAGTCCCTGCGCGATGTGGCCCGGCTGCATAAGACGGATTGGGACTTCGTTCTCAGCACGCTGGAACATTTGGGGGTTCATCCATCGTTGTTGTCCCGGCGACCCGATGAGGTTTCGGGCGGAGAGTTACAGAGGATTTCCATCGCGCGCGCACTGTCTGTGCGACCCAAGGTGCTTTTGGCGGATGAGCCGACGTCGCGACTTGACCCGATTACCCAGAAAGACACGCTGGCGCTACTGGAGCGGGTGGCGGCAGACGAGAACATTGCGGTAGTATTAGTGACCCATGACAGACACATCGCCGAAAAATGGGCTGACCGGGTGATTGAACTGGCCTGAGGCGCAGGCAGCACAGACGCTGCCTGCGCCCCAACGGCTAACGTGTTCAGGGTGCCTCATTCCTCAGTTTCGAACAGGTCGATCAGGGCGTTTGGCTGGATAAGCAGGGGCTGAACTAGCCAGCTAACCCCTTTCCGAGCCATAATTGTTTTCTAATCATCGCGTCCGGTATATCTGTTGGCAGTACGTAAACCTGGTGAATTGTTGACACGATGACCAAACAAAGCCTGCGACCGGTCGGCCCGCGTTTTGCCAAAAGGCGTGTCTGTTCATGACCCCTTTGCATCCAAAGGACGAGGTTCCCAATCATTGGCTGCGGTCGGTTTTTGCGCTGTCTCACCTGTTGCCGCATAAATCCGCCGTTCTGGCTGCCGCAGGACTAAAGCCGGAGGCGCTGCAAGACGCCGGAACACCAGTTCACCGAGGGGCCGAAAGCCTCGTACTCAAGGCTTTGGCGGATCGCCTGAACGCCCCCTATGCGGGAGCAGAGATCGGTGTTGCGCTGGACCCGCGCAACAGCTCGCTACTGACTTACATCCTATTCAACTCAGACACCCTGCAGGATGCATTGTATCACGTTCAGCGGTTCACCCCGATACACCGCCCCCGCGCCCGGATCGATATTCGTCTGGCCTCGGATCATGTGGATTTCGTCATAGACGGGATCGGGTCGGATATCCTGCTGAACAACCATATGGTCGAGTTTTCCCTCGGCGCCATCCTGGGCGCGCTGAGAATGGCAACCGGTGTGTCACAGGTTGCGGCTCGGATCGGGCTTGCAAATGTGCGCAAACACGGTCAGCGCACCCTGTCGACGATCTATGGCTGTCCGGTGGATCTGGATGCGGGTGCAAACTATCTGCGGTTCTCCAAAACCGCGCTGGACACGCCCATTCGAAATGCGGACACCACGTTACTGCGACATCTCACGCAATACGGAGAGGTTCTGCTGGAGACCGCTCAGCCGGTCCCGGCAACCCTTTCGGAGGCCATCGAACGCCACCTGCTGCGGGGCATGGCGGATGGCCGCCCCCGGTTGTCGGATGTCGCCCGACACTTCAGGATGTCAGAACGCACCCTCAGCCGCCGCCTGCAGGACGAAGACCACAGCTTTCAGACACTCGTTATGCGGGCACAGCTTAAGCTGGCCCATACCTTCCTCGGCGACCCGCAACTGTCGCTGGCAGAGACCGCCCATCTGTGCGGCTTTGCCGACCAGAGCAGTTTCTCGCAGGCCTATCGCCGCTGGACCGGGCGCACCCCCAAGGCCGACAGACGTCGGTTGTTAAAGGGAGAAAAGCTCTCATAACCCGCGAATGGCGGAGTTCCTAAAAGAAATGACAGCGTCGAAACATGAAACGTTCATGTGCGTTGTTAACTGTGCTGAGACCAAGGGTCGAATTTTCAACTCAAACGAGAAAGCACAATTGACATGTCTAACGGCACATTCAACGATTTCCTTTCGTCGCTGCTGGCCTTTGAATCCGGCTGGGATCGCGACAGATATGAATCAGGCGTCATTCAGGACTGGCAGCTGAACGCATGGGCGGGCGGCGAAGTCACCGAGTTTTTCCCCGATTACACAAGCTGGGGCGACCTGACTGACGACGAATGGCAATCAATGGCCTACCGCTCGATGAATTCGCTTGGGTTTGTCGGGTTCCAGTTCGGCGAAGCGCTGCTGATCGACCTCGGATATTATGACGACGATCAGTTCTACGGCAATGGCGCCTCGACCAATACCTGGGATGGCACCTGGACCGGCAAGAATGGCGTGACCTCTCTGGAAGAGTTCATGACCGAAGAGGCCCAGACCGTCGCCATTCAGGAAGCTTTTGGCCTGAACCTGCAGATCATCGAAAACGGTTTGCAGAACGCCGGGCAAAGCCTGAGTGACTTTATCGGTCAGACGACCACCTATACCGACGGGTCCGGCGCGACGGTCACGGTCGAATTGACGCTGACCGGCATCCTGGCCGCTGCCCATCTGCGCGGTCCCTATGGCACGTTGAACCTGCTGCTGGGCGGCGCGGTGTCGACCGACGAATACGGGACGTCGATCCTGCAATACATCGACCAGTTCGGCGGGTTCGACAGCCCCTCGGTCAGCGAGATGATCGCCTTTTTTGAGGATCGCAAAACCGGGGACGAAGGGCTGGGCACACCGGGCGGCGGCACAGGCGGTGCGCCCGAGAGCGGCACCGGCGGCGATGCTGGCGTCGATGCCACTGTCGCCGATGTGGTGCTGACATGGTCCTATGGCGCAGACACGGTGGTGACCGATTTTGATCCGGCCACGGACACGATCTTTGTCGACTGGATTTCGGCAGCCGATCTTGAGATCACGGAGCAGAACGGCTCGGTCGTTTTTGCGGTGCCGTCCAACCTGCAGTCTCTGACGCTGCAAGGCGTGACGCTTGCGCAGTTGAGCGCAGACAACTTCACAATTCTGGACAGCACAGCCGCGGCCGAAATCCTGGCGCTTGTGGGCGACGGCTCGGCCACATCCAAGCCTGATCCGGACCCGATCCCTGATCCCGACCCGACGCCGGACCCTGATCCGGACCCAACGCCAGCCCCCGACCCGGCGCCGCATGATGCATCGGACGCTTTCGACAACGCGACGATCACCAAAGAAAACGCCGACGTGGTCGTAACCTGGACCTGGGGCGCCAATACGGTTGTGACAGATTTCGACCCGGCAACAGATACGATTTTCATCGACTGGATCGGCGCCGATGCGCTTGAGATTGCGCAAGAGGGCGGATCGGTCGTGATCTCGGTCCCGTCGAACAACCAAAGCGTAACGCTGCAGGGTGTGTCTCTGGATGCGCTCAACGGGGCCAACATCAATGCGCTGGATGCCACCGCGCGGGCCGAGCTGGCGACGCTGATCGCGCCCGGCGAGGGGCATGACAACACCGGCGGCCACACACATATGCACGTGACACTTGGCTATGACAGCCCGGCGCAGGTGATTGATGGGTTCATGCCCCAGATGGGCGACGTGATCGAGATCGCAAGCGATGTCGCGGCCAGCGATTTCGAAATTTTCGAGGAATCCGGCGACGCGCTGGGTACCACCGTCCGCATCAGCATCACCGCAGACGGGGTCACCACGCAAACCGTGTTCACCGGCATCGCACTGGACGATTTGGACATCGCCAATTTCTCGGCCGACAATCAGGGCGTGCTGAACGAAATCGCCAGCGTGATCGGGCAAGAGGTTTCGACCCCCGAAAGCGGTGGGTACGAGCTGAGCTACGACTCGGAGGGATCAAACCCGCCCGAGGTGATCGGCACCACCGAGGCCGGGGGCCGCATTTTCCGCGCAGACAGCAACGCGGATGACATCACCGATTTCGACCCGGCGGTCGATCAGCTAGATTTCGGCGGCACCTCGGTCCACGGCATGATCGTGACCAAATCGCCATCGGGCGAGATTGTGATCGACAGCCCGTGGTCGGATGCGGCCCAGATCGTTCAGGGCGTCGGATTTCAGGATGTGACCATCGACAGCTTTGGCATCGTCAGGAATGAACATTTCCGTCAGGACATGGGCGGCGTAGTGTCCTGGGAACAGGGCGTGGGCCCGCGTGAGGCCGATACGGTCTATATCCGTAGCCACGAATATGGTCAGTCCGAGGTGATCGACAATTTCGATCCAGCGGCTATGAAGATCAGCTTTCTCTACTTTGGCACGCGCGAACGGCTGAACGTCGAAGACACAGAGGCCGGTCTGGTGATTTCGTCCCTGCCCAGCGGGCAGAGCTTTACCTTCACCGATGTCACCAAGGCGGATTTGATCCCCGGTCTGGTCGAGTTTCATTTCGATCAGGTGATCGAGGACAATCTGGAAACGCCGTTCGGGTTTGATCAGGATGCCGTCACACTGGTCGACCGGACCGAGCTGCTGACGCCCGAGGCACCGGCAGGCGCCACCACCGACGGGTTCCAGACCCAGACAGGCGATCTGACCGGCAGCATCTATGACACCGGAGGCGGGTCAGAGAACCCCGAGGACACGCCCGAAACCGGCCCTCAGGACGGCACGGTCGAGATCAACTGGAACTGGGGGGCGCAGACCCTGATCGAAGGGTTCGACCCGGCGACGGATGTGTTCGACTTCAACGCGCTCAGCGCCGATCAGATCGACATCCGCGAAGTCGATGGCAACCTTGAGGTTGAGGTGCTGGGCAACGGTGGCAACGTCACGACCATCGCCGGTATTCAGGCCGAAGATCTGAGCCTGACCAATCTGCAGGCTGATGACAACAACCCGATCCTGGAAGATGACAGCCTGTTGTTTGTGCAACTGACGGATATCGGCTTCGATCCCCTCGCGTAGCGGTATTAGCAGGGGCGGCCCGCGGCCCCTGCACCCCTGGCAGTTTTCAAACACGGCCATGTCATTCTGCGATGCGACACAGACCACGCGTTGGCAGCAAATCCTGATGCCGAACGATATGCGTACCGCCGTAATTGGTCAGCCCGCGATAAATCGCATCAACGACAACACGGGTACTTTCCGTAATGGCGTGCCGATGCGGGTACACGATAAAGATGTCTTTTGGTTCAATGGTGTATTCTGCAAGCATGATTTCCAGTGATCCGTTCTGAATGCACTCCTCCGCCAGAACACGCGGCAGTCGGGCATATCCAAGACCATCCAGCAGCGCGTTCATCAAATGCGACGGGGTATCCACGGTCAGCTTCGTGGCCAGTTCGATCTCAGCCTCTTGATCATCTTTGCGCACGGTGTGAAAGCCGTAAACACGATGATCAGCATATTGGATAAAAGCATGTTGACCCATGTCCGAATGGTGCTTGGGGCGGCCAAAGCGATCCAAATACGACGGAGCCGCGACCAGCACAGTTTCAAACTGACCAATCTTGCGCACAATCGCATCAGAGGACCCGATGTCACCCGTCCTCAACGCCAAATCATACCCTTCTTTTGCGACGTCAACCAAGCGATCTTCGACTTTGACCGTCAGCTTCAAATCCGGATAGGCGGCATGTAGCGCCTGCAGTGCATGCCCCACCGGATTCTCCCCCATAACTTTGCTGATGCTGATGCGCAGTTCGCCACCCGCAGTTGTTGCCAAGGCAGAGATGTCTGCGCGCATCCTCTGGTGCATCGCAACCATGGCAGAGGCATGTCGGGCAACAATACTGCCGGCGCGCGTTGCCATGGTTCCGGATTGCGTGCGCTGCAACAATTGCGTGCCGAAATCAGCCTCCAACGCGGCCATCTGCTGGCTTATCGCCGGCTGGCTGACATTACGAGCCCTTGCCGCAGCACTCAAAGAGCCTTGATCCAAGACTTCAAGGAAGCTTTCCAGATATCCCAACCGATCCACTTAGACCCCCAAGTATTGCTTATACCTACCATAAGAACCTCCGGCCTATCCGCTCGGACTATGGCTCTTTATATCAAAATTTAGATTTTGATCTCAACACAGACCATAGGAAACCCTTATGAAATTTACACGGAGAAACCTTCTCACACTGGCCGGTGCAACCACATTGGCAGCGCCTTTTTTGGCAAAACCGACGGTGCTGCATGCTGCCGACGGTCACCTAAGTGCTGGCAGCCTGCCGTCTTATTCAAAACGACGCATCGGAACTGTTGAGGTCTTTGTCCTCCTGGATGGAACGATCGATGTTGGGTCCGATTTGATCATCGGATTTGATCAGAAAAAGGCAGATCAGGCACTCAAACGCCAGCATCTGCCCCCTTTCAACGCAACACGGCCCCTGCCTGTCCTGGGGCATATCATAGACACGGGCAGCCAAAAGATCGCCATCGACACCGGAACCGTACCAGGGTTCTCTCCGAAAACAGGCGGGTATCATGCCGCGCTGAAACAGACCGGCATTGATCCGGCTGACATAGATACGGTGCTGATAACCCACCTACACCCCGACCATATCGGCGGCATGATGTCAGGCTCTGAGCGACTGTTCCCCAACGCAGAGATCAAGGTGAGCAAGACAGAGTGGGAGTTTTGGCACGGCGCGGCCGCAGATGCGCTTCCGGATCAGGTGCAGCCGTTTGTGCAAATTGCCCGCAACATGACCCTGCCCTACGGCGAACAGGTCACCCTTTTTGAGCACGAAGAGGAGTTGCTGCCCGGGATTCAGGCCCTCTCAATGCCGGGGCATACGCCGGGCCATGCAGGTTTTCAGTTGCACAGCAACGGCGACGACCTGCTGTTCTGGGGGGACTTGATCCATCTGCCCCGATTGCAGTTTGACAACCCAGACTGGCTCGTGGCCTTTGACATGGATCCGTCACAGACCGTCGCCACACGTTCGCAGATGCTGGACAGAGCTGTGGCAGACGGCATGCAGGTGACCGGAGCGCATCTCGAATTCCCCGGCTTTGGCTATGTCGATCACGTGGCCGGGCGGTACGAATTTGTACCATCTGCCTACGACTACTCATAAGTGTTTGCCCACCATTTCGGAGGCGCATGTATACTCTGACCACCTCCAAAAGAACGGCTGCGGTGCTGACTTTGCACCGCAGCGATCGATCACATCGGTCAGAGAAAAAGCCCCTGAGGTTAGGGACTGAGGTACGGCAGAGCAGGCCCTGCTGGTAGATTTTGCTCTGCCCTCAACCATCTCCAAGCAGTCATCCGGCCCCTCACAATTTATCAATACTGCAATAAATCTTTCACTGAACTGTCATACGACACTCGTACGTGACCGCCTGTGCACAGCCTGTGTACGGCGCGCGGGGTTCTCCCGTTTGCATCAAACTTTTCATGATGAGGGGTCAGTCCCAACAACAGGGCTTGTCTGCCAACACCTAGGGCTGTTCCCGAACCGGAGGATCGAAATGACCAACCTGAAACGCTGCGCGACCGCTGCCGTTGTCGCCTTTGCCGCGACCGCAGCCGTTGCTGAAACCGAAATCACTTGGTGGCACGCGATGGGCGGCCAACTGGGCGAAACCGTCAACAAAATCGCCGAAGATTTCAACGCATCGCAAGACGAATACACTATCACCCCGGTCTACAAAGGCAGCTACGAAGAAACGCTGACAGCCGGTATTGCTGCGTTCCGCGCGGGCGAACAACCCAACGTCATGCAGGTCTTTGACGCGGGTGCCGCCACCGTGATCGGCGCAAAAGGCGCGACCATCCCGGTTCAGGATCTGCTGGCCAACAATGGGGTTAACTTCGACATCAACGACTATATCGCCGGTGTTCGTTATTTCTATGCCGACAGCGATGGCAAGATGATCGGTATGCCGTTCAACTCGTCCACGCCGATCCTGTACTACAATGTCGACGCGCTCGAGGCCGCCGGTGTCACCGCGCCCAAAACCTGGGAAGAGTTTCAGTCGACCACCGCCCCAGCCCTGAAAGACGCAGGCTACATTGCACTGAGCCAATCGCATCTGCCCTGGATTTTCACCGAAAACTTCATGTCGCGCCACAACCTGCCGTTTGCGACCAACAACAACGGCTATGACGGCACGGACACAAAGATCCTGGTGAACAATGATGCAATCAAAGCGCATTTCACCGCTGTGACCGAATGGAAAGACGATGGTCTGTTCGAATGGTACGGCACCGGCTGGGGCGACAACGCAAAGCCGTTCGAAGAAGGCAAGGTCGCGATGTGGCTGGGCTCATCAGGTTCGTTCGGCGGCCTGCTGCAGAAAGACCTGCCGTTTGAATTCAGCGCGGTTGAACTGCCCTATTGGGAAGGTGTGACCGCTGAGCCAACACAAACCTTCATCGGTGGCGCTGCCCTGTTTGCGATGTCCGGCAAGTCGGACGAGGAAAACAAGGCAACGGCTGAATTTTTCCGCTTTCTGACCGCGCCTGAAACCCAGTATTTCTGGCATCAGGAAACCGGGTATGTGCCGATCACCGAAGCGGCCTATGACGTTGCCAAGAAAGACGGCCACTATGACCGGTTCCCGGCTGCCGAAGTGGGTGTGAACCAGCTGCAGGCTAAGGCCGGTGACAACACCAAAGGCTATCGCATGGGTTTTTACGTGCAGATCCGTGACATCATGAACCGCGAATATGGCCGCATCCTGACCGGTGAAACCGACGTGGAAACCGCTTTCAAAACCATCGAAGAGGAAGCCAACGAACTGTTGGCCCGCTTTGGTAAAACCCAGAGTTAACTCTGGGGATCACCCCCAAGGATGGTCGCATCTTTATGATGCGGCCATCATCTTTTTCGGAACGGACAAATCATGAAACGCGCGGGTTTTGATACCATCTGGCTGCCTGTGGCGCTTTTGCTGCCACAGATGATGATCATCGCCATCTTCTTTTATTGGCCTGCCGGCTGGGCGCTGCAATCGTCGTTATTTCTGCAGGACCCATTCGGGTTCGGTTCAACCTTTGTCGGCGCTGACAACTACACCTCGCTACTGGACAACCGTCAGTACAAACGCATCGCATGGTTCACGGTTGTTTTCTCGGTTCTCGTCACCTTTTTCTCGCTGGCTATCGCGCTATTGCTGGCAGTCAAGGCCGACAAGGTGATCCGAGGGGCGAAATCCTATCGAACCCTGCTGATGTGGGTCTATGCTATCGCGCCACCCGTTGCCGGGTTCCTCGGCATATTGTTCTTCGATCAGAGCACGGGCCCCCTGACCAAATTCTTCCAGATGTTCGGTTGGGATTTCAAACTGGGCGTCGACTACAACGCAACCGCAACGACGATGATCATCGTATCCGTCTGGAAACAGATTCCGGTGAACTTCATCTTTTTCCTGTCGGGCCTGCAATCCATCCCGCGCTCTGTACGTGAGGCGGCGATGATCGACAACCGATCCGCTACGGGGCGCTTCTGGCAGGTCACTTTTCCGCTGCTGGCCCCAACCGCTTTCTTTCTGCTGATCATCAACATCACCTATGCGCTGTTCGACACATTCGGCATCATCGATGCGCTGATGAAGGGGGAACCTGGGAACAATCCGATGACGCTGGTCTACAAGGTCTATCTGGACGGTTTCCGTGGGAATGATCTGGGGGGGTCATCCGCACAATCCGTTGTCCTGATGGTTCTGGTTCTGATCCTGACCGTATTTCAATTTCGGCTGGTTGAACGCCGGATTCACTATACCTGAGGGGGGTCTTTATCCATGGCTGATACAACACTTGAAACACCCGCTATCGCCCGCCGCCCTCGCAGAATTCGCTGGGCGGCGATCGGGGACCACGCCGTTCTGATGCTCGGCTCATTGCTGATGATCCTGCCGCCGCTGTTGGCGCTGACCACGGCCAGCCATGATGCGGTGACAATCCATCGCGAGGGGCTGCAACTGACCCTGGGTGATGATCTAGGTAAGAACTTCACTGCCGCCATGTTCGAAAAGGGCGGTTTTACCAAAACCGTCGACGGAATGCTGATGCTGATGAACTCGTTCATTTTGGGCATCGGCTTTGCGCTGGGCAAGATCATCATCTCGATGATGGCCGCCTATGCGATTGTCTATTTTCGGCTGCGGTTTGCAACGCTGGCCTTCTGGGTCATCTTCACCACGCTGCTGCTGCCGCTTGAGGTGCGTATCCTGCCCTCGTATGAGGCGATTCAAAAGCTTGGGCTAGCAAACACGTATACCGGCCTGATCGTACCACTGATTGCCTCGGCCACCGGCACGTTCTTCTTTCGCCAGTTCTTTATGTCCGTCCCTGAGGAATTGGCCGAGGCCGCCCGCATCGATGGCGCTGGCCCATGGAAGTTCTTTGTCGACATCCTTGTCCCGCTCAGCCGGACGATGATTGCGGCGATCTTCATCATCATGTTCGTCTTTGGATGGAACCAGTATCTGTGGCCGACACTGATCACGACCGATGAAAGCTTCTTTACGTTGGTCCGCGGCATAAAGCAGATCGTGCTGTCTTACACCGACGGTCAGATCCCCGAACATGGGCAGGCGTTGGCGCTGGCGATCGTTGCGATGATCCCTCCAGTGGCCATCGTCGTCTTTTTTCAGAACTGGTTCGTCAAGGGCCTCACAGAATCCGACAAATAAGGAATACGCGCATGGCTCAGGTTTCATTAGAGGGCATCCGCAAGGTCTATCCCAATGGGTTTCAGGCCGTAGAGACCACAAATTTCACTATTCGGGATGGCGAGTTTGTCGTTCTGGTCGGCCCCTCGGGCTGCGGTAAATCCACCCTGTTGCGGATGATCGCTGGCCTTGAAGACATCACAGAAGGAACGCTGAAAATAGGCGACCGCGTCGTTAATGACGTGGACCCGGCGGATCGGGACATTGCGATGGTGTTCCAGAACTACGCGCTCTATCCACATATGACGGTCCGCAAGAATATCGGCTATGGGCTCAAAAACCGGGGCACCCCGGTGGCCGAGATCGACGCCAAGGTTCAAGAGGCCGCGAGGATGCTGAACCTGACTGAATATCTGGATCGCAAACCAGCGCAACTTTCGGGCGGTCAGCGTCAGCGCGTTGCCATGGGCCGCGCGGTGGTCCGCGATCCGGCGTTGTTCCTGTTTGATGAGCCGCTTTCGAACCTCGACGCCAAGCTGCGCAATCAGATGCGGATCGAGATCAAAGCCCTGCAACGCCGCCTTGGCACGACAGCAGTCTATGTGACCCATGATCAGGTCGAAGCCATGACGATGGCTGACCGTATCATCGTTCTGAACAACGGCCAGATTGAACAGATCGGCACTCCGTCCGAGATTTACCACAACCCGGCATCGACCTTTGTCGCCTCGTTCATGGGCGCGCCGCCAATGAACCTGATCGAGGCGCGCGTGGACGCGCAGCAATTGTACATCAACGGATTTGATGGGCTGATGCCGGTCCCCGCCTCTTATACCGGCCCGGTCACGATGGGCATCCGCCCCGAGGATGTCGAACTGAACGCGCAGGGCAAAGTGCCGTTCCAAGTCGATATTCTTGAAGAGCTCGGCGCGCACAGGTTGCTGCACGGCACGATCGCCGATCAACCCTTTACGGTCATGGTCGGCAAGGACCACCCTGCCGAAACGGGCGAGACCCGCATTGCCCTCAATCCCGAAGCTTTGCGCCTGTTCAACCCAGAAACCGGAAAAATGCTTTGATTACCGAAACACTGGATGTCCTTCCGACCGTGACGCCCGAACAACGCAGGGAAATCCTGGCCGCGCCGCGTACATCTGCGGCGCATCGGAAACTCTTGTCGGCCCTGCCTGCGATGAACGCATTGCAGCAGGGCGGCGTGGGTATTTCGGATAAATTGCCCGGGCAGTTCACAGTCGCGGCCTGGAATGTCGAGCGCTGCCTGTTCCCCGCAGACACCGCCACTCACCTGGGCCAGATCGCTCCGGATATCGTATTGCTGTCCGAGGTCGACCACGGCATGGCGCGCACCGCCCAGCGCCATACAACCGAAGAGATGGCACGTGCGATGGGCATGGTTTACGCTTTTGGGGTCGAGTTTCTTGAGCTTGATCTGGGTGGCCCGACCGAGCGCGCGTTTTGCACCGATGATTTCAATGCACTAGGCTGGCACGGCAATGCGATCCTGTCCTCGGCTCCGTTTGAGCGCACGGCTTTGATCCGCCTTGACGATCATGGGCACTGGTTCACCGCCGATGATGGCGCCGCAGACCCCCGCCAACCCCGAGTCGGAGGCCGGATGGCTATTGCCGCCGTGGTCCCCACAACGGCCGGTTCAATCTGTGTGGTATCCACACATTTGGAAAGCAACGCAGATGCTATCCATCGGCACAATCAGTTCGAGCTGCTCCTGCAAGCCATCGAGAAGTTCGCCCCTGACCTGCCCGTCCTGATCGGTGGCGATCTTAACACCGGCAATCGTGTCCCCCCAGATTTTGACTGGCGCGATGAAATCTTGTTCGAACTGGCCGAAAACTGGGGCTATTCCTGGGATTTCACAGCCCCAGGCCATACGACGCGCCCCAGCCTGATCACACCTCACCCCGATCGGAGAATGAAACTGGATTGGCTGGCGGGTCGAGATCTGGTGCCGGTCACATCCGGCCTATTGACATCGATCTCTGCATCCGGGACGCCCCTGTCAGATCATGACTGCGTCTGGAGCAGGCTTGAAATTAAGGACCGCCACACATCGTCCGCAACTGCGGCCCAATAGGCCCCCTTGGCTCGACCAGCGCGACAAGACATCCATATGCATGAGGGCGGCGGGTCAGTCAGATGTTGTGCTGCATCTGAAAGTCGTTCCGAAAAGCCGCAGGCGACTGGCCAGCCGCCAACTTGAAGACCCGCAGGAATGAGGTTGTGTCAGCATATCCAACCGCACCCGCTATGGCTGCCACCGAAAGATCGGTGTCAAGCAACAGATCGCGCGCGTGCTCGACCCGGATCCTCTGCTGATACGTCTTGACCGTCAGGCCAGTGGCTTTCTTAAACCGGCGCAAAAACGTGCGCGTGGTCATGGCAGCCCCCTCTGCCAACTTGGCGACCGAAACAGGATCGGCCAGAGTCGCCTCTATCCGCTGTTGCGCCGCCAGGATTGCGGTGTCGCCATGGCGCAATTCAGGAAGAAACCGGCTATAGCGACGCTGATCGCGGCGGCCCGGATCGACCACAAAATGTCGCGCCACTTCGCGCGCCGCCTCGCGCCCGGCCAGCCGCTCGACCAAGACCAACCCAAGATCGACCCAGGACATGATGCCGCCCGCAGTGATCAGATCACTATGCTCAATCAGGATCTGGCTGGTATCCAGATGAAGCGCGGGCCAGTCGCGGTTCATTTGTTGATGCAATCTCCAATGGGTCGTCACCCGCCGCCCCCGATCAACACCAGATTGAGCCACCCACAGCAGCCCCGTGCAGGCCGAGCAGATGATCGCACCATTGCCGCTGCTGTGCTGCAGAAAATCGGCGATCCACGGTATGTCGTCCGGTATTACCTCGCCGGAGGATGGCGGCAGGATGACAGCCGACCAGTTGCGGGCTGCCGCGCCCTCGGGGGTTGAGACAACTGTCACCCCCAACGCAAGCGACGCCTGATCGGCGCCGTAGCCCAGCAGATCCTGAAAGCCCAGCACAGCCGACTCCATCACGCCAGGATGGCTGACAATACAGACCTGCACTGCAGAATTGTCCGATTTGATCATCATCTTGTCATTTTTGCCAATCGCCTGCGGGACGTCAATCCGGGACAGATGTCATGGCAAAACAGGAGACCCAACATGTTGGACAAAACAATACCCACAAATTCCCTGACCGTCGGTGCGGCCAAAGTGACGATCTTTGACGATGGCGAACTGACACTGCCTGTGCAGATGTTTGCCGGATTGCCCGAGGGTGCCGAGGCTGATCTGCCCACTGCCCTGACGGTTGGTGCAAACACCTGGCTTATTGAGATCGAAGACCGAAAGGTGCTGGTCGACACGGGCAGCGGTGACAATCTCAAGCAGCGGTTTCCCCGGTCCGGAGAGGCTCTGACAACGCTGCAGGACCTGACGGTCACCGATGTGGTGTTAACCCATTTACACCCCGACCATATTGGCGGGCTGACACGCGGCAACCCGTTCCCGGGTGCCAATATCCACATGGCCGACATCGAATGGGGGTTTTGGACGACGCCCGGCCTGGCTGACACGGTGCCGGCCGAACATCGGGATACCGTGCTGTTGATCCAGTCCATTGTCACCCCGCTGGAGGGGCGCATCACACGCCATAGTGGGGAAACCGATCTTGGCAATGGCCTGACGCTGGTGCCTCTGCCGGGGCATACACCGGGCCATTCCGGATTGCGGCTCACGTCAAAAGGCGAGACGCTTTTTATCATCGCCGATACCGTGATCTCAGAAGAGGTTCACTTCTCTTATCCTGATGTGGGCTATACCCTGGATCTTGATCCTGACGCCGCCGCACAGACCCGCGCCGCAACACTGGCTGAACTGGCGCAGGACGGCTCCCGCGTCGCGGCCACACATCTGCCATTCCCGGGGACGGGCACAGTGCGCCGCAAAGAGGATACCTACATGTTCGAGGCCGACTAAACGCCGCGTCGGGCACCTGAAACCCGGGTGCCCGCGCCTTTCCCGACAGCGCTATCCAATGCCAGCACAGTCCGAAGCGTTAAACGCCGAACGCGTCCTGAACCGAAACATTCAAACCGTTAGTTGGACTGCAAAAGGCCAAAGGTCCGTTTGCGCAATGTTGGTTCACACTGCGTCATTGCAGTTCTCCGCACGCCAAACGTACCTTATTGTATGTTTTACCCCAGAAGCATACAATAAGGTATGTTTATCCAAGAAGGACAGACCATGGGCTTTTGGCTTTTCATCTCTGCCGCGCTGATATCGCTGCTGTGGCTACTTGTTCACCTAACTGCTGGAGAGCGCGAAATTGCGCGCCCAATGTTGGGCGCGGCAGATCTGGACGAAGTCGTGCGAGAAACACAGTATCTGTGCTGGCATTTCACCAGCATTTCTATCGCCTGCATGGCGGGTTTCTTTCTGTTGGCCGCCATGCTGGACGACCGCGGGCTGGCGGTGGCCGGGACGGCCCTCGCCGCCGGGTTCGCGTTCTCAGGGATCGGCCTCGTTCTGACCCGCAAGAAGAGCCATCTCAAAATGCCGCAGGGCTGGCTGTTCGTTCCCGTCGCTGCACTGGGGCTATGGGGCCTTCTGATATGACCAGGAAACAAAGGCTCAGCGCAAAAGACTGGGTTGCATTGGGGTTGTCCGAGCTGTCAAAGCACGGCCCCGAAGCGGTCAAGCTGGAAGCCATCTGTAAAGCCGCGAACCTAACGCGCGGATCGTTCTACCACCATTTCGAAGACCATAAGGCATTTCTGCACGCCATGGCGCATGCCTGGACACAGCAATCGACGATGGATGTTGTGCAAGACATCTCGTATTCCGACACCGCCGAGACGCGCGCAGCATCCCTTACTAAGGCAGCATTGCAAGTTGACTATGGCCTGGAATTGGGCCTGCGCGAGCTTGCCCGGCGGATACCGGAAATCGAGGAAATCGTCGCAGCGACTGACCGAACGCGGCTTGAAATTCTGGCCAGCATATATGCAGATCGCTTTGGGTTGGGCAGAGACGAAGCTGCTGATCTGGCGCTTTTGGAATACGCGGCCTTTGCTGGCATGGTCCTCTTAAAGCCGGATATGCCCTTGGAAAATCAACAAAAACTGGCGGACAAATACGATACCCTGGTCAAATGCGCATTAGCGACAAGCCTATAACGAAACCGCTGTGCCATCGCCTCGCTGCTGCGAGAGCGTCAAATGAATTCGAAGTAACAGATGCTACGAGGTACGCGAGTGTCCAGAAGCGTCGGAACGTGCCGTTCTAGAGAAGCTTGGCAATTGTTTTGATCGCCAACAGCAGTTCGGGATCTGCAAGATTAACAGTGCCGATCGCGGTCCAGTTCGGGAAAGGTGGCTTCTGGAAGACCTTTCGCTTGGCCGCAGCAAATGCTTCGAAATGATCGTACATGTCCACTTGGAAGGTCGTCACGTCGACAATGTCGTCAAGGTCACACCCTGCCGCCTTCAACACGTCGCGCAAGTTGGCGAATGCCCTGTCAAACTGAGCGACCGGATCGGCCACGGCGGCACCTGTCTCGTCTACACCGTCCTGGCCCGACAGAAACAGAAATCCTCCACTTTTGACCCCAGCAGAATATCCATACGCTTCGTAGCTTGCTGGTTTTGGCTCAAGGAAGACAACATCTCTCATCTCACTTTCCATTTCTATGCGGTTGCATTGAAATAGTTACTATGCAACTGTATAGAAAAGTCAAACGGACCCAAAAAGATGCCTCGCCCCAAATCCTATGATCGACAAGAAGCCATCGAGAAAGCCTGCGCCGCCTTCTGGCAACATGGCTATCAGGCATTGGGCGTTCGAGAACTAGAGCAAATCACCGGCATAAATCAGTTTGCCATTCGCTCTGAGTTTGGCGGCAAAGAAGGGCTCCTTCTTGAGGCACTCGCCTACTACGGCGATGCTGCGATCACGCGAGAGATGGCGCCCATGCTGGACGGCGGAGTTGCAGAGGCCGCCGCGTTCTTAAGAGGGCTGGTGACTCCGGGTTCCATCACCTCAAGCGACTTTGGGTGTTTGATCGTGAATACCGGGATCGAAAATACACGGATAAAAAGTCGGCGCCTGGAGGAAGCAATTCAAGGCTATTGGACTGCGCTGGAACAGCATTTCCAACGCGCCCTGGAAAACGAACGCGACCGGCAAAACGGTTTGGACGGCATCGAACCTGCAGATATGGCAAAGGCTCTGGTGTCAGCGGTCATGGGCATACATGCCCAAAACCGCGCGCGCGGAGACCAAACGGCGGGCCGGGCACTGGTCGAACTTATGTGCAACATGCTCACGGAACTCGGAGCCTCAGAATGACAAAGCAATTCCTGCCGATTGACGGCTTTGAAGGTGTCTTAACATCACGGTTGGGTAAGTTGAGCAGCGCAGCCCTGCAGCTGCTTGATGGCAGTCTATGCCTTTACAGCCCGGTGGCCGGGCTGGAACAAGCCTTGGCTAAACAGGTGGATGAATTGGGGCCAGTGTCTGCCATTCTGGCGCCAAACCACTACCACAATAAGGGCCTCGCGGCTCATGCACAGGCGTTTCCAAATGCAGCGCTCTACTGCTCAGATGCCGCTCGCCCTCGCCTGTCAAAGATCACCGGAATGGGCTTTGCGGCCATTGCCGAATTGCAAGGGCATCTGCCCGATTCAGTCACTCTGCATGAACCAGAGGGCCTGAAGACGGGTGAGGTTTGGGTTGAGGTCGCTACGGCGACTGATCGTATGTTGATTGTCACCGATGCGTTTAGTGCGGAAATTCATCCACCGAGTGATTTCGGGACAAAAGCAGACATGTTGACCACCTTTCCACGCTATGGCGTCAAGGATGCGTCGACGTACAAGGCTTGGGCCATCGAAACACTGTCAAAGGTTGCGCCCACGATATTGCTGCCATGCCACGGTTCTCCTGTCCGGTCAGATGATATCACCAGTCAGCTTATCGGCTTGCTTCGTGAGAAGTTCTAAAACCCGTCGATGCGAAACGAACGGTCGCAATCTGAGCTAGCCAGTGATGCGACCGGGTAAGGACACCAGCGCCCGCGACAAAGCGATTACTGAAACATGTCCGCAGAGATGGCGGCGTACCAGGTCTCGGATTCTTCATACGTCGTCTTTCGAAGCGCCGAGTTTTCGCCGATCTGACTGATAAAGCCATCGACGCGGGCTATTTTCTCTTCAGTCGCCTCATATGTTGCGCCAACTTTGACGCCGTCATTCACGGCGATCAACGACCAACATGTGTTCGCGTATCTGGGCGGGAATACCCGTGACCCGGTCAGCGCACCACGAACGGCATTGGCGCAGACCTTGGCCTGCGAATTGGCCGAAAATCCGGATTTTGGCATATCCCCCTGTTCACTGGCATCCCCCAGAACATAAACATCCGGATCCGCTTTCGACGACATGTCAGCCGCGTTAACAGGGGCCCATCGGCCATCCGTGACACCGGCAAGCTCAGCAATGCGCCCTGCCTTCATCGCCGGAATGACATTGCAGACATCGACCGCCATTTCTTCGCCGTCAATCGTCAGCGTCATCTGATCGGGATCAACCGATACCTCTCCACCGCCAAAATCTTCACCGATCCAATCGATCATGCCCGGGTAATGTGTGGCCCAACCCTCTTCGAACAACGCCATTTTAGAGAATTTCGGCTTGGGGTCGGCAATGATGATTTTGGCCGTTGGATTGGTTGTCTTCAAAACATGCGCCACCATCGAAATACGCTCGTATGGTCCCGGCGGGCAGCGATAGGGGTTTGGAGGCGCAACCATCGCATACGTTCCGCCTTCGGGCATGTTCTCAATCTGAGCGCGCAGAAGCTGCGACTGAGAACCGGCTTCATAGGCGTGGGGCATTTTGTTCTGCGCCGACAGGGCCCACCCGGGAACGGACTCCTCGACGAAATCAATACCCGGCGCCAGGATCAGCTTGTTGTAGGGCAGTACCTGGCCACCCGCCAACGTCACGGTCTTACCAGCCCGGTCAACCGCTATGGCCCAGTCATGGATAACGTTGATCCCGTAGTTTGCAGCCAACGCGCCATAGGTGTGGCCGATCTCATCAATCGATTTCAGGCCGCCGATATAGAGGTTCGAGAAAAAGCAACTGAAATAAACCTGTGACGGCTCGACGAGGTTTACATCTATTGCGCCATCGCTGTCTTTGGCGATGTACCGGGCCGCTGTGGCACCGCCAGCCCCGCCACCAATGACGACGACCCGGGGCTTTCCGCTGCCTTCCGCAAGCACCGCCGGGGCTGACAGAACACCCGTCGCAGCGCCCAGAAACTTACGTCTATTCCATGTCATCTGCATCCCTCCCCGCGGTCTTGTCACTCAAGCGAGCTGAAATAGGCCGCCAACGCTGCGATTTCCTCGTTGTTCAGACGCCCCGCCATCATCTGCATGATGGGGTGGTCCCGCCGCTTGGTCTTGTAGGCCAGCATCGCATTCACAAATGCGTCCGGATCAAGCCCGACAATCTGCGGGATACCGCCCGTGACGGCATTTGCCTGATGGCAGGTCACGCATTCCGCAGACAAATAGGCCCCCAATTCGACATCGCCGCCCTCCGCACCGGCGCGCAACTCGGCTCCAAACAAGACGCCGAAACAGACGCAGGCGGCCAGAGCGGGTTTCCGCATCTCGCATCCGAGATCCCTCAACATCCAACGCTTGCAAATTCCGTACGCAATCAGAACCGCCACTTTCGTCGGCATGTTCATATCACCGAGATTGCGTGGCTGTTGGTATAGATCGCGCCGTCATCATCGAACCAGCTGAAGGTGAAGACACCCGGGCCCGGGACAATCGCCTGAAATTCAAAGAACGGATTTGTCGAGATACCCGGGCCGATATCGAGGTCGATAACCACCTCACCTTCGAACTCGCACAAAAAGCGATGAATGATTGACCGGGGGACAAGCTGGCCATCGGGATCATGACGCTGACCGGATTCCATGCGGTGGGTGATCTGCGTCTTGATCGTCACCACCTCTCCGGCGCGCGCCTCTTTGGGCACTTTGATGCGCGTTCTGACACCTGCAGCCATGTCAAAACACCTCCATCACGCACATCCGCCAACGACCACTGAAACAGATCGCGAGCCCTGTTGCACGCTGCCATCCGGCAGGCGCGCCAGGGCGAGCACCTCTTGGGATTGTCCCAACCGCATACGTGTCGAGATGGCATGCGCCCCGGCCAGCGGCCCGAACCGGGCCCGAAGCACCGGCAAAACCGGATTACCGGGGGCGATCAACATGACCTCATCCGCCGCAGGCGCAGTGATGACCACCGGAACGCGATAGCCGTCCTCTGCCATAGGCTCCATATCCACCGATACATCGCCGCTTTCAATCGGAGCTCCACCGGCAAAGCCGACGACCAGTTCTTCAAGAGTTGTGACATTCGGCAAAGCCACCAGATCCTGAGCGCGCAGCGGCAAAGCAAGGCACATCAATGCCCCAAGGCTTACCTGCATTGCGTCGCGCCGATGTAGGGACATTAGGGCCCTTTCCGATTGGTATAACGCCGATTTTATCAGCGCCGTCGCTGTTGGGATACATAACAAATCCGTGAAGCTTCGCATACTTAAGTCGCGGTGGCCCCCCTGACTGCATGGTTGAGAAACGCGACCCGACATTGCAAGCTGCCAGCAAGCCCACATCTGGGAACGGAGGAAGAATGCCAGAAACGCGGTCTTCAGCGAAAGCCAACACCGGTCTCGCCGTACGCGAGCTGAGCTTTCGCTATGGCGCCAAGGCCGCTTTGGACTCTGTCTCATTCGACGTGGCGCCCGGCACGTTCTGCGCCCTGCTCGGGCCGAACGGGGCCGGGAAATCAACGCTGGTGTCGCTGCTGACCCGGTTGCTTGTGGCACCGGACGGAGACATCAGTGTCGCGGGCTACGACCTGCGTCAGGCCCCTCGCAAGGCACTGGCGAAACTGGGCGTGGTCTTTCAGCAGCCAACTCTGGATCTGGGCCTGACGGTGCGCCAAAACATGACCTATTTCGCCGCTCTGCACGGGTTGCCGCGATCAGACACTCCCGCCCGCATCGACGCAGCGCTGGAACGACTGAACATGCGTGAGCGCGCGGGCGAACGCGTGCGCGACCTGAACGGCGGGCATCGCCGCCGGATGGAGCTGGCCCGCGCTCTGCTGCATGACCCCTCGGTGTTGCTGCTGGATGAGCCGACCGTTGGGCTGGATGCAGCGGCGCGGCACTCGATCACCGACCATGTGCATGATCTGGCAGCGCAGGGTCTTTGCGTCTTGTGGGCGACGCACCTGACGGACGAAGTGCGCGATGATGACCAATTGCTGGTGCTGCATCGCGGTCAGATCCTTGCCCGCGGGCAGACCGCAGACCTGCGCGGGGATCAAACCCTGTCCGATTGGTTCCTGTCACAGACCGAGGTTCCGGCATGAGCGGTTTCTGGGGCGTCGCACGCGCCATCATCGGGCGGGAGTTTCTGCGGTTCATTCATCAGCGCGAACGGTTCCTCGCCGCTCTGGTCCGGCCCATGGTGTGGCTGCTGATCTTCGCGGCGGGCTTTCGGGCGGCGCTTGGCCTGTCGATCATCCCGCCTTATCAGACCTACATCACCTATGAGACCTATATCGTGCCGGGCCTCTGCGCGATGGTTTTGCTATTCAACGGGATGCAGAGCTCTCTCAGCCTCGTTTATGATCGCGAGATGGGCTCGATGCGCTTGCTGCTGACCAGTTCCTTCCCGCGGTGGTGGCTGTTGTTCTGCCGTCTGCTGGGGTCCACGGCGATCTCTATCCTGCAGGTCTATACGTTTCTAGCGCTGGCCGCGCTGTTCGGAATTGTGTTGCCCCTGCCCGGCTATGTCGCGGTTCTGCCGGGGCTGGTTCTGGGCGGTCTGATGCTGGGCGCGCTGGGGCTGGTGCTGTCCAGTTTCATCAAGCAGCTTGAGAATTTTGCGGGCGTGATGAACTTTGTCATATTCCCGATGTTCTTCCTGTCTTCCGCGCTCTATCCGCTCTGGAAAATGGCCGAAAGCTCGCCTTTGCTGCGTGATATCTGCGCGCTCAACCCGTTCACCCATGTGGTCGAGCTGATCCGGTTTCTGCTTTATCTGCAAATCAACTGGGGCGCTTTGCTATGGGTTCTGGTGTCAACCGCCGTGCTCTGCACAATCGCGGTTTGGGGATATGATCCGGCCCGTGGTCTGATGAAGCGGAAATCATGACGACCGAGCCAAATCCAACCAAGCGCAGCCTGCTGTTGAAAACCCGTCTGGGCCTTGGCGCGGTTGTGCTTGGATCGGGCACATTATTGACGGCGGCCATCCTCTATTTCGGGATGCAGACGGTCGCCAACCGTTTGGAAACGGCGCTGGCCTCAGAGACCCGCATGGCGCGCTATGCCGCTCTGTCGACGCAGGCCGCCACCTTTCTTGTGATCGCAACCGAGTCCGTTCAGACCGGCCAATCTGCTGAAACCCGCATTGATCGCTTGTCCACGATCCGGGACCAGATCGGGACCACGTTTCAACACCTCCGCTCGGATGTGGAACAGGCGGTGGCCGCCGTTCAATCGCTGGGGCTGGATGAACAATCCCGATACGGCACGCAATCCCTCGGGCTGGCCAGAATGGAGGCGCTTCTTGCCAACACACTCAACGGGCTTGCAGATACTGAGGCCGATCAGGCGCGGTTGCGCGCCCATATCGACTCGTTTGCGTCTGCGTTTGACCCGTTGCTCAGCCAGGCCGTGAACACCGAGGTTCTGTTCCGCAATGCGATTCTGGCCGGGATCGAAAGAACCCGTCTGACATTGACCTGGGTCGCTCTGGCGCTCGCGGTGTTCGCGCTGCTCAGCACAGCGTGGTTCTACTTTGGTCTGGTGCGGCCGCAGTTTTCGCGGCTGGATCGGCTGCGCGGCGCCGCAGTACAGGTCGGTAAATCAGAGTTTGCCATTTCGCTGCCGGAAACCCGCAATGACGAAATCGGCCAGCTCTATGGTGAAACCAATCGCATGGCGGCTGCCCTGAGACACCGTCAGGACGAGGTTGCAGCAGAATGGGCCCAGTTGAATGAGACCATCGCCCAGCGCACGCGGGAACTCAGTGCGGCAAATAATACGCTATCGAAGACTGATGAAAACCGGCGCCGCTTTTTCGCTGATATCAGCCACGAACTGCGCACACCGCTCACGGTAATCATGATGGAAGCCCAGATTGGACAGCGCGATACCCAGACCGCACCCGAGGTTCTGGCTACCATCGAAAACAGCGCCGCAAAACTGAACCAGCGCATTGATGACCTGCTGCGGGTCGCACGATCTGAGACCGGTGAACTGGCGTTGGAGCCAACTCAAATCGCGCTGCCCGAATTGATGCAAACGGTTGTGAGTGACATTCAGCCTGAAATCGACAGCGCGAATATGCAGCTCGAAACAGGCGCGTTCCCAGGTTGTTTGTTGTCTTGCGATCCGAACTGGCTGCGCCAGGTCCTGCTCAGCCTGATACGTAACGCGATCCGGCATGCACGCGATGGCAAGACCCTGTCCCTTTCGGGCCATACAGCAGATGGGATGGCGCTGATACAACTTACGGATAACGGTCCCGGCATTCCCAAAAGCGCTCAGACCCAGGTCTTTGAACGGTTTGTCCAGGGCGGGGCGGCAAACAGTCAGGGGTTCGGCGTCGGGCTGGCGCTGGCCAGATGGGTCGTCGAGGCCCATGACGGATCGATCTCGGTCACCAGCCCTGTCCCGCAGGTCAGCGCTTTGGGCACCAATGCCGGTACAAATGTCTGCATTCGATTACCGCTGGCAGAGGCATAGAATATCTCCATGACTTCCAGATTGCTGATCATAGATGACGATCCCAAAATCACGTCAGCGCTTGTGCGGGGCCTGTCGCTGCACGGGTATTCAGCCGAGGCCGAAAACCGCGCCGAGCAAGGGCTGGAGCGACTGAAAAGCGGTGCATTCTCGGGCGCGATTGTGGATGTCATGCTGGGAACGGACAGCGGCGTCGAACTGGTCCGGGCTGCGCGTGCGGCTGGCGTTGCGATCCCGATACTGATGCTCTCGGCCCTGTCTGATGTCGACCATCGCGCCGCAGGGCTTGAAGCCGGGGCCGATGATTACGTGGTGAAGCCTTTCAGCTTTGACGAACTTGTCGCCCGGTTGCAGGTGCAGGAACAACGCGTCCTGTCGCAACGCCCCGATCCCGCGCGGATTTCGGCACAGGACAGAACCGTTGCCATCCGGGAAACCCGCATTACCCTGACCGAACGCGAGTTCGATCTGCTTACGCTGCTCAACAGCAAAGCCGGATCCCCGATCTCACGCGGTGAGCTGTTTGACACGCTCTGGTCGCAGGAGGGGTCCAGTAACGAAAATGTGGTCGACGTCTATATTGGTTACCTGAGGAAAAAGTTAGGCTCCTCTGATTTTGGGTTTGAAATCAAAACTATACGCAACCAAGGATTTTGCCTCAAAGGGATCGCGCCACTGCCGGATGATGCCTGAGTACCGACCAAAGTCTAAAGCCCTCTTATGAATTAAGAGTCGCACGGGCGCATTAGACCTGCCACATTGATTGCAAGCACATCTTAGGAGGAGGACCCCGATATGGCTTGGAACAAACCTGTTATCCGCGAAATCGAATGCGGTATGGAAATCAACATGTACGGCCCCGATCATGATGATGAGCGTGGTGGCGGCCTGATCTGATCAGCCGCAAGCGCCAACATTAGATGACGTTGCGCGCAATAATACTTGGGGCCGCTGCTGGCGGCGGCCTTCCGCAATGGAATTGCGGATGTGAGAACTGCAATCTGGCGCGACGCGGAGCGATCCCTGCGCAGACGCAATCGTCGCTTGCCGTTTCCCCCGATGGTCAAAACTGGGCCATCCTTAACGCTTCACCGGACATTCGAATGCAGCTGGGCGCCACGCCCCTCTTGTTTCCGACGGGGCTGCGAGAGATGCCTGTTCAATCGGTGCTGGTGACAAACGGCGATATCGACCACGTGGCCGGTTTGCTCACATTGCGAGAAATGCAGCCGTTCACGCTGTTTGCGACCCAGAGCATTCAGGACGTTATTGCACAAAACCCGATTTTCGACGCCCTGAACGCTTCCGTTGTGACACGCACGCCGATCTCGTTGAATGAACCGTTCGAGTTGATTTCCGGTCTCGAGGCGACCCTGTTCCCGGTGCCCGGAAAAGTACCGCTGTATCTCGAAGGGGACCATGTTCAGACCGATCTGGTGGGCGAACAGACAGTAGGGGTTGCGCTGAGGGTACAAGGGAAAACGGCCTATTATATCCCGGGCTGCGCGGCTTTGACGCCCAAATTGCGGGCACAGCTCGACGGTGCCGACCTTCTGTTTTTTGACGGCACCCTCTGGCAGGACGATGAGATGGTGCGCGCCGGGCTGGGGCAGAAAACAGGTAAGCGTATGGGACATATGTCGATGGATGGCCCTGACGGCTCGATTGCCGGTTTTGCGGATATGCGGATCGGGCGCAAAGTCTTTGTCCATATGAACAACACCAACCCGGTTTTGCGCCCCGACAGCGCCGAGAAGGCAGAGGCGCAGGCCAAAGGCTGGACGATCGGCCAGGATGGAATGGAGATCACGCTATGACCCAAAGCCGCGAAGAGTTCGAAGCCCGGCTGCGCCAGATCGGAGCTGAGCGGTATCACGACCTACACCCCTTTCATCATCGCCTGCATGGCGGTCAATGCACCCCGGATGAGGTGCGCGCCTGGGTGATCAACCGTTACTACTATCAGCATTCCATCCCGATGAAGGACGCGGCCTTTATGTCCCGCGTCGAAGACCCGGCCCTGCGTCGGGCCTGGCGGTCTCGGATCGAGGATCACGACGGCACGGATGACAACGAAGGTGGCATCCAGCGTTGGTTGCGGCTAGCCGAAGCGGTTGGGTTGGACCCTGACTACGTCGCCTCTTGCGAAGGCGTGTTGCCTGCAACCAAATTCGCGGTGGATGCTTATGTGCGATATGTCCGTGAAAAGACCCTGCTGGAGGCGGTTGCGGCCTCGCTCACCGAGCTTTTCGCGCCCAAGATTCACGCCAACAGGATCGAAGGCCTGCTTCAGCATTATGATTTTGCGGATGACAGCTCGCTGTCTTACTTCCGCAACCGCCTGCAAGAAGCCCCCAAGGATGTGGCCTTTGGTCTGGCCTGGGTGTTGGATCATGCGGACACCGCTGAAAAGCAGGACGCGGCGACCAAGGCGCTGATATTCAAGACAGATGTCCTTTGGTCGCAACTGGATGCCTTGTGGGGCGCTTATGTAGAACCTGCGCGAATTCCTCCGGGGGCCTGGCAGCCGGACACTGGCTTGCTGATGCGGCGGGCCTCGTGATGCTGGCGCAGGAGGTCCCCTTACTCCCGCGCGGTGTTCGCATTCAATACGATTCCGTCCGCGAGAAATGGGTCCTGTTGGCCCCCGAGCGCGCCGTGACCCTGGATCAGATCGGACATGCGATATTGAGCGAGGTTGACGGCCAGCGCAGCTTTGGTCAGATCACCGCGATATTGTCCGAGAAATACAGCGCGCCGGAAGAACAGATTGCCGAAGACAGTTCCGGCTTTCTGGATGCCCTGCGGGCGCGGCGTTTTCTGGATGTGATTTGATGCAGGCAAAGGCCCCGCCCCCCATTGCCATGTTGGCCGAGTTGACGCATCGGTGCCCGCTGTCCTGCCCCTATTGTTCCAACCCCGTCGAGATGGCCAAGCTCGACAGCGAGTTGGACACCGAAACCTGGGCGCGTGTGTTCAGAGAAGCGGCGGCGCTTGGTGTTTTGCAACTACATCTGTCAGGCGGTGAGCCTGCCTCGCGCCGGGATCTGATCGCGCTGGTCGAGGCTGCGCGCGAGGCTGGGTTATACACCAACCTGATCACCTCGGCGATCGGGCTGTCTGAACGCCGCCTGCATGAGTTGGACGAGGCCGGTCTGGACCATATCCAACTTTCTCTTCAAGGCACTGATGCCGTGATGGCGGATAAGGTGGGCGGTTACCGGGGCGGGTTTGATCGCAAGATGAAAACGGTCGGGTGGATCAAGCAGATCGGATTTCCGCTGACCCTGAACTTCGTCCTACACCGTCACAATGCGCACCAACTGCCACGCGCGCTGGAACTGGCACAGGAGATGGGCGCGCGGCGGATCGAGGTTGCAACAGTTCAGTTCCACGGCTGGGCCTTGAAGAACCGGGACGCCTTGATGCCCACGCGGGAGCAAGCGCACGACGTCACGCAACAGGTGACAGAAGCTCGCAAAGCGCTGAAAGGGCAGTTGGTCATCGATTACGTTCCGGCGGATTACCACGATGATTATCCCAAGCGGTGCATGGGCGGTTGGGGCACCACCGGATTGAACGTCGCGCCCGACGGTCAGGTTCTGCCATGCCATGCGGCCCAATCCATCCCGCATCTGACCTTTGACCGGGTGCAGGACAAACCGCTGGCGGATATCTGGTACCATGGCAGCGCGTTCAACGCTTATCGCGGCACCGAGTGGATGTCGGACCCGTGCAAAAGCTGCGAACGCAAAACCATCGATTTCGGGGGTTGCCGCTGTCAGGCCATGGCCGTTATCGGAGACGCAAGTGCCACCGATCCCGTTTGCATCAAATCGCCCCATCATCAGGCGTTGCAGGATCAGGCGAATGACCATGCCGCCAAAGCGGATGCGCCTTTTATCTACCGTGTCGCCCCCGGCGCGGCCACCGAACCTGCGGAGTAGCCCTATCCTAAAACCGCCCCCTCTGGTCCGGAGATCAGGGTGAGTATCCGGTCAGAAAGCCGTTGTGCCTCGGGGCTCGAATGGGTGACGAACAGGGTGGCCGGGCGGTGCTGCGCGATCAGAGCCTCGGTCAGGGACAGAATCGTTTCGGCTGTTTCGGAGTCCAGAGAGACAAAGGGCTCGTCCATAATCAGGAACTCCGGCTGCCCGGCAAAGGCGCGCGCCAGCGACAGCCTACGCTGCTGACCAAGGGACAATTGGCCGGGGAACAGCTCCCCCTTTCCTGCCAACCCAACGTCAGACAGGACAGCTTCTGCATCAGCGCGTGACAATTCGCGATGGATCAGGGTCAGATTATCCAATGCCGAACGCCACGGCAGCAGAGTGGGTTCCTGAAACACGATCGCCAGCCGATCCGGCCGCGCTATCTGGCCATCAAAGTCTGGATCAATCCCCGCCACCACCCGCAGCAGCGTCGTCTTTCCGATGCCCGATGGCCCGGTCAGCGCAACCGTTTCTCCGGCTGCGATGTCGAATGAGATCGGTCCCAACACGGCATCATCTCCAAACTGCTTTTGCCGGATGTCGATCTGGATCATGCGGCTCTCCAGCGTCGGGCTTTGCGTTCCCACGGCTGCAGAACCAGCCACTCAACAACCAGCATAACCGCGATGAAGGAGAACGCATAAACCAGCACCATCGCCACATCAAAAAGCTGAAAGTACAGGTGGATTTGAAACCCGACGCCGGAGGAGCGCCCGAGGAACTCGACCACCAGCACGATCTTCCAGATCAGAGAGAGGCCCGACCGTGCAGCCGCCGCGATGAACGGGGCAAGCTGTGGCAGGATCACATGGCGCAGACGCGTTTGCCATGGCATCCGGTAGACCTGCGCCATCGCATCCAGATCGGGGCTTAAGGCCCTGCCCCCTTCGCGGAGGATCGTTGCAACGTTGGGGATTTTGTTCAGCGTCACCGCCGTGATCGCCGCCGCTTCAGTCAGCCCGATCCAGAGATAGCAGAGCACGATCAGAACCAATGCGGGCAGGTTCAGGAAGATCACCAGCCAGGGGTCGAGCCAACGGTTCAGCGCATCTGACCGCCCCATCGACAGGCCAATGATCGTGCCCAAGGTCATCGCCAGCGCAAACGCCCAGATCACCCGCAACAGGGTTGCGCCAAGGCTCCGCAGCAATTCTCCGGAAGCGAGCTCCTGCTGGAACCGGGGGATCAAATCCCAAGGCTGCGGCAGAATCTGGTGGTCTGCGGTCAGCGAGGCGGCAACAATCCATAACGCCACGAGGCCCGCGATGGATAAAAGCGGCGTGAGGCGCGTGTCTTGCATAAAACCCTATTCCACGTCAGCAAACAGACCCTGTGGCACTGTTGTCGCATCACCCACAAGCTCAGCCCCGCCCAGTTCGGCCATCAGTTCCAGCATCTTGTTGGCGGCAGCGGCATCAACGGGGCTGCGATCAGGAATACCCGCGATCCAATCGGTCTTGAGCTGTTCGAACTGCGCATCGGACTTGGCGTTCATGCGGGGCCTGATCGCCTCCCAAGCGTCGGGTGAGCTGGCCAGAAAGTCCTTGGCCTCGCGGCTGGCCGCGAAGAGGCTTTGTGCAAGCTCCGGGTTTTCGTTCAGAAAGCTCTCTTTCAGGTAGTACCCCAGCAGCGGCGTATCGGTGTCGAGCCCCAAAGCTTGTCCGGCCTCCTCCACCGAGATCAGCTCTCTCATACCCGACGCTTTCATCTTGGCCAGAAAGTGCCAGAAGTTGATCGCCCCGGCGTAATCGCCGCCAAGCGCGGATTTGAAGATCAGGGGCGGCGCGCCAAAGACCTGTTCGGTCTCTGCCTTCAAATCCATCCCATATTCCTGCGCTGCATAGGCGCGCAGGATCAGCCAGGATTTATCCAGCGGGCCACCGGCGATGCCGATCTTGCCACCCGCAAGGTCCTTCAAACTGGTCGCGGTGCTGTCGGCGGGCACGACCACGCCGCCCACAGCTTTAGAATACGGGATGAAGACGTAATTCTTCCCGGCCGCCCTTTGTCGCGCAACCCAAATCCAGTCGGCCACGGCCAGATCAGCCTCATCACCTTCAACCGCGATGCGGGTTGCGCCATTGTCGGCAAAGGGTTGGACATCAAGGATGAAGCCATGTTTCTGGTCCAGACCGTTCTGGCGAATGGTCTCAAGCTCCCAATTCACCGTTCCGATCTTGAGCACCGCGGCGCGAATAGTCGGCAGGGTCTCAGCCGCCACCGTGCCCGTGGTGAGCGCGACAGCGAGGCAGGCGAGAAACAGTCTGATCATGGCTTCATCCTGTTCGTCTATTATTCCGCCTTACGGCTGACTTCGTTCAGGTCCTTGTCCAGCTTGATATCAAACTGGTTGCCACCCTTGCAGATGACGTCATCCAGATCATAGCCGTCGTCTTCAACCTCGATATCGTCAGGGTCCATCTGGCATTCGATGGAGGCAAGGTAGGCTTCAATCTTGCCAACAGTTTCCGCGTCAACCTCATCTGCAAAGGCCGGGGCGGCCATAAGACCGGCGATCATCAAAACTCCAAGATTTTTCATCGCATTATCCTTTCTCTATTGAATGCTGACGGTGATACGTTGCGAGTCACCCGTGGACCCGGGGATGCGAATTTCGTGGCTGCCGGGTTTGATGGCGATGAACGACAGTTCCGCCACGCCGGCCTTGTCAAACTCGATGCTGTCCACCGCCATCGGGCGGACTTCGATCTTGTTGATGACGATCTCGTTCATCCAGATCGCGCGGAAGAACGACGGCCCTTCGATGGCCAGCTCTGCTGAGCCATCCGCCGTAATCTCAAGCTTGTAATAGGCACCGGATTGCAGGACCACATCCTCACCCAGCGGTTGCCCCGACGCGAGTGTGAGCGCGATGGTCTCACCGCGGTTGCACTTTGCCAAAAGTCCGGCAAACCCCAGATCATCGCAAAGCGGGGCCCCCGATATCGGCCCGCCTATCAGTGCGACGCATGCTGCAATCAAAAATCTCTTCATTCCCGTCCCTCCCAGAACTTTAGTCAATGGTCACCACGCCCCAGGGCTGTTGACCGACCTGTACCGATTTGATCGCCTTCTCAGAGGCCACATCGATGATGGTGATGTCGTTTGAATTGCCATTTGTGGTCAGCAGGTATTTTTCATCCGGCGTGAAATCGAGCTGCCAGACCCTCTGCCCCACAAGGATATAATCCAACACTTCAAGGCTTTGCGCGTCCACAACGGCAACCCGGTTTGCGGGTCCCAAAGCGACAAACAGACGCTTGCCATCCGAGGTCACCTTGGCACCCACCGGCTGCAGCCATTCCGGCTGCACGCCGGGAACCTCAAAGCTGATCTTGCCAACAACTGTGGGCGTGCCATCCTCCGCGATGTCCATGACCGAGACCGTGCCGCCAATTTCCGAGGTGACGAACAGGCGTTTGCCATCCGCCGTGTACTGGGCATAGCGCGGGCGCTGGTCGACCAAAACGTTGTGCTTGATAGTATAGTCTTCGGTGGAGATGAAATGCGCCATGTTCGTAGTCTCGGACGTGTTGACCACGAACTTTGCATCTGGGCTCATCCCCATGCCTTCGGGTTCGACGCCAACCGGCACTTCGGCCAGAATGGTGCGGGTTTCCGTGTCCGTCACCGTCACCAGATTGTCGTCCTCATTGGCGATATAAAGCCGCTTGCCCGAGGGTTCGAGAATGAAGAGTTCAGGGTCCGGGCCAGACGGCAAGCTGGGCAATTCCTCATAGGTCGAGGTGTCGAAGACCCGAACAATATTGTCATCGGAGGCGCAAACATACAGCTTGGTGCCATCCGGGCTGACGGTGATGCCGCGTGGGCGGTTGCCGCCGGGGAACTCGGTGATCACCTCCCATGTGTCGGTATCCACCACCGTGATGGTGTTGCCCCGCTCGTTTGAGACAAAAGCCTTGCCCGCCAGCGCGGGACCCGAGGCAAGCGCAGCAAAGGCGACAGTTAGCAATAGTCGTTTCATCAAAACCTCCGGTTATTCAAATGCCTGACAGCTGGATTCCGCCCGATCCAGACCCATCGTATCGAGTGGTGAGACCTGATGCAGGAACCCCTCCTGCGGGCTGACGCTGACGGTGATCGACCCGTCATACAGAAGGATCGGCTGGCGCAGCTGCCCGTTCCAGTCGCGGAACGTCACTTTCTGCCCCTTGAAGGCTGCAAGTTCGAATTCATCCGACAATGCATAGTCGCGCACCCCGTTCGGTTCCGCCGTACTGGCGCGGGTCACGGCCTCACCAATCACGCGAAGGGCCAGCCAGGTGTTGTAATCCTCGGGCCGGACATAGCGGCCCGTCAGCTCTTCGAAACGGGTCTGGAATTGGGTTGCGCCCCAGGCCTCATGCGCGCCATGGAACGTCGTTGGGCGCAGACCGCCAGAGCCCATCACCGGGCGCGGGGTCCAGAGGTGGTATGACAGATAACGCCCGAAATAATCGGTTTCGTCTGCAGCAATCACCACGTCATGATCCCGCACATCCTGTGTCTCCAGCGGCAATTGGCGCTGAACCAGGACATGGCCGGAATCCGTCCGCCGAGAGCCGCCGGTATCCACAAAGGTCCGGTCCTCGGCAATCTTCGCACCAAACTTGGTGGCCGCGCGGCGGTAGGCGTCGGCGAGTTTCACATCCTCGGGGTTCGACCCGGCCAGCAGGAACCAATCGTCCCATTTCTTCCAGACCGCAAACTGCGCAACCGCGTCCGCCTTCATCGCGCGGGACGGCGCGATATGAAGCAGGTTGCCCCGGCAATTTGCATCGCGCAATTCGATATCCGGGGCCGCGGCATTAAAGACCAGCGTCCCCGCCTCTGCCGCCTTGTCCGTCAGGCGCAAAACGTCAGGAGCGTCGGCCACTAGCACGATCAGGCGTACACCGTCGGCAAGGATCTGATCCATCGCGGCGTCCGCCTGTTCCGGTGGAACGGCGACCGTTGCAGTCTCATAAGTATGTCCCAGAAAGCCACCCGTGGTGCCGTTGTCCTCATCTCCCAGCGCGGCACCTGCAAAACCCAGATCGTCAGGCTTCAGGTCATATCGCGAGATGGGCAGTAGCGACGGGTAGTCAATCCGCAGCACCGCAGCTTTCACATCGATTGCCGCCGCGGTTACAGCTGACACACACCAGAAAAGCGCCGCAAGCAGCGGCAGCACGCGAATATTCAACATGTCCTCCCCTTGCCTGCACGTCTGAGATCAGGCTTGATTCATCAAGGGCGAAGCGCCCCCAAAACGGAACCGATACTTTTGGCCGTGTTGTAAAACAAATCCTAACAGCTTCATCATTATGCTCGATTCTTATTTTATAAGAATGCGCGTATGCGGTTGATCTTGCTATGGTTTCCCGCGACTCTCTGCAATTTTGTAGGGGTTGCTTCGGGTGGCCGGTTCGGCATGTTTGCATGTCGCAACACGCGGTAGAGGAGCCGCGCCAATCGACACTCAGCGCATTCAGGGAGGACATAGAATGAATCGACGAACTCTTCTTGCGGTAACCGCCGCGCTGCTGGTTCCGGGTGTGGCTCTGGCCCATGGCCCGACCCGGCAGAAAGTCACGCTGACCGCCGAGGTATCCGCGTCGCCCGAAGACGTCTGGGCGGTTGTCGGGAACTTCGGAGACATGTCCTGGCATCCCGCAGTCTTTTCGACTGAAGGCAAAGGCGGCAATGAGATTGACGCAACACGTCTGCTGACGCTCGGCCAGGAAGGCGGGCCGACGGTTGACGAAATTCTCTATAAGTTCAGCGATGAGAAGATGAGCTATTCCTACCGGATCACTGAGGTCGCGGTTGAGGTCCTGCCAGTCACCAACTACTCGTCACATCTGACGGTCAAACCGCGAGATGGGGGCGGGTCGATCATCGAATGGCGCGGTGCGTTTTATCGCGGCTATCCGAACAACGATCCGCCAGCCGAATTGAATGACGAAGCTGCCATTGCCGCCGTAACTGCCGTATATCAGGCGGGCCTTGATGCCCTGGTCGAACGTTTCGGTGCGGCAAGCTAGCCGCGCTCTGACGGTGTTGATGGCGCTCTCTGGCAGCCCCGCGCTGGCAGAGACGGCGTTTATCACCTGTCAAAACGGCGAAGAGCTCAGCCGGATCGAACTTGCCAAACAGCGGGAAACAGCGCGCTGGCCTCTGCCCGGCAAACCTGCGGGCGTGGCCGTTGGCCGCGACGGAACGCTTTTTACCGTGTCGCCGGACAACAAGACGGTGCAGCGTTTATCTGCTGAGACAGGTGAGACGATAGCGCAGGTTACGCTCGACGGAGGACCAATCGGCATCGCACTGGATCATCCGCGCGGACGGGTCTTTGTCTCTGACTGGTATTACGCCCGTCTTTGGGTATTGGACAGCGAGTATCTGAACGTTCTGTCCGAGCTTTCGACCGGTGCCGCCCCCGCTGGGCTCTCGCTTTCGGCGAATGGGAGGTATCTTGTGTCGGCTGACAAAGAGGCGGATCAGGTTTCGGTATTTGATGCAGAAACCCTTCGGCCTCTGCGCCACATCCCGGTCGGCACCCGCCCTTTCGGATTGCGTTTTGCACCAGATGGGCGGCTGTTTGTCGGCAATGTCGGCAGCAACGATGTCAGTGTGGTCGATGTCGAAACCGGTGTGGTTACGGCGACGGTCCCGGTTGGCGAACGCCCCTATGGCATCGCCTTCGCCCATGGCCGCGCATTTGTCACGAACCAGTATGCCAACACGCTCAGCGTCATCTCTGTGGATACGCTGCACCATGAAGCGCTGATCGAGGTCGGAGAATACCCCGAAGGTATCGACGCGACGTCCAGCGAGGATCTTTTGGTCATCGCAAACTGGTTCGACAACACCGTCAGCATCGTGGACCCAAAGGCGCTGTCTGTGGTAGAAACGATAGAAACCTGCGACGGGCCACGTGCTTTTGGCAGATTTCTACAAGGAGGAAGACAATGAAGGCTTCTCACCTGATTGCAGCCCTGTTCTGCATACTGGCCGCCCCCCCGGCCATGGCATCAAATGAAGCATGGGATAACGTCCGAACCCTGCTTTATGGCGACCGAGAGATGCAGAACGGCGACGCGTTGATCGCGATTGATGCACCCTATCGCACACCCGATGATGCGCGGGCCGAACTGGCGGCGCAGGTTGTAGCCCCTCAGGGGAGCAAAGTGGCCAAGGTGACCTTGGTGCTGGATGAGAACCCGATGCCGGTTTCTGCCGTGTTCGAGCTGGAAGAGCCGCTGCCCAGTTTTTACTTCGACGTGACCATGCGCGTGAACGGGCCAACGCCGATGCATGTCATTGCCGAGACCACGGATGGCCGTCTCTGGGTGTCGGAAACCTTTGTCAAAACATCCGGTCTTGGCGCTTGCGCGGCGCCTCCGGGCACTGAACCGGAACTGGCATTGGAAAGTCTGGGCACCATGGAGGCCGAACTGGTCGGTCGCGTGCCCGCGCTGGACACGCGGGCGCGCCTGTCCAATCTGGGCGCGGATCGGGCCAACAAGATGGACCTGAGCATCGACCACCCATCGCATTCGGGCATGCAGATGGACCAGATTTCTCTTCTGTTCATACCAATGCGATACGTGGAAACCGTGGATATCGATCTTGATGGCGCGGGCTATGTTCAGATGACGGGATCGATTTCACTGTCCGAAAACCCGCGGGTCGGCATATCCGTTCCCAGCCGTTCGCAAGCGGTGGATGTGACGATGACCGACACGGATGGCACGGTCAGCCATCTGCATAAGAAACTGGCGGGCTTCTAAATCAACCCCCTCCGGTCACGGGTTGGCCGGGCGCGGGTTCGACACGCTCCAGCGGATAGCCCCACAAGGCCCAGCCATCTGTGCCTTCGGGGAACCAATAGACGTTGGTATAGCCCCATTCGATTGCGCGTCGGGCGGCGTTCCAACTCATCCAGCAGTCTTCAAGGCAAAAGAACACAACGCCGCGCGCCGTATCGCCCTTGGTGCTGGCCTCTAATCCGGACCGGAAATACTCAGTTGTCACATCCGCAATTGCGCCGTAGCCGACATTGGGCAACCAGAGCGTTCCGGGAATACTGTTACGCGGCTTGTCCCGCCAGATCGTGCCTTTAGGCAAGTTTGCCGGTTTGGGCGGCTGGGGCAAAACGTCGATAAACGCAGCACTCTGATCTTGCCAAAGGGTGTGTGCCTCTTCCGGGCCGATGGTTGTGCCGCCGGTAATCTGATCCGGCACCGGCGCGCGATAGTGATCCATGCGGTAATCGCCCGGCTCGGGCACAGTCTGCGCTATGGCGGCGGTCGAGAGCAGGGCAAAAGCCAACACGGCGCGGATCATTGCGACAGATCCAGCACCTCGGTTCCCAGATCATTCACAAGCGGAACTCCGGCTTCGGCCAGCAACGCGTTGATCTCATCCTGATTGCGCCGGATCAGAGAATTCAGTTGCCTTTGCCAGACCTTCTCACCCTGCCGAACGCCCATTGTGATGCGATAGAACAAACGTGGAGGCAGCTCTTCATTGACCAGAGGGATCACCTTAAAATCAGGGTAGTCTGCCTTGACCAACGGCCCGCCTAGAGGGCCCCAAAGGACAGCCGCGTCAATCTCACCCGCTTGCAGGTCCTCCAACATATCGACAGCCGGGCTTTCAACACGCCGGTCGACAAACAAGTTGTAAGGTTTGGCCTGCCCGATCAATCCGTTCCGCGCCATATGCGCCGCCGGAGGCGTCCCGGCCACAATCCCGATCTTTTGCCCCTTGAGCGCGGGATCGTTCAAAGTAGCCACCTGAGCCAGTTCGCTATCCATGGGCACGATCAACGCATAGGCCGAGGTGTAATAGTGGTTGGTGTTCTGCACCAGCTCATGCCCCTGCGCATAGCCGATCACAACGTCACAGCGTTTGGCGGCCAACGTGTTGCGAATGAACCCTGTCGCTTGCGGGAACCAAACATATTGCACGGGCAATTCCAGCTTTGCGGCGATCAGCTCTGCCAGCTGGTTTTCGTATCCGGATTCGTCTTTGGACGATACGGGATTGTTGCCCGGATCCGCGCAGACCCGCAGGGCAGTCTTGGACACCAGATCAGAGGTTTGCGCCTGCGCGGGCAGTGCCTGGCCAAGCCAGACACCAAGCCCCGTCAGAACAAGGCAAACCTTAGCCCATGCACGCATCTTCATCCTCTCGGATCACGTCCGATTTAGCCTCTTTCTGGGGGGGGCGACCACGCGGGATCGCACCAGATCCATGTGCTTTCAGATATACATAGATGTCATCTAGAAAGCACATCACATTCGGATTGTCACCAAATCCCGGCATCACCGAATTTTCGGCGGCATTTACCACCTGACGACCGTTTGTAACGATATCTACAAAGTCATAATAATCCATATCCAGGGCCGACTCTTTCAGAGCCGGCGCATAGGTCGAACCCTCACCATCCGGACCGTGGCAGACATGGCATTCCGCGTGATAGCGGCGAAAACCGGAAAATGTCATCCAGTCCACAGTGCCATCCTCGGCCACATTGAACGTCGGGATATCGTCTTCGGTATAATACCGTCCATCCTCGGAATACGAGACTGTCAGATTGTCCGCCGCCGCAGCAATGGGAAGGCAGGACACAAGAACAGATGCCAGAAGACGTACAGAGTGGTTCATGGAAAGCTCGTTTCTTTAGAGGTGAAAAACCGGCGCGGTCCTGCTGGGCCGCGCCGGTCAGATCTTTGGCTTAGTTCGGCAGTGCGAACACGGTCAGCTGACCACCCAGCGCGGTATAATCGCTGAGCGCAGCATAGCCACCAACAGCACCCAGACCGTCATTCGGGTTGGTCAAACCAGCTGCCAGGCCAATACCGGCCCAGCCGCCAACACCCGACAGGATGCCGATATACTGCTTGCCGCCTTGCTCATAGGTCATCACATTACCGATGATCCCGGACGGGGTTTTGAACCTATAGAGTTCCTCACCCGTTTCAGCGTGAACAGCCTTCAGATATCCTTCGAGTGTGCCATAGAAGACGACGTCACCCGCAGTTGCCAGAGCCCCGGACCAGACCGAGAACTGCTCGGGCAACGACCACTTGATGGTTCCGTCGGTGTTATCCCAGGCGATGAAGTTACCCATGCCGCCATGGCTGTCCGGTGCCGGATACATCGCCAGGGTCGCGCCCACATAAGGCTGACCTGCGGTGTAGGACACGCGGAACGGCTCATAGTCCATGCAGACATGGTTGGTCGGCACGTACATCAGCTGAGTCTTCGGCGAATAGGCTGCAGGCTGTTGGTCTTTGGTCCCCAGAGCCGCCGGGCAGATACCAGTCGAGTTTACGTCCTCGCCGTTCTGTTCCGTCGAATACTGAGCAACCACAGCCGGGCGGCCATAGGTCTCGCTGTTGGGGTCCATGTCGACACCAGTTGTCCAGTTCACAACCGGATCGAACTTTTCGGCCACCAGCAGCTCACCCGTGACGCGGTCCATGGTGTATCCCAGACCGTTGCGGTCGAAATGGGTCAGCAGCTTGCGCTCGGCGCCATCAATTTCCTGTTCCGTCAGGATCATTTCATTGATGCCGTCATAGTCCCATTCGTCATGCGGCGTCATCTGGTAGAACCATTTGGCCATACCGGTGTCGATGTCGCGGGCCATGATGGTCATTGACCAGCGGTTGTCGCCCGGGCGCTGGGCCGGGTTCCAAGTCGACGGGTTACCGGTGCCATAGTACATCAGGTTTTCGTCCAGATCGGCAGAATACCAGCCCCATGTGGTGCCACCACCGATCTTCCACTGATCGCCTTCCCAGGTATTCGTTCCCGAGTCTGCTCCAACGGGTTTACCCAGATGCGTGGTTTTTTCCGGATCAACCAGGATGTCCGAGTCCGGCCCCATGGAATAGGCACGCCAGACCTGCTCACCCGAGTTCATGTCGTAGGCTGTGACTGACCCGCGTACACCGAACTCACCGCCCGAAATACCAACAATGACCTTGTCCTTGATGGGTAGCACGGTGGCTGTGTTGGTTTCACCAATCGCCGGGTCGCCATTCTGAACTTCCCAAACCACGTCGCCGGTATTGGCGTCAAGTGCCACAACTTTGGTGTCCGCCTGATGCAGGAAAATCTTGCCATCCGCATAGGCCACACCACGGTTCACAGTGTCACAGCACATCACCGGAATCACATCCGGGTTCTGTTTGGGCTCGTATTTCCAGACAATTTTTCCATCGTTGGCCAGATCCAGCGCATAAACGATGTTCGGGAACGGCGTGTGGACGTACATCATGTCGCCAATCACCAGCGGAGACCCCTCGTGCCCGCGCAGAACGCCAGTCGAAAAAGTCCACGCCACCTGCAGATCACCAACGTTGTCCGCGTTGATCTGATCCAGCTCGGAATAGCGCTGATTTTTGTAGTCACCCGTCTGGATCGCCCATTGTTTCGAGTTTTCCATCTGGGCAATCAGGTCGTCATTGGCATAAGCCGCAGTGGCCAGCGCAATGGCGATCCCGGAGGTCCAAAGCGATAGATTTCTCATTCAATCTCCTCCCTTTCGTGCAGCGAAATCGCTGCATTGCAACACCTCACCCAGACTGGGTTGCGGTGTCTGTTGATGCGCGCCCTGACCGGCCCTTTTCCGGGTCCTATCTGCGGGCGGGCAGTACGATTTCTTACAACCCTGTCTCCTCAAAGGTCGCAAGATATGCGATGATATTGGTGCGATCGTCCTCCTTACGCAGCCCGGCAAAGGTCATCTTGATTCCCTTTGCGTAGTCGCGCGGTTTGGTCAAAAACGCATCCAGTTCTTCGGGTGTCCAGATCAGCCCTTCCTCAGAAAGCGAAATCAGCACAGGCGAATAGCCAAACCCCTCGACGGTCGCTGCCTGACGGCCAACGATACCGTTCAGCGCAGGACCCACTTTGTTTTCAGCACCTTCGCCCACAGCGTGGCAGGCCTTGCACTTGCGAAAGACTTTCTCTCCCGCTTCGGGATCGCCGTCGGCACTTGCAAAGGCGGGTGCAAGCATGAAGCAGGTTGCTGCGAATACCGTTCTGAACACTATCTATCTTTCCTTGCTTTTTTCATTGGCTAAGACGTTCTGCGTGCCATTCGACATGGTCACGCGCAAAGCTGTTCACGAAGAAATAGGAATGGTCATACCCCTCCTGAATTCGAATCTGTCCGGGCTGGCGGCGCTTGGCCATCATGTTGGCCAGCGCCTCGGGTTTGAGCAGATCGAGGAACTGATCATCGGCCCCCTGATCGATCAGCAAATCACTCTTCCAGCCGTGTTCTTCCAGCAGCAGAGTGGCGTCATGCTCGACCCAGGTGTTTTCATCATCGCCCAGATAACTGCTGAGTTGTTTACGCCCCCAATCCGAGCGTGTCGGGTGCGCAATCGGGGCAAATGCGGAAAGCGAGCCAAACTTGTCGGCATTCCGGATCGCAATTGTGATCGCGCCGTGACCGCCCATAGAATGACCAGTGATGCCATGACGATCCTGAACCGGAAAGTTCTTGAGTACGATGTCGCGCAGCTCGTCAACGATGTAATCATACATCCTGAAATGAGACCGCCAAGGATCGCGGGTGGCGTTCACGTAGAACCCCGCGCCCTGACCCAGATCATAGGCGTCATCGTCCGCAACATTGTCACCGCGCGGGGATGTGTCGGGAAACACAACCGCAACTCCGTAATCGGCTGCCGCCTCTTGAAACCCGCCCTTGGTCATCGCATTTTCATGGGTGCAGGTCAGGCCGGACAGGTACCATAGCACAGGCACCGGCCCTACTTTGGCCTGAGGCGGCAGGTAGATGGCAAAAGTCATGTCACAATCACAAGTCTCGGACGGATGAGAGTAAACAGTCTGTTCTCCTCCGAAACTGCGGTTTTGTGAGATAACTTTCAGATCCATATCAGAACTCCACCACGGCACGGATCGACTTACCTTCGTGCATCAGGTCAAAGCCGTGATTGATCTCATCCAGCGACAGCTTATGCGTGATCATCGGATCGATCTCGATCTTGCCATCCATGTACCAGTCGACAATCTTCGGGACATCTGTCCGACCCTTGGCCCCACCAAACGCAGTTCCGCGCCACGACCGGCCCGTGACCAGTTGGAAGGGGCGAGTCGAAATCTCGGCACCGGCAGGGGCCACACCGATGATGATGCTTTCGCCCCACCCCTTGTGTGCGCATTCCAGTGCGGTGCGCATCACGCCCACATTGCCCGTGGCATCAAACGTATAATCCGCACCACCCCCGGTCAGTTCGACCAGATGCGCCACGAGATCACCGCTGACTTTCGAGGGGTTCACGAAATCGGTCATACCGAAATGGGTTGCCATTTCAGCCTTGCCGTCATTCAAATCCACACCAACGACCTGATCACAACCCGCCATCCTGCAGCCCTGAATGACGTTCAGGCCAATTCCGCCGAGACCAAAAACCACACAGCGCGATCCGATCTCGACCTTGGCGGTGTTGATCACGGCACCGATGCCGGTAGTAACCCCGCAGCCTATGTAACAAATCTTGTCGAACGGCGCGTCCTTGCGCACCTTGGCCAGCGCGATCTCAGGCACCACGGTGTGGTTGGCAAAGGTCGAACACCCCATATAGTGATGGATCGGCGTGCCATCCAACATGCTGAAGCGAGTCGTGCCATCGGGCAGTAAGCCGGCCCCCTGCGTGGCGCGCACTTTCTGGCACAGATTTGTTTTTGGGTTCAGGCAGTATTCACACTCGCGGCATTCAGGGGTGTAGAGCGGGATAACATGGTCCCCGACCTCAAGGCTGGTGACACCTTCGCCAACCTCCAGAACAACTCCGGCACCCTCATGGCCCAGAATTGCCGGAAAAATCCCTTCGGGGTCGTCACCCGAACGGGTGAACTCATCCGTGTGACATAAACCGGTCGCCTTAACCTCGATCAGGACTTCGCCTGCTTTCGGGCCATCCAGCTCGACCTCCATGATTTCCAGAGGTTGGCCTGCCGCCACAGCAACCGCCGCGCGTGTTCTCATGTCTGTCTGTCCTCCCTTGGCGCCGGAATCATTCACAGCCGGCTGCTTGGGTCGAGTATGAGGGCCAGCCTGAGGATCAAACAATTAAGACAATGGTGTGTATTGGGTTGAATGGACTTAGCGCGCAGATTTCATGCATAGTATCCGCGTGGAGGAGAGCTGTGATGTCGAACGGCAAGCTTATTGTTATGGCGCTGGCCTGGCTTGGCGCGGCCAGCCCAAGCCTTGCCGCGGATTTTTCCGATCCAACCTGGCCGTGTATCCAACGCAAAGTCGAGGATCTGTCGCTAGGTCTTATGTGGCCGCACCAAATCGCCGAGAACGCGGCCGCTCAACACAGTGCAGAGATCGACGAAATCGCCGGGCTGCTGTCCCTAAGGCGGATCGAGCTGGAAGAGTTGCAGCCTCAGGTCGCCGAATTTGCAGCGCGCTATAATGGCGACCCGGATGTGTTGGGATTGGTGTTCCAACACGTCTTCGACACCCTATCGAAACGCCGCAAACGTATCATCGCCGGGATCGGAGAGTTTTCGCTGAACCAGATCGATATGGCCGAAAAGATTGACCTGACCCGTGTGGAAATGGAGCAGGCGCTGTCTGCTGAGCCGCCGGACTACGATCGCGTAGACGCTCTGGAAGAGCAGTTGGATTGGGACCAGCTGATCTATTCCGACCGCCAGCGCTCGATCACTTATCTGTGTGAAACCCCGCAAATCCTCGAACGTCGCCTGTTTGCGATTTCGCAAATGCTGCAGCAGTTGACGACGGATCAGGGTTAACGCGCAGGAGGGGCACATGAGACCCTTACTGATCATACTACTCGCTTTCACGCCTCTGTCGGCCCTTGGTCAGTCACCGCTCAGTGGTGTGGATATGTCATTGCCCAAAATGACCGAGGCGCAGATGACCCGCGCCGATGTCGTCGCCCGGCTGAACGCCGCCACACCCGACGCCCCTGCCGATTTCACCCGGATCTGGCTGAACAATCTAGACTTGTCCGGGCTGGATTTTAGCAATGCGATCCTGCGGGCTGCATCGTTGAACAGCTCTGATTTGTCGGGATCCACCCTGGACGGCGCGATTCTGAGTCAGGCCTGGATGCTGGGCGCAAACCTATCAGGCGCATCGCTTGTCGGGGCTGAGCTGTTTCAGACCCAGCTTGGCCAGGCAGACCTGAGCGATGCCGATTTCACAAAGGCCAGAACCGCCGCTGACTTCACCAAGGCGAACCTGACCCGGACCATATTCAAGGGAGCGGATTTCTCGGCCGACATGCGCAACCAATCGATGGGCCTTATGCGCGGCGTGCTGACCTCGGCACAGGGAGCGGACGTCGATTTCACCGATGCGAGAATGTCCCGCGCTGATCTGGAGTTTGCCAAGCTCCCAAACGCGGATTTTACTGGTGCGGACATGTCGATGACCACTCTGGGTGGGGCAGACCTGACCGGCGCCAAGGTCTCTGGCGCGGATTTTACAGATGCTGATCTGACCGCAACGCGACTGACCGATATTGAAGGGGCAGATCAAACTAATCTGGACGCCGCCAAAAACCTGAATCGGGCCATTCGCTGACCGGCGCTATTCCCATTCAAGCTCGGTAAACGCAACCGTTGCATTGCGCGGGTTATACGCCTCAAACAGGTCCCATTCAGCCGCTTCCCCCTGCGCAATTGTTTCAACCGCATCACCCAGACGCTGGCCACTGTCGATGGCCGCCCGCGTGTCGGTTTCCAGCACATTTAGATAACGCGCCATATCCCGGGCACCGTCGGGCCAGGCCAGAATAGGGCCGCCATGACCGGGGACAATTTGAGTGACGTCCAGCCCGGTCATCTGTTTCAGAACACGCTGCCAACCGATCAGCTGGCCGTCCAACGCCGGAGTATGCCGGTGAAACACCAGATCGCCCGTGAACATGACGCCCGAGTTCACATCCGTCACTGTAAGGTCATTCCCGGTATGGGCTCGGGGCCAGGCCCGCAGGACCAGCGTGCGCCCGCCCAGATCAATTTCTTCTTCGCTCTCAACGGTCAGATCGACCGTGATTGGACCAACGCCTAGATAGGCACCGGGACCTATGATCGCGCTGAGGCTTTCGACATAGTTTCCCAACCGGTCCAACAAAGCTCTCTCTAACCCGGCATGACCAACGACCTGCGCGCCCGTCAGGATCAAAGGTGCGGTTCCGAGTGTGTGATCGGGATGCATATGGGTCAAAATGACGTGACTGACGGGTTTGTCTGTCTCTGCGCGGATGGCCCGCCAAACCGCCTCTCCCATCCAGGGGGCCGTTCCGGTATCGATCACGGCGACACTGTCCTGCCCGATGACAAATCCGATATTCGACACATCCCCCAGATTGTCGGCGTTGGGCTCTTCAATCCACCCGCGATGTACAAAAAGACCGGGTGCGGCCTCTTCGAATTCCAGTTTCTGACCAACGGGTTGGCAGACCGGATCACCACTATGCCGCTCGGAGAGCTGCGGCGGCGTGATCTCCAGCTTCTGTTCGCAATCGGCCTGAGTTGCCGCTTCGTAGCCCGGCAAAAGCTGTTCCCGGCAAGGCTCTTTCGCGGCCTGCGCGCATAGCAAAATCACGGCTTCGAACATGATATCCCTCCGCCTCAGAACTTGGCACAGATCACCACCAGCGCCACACCGCCTTTCGTCGGCATATATTTTTTGGGTGTTTTGTGGCATATTCTGCGGCACCGGTTGCCGGAGGAGACAACATGGCCAGAGCATTAGCACCCGCAGCGATCCTTTCACTTGCGCTGTCCCTGCCCGCATGGGCGGAACAGCCGGTCAAGAATCCGCTTGTAGACGGCGAAACCTGGCAGGACCTGCGATATGATGTTGTCGGTGACGCCCAGATCGGTGATGCGGACACGTTGATTGCGCTTGAAGCGCCCTATCGGGCACATGATGCAGCAACGGTGCCCATCGTCTTGAAGCAACTGGATCCCAATGCCGAGATATCTGCCGCTACAGTGGTCATCGACGAAAATCCGGCGCCGATCGCAGGTGTCTTTACCTTTTCAGAGGCCATGGGCGCGCTGGATTTCGAAATGCGGGTTCGCGTGAACCAATACTCCAACGTCCGCGTGATTGCCGAAACGCCTGACGGTCTGCACATGACGGGCCGCTTTGTCAAAGCGTCGGGCGGCTGCTCGGCCCCGGCCAGCAAAGACCCCGAGGTCGCCCTGGCGTCGATGGGCAAGATGAAGCTACGCAGCTTTGGACAAGAGGCGCAGGTTTCGACACCGCGCCGCGAGGCTCAGATCATGATCCGGCATCCGAACTATTCCGGCCTGCAGCGCGATCAGGTCACGCAACTGTTCATACCTGCGCATTTCATCGACCATATCGAGGTCTGGCAGGGCGAAGAGCTGTTGTTCACCATGGATGGCGGCATTTCGATCTCGGAAAACCCGGCATTCCGTTTTGCCTATAACGACAACGGCTCGACCATGTTGACAGTCAAGGCGACAGATACCGAGGGCAACACGTTCGAGAAAGACCTGCCGAAAGCGGCGGCCAGTTAAGCGCCATTCGCGTTTAGCTCAGAAACAGACAACCTCGGCCTCGGCCTGCGCCCGACGCAGGTCAATCACTAGGTTTTCGGCCATCACTGCGCTTTTGAAGAACGCCATGCGTTCGCCTCCGACCCTACGCATCGACAGAACGGTTTCCGCCTGTTCGTATTGCTCAAAAGGCAAGATCGAAGCGATCAGATCAATCGAGCAAGAGCACCTGTCCAACATCTCGCGCGTCTGGCCATTGGTGATCATGCAGGCGAATACATAGTCCGCGCGTGCCGCAGTTGGATAGTCGTTGAGCCGGTCCGCAACGCTTTGCGCAGATGCTGACGGGGCCGCCAGACAGGCCGCAATTACAACTGCAATGGGCTTCCACACATGGCCTGAGCCAGTCATTCGCGCTCCTCCTGTAATCCTTCAAACTGCATTTCCGACCGATAAACAGCCGCGCCTCCCCCTTCGGGCATGGCTTCGGCAACAAGGCTCAGATACCAGCCCGGAACCTGATCCGATACGGTGACGCTGAGGATGAGATCCCCAAAGCCCCGCATACGGTCCCGGTTGGGATCTTCGGCAAAGGGACGCATGAAGATGGTCTGCACGGGCACGGTTTTGCCATCGACCACCGCCTCACCCTCGACCACTTCGGCGGGCTGGACCAGCGCGTCTTTGACGCGGTTGCGGATATAAAACGGGCTTCCCCCGGCAGACTCAGCCATATCCCGGATAACGCTTTCATAGAACACCATGATCATCGGATTTCCAACGCTGGCCGGGAAGACACCCATCGCGCGGTGCTTGTTGTCCTGCCGAAACTCCAGATGTGCCATTTCGGTTCCGTCGTCCCGAAAGCTGAGCGCGATATCTCCGGTATCGCGTTCCGCCGCATCGGGCCTCAGTTGGTTTGTGACCGTACGCTGATAAACCAGTTCCTTATCGCGCGAGATGGTATCCAAAACGCCGTTTTGGAACAGCAAATCATAAGCCTGCTCGGCATTGATTGGCGCAGCCGACACCGGCTGCAAACTCAACACTGAAAAAGCCAGCCCGCAAAGAAGCAATCTCATGACTTTGTCCTCCCATGGATGAGAGTATGGGCTAATCGCTCCATGTCACCGCCGACTTTTGTCTGTGTTGAGCGTTTGGGAGATCAACGCGCGCTGGGTCTTCCAGATGATCAGGGATCGCAGCCGCGGCAGTTTTACCGGTTTCGTCATCACCGAGATCTCATGCCGCAACCCGTCTTTGCGCAGCGTTTCGCTGCGATTGGCCGTGATTAATATCGCCGGCACCTGAGCCTGTGTCATCTCCCGAATCTGGCAGATTGCGTCTACGCCAGTTTCTCCGTCATCCAGTTGATAGTCTGCCAGAATGATATCCGGTGGCATCCCAATATCCGTGACGAATTGCATCGCTTCTTGCGGCGACCGGGCTGCCAGGACACTGGCCCCGTTCTGCTCCAACCACTGCGTTGTACCAAACAGTACATCGCGGTCGTTTTCGATCACCAGAACGATGAAATCCAATGGCACATCACCCGAATTCGCCAGAAGGTCCAAAGGCTCAATGGTGCTTTGCGCTGCTTCGACCCTGTCCATTTCGATGCTAAACACCGATCCCATACCGGGCTTTGACCGCAGCGACAGCTTGTGACCCAAGAGACGGCAGGCACGGTCCACCACAGACAATCCCAGCCCCATGCCAGACCCCAATGGCACGTTCTCGGCTCGCGTGAATTCCTCGAACACGCGTTCCTGATCTTTGCGTGCGATCCCGATACCGGTGTCCCAGACCTGCAAAATAACTTTGTCACCGCGCCTGCGACACCCCACCAGCACCCGGCCTCCGGGCTCGGTATACTGGATGGCATTCACCACCAGATTCTGGATTGATCTCAAAAGATAAACCGGATCGGAATTCACGATCTCTGAACACGGAACCACGTCAAGCCGGACATTCTTGTTCTCAGCAACCAAGGTCTGGTCACCCTGAATCCCAGCAATCATCGACGCAAGACTGACATCGGTAGGGGACACTATGTCAGGATCAGCCGTTTCCAGCCGCGAGATGTCCAGCAACGAATGCAACAACTGTTCGGCTGAACCGAATGCACCCTCCAACCGCTCCATCATCTCATGAAACTCGGTCTCTCGCGTGATCTCCAAAAGGGTCGAGATCATCAGTTTTGCCGCATTGATCGGCTGCAGCAAATCGTGACTGGCCGCCGCCAGAAACCGTGTCTTGGAAGATACTGCGGCTTCGGCACGTTCCTTTGCGATCCGCAGCGCCTCTTCGACCTGTGCTTTTTCTTCATATTCCTTCACAAGCTTAGCGTTCGCATGGGTCAACTCAGCCGTGCGTTCCATGACCCGGTTTTCCAGTGTCTCGGTTGCGCGTGCTTCCAGCGTCACGTCTTTCAGTTCGACCAGAAAACCACCATCTGGCAGTTGATTGACCTGTATGTCGAGCACGTGATCCGCCCCGTCTCGGACGCGTTTGCGCAGCCAGCCGCGGCTTCTGAGTTCATGTTGCCACTTGTCGACTTCAAGCTCGTCATCTGCCTTGATCAACCCGCGTGCGCGCATCAGATCCAAAAGGGTTTGCACCGGCATGTTTCCCTGCAAGAGGGACAGGGGCAGGTTCAGAATTTCCCGGAACCGTGCGTTGTGCATCATGATCTTGGCATCAGAGGAAAAGGTGCAAACACCCGAGCTCATGTTCTGGAACACAGCCTGAAGATAGTCTTCCTGCCGATCAATCAGGGTTTCTTTCTCATCGCGGTTCCGACGAACAACCGACGTAATATCGGTGAGCAGAATGACCACATTCTGGGACGACGTGTATTGCGCGCTAAGCTGATACCAGCGGTCGCCGCGCAGCTCGATCACATCGCTTGACACCATGCCTGTGTGACAGTTGCGCTCGAGCGTATCCAACATATTCGATATGCCGTGATCGGATGATACGAACTCAGGGCTGTTCTGCACCAGCAGAAAGAACCGCCCCAAGGTGAGGCCGGGTCTGATCATGTCGGACATGTCAGGAAAAATCGCCTGAAACAACTCGTTGCACAGGTTCAGCTCACCATCGGTGAACAGCGCGAACCCTTCCTCCATAGAGGACAGCGCCTTAACAAGGCTCTTACGGGTTTGTTCGCGTTCGTATCGGGCGCTTTCCAACTCGGTGGTTGCACGCTCCAGATCGCGACTCTGCTCCATCACTTGCTGCTGCAGTTCGATCGCCGACTGAAAGGCCAGAAACGCCGATGGTCCGACATCTTTCTGGCGACTCGCGCGCCGCATCAACGCATCAATGATCTTGGCCTGTTTGGAAACCTGAATCTCAAGCGGATCGTCTGGATTAAGCATGCTCAGCTCAGGTCCCGCTTCTCTGGTTCAAAGAAGGCGACCCCCACAAAGGTCTGGTTCATATGAACACCGGATTGCTGCTCTCCGTAGGTATTGAAGCCGACCACCCGGTGGGATTGCAGAACGTCCGAGACCTGATTGCTCAACTGCTTCTGCTCGATTTCCAGCTTGCGCAAGATACAGTCGAACCCAAGAATGAAGTCCGGTGCGGTTCCCGTATTGTCCCGCACATCCAGCCCGGCCTTGAGCGTTTCGATGATTTCTTTCCCACGCCCGAGGGTCATAATAAGCCCGTCATCAATCGCCGCGAGAAAAGACAGGGAATCCCCCTCCATCGGCTCGCGAATAGCACGCACATAGTAGTTCAGGTTCTGCCTCAGAAGCAGCGGGTTTTCAGCGAACACCAGCGGCGAAAGATCCTCGGCGGCACAACCAACCAGGCGCGCATATTCCTGCGCGGCCGGGGCTCCGTTGATCTCATAGACGACACGCTCTTCGGGGTCTGCGTCAGTAATAATAACCTCTGATCCGATAGGCAGGAAATGATCAAATCCGATACCCTGGAAACCAAGATTGGTTTCAATCAGCAGCAGAACTGCCGCATTGGAGTGCGCGCTGCCGCCATGAAAAACAAAAGTCTCTTCATATTGCAGCCCATCTCCGGCAGAGCCGCCAAATATCGGCAACCCGTCCAGAACGGTTTCCAGAGTTGAGACCAGCAGGTCTTCCTGCTTGGACAAGCCGTCTGTGAACACCAGTGCCAGCCTGTTCCACCCGGCGGTATGGCGGAATCGTTCGGCTTGCCGCTGTGCGGTGGCCGCGATTTCGGTCGAATCCAACGGCCTGAGGTCTTCGAACAGAATGGACGAACATCGAAAGTTGGACCTGGGAAAGGCCAGCAACAAAAGGGCATCCGATTCATACCCCGACCGCGTGATCTGTCCCGCAGTGGTGCAACCGAAAACAGGAACACCCGCGAGGTTCTTGTCCAGGCAACGCGACACCGCCGCAGGGTCCAGGCTGCTGGGAATAAAGGCCAAGACAAAACAGGATAAGTGACAATCGATTTCCGCACAGGCTTCTTCAACGGCCGTCGTCGGGTCCACGGCAACGGAACGGCCTATCGCGATGAAATTCGGCCCGTGCTCAAGATCCCGCATGTGTACCCCCTAGTGTTGAAGAAAGGACTTAACCTCCGGCTCATGTCGCGACTGACGGGCGACAACTGAATCGACCAGCACGGCAGCCTGGGTCCGATTGCGCACCCCAAGGCGGCGCAGCAAAGCGGTGATATGCGCCTTGACTGTCGCCTCAGCCAAGGACAGTTCATATGCGATCTGTTTGTTGGATTGGCCGACGCAGATAAGCTTGAGAATCTTGACCTGCTGTGGGGTCAGCGAGGAAAGCTCGGGGCTTGACTGATAAACCGCACTTTCGGGTGGCTTAGTCTCTTCCAAACGGCTGTATTCGGTCGGAACGTACTTACGGCCGGCTGCGATCTCCTGAATGGCCAGTTTGAGCGTTTGCGCCGGGGTGTCCTTGGGCAAAAAACCCATTGCGCCGTGATCCAGTAAAGACCGCACAAGCTCACCCGAGGCCAGCGAAGAAATCACCAGAACCCGAGCCTTTGGGCAGCGCTGCCGCAACTGCTGAAAACCTGAAATACCGGTCACGTCAGGCAATTTGAGATCGAACATAATCAGATCAGGTTTGAAGCCGTCGCCGAGTATCTCAAATGTCTGCTTGAGCGTATTGGCTTTTTCGATCCGGCAATTCTCGAAATTCACTTTCAATGCCGATGCCAGTGCATCGCTGAACAGCGGATGGTCATCCACGATAAGCACGCTGGACACCTGGTCCACCGGTTTAGGGCATCCCCCAGTATACATTGCTTCTCCTCCGAGAGGAAAAGTACAGCATTTCGTGATCAGTTCAACTGTTTCGTTTTTGTGCAACCGAAAGATACCATAAATAACAAAAGCTTGATGAGCCACGGGTCTAATTGTCGAGGAACCTCTTTGCAAAAGCCTTCAAATCGGGTGCCGCCGCTTCGGGATCAAATATCTGGCGGTCGAAGGCTCTAATGCGCTCAAGGCGCCCCAGTGACGGGCCATCGCGGCCCAGAATCGCAACCGCCGCTTTTCTTACGCCATCTGCGCGGCCCGCTTTTGCAAAACGCCGCATATCACGCACCAGAGGATCAAAAAATGCAAAGCGCTGCAGCGCCTTTGATACCGCGACCCTGTGCCCCAACATGCCCAATGCCAGACCCGCCCAAAATACCAGAACCGCCAACGCAACCGCAGGCCAGCCGGGCAGCTTCGCCGCGGGCCGCGCCGCCTCAGCTCCATCAGTAGGCCCCTCTGCGGTGGCCGTACCATAGGCAATGCGCTGCGGCGAGATGACGACCTCGCGCGCTTCTCGTGCCACGGTGTCGAAATAGCTGAACTCCAATGGCTCAACGATGCCCGACGTGCCATTTGAGGGGCGAATGGTCCAGCGCCAGAACGCATAGGTTACAGGCCCCTCTGGGGTCAGTTCGACCAGCCGTTTCTCAGGATGCGCGAAGATCAGAGCCGAGGGTGATTTCAGCTCGGGCATCGGGGGGATCATCTCGGGCGTTGCGCCCAAAGCCTCCAGCCGGATGACGCGCAAGACACCTTCGCCCGCCGCAAGTTGATCCGGCGCATTCGACCACTGGTCCGAGATTTTCAGTTCACGCACCGGGAACCACCAGTCCCGCGTCGCCGGTGCCTCGGCCACCTGCAGAGTCAGGGGTTCCGATTGAATCTCATACTCGAACCAGTCGTCATGCTCGTCGGTCAGGGTCAGCTTGTGGACAAACGGACCAATTATCAGATCGCCCGACTCGACCGGGTAAATCGCCATCTGCCGGGTAAACACCTTGTATTGCCGGCCATTGATCCTTTCTTCCGACCAGTTGTCCGGCCCTAGCTGTGCCCAACTGAACCCTTCGAAATCGGGTTGGATCAGCTCTTCGCGCGTGATGTGCCGACGATAAACACCCCGGATCGTCAACAGCACCATCTCACGGGTGAAAGGAATGGCGGCATCCTCTTCAATCGTGACCTCGATGGACACCTCGGAGGGCAGCACTGTCTTTGATTGCGCCAACACCGGAAACGGCAAGGCAAGGAATAGAAAGATCAGCCACTTCATTCAGGGCTCTCCGGCTCGGGAGGGGAAAGGCCAAGTTTCTCTCTGCGTTTGTGTTCCTGCGCAATTCGGGCCGCCATGAACTCGCCCGGAACATCGGACAACTGGCTGAGCCAGCGTTGGTCTGCCACCATGAACTTGTCATCAAAAATGCGCCGCACCCCCAATCGTCCGCGGCCGTCCAGCTCGGCAAGCCCCAGCATCGTGTTCGAGTTCGTGACCTCGCTGCCCGTTCCCGCCGCGCGCGCATCCCCACGCGCCACAAAGCTCTCGACCTTAGGGCCGGATTTGCGTTCAGGCAAAAGACCCAAAGCCTCGGGATCGATCTGCAACCCCGCATAATAGGCCGCCAACACATCAAAGTTCACCTGAGCGTCCGCGTTACCCTGGCCGATGGCCTGATCATAAGCCTCAAGCGCGGCGGCCAGACGGCCATTCTGCGCCTCTGCATTACCAAGATTGTATGGATCACCGGCGCTTGCGAACGCCTCGGCGGCCTTGTTGAAATCCCCGGAGCGATAGAGGGCAACACCTTGCCAATCCGGATCGGAGAACAGCTTTGCTGCCATTGGGTGCAGGCCAAGCGCAAGCGCAACGCGGCCAAAAGGGGCAGCGCCGCCTAGCGCAAAGGCAAGCGCAACACACGCGGCCCCCGCTATCGCAAGCCATCTCATGCCCGCTCCCTCCAGAACAAAAACAAGAGGGGGAGCAGAGCGAGAGACAGCAGATATCGCCCCAGATCGTGCCAGAACAGGATCGGATAGTCTGCGCGCTCCAGCCGGGTTGCCGCATCGTCGGCCAACCAGAGGGCCAGATCATCTGTTTGGTCCGCTGTGAATACGGCACCACCACCGACACTCGCATGGGTTTGCATCTGCGCTGTCGGAGTGTCCAGCGAAACCAAAGACACCCGCGCCCCGCGCGCGGCAAGAGACGCGGCCTGTTGAAGCGAAGGTATACCCAGCCCGTCTCCGTCGGTAAACATCATCACATCACCGGCCAGGATACCGGCCTCTTCAATCCGTTGCATCGCCAGAGCCAATGCGCGTTCAGGTCGCGATCCCTTGTCGGGAACGGTTTTTCCGTCGATCAGCGAGAGCGTTTGCCCCAACTGCCGATGATCGGTTGTCATATCTGTTGCGACATAGGCATCGCCTGCAAACACGATAATCCCACCAGGCCGAGAGCCCAGCGCGCTGATCCCGAAGCGCCCCATGCTTAGTAATTGGGGCCAGCGGTCATGGTTTGCCACGCTTTCTGAGGCATCGACAACCAACAACACCCCATCCAGATTACGATAAGTCAGCGCGCCCCGCCGTTCGATTGCGGGACCGGTCAGAGCGATGGCAATGATTCCGGTAGTTAACAGAAGGGCGGCAGGCGTCAGCGGGAAAGAGCCGCCTTCGATCCGGCCAATCACGGCCATCGCTTTCATAAGCTGAGGGTCGGTGACCCTGTTCCAGGCGCCGAACCCTCCGGTGCGAGACAATATCCACCAGCCAAGCCCAAAGAGTATGAGCACAGCAAAGCCCCAATACGGTCTGAGCAGGGTGACATCCAACTCACTCATCGCGCTTGCCTCCAAGCCGCCAACAGGGAGAATGCGGCCGCCAGCGCTGCAGGCCAGATCCAAAACGCCTTGTGAACTTCAGCCGCTAGGCCTGCGCTATCTGTTGCTTCCAACCGGTCCAGTACTTGTGTCACGTTGATCAGGTCATCGGTGGTTTTAACACGAAAGGCCTCGCCGCCCGACACCTCTGCAATCGCGCGCAGAGTGGCCGCATCGACAACGCCGCGTTCACCGGCCTCAGCGGTTTGCAGGTCTTTGGGGCCAAGTGCAATTGTATGAACCCGCACTCCCATCTCGGCCGCCAGTTCCGCCACGCCACGTGGATTTGTCGCCCCTGCGTTGTTCACCCCATCCGACAACAGGATCACAACCCGCGACGCTGCCTGGCTGTCGGCCAGACGCTTCAGGGCAAGGCCCAGACCATCTGAAATATTGGTCGCGCGGCCCGAGATACCGATCGTGGCCTCTTCGATCCGTCGCGCGACAGCTTCGGTGTCAAATGTGAAAGGCGTTGCGAAATAGGCCTCGGATCCGAACACGATCAGCGCCACCCGATCGCCCGCGCGGCGGCGGGCGAACTCGGACCCAACATGCGTCACCGCCTCCAGCCGGGTAATGGGACGGTCATCAAGATGAAAGTCATCCCGCACCATCGAGCCCGAAAGATCCAGAACAATCGCAAGGTCTCGTCCGGACACCTTCAAAGCGCTGACCGGCTGCAGTTCTCGCGGGCCGGACATGGCAAAGACAACCAGCGCCCAGATGCCCCACAACACGAGGCGGTCAGCGAGACGTCGGTTCGCTGTGTCCCCTTGCGGGGCGGCTGCCAAGAGCATCGCGGCGATGCGGTCCGGAACCGGAAATCCGCGTTCGAATACCGGACGTGGTTTCAGCAAAAGCACGATGACCACAGGCAGGGGCAGCAACAGCAAAGCCCAGGGATCCGCAAGCTCAAACACGGCCCGAAACCTCATCTTGCAGGGTCTCCAGATCGGGGCCCCCGCCGGGTTGGTATAGATCGCCGGTCAGTTCAGAGTACCGCGTCGGATTCTGAGCCCGTAACCTGTGCAACAGGGCCACCCGGCGCCGCTCAGTGGACCATCCCGGTGGTTCAGCAAGTTGATCGGATGATGCAAACGATCTTTTTGCGGCGGTCTTGATGCTGAGGAACCGCAAACAGGCAACGCAACCAACAGAGGCCAGCGCAGCGACACCAAAAACAGCGGCATATTCGGCAAGCGCCCCGCCCGCGGCCTCGGGCGGCAAATGAATGTCCCGCAGGCTGGCCAGCATCGTGGCCTCAGAGAGGGCTTTCTCGCTCATACCATGTATCTTGCGGCAAAGGCAGATGAAATGCGGCGCGAGGTGTGTTCAACCGGGTCGCTGGCATTCAACACGAGCGCAGGATGTGTCGCAACTTTCTGATAGGTCAGCTCATTCAACGGCTGATCCTCAGCCAGATAAACACGCTTTTGCTGCCCATCCGACAGGCGGACCGGATACCAGCCATGCGGCATTTCATGCGTTTTGCTTTCGGTCACAAGAACCAGACGCGGGTTGCGGCGATGATCCAGCCGGTTCAACAGGTCTGAAAAGCCATCCCCAGGCTGATCAAAACCCGATGCGATGATGACCTCGGACCCCGTGGGCGCCAGACGTTCGATGCCGGACAGCGCCTGCTCCAGCGTCCAATGCGCGTCTTCGCCATTTTGCAATGCGGTCAGGCTGCTTGCATGCGCCTGCACCAGACCGCCGATCACGTCCAGCATACCACGCGTTTTGCCCCGCGGCGCTACAATGACGGATACCCCGGTCGTAAGGGCCAGCAAACCCACGCGGCCACCGCTTTCCACCATGTGCCATCCAATCAGAGCCAAAGCCTCGGCTGCGGCAACCGAAAGGAACGCCCGCTGCAGGCCCCAGAACATCGGCGTACGAAAGTCGGCCACCAGCAAGGCAACCCGATCCCGTTCCTCCTGAAATTGTCGGATATGCAAACGTCCGGTGCGCGCGGTGGTGCCGCGATCCAGATGCCGGATGTCATCCCCGGCCACATATTCGCGCACATCTGCGACCTCTATCCCCTGCCCGCGCTTTTGGGTCAGAAATCCTCCGGGCAAAGCTGCCACATTAGGATTTTCATGATCTGTCAGCGCAATGTGTCGCAAGGCGATCAAGGCATCTGTTGTCAGGCTTACGCCTGAATGTGCCAGCGCATCCGTCACAGCGGCTCGACCATATTCAGGATATCGGCCACCAGCTCGCGCGGCTTTTTCCCATCTGCAACAGCCCGCCATGTCAGCACCATACGATGCGCCAGCGCATCCGGCGCAACGGCGGCCACATCCTCGGGCAAGGCGAAATCGCGGCCGCGCAGATAGGCGCGCGCACGTGAGGCCGACGCCAGCGCCAGCGACCCCCGAGGCGAGACGGCATGTTCCACATGTTCGGCAAACGGGCCTTCGCGGGTCGCAGTTACCAGCCGCACAATATAGTCCCTTAATTCCGGGGCCACGTGAACCGCCTGTGCTGCGGCGCGCGCAACCTTCAGCTCTTCGAGCGTCATCTGCTGCACCTCCGGCGGCCCATCCTTGGTTTCCGCGATGACCAGATCCAGAATCTGACGTTCGGTTTCCAAATCAGGTAGGGTCAGAACGACGTGTAGTAGGAATCTGTCCAGCTGCGCCTCGGGCAAGGGAAAGGTTCCATCATGTTCAATCGGATTCTGGGTCGCAATCACCAGAAATGGGTCTGGCAGAGCATGTGTCTCATTGCCCACTGTGACCTGATGCTCTGCCATGGCTTCCAGCAGGGCAGACTGCACCTTGGGCGGCGCGCGGTTGATCTCGTCAACCAGCACCAGAGTGTGAAACACGGGTCCCGGAACAAACTCAAAACCGCCTTCATGAGGCTGGTACACGGGCGTGCCGGTCACGTCCGACGGCATCAGGTCCGGCGTACACTGAATACGCGCAAAACTGCCCTCGACAGCGTTCGACAACCATTTGACCGCGCGTGTCTTGGCCAGCCCAGGCGGCCCTTCGACCAGAAGATGGCCGCCTTCCAGCAAGGCGATCAGCAGCGTTTCCACCAGATGCTCGTGGCCAACAAGCCCCTGTGACAAGCACCCCAACAGGCCCGCAATCGCGCGCGGCGGGTTTTCAGGCCTTGTGTCCATATGTCCTCCCATAGGCCCTGAGGGCGCAATACCTGCGCTCAGGCTAACCGGACTCCGCCAGTCATAAAAACCTACCCGATGGTATTACCTTGGCACCCGAGCAGAGGCTGTGCAGCCTTCGTCAAACAGGGTTGCAAACGCCGGGTTTTCCAATGTTTCGTCTGTCTGCGCCCAAAGGCGATCATATTGGCTGTCGATGTAGTCGATAAAGCCGGGATCAATGGTCTGATCCACAGGAGATTGCGCCACAGCGTGCATCATGAAGATGTCGAACGCGCAAAGACCGCTGGGGTTCGAATTCAAAAGCGCACGCATAAAGTCATGCGAACTCCATGGCAGCCGCTGCAGGTTCACCGGTGTCTCCTGCAGTTTGGACATGAAGCCCGTCGACTTATCATAGAGCAGGACATCCATGCCGAATGTGAAGGACTGAAACAGCTCTTCCAGAAGGATCGATTTGTGAAAGTCTTGTTCAAGCTTGCCTGGGCGATCATGGGCGGGTTGCTTGACCACAATATGGGTCCCCTGCCCCCGGTAGCCAAAGAATGTCTGCGCCATCGCAGGAGATGTCACCACATAAGCGCGCCCCGCAGGCAGCCCAAGCTGATAAACGTCACTGAGCCAGTCGATATCTGCCGACAGATCGCGATTGGGCGGGTATCCTGAATAGAGCCGCAAAATCACAGTTCGGCCGGTGCCGCAATCCCGCGCCGAGGGGCCTGCATACCGCATGGGTGTCGGTTGCCCAAAGCTGTGTTTCAGCAACTCTCGAAAGGTATTCAGAACCGCCAGCGTCTGCGGATGCGGCTTTTCACCGACAAGGCAAAGGGCGGCACCGGCCAGATCGCGCCCGTTTATATGAACGGGTATCGCCATATCGCGGCGCAGCATGGTTGCGCGCAGTTCGTACCCCCACCCTTGCTGCGCAAGCTCGATATAGTCGCGCTTATCCGCATGAAGCACGTTTGCAAAAGCAGTAATCGTTATGATTTGCAGCAGAAGATAGCGCATACAATCCCTCTTAAGGTGAAACGCATCGTATCTTGAATGCCCCCACCATCCAAGCCGAGAGATACCCTTGCCACACTCAGGCCGGCCCATCGCGCGCCGGGCATGACCACGGATTCAAACCGTATGTCACAACATCTATGCCCAAAACCAAGCCACTATCCCCGGCATTCGCCCTATCAGAGGCGATGGTTGAGACAGATTTGATCCGACATGCCTCTATGACCACTTAATGCGCTGGGTCGGTACGCGGCAGGGTCGCTACAGTTGCACCCGCATCGACCGGAAACTGCCGGCAAGATTGATATCGAGAAGCGCCAGCAGGTCGGCATCCGTCGTGTTCCAAAGCGACCGGTCCAACAACGCCTCGGCCGCGTTGATCAGACAGTCCACTCCGCCAAGGCCATCAACGGCCTCCGAAAACCGTGTGTCATTTGAATGGGCGAGGATCAGCGTCAGAGGATCGCCTCTGAGCCCGGCGGCCCGATGGCGCAATCAGTTTAGCTCTGAGTCAATGTAAGATCGGCTTTCCGGCTCTCGCTGATGACAAGCCTGGCATTGGGCAGATCGTTTGTCTTTGCTCGTTGCAAGGCGGTTTCGGGATCAAGCCCATGCGTGATCCATCTTTGTTGCAGCCTGGCTTCAAGTTCCGCCAAAGGAGGGCTGACAAATACCGTTGCGGCATAGACATCCGCCAATGTTCTCCACGGGTCGCGATTCATCAAGAGGTAGTTCCCCTCGACCACTACAACCGGTGTTGTCGGATCAACGGCGATCGCGTTGGCAATGGCTTGATCCATCTGGCGATCGAATTTGGGGTGAAAGACCTCATGTTGCGCAGACTGCAACGCTCTGATCGCATTACAAAATCCGACGTCGTCGAAGGTTTCTGGCGCGCCCTTTCTGGCCAGCAAACCGCGCGCCTCAAGCAGATGATTGTCCAGATGGTAGCCATCCATAGGGACCAACGTCGCAAAGGGAACAGCTGAGCTTTGTCGCATGTTCAACGATTGCACGACAGTCTCTGCCAGTGTGGATTTTCCCGATGCAGGGGGCCCGGCAATCGCAACGATCATCCGCACCCCAACCTGCCTGCGTGCGGAGATCAGGTCGCAAACGCGCATCGCATCCTGCTCAATCACGCCGCGTCCTCTTTTGGGGGCTCTTTGGCACCGGTCATAAAGGCCACCGCGTCGGACATTGTGTAATCTTTGGGGTCGATCGTGCAGAGCCTTCTACCCAGCCTGTGTATGTGGATACGGTCGGCAACTTCGAAGACATGCGGCATGTTGTGGCTGATCAGAATGATCGGAATGCCGCGCGCGCGCACATCCTGGATCAGTTCAAGCACCTTGCGGCTTTCCTTGACCCCCAAAGCCGCTGTCGGTTCGTCCATGATGATGAACTTGCTCGCAAACGCGGCGGCGCGCGCAACCGCGACGCCCTGACGCTGACCGCCCGAGAGCGTCTCGACCGCCTGGTTGATGGATTGAACGGTCATCAGCCCAAGCTCGGTCAGCTTTTCACGGGCAAATTTTTCCATAGCGGGCCGGTCGAGCTGGCGCAGGTATTTGCCCGCGAAGCCCTGTTTGCGGATCTCGCGCCCCATAAACATGTTGTCTGCGATGGACAGGGCCGGCGACATTGCAAGTTGCTGGTATACGATCTCGATCCCCATGTTGCGGGCGTCGATCGGCGAGGTGAAGTTGACCTTTTTGCCTTCAATCAGAATTTCGCCCTCATCCGGAATCGTTGCGCCACATATCGCTTTGACGATAGACGATTTGCCGGCGCCATTGTCTCCGATCACGGCAAGGATTTCCCCCTGCCGTAGTTCAAAGTCAGAATGGTCTATGGCGGTAACGTGGCCGTAACGTTTTACGATACCACGGCCCTGTACCACTGGTGTTGTGTCCGACATCAGCCCGATACCTTTCTGATCCATTGGTCGACCGCGACCGCTGCGATGATGAGAAGCCCGATGAGGAGGAAGGTCCATTGCGCATCTGCACCCAGCAACCTGAGCCCGAGAGTGAAAACACCAACGATCAACGCACCAAAGAGTGAGCCCAGGATCGATCCGCGCCCGCCGAACAACGAAATGCCGCCGATGACAACCGCAGTGATGCTTTCTATATTGGCAAGTTGCCCGGATGTCGGTGAGACCGAGCCGATCCGGCCGATCAGGGCCCAGCCGGCAAAAGCACAGATCAGGCCGGACAACATATATACGGACATGAGTGTTCTGTGAACGTTGACGCCGGACAATTCGGCCGCCTCGGGGTCGTCCCCGACGGCGTAGACATGCCTGCCCCAAGCAGTGTGCTTGAGCGCATAGGCCAACACAAAGATCAGGACGAGCATGAAGATGACGCCGACCGTAAACGTGGCCCCTCCAATGCTGAACTTGCTGCCAAAGAACTGAAGAAACGGTGCATTTGCCTCAATATCCTGGCTGCGGATGGTTTCATTTGCAGAATACAGAAAATTGGTGGCCAGAATGATCTGCCACATGCCCAGCGTGACGATGAAAGGTGGGAGCTTGACTCGGCTGACAAGCCAGCCGTTGACGGCGCCGATCAGGGTGCCCATGGCAAGGCCGCACATCACAGCTATTGGAGCCGGTATGCCATATCGGAATGAGAACTGCCCCATGATGACCGACGAAAAGACCATGATCGCGCCCACGCTCAGGTCAATCCCGGCTGTCAGAATAACCAGGCTTTGCGCCGCAGCCACGATGCCGACAATCTGAACCTGCTGCAGGATCAGGGTCATCGCGAAGGGTGAGAAAAACTTTGATCCCAAAAGCAAGCCAAAGATCAAAATCGCGCCGATCAGGACGATAAGGGGCACGAAAGACGGATTGACATGGAGAAGATGCTGCAGTTTTCCCAGCGCGCCATGTCTGTTGTGCTCGAACTCTGCCACGGTCTCGGGACGCGTTGCGGCAGTCCCAGGTTCCTGGGCACTTTGGTTTGCGTCAGACATATCTCTCCCTTTTTTGTGGCCGGATGCAAAACCACAATGTCAGTTTACAGCAAGTTCAGATGTCCAGGCGAAAGGAATAGTGAGGCGTTTATAACGCCTCACGCCTTGGGTCAGTATCTAACCCCAGCAGAGCTTCAGGCCTTCGGCAACCGAGATAGATTCAACACCATCCACAGGTTGATCGGTGATAAGCGCGACGCCGGTGTCGTAGAAGTCTTTTCCCGGTGTGTTTTCAGGCTTCACGCCTTCCTCGGCCCATTTCTTGACAGCCTCTACGCCCAACGACGCCATCAAAAGAGGGTATTGCTGGCTTGTGGCTCCGATTACTCCGGCATCGACATTTTGGACACCGGGGCACCCGCCATCGACCGAAACGATCAGAACATCGTTTTCGCGGCCGATTGATTTCAGGGCTTCGTAAGCGCCAGCGGCCGCTGGCTCATTGATGGTGTGCACCACGTTGATCGTCGAATCCTTGGCCAGCAGGTTTTCCATCGCGCGGCGCCCGCCTTCTTCGTTGCCGTCCGTTACATCGCTGCCGACCAGACGCGCATCCGTTTCGTCACCGATGACATTGGGGTCGGCAAGCTCCACTCCGAAGCCATCCAGAAAGCCTTGGTTACGCAGAACATCCACTGTCGGCTGGCTGACGTTCAGATCAAGCGTCGCGATTTTCGCATCCGCTGCCGCATCGCCCATTGTGGCTTTGGCCCATTGTCCGATCAACAGACCGGCCCTGTAGTTGTCAGTCGCGAATGTCGCGTCCGCAGAATCGATCGGGCTCAGCGGTGTGTCCAATGCGATGACGAGAACACCAGCGTCACGCGCCTGCTGAACGGCAGGAACAATCGAACTTGTGTCAGACGCCGTCAGAAGAATTCCCTTTGCGCCGTCGAGAATGCAGGTTTCGATGGCCTGAACCTGGGTTTCGTGGTCGCCGTCGATTTTACCCGCGAAGGCCTTCAAGGTCATGCCAAGCTCTTCCGCTTTGGCGGTCGCGCCCTCTTTCATCTTAACAAAGAAGGGATTGGTATCTGTTTTTGTGATCAGGCAGACAGTTTCGCCAGCTGCCTGGACAGAGGCCGCCGCCATCGTCAGCGCGGTCGCGGATGCGGCAATCTTGAATAGATTTTTCATATTGTCCTCCCAGAAAATTATGTTGCCTCGCGCGGCGTACCAGCGGGGCTGTCCTTCATCCTCCAATGAAGGTCCTATTCAGGAAACTGTGATTCTGGTCTTGCTGTCAATAAATAAATAAAGTTTATTTATTAATTTGACCGAGCGTCTTTTCATAGGAAAATAAGGGGTTTATGTTCAGGTTTATGGAGAAGGACGCGCTCAAAATACTAACTGGCGGAGTAAGTCAAAGCGGCGTTCGCGATCACAATGAACGTCTGATTTTGACGGTTTTACAACGGCATGGACCTGCGGCCGGCGCCGAGGTTGCGCGATTGACAGGGCTCTCTCCTCAGACGGTATCGATCATTCTGCGCAAGCTGGAAAGGGATGAGATTCTCAAACGCGGAACGCCTTTGCGCGGTAAGGTCGGCAAGCCGTCGGTACCCATGGAGCTGAACCCGGAAGGTATCCTGTCGGTCGGAATGAAGATCGGACGACGCAGTGCCGACTTGCTTTTGATCGATTTCACGGGCAAGCCGCGCCGTCAGTTGTCCACGACCTATGACTATCCGTTGCCGGAGTCGGTTTTCGGTTTTCTGGAATCGGGTTTGGAAACGCTTCTTTCTCACGAACCACAGCGGCTTCGTGACCGCGTATGTGGCATAGGAATTGGCACCCCGTTCGAGCTTTGGAAATGGCATGACCTGTCCGGCATTGCCGCCAAGAAATTCAGGTCTTGGAAGAATGTAAACTTCTTCTCCGAGGTTGCCAGATTCAGCGATCTGCCGGTTTTTGTCGTCAACGACGCGACGGCGGCCTGCCACGCAGAGCACTTATATGGTCGTGGAGCAGAGTATCGAGACTATTTCTATTTTTTCATAGGCTCGATGATTGGCGGCGGCGTCGCGTTGAACGGCACGGTATTCGAAGGCAACCAGGGCAATGCCGGAGCCTTGGGCGCGATGCGTACAACAGGTCCTTTGGGGGAAAGCCAGCAACTGATCGATACCGCCTCGCTGTTTTTGCTGGAGGATCGGTTGATCGAAGCCGGAGTTGATCCGGGGCTTTTGTGGAAGAAGCCTCAAGATTGGAGCAGCATTGCACGATATGTCGAACCATGGCTTGGAGCGACCGCGCAGGAACTGGCCAAGGCGTCGCTTTCAATCTGTGCTGTCATCGACTTCGAGGCCATTTTCATCGACGGGGCGTTTCCGCCGGAGGTTCGGGAAGAACTGGTCTCAAGGGTGCGCCGTTACTTAGTCAACCAGGACAAGCGCGGTCTAATCCCTCCGGTCGTTGAGGCTGCGGCGGTCGGAGGAAACGCCCGCGGTATCGGCGCGGCAAGCAGCCCGATTTTCCGCCAGTTCCTGTTAGACACGAATGCGGGACTGTCCGGCATGTAGCGAGAGCACCTCGCTAGGCAACTTTCCGAGTAGGGAAGGCTGGAACGTGTATGCCTTGGAGCGGCTGTATGTCGGCGACATTAGAGTAAATCCCATGCAAGCGGCTCGACTGTGCGTTCGAGGCCCGCGATCGCAGCACTGCAAATCTAACGGTCTACGTGGCCGTGGTGCTCCCCCAACAAACTTGTCTTACAGTGTTTCCTTCTACTCCCCCGAATGAATCGCATTGTCAAACACCAGGACCAAAGCAAGCGTTGCAACTGACACACCAATGGTCGAACGCGCGGCAAAAAAGCAACCTATGCAAGATACACATGCACCATTCCCCGCAAGGGCAGGACTAAGGTCCGGATTTTATTGAGCTTCAGATTTCTGAAAGAGCAATGACACCAGCCCGAGTATGGCCGACACAACAATCAGCAGCAGGGACACAGCGTTAAGAACGGGTGTTGAACCCTGTTTAAGCTTGTCGAACATTGTAATCGTTAGCGGCGATTCCGAGCCAACCAGCATCAGTGTGGTATTAAAGTTCTCGAAGCTCATCAGCATGGCGACCACTGCGGAGGCCACAATTGCGGGCAGCAGGAAAGGAAGGGTGATCTGCCGGATCGCACCCCACTTGCTGGCCCCCAGATTCAATGCGGCCTCTTCCAGACTGGGGTCAAACTTTTGCAAGCGGGCCGAGATCACAAGGGTCGCAAATGTGGTGATGAACGAAAACTGCCCAAGGATCACCAGGATCAGGCCGGGTCTGAGGCCGTCGAACCAAAGGCCTGTTGCATCTTCCAGCGTGTTTGCCACCGAACTGGAGAAGACGAGGATCGAAATACCAAGGATCACGCCGGGAATGATCAGCGGTAGCAACATAAGCATGTAGAGGAGCGCTTTGCCCTTGAAGTGATGACGCACAAACAAGAACGCGTTGCAGGTGCCGACGAAAACGGAAAAACCGGCGACCCAAACCGCCACAAAGGCCGATGTCCCGATGGATCGCATGATTGATCGTTCGTTAAAAACACCGATGAACGGGGCTTCGTTGCCAAAGAACCATGCCAGCGTGAACCCCTCCCATGGCAACGATGGGAAAACGCTGTTGTTGAATGCAAAGGCGCAAACAACCGCCAGCGGCAGGGCAAGATAGATAAAGAAAACCGCGACATAGGCGCGATAACACAGCTTGGTGAATGTGGGTTGAGGAATGCTGGGTATCATGAGCGCCCCATCGTTTCAGAGAGCGACTGGCCCGACAGTTTCAGACCCAAGAAGACCACAAGTGACGACAGCCCCAACAGCAGAAAGCCGAATGCTGACCCCAACTCCCAATTAAATCGGGTGATGAACTGGGTGTAGATCATGCCGGTGAACCAAAGACTGTCTTTCCCACCCAGCAGGATCGGAGTCAGATAGTTGCCCAAGGACAGCATGAAGACGACGATGCAACCCGAAACGATGCCGGGCATGGCATGAGGGATCACGATCTCTCGCATGATCGAGATGCTTGTTCCGCCCAGATCGTAGCCTGCTTCGATCAGGCTGTCATCCAGACTGTCGAGCGTGGTGACGAGCGGAACAACCATGAACAGGATCGAGGTGTAAACAAGGCCCACCATGATGGCGGCATCGTTATACAGCATTTCAACCGGTCCGCTCGCCAGCCCCAGATATTGCAGGACGTTTGAAAACACGCCCGTTTCGCGCAGCAGGATCATCCAACCAAAGGTGCGCACCAGTTCCGAGACCCAAAACGGGATCATGCACATCAAAAACAGCGTTGTTTTGGTGCGTCCCTTGGTGAGCTTGGCGATGTAGTAAGCAATCGGAAATCCAAAGATCAGTGTCAAAGCCGTGGCCAGAACAGACATGATCGCGGTTCGCGCAAAAGTGCGCCAATAGAGCGGTTCGGTGAAGAACGCAGCGTAGTTGTCAAAACCTGTCTCGTACTCACGCGGGCCGATTTTTTCGCTGATGGATACGAAGAACAGCCCGACATGCGGCAGGATGATCAACACGGTCAACCACAGCAGGATCGGTGCCAACAGCAGATAGAACCCCAATCGGGAGGTATCGGATACCATGGGTTAATCCTCCGCCGCCGGATAACACCGTGCTTGCGCTGGCTGCCAGCGCGTACGCACCGCGTCGCCCTTTTGCAAAGAGGTGAAATCACCGGTTTGCGGCAGCGCGGCTTTCCAACTGACGCCGTCCGCTCCTTTCACAGTCACCATACTGTTGGCGCCGTTGAACAGAACATTCTCTACCGTGCCGGGGCTGATATTCGACGCTTCGTCGGCATCAGCACCGTTCGGCAGCAACTCAATGGCCTCGGGCCTTAAGAAGACCTGTACTTTCTGCCCGGCCCGCAGCTGTTCTTGCCCGGAAGCGACACGAATGTCTGAGCCGCCATCCGCCCTGAGCGTGAGCATCCTTTCATCGGTCGCAACAACCTGCGCAGATATCTTGTTGGCGTCTCCGACAAATCCAGCAACAAAGGCCGTGTCCGGCGCGTGATAAACGTCATAAGGTGTGCCAATTTGCTCGAACCGTCCATTGTTCATCACCGCGATGTTGTCGCTCATCACCAATGCCTCGGATTGGTCATGCGTGATATATACAAAAGTTGTGTTGAAGGCCGATTGCAGCGCCTTAAGCTCGACCTTCATATGCTCGCGCAGCTTCAAATCCAGCGCGCCCAGCGGTTCGTCCAGCAACAACACGTCCGGTTCCAGAACCATGCACCGGGCAATCGCAACGCGCTGTTTTTGCCCGCCGGACAGTTGATCGACCCGGCGCTCTGCCACATTCGGCAGCCCGACACGTTCAAGCACCTTTTCCACACGCGTTTTGATTTCAGATTTTGAGATGCCGCGCTGGCGCAACCCAAACCCTACATTGTCGCCGATATTCATCGTCGGAAAGAGCGCGAGGTGCTGAAAGACCATCGATACCGGGCGCTTGTTCGGAGGCACTCCGATCATGGACTGGCCCTTAATCAGCAGATCCCCAGCCGATGGGGTTTGAAAGCCTGCAATCATGCGCAACAAGGTCGTCTTGCCACATCCCGACGGGCCAAGGATGGAAAAGAATGAGCCTTGCGGCACGTCAAAGCTGACATGGTCGACGGCGCGGAATGTGTCGAAATCCTTGATCAGATCACGGCATTCAAGGTCAGGGGCGGTGCTTGTCAAAATGCAACCTCGCAAGATGCAAAAGGGCACCCGAAGGCGCCCCTTTTATCTGGTGTTTCAGCCCTAGTTGGCTGCGTTGATGCGGTCCAGCGTCGCGCCTTCAAGCGCCTCCAGGCCAGCGGGTACAGGTGGGTACCATTTGATGTTGTCAATCGCGGCCTGATCAAAGCTGCCCTGATAACGTGCTTTGAGGTCTGCATTTACGCCTGCATCGCCATCTACGGCTGCGGTGAAGTTACCAGCTGAGTTGGTAATCATCGCCGCGATATCGGGGCGCATCACAAAGTTGATCCAGTCATAAGCGGCATCATCGGCCCGACCACGCGCCGGCAGAACGAAGGTGTCGATCCAGCCCAATGCTCCCGCTTCTGGCGCGACAAATGTGATATCCGGATTGTCGGCATTCAGCTGCCAACCGCCGGTATCCCACGCCATCGATGCGATGACTTCGCCCGAGCGCAGGAGGTTTTTGATCTCGTCCCCGCCGCCCCAATAGGCTTTTACATTCGGTTTGCATTCCGTCAGCTTCGCTTCGACCTGATCCAGAATGCCCTGATACGCTTCGGTGTCACCATAAGCGGCAAAAGGATCGAGCCCCATGGAGTATGCAAAACCGATCAGCGTCGGGCGTTTGAGGCGGTAAGAGACCTTGCCGGCAACAGAGGCGTCACAGAGATCGGTATAATCGGTCACATTCCCGGCTTCCGCTGTGTTCACAACAAGACCACTGGTTCCCCAGACGTGCGGCAGGCCATAAACCTCACCATCAAAGGTGGTGTTTCCAGCCGTCGCGCTCAGCATCGATGGAATGAACAGCTCCGCATTTACACGTGACATATCGATGGGTTTGTAGATCCCAAATTCTTCCTGCGCGCTGGTAATCCTATCTTGGCTGGGCTGAGCCAAGTCAAACCCGCCACCGTTGGTCGCACGCAGTTTTGCGATCATTTCTTCATTGTTCGAGGTCGTCACTTCGACCGTGTGGCCCGTCTCAGCCTCGAACTTCGCAATGACATCTTCTGGCGCGTATCCACCCCAGGTCAACAATCTCAGCGTATCCGCCTGTGCCGTCGCCGCGGCGAGCGCGGACACTGCTACAAGTGACGTAAGTAATGAATATTTCATAGTTTTCTCCCTTGGTTGATCTGGCGATGCGAAGGTAGATATGCCTCTTTTTGTAACAACATTAAGTCAAACTGACCAATGGTGCTTGTCAATCGATTTAGACAGCATGGCGTGCAGACTTTCCGATTGCACAGGCGACTACAGAACCTCGCTGAATAACATACGCAGGTTTTCTTGCGTCAGCGGAACCGGATTGCCGCCACAGCTGGGGTCGCTCAGGGCTCCGGCCACCAGTCGGTCGATGTCGGGATCGGTTACCCCGAGTTCAGCGAGGCGTTTGGGAATGCCAAGGTCGGCGTTAAAGCGATCCACGAAAGAACAGAATCCGTCGAACCCGCCAGTGATACCAAGATAGCTTGCGCATGCATCAAACCTGTCACGAATGGCCGGGGCGTTGAGTTTCAGCACCGCGGGCATGCAAATGGCGTTGGTTGTGCCGTGGTGGGTATGGTGCATGGCGCCCACCGGGTGGCTTAGCGCGTGTATCGCTCCAAGCCCTTTCTGAAATGCGGTCGCCCCCATCATCGCCGCCGACATCATATGGGCACGAGCCTCCAGGTTGTCGGGTATTTCGTAGGCAATAGGCAGGTTTTCGATGACCAGACGCATACCCTCCAGCGCAATGCCCTGGCTCATCGGATGATAATGCGGAGACGAAAACGCCTCGACACAATGGGCAAAGGCATCAAGGCCAGTCCCGGTTGTGATCGCGGGCGGCATCCCAACCGTCAGCTCCGGGTCGCAGATGACAACTGAGGGAAGAACCTTGGGGTGGAAGATGATCTTCTTCTCGGCGGTTTCGGAGTTGGTGATGACGCTGGCGCGCCCCACCTCGGACCCCGTTCCGGCCGTTGTCGGTACGGCAATGTTGGGAAAGATCGCGTCGCTATCGGCACGGGTCCACCAATCGTCGATGTCTTCAAAATCCCAAACGGGACGGGTTTGCCCCGCCATAAAGGCAACCATCTTGCCCAGATCCAGCCCCGAGCCGCCGCCGAATGCGATGACCCCATCGTGGTTGCCCGATTTGAAGGCCTCGACACCGGCTGCGAGGTTTTTCTCGTTTGGATTCGGGTCCACCTCAGCGAAAAGGGCACAATCCAGGCCTTTCGCTTTTAGGATGCCCAGTGCTTGCGACGTAATGGGCAGATTTGCGAGGCCACGATCGGTAACCAGCAATGGCCTAGAGATTCCGGCAGATGCACAGGCATCCGCCAGTTCTTGGATGCGCCCGGCTCCAAAGCGGATGGCGGTGGGATAAGACCAGTTGGCAGTTGGGCTCATGATGTGACTTTCTTCAGGTGGTAGGACTTTGGGCGAGTTAGGTTGTGATAGCCGATGACGGACAGGCCGCCGCCGCGTCCAGTGTCTTTGCAACCGGTCCAGCACAAACCGGGATCCAGATAATCGGCCCGGTTCAAAAAGACGGTACCGGTTTCGATCTGGTCGCCGACGCGCGCTGCGCGTTCCGCGTCGCGAGTCCAGAGGCTGGCGGTCAGACCAAACGCGCTGTCATTCATCAGGCGGATGGCCTCTGCGTCATCCCTGACGGGCATGATGCCGACCACGGGACCAAAGCTTTCGTCGCGCATAACACGCATGTCGTGGGTGACATTGGTCAAGATTTGCGGGCTCAGATACGCGCCGCCATCATCCTCGGCAAACATGTCGATATGGGCTGTTGCCCCATCGGCGATGGCCTCAGCGATTTGCGCCCGAACTTCATCGGCAAATCGCTTATGCGCCATCGGGCCAAGCGTTGTGTCCGGGTCCAGCGGGTTGCCCAGTTTGTATCCTTTAACGATCGCCACGGCCTTGTCGACAAAGGTCTCGAACATGGTTTCATGCACATAAATCCGCTCGATCCCGCAACAGCACTGGCCCGCGTTGAACATCGCACCGTCGATCAGGGTATCAACCGCTGCGTCAAGATCGGCATCCTCCATGACATAGCCCGGGTCTTTGCCCCCAAGCTCAAGCCCGATGCCGGTAAAGGTGCCAGCGGCGGCACGCTCCATGGCCTTGCCACCCCCGACCGAGCCGGTGAAATTCACAAAGTCAAAAGCACGATCCGCAATTAGCGCCGAGGTGGTATCGTGATCCAGAAAGACATTCTGAAAAACATCCTTAGGCACGCCTGCATCGTGGAACGCCTGCGCCATCCGCTCGCCAACCAGCAGGGTTTGGGTTGCGTGTTTCAGCACCACGGTGTTTCCCGCGATCAGGGCGGGCGCGATGGTGTTGATTGCCGTCATATATGGATAATTCCATGGCGCGACGACAAAGACGACGCCATGCGGGATTCGTTTTATATAACGCTTAAAGGTATCGTCCTCGCCAACCTGGATATCCTCAAGGCTGTCTTGCGCAATGGCGGCCATGTGGCTGGCGCGTTCGTTAAAGCCGCCGAATTCACCGCCATAGCGGACCGGGCGGCCCATCATCTTTGCAAGCTCTGGCACAATGACGTCGTTCATCGCACCAACCGCAGCCACGCCCGCCATTACCAGATCAATGCGATCCTGCAAAGGGCGCGCGGCCCAATCCGCCTGTGCAGCCCGCGACCGTGCGACCGCATCTTTGGCGGCGTCGACAGACAGTGTGTCGCGGGCGGCGAAGACCGAGCCATCAATGGGGGAGATACAGGTCAGCATGCTCATGCTTTTTCAAAGCCTCTGGCAATTTCATAGTCGGTGACGACGCGGTTGAATTCTTCGATCTCCCATTCTGCGGCACGGGCGTAATGGGTCACGGTTTCTTCGCCAAAGGCTTCGCGCAACATCTGTGATCCCAAAAGCACCTCGCGCGCGTCACGCAGTGTGCGGGGAATATGGGCCGCAGCGTCATCGACATAGGCGTCGCCTTTGAACGGCTCAGGCAACGGCAGCTGCTCTTCGATCCCTTTCAGCCCCGCCGCCAACAGGGCAGCCTGTGCAAGATAGGGGTTCATGTCAGAGCCGGGTGTGCGGCATTCGATACGCACCGCTTTGGTTCCATCGCCGCAAAGGCGGAAGGCTGCGGTCCGATTGTCTACCGACCACACTGCCTGCGTCGGGGCGAAGGTACCCTTGGCAAAGCGCTTGTAGCTGTTGATATAGGGGGCGAGGAAGACTGTGATGTCGGACGCATATTTCAGCAACCCCGCCATGTAGTGATCCATCAATTTGGATTTTCCGAGCGGCGCGCCCGCGTCATAGAATGCATTGGTGCCATTCTTCCAAAGCGATTGATGCACATGCGCGGCCGAACCAACGCGATCATGGTGCCACTTCGGCAGGAACGACGCAGCAAAACCGGCTTGATGCGCGATCTCCTTGATCCCGTGCTTGGCAATTGTGTGGTGATCTGCGGTCGCCAAAGCATCCGAGTATTTGATGTTCAGCTCTTCCTGCCCGGCTTCCGCCTCGCCTTTTGAGCCTTCGACCGGAATGCCCATTGCGCGCAGATGGTTACGGATGGGCCGCATCACCGGCTCTTCTTTGGAGGTCTGGAAGATATGGTAGTCTTCGTTGTACCGGCTGATCGGTTTCAGATCGAAGCCGTTTTGCGCGATTTCATCATGGGTTCCCTGAAACAGGAAGAACTCCAGTTCGGTCGCCATCACTGGATCAAAGCCGAGCGCTTTTGCGCGGGCGATCTGCGCTTTGAGAACCTCGCGCGGCGCAAAGGGCACAGGCATATGGGTGTGGTGGTCAAGCACATCACAAAGGCACATTGCGGTTCCGTCCAGCCACGGCACGGGGCGCAAGGTCGACAGGTCGGGTTTCATGACATAGTCGCCATACCCCGCCTCCCACGAGGTTGAGGCATATCCATCCGGCGTGGCCATTTCGAGATCTGTGGCCAGCAGGTAGTTGCAGCAATGGGTTTCGTCCTCGGCAATGTCCAGGAAGGCCTCGGCGTGAAACCGCTTTCCCATCAGCCGTCCCTGCATGTCGACGATGCAGGTCAGGACCGTGTCGATCTCACCTGATGCGATCCGCGATTTGAGTTCTTCGAAGGTCAACATACGAAACCATTCCTTTTCGAAACGTACGCGCCCCGGGCACTGATCCGGGACGCGCTTGTTTGTTTACCCGTAGCGATAAGGCCGACCGGCTTTTTGCATGTCAGCATTATACTTGCGGAAAATTTCAACCACCTTGGCCTGCACCTCGCCTTCTGCTGCGATCTCATCCCAGAAGGCCACGGCGGCATTTTCGACCTGCGCCCATTCTTCGTCCGGGATTGATGTCAGCTCCATCTTGGTGCCGTTGACTCGCAGGTTGGCCTCGCCGCCCCAATACCACCACTGCCGATAGTAGTGTGACTGATCACAGCAGACGCGGAACAAGGTCTGCAGGTCCTCGGGCAGTTCGTTCCAGCGATCCATATTGGCAAAGAATGAGCCTGCCCATGCGCCCGAGATGTTATTGGTCAGGAAGTAGTTGGTCACATCGGCCCAACCCACTGTGTAGTCTTCGGTGATCCCAGACCAGGCAATGCCGTCAAGCTCGCCCGTCTGAACGGCAACCTCGATGTCTTCCCAGGGCAGCGTGACCGGCACAACGCCGAACTGGCTGAGGAAGCGCCCGGCGGTTGGGAAGGTAAAGACGCGCTTACCCTTGAGGTCATCTAGGCTGCGGATCGGGTCTTTGGTGGCAAAGTGGCAGGGGTCCCACGATCCTGCACTGATGTGCTTCACCCCAACGGCAGAGTACTGTTCGTCCCAGATTTCATTCAGACCGTACTGGTTGAACAGCACCGGAACATCCAGCGAATAGCGCGACGCGAATGGGAAATAACCCCCGAAAACAGTTACATCCGTTGGGGATGCCATTGAATCATCGTCAGACTGTACCGCATCGATCGTGCCTTGCTGCATGGCACGGAACAACTCGCCCGTAGGGACAAGCTGATCTGCATAGAACAGCTCGATCTGCATCCGGTCACCGGCGATCTTGTTGAACATCTCAATCGCGGGATCGATCACATGCGCCGCCAGCGCCGGGCCGGCATAGGTCTGCATCCGCCATTTAATTGTGGATTGGGCCAGCGCCGGTGTTGCCAGCGGGGCTGCCGCTGTGCCAACTGCGGTCGTTGTTAGGAACTTACGTCTTGTCGTCATGACTTCTCTCCTTGTTGATGAGCCTCGTGGACGAGGTCTTGATCTTAATTTCCGTAGACATACTCCGGCAGCCACAGGGCGATCTGCGGGAACACCATGATGATGGCGAGCGCGGTCACCATCACGCCGACAAAAGGGATGATCGAGCGGTAGATGTCCCGCAGCGTGATCTCAGGCGGGGCCATTGCACGCATCAAAAACAGATTATAGCCGAAAGGCGGGGTCATGTAGGCGATCTGCGTCGTGATGGTGTAAAGGACGCCATACCAAATCAGATCAAAGCCAAGAACGCCGACCAGCGGAACATAAAGCGGCGCGACGATAACCAGCATTGCTGTGTCATCCAGAAACGTGCCCATCAGAATAAAGCTGAGTTGCATCAGGATCAGAATAACCCAAGGAGACAAGCCCAACTGCTCGGTGAACAGGTTGTCTATGGCTTTCACCGCACCCAACCCGTCGAACACGGCGCCAAAGCCCAGTGCCGCAAGGATGATCCACATGAACATGCAGGAAATGACCAGAGTTTGCTTGGTGCAAGTATGAAAGACCGCCCATGTCATGCGCCGTTTCAGAATGGATGCCGCCAGTGCCGCCAGCGCGCCCAAAGCGGAGCTTTCGACAAGCGAGGTCCATCCGTTCACGAAAGGCACCATCATCGAGGCGAAGATCACCAAAGGCAGCACGCCCGCCCACAAAAGCCTGCGCTTTTCCTGTGGTGTGACATCGTCCAGATCGGTTGCCACTGGACCCAGCTCCGGATTCATTCGACAGCGCAGCCAGATATAGAGGACGAACATCGCCGCCATCATCAGCCCCGGGACAATCCCCGCAAGCCACAATTGGCCGACCGGCTGGCGCGCGATCATTGCATAAAGTACCAGCACGACCGAGGGTGGTACAAGGATGCCAAGCGAAGACCCCGCTTGAATGACCCCGGTCACCATCATCTTGTCATAGCCACGCCGCAACAGTTCTGGCAGGGCAATCGTCGCCCCGATCGCCATCCCGGCAACCGATAACCCATTCATAGCCGAAATCAGGACCATCAGCCCGATGGTCCCCATCGCCAACCCGCCATTCACATTTCCAAACCAGACATGGAACATGCGATACAGATCATCGGCGAGCCTGCTTTCGCTCAGCACATAGCCCATGAAGATGAACATCGGCAGGGTCAGAAGCGGGTACCACTTCATCAGCTTCATTGCGGCTGAGAACGGAATGTCCTGCCCGCCAGTTCCCCAAAGCGCCAGTGCCGCAATCGCCGCGATCGCACCGATCGCACCAAACACCCGTTGCCCGGCAAACAGCATCAGCATCATGGATGCGAACATGAAAAGCGCGATATGCTCCTGGCTCATGTCTTGGCCTCTTCGATGTCTCGGCCAAGCGCGCGTGCAATATCTTTGATCATTTCCGACAGCGCCTGCAGAAGCATCAGCGAAAGACCGGCGATCATGATGGCTTTGACCGGCCAGATGTAAGGACGCCAAGCGGTGGAGGAACGCTCCATTCGCCCAATGTCTTCACTGCCGGCCACCAGCCCTGAGAAGAACTCCAACGGTGCCGTGCCCCAGTAGCCCAGAGAATAGGCGGTCGAGCCCAGGGCGCCGTAGAGCAATACCCCAAGGTAGAAGATCAGAAACATCACCGTGATGGTATCGATGGTGGCTTTGCGGCGCAGCGACCAGTTCCCATAGAACAAGTCCATCCGCACATGCCCCCCGGAAAGCAAGGCATACGGCCCACCAAGCATATAGTAAGCAACCATCGCAAACTGCGCCATTTCGAGTGTCCAAAGAGACGGAAGGAAGAAAGTCTTCGAGATAGACGACCAGAGCAGAATGCCCATCAACACAAAGACGCCGTACATGACCACAAGACCAATAACCCGGCTTAATCCGTCGATGCCGCGCGAAAACGCCAGGAGGGTCTTCATACCTGCCCCCTTCCTCTGGAGAAGTTCTCCAAGGTGTTTTTGAGCCATGCACTTAGGTAGCTCGCGACAGCCTCTTGCTGGTTTGGTGTTTCGATCAGATCGTTGCGTATCTCGATCATCGCGCTGGGCAAATCATTTGCGGCCCCGTGCATGTCAAGCGTATGCGCCACACCATCGCTGGCTGCATAGGGTTCGTTCAGACGCACATCGAAGTCACCCCCCGCAGGCAGATTGGCCATCATGCCTTGTGCAAAATCTGCATCGCGCCCGTGCAAAACACCGATTTCAACATCGCGGGCGACCCCGTGAAAAACCGGCGTGAAACTGTGTACCGTAACCATCAGTTTCAGGGTTTTGCAATGCCTTGCAATCTGCCCGGCCAGCCCATCGGTGAATGGTTTATACACGCTCAGGACACGTGCCTCACGCGCTGCGGGCTCAAGGGAGTGGTTGCCGGGGATGTCAAAAACTTCGCTCCGCTCGGGAATTGCAGTTTCGGCCTCTGGCGGACGATTGCAGTCATAAACCAGCCGCGACACGGTGCCGTGGAAAAGCACCGATGCAAATTCCTTGTTCAGTGCCAGAGCAACGCCAAGCGCTCCGGGATCCCAGGCGATGTGGCTTGTTGCAACCTGCTCTGACAGTCCAAGCCTGTCCAACGCTTCAGGAATTTGGTGGGATGCATGTTCGCAAACAATCAGAACCTCTGGGGACGAAGACCCGGAAAGGACTTGGAATGGGGCATCAAAGCCCACCTGCCCCACGGTCGCATCTGATTCCGTACCAATCTCCATTGGGAAAAAGTTGACAATAATTTCCAACCTGTCAATATTTTTACGTACAAATCTTTTCAAGCCCGCCGTGCTTGTGCAAATTTTGACATCCACCACAGCAGGAATCCAAGGATGACCGTTTCGAACCAGCTCATGACGCATCGCGACGACATGACCCCGTCTGAACGGCAACTTGCCAACACATTGCTGGACGACTATCCGATCATTGGTCTGGGCAGTATTACAGAACTGGCACAGTCGGCATCCGTATCCACCACCACCGTCGCGCGTATGCTTCAGAAGATTGGTTTCGAAGGTTTCCCGCAGTTCCAGGCCGCTTTGCGGTCTGAGCTTAAAGAGATGATTTCCGACCCTGCCTCCAAGCGGAAACACCTGCAAAGCGGCTGGCCGGATGAGCACATTCTGAGCCGCTATTCCCGGCAAGCGATCGAAAACCAACATCGCACGCTCGATGAGGTCGATCCCAAGGACTTTGACAGACTCTGCAGCCTGTTGAGCGACCCCAATCGATCCATCTTTATTTCGGGCGGACGGATCACAGGCACCATTGCGCGCTTTCTGTTTCTGCATCTGCAGATGATCCGCCCCGGTGTCCGATTGGTCGCCGATGGTGGCGCATGGCCGCATGATCTGCTGGATGTCAAAAAAGGAGACGTGGTGATCGCCTTCGATGTCCGGCGATATGAGAACACAACACTGCAAATGACGCAGATGTACCATGCCAAAGAAGCTGAAATCGTGCTGTTTACTGATCAGTGGAGGTCCCCTATCCACCGGATCGCGGCGCTGACCTTCGCCGCGCGGATCGCGGTGCCATCCGCCTGGGACAGCTGCCTGCCCTTGTTGATGCTGCTGGAATGCACAGTCGCTGCAATGCAAGAGGCCATGTGGGACACAGTCAAAGACCGCACAGAAGCTCTGGAAACAGCGTTTGATCGGACCAAACTGTTCCGAAGGTTCACCTGACGCTCACCTTTGAACTTGCCACCTTACCAGCACTACATTGGCGGAGTCGTATGCCAATGCGGGTCATTCACTCGGAGACAATTCGACCGGAGAAGAGATACAAGGACATATTCATGCGCTAGTAGGTTTCAGAGGCCCAAAAGAATCGAAGCTTGGTGCGAGGGGAAGTATTTTCTGGTGCTGCGTGAGCCTGACTATCAAAAACCAAGGCTGCGTTGTCACGACGGCACAGACCTACGCCAAGCAGACAGAGCCTGATACGTTAACGAGTGCCACCTTCACATTCTTCATAAATGTGATGTAGGATGGAACACCTTTTGGCTGATCAAAGTTGCCAGCAACTACGGAGTGTTTCACCTTTCAGCCCTCTCGTGTTGGCCACATGGCAGGTAGGCAGGAGCAAGCGACTTCGTCGTTTAAACCTGCCCATCAGCCCTGATTTTCCACAGGTGGAATCGGATCAAACGAAACTGTCTGCGGGAGCATGAAATGGAGGCCCCGGGTTAGCTTATTGCGCAAAGGTCAATTTCGCCGAACGTTCAACAAGCATGTCAGGCGACACATAGTTTCGCCATTCACCGACAGCCAAATCTTTGATTTCAAGATATCCTTTTCTTCGTGGACGCACAGATTTTGCCATTTGCGCCTCAAAGGCCTTCCATCGACATCGACCGCTATTTGTTCGCCAATTGAGCGGAAACAGTGTCGGCGGGGACTATTGCCGGTATGAGGCAATACTCAACCTCAACCCGTCTGGAATACTTAAACCCCTATGACTCCACCGGATCTATAGCTTCTCCTTGCTCATAGTTCAGAATCATAATCTTATCGTTTTCCAGTCGGATATACAGGCGGAAGATGTGACGGACACGCTGGACTTGGCGTTGCAGGCGTCTTGCTGCGATCAGGTGCATGTCGTTCACAAGCCACGCCTGCTCAGCGACAATGGATCCAGTTACGTCTAAGGTGATCTGGCCGAGTGGCTGCAGGACAAAGGCATGAAGCACTCACGTGGTGCGCTGTACCACCCGCAAACCCAGGGCAAGATCGAACGCTGGCACCAAACCCTCAAGAACCGCATCCTGCTGAAAACTATTTCCTGCCCGGCGACCTCGAAGCTCAGATCACGGCGTTCGTCGCGCATTACAACCATCAGCGATACCAAGAGAGCATCAACAACGTCACACCCGCCGACGTCTACTTCGGCCGGGACAAAGCCATTCTCAAACAACGCGAAAGGATCAAACTCTCGCTTAGTTCAAGCCGACATTAATCCCAAAACCCTGACGACGGACAGCCTTACGAGACTGCCCCAACCGCGCTACGACCTTAGCCAAGAGCTGTTGCTCCGCAACAGGTGGTTTTTTCTGCCTACGGTACTTGGGAGCCTCGTCAGCAAAAATCACCGACTTGATGTATGAGGCCAATGGCATCGACCCGGCTTACCGTTCTAGTCGTTCGCGTTCGTCATCGGTCAGACGAAGTGAAAATGATGGTTTGCGTTTCGCAGGTTGTGGTTCCGGTTGGATCATGGTCTTGGCCCCCGCAAAGCTGGTACCTTCGAAGCTCCGGTTTCGAATGTTCTCAACCTATGAGTCAACTCAGGGTCGGATTGCAGATACCGTTCCCATTCCTCCAAATTTTCCAGTAAGTCATTGAGGTCAAAGTGTTCTAGGTAATTTTTTACCCAGTGCACCATCCCTATTCTCTCTCGTCGTTACAAGCATCAGAGCCGCGCGTGGTCTGGTCAGATTTCGTCTGAGTGTGCAGGTGCGCCCTCTATTCCGAGGGTGGCTCTGCCCCTGTGGCGCGGGCCAGAAAATCGATGCCCTGCCCCTTCCAGAAATGCAGCAAGTCAATGAATATCCAGTTCTCGGCCAGCTTGTCGCCCGCGCGGCGATAGATATCGATCACCCGGAATTCACCCGCTTTTTCAGAAGGCGGCATCCCCATGAACGGGGCCGAGGGCGTCGCCGTGAAATTGGGCCAGCCAAAGAACCCACCATAGTGACCTTCGGCCAGACGGCAGAGATGTTTGGTTTTCGACCGGTTGCTGAAGGCGGCGCGGAATGGGCCTGAATGCTGCTTGGCATAGCGTTCGATCGTGTAGGTCGCGCCGATCCCTTCGGGCCCCCACCAGATCATGTCCTGATGCCAGGTCCGGGCAAGCTCATCCTCGAGCGACAGCCCGCTGTCCCATTGACCCAGATCCGAGATCATCGCGTTGATCACCGCCAGGGTTCTGACGCCTTCCTGAACGGGCTGTTCCTCCAGCAGCAGGCCATCATGGGGCATCGGACCGGGCTGCACCAGATGCGCGGCTGTTTGCGGCCGGAACGGGTTCTGCCCGGCCTGTACCATCAGATGTGGTATGTCAAAATACATGGCCGTCTCGACAATTCGGTCGCTGTCGACCTTGTAAAAGGCGCAATAGCGCAGAAAGGCGAGCTTGCCGGTCGGGCTGATGTTCAGCCAGGGGTGGTCAAACAACCCCATCAGGTGCCCCATGGACACCACCCAGACATCCGGCCCGTCGCGCAGAGAGTTCTGCCCGGCAAACAGAATATCGACGCGGTTCCGCAGCTGCGTCATGCTGTTTTTCAGCGGTTGCCAGAACTGCCGCGCAACTTGTTCCGCACCGGTAATCTGGTTGAACGGATGGAATCCCCGCCAGACCAGTTCAGGTGCGCAGAATTGGGTCATGACATCCGGAAGATCGCGCTCGGCGGCGGATTCGAGTGCAGCATGGAACGCGGAGACAGTGTTTTTTTCGGTTTGAAAGCTCACGGTTTTTACCATTGTAATCAGGTCCTTAAGAGCTTCGATCAGCTCGGTGAATCAAGGATTTCAGGCATGATTGCATACGTATGCAAAAAAGTCTTGCCTGATTTGATACATGCGAATTACAGTTTTGCAAACGTATGCAAAACGATTCCTTGCAGGGGGTAGCATGGCGGAAATTCAATTGCGGAACGTCGGCAAGCGCTGGGGCAATTTTGTGGGGGTCCATAATTTCGACCTGACGATCGCCGATCGCGAGTTTCTGGTGCTGCTAGGCCCCTCGGGCTGTGGCAAGACCACCACGATGCGGATGATCGCGGGCCTTGAAGACGTGACCGAGGGCGACATCCTGATCGACGGCAACGTGGTCAACGATCTGGAGCCCAAGGATCGCGACGTGGCGATGGTGTTTCAGAGCTATGCGCTCTACCCGAACATGAATGTTTATGAAAACATCAGGTTCCCGCTGAAGGTGCGGGGCATCGACCCGTCCACCCATGACGAAAAGGTGCGCCGTGCCAGCGCGATGGTGGAACTGGATGAGTTTCTACACCGCAAGCCGGCCGAATTGTCGGGCGGTCAGCGTCAGCGGGTGGCCCTGGCCCGGGCAATCGTACGTGAGCCCAACGTGTTCCTGATGGACGAGCCGCTGTCAAACCTGGATGCCAAGCTGCGGGTCTCGACCCGCGCCCAGATCAAGAACCTCAGCCATGAGCTGGCCGTTACCACGATCTATGTGACCCACGATCAGATCGAAGCCATGACCCTGGCCGACCGCGTGGTTGTCATGAAACAAGGTGTCGTGCAGCAGGTTGGCAGTCCGACCGAAATTTATGACCGGCCCGCGAACACCTTTGTCGCCAGCTTCATCGGCTCTCCGGCAATGAACCTGATGGATGGCGAGGTCAGTGGCGGCATGTTCCGCGCCGAGCATGTCGAGATTCCGGTAAATGCAGCGGATGGGCCGATGACGCTGGGCTTTCGCGCCGAAGATGCGAGCGTCGCTGCAGGCCAAGGACAGATCACAGCTCCGATCTACACGCTGGAACTGTTGGGCGATGCCACCATGATTTCGGTGCGCGTTGGCGGTGCGCTGGTCTCAGTCAAGGCCGACAAATCCTTCCGCGCCGAGATTGGCGAGACGATCTCGTTCTCGGTGCCGCAAGAAATCTGTCACCTCTTCGAAGCTGGAAGCGGTGCGCGGATCGGGGAAGAACCCCACGAACAGCCCATACGGGCATAACACCGGTCCGGACGTCGACGACGGACCGATCCTGACAGGGAGAGATGCATGAAACTCAAGACAATCCTGATGGCAGGTGCCATGTCGCTGGCTGCAAGCGGTGCATGGGCAGCTTGTGCTTACGAAAACACTGTCGAGCTGAAGTCGCTGTCAGCCGGATTCGAAGCCTGGAAGGCTGTCACCGATGCTATGGCTGAATGTGGAAACTTCAACGCTTCGCTGGATCAGGAGTTCCGCGAGAAACAGCCTGAGGCGTTCGCCGCTGACCCGTCGCTTTATCAAATCGGTGGTGTATCAAACGCGACAGTGGTTCCGCTGCTGAATGCAGGTACAATCCGCCCGCTGGATGATCTTGTTGAAAAATATGGTCAGGACCTGCTGCCAAACCAATTGATCAAGGTCGATGGCAAGGTTATGGCAATTGCCTTCATGGTGAACGCGCAACACCTGATGTATCGCAACGATGTTCTGGCCGATCTGGGCATCGAAGAACCTAAGACTTATGCCGATGTTCTGGCCGCAGCTGCAAAGATCAAAGACGCAGGCGTCATGGACTACCCGATCGGAGGAACATTCAAGACCGGTTGGAACCTGGGTCAGGAATTCGTCAACATGTATCTGGGCGAAGGTGGCGCGTTCTTTGGCGACGGCAACATGCCCGCTATCAACAACGAACAAGGTGTGGCGGCGCTGGAAACGCTGAAGGCTATGACCGAGTACATGGATCCTGAGTATCTGGTCTCGGATTCCACCTATGTTCAGCAGCAATTCCAGCAGGGCAAGATCGCCATGGCTAACCTGTGGGCAAGCCGGGCTGCTGCGATGAATGATGAGGCCGAAAGCCAGGTTGTCGGAAAGGTCACTATGGCATCCGCTCCGATGGGCTCTTCGGTTCCGGCCACCACCGTTTGGTGGGACGGCATCGTACTAGCTTCGAACATGAGCGATGAAGAAGCTGAAGCTGCATTTCAGGTCGCGCTGGAAGGTATCGACGCAGAGGTGGTTGGCGCCAACAACGACACCGCCGTCTGGCTGAGCACGGCTTACACGCCGGGTGATCTGGCCGCAGGCGCTGCGGCCTCTGCCGAAGGCGGTGCCAAGGCCTATCCGGCCTCCGGCCCGATGGGCATTATGCACACCTCTCTGGGCAATGGTCTGGCCGATTACCTGACCGGTGCCAAAGACGCCCAGACCACGCTGGCCGATATCGAGGCGGACTACATCACTGCCGCCAAAGAAGCCGGCTTGATCAGCAACTGATCCTATTGCGGGAGGGCACGGCCCCTCCCGCATTTTCCCCTGAGAACCATGAGAAAGGCAGAGCCATGAATTTCCGGACATTTGCCGCCTTCGTCGGCCCCTCTGTCTTTATGATGCTTCTCTTTATCGCGTTCCCCTTGGTCAGCGTTTTTCAACAGAGTTTCTATGTCACGCAACCCGTCTATGAGACGGTTGAGAAAGAAACCTGTACGCCGGGTTTTCTGACCCAGACCTGTGTGACCGAGCAGGTGTCTCAACCTGTACTGGACGAGCATGGCGAGATCGTCACCAGGACCGAATATGTCGGGCTAGAAAGCTATCGCAACGTACTGGAACCCGAACGCGCGTGGCGTGCGATCAGCGACGGTCAATGGAGTGTCCTGTCCACGATCAATTTCTGGAAGGCGCTGCGGTTCACGCTGACTTTCACTTTGATCACGCTGCCGCTGGTCGTCGGGTGTGGTCTGGGTATTGCGGTGCTGATCAACAACGCAGCCAAGTCGATCCGGGGGCCCGTGATCTTTGTGTCGCTTTTGCCTTTCATCATCACACCAGTCATCGGTGTCTTGTCTATCAACTGGCTGTTCAGAGGTGACGGTATTCTGACCGCGCTGATGGAATGGTGGCTGAACCGTGATATTGCCCTGTTCGCACAAGCCTGGACCATTGAAGTTCTGATGATGCTCTACCGCGTCTGGCATGTGGCACCGTTTGCAGCCATCATCTTTTATGCGGGTCTCCAGACGGTTAATCAGGACAGTCTGGAAAGCGCCGTGATCGATGGGGCGACCCGCTGGCAGCGCATGAAATATATCGTCATCCCGCATCTTATGCCGCTGATTATCTTTGTGTCGATGATCCACCTGATGGACAGCTACCGGGTGTTCGAAGAGATTGTCGGCTTCTCAAGCCAGGGCTATGTCATCTCGCTGCAATGGCTGACCTTTGACTATCTGACGCCAGATCAGGCGGGCAACCGATCGATCAGCCGCGCCTCGGCCAGTTCGATGCTGACCATGATCGGTGTCGTCGTCCTGCTTATCTTCCCGCTACGCCGCACCTGGCGTGATCACAAAGGAGGTCACTGATATGTCCTCGCGCGCGCTTCGCCAGCCTTTCAGCCTGCGGCTGACCTCAAACATCTTCCTGTCGCTCTGGTGCCTGATCGCAGCCTTCCCGATCTTCTGGATCGTGGTGATGAGCTTTAAGTCACCGGTGGATGCCTTTGACAGCAACGCGTTGAATGTCATCTTTGGCCCGGCCACGCTGAGCGTAGGCAAAGGCCTGTCGCTGCTGGATATTCTTCTGGGCATTGCCGTCATATGGGCGACCATCCTGGCGGCGACTAAGACTCTGCCTTCTATGGTGAAATCCTATTCCAAACCGGGGCAGGAATGGTTTGGCTGGCTGATCGGCATTCTGGCGATGCTGGTGGGCTTTCTGCTGGTGTTCTTTGTGGTGCTGCCTGCGGTTCTGAACGTGCTCAACCCGCTGTTTGGTCCGCTGGGTCGGGATGTGCTGGGCCTGACGACCGAGCATTACAAGACCGTGTGGATTGATCGCGGCTTTTCGAACAACTTCAAGAACTCGCTGATCGTAACCGCCGGTGTTGTCACCGTGTCGCTGACGGTCGGAACGCTGGCGGGGTATGGCCTTGCTCGGTCGGGCTCGACCCTGGCGTTCTGGATTCTGATCGTCGCTCTGGTGTTCCGGGCCCTGCCGCATTCCGTTCTCGTGGCCGGTTACCTGCCGGTCTTCATCAACTCTGCCGAATGGCTGAGCCCCATTCTGGGCGAAAACGCCCCGACACTGTATGGCAAGCCCTTTGCCGTCATCGCGGTGCTGGTGGCGATCAACCAGCCATTTACCATTTGGATGCTGCGCTCGTTCTTCCAGAATATCCCGGCCGAACTGGACGAAGCCGCCCGTGTCGATGGCTGCAGCCATTTTCAGGCCTTCCGCCGGGTGATCATGCCGGTGATGTGGCCGGGGGTGATCACCACCGGGCTGTTCAGCTTCCTGCTGGCCTATAACGACTTTCTGGTCACGGCGCTGCTGCTGGATGCGCAGAACCAGACCATGGTGCCTGCCATCGTGGGCATGTTCAACCGCGAGACCACCACAACCGATCAGGTGGTCGCCGTGGCCGCCGCCGTCTCGATCACCGCGCCGCTGATCTTCCTTGTGCTGATCTTCCAGCGCCAGATTGTCAGCGGTCTGACCGCAGGGGCGGTCAAAGGCTGATGAGCAACCACGCCCGCCATAACGCCATGTCACGCCATCCGGCTCTGAACAGGATGCCGAGGGATTTTCTGAGCATCGGGGCCGCATGCCCCAACCTCACTCTCTCGCACCCTGAAAGGATAAAGACATGAAAGGTTCCCGTCCTGAACAAGCGGTTCTGACCCGCGAAACGGACCTGAGCAAAACCGAAGACACGCGCCGCGTTATTGAAACCATGGTGGATGGCCTGAATGACCACCGCATCGACGATATTGGCGAGTTCTTCTCGCAAGGTTTTCGTTGGATGGGCAATCAGGGCTGCGGTACAAAAACCGGACTGAAAGAGTTTCAGGACAACTGGCAGCGCCCGTTTCAGGCGGCGTTTTCCGACAAAACCTGTATCGATGAGGCCCGCCTTTACATGGGCGAATGGGCGGCAGCCTTTGGTCGGCAAGAGGCCACCCATTCGGGCGAGTTTCTGGGCATCGCCCCCACCGGCAAGCGGGTTGAGATTCGGTACATGGATTTCTGGAAAGTGGTCGACGACAAGATCGTCGACAACTGGGTGAATGTGGATTTCGCGCATGTGGCGGCGCAACTGGGCGTCGATCTGTTCAATGGCGAAGGCTGGGAAGCATTTGACCGGGGTGAAAAAGCACCACCCCGGCCCGAAAACTGAGGATTGGAACTATGACAATCGAGTATCTGAAACGTGGTAAATCTGATGCGGACCGGGCCGAGGACGACGCCAAGACCCGCGCCGTGGTCGAAGCCACGCTGAAAGACATCGAAACCCGTGGCGATGCCGCGGTGCGCGACCTGAGTGAGAAGTTCGACAACTACTCCCCCGCCTCGTTCCGCCTGAGCCAGCAAGAGATCGACGACCTGATCGGCCAGCTGACCGACCGGGAACTCGCTGATATCAAATTCGCGCAGGAACAGGTGCGCAACTTTGCGCAGGCGCAGCGCGACTCGATGCTGGATATCGAGGTCGAGACCCTGCCCGGCGTCATTCTGGGGCACAAGAATATCCCCGTGCAATCGGTGGGCTGCTATGTGCCCGGCGGCAAGTTCCCGATGGTGGCCTCGGCCCATATGTCAGTGGCCACAGCCTCGGTCGCGGGTGTGCCCCGCATCATCGCCTGCACACCGCCGTTTCAGGGCAAGCCGAACCCGGCGGTGATTGCAGCGATGCATCTGGGTGGCGCGCATGAGATTTACGTCATGGGCGGCATTCAGGCCATCGGCGCGATGGCGCTGGGGACCGAGACGATCGACCCCGTCCACATGCTGGTCGGCCCCGGCAACGCCTTTGTGGCTGAGGCCAAACGCCAGCTGTTCGGTCGCGTGGGCATCGATCTGTTCGCCGGCCCGACCGAGACCATGGTGATCGCGGACGAGACCGCCGCCGATGCCGAGCTGTGTGCCACTGACCTGCTGGGACAGGCCGAGCACGGCTATAACAGCCCCTGCGTTCTGCTGACCAATTCGCGCAAACTGGCCGCAGAGACCCTGGCCGAGGTCGACCGCCTGCTGGGCATCCTGCCGACCGCCGATACCGCCAAAGTCTCGTGGGCCGAATATGGCGAGGTCATCGTCTGCGACACCTATGACGAGATGTTGCAGGTCGCCGATGACATCGCCTCCGAGCATGTGCAGGTGATGACCGACCGGGATGACTGGTTCCTTGAAAACATGACCTGCTATGGCGCGCTGTTCCTTGGGCCGCGCACCAATGTCTCGAATGGCGACAAGGTGATTGGCACCAACCACACGTTGCCGACCAAAAAGGCTGGGCGCTATACTGGCGGGCTCTGGGTTGGGAAATACCTCAAAACACACAGCTATCAGAAGGTTCTGACCGATGAGGCGGCCACGCTGATCGGCGAATACGGCTCGCGCCTGTGTATGCTGGAAGGGTTTGTGGGCCATGCCGAGCAATGCAATGTTCGCGTCCGGCGCTATGGCGGGGTCAACGTTCCTTACGGTCAGGCTGCGCCCTATCGGGATGCGGCGGAATGAGCGACAGGCATACGCAGCATAAGGTCCTGATCGCACCGCTCAGGGCAGCGATGTATGACTTTTCAGAGCTCGGCGTCCGACAGGCGCTGGGTCAGCTTTGTGTGCCGGACGCCATCTTTCACCTGTGCCATCCTCTGGGCGACAGTACGGGCAGCGACGCGTTTTATGACTGCGCCTATCACGACCTGCTGACCGCCTGGCCGGATCTGGAGCGCCGGGATTATATCGTCATGGCCGGCCCCGATGAGTTCGGGGCCGATTGGGTCGGATGCGGCGGATATTATACCGGGACTTTCACCGGCCCCTGGCTGGATATCCCGCCCACGGGCCATCAGGTCACCATGCGGTTCCATGAATTCTTCCGGTTCGAAAACGGCAAGGTTGTCGAAATGCAGGCGCTTTGGGATATCCCCGAGGTGATGATGCAGGCCAACGCGTGGCCCATGGCCCCCAGCCTTGGGCGCGAGTGGCATATTCCGGGCCCGGCCACGCAGGACGGGTTTGTCCCCGGACCGTATGACGCGGCCAAGGGCCGTGAAACCTGCCAGCACATCATCGACATGTTGGAGTATCTCAAGAAACATCCGTCACAAGGTGGGCCCGAAGTGATGGAGATGGAGCGTTTCTGGCATCCCCGCATGAACTGGTACGGACCTGCGGGGATCGGCACCGGGCGCGGATATGCGGGGTTCCGCAACTGGCACCAGATTCCGTTTCTGAACGGGATGCCGGATCGCGGGCAATATGTGGATGAGATCACCTATCATTTCTTTGGCGATGGCGATTATGCGGCTGTCACCGGATGGCCCAACATGATCCAGACGGTCACCCATGACGGTTGGATGGGGATTGCGCCCTCGGGCAAGAAAATCACCCTGCGCAGTCTTGATTTCTGGCGGCTGGAAGGTGGAAAAATCCGCGAGAACTGGGTTCTGGTCGATCTTCTGGACGCCTATCGGCAACTGGGTGTGGATGTCTTTGCGCGTCTGCGGGAATTCAACAAGGCCCGAACCCTGAGCCGCATTGATATACCGGATGGAATGAGCTGATGACCGACCTGCCCCGCACCCCTTCGTTTTCCCTGACCGGCAAAACCGCGCTTGTGACCGGCGCGTCCTCGGGCATCGGGCAGGGCTGCGCCGTGGCGCTGGCCGAGGCAGGCGCGCATGTGGTCTGCGCGGCGCGCGGTGTCGAGCGCCTGAATGAGACGGTCGCCGCGCTGCAGGCGCAAGGCTGGTCGGCAGAGGCACACGTGGTTGATCAGGGAGATCTGGACGCGCTGCGGCAACTGTTTGACGGTCGCACTTTTGAGGTCGTCGTGAACTCTGCCGGGACCGCGCGCCACAGCCCGGCGGTCGAGACAACGCCCGAAGATTTCGATGCGGTGACGGACGTCAACCTGCGGTCGGCCTATTTCCTGTCGGCCTATGCGGCCAAGGCACTGATGGCGGCGGGCAAGCGGGGCTCGATCATTCATATCTCCAGCCAGATGGGCCATGTGGGCGGGGTGGACCGGGCGCTGTATTGCGCAACCAAACACGGGCTTGAAGGCATGGTCAAAGCCATGGCGATCGAGTGGGGCAAACAGGGCATTCGGATCAATACGGTCTGCCCGACCTTCATCCGCACACCTCTGACGCAGGTCACCTTCGACAATCCTGAACGCGCCGCCTGGATCATGGACAAGATCAAGCTGGACCGCATTGGCGAGGTCGAAGACATCATGGGCGCAGTGCGATATCTCGCCTCGGACGCTTCGGCGCTGGTGACCGGTACCTCGATGCTGATTGACGGCGGGTGGACGGCGGACTGATGGCAGAGAAAGTCACCTCTCTTCAGGTTGCACATCTGGCGGGTGTCAGCCAATCCGCCGTCAGCCGGGTGTTCACCCCCGGCGCGTCGGTCAGCAAGAAGACCGAAGAGAAAGTGCGCAAAGCCGCCACGGAGCTGGGTTATCGCCCCAATGTCCTGGCCCGTGCGATGGTATCGGGCAAAAGCCGCATCATCGGGCTGGTAGTCGGCTATCTGGACAATTACTTCTATCCTGAAGCGCTAGAAAAGCTGTCAAACGGGCTGCAGGAGCATGGCTATCACGTTCTGATATTCATGGCGTCCCGCTCGGCCGGGAATATTGATGACGTGATGGAGGAAATCCTCGACTATCAGGTCGATGGCGTTGTGCTGGCCTCGGTTCCCATGTCCTCGGATATCGCGATGCGGTGTCAGCAGGCCGGGGTGCCGGTGGTTCTGTTCAACCGCAGTCAGGACATCGAAGGCATCACGTCGGTCACCTCGGACAACTATGTCGGCGGTCGCAAAGTGGCCGAGTTTTTGCTGGCCGGCGGGCATGAGCGGATCGGCTATATCTCGGGCTGGCAGGGCGCGTCGACGCAAAGGGATCGTGAGGCCGGCTTCCGCGCCGCGCTGTCCAAAGCGGGGCGCGAGGTGTTTGCGGCCCAGGATGGCATGTTCCACACCGAAAACGCCCGGCAGGCCGCGCGACAGATGTTTGACGTCGACCCGGCGCATCGCCCCGATGCGGTGTTTGTGGCCAATGACCATATGGCGTTTGCGGTGATGGATGTCATCCGGTTCGAGCTGGGGCTGAGGATACCCGAAGACGTCTCGGTCATCGGCTATGACGATGTTCCGCCCGCCGCATGGCCAGCCTATAACCTGACAACAATCCGCCAGCGCGCCAATCTGATGGTTGCAGAAACCATCGGGGCTCTGTTGGATCACATTCAAAACCCCGGCGCAGCCAAACCACGTAAGGTGGCTATTGATGGTCCACTTGTGGTGCGCACCTCGACCCGGCTGCCCAAGGGGTGGAGCCCACAAAGGACAGAGACATGAAAGGCTTCGATCCGAAATTCCGGGATTTTCCGGACTACATCATCGGCATCACCAAAGAGATCTGGGAAGATCGCGGCATCGCGACCCTGCATGACTATTACGCGCCAGAGATCGTCGTTCGGATGCCGGGCAGTGTTTCGACCGGCAATCAGGGGGTGATCGGTGCCACCATGGCAACACTGGCCGAGTTCCCCGACCGGACCCTGTTGGGCGAAGATGTCATCTGGTCCGGCACGCCCGAAGACGGGATGCTGTCGAGCCACCGGATATTGTCGACCGCCACCCATCTTGGCGATGGCGTGTTCGGCAAGGCCACGGGCACCAGGCTGAGATACCGCATTCTGGCCGATTGCCATGCCCGCAACAACGCGATCGATGACGAATGGCTGATCCGCGACAACGGTGCCATCATCCGTCAGATGGGATGGGAGCCGATGGATTTTGCGCGTGACCTGATCGCGCGCGAGGGCGGGTCAGAGCAATGTGTCAAACCGCTGACCCCGGCCAATGACAGGCCCGGTCCCTATAGGGGCACAGGCAATGACAATGAATGGGGTCAGCGTCACGCCAATCTTCTGACGCGCCTCCTGGGCGCTGACATGGGCGCGGTCGAACGCGACTATGACCGGGCGGTGCAATCGGAATATCCCGGCGGCGCAACCGGGCACGGGTGGGACCCGGTGGACCGCTTCTGGATGTCGCTGCGCGCCGCGATGCCAAGCGCAACCTTCACGATCCACCATCAGATCGGCCGGAGCGATCCGAACATGCCGCCACGCTCGGCCATCCGCTGGAGCCTGCACGGCAAGCATGACGGCTGGGGCGCTTTTGGCGTGCCCACCGGGGCCGAGCTGTATGTGCTGGGCATCAGCCACGCGGAATGGGGTGAGCTGATTGGTGGAGACATAAAACTGCGACGCGAATGGACTCTGTTCGATGAAACAGCGGTCTGGAAACAACTGGTCCTGGCGACCGGGGACCTCTGATGGTTGGAACACCGCCCCCCTTGGATGCCAGCGAACGAACCCGACGGCTGCATGGTCACCGGGCCTCGTTGCGGGCAAGACGGCTGAACAACCGCCCTCCGGGTGCATGAGGGTCATTCCTTTTGCACCATTTCAAAGAACGGAGATCAAAACATGAGCACTATCCAGGACCGCATCGTCCGCTATGGTGAGTTGAAGCCCTGCAAAACGGCGTTTATCGACGCGCATACACCGGGGTCGGACCAGAAAGAGAACTTTACCATCATCGGTGGCGGCGTGTCGGAAAGCCCCGACCAGCATGTGCATATCACCGACAAGATCGGCTTTAACATCGGTGCCGCAGGGCAGCCGCCGAAATGCCGTAACTCGCTGCACAGCCATACCACGGCCGAGGTGTTCTTTGTCGCCAAGGGCCGCTGGCGGTTCTTCTGGGGGCGCTATGGCACTGCGGGCGAATTCATCGCCGAAGAAGGCGATATCTTCAACATCCCCACCGGTATCTTTCGCGGCTTCGAAAATGTCGGTCAGGATTACGGGATGATCATGTCGATCCTGGGTGGCGACGATGCAGGCGGTGGTGTCACCTGGGCCCCTCAGGTGATCGAGGATGCACAGGCGCACGGCCTGATGCTGGGCGACAACGGCGTGCTTTATGACAGCAAGAAAGGTCAGGGCCTGCCCCACAACGTGCGCCCGATGCCACTGCTGACCGAAGAGGAGCTGAAGGCCTACCCCGAAGTTCCGGTCGAAGATGTCGTTGGTAGATACGTCGCGCGTTATTGGGACCTGATGGCGCTGTCCGCCACCAAACCGGCAAAAGTGATTGGCGAAGATGCCATGATCAAGGACAAGCCCGGGTTTGATGTTGATTTCCTCGGGCGTGGGTCATGCATTTCTGAGCCTGTGGCGGCAGACAAACCCGTCGTCTTGATGCCGGCAAGCGGCCACTGGCACGTTGGCATTGACGGGCACGAGGCCAAACTCTCGGTCGGTGATACCGCGTTGGTCCTGCCCGGTGAGCAATATTGCGTGGAGCCTTCGATGACTGGTCAGGCGGGCCTCTATCGCATCACCGCAACCGACGACCCGGCAGGAGCAACCTGGACAGGATGACCGCAAACCCCGACGACACCCATGCCATCTACGAGCGGCGGGCGGCCGAATATGACCGGCGCCGCTCGAAAGCCCTGTTCGAGGCGCGCTGGCTGGCGCGCTTCACCGCCAGTCTGCGACCGGGGGATCACGTTCTGGATCTGGGCTGCGGCACCGGCGATCCGATCGCGCGCTGGTTCATGGCCGAAGGGTTCAGGGTCACCGGGGTCGATTTCTCTCAGGCGATGCTGACCCTTGCGCGCCAGCGGTGGCCCGACGGCGATTGGCGGCAGGCCGATATGCGGGATTTCGAGCTGCAAGAGCAGTTCGACGGCATCATCGCCTGGAACAGTTTCTTTCACCTGACCGCCGCGGATCAGAAAGACTGTATCGCCCGCATGGCGCGGCATTTGCGGACAGACGGAATGCTGATGGTCACGGTCGGCCACAGCGCCGGCGAGACCACCGGAACGGTTGAAGGAGAGACCGTTTACCACGCTTCGCTCTCACCGGCGAGCTATGCGGCTTGTCTGGAACAGAACGGGCTGCGCATGACCGGGTTTCTGGCCGAAGACCCCGAAACCCAAAGCCACACGATTCTGATGGCACGTAAAATTCAAGGAGAGCCCGATGACCATTAAGACCACACATGTCGGGTCCCTGCCCCGCACGCAGGAAGTTGTGGATTTCATTTTCGCCCGTGAGAATGGCGAGCCCTATGATGCCGCCGCCGCTGACGCCTGCATGACCGATGCCGTGTCCGAGACGGTGCGCAAACAGGTCGACGCCGGGGTCGATATCGTCAGCGATGGCGAGACCTCGAAGATTTCTTATGCCACCTATGTCAAGGACCGATACACCGGGTTTTCGGGCGACAGCCCACGCAACGCGCCCGCCGATCTGAAGATGTTTCCCAGCTTTCTCGAACGTCTGGCCAGCGGCGGCGGAACCCCTCAATATGCAAGGCCGATGTGTACCGGAGAGGTGCGGTCCAAAGGTCAGGGTGAGCTGGAAAAGGACATCGCCAACCTCAAGACCGCAATGGCACAACATGGGGCAGAGCGGGGGTTTATGAACGCTGCATCGCCGGGTGTGATTTCCCTGTTTCTGCAGAACGATTTCTATTCCACGCGTGAGGCTTATCTGGCCGCGCTGGCCGACGCCATGAAGCAGGAATACGAAACCATCGTGGCGGCGGGGCTGGATCTGCAGCTGGATTGCCCCGACCTGGCGCTATCGCGTCATATGCTGTTCACGGACCTGTCGGACGACGCGTTCGTCAAGATCGCCGACATGCATGTCGAGGCGTTGAACCATGCGCTGGAAAACGTGCCGCAGGACCGCGTCCGGGTACATATCTGCTGGGGCAACTATGAGGGTCCGCATTGCTGTGACATTGCCATGGACAAGGTGTTTTCGACTTTGATGGCGACCAAATCCCGCTATGTGCTTTTTGAAACATCGAACCCGCGCCATGCTCATGAATGGACGGTGTTCCGTGATCGCAAAGCCGAGATTCCCGACGACAAGGTCCTGATCCCCGGTGTCGTCGATACCACCACCAACTTCATCGAGCATCGTGACCTTGTGGCCCAACGGATCGAACGGTTTGCCGGGATCGTCGGCACCGACCGGGTGATCGCCGGCAGCGATTGCGGCTTTGGCACCTTTGCAGGCTTTGGCGCCGTCGATCCGCAGATTGCGTATGCCAAACTGGCCGCGCTGTCTGAGGGGGCAAGGTTGGTCTCTGCATGACGCCCCTGATCTTCTTGCCGGGCATGATGTGCGATGCCCGCCTCTTTGGGCCCCAAATCGAAGCATTGTCGTGCAGGATGCCTGTCTCAACCTTTCCGCTGTGCTACCACGACAGCGTTCAGGACATGGCGGCAGATATTCTGGACAACGCCCCGCCCCGCTTTGCTCTGGCGGGCCTGTCGATGGGCGGCATTGTCGCGATGGAGGTGGTGCGTCAGGCCCCCGAACGCATCTCGCGGCTGGCGCTGCTTGACACAAATCCGCTGGCCGAAAAGCCCGAGGTGAAAGACCGGCGCGGGCCTCAGATGGCGGCGGCGCGCGCAGGACGTCTGAGGCAGGTGATGCGGGACGAGATGAAGCCCAACTATCTGGCCGACGGACCGCGCCATGGGGCCATTCTGGACCTGTGCATGGCGATGGCCACGGATATCGGCACGGAGGTTTTCATCAATCAGTCCGTCGCGCTGATGAACCGCCCCGACCAGCGCGCGACCCTGCAGGGTTTTGACGGCAAAGCGCTGGTCCTATGCGGGCGCGAAGACGTGTTGTGCCCGGTCGAGAGGCATCAGTTGATGCATGACCTTCTGCCCAACAGCACGCTTGAGATCATAGAAGGCGCCGGCCATCTGCCGACGCTGGAAAAACCAAATGAAACCACCGCGGCCCTGATCCGCTGGCTGGAGGACACATGACACCATCCCTTTTGTCCTTGCTTCGCAAGGTTGACACACCCACGGTTTGCAACGCTATCGAAGTGGCGCACGGCAAGCGCGGGTTTGACAGATTTACGCGCGGCACCATGCTGTGTTCCGCCCCGCACGAGCCCGCGATTGTCGGCTATGCCCGCACCGCCAAAATCGCGGCCGTCAACCCGCCGACTGAATCGCCTGACGTCATCAAGGCCCGGCGCATGGCCTACTACAAATACATGGCCGACGCCCCCGGTCCCTGTGTCACCGTGATCGAGGATATGGACTATCCGGATTGCATTGGTGCCTATTGGGGCGAGATCAACACTTCAGTCCACAAAGGGCTTGGCGTATCGGGTGTGGTGACCAACGGGGTCATGCGCGATCTCGGGGACCTGCCCGAGGGATTCCCCGTTGTGGCCGGTTCTGTTGGCCCCAGCCACGGGTTCGTCCACATCCGCGAGATCGATACGCAGGTGTCTGTTTTTGGCCTCACAGTTCATCCCGGCGACCTGATTCACGCCGACCGCCATGGCGCGCTGGTCATTCCCGAGGATGTCATCGACCAGCTGGAGGCCGCGATCCAGAAACTGCTGTCCACAGAACGCATTATCCTGGACGCCGCCCGTGCGCCCGGGTTTGACTTTGACACCTTCGAGACCGCCTGGGCGGCCTTCGAAAGAGCCAGAATCTGAACACCCCAGGGGCGTGTATGCACACGCCCCTTTTGGGCCGAGTCAAGAGATTGAAAACGCTAAACAATACCACAACAGAGGTGACATCGTAGGGCGCGTCCGCAAATTGACCTGAACCGTTCCGGTGCGCTCTGCTCCGATGAATCGCGGACGCAAGGACCGTGGTGTTTTGACTGGTAGAATAAGGCATGCTTTCTATCTCGCTGCGCGCCCGGAGACACGACAGAAAACACGTCTCATTCGGCCATATCAAGACCGAGATTACATTGCGGAACAACGCGTTGACCCGAAATCAAACACCCTGAAATGGCGTTCGGGATCACCTATCCAACCCGTGAAACCGTCATACTTGCTTTAAGAAACGCTCAAATATATGACAAGTTCTCGTAATACTTATGCCCTTATTGCAATGCATACATGAACAACCCCGCCGAGTTGTTTGCTGGTGAGTTTTTAACGAGGGGGTATTTCGGCGGGATTAGGGGTGAGAGCGGTTTCGCACGCCAAGACTACTGAAATCAGCTCTCCCCCGCCTTGGTCAAGCGCAACCCGATCACCCACCTCGCAGACGTTGCATCAGATACACCTCGGCCCCTGGCGGGATCGGTTCTGACAGGCCGCTGGCAATGATACGCCCGTTGACCGCAACAGAGACACCTGCGTCAATCGGGGCCTGCAGCTGCGGGTATGCGGCGACTAAGGCACGCAGCACGTCGCCCGTTGTTTCAGCCTCGACCGCAACCACCTGCTTGTCCCCGGTCAAAGATCGGAGGCCGGACCAGAGGTGGACCTCAACCATTGTCCTTAAGCGCCGCCAGGATGCGCGGCGGAGACATGGGCAGTTGCCGCATGCGGACACCCGCCGCGTTCGAGACCGCGTTGGCGATGGCAGCGAGGGGTGGCACGATGCCGGTTTCGCCCACACCACGCACACCAAACGGGTGGCCGGGGTTGGGCACTTCGACAATCACCGTATCGATCATCGGCAAATCGCTGGCGACCGGGATGCGATAGTCGAGGAAGATCGAGTTCTTAAGGCGGCCATCCTCACCATAGATGTATTCCTCGTTCAACGCCCAGCCGATACCTTGTGCGGCACCGCCCTGATACTGTCCCTCGACATAGGCCGGGTGGATCGCCTTGCCGGCGTCCTGAATGACCGTATAGCGGGTGACGCTGGTTTTGCCGGTTTCAGGATCGACCTCGGCGTCAACGATATGAGTGCCAAAGGACACACCTGCACCTTCGGGGGTGGCCTCGAAATGGCCCGAGATCGGGCCTCCGGTTGCGCCCATATTGACGGTGATGTCGGCCAGCGGCATCGGGTCGAAATCGCCTGCATTGGGGCCCGAGGGCACCGCGCAGCCGTTTTCCCATTTCACCGCATCAACCGGGATGCCCCATTTGGCCGCAGCGCGTTCGCAGAGCTTCTCGACCGCATGTTTGGCGGCCTTGATCGTCGCCAGCCCGCTGGCATAGGTCACGCGGCTGCCATGAGAGACATCGTTGTAACCCAAGGTCGCGGTATCGGCGACGGTCACCCGGATGTTCTCGTATGGAATGCCCAAAACCTCTGCCGCCATCAGCGCCATCGACGCGCGCGAGCCGCCGATATCGGGCGTACCGACCATTAGCTGGGCCGACCCGTCTTCGGACAACGCTAGCGAGACTGAGGTTTCGCCACCGTGATTGAACCAGAAGCCACAGGAAATGCCCCGTCCCTGGCCCGGTTTCAGCGGGGCCAAGTAATGCGGATGCGCCTTGGCGGCTTCAAGCGTTTCAACCAGACCGATCTGCTCATAGGTCGGGCCATAACTGGCTTTGGTCCCCTCATGCGCAGCGTTTTTAAGGCGTACATCGACGGGGTCGAGCTCCAGCCGGTTGCACAGCTCATCCAGCACAGATTCTACCGCAAACGCCCCCATCGGGGCGCCTGGCGCGCGATAGGCGGCCTGTTTTGGGCGGTTGGCGATCACGTCATAGCCGACCTGTCGCACATTGGTCAGGTTATAAGGGGCAAAGGCACACATCGCGGTCATATCACCCGGCGCACCGGGAAAAGCGCCCCCCTGCAGGCGAAAGATGCCCTGCGCGGCAGTGATGGTGCCGTCTTTTTTCATGCCGATCTTGATATCCATAGATGCCGATGAGGTCGGGCCGGTGGCGCGGAACACTTCGGACCGGCTCATGACGATCTTGACCGGACGATTGGCCTTGCGGCTCAGCGCCAGCGCAACCGGTTCGATGAACACGGTTGTCTTGCCACCAAAACCGCCGCCGATTTCGGATGCTGTCACGCGCAGCTGCGCGGTTTCAATCCCCAAGAGTGCGGCACAGGTCTTTTGCGCAATCCAGTGGCCCTGGGTGGTACACCACAGCTCGCCCTTGCCGTCACCGCCCAGCGTGGCAAGGCAGGCATGAGGCTCGATATAGCCCTGATGGGTCGCCTCGGTGACAAAGCTGTCCTCAACCACCAGATCAGCCTCGGCAAAGCCCGCCTCGACATCGCCATGGCCGCTTTCGTGATAGCGCACGACGTTGGGATGCAGGCCTTCGGGGACGGAATAATCCGCAGCCCCTTCGCGGATCACCGGCGCGTCAGGGGCCATGGCCTTGTCCACATCGGTGACGTGGGGCAAAATCTCGTACTCGACCTCAATCAACTTGAGCGCATCGCGCGCGGCCAGTGCGGATGTGGCGGCCACGGCAGCCACCGCATGCCCGTCATAGAGCGCTTTTTCGCCCGCCATGACGTTTTCCAGCACGTTCCAGAATTCACCCTCGAGACCGGGTTTGAACGGCACCTCGGCGAAATCGGCGCGGGTGACGACAGCTTTGACATCCTTCAGCGCCTCGGCCCTGGAGGTGTCGATCTTCACGATCCGCGCATGGGCATGGGGCGAGCGCAGGATGGCGCCGTGCAACATGCCGGGCGCATAGGCATCGGCCCCGAATTTGGCGCGACCTGTGACCTTGTCCAGACCATCGGGCCGGTCGGGCCGCGTGCCAACAAATTTGAAACCGGATTTGCGATCATCAAGCGCCATTACGAAGCCTCCCGCAGTTCAGCCGCCGTATCCATCACGGCGCGAATGATTTTGTCATACCCGGTGCAGCGACAGAGGTTTCCCGCGAGCCAATAGCGCGCCTCTTCCTCGGTCGGGCTTGGGTTCTTCTCAAGCAACGATTTGGCAGCAACCAGAACGCCGGGGGTGCAGACGCCGCATTGCAGGGCCGCATGTTCGATGAAGTTTTTCTGCAAGGGGTGTAAGATGTCCCCATCAGCAATCCCTTCGACGGTTTCGATCTGCTTACCTTCGGCCTCAACCCCCAGCATCAGGCAGGAACAGACCAGACGGCCATCAACGGTCACCGAACAGGCCCCGCAATCGCCGGTACCGCATCCCTCTTTGGCGCCGGTCAGGTTCAGCTTGTCACGCAGACAGTCCAGCAGGGTTTCGCGCGGGTCGCATAGATATTCGACAGCGTCGCCGTTCACTGTGGTGGATACATGGAACTTGCTCATGGCTTATTCTCCCTTCGCGCGGGCATAGGCGATTTTGGCGGCACGCTTTGCCAGTACGCCCGCAACTTCGGTGCGGAACGCAATGGTACCGCGTTTGTCGTCGATCGGGCTGCAGGCGGCCGAGGCCGCAGTGGCCAACGCCTCCAGCGCGGCATCATCCAGCGTGGTGCCGATGATGGCGCGGGCTGCGTCTTCGACCAGCAGCACGGTCGGGGCTACTGCCCCCAACGAGACACGCGCCTCGGTGATCGTGTCGCCATCCAGGCGCAGGTTCACACCTGCGCCGACCACGGCGATGTCCATTTCGGTGCGCGGGATGAAGCGCAAATAGGCATCCCCGCCATTCTCACCCCGGGCCGGGATATTGATGGCCGAGATCAGCTCTCCCTTTGTCAGTGAGGTTTTGCCGGGTCCAACCGGAATATCTTCGACCGCAACGTCACGCGTGCGATTGGGGCCGGTCACCGTCACCGTTACCCCGGCGGCAATCATGGCCGGGACGGAATCCGCCGCAGGCGAGCCATTGCACAGGTTGCCGGTCAGCGTCGCGCGGCCCTGCACTTGCGTCGAGCCAATCAGGTCCATCGCCTCGACCACACCGGGCCAGTCGCGGCTGAGATCCGGATGCTCGGTCATTTCGGCCCCAGTCACGGCGACGCCCAGCGTCCAGCTGCCATCGTCCTTGCGGGTGATGTCGCTGACGCCGTCGATCTTCTTGATGTCGATCAGCGTATCGGGCGTCACCAGATCCGAGCGCAACTGCACCAATACATCGGTCCCGCCGGCCAGAAATCGGGTGATACCCGTTGCGTCGACTGCCAGCGCCGAAGCTTCGGCAAAGCTGGCAGGGCTGTGATAGTTCATGAGGTTACCTCGCGCCTGTTGAGCAGGTTTCACTGGGGTTCGCATGGACGTTAGTGCAGCCTTTTGCCCGCGTCCATGGCGGGAACGACCTATTCCTTACTTCGGGATGTCGTTTCTTGAGAAGCTTAGCCAACAATTGGCATTTTCTTTGAAGACTTACGAAGCGGATCAAAGACACAAGAACGTGAGAGTTGAAGTAAAATCCAACGTCAGCCTCGAGAAAAGACAGCGCCGCAGCCCATATTCTCAAACTAATGAGACGCCACGTCTCATACTGACGTTACGTTACCAGCTAAAATCGAGTTCTCAATGTGCACAAAAATTTTGCAACAAAACAATCGTTTAGTTTTGCGAGTGACCTCTGTCGTCACAATTGGGCCGTAAGTCGGGTAACAAACAAAGATTTATTCCTAGTTTTAGCCATATTGCCCCTGTCTTTAGCCGCAGCACTTTAAGAACTGATCGGGACAAACAAAAAATGAGCATGTGGTCTTTTCTCACAAAACCGTTTCGCGGAAAAAAAGTTCAGATCTGCATTCCCGGAGATTGCGATAACCCTGCAGAGGCCGAGCAAAAAGACCGCACAAAACGATCAACAGCGGTCGTTGTCGAACTGCACAACGTTAAGTGTGAACACAAAGTTGAGCCTATCACTAGGCCTACACTCCCCGCGCGCCGCGCATCTTGATCTATCTGAGAATTGAATCGGAATACACGAAATGAAAACAACCATCTTCACCGCCGCTTTCGTTGTGGCGGCCAACTTCGCTATAGCTGAAGAACAACAAATCTTTACATGTGTATCGGATGTTGATGGTCAGGAAGTCATTGCCCAGCGCCCTATAGAAAGTGACAAGGGGAGTGTCGTCTTTCACAAAGCGACTGGAGATGCGACCGTTCTGCTTGGGCTGGACGGCCTGACCTTTTTGCACATTGACGGCACGGACGTTTGGACGCTTGCCCTACATTTTCCAAAGATGACATATGAGCTTTCCGCAAAAGGGTCAGAGCTCTTCGAGGATCACGGCACATGCACAGAATCCAAAAGTTGACCGTTTCTTATCTGTTGTCAGTTCAGTCCTCAGCAAACGCCCCCAACCTGTTGCCGCCGCTCAACTCATTCGAACCGATATCCCCTGAGCATTTGACCCCCTCGCGCTCACACGTGATCGGCGGCAACAGGCTGATATGCAACTAACTTCTGTCGCTGTCTGGCGACAACTGACGCGGCGCTAAAGATCGATCTCGATCACACCGTCAGGCTCGGCGGCGCGGCTTTGGCATAAGATCATCGCGCCAGCGCGCTGCTTGTTGGACAGAACAAAATCGCGGTGCTCGACATCCCCCGATATCACGCCGCATTTGCAGACCCCGCAGATGCCATCGGCGCATTTCACATCCACATGAATACCGGCCTCGTTCAGCACCTGCGCCGCGTCTTTGTCAGCGGGCACCACCAACTCGCGGTCTGAGCGCGCCAGTTTGAGTGTAAAGGCATGGTTTTCATACTCTGGCTGTTCAGGAACCGAGAAATACTCCAGATGCCGCGCGTCCTCTGGAAAGCCCTGTGCCTCGGCGGCGTGCAGGACACCCTCCATGTACCGGTCGGGTCCGCAGGTGTAGACATGCCAGCCGTCCTGATAACCCGATAGCAGCGCGTCCAGATCGGCGCGGGTGCCTTCATCTGAGAAATGGTAATGTACGCGATCCGCCCATGGCATCGCGGCGAGGTCCTGAACATATCCTGCCCCGTTGCGGGTGCTGGCAGAGTAATGCAGTTCGAAGTCCCTGCCCAGCGCATGCAAACGATGGGCAAAGGCGATCATCGGGGTGATCCCGATGCCGCCGCCCATCAGGAATGTCTTTGTCGCACTCTCCTCAAGGTCGAAATGGTTGATGGGTTTCGAGATGAAAACCTTGCGCCCCTCGTGAAAGATACGGTGCAATAGGGCCGAGCCGCCGCGCCCCTCATCCTCGCGCAGGACACCGATCTGATAGGTGCTGCGGTCAGACGGGTCGCCCGACATCGAATACTGGCGCAGGAATTCCGGCGCGACCAGCACGTCCAGATGCGCGCCTGCGGTCCACTTGGGCAACGGCGCGCCGTCGAGCGACGCAAACTCACACTTGGTCACATCCGCCGTCATCTTGTCGACCTTGGTCAACGCGACCCGCATCACCGGCGCATCACCGGCCATCTGATAGCGGTGGATGACCGACATATCCCCGGCGGCAACGCGGGCCTTGTATTCCTCGGCCCCGACCATGGCCTCATACGCGGCAATGCCTGCCTCGCGGTCCATAGCAAAGGGATAAGGCCACGGATGGGGTGCCAAATGGGCCGGGTAGACCGCCAGCGTCTGGTCCTCGTATCGCAGGCCCAGATCGGTTTGCAGGTCGCGACGATTCAACGGGCGGGTCGAGGGACGGTAGGCCCCATCCTGCTGCAACTCGATATCCCACCACCATTTCTTGGTGTCGTTCAGGCCCCCGTTGCCGACGGCATCGTCGAGCCGTGCCAACGCTGGCGCCGCCGACGGGATATTCATCGCAGCCCAGCGGAATGGGCGTTCCTTGAAGATACCTTCGAGGTTCCAGGGGCAGGTTTTCATGCACCGGCCACACATTGCGCCGCCTTCGGTGGTGATCCGGTAAGTGGCGCATTTCTGGCTGTCGGATTTCCAGATTTCATAGCCGTTGAACATCAGTTTCGGCCCGGCTGTGATCGCGCCCGACGGGCATTCGCGCGCGCATTTGTTGCAGCTTTCGCAAAACGTCTGCAGGCCGAAATCGATGGGCTTGTCATGGGCCATCGGCATGTCGGTGGTCACCGCACCCGATTTCAGGCGCGGACCCAGATAGGGATTCAGGATCACCTCACCGATGCGTGACACCTCGCCCAGCCCACTGAGCAACAGGAGTGGCGGTTGCAGCACCTCGCCATCCATCACGGTGTGCGCGCGGGCCTTATAGCCAAGGTTGCGGATTTGCTGGGCGATCACCCCACCCAGCAGCGAAAACCGCAAATAGGCGCGCATAGACTGGGCGACGCTGATCCAGTCATCACCGGATGCGCCCTCCATGGTCTCATACCCCTGATCGATGATCATGCTGATGGCCTGATCATGAGGCGGTTCAATCTCGGCCCCGGTGGCGTCATGGGAATACCAGGCCCAGTCCGGGCACCGGCTGAGCCCGACCGCATCGACGCCCAGAAAATAGCTGGCCGCTTTGACATTGGCGGCATTGCGGTCGGCATCTGTGGGCCTGGGCACGTCGGCACTTTCGCCGTCCTGCAGCAGGACAAACGCCCCCAATGCCCGCCGCTGCGCCGAGCTTGGGGCGGATTTACGGACGTATTTTCCGCCCTTTGCGCCGTCTTGCAGCGCCTTGCCCATGTCACCAAACTGGGCGCGGGCAAACATGTCTGCCCGTTTGGGCACACGGGCCACGTTGGCCTCATCAATATAGGTCGTCGGCTTTTCGACACGACGCAGTTTCTCGAACGGATGTGCCCCGTCTTGGTACTGCCGATTGGCAAACGGATCGCGGTTCAGAGCGTTTTTTGAAAACCCCGCGCCCAGCCACCACGCCGGGCCTTGGGTCTTGAACCATGGTTGCTGATCCATCGGAGCCAGTGGCTGATCGTGCGCAATCTCCATCTCTGTCGTCACCGCAGCCAGACCAAAACGCCGCCCCAGCCATGGCGCCACCAACGTGCCATCTTCGACCGAGACCAACCCCGCGGCGACGGCAAGTTTGTTCAGATCAACCTCGGACGTTGTCGCGGTATGGGCGCGCGCGTCATAGCCCAACAGACGGATATAATTCGCCAGCACCACCGCATTCTCGGTTGCCAGCAGGCAGGCGCGGTGATCCTGCGCGTCGATGATCCAGTCTGCGCCCGGCTCGTCCGGTTTGGGGTCACGGTGGTGTTCATAGAGGAACACAATCGCGTGGCGATGCCCGGCAATCGAGCCCGGTGTCGCCTCCATGCTTTCCTTGAGATCGGCCATAATCAGATCGATGCCCGACGCCAGCGTTTTGGTCTGCCGGGTCCGCAGTGCATGGGCCAGCCGGTCGATATCCGGGTTCCGCCTTGGCGTATCCAACAGCGCCTCAGGCACCAGCGGGCCACATCCGATCATCGAGGCGTCGTTGAAATATCCAAACGCTTTCAGATGATTGGCCCGCTCTTCCGGGTCCGCGGGAATCCCGGCGACCGACGGGTTTACGAACCCATCCCGGATCGCATCCATCATCGCCTGAAACTCTCCCATCGCATTGACGATGCTGTACGGGCGCTCGGGCCGGTGAAAGCTGAGCAGCCTCATCGGCGCTATCGCAGACAAATCCGGCAGTGCGGCCTGCCGCGCCAGCCGCTCAAGCGGATAGCCCCCCATGTGAACGGGTCGGTTCTTGTCCGAGAAAAAACGGATTCCCATATGCGCCTCCTGCAGGTCTTCGTCCTCTACAGGGCGGTGGACAGCAAAACCATTCATGAATAGTCATACATGGTATGAACAAAATCGATTTTACTGAGCTGGACGGCAAGGTCCTGCGCATCTTTCTGACCATTCTCGAGGAAAGCTCGGTCTCGAAAGCCGCTGACCGCCTGGGGGTCACGCAATCCGCGACCAGCCACACATTGGCCAAGCTGCGGCAGGTGTTGGGGGACCCACTGTTTGTGCGATCCGGGCAAGGGCTGACCCCAACCGAGCGCGCCCTGTCGCTGAAAGAGCCGGTGCAGAAGGTTCTGGATGGCCTGCGCGCGCTGACCGAAGAGCGGCCATTCGATCCGCAGGCCGAAGATATCGAGGTTCAGATCGCCGCAAACGACATGCCGCGCGAGCTGATCTTTCCAGACCTGCTGCGTCGCGCACGGGCCGAAGGCGTGCGCCTGCGGCTGAGTTTCATTCCGTCAGGCGTGCCCGACCCCGACCTTTTGCGCAGCGACCGGTGCCAGTTGATGCTGACCCCGTTGCCACCCGACGGGCCGGACATTTTCCAAAAGCACCTGATCACCAGCCCGTTGATGATCTACTACGACGCAGACCGACGTGACCCGCCTGACAGCTGGGCGTCGTACTGCGATACTGAACATGTCGAGGTGCGGTTTGCCGAGGGCCGCAATGCCCGCGCGGTGATGCGAGGTGTGGATCAGACCCGTATCAGGCCCGCCACCGTGACGCTTCCGCATTTCAACGCGATCCCGTCTTTTGTGAAAGGCAGCGACCTGATCTCGACCGATACCGCGCTGATGAAAGAGGGCCCGTTATCCACGCTGGATTGCGCGCCCCTGCCCTTTGCCTGCGACACGGTGTCAATCTACATGGTCTGGCACCAACGCTCGTCCAATGACCCGGCACATCGCTGGCTGCGCCGCCGGATCGAAGCCGTCGCGACCCAGCTTCAGGCCTGAGAGATAAGCCAGTCGCGCATCAGCGCCACCAAGGCCGGCTGGCGCGGCTTCTTGGGGGTCACAACAAAGAACCCCAGACCGTCCCGCAAGGCTTCGGTCAGAGGCTGCACCAACTGTCCCGAGGCCAGTTCGGCCGAGACAAGCGGCAAACTGGCCAGCGCAATCCCCTGTCCCGCAATCGCGGCGTCAATGGCGAGGCCCGTCTGGTTAAAGCTCATCATGCGCGGTTTGCCCGTCACACCTGCACGTTCGAGGAACAGCGGCCAGAGCCCATGAGAATCGCTGAGCAAGACATGTTGCAGCAGATCTGCAGGCGTCGAGATCAGCGCGGCCAGTTCAGGGCTGCAGACAACGATGAATTCGGACCCAAAGAGCGGACGCGCATCAACATCGGGCGCAAAGCGTGCCCGGCTTTGCCGCACCGCCAGATCGATGCCGTCGTTCCGAAAGTCGGCCAGCTGTTCCCGGGCATCAACCTGCACCGAGATATCGGGATGTTTCGCCGTAAAGTCGTTGAGCCGCGGCACCAGCCATTTCGAGGCGAAACTGGGCGGCACTGAAATCGCGATCTTGCGTTCACCCGATAGGTCCTCAACAGCTTCTTCGATCAAATGAAACGCCCGGCGCAAAGGCGGTTGAAGACGGCGGCCCGCGTCTGTCAGGCGCAACCCGCGCGGCAGGCGATCGAATAACATCTGTCCCAACCGCGCCTCAAGCCCTCTGACCTGCTGGGCCACGGCCCCCTGAGTTACGCCAAGCTCTTGCGCGGCGAGGCGAAAATTCAAGTGACGTGCAGAGGCTTCGAATGCGCGCAGCGCGTTCAGCGGGGGCAGAGCAGTCATGGGATCACACAGTAGATTTTCTACAGCATAGTAGCAGCAGAACTGATTGGTCAAACCTCTTCGTCAGGCACATCTTGAGTGCAGATCAAAACGGAGAGAGATCATGGCTGAAAAAGTTGCGCTGATTACTGCAGGCGGCAGCGGAATGGGCGCGGATGCAGCGCGGCGTCTGGCTGCGGATGGCTTCAAGGTTGGCATCCTGTCCTCATCGGGCAAGGGCGAAGCGCTGGCGCAGGAGCTTGGCGGGGTTGGTGTCACCGGCTCGAACCAGTCGACGGACGACCTGCAGAAACTGGTGGATGCAGCGATGGCGCATTGGGGTCGCGTTGATGTGCTGGTCAATTCCGCCGGTCACGGCCCCCGCGCGCCCGTGCTGGAGCTCAGCGATGAGGACTGGCATCAGGGCATGGAGGTCTATTTCCTGAACGCCGTGCGCCCCACCCGGCTGGTCACGCCGATCATGCAGGCGCAGGGTGGCGGTGCCATCATCAACATCTCAACCTTTGCCGCCTTCGAGCCTGACTCAGTCTTCCCGACATCTGGCGTGTTCCGCGCAGGGCTTGCGGCCTTTACCAAGCTGTTCTCGGACAAATACGCCGCCGACAACATCCGCATGAACAACGTTCTGCCCGGTTTCATTGACAGCCTGCCCGAGAAGGAAGAGTTCCGCGCACGCATCCCGATGGGGCGTTATGGGCGCAGCTATGACGAGATCGCCTCGGTCGTTGCCATGCTGGCCTCGGACGGCGGCGGTTACATCACCGGTCAGAATATCCGCGTGGACGGTGGCATCACGCGATCGGTCTGATCGCTCAGCGCCGTGCCCTAATAAGATGGGTCAGCGCCGCGCCGGTTTCGAAATAGACGCGGCGCAGGCCAGCCCAGCGCTCGCGATAGGTTGGGCCAGCCGGCACCGGCAGCAGCGACGGGTCGTCCTGCAACAGGCTGGCCGCCATTTGCCGCCCGAACACCGTTCCGGGCCCGATGCCGCGACCGGAAAATCCATGTGCCGACAGGGCACCGGGGCCAAGGTCGGTGATCTTAGGAATATGGTCCGAGGTCATTGCAATCCGCCCGTGCCACCCTTCGACCAACGGCTGGTCAGACAGCTGCGGGTAGAGTTCCGCCAGTTTGCGCCGCACCCATGCAGTATGGGTCAAGCGCCCCGGACGCCCCAGATCGCCCATCCCTCCGATGATCAAACGCCCGCTCTGATCCGTGCGGAATGAGGTCATGATCAGACCGGTGTCCCAACACCCTTCGCCAGCAGGCAGGATACCAGCGCGCAGATTGTCGGACAGGGGGCCTGTGGCGTATTGAAAGTAGTACACCGGCACATAGGCGGGCGCGGTCTCGGGCAGACCCGCATGATAGGCGTTGGTGGCCTGCAGAACCTTGCCTGCACGCACGGTCCCGCCAGGCGTGGTCAGAATCCATAAGCCATTGTGGTGGTGCATCGACTGCACCGGGCTCTGCTCGCAGACCTGTGCCCCGGCAGCGCGTGCCGCGCGCGCCAACCCATGCACATAGGCCAAAGGCTGTATCGTCCCGGCGCGCAGGTCCAGCAACGCTCCATGAAACGCTGAGCTGCCCGTGCGCTGGCGCGTGGCGTCGGCAGACAGCACCTCAACAGGTGCGCCTAAGGCGCGCAACTGAGCCTGCCGTTTGTGAAGGTCCCGCAGACCCGCGGCTGAATGGGCGCAATGCAAGGTTCCGTTCCGGGTCGGCTCGCACTCGATCTTATGTTCGTCAATCAGGCGGAAAACATCCGAAGGGGCCGCGGCCAGCAGATCGATCAGACGGGTCCCCGCGTCGCGACCCAGATGGTGGCAAATCTCATCGGGGGGCAACCACAACCCCGCATTCACCAGCCCAACGTTGCGACCCGATCCGCCGTGGCCAATAGTCTTGGCCTCAAGCAGGCAGACCGAGGCCCCCGCCTGCGCCGCGTGCAGAGCAGCCGAACAGCCGGTATAGCCGCCGCCGATGATCGCCAGATCCATCGTCACATCCCCGCTCAGCCGCTCCGTTTCGACGCGTTCGCAGCTGGTAGTCTGCCAAAGGCTGTGATCGGGGTTCTGCACCATGGACCTCTGTTCAATTTTTCGGATCATTAGCCCGGTCTCAGCCGGTTGCAAGCGCTCTTTGATCGTCGCGCCCCATGGCGATCAGCAGCGGCTGATCCCGTTGCCGCGCCATGAATGAGGCCTTGTCGGTCATCCCGCGCCACTGCGCCAGCACCAGCGATTGCGCGACCGCGCCGCCCAGCGTAGCCCCCGGGCCGGTCACGATAAATAGGTCAGGCGCAAACTCTCGCGCAGCGGTCTGTATGGCGTGGGTAAAATCATACGTCTCGGTCACCTGATGACCCAGCGTATAGTCCCGCAAGGCGGCGGCATCCGTTGCTCCGGGCCACCAGATTTTGCCGCGCCCGTCGATCAGCGGGCGGTCCGGCTGGCCGAACAGGTCCGAGCCCAGCTGCGCACGCCCTTGGGCGGCGACAGGGGCCTGCAGGCCCGTGTGAAAGGCGGCGTGATTGGCCAACCGCATTGGGAACCGGTCCTGCAGCACCGGCTGCGAGACCTCAAACGCGCCCAGCCCCTCTTCGTTCCCTGCCAGAACCAGCATGCCCCCCAGATCAATGGACAACGCCAGATCGTGCCCGTCCATCGCGTCGATGCGGGCCACATCGGCCAGCAAGTCTGCCTTGCGCGCGGGATCGTTCTGCCATGCCTCCTCCATGAAGGGATAAACCAGTTGCCCGCCAATCAAATGCTGCTGCATCAGCGTGCCCATGGTGTTAACGACGCGAAAGCCGTTTTCGGCGCTCACCGCCCCTGCGGCGGCCAGCGCGATGTACCATCCCATCGAGTTGCCAGTGACGGCCACCACCTCGATATCATCAGCCAGCGCCTGCGCATCCGCGAGAGAGCCCGCATAGATCAGCGGCGACGCAACATCCCCGCGTGAATATTTCGAGACCGAGAACCGCCCGGCCCCGTCCAGCTTACTCACAGTTTCCTGGCCCATCGCGGTCCGCTGGGCATCGAACGCGCGGAACAGGTCTGACCGGTCCGCATGGTGGCGGTGCAGATACCCCAGTTCCGGCTTGTTATAAGTCCCCCGACCGGGGCAGATCACGACGGCAGTGCGGGTCATTTTTTGGCTCCGGTCAAAGACAAGGCGGCGGCGACAATACCGTCTTTCGAGGGCAGTGGCGCGGCATAGGCAGGGCCGGTTGCGATAAAGCAGTCTTCGGCGGCAACGCGCGCGGTGTGCGTTTTGCTGTTGTTCTCCTTGAAGAAGGTCATAAGCCCCTCGGACTGGCTGCCGGTCTGGCGGCATTCGTCGACGATCAGCACGTTCTTGCAGCCTTTGGTCGCCTTCAGCAGTGCCTCAGCAGGCAGAGGAGCCAGCCAGCGCAGGTCGATGATACGGGTGCGCACACCCGCAGCCTCAAGCTCGGGCAGGGCCTGGTGCGACATATAGTGCCCGTTGCCATAGGTGACGATGGCCAGATCAGTGCCTTTGCCCTGCACACCGACCTCGCCCAGCGCGATCTTTTGATCTGGCGAGGGATAGCTAGTCATCCAGCCCGCATCCTGCGCGGCATGCAGATCGCGCATGGGGTAAAGGGCGATAGGCTCAAGGAACACCACAAGACGCTGTTCCTCGCGCGCCAGACGCACGCATTCACGCATCATCCGGGCGGCATCTGCCCCGGTCGACGGGCAGGCGATGATAATGCCCGGAATGTCCCGCAACACGGCCAGTGAGTTATCATTGTGGAAATGCCCGCCGAATCCTTTCTGATAGCCAAGCCCGGCAATGCGCAGCACCATCGGGTTGGTGAACTGGCCGTTCGAAAAAAACGGCAGCGTTGCGGCCTCGCCCCGGATCTGATCTTCGGCATTGTGGAGATAGGCGAGAAACTGGATTTCCGGGATCGGAACAAAGCCGTTATGGCCCATGCCAATAGCCAGCCCCAGAATGGATTGTTCGTCCAAAAGCGTATCGATCACCCGGTCCGGGCCAAAGCGTTGTTGCAGCTTTTGCGTAACGCCATAGACACCGCCCTTGCGGCCCACATCCTCGCCCATGCAGACAAGTTCGGAATGTTCCAGCATCAGATCGGTCAGCGCCCAATTGATCAGGCGGCTCATAGGCTGCGGGTCATCCATTGCGCGCATGTCGCCCCCGAACGCACCGGCGCGCGCCTCGGCACTGGGGCCGTTGGTGGGTTTGCAGGCACGTTTGGGCGGGATCAGGCTGGCCGCGACCTCGGCGGCATTGGCCAGATGCGGACGGGTCGCCGCCTCGGCCGCGATCCGATCTGTCCGAGCACAGGTGTCGGTGTAAATCCGCAGCGCCTGATCCGGCGACAACGCCCCGGCCTGATCCAGCAGGCGCACAGTATGCAAAAGCGGGTCGTTGGCCTCGTCGCCTTCAACCTCAGATTTGCTGAGATAGGTGGTCGGCACATCCGCTCCCGCATGCCCATAAAGGCGCACGGTTTTCAGGTGCAGGAATGCAGGCTTGCGCCGTTTGCGGACATAGTCTGCGGCCTCTTTCGCAACCGCGAAGGTCTCAAAAATATCCAGCCCGTTGGCCTGAAAATATTTGATGCCTGGGCGATGCTCCATCGAAGCCTGGATCCAGCCTTTGGGCGTTTTCACCGAGATACCGATGCCATTGTCTTCGCAGACAAAAAGCAAAGGCAGCGGCGTCGACTGCACGCTGGTCCAGCCCGCCGTGTTGATCGCGCCCTGCGCCGTCGAATGGTTCGCGGATGCATCCCCAAACGAACACATGGCGATCCCGTCGGCCGGCAGGGTGCGATGTTCGGGATCATGCCGCCGCGCCGCACCCAGACTGTAGGCGGCCCCAATCGCCTTGGGCAGATGGCTGGCAATGGTCGAGGTCTGTGGCGGGATCATCAACGCCTTCGACCCCAGCACCTTGTGCCGCCCGCCCGAAGTTGGATCCTCTTTCGAGCAGGCAAAGCTGAGCAGCATATCCCAGGCAATCTGCTGCCCCGGCACCTGCTCGGCGCGGGCGATCTGAAAGGCCGCATCGCGATAGTGCAGAAAGGCGATATCGGTCGGGCGCAGAGCGTGGGCGACTGCGGCCATGCCCTCGTGCCCGGATGAGCCGATGGTATAGAACCCCTGCCCCGCCTTCTGCATGGCACGGCTGGTGCGATCCAGCGCCCGGCTGAGCACCTGCGCCTGATACAGCGACACGGCCTCGTCATTGCGCAGGCCCGGCACAGGTGGCGCACCGTCGGGAAGCGCGCCATCTGCAACGCGGGTCAGGAAATTCTCGTGAACGATCTGGGCGCGGTCCATGGCAGGGCCTTTTGTTTGGTTCTGACTTTAGATTGCCGCAACAGCGCGGGTGATGCGGGCAAGCCCTTCGGTCAGGCTGCTGGTCGCATAGGCGAAGGACAGGCGTAGATGACCGGGCATCCCGAAGGCGCGGCCCGGCACCAGCGCCACGCCCGCCTCTTCGAGCAGGTAGTGGCAGAATTCGTGGTCAACCGGCATCTTTTCCGGGGTCTTTGGAAAGGCATAAAAAGCCCCGTCGGGCACCGCGCAGCAAAGCCCGGCTGCGTTCAGCCCATCCACAACCAGATCGCGACGGGTGCGCAGCTCGGTCAGGCGCTCGGCCAGCAGGTCCTGCGGCCCGGTGATGGCTTCAAGCGCGGCGGCCTGCGCGATGGAACACGCGCCGGATGTGATTTGGCCTTGCACGGCCACCATGGCCTTGATCAACTCAGCCGGGCCGATACCCCAGCCGATCCGCCAGCCGGTCATCGAATACGCCTTGGACACCCCGTTCACGATCAGCGCGCGATTGACCAGCGCTGGCACCGCCTGAACCAGAGAGGTAAACGGCACATACGCGAGATGCTGGTATATCTCATCCGATATCACCCAGACGCGGGGGTGTTTTTCCAGCACCCGACCGAGCGCCTGCAGTTCATCTTTGGAATAGATCGCGCCGGTTGGGTTCGACGGCGTGTTGAGCAACAGCCAGCGTGTGCGGGGTGTGATGGCAGCCTCAAGCTGTGCGGGCGTCAGCTTGAAATCCTGTTCGGCGGGACAGTCCAGCACGACCGGCACCCCGCCTGCCAGCTTTACCATATCGGCATAGCTGGTCCAGAATGGCGCGGCAGTGATAACCTCGTCGCCGGGGTTGAGCGTTGCCATGAAAGCCGCCGACAACACCTGCTTTGCCCCTGTTGACACAATCACATTGGCAGGTTCGGCCCCGGCTTGCGCCGCGATAGCAGCCCGCAGCGCCGAGGTCCCGGCGGTGGCCGGATAGCGGGTCTGCCCCTCAAGCGCGGCGCGATGTGCGGCTGCGACCACATGTGCAGGCGTTGGAAAATCCGGCTCACCTGTGCTGAGGGCTACAATGTCTGCACCCTGCGCCCGCAAACGCGCCGCACGTTCCGAAATCTGCACGATCTCGGACAGGTCGATACCGTCAAGCCGTTGGGCGCACTCCAGCGCGCCCGGACTGGTCTGTAGGGTCATGACACATGCTCCGCCTTTTGGATGGCCCACCCCATCTATCCCGCTGGCAAAGGCAGAATGCCAGTGATATTGCAGTCAAAAGGTATGAGGATTTGTCATATGATTGCGCCGCGCCGGTTTCTGCCCACCATCTCATCCCTGCTGGCGCTGGAGGCTGTGGACCGGCTGGGCAGCGCCTCGGCTGCGGCCGAAGAATTGTCGCTGACGCAAAGCGCAATCAGCCGCCAACTCAAGACGATGGAAGAGCAGCTGGGCGTTACGCTGATCCAGCGCAGCCAGATGCGCCTGCAGCTTACGCCCGCCGCGCGGGAATATGTATCCGTTATCCGGTCAGCCCTGCAGCACCTGGCGCAGGCCTCGCTGAAACTGACGGCCAATCCAACCGGCGGCGTGCTGAATCTATCGATCCTGCCGGCTTTTGGCATGCACTGGCTGGCCCCGAGACTGCAGGATTTTGCCCGCCGACATCCAGAGGTGACAGTAAACCTGAACACGCGGCTCAGGCCGTATGATTTCGAGACCGGTTCTTTTGACGCGGCCATTCACTTTGGGCGACGCAACTGGGCCAGAGTAAACTATCTGCCCCTGATGCGCGAAGAAGTTCTGCCGGTCTGCGCTCCCGGATTGCTGCCGCCTGAGGCTGAGCGAGCAGACTGGCTGCAAACGGCCCCCCTGCTCCACCTGGATACGCGACCCGATGCGTGGGAGCGTTGGTTCGCAGCCCAGGGTCAGCCCACCGGCGGAACGCGCGGAATGCTGTTCGACCAGTTTTCGACCATGATCCCGGCCACCGCGCACGGGCTTGGGGTGGCATTGATCCCGAGCTATCTGGTGGCCGACGATCTGCAGAGCGGCCGTCTTGTGCTGGCCTGGGACGGACCGCCCGTAAGCCTCGGTGACTATTTCCTGGTCTGGCCGCATCGACGGGCCGCGTCCGAGCCGCTGAAATCCTTCCTGCGGTGGCTTGAAGGGCAGCTGCCCGAAGCCCCCGATCCATAGCGCAGCGGGCGCGGTGTCTCAGAACTTGCCGTTGTCGTTCTTCCACTCACTGCGCGGCGCGATCTTTTCAAGGGTATCCCAACGCTCGGCGATCAGACCATCGGCAACACGGAAGAGATCGTAAAAGGAGGTGTGGACGCCTTCGAAGTAACCCTCGCACACAGTTAGAACAAAATCCCCCTCGGCGAGCACCCGGTGCAGATGACGATAGTCGACCGCACGCCGCCCGGCGTCATCCGGGGTCAGGGCGGTTTGTAGCTGAGCGATGTCGTCGCCAAAACGAGGGTTGTGTTCGATAAACGCTCCGGGATCGAGGTGGGCGACAATCTGATCGATATCAGCGCCGATCAACACATCTTGGACAAAGGCGGAGACAAAGGCGCGGTTGTCCTCGGTCGGCGCAGTCGGATCCGCTGCGGTCACCCCATCGACCATGGAATGCCCCGACGGGTTCGGCCCCTGCCGGGGCTGAATGTTGTCCCAATGCTCAACCGCCTGACCGTTTTCGAACCGAAACACCTCGAACCCGATATTGCGGCGCGAGAAATCGTATTCGGTATGTGCAAAGACATAGTCGCCGTCCTCAAAGGCACGGACAATATTCACACGCGGCGCGGTTTCGGACAGACGTTTGAACAGAACGGCCAGCCCCTCGCTGCCTTCCTGCGTTTGCGGGTTATGCTGGATGTATCTGACTTCGTTAACAACCGAGACAGCCCCGGGATCGCCGGTTTCGATGCTCTTGAGCAAAGCGCAAATCTGATCTTTTTTCGAGACTGCCATCGTTCTCTCCGCCAACGGGTCACCTGCATATGGGTCCAAGATGGCAGGCATCCCGACCCGCTGCAACGGTACGGAAAACGGCTCATAAAAGGCGCGGTCGACAAGCTGCGCGGCCTTCGGCCTTGCGTCCTGCGCCCGCGCCTGCCCGGCCCAACGTGAGGAGGCATTCCGACAGGAATGATGACGAAGGGCGGGAGAGCTCTGCTTGCCGCTCAAACGTCCAGCGAACGGGCGATCAGTTCCTTCATCACCTCATTTGTACCGCCATAGATCATTTGCACCCGCGCATCCGCATAGAGGCGGGCGATCGGGTATTCGGTCATGAACCCGTAGCCGCCAAACAACTGCAGGCATTCATGCATAACCTCGTTCTGCACCTCTGACCCCCAGTATTTGACCATCGATGCGGTGGCCGCATCCAGCTCACCCATCTCAAGCCTGGCGATACAATCATTGACAAAACTGCGCAGGACTTCGGCTTTGGTCTTGCATTCCGCCAGCTTGAAACGCGTGTTCTGAAAGTCCATGACGCGCTGCCCGAACGCCTTGCGCTCCTGCACATATTTCACTGTCTCGGAAATGGCGAAGTCAATCGCGCCCAACGCCATGATCCCGATGGTCAGCCGCTCCCAGGGCAGCTGCTTCATCAACTGATAAAACCCCTGCCCCTCTTCCGGACCCAGCAGATTTGTCATTGGCACGGCGACGTCTTCAAAGAACAGCTCGGCCGTATCATTGCCCTTCATCCCGAGCTTTTCGAGAGGGCGCCCCCGGCGGAACCCTGCAGCGTCACCAGTCTCGACCGCGATCAGCGACACCCCTTTTGCACCCAGTGCCTTGTCAGTTTTGGCAGCTACGATCACCAGATCAGCCGACTGCCCGTTAGTAATGAAAATCTTTGACCCGTTCAGCCGGTAGGAATTGCCATGCCTGAGCGCCGACGTCTTGATCGCCTGCACATCGGACCCAGTCCCGGGTTCAGTCATCGCCAAGGCACCGACCATCTCGCCCGAGGCGAGTTTGGGCAGCCATCGCTGTTTTTGGTCTTCGCTGCCATAGGCGGTGATATAGTGGATCACAATGGACTGAATACCGTACCCCCACCCGACATCACCGCGCGAGGATTGTTCATAGAGCGTGACCGCATCGAACCCCACTCCGCCGCCAACGCCGCCATAGCTTTCGTCAGTCGAACCAGCCATCAGACCCGCCGCGCCCGCCTTGCGCCAGAAGTCACGGTCAACAATTCCGTTTCCAGCCCAACGCTCGACATTCGGGACCAGCTCATCCTCCATGAACCGGCCTGCCATCTCGGCAAACATCTTGTGCTCCTCTGTGACCCAGGCAGCGGTCTTGGAAAAAAGCGGCATCTGCAACTCCCCGTCTTGAGATAGCAACAGGTTATCGCCGCGTGCGCGTCCATCCAATCCGGGTGACGCAGCGTCCTGTTTCAACACTACGCAACGTTGTCAGGGGGGCCGCCGAGGGCGCACGACACCCGTCAGACAATGCACGCGATCCTGATCCGACGTTATCCATCGCGCCCTGGCTCGTTCGGGTCGCTCGAGAACACCGCAATCTTGTTGCCCTGAGGGTCACGCAGATAGCAGACATAGAACCGCGGACCATATGACGCGCGAAAGCCCGGCGGGCCTTCGTCAGACCCTCCTGCGGCAAGTGCCGCGGCGTGCAGATCGCGAACCTGCTGCTGATTTCGCGCCTGAAAGGCCACCATGGTTCCGTTTCCGGCCGTGGCCGCCGCTCCGTCAAAAGGCGATTTGACGTAGAACTCGGGCATAAGGGCTGTCTGACCCGGCTTTGCCGGCAACGCATAGCTCAGGTCGCCGTGATATCTTTCCAACTGGTAGCCAAGCGCCAACAGCACCGCCGAATAAAACCGCTCGGCGCGCTCGATATCGTCGACCCCAACAGTCACATAGGCAATCATGCGATCCACGTCCTTCCCGTAGCCTCGTTTACGGGATGGGTTTATCACTTTCCTGAAAAATCGGCGAAAAAACGTTCACACCGCTGAACCGCCCTGCACATCGGCACGTAGCCATCCGGTCTTACGAGAGCGCCTTTTCCAGCAACACCTGCGCTGCTTCTTTCGCCTCTTGCGCCGCATCGCGCTTTTTCAGCAAAACAGCGGCAACAATCGCCCCTTCTGTCAGTAGCGACAGCTGGCAGGCCAATTTCTTGGGATCAGCGACCCCTGCCCTGCGCGCAAGCTCGGTAAAATGTTCGAGCATAACGCGTTTATGCTCGGCCGCTTGCGCATGGATGGGATGATCCCCGTCCTGATACTCAGCCCCCGCCTTGACGAAGGTGCAGCCGCGAAAATCGTCCTGCTGAAACCAATCTTCAAGAGCGTCAAAACACGCGATCAGCTGATCGGCGGGTGCGTCCGCAAGTTCTTCGGTCCGGCGCAGGAACCAGTTGCGAAAGTTTTCATCCCTCAGCCGCAAAGCGGCCAGTATCAGCTCTTCTTTGGTGCGGAAATGCTTATACATTGAGGTTTTGGATACTCCGGTTTCCGCCACCAGCTTGTCCATTCCCGTGGCATGGAATCCATCGCGGCAAAAGACTTGCAGCGCTTTGCGCACCAGCTCATCCCGTTTATTTGGCCGCATCGCATGCCTCCTGCGTGTACTGATCAGTACATATTATCAACGACTGTGATTTGCAATGACCTCCTCCAAAACCCCTTATTTTAAAGCATCTCTACGACAGAAGCCTTACTCACCAAGGAAGCTCGAAGAATTTTGACTTGAAAAGGTTTACAGATCGGTACATGTTCTAATCAAAGTTTACCGATCAGTACACCCAAAGAGCTGCCCATGCGAAACCGTTCCAGACCCTTCTCGTCTCAATACATCCCCTTCCTTCTGACCGTAGCGCTTCTGGCCGTGTCTCTGACCTGAAAGGTTCAACATGCCGTTCGCCTAATATGAACTGACCTTTACCCCCGCGGTTCGGGCGCATCAGGATCGGATGAGATCAGCTGCGCCCTATGCCAACTTCATCGACGGCGGTCCGCGACAGGGGCACCAGATCGACGGCGCCGAGAAAACCTGTATTCAAATGCGGGACGTGTTTTACCAATCGAACGTGTCAGAGACCGGCTGGCACTATGTGTAGTAGCGCGGCAGACCGTTGGGGTTCTGAATGCGTTGGGGCAGCAGTTGGCCCGGCTGCAGGCCTGGAATGAGTAGCCGAAGCAGGCACTCGCGAAACTTAATTGATACATCGGCGCAAGCCACCCCCCCCCTGCACAGGATGGCCCGTAGCGCGCGCTGCGGGGTTGCCCTTTAGGCGCAGCTTTGCTTTGTCTCTTCTGACCATACCGGTGCGCAAAGCCGCAAAGGTGACGGGCCGGACAAGCAAGAGGATCACGAAATGGCAAAAGTTGCATTCCTTGGCCTGGGCGTCATGGGTTATCCCATGGCCGGGCATCTGCAGGCTGCGGGGCATGACGTGACCGTCTATAACCGCACTACGGCCAAGGCCGAAGCCTGGGTCGAACAGCATGGCGGCGCAATGGCAACAACCCCCGAACAGGCCGCGCAGGGCGCAGAATTTGTCATGGCCTGCGTCGGCAATGATGACGATCTGCGCATGGTCTGCACGGGCGAGGGCGGTGCATTTGCAAGCATGTCCGACGGGGCGGTCTTTGTTGATCACACCACCGTTTCGGCACAGGTAACGCGCGAACTATACGCGGCAGCAAACGCGCAAGGCATCTCGTTCGTCGATGCCCCGATTTCGGGCGGTCAGGCGGGGGCCGAGAATGGCGTCCTGTCCATCATGTGCGGCGGCGATCTGGCCGCCTATGACAAGGCCGAACCGGTGATGCAGGTCTATTCGAAAATCTGCCGCCGCATCGGCGACAGCGGCGCGGGCCAGATGACCAAGATGTGCAACCAGATCGCCATCGCAGGTGTGGTTCAGGGCCTCAGCGAAGCGCTGCATTTTGCCGAAAAGGCAGGTCTCGACGGCAAAGCAGTGGTGGATGTGATCAGTCAGGGCGCGGCGGGCAGTTGGCAGATGGCCAACCGCTATGAAACCATGCTGGACGATCATTTCGACCACGGGTTTGCGGTGGACTGGATGCGCAAGGATTTGGGCATCTGCCTACAGGAGGCTAACGAAAACGGCGCATCCCTGCCCGTCACCGCGCTGGTCGATCAGTTTTACAAGGACGTGCAGAAACTGGGTGGCGGGCGCTGGGACACCTCGTCGCTGATCAAACGGCTGCGCGCGCTGGACTAGGGCGCGCATCAACGGAGGGGTGACATGACCGAGTTTTGGACACAGGCCCTGCGCACGCATTGGGGCTTTGAGGCAAAGCTGTCGCGACTGGATGGCGAATATGACCTCAACTTTCTGGCGCAAGCGACCAATGGCCAGGACTATGTGCTGAAGGTGATGCGCGCAGGCTGCGATGCCGGGCTGGTGGACCTGCAGATCAAAGCGCTTGAACATATCGCCGCAGAGGCACCCGGACTGCCGTTTCCCAAGGTGCTTGCCGATCTGAACGGCAGCCTGCTGGCTGAGATCGAGGACGCAGCCGGGGAACCCCGGCTTGTCTGGCTGCTCGAACGGTTGCCGGGGCGCTGCTATGCCGAGGCCGCCCCCAAGATCGAAGACCTGATCCTCAAGCTGGGGCGCGTTTTGGGCGCAACCGACCGCGCGCTGGAAGGGTTCAGCGATCCGGGCCTGCACCGCCCCGAATTCAAATGGGACCTGACACAGGCGCAATGGATCGGCGACAAGCTGGATATCATTGCCGATCCGGGCAGACGGGCCTTGCTGCAAGAGATCACCGAAGGTTTTGAAGCCGTCACTGCCCAGCTGGGCGCGCTTCCAAAACAGGCGATCCACAACGACGTCAACGACTACAACATCCTCGTGGATGGGGATCCGGGTCAACGGCAGAGCATTTCCGGCCTGATAGATCTGGGCGACATCTGCGCCGCACCGCGCATCTGCGACCTTGCGATTGCGGGCGCCTATATCGTGCTAGATCATCCAACGCCCGAACAGGCTCTGGCCGCATTGGTGCGCGGCTATCACGCCGCCAATCGCCTACGGCCCGAGGAAATTGACCTGATCTGGCCGCTGCTGCGGATGCGGCTGGCGGTCTCGGTCGTGAATTCGACCCTGATGGCGGCGAAAAACCCCGATGACCCCTATGTCACCATCAGCCAGGCCCCGGCATGGCGATTCCTTGAGGATAGCTCGGTCAACGGTGGCCTGATGCCGGCGCGCCTGCGGGCGGCCTGCGGCCTGCCAGTGACGGACGGGGCCGCGCGCATTCAGACTTATCTCTCGGAACATCGCGGGCAGTTTGCGCAGATGTTTGGTACCGATCTGAATGAAGCCCCGATGGGCTCTCTGTCGGTTGAAAACTCTCTCTGGCCGCAAAACCCGTTCCACATGCCGTTGGAAGAAGCCGCACGGGTGGGCGAAGAGTTCGGCGAGGGCTTCTGGCTGGGGTACTATAACGAGCCGCGCCTGATCTATGCTGAACCCGGTTTCCGCAAGGGGCCGTGGAAGGCTTCGGACCGCAGGACCGTTCATCTGGCCGTAGATGTCTTTGCCCCCGCTGGCACGGTTCTGCATGCGCCGATGAGTGGCCGGGTCGAGATTGTCGAAAACCGCGATACCCATCTGGACTACGGCGGCGTGGTGATCCTGCATCACGAAACGCCCGAAGGTGACCCGTTCTATACGCTCTACGGTCATCTAGACCCCGAGATTTGCGACCGGCTGCACCCCGGTGATCCGGTCGCACAGGGCGCTGCTTTTGCACGTCTGGGAGACGCCAGCCAGAACGGAGGTTGGGCACCGCATGTGCATTTCCAACTGGCGCTGACCACCGCAGGGATGCAGGCCGACTGGCCGGGCGTTGGTGATCCTGATGAGATGTTCCTCTGGCATGCGGTCTGCCCGAACCCGGCGGCGCTTCTGAACCTGCCGGACGAGAAGGTGTTTTACCGTCCCACGGACAAACGGGCGGTCCTGCGGGACCGGCTGGCACGGTTTGGCGGCAACCTGTCGCTGACCTATGACGATCCGGTCATGCTGGTTCGGGGCTGGCGGCATCATCTGTTTGACGAATGGGGGCGTCCCTATCTGGACGCCTATAACAACGTCCCCCATGTTGGCCACGCCCATCCACGCATTCAGGCCGTGGCCGCAGACCAGCTGCACCGGATGAATTCCAACACCCGTTACCTGCACCCGGCGCAAACCACCTTTGCCGATAAGATCCTGTCGAAACTGCCCGATACGCTCGAGGTCTGCTATTTCGTCAATTCCGGCTCTGAGGCGAATGAGCTGGCGCTGCGGCTGGCGCGCGCTCATACCGGGGCAACGGGCATTGTGACGCCGGATCATGGCTATCACGGGAACACCAACGCCGCAGTGGCAATTTCTGCCTACAAGTTCAACAAACCCGGTGGCGTGGGGCAGGCCGACTGGCTCGAACTGGTCGCGGTCGCAGATGACTATCGCGGCGCATTCAGACGGGATGACCCCAACCGCGCTGCCAAATTCGCCGATCTGGTTGATCCGGCAATTGCCGCTTTGACGGAAAAGGGCCACGGGCTTGCGGGGTTCATCGCCGAAACCTTCCCCTCGGTCGGTGGGCAGATCATCCCGCCCAAAGGCTACCTTTCCGCTGTTTACGAAAAGGTCCGGGCCGCCGGAGGTGTCTGCATCGCAGACGAGGTCCAAACCGGTCTGGGCCGTTTGGGCGCGTACTATTTCGGCTTCGAGCATCAGGGCGCGGTGCCCGATGTCCTGGTGCTGGGCAAACCGATCGGCAACGGCCACCCGCTGGGTGTTGTGATCACCACCCGCGCCATTGCCAACAGTTTTGACAATGGGATCGAGTTCTTCTCGACCTTTGGCGGCTCGACCCTGTCCTGCCGTGTCGGCAAAGAGGTTCTGGATATCGTCGATGACGAGGGCCTGCAGGACAACGCCCGCGCAATGGGCGCGCGTCTTCTGGACGGGTTGCGCCTTATCGAAACCGAGTTCCGCTGTGTCGGCGACGTCCGGGGCATGGGGTTGTTTCTGGGGGTTGAATTGATCAATCCCGACGGGTCGGAAGGCTCGGAAATCTGTCAGTATGTCAAGAACCGGATGCGTGATCATCGCATTCTTATCGGCAGCGAAGGGCCCGCGGATAACATCCTGAAAATCCGCCCGCCCCTGACCATCGAGGCAGAGGATGTCGATATGATCCTGTGGGCCTTGCGCGCAATTCTGACCGAAGTTGGTGACTACGCGCCTGCACCTGCACACGGCTGCGATCATGATCATCACCATGCCGGCTGCGGGTGCTGCTGACAAAAAAGCTCCCGGCTATGCCAGCCGGGAGCGCTGCTCTGCCTGTCAGTGTAACACAGCCGAGAGGGGCCTGTGCCCGGTCGTTGGTCGGGGCACCGCAGCGGTCATCCGCCGCAGCAGCAGCCCAAGTTCTTCGGACAGCGCAGCAAGTGCCGGCGCAAAATCAGGTCGGACGATCAGCGATGCCATCATCATGGCATCCTCGCGCGCGCCCTCGGACGCAGCTGCCACCATCTGGGCAAAGCAATTCTCATCTGCGCCCAAACAGGCACAACCCAGACCATGACGAATCAAAGGGCGGCGACCATGATGGGCGCAAAGGGCGCATAAGCGGTCCAGCGTCAGCATGGCCGAGCGTCCCTGATCCGACCCCAGCGCGATGTCGAAATCGCTGGCCGCATCCGCGCGCCCTCTTGCTCCTTCACCCCACAGGCGCAGATACATGACCGCGCCAGCTTCGACGGGGCTCAGGTCAGACAGGCGACCCACGGCCGCGCCACCGCGGGATGACGGCGTGCTCATTTCGTCAGGATCAGTTTGCCCGCGCGAGTGATGCGCAAGGTGTACAGCTGATCGCCCAGCTCGATATGGGCCAGATTACCGCCCTTCGTCAGATCTTCGGCCTTATGGGCGGGCAACATCGAAACTGCGTATGATTGGCTGGGGTTCGGGGTCTGCATGTTCATCGGGACATCTCCAGAGCTGCTGAGGCGAAGTGCCTTATCTGTTCGCATAATCAAATATCTGGCTGACCCTTGGATCTGGGCTGGCTGCGGCTTCCATCCTTAATCTGATTAAAACAGTAAGGTATGTCAACCGTGCAATTTCCACCTCTTAAAATACTTGCCATTACCCGCCGATTTCGAACAAGTTGCGCCGCAGACACAGGCATAGAAACTTGAGATTTCGCGATGGCAGCAATCTTATTTGATCTTGACGGCACGCTGGTGGACAGCCTTGCAGACATTGCCGCATCAGTGAACAGGATGCTTGGGGACATCGGATATCCCGTGGTGCCGCAGGCAACCCTAAAACGATTCGTTGGCAATGGTCTGCCCAAATTGGTTGAGCGCACCATGCGGCATTGCGAGATTCCGCTGGAACGGCACGACGATTTGGTCGGGCTGACATTGAAGCACTACACCAACGCCTCGACCGAACTCACCCAACCTTATCCCGGTGTGCCACAGGCGCTAGCGCAGCTGCAGGGTTTGGGGCACCGCCTGGGGCTCTGCACCAACAAACCCGAAGGCCCGGCGCGCCACGTATTGGACGCGCTCGATCTGGCGCAGTATTTTGAAGTCGTATTTGGCGGTGACACCCTGCCGGTGCGCAAACCCGATCCGGCGCACCTGAACGCAACCATTGATGCGCTGAACTGTTCCGGGCCCGCCCTCTTTGTGGGCGACAGCGAGGTGGATGCGGAAACCGCAGCCCGCGCCGAGGTGCCGTTTCTGCTGTTCACCGAAGGTTACAGAAAATCGCCGGCGTCCCAGATCGCCCATACGGTCGCTTATGCCGACAGCGCCACATTGCCCGACCTCGTGGCCCGGGTTTTGGCAGAGCCCACTGTGTCAATATCAGCAAAACACTAAGAACGAGCGCTCAGCGCACCAGTGCTCAAACCTTCAAACCGACTGTTGGGGGTTTTTGAGGGGCCGGCTGAGGGGGTAAGCGCCAGCCCCTCTTCGGGGAAAGTGGTTGGTCAGATTCGACCCGTTAAGAAGAAGATAACCAGAGACCAGCCGGCGCGATATTGGGGGATTCCCGTAGAAGGGCTATTTTTGGTGCATGATTTGCCGCTCTACGGCCCCCTCCTCCCTGGAAAACCTGCCTTTTTCGATGACTTTTTCGTGATGATCCGGCAGTGCCTCGACGTGATTCTCTGGCGAAAGGGGCGCACAAAGCGCGTTTGCAGCCCGCGCGATCACCAGTTCTTCGTTTGTTGGAATGACCATGACCTGAACGCGCGACAGCGGGGTCGAAATGATGCGGGCGCTATCTGCATTGGAATCGGGGTCCAGCTCGATCCCCAGCCACCCCATATCTGCGCAAACCCTCTCGCGCACCAGTGCGGAATGCTCACCGATGCCGCCGGTAAAAACGATCGCATCCAGCCCGCCCAGAACCGCCGCAAGCGCCCCCAGCTCGCGCCGGGTCCGGAAATTGAAATAGTTGATCGCCTTACGGGTTTCCGATGTGTCGGCCTCTTCCAGCGTTTTCATATCATTTGACAGGCCCGACATCCCCAGCAAGCCGGATTCCCGATACAGCAGCTGCGTAATCTCGGCCGCAGTCATGCCCTTCTGCTCCATCAGATACAGGACAACGCCCGGGTCCAGCTGACCGCAGCGGGTGCCCATCGGCAGCCCATCCAAGGCGGAGAAACCCATGCTGGATCCGACCGAACGGCCCCGGATCATGCCACACATCGAAGCCCCGTTGCCCAGATGCGCCACGATCACACGGCCACTGTGCAACAGAGGTGCGGTCTTTCTCAGATGCTCTGAGATGTAATTGTAGCTCAGCCCATGAAACCCGTACCGACGCACCCCCATGTCGTAATACTCGGGCGGCAGCGCAAAGGTGTCATTGACCCAAGGGTGGTTGCGGTGAAACGCGGTATCGAAGCAGGCAATCTGTGCTGCATCCGGGAAACGTTGCATCGCGGCGCGGACGCCGGCGATGTTGAAAGGCTGATGCAATGGGGCGAAAGGCGAGAACTGTTCAAGCTGCTGCAGGTTGTCCTGGGTCAGCAGTACTGGCCCGTCATTGTCGGGCCCGCCATGTACGATCCGATGCCCCACAGCCGAGATCACCGCGCCGGGAAAGCGAGTGGTGACAAAATCGAGCACCCGGTCAAGCGCGCTGTGCTGGTCGGTGATCTCGGCCGAGATCTCATCGATCAGCATCTCACCGTCTATGGTCTGCGCCTCGATATGGGCGTCCGCGCGCCCGATACGTTCGACCGCGCCGGTACAGACCGCCCTTGGGTCTCCGCCTTCAAGCGTGAATAGCCCGAATTTCAACGAGGAAGATCCGGAATTCAACGTGACCACATGCGTCATCAGATCTGCTCCATCATTCGGGCTGCGTGCAGTGCTGCCACTGCGCAAGAAGCTAGCCGCGCCTTGTCATCATCGGCGCGGCTGTTGAGAATGATCGGCACTTTCGCCCCTAGAACCACCCCGGCCCCTTCGGCATGTGCGATATAGGTCAATTGCTTGGCCAGCATGTTGCCCGCATCCAGATTGGGCACCACCAAAATATCCGCCCTGCCTGCAACTTCGGACACGATCCCCTTGGTGCGTGCAGCGGCCAGACTGACCGCGTTATCCATCGCCAGCGGCCCGTCAACGAGGCCGCCCCTGATCTGACCCCGCTCAGCCATTTTCGAAAGCAGCGCCGCATCCATAGATGACCGGAGCGCCGGGTTCACGGTTTCGACCGCAGACAGTACTCCGGCCTTGGGGCGCTCGATCCCGATGGAAATGGCCAGATCGATGGCATTCTGGGTGATGTCGATCTTGGTCTTCAGGTCTGGTTCGATATTGATCGCCGCATCGGTAACCAGCAACGGATGCGGCTGCCCCGGCACGTCCATGACAAACACATGCGTGAACCGCCGTCCCGCCCGCAGCCCACGATCTTTGCGCAGGGCTGCACGCAGCAGGTCATCGGTGTGCAGATGCCCCTTCATCAAAGCCCCTGCACGGCCTTCTGCGACCAGATCCACCGCAACGCCCGCCGCGTCGAAGTGATCTCGAACGGGAACAACCTCGATGCCATGCAGTGACAGACCGCAAGCGCCCGCTGCGGCCTGAATCTTATCAGGATCACCCACGAGAATCGGATCAATGATTGTCTCCTGCGCCGCCAACAGCGCCCCGCCGAGCGAATTGGGTTCTTCTGGTGCAACAACAGCCGTCGGAATCGGCGCCAGCGGCTTTGAGCGTTCGAGCAGCGCATCGAAATGCCGATGCCGCTGCACGACGAGGCCGGGTACCTCGATCTCGCTGAAATACAGCTCTTTCTCGGGCGCGATCACCACGGCGGTTCCGGTCACGATGACCGCGTCATCCGCAGGGCGCGTCACTTCGGTTTCCATCACCACCTCGCGGTGCGCCCGTTTTTCGGCAACCCGCACACGCGCCAGCAATTCATCCCCCGCATGGGCCCGGTCGACGAACTCGAAATTCTGCGACTTATAGAGGGTGCCCGCACCCGGTAATATGTTGCCCAGCACCGCTGAAATCAAAGCGCCCACAAACAGAGCCGGTGCAATCGCCTCGTTCACCATGTCACCATCGCCGTCTTCGGTGGCCAGATGCAGCGGATTGTGATTGCCCGAATTCGACGCGAAGACAAAGAAATCATCCTCAGTGCAAATGCGCTTCAGCTCTGCCTGGTCGCCGACCTTTAGCTGATCAAATGGTTTATTGTGATATTTCATACCCTTAATACCCAGCCCGTGTGAAACCTGCCACAAAGAACACTGTACGGGATGCCCGGCCTCTGATCGACCAAAAGTTCCGCTCATCTCTTCCTGCGTCAGGTGATGATGTTCAGATAGAGCCGGTTTTCTGCCTCCAACATGACCTGGCGCAAAACAGAACGAAGGTGCCGCTGGGTCAAGGCAAAATCGGGAATTGAAAGAAGGGAGTGCAAGCAGCTGCGCCGTCTCAGCCTGTCATTTTTTGACGACTGAGATATCTGCCGCACCACCGGAAACCTTGCGCCGCCCGCCCGCCGGCAGATCATTTTTCTTTTCCTCAAGCACAGTCCTGAACAGGGCGATCAGTTCTGATCGATCGATCAGGGGGTACCTTCCACTCGCCTCCGAAGCCGTGCCATCCGCATCCTCCACATATGTTGGGCGCGCAGCTTGCACTGTATCAAAGCAGTTCCGAAACAATTTGAATTGCATCTTCAGAGTCCTTTAACACTAGAGTTCCCAAAACTTGTGCCGCTGCGGACCTGAGCCGAACCCTGGTGCAAGGGCTCAAGGATCTTGTGAAGTGAGTGGTGATCCGCAGCGACACGGCGCATGTATGAAAGTTTTTCTGTACGGTTAGGGGGAAGAAACCCGGGTTTTACGTCATTTTTTTACCGACCAGTCAAAAAACCATGACGTACCTTACGTTTACGTCAACTTCCTCAATCGCGGGCGTATTTTCGCGACGTAACGTCAAAATCGAATTCCAGCATTCGAGCGCCCTCAAAGCCCTTTGAAAGACACCTGAACGACGTTGGGATTCGGTCCGCGCAACCGCGCCGCCACCAGATTCCAGGCATGAACGGAATGTGAGAGATAACTGGCGATCCCGGAAGGACTCGAACCCTCAACCTGCTGATTAGAAGTCAGCTGCTCTATCCAGTTGAGCTACGGGACCGCTGGCCTCTTCTTGCTGCTTTTAGCGTCCGGGTTCAAGGGCCAAGCGCATGAAGGCGCTGTTTGGGTCTGGCACATACCCATAAATCGGATAGCAATAGGAATACCCCAGAGACTCATAGAGTTTGCGGGCGGCGTCATATTCGGACAGATGCGCCGCACCGGTTTCAAGAACCAGTGCCGCGATCCCCTCGGCCCGCGCCAGATCGGCAAGATACTCCATCATCTGCCGCGCCAGCCCGCGCCCGCGCGCAGCAGCAAGGATATGAACCGATTTCACCTCGGCCGTGCCATCCGGCAGCGCCTTGAGCGCGCCGCAGCCTACAGGCTTATCACCGTCAAACAACGCCCAGAACCGCAGACCGGGCTCCCGCAAAGCATCGACATCCAGCGTGTGATTTGATGTTTGAGGCGTCGCATCCCAGCTGTGGGCAAGATGAGCCTCAATGATCGGGCGAATCTTTTCATCGCCCGGATCGGCCTCACGGATGTCGATCATTCAGTGGGTCCAGGGGCCGCGCCGATCGGTGGCGAAATTCTCGCCATAGCCGCGCGCGCGCAGGTTGGGCTTGCGCTTATGTGGTTCGCTCACCTGCGCGTCGATGCCATTGTCTTTGGCATAGTCCAGCGCCTCTTCCTTGGTGTCGAATTTCAGACGCACCTGAGTCTGCGTATCCGATGACGAGGTCCAGCCCATCAGCGGATCAACCTCGCGCGCCGACGCGGGGGCGTATTCCAGAACCCACTTGCGGGTTTTGGCCATCCCCGAAGTCATCGCATTCCGTGAAGGCTGGTAAATCCGTGCGCGCATGTCGCCTCTCCGTACTCACTTGGCTGAGTGTGTTTATGCGCCACAGCGCGGCGCGGGACAAGATGGCAATTGTCGCGGCGCGCCCGAGCCGCCTGATGCCAGGAATTGTCATCAGCACTCTTCATAATGAGCCTCATTACAGCCAAAGGATTAAACAGATGATCCACCATCACAGACACCTGGACATTGACGCGCGACCCGAAGCGATCTGGGCCATACTGAGCCGCTTTATGCAGATTGACGAAATCGCTCCACAGGTCACGTTCGTCGACGCCCTGACCCGTGGCCCAAACGGGATCGGCTCAAAGCGCCGCTGCTATTTTGCGAACGGCACCTTTCTGGTCGAAGAGGTCACGTATTGGGAGCCCAACCGGGGCTATGGCGTCCGCCTCTCTGATATGTCCGCCCTGCCTCTGACCGAGGCGCATGCCGCAATTGCCATCGAACCGCTGGGCGAGGCCCGCGCGCGGGTAATCTGGAGCATGGACTACACGGTGAAATACGGCGCCCTCGGCTGGGTTCTGGGGCAAACGCTGATGAAAATGGCGATGACGCGCGTGCTGGATGGCAACCTCAGGGCGCTTGCGGCAAAGCTGGGCAAGGACCCGCTGCCATACGGCCTGCCCGCCTGTTCATGAAACTGTGGACCTCAGACCGGATCAGCCCTTGCAGTTGGACAAAATAAGAACAAATGTAGGGGCCTGACCCGGAGCCCGTTTATGCCTTACGCCCATTCTGACAAGACCCAACTGACTGCCGAAGACGTACGTGCGCGCCTGAAACTGGAAGGCGGCAAACAGTTCGTCATGCATACCGAATTCGCGCCCGCTGGCGATCAGCCAACCGCGATCAAGGAGCTTGCCGGGGGCGTGAACGATGGCGAACGCGATCAGGTGCTGCTGGGCGCAACCGGGACCGGCAAGACCTTCACCATGGCCAAGGTCATCGAGGAAACTCAGCGCCCCGCGATTATCCTGGCCCCCAACAAGACGCTGGCCGCTCAGCTTTATGGTGAGTTCAAAGGCTTCTTCCCCGAGAACTCGGTAGAATACTTCGTGTCGTATTATGACTACTACCAGCCCGAAGCCTATGTGGCGCGCTCGGACACCTACATAGAAAAAGAATCGCAGATCAACGAACAGATCGACAGGATGCGCCACTCGGCCACCCGGGCGCTGTTGGAGCGTGATGACGTGATTATCGTCGCTTCGGTGTCCTGTATCTACGGCATCGGTTCGGTCGAGACCTATGGGGCGATGACGCAGGATCTGAAGGTCGGCAGCGAATATGACCAGCGGCAGGTGATGTCTGATCTGGTTGCCCAGCAATACCGCCGCAACGATCAGGCGTTTCAGCGCGGCTCGTTCCGGGTGCGGGGTGATTCCCTGGAAATCTGGCCCGCCCACCTTGAGGACCGCGCGTGGAAGTTCTCGTTCTTCGGCGAGGAACTGGAACAGATCACCGAGTTCGACCCGCTGACCGGCGAACGCGCCACCTCGATGGAGCAGGTGCGGGTTTATGCAAACTCGCACTACGTGACGCCGAAACCCACAATGAATCAGGCCATCATCGGGATCAAAAAAGAACTCCGCATCCGGCTCGACCAACTGGTGGGCGAGGGCAAACTGCTGGAGGCCCAACGACTGGAACAGCGCACAAATTTCGATCTGGAAATGCTCGAGGCCACCGGCGTCTGCAACGGGATCGAGAACTACTCGCGCTATCTCACCGGCCGCGCCCCAGGCGAGCCTCCCCCCACCCTATTCGAATTCATCCCCGACAATGCCATTGTCTTCGCCGACGAATCCCATGTCAGCGTGCCCCAAATCGGCGGTATGTACCGGGGCGACTATCGGCGCAAGTTTACGCTGGCCGAACACGGGTTCCGCCTGCCGTCCTGCATGGATAACCGCCCCCTCAAGTTCGAGGAATGGGATGCCATGCGCCCTCAATCCGTCTTCGTCTCGGCCACCCCGGCCAAATGGGAGATCGAACAAACCGGCGGCGTTTTCACCGAACAGGTGATCCGCCCCACCGGCCTCTTGGACCCTGAGGTCGAGATCCGGCCCGTGTCGATGCAGGTGGACGACCTGCTGGACGAGGTGCGCAAGGTCGCCTCCGATGGCTATCGCACGCTGGTCACCACGCTGACCAAACGCATGGCCGAGGACCTGACCGAATATCTGCACGAACAAGGCATCAAAGTCCGCTACATGCACTCGGATATCGACACGCTGGAACGCATCGAAATCCTGCGCGACCTGCGGCTGGGGGCGTTTGATGTGCTGGTTGGCATCAACCTGCTGCGCGAAGGCCTGGACATCCCCGAATGCGGGCTGGTCGCCATTCTGGACGCCGACAAAGAGGGTTTCCTGCGGTCCGAGACCTCTCTGGTGCAAACCATCGGCCGCGCCGCACGAAACGCCGATGGCCGGGTGATCATGTATGCCGACAAGATCACCGGCTCGATGGAGCGCGCGCTGAACGAAACCAACCGCCGCCGCGCCAAACAGATCGCCTATAACGAGGAACACGGCATCACGCCCGAGACCGTCAAAAAGAACGTCGAGGACGTTCTGGCCGGTCTCTACGAAGGCGACGTCGACATGAACCGCGTCACCGCCACCATCGACAAACCGATGCACGGTGCCAATCTCGAGGCGCATCTGGACGGGTTGCGCGACCAGATGCGCAAAGCCGCCGAGAACCTTGAATTCGAAGAGGCCGCCAACATCCGGGACGAGATCAAACGTCTGGAAGCGGTCGATCTGGCCGTCGCCGACGACCCCATGGCGCGCCAATGGGCGGTCGAGAAAGCCTCGGAAGATGCCGTGAAATCGCGTGGACGGTCTACGGCTGGCAGGCCGGGGCAGCGGGGTGGGAATGTGAAGCGGCGGAAGCGCAGTTAGTTTTTTTTGTAGTTCATCGTCGCATACTTACCTGCCCGCCCCTCGCGGAAGCTAATTTCATCCCAAGCTCTTCTCTCCGATGGAAGCCTTCTTTTTGCTGCGTCCATGAATTTTTTGGTGTCTTCACTTGATATTAGTGCATGGGAAATAGAAACAACCTCGTACAGAGGGGCAGATAGCGGACCTACATAGGTATGCTGTTCGTCAAGAAATCGATGCCTTCCTCCAATAGGTTCGATCCACTTGCCCCGTCGGTTGTCCCAGTGAACGCCTCCAAGTTTGTTGGCAACATATCTAATAATCCCTTCACGGCTCACCCGAGCGGAACCAGTCAATACCGATGAGGACGAATAAAACTCTGAGATTGGGAAGTTTCTTTGACTTGGTCTTACCTCGCTCTTTAGTTCTTTGATTTTTTCTTCTTTTTGCTCTTCGGAAAAATCAGCTTTTGGAACAACAAATAATGCTAAGCTACGATGGTAAGCTGGCTTCGTCGGCGCCCCTCCTGCATAGGCATAATGAATGTATTTTGGGTCTATGCTTGCTATAGATGCATCTAAGTCAACCGCAGGTATGTTTGGTTCCTCAACCATACCTAAGAAGGTCCAAGCCGCTTCATACATACGGTCAACAACTAGGCGGCGCAAAACGGAAGCGTAAATACGCGCGATAGTACAAGTTGGTTGCTCGGTCCAAGTCGACTCGATGAATTCTAAGTCTTCTAAAACCGTAGATATAAAATGACCCAGCCCCCTGAAATCAGGCCATTGAGGTGTTAGTAATCCGTCCAAGCAAAGGATGGACTATGAAACGCAGATTTAGCGACGAACAGATCATTGGAATGATCAAGGA